>NZ_JBZCNM010000003.1:0-699092 GCF_058269295.1 Arthrobacter sp. TJ-58
CGGCGGTCATAGCGTGGGGGAAACGCCCGGTCCCATTCCGAACCCGGAAGCTAAGACCCACAGCGCCGATGGTACTGCATCCGGGAGGGTGTGGGAGAGTAGGTCACCGCCGGACAATATTTGAGAGTAGGGCCCCGCATTGATGCGGGGCCCTGCTTGTTTAACCGGTTACTGTCCCGGCACCGACGCCCGACTCCTCGCCGTGGATGACCTGCGCAGCGGAAAGCCCAAGGGTCTTAAGCCACTCCAGCTGCCGGCGGGTATTCACGGCGTCGCCGCCCTCATGATGGTTGAACGGATAGACCTCCATCCGGCGCTCGGCAGTTATATCCCTGGCGGGACCAATATCACTGGCAGAGCCGTACGCGTTATAGGCAGCAAACACGGTGGACGGGGGACATACGGTATCGCGGAGACCGGTGGCAAAGTGCACCGGAGCCAGCGCACGGCGTGAAAACGCCACACCGTCCACGTAGGAAAGGGTGCGCATCACCGCGGCTTCGGCCTCCCGGTACACGGACAGATACTGCACAAGCTCGTCCCACGGCGCGGCCTCGGTGATGCGCAGGGCGCGTTCGGGGTGGCAGAGGAACGGAGCGCTCGTCAGGCAGGCTGCGACATCGGGTACAAGTCCGGCTGCGGCGAGCGAGAGCAGTCCGCCCTGGCTGTTGCCGGCCACAATGACAGCGCCAGCATGGGTTCCGGGCAGTGCGCGTGCCGCGTCCACCGCCCGTGCGGCATCTGTAATGAGGCGACGGTAGTAGTGCTGGTCGTGATCAAGGATGCCCCGGGTCACTACTCCGGGAGCCGACGGCGGCACCGGCCAGGGGTCAGGGGTGTCACCGCCGGATCCGTACTGGCCGCCCTGTCCTCGGCTGTCCACGAGGAGGTGCGCATACCCGGCCGACACCCACAGCAGCCGCTCGTGGGGAAGGCCTCTTCCGCGCCCGTAACCGAGGTACTCCACGACCACCGGCAGCCGGGTTTCTGCCGCCACGCCCGCCGGCCGCGAGAACCAGGCGGCCACCGGATCCCCGTGGAAACCGGCAAACCTCACATCCCGGCAGTCCACCCCGGCGAGCCCGTTGTCATAGTCCTGAACTGAGACGAGCACCGGGTGCCGGCGGGAGGCAGCCAGCGTTGCGTCCCACCGCTCGTCGAAATCCTCGGGTTCTCCCTCATCGGAGCGGTAGTGGCGGAGTTGCTCAAGGGGTAGGTCAAAGTGCGCCATGTGGTTCTCCTGGATAGCTGTCCGGGACCTGACTCGTGCTCCCGCGGACAACGAGTTCGGTTGCGAGCTCAATGCTCCGGGGTTTCGGATCAGTGCCGCGGGCGATGCCCAGGACCATGCTGGCGGCGGCATCGGCCATGGCCAGCAGGGGCTGGTTCACCGTGGTGAGGGGCGGATCCACCCACGCGGCAAGCGGCAGATCGTCGTAACCCACCACGGACAGTTGCCCGGGCACATCGATGCCCTGTTCCCGGGCTGCCCGCAGCACACCCAGTGCCTGCATATCCGAGCCGGCGAAAATGGCGGTGGGGCGGTCCGGACGGGCGAGGAGCTCTCGCCCGTGTTCATAGCCGCCGACGACGGTGAAGTTGCCCCAGCGGACCGGGTCCTCCATGGGAACAACGCCTGCTTCGGAGTGGGCTGCGCGGTAGCCGTCCACCCGGGCGCGCGAGCAGAGGACGTCTTCGGGTCCGGATACCACGGCGATCCTGCGGTGGCCCAGTGAGAGCAGGTGCCTGGTGGCGGAGAGACCGCCGTACCAGTTGTTCGAGCCGACGGCGGGTGCCCCAAGTTTGGTTTCGCCGTCGGTGTCCAGCACCACATACGGGATGGACCGTGTTTCCAGCTGCCGCTTTTGATCAGCCGTAAGAGTGGAAAGCACCAGGATGATGCCCTGCGGGCGGCGGGCAATAACCTCACGCACCCACCGCTGGTCCGGAGTATGCCGCCCGCCAAGGTCCGACAGAACCACCCCAAGCCCGTACCTCCGTGCTGCCTGCTCCACGCCGCGGATGATCTCAATTGACCAGGCGGAATCAAGCTCATGGAAGACCAGCTCGATGAGCCGGGCCGAACCGCTGCCCGCCTGCCGGGGGCTGCGTTGATAGTTGTGCTCCTGGAGAGCCTTTTCAATTTTGAGCCGGGTGGCCGGCGCCACGTCTGACCTGCCGTTGAGCACCTTTGAGACTGACGGAACGGAGACTCCGATTGAGGCAGCGATCGCTGAGATGGTCATGCTGCGGGATCCGGTGCTGCTCACGGCCGGGGGGTCGATGGACATGAAATTCCTTGTTGGTATTTCGAAACTCGTTGGATCACCGTAGCACCTGATTTAACGCGCAGAGCATCGTTTTTTGGCTGGAATTACCCGTCCCTTAGAGCCAATACAGGAACGTCTCAGAGAATCTCTTGACACCCGGTTGGAAACAGCTAGTGTTCAGGCAAGCTTTTCGTAAGAGTTTTCGAAACATTTGTAGGTTTTACCGTTCTTGAACGTACTACGCCGATGTGGTGCACGAGCGATCTCCGTCGTCTTCGGGCCAACAACTGGCAACCGATTGATCGACAAAGGAGTTCCATGCCGCGCACCGCCGATCCGGGGACAGCCGAGTTGTGGCGTGATGAATCCGCCTCGCCGGCAGCCCGTGCCGCTGATCTTGTCTCCCGGATGACGCTTGAAGAAAAGGCAGCCCAGCTGGTGGGTGTGTGGGTGGGCGCCGATGCTTCCGGCGGCGGCGTTGCCCCGCTGCAGGAGGACATGGCCGCTAATCCCATCGACTGGGAAGCGGTCACCGCCAACGGGCTCGGCCAGCTCACCCGGCCTTTCGGCACGGCTCCGGTGGAGCCTGCCGCTGCTGCCCGGTCTCTCGCAGTCTCGCAGGAGCACATTGTGGCCCGGAGCCGGTTCGGCATCCCGGCCCTGGTCCATGAAGAGTGCCTCGCCGGCTTTGCCGCGTGGCGCGCCACCGCCTATCCGGTTCCCCTGGCATGGGGCGCCACCTTCGACCCTGCACTCATCGAACGCATGGCCAACACCATCGGCCGGTCGATGCGGGCCGCCGGAATCCACCAGGGCCTGGCTCCGGTCCTTGATGTGGCGCGCGACTACCGCTGGGGCCGCACGGAAGAAACCATTTCCGAGGATCCCCACCTCGTCTCCGCCGTCGGCGCTGCCTACGTTCGGGGGCTGGAAGGTTCGGGCATCATCTCGACCCTGAAACACTTTGCCGGCTACTCGGCCAGCCGCGCCGGGCGCAACCTCGCGCCGGTTTCGATGGGCTCCAGGGAGCTTGCCGACGTTATCCTTCCTCCGTTCGAGGCCGCACTCCGGCTGGGCGGCGCCCGTTCGGTGATGCACTCTTACACAGAGATCGACGGCGTACCCTCCGCTGCTGACAGGCACCTTCTGACCGGGGTCCTCCGCGAGCGTCTTGGCTTCGAGGGCACCGTGGTGGCGGACTACTTTGGCATCCGATTCCTTGAGCGGCTGCACCGCGTGGCCGGGGACGGGACCGCTGCGGCCGGGCTGGCACTGAGCGCGGGAGTCGACGTCGAACTTCCCACCGTTGACACCTTCGGTGCCCCGCTGCTGGAGGGCGTAGCGGACGGCCGCATCGACGAGGCCCTGGTCGACCGGGCAGTCCTGCGGGTCCTCACACAGAAAATCTCGATCGGCCTGCTCAACGAGGACTGGTCCGCGCTGCCGGCCGACGTCGATTCGCTGGCACTGGACAGCGGGGATGGACAGGACCTGGCGGAGCAGATAGCGCGGGAATCGCTCGTCCTGCTCGCCAACCCCGACCGGACGCTGCCGCTGAGGTCCGGAACGAAGGTTGCCCTGGTTGGCCCGCTGGCCCATGATCCGATGGCGATGCTGGGCTGCTATTCCTTCCCCGTGCACGTGGGCGGCAAGCATCCGGAGGTTGCCCTCGGCATCGACCTTCCCACGGTGTTTGAAGAGATGAGCATCAGCTTCCCGGACATCACCCATGTGCAGGGCTGCACTGTTGACGGTCCCGACGGCGCCGGCATCCCCGGTGCGGTGGCAGCAGCCCAAGAGGCCGAGGTGTGCGTGGTGGTCCTCGGTGACCGGGCGGGTCTCTTTGGCCGCGGTACCTCCGGCGAAGGCTGCGACGCGAGTGACCTGAAACTGCCCGGGCTGCAGGCGGAACTGCTCACGGCACTCCTGGATACGGGAACGCCCGTCGTCGTGGTGCTCCTGGCCGGACGCCCCTATGCGCTGGGTGACTCCGCTTCCCGGGCCGCCGCCGTCGTCCAGGGTTTCTTCCCCGGCCAGCGCGGCGCCCGCGCCGTCACCGACCTGCTGGCCGGTGCGTTCTCGCCGTCCGGACGCCTGCCGGTCAGCATTCCCCGGGAACCGGGTTCACAGCCGGGCACCTACCTGACAGCGCCCCTGGGAGCAAAGTCCGGAGTCTCCGACCTTGACCCCTCGCCGGCCTTCGCCTTTGGCCACGGAATCGGCTATTCCAGTTTCGAATGGACCGGTGCCCGCGAGCTTTACGGCCGCACCAGCTGGGAGACCAACGGCGACATCACCGTTGAGCTGACCGTCACGAACACGGGGGCCATGCGTGCGGCGGACGTAGTCCAGCTGTACCTGCATGATCCCGTTGCCCAGGTTACCCGCCCGGTCCAGCGGCTCCTCGGGTTCGCCCGCGTTGAGCTGGATCCGGGCGAATCGGCCCGCGTAGCGATTACAGCGTCCGCCGACCTCACCGCGTTTACGGGCATCGCGGGCTCCCTGATCGTCGAACCGGGGGCGGTTGAGCTGCGGATGGCCCGCTCAAGCACTGACATCTCCGCTGTGATCGGGCTCCAGCTCGTGGGTGCTCTTCGCGAGGTGGGTGCAGACAGGGAGCTGACCAGCATCAGCACCGTCACTGCCGTATCCCGGCCGGAACTCGAAGGAGCGCTATGAGCCTAAACCAAACCGGGGTCTCGACCACGGGCGCCGGTGCAACGGGGCCGGAAGCTGCGGCCGCCGTCGGACTCGCAACGGAGATTTCGCCGCCGCCCAAACGCAGGCTGTTTCAGCCCAAGCCCGGCCAGATGTCCTGGCGCAAGACCCTGCGCCGCGACTGGCAGCTCTATGTGCTCGTGATCGTGCCGCTGCTGTTCTTCGCCGTCTTCCGGTACATCCCGATGCTCGGCAACGTGATTGCGTTCCGCCGGTTCCGGCCGGGCGGCAATATTTTCGGTGAAGACTGGGTCGGTCTGCGCTACGTCGAGATGTTCCTGAACGACCCGACGTTCTGGGCGGTGTTCGCCAACACCTTCGCCATCGGCGGGCTCACCCTGCTCTTCTGCTTTCCGCTGCCCATCATCCTCGCGCTGCTGCTCAATGAGGTGCGGTCACGGTATTTCAAGCGGTTCGTACAGACGATCTCCTACCTCCCGCACTTCCTGTCGATCGTCATCATCGCCGGAATGCTCATGCAGCTGCTCTCGCTGGAGGGCACGGTCAACCAGATTGTCCGTGCCGTCGGCGGGGACGCCGTTCCCTTCCTGCAGGCGCCCGAATGGTTCCGCACCATCTATGTCTCCTCGGAGGTGTGGCAGACGGTTGGCTGGGGCACCATCCTGTACCTCGCCGCCCTGACCGGCGTCGACACCGAGCTCTACGAAGCCGCGCGCATCGACGGAGCCAACCGCTGGCAGCAGACCTGGCACGTGACCCTGCCGGGTATCCGGCCCACGATGGTCACCCTGCTGGTCCTGAACATCGGCACGTTCCTCTCGGTCGGGTTCGAGAAGATCCTGCTCCTGTACAACCCGCTTACTTATCCGACCGCAGACGTGATCTCCACCTACCTCTACCGGGTGGGGCTCGAGGCCAACAACTTCAGCTATGCCGCGGCCATTGGCATGTTTGAGGCGATCATCGGTCTCACCCTCATCCTTTCCGCCAACGCCATTTCCCGCCGCACAGTAGGGACGAGCCTGTGGTAACCACCGCCCAAGCACCCACCAGATTGAAAAAGCAGGAGCCGGCGCCCCGCCGGATCCGCACCAGCCGCGGCGAGAAGACCTTCCAGGTCATCAACACGATCGTGCTGCTCGGCGTTGTCGCCGTGACGCTGTACCCGTTCGTGAATATCCTGGCGCAGTCCTTCAGCGGCGAGTCTGAAATCCGGTCCGGCCAGGTGAACCTGTTCCCCAAGGGCTTCAACACCACGACCTACCACCTGGTGATGAATGACTCGATGTTTTGGACGAACTACAAGAACACCGTGGTCTACACCCTCGTTGCCACGGCCATCGCCATGGTGCTGACCACCTGCTACGCCTATGTGTTGTCCAAGAAACGGCTGCGCGGACGCAAGTTCTTCATTGGCATCGCCGTTTTCACCATGTTCTTCAACGGCGGACTCATTCCCAACTACGTGCTGATTTCCAGTCTGGGCATGACGAATTCCATCTGGGCCATTGTGCTGCCCAATGCCATCTCGGTTTTCAACCTGCTGGTGATGAAATCGTTCTTCGAGAACCTGCCGGAGGAACTCGAGGAAGCCGCCCAAATTGACGGCCTGTCCACCTTCGGCATTTTGTTCCGCATTGTCCTGCCGCTGTCCAAAGCGGTTATGGCCACCATGGTGCTGTTCTACGCCGTCGCTTTCTGGAACTCCTGGTTCCAGGCCTTCCTGTACATGGACCGTGCGGAACTGTTTCCCGTCACCGTCTACCTTCGAAACCTCATCGCCGGAGCGTCCACTGCGGCATCTTCGGCGGGAGGCGCGGACCTGGCCCAGGTCGCGTCCAACATCCAGTCGGTCACCATGGTGCTCACCGTGCTGCCCATCCTCTGCGTCTACCCCTTTGTCCAGCGCTATTTCGTCTCGGGAGTCATGCTCGGTTCCGTCAAAGGCTGACGGGCCGGTCCGGGGTTCCTGTTCTCCATCACTCCACGCCGGATAGTCGGCACAGAAAGGAAAAGCATGTTGTCTCTACCCAAGAAGGTCCTGGCCGCCGGGGCGCTCGTCGCCCTCGTGGCCGGTCTGACGTCCTGTTCTTCGGACAGTGAGTCCGAAGCCGCTGAACTGTCCGGCAAAGATGTCGGAGCGATGGCGGATTTCAAGGCCGGCGACCAGTTCAAGGCCACTGAAGCACTGGACTTCTCCATCCTGTTCAGCGACCACCCCAACTATCCGCTCAAGGACGACTGGCTGTTCTGGTCGGAGCTGACCAACCGCACCAACGTCACCCTGGAGCCCACGGTGGTGCCGATGAGCGATTATGCCCAGAAACGCAGCCTGATCGTGGGCGCCGGTGACGCACCCCTGATCATTCCCAAGACGTATCCGGGCCAGGAGGAGGCTTTCGTCTCCTCCGGGGCGATCCTTCCCGTCTCCAAATACCTCGACCTGATGCCGAACCTCTCGGAAAAGATCGAAAAGTGGGAGCTCGAACCGGACTTCGAGGGCCTGCGCCAAGCTGACGGCGAGTTCTACGTGCTGCCCGGAGTCCATGAAGACGTCTGGCAGGACTACACCGTGGCGTTCCGCACGGACGTCCTGGAAGACCTCGGGCTTGAAGCCCCGAAGGACTGGGACGAGTTCCGCGATGTCCTGGTTGCCATCAAAGCCGAATACCCGGACTCCTACCCGCTGTCAGACCGGTTCCAGGGCGACAACCTCCTTGGCCTCATCGCGATGACCTACGGTGTTTCGGCCGGCTGGGGCTGGGACGCAGCAACCTGGAACGAAGACGAGGAGAAATTCGAGTTCACCGGAGCTACCGACGAATACCGCGACTTTGTCGAGTTTGTCGCCGGCCTCGTCAAAGACGGGCTGCTCGACCCCGAGAGCTTTACCCAGGACGATGACTCCGCCATCCAGAAGTTTGTGAGCGGCAAGTCCTTTGCCATCAGCACCAACGCGCAAAGCATCGTCAACGACTACCGGCAGCCGCTCGCCGACACCGTACCGGGCGCCACGGTTGCCAAGATCCCGCTGCCGGCCGGCCCTGAAGGCAACGTGATCTCGGGAGGCAGCCGCATCGAGAACGGCATCATGATCAACGCAGATGCGGCTGAAAGCGAGAACTTCACCGCCATGATGCAGTTCATCGACTGGCTCTGGTATTCGGACGAAGGGGCCGAGTTCGCCAAATGGGGTGTTGAAGGCACCACTTTCAACAAGGACGCAGACGGTAAGCGCACCCTTGCCGCCGACGTCGACTACGTCGCGCTGAACCCGGGTGCACCCAAGCACCTGCAAAAGGACTTCGGGTTCGGCGGCGGCGTCTTTGCCTACGGCGGCGCAACCGAACTGCTCGAGTCGACCTTCTCGGAGGAGGAACTCACTTTCCAGGACGCCATGAAGCAGAAGGACGTGCTGCCGCTGGCTCCGCCGTATCCGCTGGAAGAAGCTGAGCGCGAGCAGGCCACGCTGATGGTGACGCCGCTTTCCGATACGGCAAAGCAGTCAACACTCCAGTTCATCCTCGGCAACCGCGACCTTTCCGAATGGGACGCGTACGTCAAGGAACTCGAAGGCAAGGGCATGGGCACGTACATGGACCTGGTCAACGAGGCCTACCAGCGCTACGCCGACAGCAAGTAACAGCCAGTAACAGCCAGTAACAGCCAGCACCGGGGCCCGGATCGGGCCCCGGTGCTCCGGCATTTTCGTACGAGGAGCAGGAATGACCGCATCGACAGACACCATGACGTCCGGCACGCTCGGACGGATGACTGCCGCGGTCTATCGGGTCCTCGTCCTGGAAATCCTCTTTGTCGCGGCGTCCTCACCCGGGATTATCCTCCTCCTGACGCTGTCCCCGGATCCCTCCAACGCACCCCTGATTGCGTTGAGCCTCCTGCCGGTTGGGCCCGCGTTCTCCGCCATGATCTTCGCGTGGCGGGTCAGCCCCGCCGAAGAACATCTTGCACCCGCGCAGTCCTTCCGGCGCGGCTACCGGCTCAACGCTCTGGGCACGCTCCGGTGGTGGTGGCTGCTGCTGGTCATCGTCGGCATCCTGGGTATAAATGTCGCGTTCCTTGACGCCGTGGTCCTGCCCGGGCTTCCGCTGATTCTTGCCGGCGCAGCCCAGGCAGCCGTCTTCCTGCTCACCGCCGTCACCGCGCTGCACGCACTGGTGATCGGCTCGCTGTACAACTTCCGGACCCGTGACATCCTTCGGCTGGCACTTCGGCTGATCCGTTCCTCGCCGCGGGCCACTGTTGGTGCCGCCGCCATCGTGATCACCGGTGCCGGCGTCGTCGCCGTCGGCTCCGAAATTGCCCTGTTTGCACTCGGCTCCATCATGGCCGCGCTGGTGCTGCAAAACGCCCACACCCTGACCATCGACATCGAGGAGAAGTACATCGCGTGACGGCTCCCCGCCCCGCCCGGCCCCATCAGAACAAAGTGCTTTACGGCGGTGACTACAACCCGGAGCAGTGGCCGCGCGAGGTGTGGGAGCTGGACCATGCGGCCTTCGACCTGGCCGGAATCGACACGGTGACCCTTGGCGTCTTCGACTGGGCGCTGATTTCGAAAAGCGAAGACGACTACGACTTCGAGCTGCTGGATGACGTCGTCGCGCGGGTCGCCGAGTCGGGCCGTACATTCGTCATGGCCACCGCAACGGGAGCACTCCCGCCCTGGTTGGCGCATGCGTATCCCGAGGTCAACCGTACGGACTTCGAGGGGCGCCGGCACGTCTACGGCCAGCGGCACAACGCCTGCCCCAACTCCCCGGTGTTCCGCAGGCTCTCTGCCCGTCTGGCCGGAAAGATCGCCGAACGCTACGCCGGGCATCCGGGTTTGGTGGCCTGGCACATCGGCAACGAATACGGCGGTGCCTGCTACTGCGAGAACTGCGCCGCGGCCTTCCGGGTGTGGCTCCGGGAACGGTACCGGACCCTGGAGCGGCTCAACCAGGCGTGGAACGTAGTCTTTTGGTCGCACACCTTCACGGACTGGGCCGAGATTGTGCCGCCCAACGCCCTCAGCGAGCACTGGCGCGGGCCCAACCACACGGCGTTTCAGGGGATCACCCTCGATTACCTGCGGTTCACCTCGGATGCCATGCTGCAGAACTTCGTGGATGAGAAGGCTGCGATCCGCGAGCACGATGCGTCCACCCCGGCAACCACCAATTTCATGGGCATGTACCGCCCCATCGACTACCACCGCTGGGCCCGGCACCTCGACTTCGCGTCGTGGGACAACTATCCGCCCACTGACCGGTCTGAAGCTCGAATGGCGCTGACCCACGACCTGATGCGCGGGCTCAAGGACGGGGATCCGTTCTGGGTCATGGAGCAGACGCCCACCATCACGGCCAGCCGCGACATTAACCCGGTCAAACGCCCGGGCGTCCTGCGGCTATGGTCCTGGCAGTCCGTGGCGCACGGCGCGGATGCCGTCCTGTACTTCCAGATGCGCCAGTCGCGCGGGGCCTGCGAAAAGTATCACGGAGCGGTCCTGGACCATTCCGGCCGCACGGATACCCGGGCCTTCCGGGAAGTTGCGGAGCTCGGCGCGGACTTCGCACGTGTAGGAAAAGCTGTCCTGGGGGCGCGCACCCCCGCCCGAGTGGCGCTGCTGTTTGATTGGGACAGCTGGTGGGCTGCGGAAATTACGGACGGCCTGAACCGTACGGTGACCTACCTCCAGGTTGTGCAGGGCTACCACCGCGCGCTCTGGGAAGCCGGCGTCCAGCTCGACGTCGTGCCCGTGGACGCAGCACTGAACGATTACGACGTCGTCGTTGCGCCCCTCCTGCACCTGGTCAAGGGGAATCTGGCGGAGCGCCTGGATGCCGTGGTGCACAGAGGCGGATCGATTGTCTCAACCTTCCTCTCCGGCAGGGTGGATGAAGACACCAACGCATTTCCCGGCGACGTGCCGGGGCCGTTCGCCTCCCTGTTCGGCGTGCGGGTGGAGGAAACCGATTCACTGCCTGCCGACGCCGTGAACCGGATTGCGCTGACCGGTGCCGGTTTGAGCGGATCGGCGGATTCCCGCAGCGTATTCGAGATCCTTGTTCCGGAAGGTGCGGAGGTGGCGGGCACCTACGGCGATGACTTCTACGCCGGAAGGCCGGCCGTGACCCGGCGGTCCGCCACCTCCGGTGGTTCAGCCTGGTACGTGGGCACGCTGTTGGACCAGGACGGCATTTCCGTGATCCTCCGCGCCGTCATTGCCGAGCACGGTCTCCTGGGACCGTACGCCGATGAACCGGAACTGGAATTCGCAGTGCGCACGGGGGAGGCAGGCCGCATCTCGTTCCTGCTGAATCATGCGGATACCCCGGTGACCGTTGCAGCGCACGCCGCGGGCACCGATCTGCTCACCGGCGCCGTGTTCACTGCCGGGGCCCCGCTGACTCTCGCGCCGAAGGACGTGGTGGTGCTTCGGGAGGACTAGGGGAGCTGTTGCGCAGCCGTCATCCAGGCGCCGCGGCGCAGGACCCCGTTCAGGGTTAGGTCCCGATCCAGGACCAGGACATCCGCCTGGGCTCCGGCGGACAAAGTTCCCACCTGTCCGGACATTCCCAGCACCCGGGCCGGAACTTCGGTGGCGGAATGCAGGGCATCCTCCACCGGAACGCCTGCTGCAACAGCATTGCGTACCAGGTCCAGCATGCTGGCCGTACCGCCGGCAATTGCTCCGGACTCCAGCCGGGCCACCCCGTTGCGGACCTCAACATTGGCCGGTCCCAGCCGGTACTGCCCGTCCGAGAGACCCGCAGCAGCCATGGCGTCTGTGACCAGGGCGATGTTGTCCGCGCCGAGCAGCTCGAACATGGACGCCACCAGATAGGGATCCAGGTGCGTGTTGTCCGCGATGAGTTCGACGACGGCGGCACCGGCCCGGGCTGCCCGCAGTGCTGCGGTGACGGCCCCGGGGGAGCGGTGGTGGATGGGGTCCATGCCGTTAAACAGGTGCGTAACCGTTGGAACCCGGCCCGCCAGACCGGCGGCGGCCCGCGCGAGGGAAGCGGCGGCGTCGTCCGCGGCAGCGGCCGTGTGCCCCATGGACGGGACCACGGAATGCGCGGCCAGCAGGTCCACGAGGTCATCGGCGCCGGGCAGCTCCGGCGCGTAGGTCATGGTGCGCAGGTGTCCGCGGCCGGCCGTGATGAGCGCTGCAGCGAAGCCGGGATCCGGTGCCAGCAGCCAGCGCGGATCCTGGGCGCCGCAGCGGGAAGCGGACAGGAAGGGCCCCTCCAGATGGATGCCGGCAATGTCACCGGTTGCAGCCAGCCCGGCGAACACCTCCATCCCCGCGAGCAGATCGGCAGGAGCAGCAGTGACCAGGCTGGCCAGCAGCGTGGTGGTGCCGGCAGCATGCATCCGGTGCACAGCTTTCCGGGCGGAGGCAGCATCAGCGGAGGGAAAATCCGTTCCGTATCCACCGTGGGTGTGCACGTCCACCAGGCCGGGGACGGCGATCTGTCCGGGGGCAAGATCCAGTAAAGCTACGCCGTCGACGTCGATTCCCCGGTCCGCGAGCACCCGGGCCAGCCCGGCCTGCGGCCCTGCGTAGATAATCTCGCTTCCGGCAACCGCGACGGCGCTGTCCGCAGCCAGCCGCGAGTCCAGCAGTGCCGTGCCCCTCAGAACCGTCACCGGCTGGGGGAGACTGCCCGGCATCATTGCTTGAGCCCGGCGGCGGCAGCCTCGTCCAGGACTACGGTGACACGGCCGTGCAGCTGCAGCGCCGAGGCCGGGCAGTCCGGGGTGACGGGACCCTGCAGGGCGCGGGCGACGATGTCAGCCTTGCCGGCGCCGTGCGCAATGAGGAGCAGATGGCGCGCCTCAAGAATTGTTCCGATGCCCTGGGTCAGGCAGAGCGTGGGTACCTCGTCCGGGGAATCGAAGAACCGGGCATTGGCGCTGCGGGTGCGCTCCGTCAGGGTTTCCACCCGCGTCCGCGAATCGAAGGGGGCGCCGGGTTCGTTGAAGGCCAGATGGCCGTTGTGGCCGATGCCCAGAATCTGCAGGTCGACACCGCCGGCAGACTGGATGGCCTGTTCGTAGTCTTTGGCCGAGGCGTCGAGGTCCGGCCCCGACACCTCGGGGACGTGGACGGCGTCGGGCCGCAGCCCGAGCCGACGGGTGACCTCATCGTCAATGACTGCCGCGTAGCTGCGCGGATCCCCGGGCGGAAGACCCACGTACTCGTCCAGTGCGAAGCCGCTGACGCGGGAGAAATCCGCGTCGGAGTCTGCCAGCGCATCATAAAGCGGCAGCGGCGAAGAACCGGTGGCAAAACCCAGGACAGCGTCCGGCCGGGCGCGCACGCATTCGCGCACGGCGTCGGCGGCAGCTGCTCCGGCTTCTTCCGGGCTTTTGAGGATGAGGAGTTCCATGGGTCCTTTCCCGTGGTTGTTCATCGCTTGACCAGCGTCGCAATGGCTTCGCGGATGCCGTCAAAATGGCTGTTGAGGCGGTCGGAAGCCAGCGCTTTGTCTCCGCTGCGGACGGCTTCGTAGATCTCCCGGTGCCGCAGGGCGGTGGAGTGAAGATTGGCGGCTTTCATGCCGGCGGCAGCATGTATCTGGCTGTACACGTCCCAGAACACGGACATGAGGTGGGTCAGCAGCTCATTGTCCAGTGGTGCAAAAAGCTGACGGTGGAATTCCGAGTCCACTCCTGCCAGCGGGAGGCCCGCATCCGCCAGGGCCTCCATCTCCCGCACAGTGTCTGAAATGCGGGCCAAATGTTCCTCGGTCATCAGGCTCATGGCCTGGCCGATCAGGCCGGACTCGAGGGTTTGCCGGACATCCACCAGCTCCAGCGCTTCCTTGCCCTGCTGCCGCAGGGAAAGCCGGCCCCGGAAGGTCAGCCCCGTGGTCAGCGCATCCAAGTTGGTTGGTGCCACAAACATGCCGTAGCCGTGCCGGATCTCCACCACGCCCAGGGCCTGCAGGACCTTCAGCGATTCCCGCAGGGTATTTCGTCCGACACCCAGCGTGCTGCAGAGCTCAGCTTCGGTGGGCAGCGGGCTTCCGGCTTCAAGGTTGCTTTCCAAAATCAGGTCCATGATGTCCTTCTGCAGGGCAGCAAGGCGTGCCTGGGCGCTGAACCGCGGCGCGCGGCCGGAAGCAGCCACTGCGGGGGAGTCGCGGGACAGCGGGGCGGGGTCGTTCGCCAAAATCGAAACTCCTTCGGAAACGGGTGGTGCCGGGGATTCGGTGCGCAGGCAGGCAGCCCGCCGTCCTGCGCCGTGGAACCGAGGAGTCACAGTGTGACGTGCTTGACCCGGTTGTGTGATTCAGCTTACAGTCTACTCAACCCGCATGGGATGTCCTACGTCCGATGTCCGCTCCCACCCCGATTGGTGAGACACCATGAGCAAAACCACTGAAAGCACCGGATTCCTCCGGAACGCCAGCCGCCGCGACTTCCTCCGTATTGCCGGGGTCCTGGGCACTGCGTCCGCCTTTGCCGGCTCGCTGGCCGCCTGCAGCCCCGGAGGCTCCACAGCAGCCACCGGCGGCGGCAAAGCAGCAGCCGACTCCATCGAGGCGGGGATCTCCTACTCCCTGTCCACGGGATTCGATCCGATGACCGCTACCGGTGCAACCCCGGTGGCCGCCAACCTCCACATCTTCGAAGGCCTGACCGAGCTGCACCCGGCCACCCGCGAGCCGTACCTGGCGCTGGCGGCCGCAGAGCCCGAGAAAGTCGACGAGACCACCTACCGCGTGACGCTCCGCGAAGGAGCCACGTTCCACAACGGCGAACCCGTCACTGCCGACGACGTCGTCTACTCCTTTGAGCGGGTCCTCGACCCGGCCAACAAGTCCCTCTTTGCCGGCTTTGTTCCCTTCATCGCCTCCGTCACCGCCGACGGCGACGCAGTGGAGTTCAAGCTGAAGTACCCCTTCGCCGAATTCGGCCCCCGCATCTCCGTGGTCAAGATTGTTCCCAAGGCACTGGCCTCGAACCAGGCCGCGTTTGACCTGGCGCCGGTGGGCAGCGGCCCGTATAAGTTTGTGTCCGCGGTCAAGGAAGACCGGATTGTCTTCAAGAAGTTCGAGGAATACAACGGCTCCTACCCGGCCAAGGTCACGGACATGACCTGGCTGCTGCTGGCAGACCCCGCAGCACGCGTGGCCGCGGTCCCGTCCCGCGTTCAGGCGATCGAAGACATTCCCTACCTGGATGTTGACCAGCTGAAGGCCAAGCTCGACGTCGACTCCGTGCAGTCCTTCGGCCTGCTGTTCCTGATGTTCAACTGCGCGTCGGAGAAGTTCGCCGACAAGCGGGTGCGGCAGGCACTGCACTACGCCACGAACACCGAGGACATCATCTCCAAGGCGCTGCTGGGCAACGCGGCGGCGGCCACCTCCTACTTCCAGAAGGGCCACCCGTCCTATACGGAAGCCTCCACGGTTTACGGCTATGACCCGGAGAAGGCCAAGGCGCTGCTGAAGGAAGCCGGGATGGAGAACATGACCATCACGCTGACCTCCACCGACGCCGGCTGGGTCACCCGCGTGACTCCGCTGATCAAGGAGAACTGGGACGCCATCGGCATCACCACCACCTTGGAGCCCCTGCAGTCCGCCGCCGTCTATGCACCGGAAAAGGTGGGCGGCCAGAACTTCGACGTCCTGGTGGCCCCGGGCGATCCCTCCGTTTTCGGCAACGACGGCGACCTGCTCCTGAGCTGGTTCTACCGCGGCGACACCTGGGCGAAGAACCGCATGGCCTGGTCCGGAACCCCGGAATTCGCCGATGTCCAGGCAAAGCTGGACAAGGCAGTGCAGCTGGACCCGGCCGAAGCGAAGAAGGTGCACGCCGCCGTCGTCGACATTGTTGCCGAAGAAGCGCCGCTGTACCCGCTGTTCCACCGCCAGCTGCCCACCGCCTGGGACAGCGCCACCCTCGACGGCTTTGCGCCGCTGCCAACAACCGGCCTCTCCTTCGTAGGGGTCGGCCGGAAGTAACACCCCGCACTGCCGGCACGGGGACATCCCCCCAACGAATCCCGCGCCGGTGGTGCGGCCCGCACCACTTGGAGAAACAAAAACATGGCTACACTATTGCGACTGCTTGGCCGCAGGCTGGCAGCCCTGCCGTTCATGCTGCTGGGCGTGACCATCATGGTCTTCATCGTCCTGTCCGTGATCCCGGCAGACCGCGCCACCGCCGTCCTGGGTGAAAACGCCAGCGAAGAGGCCAAAGACGCCTTCCGTGAAGCCCGCGGCCTGAACGATTCACTGCTCATCCAGTTCCTGCGCTACCTCGGCGGCGTTATCCGGCTGGACTTCGGCTACACCAACCCGCCCGAAGAATCGGTGGCTTCCAAAATTGCCACCGCCTTTCCGGTGACCCTGCAACTGACCCTGCTGGGCATCCTGCTCGCCGTTGTCCTGTCACTGGTCCTGGGCGTGACGAGCGCCCTGTACCGGGACCGCTGGCCGGACCAGCTCATCCGCGTCTTCTCCATCGCGGCCATTGCCACCCCGTCCTTCTGGCTGGCCATCCTGCTTATCCAGTGGCTGGCCCTGCCCGCCGGCTCCATTTTCCCCACCGGCGGAATGGCCTGGGCCGAACAGTACGGCTTTGTGGGCTGGATGTACTCCATGGCCCTGCCCGCCCTGGCCCTGGGCATCCCGGTGTCCGCGTCGCTGATCCGCGTGGTGCGCACCTCCATGGTCGAAGAACTGGACCGTGACTACGTGCGCACGGCCATCGGCAACGGCGTTCCCTACCGCACCGTCGTGGCCAAGAACGTGCTGCGCAACGCCTTGGTCACTCCGGTGACCGTGCTGGGCCTGCGGGTGGGCTACCTGCTGGGCGGCGCCGTCGTGATTGAAAAGATCTTCAGCCTCAACGGCATGGGGGACCTGATCATCGTGGGCCTGAACACCTCGGACACCAACCTGGTCCAGGGCGCCGTGCTGACCATCGCCGTCGCCTTCGTGGTCGTCAACATCCTGGTGGATGTCCTCTACGTACTCATCAATCCCCGGATCCGGACGGTATAAAGCATGCGCAACGGACTCGCTGAACGGCTCGCCAACTCAGGCGCCCGCTTCAAATCCCTGAACTTCAGCTCCAAACTGGCCCTGGCCTTCCTGATCATCGTGGCCTTCATTGCCATTGCCGGCCCGTCGCTGGCGCCCTTCGGGGAAAATGAATCCAGCGCCCCGGTGCTGGCTCCGGGCGGCGACCACCTGATGGGAACCGACGGCTCCAGCTACGACGTCTTCTCCCGCCTGCTCTACGGCGCCCGCGTCTCGGCCGCCATCGGCCTGGGGTCGGTGGCCGTGGCCGTGATCCTGGGATCCATCCTCGGCGCACTGGCTGCGACCTCACGCAAGTGGGTCAATGAAGGCATCATGCGCGTCCTGGACATCATGATGGCCTTCCCCGGCATCGCCCTGGCCGCTGCCCTGCTCTTTGCCCTCAAGGAATACTCGCTCACCCTCTTCGGCTCCACCGTGCCGGTGATCATCTTTGCCATCGCCATTGTCTACACCCCGCAGCTAGCCCGCGTGGTCCGCGCCAATGTGCTCGCCCAGTACGGCGAAGACTACGTCCGCGCTGAACGGGTGATCGGCGCCGGCCGGCTGTTCATCCTGACCAAGCACGTCATCCGCAACACCGCAGCTCCCGTGCTGGTGTTCGCCACGGTCATGGTCGCCGACGCGATCATCCTTGAAGCATCCCTGTCCTTCCTCGGCGCCGGCGTCCAGCCGCCGTCGGCCTCCTGGGGCAACGTGATGGCGGACGGGCGCAACGTGGTCTTCAGCGGTGCCTGGTGGCCGACGACGTTTGGCGGCATCAGCATCCTGCTCACCGTCCTGGCGCTGAACATCCTGGCCGAAGGGCTCACCGACGCAATGGTGAATCCGCGGATGCGCCGTGCCGCTCCCGTCAAGGAAGCCACGGTCAAGCTGGCAGCCGCCACCGCCGTGCCGTCGGCTCCGCCGGCCGCGGACGCCGTCGTCGATCCGGAGACAGTGCCCGCCGATCCCCAACGCCCCGCCGACCCCGCAGCCGCCCGGATCAACCTGCCCGGCTCCCTGGCCGCACTGGCCGAGGAACTGCAGCTGCTGGCGGCAGTGGAAGCGCAGCGCACCGACCGGCTGCCCGCTGTGTCCGCCGACGCACCGGTGATCCTTGAGGTTCGGGACCTGTCCATCCGGTTCCCCGGCCGTTACGGAGACACCGCCATTGTGGACCGGGTCAGCTTCACCGTCCGCGAAGGCGAAACCATGGGCCTGGTGGGAGAGTCCGGCTGCGGAAAATCGATCACCTCGCTGGCCATCATGGGCCTGCTGCCGCCCACCGCGGTGCTCAGCGGTTCCATCACCTTCCAGGGCAAGGAACTGCTCACCAACGATCCGCGGGAACGGGACCGCCTTTACCGCGGCCTGCGCGGCGAGCAGATCGCCATGGTCTATCAGGACGCACTGAGCTCGCTCAACCCGTCCATGCTGATCAAGGACCAGCTCCTGCAGCTGACCCGCCGCAACGGCCGCAAAACACCGCGCGAACTGCTGGAAATGGTGAAGCTGGATCCGGACCGGACGCTCAAGAGCTACCCGCACGAGCTCTCCGGCGGACAGCGCCAGCGCGTCCTGGTGGCCATGGCGCTCTCCCGCTCGCCGAAGATCATTGTGGCGGACGAACCCACCACCGCCCTGGACGTCACCGTTCAGAAACAGGTGGTGGACCTGCTCAACGAACTGCGCGAGGAGCTGGGCTTTGCCATGGTGTTCGTCAGCCATGACCTCGCCCTGGTTGCCTCGCTGGCACACCGGATCACTGTCATGTACGCCGGACAGGTGGTGGAATCCGCCGGAGCCTCCGAACTCATGCGGAACCCGCAGCATGAGTACACCCGGGGCCTGCTCGGCGCCGTACTCTCCATCGAATCCGACGCCGACCGGCTCCACCAGATCCAGGGCACCGTTCCGTCGCCGCGCGAATTTGCCGCCGGCGACCGGTTTGCCGAACGGTCGCTGCGCCCGGACGCCGATCCGGACCAGATCCTGTCCTTTGTCCGCGTGGGCGAGGGCGACCATTTCTGGGCCAGCCACCTGGCCGACAGCCACAACGACGACGGCGCCGCCCTGGCCGCCGCCGGCACCAGCGCCGAAGGACAGTCATGAGCACCGAAACGACTATGGGGAACGTGCCGGTCCTGGAGCTGAAGGGCCTTAAGGTCCATCACCGCAGCCGCACCGGTTCCATCTTCCGGCCCAACATCGTCAAGGCCGTGGACGGCGTGGACTTCACGGTCCGCCGCGGCGAAACCGTGGGGGTGGTGGGGGAGTCCGGCTGCGGCAAGTCCACCCTGGCATCAGTGCTGGTGGGGCTGCAGGAACCCACCGCGGGGCAGGTGCTGTTCCACGGCAAGCCGGTCAGCATCCGCCGCGCCGCGGACCGCAAGCACTTTGGCCAGGACGTCGCCGTCGTCTTCCAGGACCCATCCACCGCGCTGAACCCGCGGATGACCATCCAGGACATCCTCACCGATCCGCTGCAGGTCCACGGCATCGGCGATGCTCGCTCCCGGGCGGCCAAGGTCAAGGATCTGCTGGCGCTGGTGGGACTGCCGTATTCCGCCGCGGAAGTCACGCCGCACCAGGTCTCCGGCGGACAGCGCCAGCGCGTGGCCATTGCCCGGGCGCTGGCCCTGGATCCGGCGGTCATCGTGGCCGACGAACCCACCTCCGCCCTGGACGTGTCCGTCCGGGCGCAGGTGCTGAACCTGCTCGCCGACCTGAAGCGCGAGCTGAACCTGGGCATGGTCTTCATCTCGCATGACATCCAGACCGTCCGCTACGTTTCCGACCGGATCTGCGTCATGTACTACGGGCGGATCGTCGAGGAAGGGCCGGCAGAACAGGTCTTCACCCATCCCGAAGACGAGTACACCCGCAAGCTCCTGGGCGCCGCGCCCAGCCTGCTGCATCCCTGATTTTCATCCTGTTCCACCGCACTGATCTGTTGTACCGCACCAACCATTACCAGCACTTGGAGATATCTGTGGCCTCTCAGCCCAACCACCAGTTCCACGGCGTCATCCCGCCCGTCGTCACTCCCCGCAGCGCGGACGGCAGCATTGACACCCACTCCCTGACCCGGGTCACCAAGCACCTGCTGGAAGGCGGCGTCCACGGACTGTTCGTCCTGGGCTCCTCCGGCGAGGTCCCGTACCTGACCAACAGCGAGCGCGACCTGGTGCTCACCACCATCGCGGGGGTCAACGCCGGGCAGGTTCCCCTGATCGTGGGCGCCAGCGAGCAGAGCACCAGCCGCGTCATCGAAGAAGGCCGGAGGATGATCGGTCTTGGAGCCGACGCTCTGGTGGTCACCTCCCAGTTCTACGCACTGTCCGATGCACTGGAAACCGACACCCACTTCCGCGGCATCCACGCCGCCCTTGACGTGCCGATCTTCGCCTACGACGTTCCGGTCCGCACCAACTACAAGCTGCCCCTGAACCTGCTGATCCAGCTGGGCCTGGACCAGGTCATTGCCGGCGTCAAGGACTCCTCCGGCGATGACGTCTCCTTCCGCCAGCTCTGCCTGGCCGCCCGCAGCATTGACAACTTCTCGGTCTTCACGGGCCACGAGGTCGTGGTGGACGGAGCCCTGCTGGGCGGCGCCGACGGCGTGGTGCCCGGGCTTGGCAACGTGGATCCGGCCGGTTACCGCCGCATGTACGACGCCGCTTCCAGCGGGGACTTTGCCACCGCCGCGAGCGAACAGGACCGCCTCGCTGACGTCTTCAACATCGTTTACGCACCCACACCGGGCCGCGTCTCCGGCGGTGCGGCCGGCCTCGGCGCCTTCAAGACTGCACTGATGCTGATGGGCGTCATTGACACCAACATCATGTCCGCGCCCATGGTGTCCCTGAACGAGCCCGAAACGGCCGCCATCGCCACCATCCTTGAGCGCAACGGCCTGATCTAGGGATGCAGCCGGTTCAACACTGCGTCATCGGGGTGGACATCGGCGGCACCAAAACCGCCGCCGGAATTGTGGATGCCGCCGGCATGCTGCACGCATCCGGGTCCCGGCCCACCCCGGCAACCGCCGGCCCGGCAGCGATCCTGGCCACCGCCGTCGGGCTGGTGGAATCCCTGCTGGCGCAGGCCCGGACCGCCGGACTGCTGCCGGTGGCCGTGGGCATCGGCTCCGCCGGGGTGATTGACGCGCGGAACGGATCGGTGGTGTCAGCCACCGATTCCCTCACCGGCTGGGCCGGCACCCCGCTGGCCGCACACCTGAGCCGGGAGGCCGGGCTGCCCGCCTATGCCGTCAACGACGTGCACGCCCACAACCTGGGCGAGCACTGGCAGGGTGCTTCCGCCGGCGCGCCGTCCACTCTGCTGGTGGCCGTGGGCACCGGCGTCGGAGGTTCCCTGATCCTGGACGGCGCCGCGCACACGGGGGAGCGCGCAGTGGCCGGGCACGTGGGGCATCTCGCCTCTCCCTACGCCTACGACGACGCCGGCCGCGCGCTGCCGTGCAGCTGCGGGCGCGCCGGGCATCTGGAAGCCATCGCCTCCGGCCCGTCCATCAGCAATCTGTATCGGCGGCTGGGCGGGGACGGTGCTGCCGCAACGGCCCGGGAAATTTCGATGCGTGCCGCCGCCGGAGAGCCGGTGGCCCTGCGCGCCCTGACCCTTGGGGCTGAAGCTGCCGGACAGGCAGTGGGCGGACTGGCCAACGTGCTGGATCCGGCCATCGTGGTGATCGGCGGCGGCGTGTCCGCAGCCGGGAAACAGTGGTGGAACCCGTTCCTCACCGCGCTGCGTGCCGAGCTGATGGATCCGCTGGCCGGCCTGCCCGTGGTGCCGGCTGTCCTGGGCGCCGACGCCGCAGTGGTGGGCGCCGCCAAACTTGCCTTTGACCGCGTAAATGTTCCGGAGGAAACCCGTGTCTGAACCCCAAGCAACACGTCACATGAGCGTTGATCTCTCAGCCCTGGAATCGAAGCTGGTTGTCTCCTGCCAGGCCTATCCGGGCGAACCCCTGCGGGACCCCCGGACCATGGCCCAGATGGCGCAGGCTGCGGTGATCGGCGGTGCTGCCGCAGTGCGGATCCAGGGCATCTCGGATCTGGAACAGACCCGTGCCGCGGTGGACGTTCCGATGATCGGCCTGTGGAAGGACGGGGCGGACGGCGTCTTCATCACCCCCACCCTGAAGCATGCCCTGGCCTGTGTTGCTGCTGGCTCGGACATCGTGGCGATTGACGGCACCCGCCGGCCGCGCCCGGACGGGCTTACGCTCGCCGACACCATCTCTGCTCTACATGAGCAGACCGGGGCGCTGGTAATGGCTGACTGCGGCTCCGCCCTGGACGCCAAGGCCGCAGCCGATGCGGGAGCGGACCTGATCGGCACCACCCTGGCCGGCTACACGGGGGAGCGGCCGAAAACCGACGGACCGGACCTGGAACTGATCGCCGAGATCTCCGCACTGGACCTGGGCCGGCCGCTGATCGCCGAGGGCCGGATCCATACCCCGACGCAGGCCCGGGCATGCCTGGACGCCGGCGCGTTCGCCGTCGTCGTGGGTACCGCGATCACCCACCCGACCACCATCACCGGGTGGTTCGCGGGCGCACTCGACCATTGATCTGTTCCTCATTCACCCGAAGTTCAAAGCTGCGGCCGATAGGATGTGCCCATGAAAATTGAAGGTTGGCATTTTGTCATTGTGATCGCCCTCGCGCTGCTGCTTTTCGGCGCACCGCGGCTTCCCGGTCTGGCCCGCAGCGCCGGCCAGTCGCTGCGTATTTTCCGGTCGGAGGTACGGCAGATGAAGGACGAAAACCCGGCGCCTGCGCCTGAGGCTCCCGCCCCGGCGGCCTATGCCGCTCCGCCCGCACCGGCGGCCTATGCCGCTCCGCCTGCCCCGGCGGCCCCTGCCGCTCCGGATTCGGTTCAGAAGGGCCAAATCAGCGGCACGTAAAGCACCCCGGCCGCAAGGAAGATGAGGGCCAGGGGCAGGCCGAGGCGCCAGTAGTCGCCAAATCGGTATCCGCCCGGCTGCATCACCATGAGGTTCGCCGGTGTGGCAATAGGGGTGAGAAAAGCTGCGGCGCCCACTACGGTCAGCGCCATCATGAACGGCTGCACGCTGACGTCCAGTGACTGGGCAAAGGAAACTGCCACGGGCGCCATCACCAGCACCGTTGCCACGTTCGAGATGACCTGGCTGAGGATGAGGGTGAGCACGCAGATCACCAGGAGGGCGAAGCGGGGGGACCCTCCGCCGGTGAGCCGGTCAACAAATGAAGCAATCTGGTCAGCGGCCCCCGAGGAGACGAAAGCGTTGGAGAGCGGGATGAGTCCTGCGATCAGGACCACGGTGTCCCATGAGATTGCGCGGAAACCCTGGGGGACGCTGACCACCCGCAGGACCACCAGGGCACCAGCCGCGAGCAGTCCCACGATGGCCGGAGGAACAACGCCGCTTGCCAGTAGGACGATAGCGACGATGAGCACGGCAAGGCAGCGGCGCCAGCCCCGTCCGAGCGGTATGCTCCGCTGGAGGTTCCGGGTCGGCTCGACGGCGATCACGTCGGACGAGTCGGTGTAGCGGTGCAGGGCATCCCACGGACCGTGGATCAGCACGCCGTCGCCTGTGTGGAGGGTCAGCTCACCAGTTGGTGCGGGCACCCCGGGGCCGGTTGACGGGGTGCCGCCGCGGCGAAGTGCCACCACCACGAGGTCCCCGTCCCCGATGACCTCTCCGGGGAAAACGGTGCGCCCGATCAGCCTCGAGTGCGGTGCGACGATAACCTCGGACACCCCCTCACCGCCGGTGAACAGCCGCCCGGCGTCAAGGTCGGCCGCGTATCGTTCCTGCCAGGACCGCACCCGTTCGCGCGGGTCGGCCGTGTTTCCCGGAACCCGCTCGGGGATACGCTCAGGCAGGAGACGTCCGCCGAAGGCCACCACGAGGAGCGCGGTGAGGATGAAGAGCGGCAGTCCCACCAGCGCAAACTCAAAGTACCCGAACTCCCGCCCGCCTGATTCAGCAGCGACTTCGGAGACGATGATGTTCACCGGCGTTCCCGTCAGGGTCAGCAGGGAACCCGCGCCGGCCGCGAAGGCCAGCGGAATCAGCATGCGTGAGGGAACGACGCCGGACCGTCCCGCTGCAACGATGCCCACGGGCAGCAGCGCCGCCACGGCACCGTTGATGCTGATCACGGCAGAGAGCGCTGCCGCGGCAGCCATGATCGCCAGGAGAAGCCCGGCTCCGCGCAGTGTGGAGCGCCTCTCGAGCTGCTGTCCGATCCAGGCCGTAATGCCGGTGGCGTCCAGTGCGTCGCTGAGGACGAAAAGCGAGGCAATAAACAGGACAACGGGATCGCTGAAGCCCTGCAGAGCTTCGTCCAGGGGAAGCACCCCCGTGGCCCATAACGCCAGGGGGACGAACAGTGCGACGATGACGAGCGGAACCCGGTTTGTCATGAAGCCCAGCACGGCCAGCGCCAGCACCGCGTATGTTGCCCACATCGGATCCAGAGCCGCCTGCATGAAACCCAGTCAAGTGGGTTAAAGCCGGCATGTCGATGGATCAGCGTCCCCGGCGGCCTGACATGGGGGTCACAGCGTCCGGCTGCTGTGCGGAATCAGGGGGTGCTCGGCCCGCACCTTCATTTCCTGGACCGTCCAAGTGTTGCCGTCCGGGTCCGAGAACCAGAAGAAGGTGCCGCCGTCGCGCTCGTCGAAGACCGTAATTTCACCCGCCTCCACTCCGCGGCCGAGCAGTTCTTCGCGCGCAGCCCGGGCATCTGAGACCACGAGCTGCATCCCGTTCATCGATCCGGGTTCCATTGGCTGCGGAGACGGCAGGTTTCCGATCACGATGGAACACCCCGATCCCGGCGGCGTCAGCTGAGCAAAGTCCATGTCCCCGTTGACGGTGCGGTGATCCAGGGCGAATCCCGCCTGGTCCCGGTAGAACGCGATGGAGCGGTCCAGGCCGCTGACCGGGACCACCACCACTTCCAATGTCCAATCCATGATGCACCTGCTTTCTATGGTGTGGATCCGGCCCGGACGAGCAGCTCGTCCAGCTGGTTGTAGCCGTCGGACATGCCGGCTTCCATGCCGTTGGACAGGAATTCGTCGCGGGATTCCACCGAGGGGTACAGGGAGCGGCCGGTCAGCAGGCTCCGGCCGCCGGGCAGCGGCGTGAACGCCGTGTATTCAAGGGTCACCACTTCCGGAGTGCCCTCAAATTCGAAGGTCATCAGCACGAACTCATCCTGGCGCACCGTGTGGAATACCCCCCCGGAAGGCATACTCCTCGCCGTCGCCCCTGGAATGCACGAATCGATAGGCGCCGCCGGTGCGTGCCTCGAACTGATCGATGCGCGTTGCCACATCGAGCGGTCCGATCCACTGGGCAAAAATCTCCGGATCCATGTGGGCGCGGAAAACGTCATGGACCGGGAAATCGAACTCCCGCGAATACTCCATCAGGGGCTCACCCTCGGGGGTAGTCAGTGTCAGGGGATTGCTCATCACGCACCCCGTCCCTGCACTGCTCCCGGCTGAAGCTGGGCCAGCAGCTCGTCCATCCGGTCGAAGCCTTCGGCGACGCCGGCTTCCATGCCCGAGGCAGCCATGCCGTCCCGGGCCTCCATGGAGGGATAGACGGCATGCGCGCTGATCCGCGTGCGGTCGCCGTCGAGCGCTTCGAGCGTCATGAACTCCAGACTGGCCACATCCGGATACCCGGAGAACTCGAAGGTTTGAATGGCGGACTCGTTCTCGCGCACCGTGTGGAAGATGCCGCGGAATTCGTACGGCACTCCGTCCGGACCGGTGTGGATGTAGCTGTAGGAACCGCCGGTGCGGAAGTCGTAGTGGTTGATCTCCATTTTCATGCCGCGCGGGCCAAGCCACTGCAGGATCAGGTCCGGTTCGGCGTAGGCGCGGAAGACGGAGGCCACGGGATAGTCGACCTCGCGGGAGAAGTTGATGAACGGAAGTCCGTCCGGGACGTTGAGCTCCAGTGCATTGGTCATGATGGATCCTTTGACTGCCGGCCGCCTTTCGCAGCGGCCTGTGCATTGAGCACGGCATCAAGGCTGCGGAACTGCTCCTCGCGGATCAACCGGTACTGGTCAATCCAGGCGGTGAGTGCCTCCAACCGTGCGGGGTTCAGGTGGACGGGCCGGCGCTGGGCGTCACGGCTGCGCGTGACGAGCTGTGCCTGTTCGAGGACCTGAATGTGCTTCGAGACGGCCTGCTTGGAGATCTCGAAGGGTTCCGCCAGTTCGTTGACCGTTGCCGGGCCCCGGGACAGCCGGGCGATGATGCGGCGCCGTGCAGGATCAGCCAGGGCCAGGAAGGCCCGGTCCAGATCCGCATCCTCCGCAGTGTTCATGGCGTGGGTCAGCTTCTGTGTCTCTCTTCAGCGGTGTCACTGTTCAACGGTGTCTTTGTCCAACAGTGTCTTTGTATAGCGGTAATCAAGGTGCTGATTGTTCAACCTCTCGGTTGATTACGAAGCTACGCCTGCCGGGAAACACCGTCAACGGTTCGGGCAAAGTCCATGTTCGGACCAAGGAATGCTTCGGCCTCCGCGCGGGGTGCTGCCGGCGGTATTCACACGCACGGACTGCCGCCGGACAATGGAAAGGGCAACCTGCGGACTGTGTATCGCCGCATATATCCGCCGCGTTTCGGCCGGCGGCTCAAGGATGGGAAGACCATGACTAGCTCGGTTTCACGATCTCATGCCCCCGGTGAGCCGGCCTTTCACTGGGGGAGTTTCATCTTCGGACTGGTCATGCTGCTTCTGGTCATCGCCCAGGGTGTTGCCTCCGGAGCAGCCGGATATGTGGGCATGGCGGGGCTGATACTTTTGCTGACCGGTCTCTACGCCTTCTTTAGCGGGCGACCCTCCTGGCTGTGGCTGCACCACCGGCGGGACGCAGCCGTCGTGGGAATCATCGGACTCGTGGCCTTCGTGGTCGCCATAGGGATTCGCCTGGGCGGCAACTAGGACGCCGCCCGAAAAATCCAGGGCCCGCGCGGAAGCGACGCCGGTGCGAACATCTCCAGCGCTTCGTCCAGCGTTCCCGGCGGGAGGTTCAGGGAGGCCAGAATGAGGTCCCTCACTGCGGGGGCATCCAGGCCGTTGCGGGCCATTGCCGCCAAGGTGATGGCGCCGTCGCGCTTCGCCAGCCGCCTCCCCGCCGGGTTCACCACCAGCGGCACATGCGCATACTGCACTTCCGGCAGGCCCAGGAGCGAGGCGAGATACGCCTGCCGGGGAGCGGAAGTGAGCAAATCTCCGCCGCGGACCACCTGATCAATTCCGGAGGCGGCGTCGTCGATCACCACCGCCAGATTGTAAGGCGGCACCCCGTCGTTGCGCAGCAGCACCAGATCATCCACCGGTCCGGTGTAGGCGCCGTGCAGCAGATCGTTCACGGTGTAGTGATCCACCTCGGCGCGCAGGCGCAGGGCCGCGGGACGTTCCTGCCGCCGTCGGGCGCGTTCAGCCTCGCTGAGGTTGCGGCAGGTTCCCGGGTAGGCGCCCGGAGGGGCGTGCGGTGCCCGGGGTGCGTCGGCGATTTCGCTGCGGGTGCAGAAGCACTCGTACACCCTGCCCGCCTCGGCCAGCCGGGTGACGGCGGCCAGATACAGTGCGGTGCGTTCGGACTGGCGGACCGGGGCGGCATCCCAGGTGAGCCCGACGGCGGCCAGATCCCGCAGCTGCCCCGTTTCAGTCCGGGACCGCTCCGGGTCAAGGTCCTCCACCCGCAGCAGGAAAGCGCGTCCGGTGGACCGCGCAAAAAGCCACGCCAGAACCGCGGTGCGCAGGTTTCCCACGTGCAGATCCCCGGTGGGGCTGGGAGCGAAGCGGCCGGCTCCCGCAGCTGTCGAGGTCCTGGCGGCGGAGGAGGAAGGCGCGGTCACCGTCCCACCTTACAAGTCCTGCCTTTTCTTGGAGGGGCGGTCTTCTGCACTGGTAACTTCTGCCGCGTGCTGCAGGTCCAGCACCATCAGCACCTCGTCACAGTCTCCGGCCGGCAGGCGGAGGGCTCCGGGCCAGCGTCCGATTTCCCGCCAGCCGCAGGAACGGTAAAAGCCCTCCAGGCCCAGGCCGGAGCGCAGTTCCAGATGCAGCTGCTCAAGGGCAAAGTCTTCGGCCGCTGCCCGGGCAGCTTCGGTCATGAGCGCGCGTCCGACGCCGAGTCCGCGGGAAGCTAAAGCCGTTTGCACCCGGAGGACCCGCGCCCAGTGGGCGGTGAGCTTGCCGGAGTTGCCCGCCAGCAACAACCACCCGGCCAGCCGACCGTTGCTGCCGGCCGTCAGGATGCGGTTCTCCGGCAGATCCAGCGAGCCGATCATGTCCGCCACGGCGGAGGCGACGTCCGAGTCGGAGACCGGTGGAAAGGGGAACCCCACGGCGCCTCCGCTGTTGGCTACTTCCTGCCAGCAGCCGGCAAGCTGCTGCCGAAGCACCGGTGTTACCTCGCCGGGGGAGGTCCGCCAGGCCAGGTCCAGGGGATCTGTCATCGGTCGAGTCTGCCAGAGAGTCTTTGCAGGTAAGGTGGAGGGCCGCCATTTGCGGTTATCGCTGCCGGGCTGAGTTCGGTCAGAAATTCCAAGGAACCTGCACACAACATGACACTGAACTTCACCGCGATCGACTTTGAAACAGCCAACGGATCGCGGGCCTCGGCCTGCGCCCTGGGCATGGTGAAGGTCCGGAACGGCCGGATTGTCGACCGGGGACAGTGGCTCCTGCGGCCCACCGACGGCGGAGGCTTCCAACCGCGCAACATCGCCATTCACGGCATCACCGAAGCCATGGTGGCTACGGCTCCCACCTGGGCCGCGGTGCATGCGGAGATTGCCGCGTTCATTGCCGACGACGCCGTGATCGCCCACAACGCCGCCTTCGACCTGGACGTTTTCCGCAAAACCAGCTCAGCTGCCGGAATTGCCTCCAAGGCCTTCCGGTACGGCTGCTCGGTGAAAATGGCGCAGATGCTGCTGCCGCTGGAAAACCACAAACTGCCCACCGTCCACGCAGCCCTGGGTTTCGGCGGCTTCCAGCATCACGATGGACTCGCCGACGCTGAGGCCTGCGCCAACATCACCATCAGCCTGGCACTGCGGGAAGGGCTGGCGGACATTGACGCCGTACTGCAACTCTGCGGATCCACGTCTCCGGCAGGTCTTGCCGGAACTCCGATCGCAGCGGTTCCGGCAGCTACCCGGGGGCAGCGCTACGCTCCTCGCCCTGCCCTGGACCGCACCAAGCCGGTGGCAGCGATCTCGGCCAAACTGGGCGGGCACACGGTCTCCTTCACCGGAGACTTTTCCGTGGAACGCCCGGCCCTGCAGCAGCTGGTCCTGCAACACGGCGGAGCGCTGAACAACCATGCCCCGACGCGTGCCACCACGCTGCTGGTGGTGGGGAACTGGGACGCGGAGATGCTGCGGACCGGCGCCGTCGTCAGCCGCTCCGTCCAGAAGGCCCAGGACCTGCGGGCCAAGGGACAGAGCCTGCACATCATGGGAGAAGCGGCGTTCCGGCAGCTTCTGGACGCTGAGCCCGCCGCCGCTGTGGAGATCGGCGCTGCTGTGCAGGCAGCCGCGGGTGCGGCACTGCTGCCCTCCGCCGTCGAGCCGCTGTCCCTGGCGGAGACCCTGCCAGCCCTGCCCAAGCGCCGCGACGTCAAAGGCATGGGCGGCGTCCTGGACATGATGTGCCCCGCCGATCTTGCCGCTGCAACCTTTAAGAGCGACCACTACGGGGTGTTCCGGGTGGCCGGAACCACCTTCAAATCCCCGGTGCTCGGGGTGCGGATGCTCGGCCACCGCAGCATAGAAAACAACGGCAAGCCCGAGCGGGACATCCACTCCCTGGCACTGTTGCAGGACGAGGATGCGGCTTTTGTGACCGCCCTGACCGCACACACCCCGGACAACGAATTCATGGATGTCCTGCTTGGCAGCGTTCAGCACGGAGATCTGGTGACGGCGGTGTTTGATGCTCTGGGCGGCCCGTTCGTGGTCCAGGGCGTTGCGGTCCGCGCCCCTGTTGCAGACATGTTTATGCTCGGCTCCATGGTCCTGGCCCACCGCGGCCGTCCCGGATCCAAGCTCAGCTGGCTGCAGTCGGTCATCCCCGCCGGTGAGCATGCGCTGGCGGTTCCCGAGCAGGTCACCGCTTGGAACTTCTACGAATCCTCAGCCGAGTAGCGAGCACCGTAGCAAACGCCGTTGCGGCTCGCCCGAAGCCGGGATATACCTCTTTAGAGGAGGTGGCGGAATGCGCAGTGGACATGGGCGCCGGGGGTATTTGCTGACGGAACCGGCTCAGGATGTGGGGTTCGCGGAGGGTCCGGCGTCCAACTGGATCATCCTGCGCCAAGGGAAAGCCTTCACGCTCATTGACGGCGGATATCCAGGGAACCTGCCCCTGGTGTTGGCGTCTCTGCAGGACGCGGGTCTGGACCCTGCCGACGCTGCTGCCGTTCTGATCACCCACGCTCATGTGGACCATGCCGGAACGGCCGGCTATTTGGCCGCCGCTTACGGCATTCCCGTTCTGTGCAGTGCTGCTGAGCTTCCCTATCTGCGGGGAGAGGACAAGGACCAGGTATCCGTGGGACGGATCCTGAGCAGGTCATGGCAGCCGGCTGTGGCGCAGTGGGCCTGGTACGTCCTGACATCCGGCGGCGCCGCCCGGGTAGTGGTGCCCAGCGCCACGGCGTGGAACGACGACGTCGAACTGGCCGCGCTGCCGGGGTCGCCGGTGGCTGTTCCCACTCCCGGTCACACCCCGGGCCACACGGCCTTTTATCTGCCGGCCGCCCGCGCCGTTGTTACCGGCGATGCGCTGGTCACGGGCCACGCGATCAGCCGGCGGAAGGGTCCGCAGATGCTCGATTCCATGTTTCAGGGCGACGACGACGGCGCTCGCCGCTCCCTGGCGCAGCTTGGCAGGCTGGATGCTTCGCTGCTGCTGCCTGGTCATGGTCCCGCCGTCCGGATTGGGGTGCGGCAGGCGGTGGGAGCTGTCCGCTCCAGTGCCGCAGTGCCCAAGCGGCGAATCGTGGCGACCGGTCCGGCGGGAGGCCTGGCCGAGCCCACCTACGGACGGACCGTGCGGTAACACCACTAAGCAGCTCCGCCGAAAGGATGTCATCGTGAAATCCAAAGCAGGCGCCCTAAAGTCCGAAGCACCCCTTCTTGGTTCCGTCCAGGAATCGATGAAATTCGTCCACGAGGCGGTGAACCCCGTCCGCGAGTCTTCGACCTCCGTCCGCGAGTCGAGGCATCCGCTTGCGGATGCAGTATCCACTGAGGCGCTGTCCCCGGCGGAAGCACGCCTGCTCTTCCGCAGCGGGCTGGCCACGCCGACCGCGGGCTGGTCGGCCGGCTATGTGCAGGCAGACCTGATTATCGTTCCGAAGGAACAGGCTTTTGATGTCCTGCTCTTTGCCCAGCGCAACCCTAAGCCCTGCCCGATTCTGGGTGTCCTGAATGCCGGTGAAACGTCCGGACCGCTGTTGGCCGGCGGAGACATCAGGACCGACCTCCCGCGCTACACCGTGTATGTGGACGGAGAGCAGGTTGCAGACCCCACGGACATTACGCAGTACTGGCGCGATGATCTGGTGACCTTCATTGTGGGCTGCAGTTTCACCTTCGAAGCGGCCCTGCAGGAAGCCGGCATCCACATTGCGCACATCGATCAGGGCACCAACGCGCCCATGTACCGCACGTCCATTCGGTGCCAGCCGGCGGGGAGAATCAGCGGCCCGCTGGTGGTTTCCATGCGTCCGATTCCGGCTGCCCAGGTGGCCGATGCCGTGCGCATCACCTCGCACTATCCTTCGCTCCACGGCGCTCCCGTGCACGTGGGCAATCCGGGGGAGCTCGGCATCACCGATCTGGGCCACCCGGACTTTGGCGAGCCGGTGGAAATCGAGGAAGGCTACGTGCCGGTGTTCTGGGCCTGCGGTGTGACGCCGCAGGCTGCCGTCATGGAATCGAAGCCTTCGCTGGCCATAGGCCACGCTTCGGGGCACATGCTCATTACGGATGCCCGGGACAGCTCGTATTTGGTTTAGTCGCATGCCTCTATGCGAGACGCCTATCCGGGACGCTGTGTCTCATACCGGGAACGGCGGTGCCTCCGAGAATAGTGCTGCACAGTTAGAACGGCGGGGCCTCCGAGACAACTGCGCACGCGTCGGGACCAGGCTCCGGGCAGGATTCCTCGGTGAGAACAAGCTGGCCCGGAACACGCTTGTCGCGGACAACTTCGTCCTGAGGGGGTTGGTCCGGAACAGGACGGCCAGGAACAGGACGGGCAGGCACAAGACGGGTGGATGGGAAGTATGCCCGGGTCCGATACGTTCTGCCGGCGGGCGAGGTCCATTCCAGAACACCGGGCTCGGGTTGCTGAGCTTTCCAGAAGCCGTTGGTCTTGAACCAATGGTGTTTTCGGCAGAGGCATTCGAGGTTCTGATGCGAAGTGGGTCCGCCGCGCGCCCACGGTATGGTGTGGTCAATCTCGGAGGTAAGGGCGTTGGCCACACAACCTGGAAAGCGGCAGGTGGAGTCCCGTGCCTGCAGCCAGCGCCGCAGCCCCGCGGGTATCCGCCGCTGCCGGCCAACACTGAGGATTTCACCGCTTTGCGGGTCCTGCAGCAGCCCTGTCCAATTCCGCATGTGCCGTAACAACTCCCGGGCGGATGCTGCGCTGATGGGGCCGTACCCGTGCAGTTCCGCGGGATGATCGTCCAGGCCCAGGATTGTTTCTGCGTTGATCAGCACCATCACTTCGGGCTTGATCCGCTGCCTTGCCTTCTTTTTCGCGGAGGGTTTCGGGACGGTGCCGGATTTCGGTGAAGAGTTATCAGCAGCTAATGAGGGATTACCGGCGACTCCAACCTGCTGGGGAGTGTCAGGTGCGCCGAGAAGCAGCGAGGTCAAAATGTCCGTTCGCAGCTGATCCGTTCTACGGGGATCACCGGCGCTTTGCTCGGCCCGGGCGCAAGCGGTCAACCCATTGAAGATTGCCTGCCCTTCAGCCGCTGACAGGCAAGCAGAGAGAAAGCACATTCCGTCCCGGTCCGGTTCCAGCCACACCCTCCGGCCTTCCCTCGCGCGGCGATGACGGACCGTCAGCTCCGCGTCCGGCACCAAACCTTCATAGAGCCGGCGCGCCACCCGGTCCAGCTGGCTGGCGGTTCGACCGCCGGCCTCCTCCAGCAGCCGGGCTTCGAGCCGGCCGCGGTCAGGGTCCTGCAGCGACGCGACCGTTGAGCAAATAATCTGGGCCTTGCGGTAACTCAGTTTCCCCGCCTCGACGGCGGCCAGGGTCGCCGGACAGGTGTCGCACAGCAGAGTGGATTCACCGACCAGACGCTGTGCGGCCAGCGGAGGAAGGGAGAGAAGTGCGCCCACCTCCGACGCCACGAGCCGGAAGACAGTTTGGGAATCACAGTCCTTATCTGGAGCCATCTCCTGAACGACGAGCGCTTCGAGCCGGGCAACGCCCCGAGCCTGCTGCGCCTGAGCCCATCCGAGGAGTGCGTCCAGCCGTTCAAGGGTGACGAGGAGTTCTTCCTGGCCCAGGTGCTGAACATTCTGCAGGTGCAGGGCGCCGGTCAGTCCAGTCTGACTTTCGGGCCTCCCCGGCCTCGGCCCGTCGGGAACTGCGTTGAACTCGAAGCGCTGCATTCCTCAATTTCATCAAGTCAAAACTGCCGCGTCTCAAACGCTTCGACCCATGGGGATAAGAAGCGAAGGGAATACGGAAGGACCGTTCTGTGGAGGAGAAATCTAAAACTCCAGATGCTCAAGAGACTCCAAATGCCCCAGCAGCTCAGCCTCGGCGGCATCCAAATACCCGCGCAGTGCCTCTGCGGCCTCCGGACGGCGGCCGGCCCGCAGCAGCTCAACAAGTGCCGCATTTTCGTCGGCGTAGCGGGTATGAAAGTCCGGCTTTGTGGAGATGGTGTGGAAAACCAGGCGCATCTCCGCCAGAAGGCAGCTCATCGCCTGCTGCAGCTGCGGACTGCCGGACATTGACACCACCGTCTGGTGGAAGTTTTGATTGGCCGTGGCCATGTCGGCAATGCTTCCGCGGGACTTCGCCTCCGCTCCCTCGCTGATCACCGCATCGAACCGTGCGAGATCCAGTTCAGGACCCCAGAGAACTGCGGCCGGCTCCAATACCCGACGCGTTCGGTAAATTTCCCGCACGGCACCGGAGCCGGGCGAGGCAACGAAAACTCCCCGGTTGGGGTAGCGCGTCACGATGGATTCGCTGGCGAGTATGGTGAAGGCTTCCCGGAGGGTGTTCCGGGAGACTTGAAGTGACGCCGCGAGCTGCTGCTCGGACAGCTTTGTTCCCGGCAGCAGATCTCCGACAGCTATGCGGCTGCGCAGCACGTCGGCCACCCAGGCAGTGGTGTTTACGTGTCCAGCGCGGTCAGCGCTAATATCCCCCATATTAGTAAGCACGCTCCTAATGTAGCGGCATGGACGAAGGATCCGGAGGACCACCACAGGGGGACAGAAGGGACTTCCGAAGGTTAGGAGCCGATTCTGCCCAGAACATCCCCGCGGACGACGGCGCTACCCGGTGTGAGCGGGGCACGGGAGAACACTCCGGTGCGGTGGGCACGGACTGTGGTCTCCATTTTCATGGCTTCCAGCACGGCCACCGGATCACCCCCGGCCAGCTCCGCACCGTCGTCGGCCATCCATTTCACCAACTTTCCGGACATCGGAGAAACCAGATCTGCGTCCTCCGCGGTGACCCCGCCGCTGACTCCAGCGCCCGCAGCGCCCGCAGCGCCCGCAGCGCCAGCGCCTCCGCCGGAGCGCAGAGCATTCAGCAGTGCCGACGGAACGCCCACCGTAACCGCCCGCCCGTCGACGTCGATGGTCAGGGTCTCGCGTTCGGCTCCGGGCTGGGACGCGGCTATCTCGGGTGATGCGGCCAGCGGTTCGGCAAACTCGGACTCAATCCACGTGGTGTAAACCCCCAGTTCCCCGGCACGGGTAAAGGCCTCTGAGCGAACCACGGCCCGGTGGAACGGCAGCACCGTGGGCACGCCGCGGATCACCAATTCATCCAGGGCGGCCCGCGCACGGCGCAGGGCCTGCGGCCGATCCTCGCCCCAGACAATCAGTTTGGCCATCAGGGAGTCGTATTCGCCGGGCACTGCGGAGCCGGAACGGATGCCGGAATCCACGCGGATCCCGGCGCCGGTGGGCGGTTCAAATGTCTCCACGCGTCCCGGCCCGGGCAGGAATCCCCGGGCGGGATCCTCGGCGTTGAGCCGGAACTCAAAGGCATGCCCGTGGGGCGCCGGATCCTCGGTCAGGGACAGCGGCAGTCCGTCGGCAATGCGGAACTGCTCGCGGACCAGATCCACGCCTGTGGTTTCCTCTGTCACCGGATGCTCCACCTGCAGCCGGGTGTTGACCTCCAGGAAGCTGATCAGCCCGTCGGGGGAGACCAGATATTCCACGGTTCCGGCGCCGGTGTAGCCGGCCTCGCGGCAGATGGCCTTGGCCGACGCAGAGATGGTTGCATGCTGCTCCTCGCTCAGGAACGGCGCCGGAGCTTCCTCCACAAGCTTTTGGTTCCGGCGCTGCAGCGAACAGTCACGGGTGCCGACGACGACGACGTTGCCGTGCGTGTCGGCCAGTACCTGCGCCTCGACGTGCCGGGGCCGGTCCAGGAAACGTTCGGCGAAACACTCGCCGCGGCCAAACGCGGATACCGCTTCGCGGGCCGCCGATTCGAACGCGTCCTCCACATCTTCCATGCGGCGCGCAATCTTCATGCCGCGTCCACCGCCGCCAAAGGCGGCCTTGATGACCACGGGCAAGCCGTGTTCTTCTGCAAAAGCGCGGACCTCTTCGGAGCTCGCTGCCGGCCCGTCGGTTCCGGGCACCAGGGGTGCTCCGGCGCGGACGGCAATTTCGCGCGCGGTCACCTTGTTGCCCAAGGCGCGAATGGCCTGCGGCGAGGGGCCGATCCAGGTGAGGCCGGCGTCGAGCACCGCCTGCGCAAAATCAGCGTTCTCAGAAAGGAAACCGTAGCCGGGGTGGACGGCATCAGCTCCGGCCCGCCGGGCGGCGGCGATCAGCTTGGGGATGTTCAGATATGTATCCGCACCGGCGGAACCGTGCAGCGCAAAGGCCTCATCGGCCAGGCGCACATGGAGAGCATCGGCGTCGGGATCCGAATACACGGCGGCGGAGGCGATGCCGGCATCAGCACAGGCACGCGCCACTCGCACGGCGATTTCGCCGCGGTTGGCGATCAGGACCTTCTTCACTGGGTTCCTTCCGTAAACATCCCGGCTGCGTCCTCGGGGGAGAGCGGCGCCAGGCTGTCGGGGTTCACAAAAACAAAGCGGACCGGATGGCCCGGCGGCAGCTGGGCGGCAACCGGCACATCCTGCGGCACGACGACGGCGATCACCGGGTAGCCGCCGGTCACCGGGTGGTCGGCAAGGAAGAGGACGGGAAGGCCCGACGGCGGGACCTGCAGCGCGCCTTCCACCACGCCTTCGCTGGGCAGTTCGCCGCCGCGGACGCGTACCAGCGGGCGGGCCTCCGGGTCCTTCGGATCGGTCGCCAGACGTACGCCGATCCGGTTGGATTCGCTCGTCGCCAGCCAAAGGTGCCCGGTGAGGGACTCGACGGCGTCGGCGCCGAACCAGTCCTGCCGCGGACCGGCCGTGATCCGCAGCAGTGCCGGCTCGGTTGCGGAAAAGGTGTCAGGGAGCGCGGAGGGTTCCGGAGCTCCCACCGGGACGAGGCGGGAAACTTCCCCCACCGGCAGCCGGACCCCCGCAACCAAGGGCGGCGGGCCGATACCGCTCAGCGTGTCGGTGCTGCGGCTGCCCAGGACCGGGGCAACGTCAACTCCTCCGCGGACGGCAAGGTAGCAGCGCACTCCGCGGTACGGAGCACCCAGCGACAGGGTTTCACCGCTGAGCAGCGCAAACGGAGTGTTCAGCGGTGCGGGGCGGTTGTGGTCGCCGGCCGGTGAGCGGATGGCGGCGGGCAGCTCTGCGCCGGACAGGGCCAGCACCACGTCGCCGTGGGCGGTCAGCTCCAGGCCGCCGAACGGGCTCACGATCACTGCCGCCTCGGGCGGGTTGCCGACCAGCCGGTTGGCCTGGCGCGAGGAACGGGTGTCAGTGGCGCCGGCGGCGGATACGCCGAGATCGGCATAGCCGGGGCGGCCCAAATCCTGAATCGAAGACTGCAGGCCGGGGGTGGCTACTTCCAGCCATGTCTGGTTGCGTTGGGTGGGCAGGGCGGCCTCATCGTCCCTTAGACACCTCGCTCGTTCCTCGCTCGGCGATGCGGGACTCACGAGGCCACCCAGCCCCTCGGAACCTGACGTTGCGGTGAGGTCAGAGTCCGCGGCCTGGTCGGTGGCTTGAGGTGATTTGGCGCCGGTGGAGGGGGTGATGAGTTCGCGGACAGAGTGAAAGATGACGTGGTCGCCAGGGCGGATCAGGGCAGGATTGGGGCGGGAAAGGTCCCACATCGGGGCGTTGGTGCGGCCGATCAGCTGCCAGCCGCCCGGGGATTCCCGGGGATAGACCGCTGAATAGTCGCCGGCCAGGGCAACGGAGCCGGCAGGGACAACAGTGCGGGGACTGTCGCGGCGGGGGACGCTCAGGGTCGGATCGCCGCCGGTGAGGTAGGTGAAGCCGGGGGCGAAGCCGCCAAAGGCGCCAAGCCAGGGGGTGCCCGTGTGGGCTGTGATGACGGCGTCCGGGGACAGGCCGGTGAGGCGGGACACCTCGGCGAGGTCGGCGCCGTCGTACACCGCGTCGATGGTGACCGTGCGGGCGTCCGGGATTACGGCGTCGTGCTTCAGGTCCAGGGTCTCGAGGAGCCCGGCAGCGGCAACCGTCTCGCGCCGGCCCGCGAACCGGACCAGGACGGTGCCGGCGGCCGCGAGGACATCAACCTGCCCGGGGAACGGGCGGGCCTTCAGCTCCGCATGAAGCGCCGTGACATCGGCCAGCGAATCCAGCTCCACCAGCAGCGCCCGGGTGCCCGCGGGGCGGATGCCGGTGATCGGGGATGACCTCACACGAAGCTCTGGATGGTGATGCCGGCGTTCTCCAGGCCGGAGCGCACGGCACGGGCCATGGCGACAGCACCCGGAGTGTCGCCGTGGACGCAGATGGAGGCGGCATTCATCGGCAGCACTGTGCCGTCGACGGCGGTGACGGTGCCGTCGGTGGCAAGACGGACCATATTGGCGGTGACCTGGCCGGCGTCGTGAATGACGGCGTCGGCTTCGCGGCGCGGAACCAGGGTGCCGTCCGCGTTGTAGTTGCGGTCCGCGAATGCTTCGGCAACTCCCCGAAGTCCGGCGTCGCCTGCCAAATCCAGTGCGACGGCGCCGGGCAGCAGGAGCAGGGGAAGGCTCTTGTCGAAGACGGCGACGGCGTCCACCACGGCCTGGGCATGTGTTTTGTGGCGGACGATCGTGTTGTACAGGGCGCCGTGGGGCTTCACGTAGCGGACCTCGGTGCCGGCGGCCCGTGCCAGGGATTGCAGTGCACCGAGCTGGTACAGCACGTCGTCGAACAGCTCGGTATAGGAGCAGTCCAGGAAGCGGCGGCCGAAGCCGGCCAGATCCCGGTACGCGACGTGGGCGCCGATCGTGACTCCGGCGGCCGCGGCGTCGCGGCAGGTCCGCGCAATGGTGGAGGGGTCGCCGGCATGGAAGCCGCACGCCACATTGGCGCTGGAGACGGACTCAAAGATGGCGGCGTCGTCGCCCATCTGCCAGTGGCCGAAGGATTCGCCGACGTCGCTGTTCAGGTCAATGACCGGCATGGCAGTTTTACTGCTCCATCCGTTCCAAGACAAACACCGGAATCTCCCGGTCCGTATTGGCCTGGTAGTCCGCGTACGGGGGATAGGCAGCCACTGCCCGCTCCCACCAGGCGGCCTTCTCCGCGCCGGTGATTTCCCGGGCCCGCATGTCCCATTTCTGCGGACCGTCCTGCAGCTCCACATGCGGGTTGGCCAGGATGTTGAAGTACCAGACGGGGTGTTTGGGCGCGCCGCCGAGGGAAGCGACGACGGCGTAGTCGCCGTCGTGCTCCACCCGCATCAGCGGCGTCTTGCGCAGCTTTCCGGACTTGGCGCCGACTGTCGTCAGCAGGATGACGGGGCGGCCGTTGAGGGTGGTGCCCTCGGTTCCGCCGGAGCTTTCGATCAGTTCCGCCTGGTCGCGGGCGAACTTGCTGGCACTGGGGGCGTATTCACCGGTAAGAGGCATAGGCACAGTCAACCGCTTTACCGGGGCAAGGTCCAGCGAGCCTTGCTGTGCCATGATGATTGCGACCGCGGCCTTATCCGCCGCGGCACACGCCAAAGCACTTCAGAAAGCACGAATCCCGGGGGAACAATGCGGCTACATCATGTTCAGGTCTCGATCCCGAAAGACGGAGAGGATCAGGCGCGCAGCTTTTACGCCGAAGCGCTGGGTCTGACCGAGGTTCCCAAACCGCCGTCGCTGGCCGGCCGGGGCGGCTGCTGGTTCCGGGCCTTTGAGGGTGACAGCGTCGTGGCTGAAATCCATTTGGGCGTTGACTCGCCCTTTGTGCCGGCTCAGAAAGCCCACCCGGCGCTGGTGGTAGCGTCCGCTGAAGAACTCGAAGAGCTGGGCGCACGAATCGAATCCCGCGGGTTCGAGGTGTCCTGGCAGGAACGGCACACCTTTGAGGGCTATGAGCGGTTCCACTGCCGTGACCCCTTCAACAACCGGGTGGAAGTCCTCTCGCCGCTGGCCGAGTAATTCCGGCCCCGCAGCGTCCGCGGGCATCGTTTAGCCGCCAGCGGTTAGCGGACGGGCGTCCAGCTGCCCGCCTCGTCCGCACTTCGCGACACAGCTCCCAGCACTTCCTGAACCTGCAACCCGTCAGCGAACGACGGCGCGGGCTGGGTGCCGGCGGCAATTGCCTCCACCAGGTCCTTGGCCTGGTGGACAAAGCCGTGCTCGTAGCCCAGTGAATGGCCGGCGGGCCACCAGGCCGAAACGTAGGGATGCTCCGGTTCGGTCACCATGATCCGGGTGAAGCCCTGGCGGTCCGGGGCGGCCGCAGTGTCATAGAAGTCCAGGTAATTCAGGTTTTCCAGGTCAAAGCGGAGGGCGCCGAGGCTGCCGGAAATCTCGAGCTGCAGGGCGTTCTTGCTGCCGGTGGCCATGCGGCTGGCCTCGAAGGTGCCCAGCACGCCGTCGTCAAAGCGGCCGGTGAACAGGGCGGCATCATCCACCGTCACAGGCGCCCTGCCGGCGGAACCGCCGTCGTCCGCCGGAAGGGGACGGGTGGGAACCAGGGTCTGCAGCGTGCCGCTGACCTCGGTCAGATGATGGCCGGTGACGTACTGGGCCAGGTCCACGATGTGCGCGCCCAGGTCGCCGAGCGCACCGGATCCGGCGTGCTCCTGCTGCAGCCGCCAGGACATGGGAGCATCGGCATCCACCAGCCAGTCCTGCAGGTAGCGGGCGCGGACCTGGCGCACCGTGCCGATGGCGCCGTCGGCCACCAGATTCTTCGCGTGGGTGGTGGCCGGCAGCCGCCGGTAGGTGAAGCCGGTCATCGCGCGGACGCCGCGGGCGGCAGCGCGCTCGGCGGCGTCGGCCATGGCGCGGGCTTCCTCCACGGTGTTTGCCAGCGGCTTCTCGCAGAGCACGTGCTTGCCGGCGTCGAGTGCGGCAACGGCGATCTCCGCGTGGGAGGCACCCGGAGTGACAATGTCGACGACGTCGATATCGTCCCGGCTGACGGCTTCCCGCCAGTCGGCGGAAACTTCGGCCCAGCCCCATTTCTGGGCGGAAGCCTCTGTGCGGGAGGCATCGCGGCCTACCAACAACGCCATCTCCGGATGCAGCGGCAGGTCAAAGAACCGGGGTGCCACCCGCCAGCCCTGCGAGTGCGCAGCCCCCATGAATCCGTGGCCCACCATGGCTATCCGCAGCGGTTTTTGAGTGGTCATGGTTTCTCCTTGGGCTGGGCAGCGGGCATGGTTGCGGTCACAGTAACAGTATCCGCCGATGGAATGCCGGGATTCGGCCGCCGGTCGACATAAGGCACCCGCAGTCGTGTTTGAATGGCACGGTGATCGATATTCGGAAGCCCCTGCCCGCCGTCTCCGGGACCAGCGAGCTGTTCCAGCTGCTGCGCGACGGCAGGCCGCGCACCCGCACCGAACTCGCGGATGTGCTCGGTGTTGCCCGCTCCACCATCGCCCTGCGGGTCGAAGCGCTGATGGCGCTGGGGCTGGTGGCACCGGTGGACGACGCCGTCTCCACGGGCGGACGGCCGTCGTCGCGCTTTGCGCTGCGCACCGAAACCAAAGTGGTGCTGGGCGTGGATATCGGTGCCTCGCACCTGCGCGTGGGGCTCACCGATCTGGGCGGCATCCGCCTGCAGGACGGCTCCCGGAACGTGCGGGTCACCGACGGTCCGGAAGCCGTGCTCGACGCCGTGGCGGAACTGGGGGACGAGCTGCTGAAGCAGGCCGGCCGGTCGGCGGCGGACCTGCTGGCGATCGGCGTCGGCGTTCCGGGCCCGGTGGAACAAGTCACCGGCCGGCCGATCAACCCGCCGATCATGCCCGGCTGGAACGGTTTTGATGTCCCCGGCTATCTGCAGGGGCACTTTGAGGTACCGGTGCTGGTGGACAACGACGTCAACGTGATGTCCGTGGGGGAGCGCGAGCTGGCCTGGTCCGGCGTCCAGGACCTGATCTTCGTGAAGGTGGCCACGGGCATCGGCGCCGGCATCATCTCCAACGGAACGCTGCTGCGCGGCGCGGACGGAGTGGCCGGAGACATCGGGCACATCCGGGTGCCCCGCGGGGAGGACCTGCCCTGCCGCTGCGGAAACCACGGGTGCCTGGAAGCGGTGGCATCGGGTCCGGCGGTGGCCCTGAAGCTGCAAGCGCTGGGACGGGCCGCCGAGGACAGTCTCGACGTGGTGGATTTGGTGCAGCAGGGCAACCCGGAAGCCGTCCGGGTGGTCCGGCAGGCCGGGCGGGACGTGGGCGATGTCCTCTCCGCCTGCCTGAGCATGATGAACCCGGCGGTGATCGTCATCGGCGGATCCATGGCCCTGACCGGGGAACACTTCATTGCCGGGGTGCGCGAGGTCATCTATTCACGCAGCATGCCGCTGGCAACGCAGCACCTGCAGATTGTGCAGTCGGCCTCGGGGCTCGACGCCGGAATGGTGGGGGCGGGCATGCTGGCAATCCAGCATGCCCTGTCACCGGAGAGCATTGACGCCATGCTGGCGGCGGGGGTTTAGCTTTCCGCTTCACCCGCGCCGCCAGCAGTTACCCGGTCAGGGGTGTTGCCGGTTTAGCAGGGACGCCAGGTTTTGCCGCCGGGCGCATAGCAGCGCGGACCGGTGTAACCGGGTGGATTGCTGTTCTGTGCCGGGGGAACGTACTGCTGCGCCGGCGGAACGTATGCGGCCTGCCGGTCAGCCTCTGCCTGGGCAGCGGCGATCCGCCGGGCCTCGGCTTCAGCTGCGACGCGCGCCGCTTCCGCCTGTACTGCGGCAACCCGGTCCGCTTCGGCCTGCGCGGCTTCGGCTGCCCTGCGGGCTTCCTCGGCAGCCTGCCGCTCGGCTTCGGCCTTCGCCTCGGCCGCCTGCCGCTCAGCCGCGGCCTTTGCCTCGGCCGCCTGCCGAATCACTTCATCCTCGGCACCCTGACGTTCCTGCTGCAGGGTGGCCAGCTCGCCGTGGCGTGAATGCACCGTGCTCCGAGCAGTGGAGACCCGGGCCTGCAGATCGGTCCGCTGCGCTGCTGAGAGCGCGGTCCAAACCATGGATTTGCCTTCCCTGGCACCGGCCTCGAAGGCGTCATACCCGTCATCGACGGTTTTGACCAGCGCATACACGGCGGTGGCAGCGGCCGCGGCGGATGCAGCCGTGGACCCTGTTCCCTCTGCGGCAGCCTGGGCGGCTGTGTCTTCCAGAGCGGTGACCATGGCCGGAACCGTGCACTCAACGTCTTCAGCGAAGAGCCCGACACCCTGTTCCTGCGCTTCCTGATACGCCTCGTCCACGGGAGGGCGGAACTTGGCATTCGGCTCGTACGTGACGGGAACCCCGAGCCCGCGGCGGGCAATCTCGGCGTTGATGAGAAGATCGTCGTCGTCATACACGGCCGCGAGGGTGCGGCCGTAACGGTCCTCGCGTTCGACGTCGAACGCCAGCGTCACCGTGCTGCCGGCAGGCAGGGCCTGGGTCAGGAAATCAGAGGCCTCGGGACCCATGCATTCCACGGGCTTGTTGGGGTCCTTGGTCTCGGGAGTGTTGACGTTCAGCAGGCGGACGGTCAGTTCCTGATCGTCGTAATCCACCACGAGGGTGTCGCCGTCGATGACCCGGATGACTTCGGCCTCATCGGCATTGCCCGTGGAAACGATGGCCAGAGTAGTTCCGCCGGCTATAACGACGGCGGCGGCTGCGATGGCCGCTTTGGCTCCGCCGATCATGGGAGGTTCTTTACGGGAGGCGCGGATCGGTCCATGACGGACGGTTTGCACGCCGCTGGAAGGTGCTTATGTCGAAAAGCAGAGCAGTGAACTCCGCCGATACTGTGGTGCAAGATTTTCCCCAACTATTGAATTGTCTCCCCGAGATTACTAGCTGTCGGTGACAATGAGGTAAACCGCAGAATGAGGGGCGGAAGCAAGCCCGGTTACCCTTTCCGCAAGGTTCAGCTCCGAAGCGGTGCTGATGATGCTCCGGTGCGTATTTGCGGGTTCGGCAAACCTGAAAGAATGGAGTATCCGGTGGTTCGGTAAGCGCCGGACACCTTGTACCAACGCAGTCTCACGCCCTTGGAATGGAGCTCCGCCACATGTCATCCGACTCATCTGCCGCCCGAATCTTCGGAATTTCACCGGAAAACCGTGTCACGGTCTACGGCGCGCAGGATCGTCCGGAAGTTGCCGAGCTTCTGCCGGCCCAGGCGAACTTGGCGGCGTCGGGCTCGCTGATGCCGGCCGACGTCGTGCTGCTGTTTGCCGGTTCGGCCGCGGATCTGGCACACGACCTGTCCTCTGCCGCAGACGCAGTGGAGCCCGGCGGAGTGCTGTGGGTCTGCTATCCCTCCGGAATCGAAGGCCAGGAACGCGACCTCAACCGGGACACTGTGGCCTCGCTGCTGACGGACAACGGCTGGGAACCGCTGGCGGACGCGCCGGTGAATGCTGAGTGGTCCGCAGTCCGCGGGCAGCCGAAGGGGCAGTAGCCAGCCACAGGCGACAGCGGCCCCGGACTGGAGTACCGCGCCAGCGGCCTCGGCTCGGACCATAGCCTCGTCCGCGTTGGAGCACTCCCGATATAACCTCGTTAATCTATAAAATGAAGCCCCCGGCAAATCACCGGGGGCTTCATTTCAATCGAGAGGGTTATTACTTACTGGACTGCGACGAAAACCTTGTCGTCAAACATTCCCGGCCGCACAGCGAGGACGCCTTGTCCGGCTGTAGCCGCCGGTACGGTGAAGGTGACATTTCCTGTCGCGGTTCCATCCGTGTAAAGCGAGCTCGTGGTATCGATGGGTTCCGGCGCGATGGCAATGCTGTCGAAGCCGTTTACCGTTGTTCCGTCCGCCGTTACGTACTCAACGGACAGCATGGCAGGCATCTGCCCGTTGGGATCATCACCGAGGTACGTTGCGGAGTAATTCACCAGAATGTACTCCGAGCCTTCGGCGGGCGGCTCATTGAACTGGTTGGCAGCAAGGACGGCATCCGTAGCGGCCAGATCTACAGAATTGACGACGACGCGCCACTCCTCGTTCTCGATGACCGAACCGAGTGAGTACGGATTTGCGCGCGTCCCGGCCTCTGCGCCTTCCTCCTCAGCCGCCCCTTCCTGGGCTGCGGTGCCATCTGACGGCTGGACGACGGTGGTGTCGCCGCTGCCAACAGCTTCCTCGAAGGAATCCGAGACAACCGAGAAGAATACGATGAATCCGACGATCGTTCCCACGATCGAAAGGACTAGCGCTGTAATACCCATCCACTTGGACTTGTTCTTGAGGAAGAGGGACACAAGGCCCAGGATGAAAGCGATCGGCAAAAGAATCCAGCCGATGATAAGGGCGCCCGGTACGCAGGCGAAAATGAAACCAAGTACTCCTGCGATGAGGGCGATGAGCCCAACAATATTTGATTGTTTCTTTGGCTTAGTTGTTTCAGGTGAAAGTGTGGGCAGTGACGCCCCGTTGCCGTGGTTTTCGGGCATCGGCTGTTGCGGCTGGGGCGAAGCTATATGCGAGCTGCCCCCAGGAAGCTCTGATTTTGTCATTTCTCAATAGTGACATATAAATAATAGATTTTTTTACACTCTAATTCTCGTTATACGGACCTCTTTGACCCGTGGGCTGCCCTGCCGTTCCGGCCCTCGGGGGGCCGGGCAACTGCTAGGGGCCGGTCCGCATCCCGCACTAATCCGGGCGGGCCGCGTTGCGATTGGATAACTACTCTTGTCCGACGGTTGTCCGGACGGATAAGTTTTCTCAGCCTGCAAATGGGTGGCGGTTCTTCCGCCACCGGGGTGTTACAGCGCTGTATCCGTCCGATCCAGTACCACGGCAATCCGCTGTGGCCTTCCGCCGTCCGCCGGCGCTAAGCCGAAAGCCCGCCGCACCAGCCGGATCCTTTTCCAAAAGGCCCAATCATGACCCGAATCAAGCATGTTTCTTCGCTCTTCCTAGCCCTCGGACTCGCAGCAGGCATGTCTGCCTGCGCCCCCGCCGGCTCCAACGATGCTTCCGATGATGCGAGCGACGGCGGCGTCGAATGCAACGTGGGAATCTCCATGCCCACCCGCAGCCTGGAGCGCTGGATCAACGACGGCGAGGGGCTGAAGGAAAAGCTCGAAGCCAAGGACTGCGCCGTTGACCTGCAGTACGCGGACAACAAGACCGACCAGCAGATCAGCCAGATCCAGAACTCGGTGGCCGGCGGTGCCAAGATCCTCGTGGTCGCCGCCATCGACGGCAAGACCCTCGGTCCGACGCTGGAAAGCGCCAAGGACCAGGGCGTGGAGGTCATTGCCTATGACCGCCTGATCAACGGCACCGATGCTGTGGACTACTACGCCACCTTCGACAACTACCAGGTGGGGCAGCTCCAGGGCGAGTTCATCGAGGAGCAGCTGGGCCTGGCCGACGGCAAGGGCCCGTACAACTTGGAGCCCTTCGCCGGCAGCCCGGATGACAACAACGCCGCATTCTTCTTCTCCGGTGCCTGGGACGTGCTCCTGCCGTACGTTCAGAGCGGCCAGCTGGTGGTTCCCTCCGGCAAGTCCCCGGCGGACAACGCCGGCTGGACCTCCATCGGCATCCTGGGCTGGGAGTCTGCGGACGCCCAGTCGGAAATGGACAACCGCCTGCAGTCCTTCTACACCGGCGGTGACAAGGTCGACGTCGTGCTCTCGCCCAATGACAGCCTGGCGCTGGGCATCGAAGCCTCGCTGCAGTCCGCCGGTTACCAGCCCGGCACCGACTGGCCGCTGATCACCGGCCAGGACGCCGACGTCGCCAACATCAAGGCGCTGCTCTCCGACCAGCAGGCCATGACCGTTTGGAAGGACACCCGCCAGCTGGGTGACCAGGTGGACACCATGATCGCCTCGATCGTGGCCGGAGAGGACCCGGAGGTGAATGACACCGAGACCTACAACAATGAGGTCAAGGTGGTTCCCACCTACATCCTCGAGCCGCAGGTTGTGGTCAAGGATGACGTGCAGAGCACCCTGGTGGACTCCGGCTTCGTTTCCGCATCGGACATCGGGCTCTAACCCGTTCCGGCTATTGCCCGGCAGCGGGGCGCGGTTCCGCCGCGCCCCGCCGTCGGGCTTCCACTTCTGCAGCGAAACGAGAACGGCATGAATGACGTCATCCTCTCCATGGACGGCATTGTGAAGGAGTTCAACGGCATTAAAGCGCTCGACGGCGTTTCGGTGGACATTGAGCGCGGCGGAGTACACGCCATCTGCGGCGAAAACGGCGCCGGTAAATCCACGCTCATGAAGGTGCTCAGCGGCGTGTATCCGCACGGCAGTTTCGACGGCACCATCTCGCTGGAGGGCAAGCAGGTCTCCTACGGGACGATCAATGACAGTGAGCGGGACGGGATCGTGATCATCCACCAGGAACTCGCGCTCAGCCCGTACCTGTCCATTGCCGAGAACATCTTCCTGGGCAACGAGGTTTCCCGCGGCGGCGTGATCGACTGGAACCAGACCAATCTGCAGGCCGCGGCCCTGCTGGAGCGCGTGGGCCTGGACGAAAGCCCCGCCACCAAAATCCTGGAACTCGGCGTGGGCAAGCAGCAGCTGGTGGAAATCGCCAAGGCCCTGTCCAAGGAAGTGAAAATCCTCATCCTGGACGAGCCCACGGCGGCCCTGAACGACGGCGATTCAGCGCACCTGCTCGGGCTGATCGATCAGCTGCGCGAGCAGGGCATCACCTCCATCATCATTTCCCACAAGCTCAAGGAAATCCGCGCCATCGCGGACATCGTCACCGTCATCCGCGACGGCCAGACCATCGACACGTTTCCGGTGGAGAACACGGACGACATTGAAACCCGGATCATCCGGGCCATGGTGGGCCGGCCGCTGGACAGCCAGTTTCCGGACCGGGAGCCGGACATCGGTGCGGAGAAATTCCGGGTGGAGGACTGGACGGTGCACCATCCCGTGGACACCGACCGGGTGGTGGTGGACAACGCCTCCTTCAACGTCCACGCCGGTGAGATTGTGGGCTTTGCCGGGCTGATGGGGGCCGGCCGCACGGAGCTGGCGATGAGCATCTTCGGACGCTCCTACGGATCCGGGATTTCCGGACGCGTCTACAAGGACGGCACGGAGATCACCACGCGCACGGTGGGGCAGGCCATCCGCAACGGCCTGGCGTATGTCAGCGAGGACCGGAAACGGTATGGGCTGAACCTCATCGGCAGCGTCACCGTCAATGTCTCCGCCGCGGCGCTGCGCAAGCTCGCGAAGATCGGCATCATCGACCGCAACCGCGAATACGGCGTGGCCGACGAGTACCGGCAGCAGATGAACATCAAGACGCCCACGGTGTCCTCCATTGTGGGAAACCTGTCCGGCGGTAACCAGCAGAAAGTCGTGCTCAGCAAGTGGATCTATTCCGGTCCGGACGTGCTGATCCTCGACGAACCGACGCGCGGCATCGACGTCGGCGCCAAGTTTGAAATCTACGGCATCATCAACGAGATGGCGGCCCAGGGCAAAGCCGTCATTGTCATTTCCAGCGAACTGCCGGAGCTGATCGGCCTTGCCGACCGCATCTACACCATTGCCGAAGGCAAGCTCACCGCCGAAGTGCCCCGCGCCGACGCCACGCAGGAAGAACTGATGCGCCACATGACCGCCGCCCGACCCCAAGGAGCACAAGCCTCGTGACCACCACCGCCCCGGAGAAGGCTCCGGTACCGAGCCCCAAACCGGCACAGAAGCGCCGGCCGCGCGTTGACCTTCGGCAATACGGCATCCTTGCCGCGCTCGTCGTCATCATTGTGCTGTTCCAGATCCTCACCGGGGGACGCCTGCTCTATCCCGGCAACGTATCCAACCTCATCCAGCAGAACGCCTATGTGCTGATCCTCGCCATCGGCATGGTCATGGTGATTATCGCCGGGCACATCGACCTGTCCGTGGGTTCCGTGGTCGCGGTGGTCGGTGCGGTGGCGGCGCTGTCCATGAATGACTGGGGATTGCCCTGGTGGGGAGCCGTTGTCCTGGCGCTCGCCGTCGGCGCCCTGATTGGTGCCTGGCAGGGATTCTGGGTGGCGTTTGTGGGGATACCTGCCTTCATAGTCACGCTGGCCGGGATGCTGATTTTCCGCGGCCTGGCCCTGGTGCTGCTCACCGGCGGCACGGTCAGCGGCCTGCCCCGCCCGTTCGTGGCGATCGGCAACGGAACCCTGCCCTCCACCGGCACCCCGGACCTGGTCACCCTGGGCATCGGAGCGGTGGCCTCCATCGGGCTGATTGTCCAGCAGGTCAAGGGACGCGCTGACCTGGCGCGTCTGGGGCTGCCGCGCGAGCGGGCCCTGTCCTTCTGGTTCAAGATTGCCCTGGCCATCGTGGCGATCATGTACCTGTGCTATCTGCTGGCCTACAACCGCGGCACGCCGATCATCCTGATCATCCTGGCCGTGCTGGTGCTGGCGTATTCCTTCCTGCTGACCCGCACCGTGTTTGGCCGGCACATCTACGCCATGGGCGGGAACCTCAACGCGGCTATGATGTCCGGCGTGAAAACGCAGTGGGTGAACTTCTTTATCTTTGTGAACATGGGCTTTTTGGCCGGGCTGGCCGGCGTGGTCAGCACGGCGCGGGCCGGGGGAGCGGTGGCCTCGGCCGGCAGCGGCTTTGAGCTGGATGCGATTGCCGCCGTGTTCATCGGCGGGGCCTCGGTGCAGGGTGGTGTGGGCACCGTGATTGGTGCCGTGATCGGCGGCCTGGTGATGGGCGTGCTGAACCAGGGCCTGTCCATCCTGTCCGTGGATGCCGCCTGGCAGCAGGTCATCAAGGGTCTCGTGCTGCTGGCAGCGGTGGCGTTCGGCTTCAGCCGGCGGAAGAGTGCGCGCTAAGTCTCTTTACTGAACGACGACGGCGGCCGGTTCCTTGGGAGCCGGCCGCCGCCTCTTTGGGGGTTTCGCGTGGTTGGTTTTCCGGGTTTGCGGACACCCTTCCGGGCCGGGCGTGCCGCGCCTAATCTGGCTGGGTATCCGACCGCAACGAGTTAGAAGGAGATCACCATGTCCAGCACCATGAATCCCTATCTCAGCTTCCGCGACAATGCCCGGGAGGCGATGGAGTTCTACCAGAGCGTGTTCGGCGGAACCCTGGAAAGCAGCACCTTCGGCGACATGAACATGGCCGAAGACCCCGCCGAGGCCAACAAGATCATGCACTCGTCCCTGAAGACGGACAAGGGGTTTGTCCTGATGGGCTCGGACACTCCGGCCAGCATGGCGCTGGATGAGGGCAGCAGCTACTCCATTTCCCTGAGCGGCGACGACGGCGAGGAGCTGCGCGGCTACTGGGACAAGCTGCTCGACGGCGGCCAGATGACACTGCCCCTGGAAAAGGCACCCTGGGGCGACATGTTCGGCATGCTGAATGACAAGTTCGGCACCAGCTGGATGATCAGCATCGAAGGGCAGGATTCCTAACCCGACCGGTTCCTACCCGGATTGCTCGGCCGCCCATTCGGCAACGCGACGTGCGCTCTCCTCCTCGGACAGGTCCTCGACCCGGCTCATGATCGACCAGCGCACGCCGAACGGGTCACGGATACTCGCGAACCGGTCCCCGGAAACAAACGTGCTCAGCGGTTCACGGATGGTTGCACCGGCAGCCTCGGCCCTGGCCACCGTTTCATCGACGTTGGCGCAGTAGAGTCCCATCGAATAGCAGTCTTCGTCTCCGGCCGGCATCGGAACCAGCCCGTACTGGGGGTTCGGTTCCCCCAGCTGCAACCGGCCGCTGCCGAAGTCCAGATCGGCGTGCACCACCACACCTCCCATCTCGGTGACGTCCACCGTCCGGGCGCCAAAGACATCGCTGTAGAAGTCGATGGCGGCACGGGCATCCGGGACGGCCAGGAACGGGGTCAGTGCGGTGACGCCGTGAGGAATGCCGCCGGTGGTGTGGTCACCGGTGACGCCGGCCGTGGGAGAGGCGGGAGAGGCCGGGGTGGAAGCCGCGGTGTTGGATGTTTCTGTGGTTGAAGGGGAGCTTGGGCTTGAATTGGGGCTGTTTGTTGTAGTCATGGTGTCAGCGTAGGCAGCGTCCCCGGGGCCGGGCTTGAAGATTCGCGACAGGTACAAATCGGGCAGTAACAGGAACGGAAGGGGAGCGGTGGAGGAGCAGTGGCGGGGCACGCTGTATCCGGCGCGGCTGCCTGTTTTCCACCGTATTCTGCCGGCGGAGGAGCTCGCGGACCGGGTGCGCTGGTTCTGGATTCCGGAGTGGAACCTCGCACCGGGCCGGGTGTCCCGGCAGGAAGTCCTTCCTTTTCCGGCGCTGAACCTCGTGGTCCAGCCCGACGGCGTCACGCTGTCCGGCCCGGCGACCCGGCGTTCCTTCCGTGATTTGTCCGGGCGGGGCTGGGCGGTGGGGATGCTGCTGCGTCCGGCGGCGGTTCCGGTGTTCGTCCAGGACCCGGGGAGTCTGCGCGACATCGAAATCCCCGGGGAGGCTCCGGAGCTGCTGGCGGCTGTCTCAGCTGCCATGTCGGAGGACGACGACCCCGACAGCAAAGCCCGCGACGACGGCGGCGCCGCGTCCCGCCGTCGTGCTGCCGCGGTGGCGGCGGCAGCACGCTGGCTCGAAGACAACGTCCCTGTCCCCGGCACCGACGCACTGCTGGCCAACCGGCTGGAGGACGTTATCCAGGCGGACACATCCCTGCTCCGGGTGGATCAGGCCGCCGAGCAACTTGGAGTCTCCGCCCGGACGGTGCAGAGACTGGCCCGGCGGCATGTGGGATTGCCTCCGCTGGCCATGATCCGCCGGTACCGGTTGCAGGAGGCCGCGGAACGGGTGCGGCTGAATCCGGAAACTCCGATTGCGGACATCGCCGCGGAACTGGGCTACGCCGATCATGCGCATCTGGCGGCGGCGTTCCGTGAGGTCCTTGGCTTCACGGCCAGCAGTTACCGGCGGTCCGCAGGCGGGTCATAATTCTCCCGCCAGTTCTGCTGCCAGGTTCCCTGCTCTGTTCCCTGCCGGAAAGGCCGCGCGGCCGGATGCACTAACATTGCCTGTCTGCAATCCCCTGACCCCTCATGAAAGGCACCATGATTTCCACTGTCATTGCTCCCGAACTCGTTCACGGGGCCGCGGAACTCGAAACAACTCCGCGGGGAGTCCGGCCGCACCGCCTGCCCGCCCCGGTGCGCACGCGTTTCCCGGACCCGCAGCTGCTGATGGCCGAGTCACAGCCTTCCGGCGTCCGGCTGGTCTTCTCCACGACGGCGGAGCAGCTGGAACTGGTCATCCATCCCACCCGGGTGGTCTACCTCGGGACCGACCGGCCGCGCGGCCACGTAGACCTGACGGCCGACGGCGAGCTGGTGCACAGTGACGAACTCACCGGAGGCTCGTACACCGAAGTGAACATGTCCACCGGGGCAACCCGGCAGGTGGAGGGACCCTCGCACACCAGCGTCTTTCCCCGGCTGCCGGCCGGGTCCAAGCTGGTGGAAATCTGGCTGCCCCACAACGAGTCGGTGGAGCTGGTGGAACTGCGCAGCGATGCGCCGGTGGAGCCACACCGCTCTAATCGGTCGGTCTGGCTGCACCACGGCAGTTCCATCAGCCACGGATCCAACGCGGCAACGCCGTCGGGCATCTGGCCCGCCGTGGCGGCGCAGCTGGGCGGCGTGGAACTGCACAATCTGGGCCTGGGCGGAAGCGCCGTCGTCGACCCCTTCACCGCACAGGTGATGCGCGATACCCCCGCCGACATCATCAGCGTGAAGCTGGGCATCAACGTGGTGAACCTGGACGCGATGCGGCTGCGTGCGTTTGTGCCCGCGGTGCACGGGTTCCTGGACACCATCCGCGAAGGGCATCCGGAGACGCCGCTGCTGCTCGTGGCGCCGATTTTTTGCGGGATCCATGAGGACACTCCGGGGCCCGGCGCCTTTGATCCGGCGTCGTTCGCGACGGACCAGGTGAAGTTCATTGCGACCGGGTCGCCGGAGGGTGTGGCTGCCGGTCAGCTGACGCTGCGGGTGATCCGCGAGGCGCTGGCGTCCCTGGTGGAGCGCCGGTCCGAGGACGCGAACCTGTACTACCTGGACGGGACTGAACTGTACAGTGCGGCCGATGCCGACGAGCATCCGCTGCCCGATGCGCTCCATCCGGACAGCGCCACACACCGGCTGATCGGGGAGCGGTTTGCGAAGTATGCGTTTGCGGGTGAGGGGCCGTTTAGACAGGCCGCCAAACGGGTTGTGGGGTAAGCGGAGTCAGACAAGAAAGGAGGGGTGCCGGCTGCGGACAGCCGGCACCCCTCCCTGCAACTGATCTGAACTACGCCGAGTAGTTGCCGAACTTCTTGGCCTGACGGTAGGCCTTCTTCTTGGTGAAATATTCGCCGGACGGCTTCATCCACAGCAGCACGACAGCGGCAATGGTCGCCAGGGTGGCCAGCAGCGTGAGGATCCCGGAGAGCGTCCCGGTAGAGAACAGGCCGATGAGTCCAAGGAGCGAGAAAACGGCGAAGATCGTGATGACGATGCGTGCCCAGTTGTATCCGGCGCGCACCAGCAAGGCCAGCGCCACCCGAACTGCCAGGCCCAGGATGCCGGAGAACACGGCTGTTACGGTGCCGGCGGCAACACCGTTGGCCAGGGACTCGGAATCGACATCCAGTCCGGCGTTCCGCAGCGTTTCTTCCATGGTGTCGAGATATTCGGGGGAGTTCACGTACACCAGGGCAAGCGGCAGGGCGATGAGCCCCAGGACTGCGCTCGCGATCAGCAGCCAGAACGCCTGATTGACCTGCTTGGGTCGGGCGGGGTCTTCGGCCGGTGACGTCTGCCCGAAGGGGTTGCCCTGGTAGGCGTAGTTGCCCTGTGCCGGGGAGCCGGATCCGGGGTAGTTGTAGTTGCCCGGGGTGCCGGGGTAGGGCTGTCCGCCCTGGTTCTGTCCGGGCTGGCCCTGCTGTCCGGGCTGGCCCGGCTGTCCGCCCTGACCGGGCGCCGGCTGGCCGGGATTCCACGGTCCGGGGTTGTTCCCGGATTGGTTGTTGGGCTGCGTCGGTTCACTCATGTTGTTCCCCCTAGAGACATGTCGCCGTGACGGCGCTCGCGGTGTGCCCGCCCGCTGCGGGCGGATGCATGTTTCAGCGCCAGCCTAGCCGTGACCAGCGCGGGAAGGGGGGATTGGAACTACGACGGCGGTGCGGACGGGGGAATTCCCGGGCCGAGGATGCGTCCCCGGCCCGGGAACCCTTTCCGGCTGCTGGCTAGCGGCCGCCTTTTCCGAACACTCCTGCCATTTCCTCGGCGGTCAGTTCGGTGCCCGCGCCGTTGTAGATGGCGTTGGTGACCACTGTCCAGGAAGCCCGCGGCCAGGTGCGGAAGGTGATGTGCCCGCCGGCGATGGTCACGTCACCCTCGCCGACGTCGAACGAGGCAATGTTCGTTGCCCCGTTGATCGCTTCTGCGCCCAGTGCATAGCCGCTGACCAGCGGGTTGCCTTCGGCCGGGTACTGCGAAACCGAGGTTCCCTCCCCGGTGAGGCGGAAGGCGGCGTCGTTGTTGAACCAGGTGGGCCATGAGGCCGGCATACCCCAGGCCGCGGGAGCGGAGGTGTCGTAGTTCTGGGCCAGCAGTGCGCCGGGAACCATGAACGACGCGCGGTCCGTCGGCGTGATGTTCTCCACCGGCAGGCTCATGGCTGAGGCCGCGGTGAGGGACGAGGAGCCCAGCGCCAGGATGCTGCCGCCCTGTGCGGCGAACTCGGCGAGTTTCTGGGGTGCATCCGGCACCCCTGCAGCCCACGCGAATTCCTCCGGGTACTTGGTGGTGTCCAGCCCGGTGGTCAGCCGTTCGGTCGAGATTCCCGGGGCGAGCACAATGGAATCAAACTTGTCGGACAGATTGGCGTAGTCCGCAGCTTCGACCACTTCGTAGTTCGTGCCGAACTGGTCCATCATCCACATCAACCAGCCGCCGGGCATGTTGTTGGCGCCCCGGACCAGGCCGATCCGGGTATTTTCCGCGAGCTTGACCGCGTCGGTTGCCGGCATCTGCGCCGTGGCGTAGACCGGCAGGCTGGTCTCGCGGATGGCACGGGTGAGCGTACCGCGGGCACCGCGCTCGCCGGCGGGAACCATCAGCGCACCGGGAGCGAATTCCCGTCCGTCCACGGTGATCGGACCGGCAGCACGGTACGCATCCACGCCTGCGTCCTGCAGCTCGTCGATAATCCGGCCCAGGCCGTAGGACTCGGCACTGAGAATGTAGGCACCGTCTCGACCCGGCGGACGGGGCATCTGAACCCGCTCCTGCCGGATCTCGCGCACCTGCCGGGTCGCGGCTTCAAAGGGCTCCTGAACTGCGGCAACATTCACGCCCATGAACAGGCCGATGTTGTCGGTGGTTTCGCTGTACGGCATGATCAGCGGGCAGTCGTCGCATTTGCGGGCGCTGTCCGGATACTCGTCGATGCGCAGCAGCTGGTCCACCCAGCGGCCGAGCGGCTGCTGGGTCCGCAGGATGTAGGAACCGGCGGCGAATTCCTGGCCCTCGGCGGTGAAGGGAGCCTTGGCCTGCTCGATTTCGACGTCGCCGATGTCGAAGATCCGCATCATGTCATACACGGCGTAGGGGTCGCGCTGACCGCTGGGCACCACATAGGCGTACGGGCCGCCCTCCCAGTCAACACTGTTCCTGTTCACCCGGTAGAGGTTGTTCAGCAGCCAGGACTGGGGATCCGAAGCGACCGTGTTCATTCCGGAGAAGGCCGCCGCAGTGGCGTACTGGACAATCTGCTTCAGCGTCCAGATGTCGGAATCGTACGGCAGGGGAGAGCGCATGGTTTTGTCGACCGGTTCCAGCACGCCGTCCCCGGTGAAGGGATAGGCCAGCTCGCTAACGGAAGCAATCTCGGTCAGGAAGGTGGAGGTGCCCAGGAACGTGCCGTAGCCGGCGACGTCGGCGTTCCAGAGAATGCCGTACGCGTCGTCGGACTTCACGCCCTTCAGGCCTTGGGCCACGAGGTCACGCTGGGTGAACTGGCCCAGCGCGTTCGAGGAGGAGATGGCGATGGGATCCACGGCCGTGGACAGCGGCTCGTCATACGGCGGGGTCCAGATCCGGGGACTGTTGGTCCCGGCCTGGTGCATATAGTGCTGGACCACGGGACGGTATTTTTGCTCCAGCATCACCCGGGTCCGGGATTCCTTCTGCGTGAACATGAACCAGTCACGGTTGTTATCGTGCCCCGCATAGGTGTGGTAAAGATCCGGATACACCCGGTTGTAGGCCGTGCCAGCGGTCTCGTTGAAGTAGTCCACCACCATCTGCTGGCCGTCGGGGTTGGCGGAGGGGACGATCAGCACCACCATCTCGTCCAGAATCTTGTTCATGGCGGCGGAGTCTTCGGTGGCCAGGCGGTGGACGACGTCGACCAGCGCCTGCGTGTTTCCAACTTCCGTTGCGTGGATGGACGCCTCAATGTAATAGACCGGGACGGTCCCCGCGGCGACCTTGCGCGCGTAGTCCTCTTCTTCCATTCCGGCGGCGGCGGCCTCGGCGGCCATCGCGTCGGGATCGGCGAGCCTTTCATTGGTGGCAAGGATTTCATCCAGCCGCTGCAGGTTCTCCTCGCTGCTCAGCCGAAGGATGGGATATTCGTTGTTGTCAGTGGTGCGGTCCACCACTTCGTAGTCGACTTCCGGGGACTGCGCGGCAATCGTCTCGAAATAGTCGCTGATGTCCGCAAATGATGCGAGCCTCCCTTCGTCGCCCATTTCGAAGCCAAAGTACTCGGCAGGGGCAGGGAGGTTTGGCAGTTTGCTGCCCGGGGGCGCGTCACCGCGGTATCCGGTGGCCGGTGAGATGGCCACGCCCAGCAGGGCTATGGAGGCGAGAAGGGTTGTGGCGGTTTTGTTCCTTATCTGCATGGATGATCCCTCATACGGGCCGCGGCCACCTCTGGCCGCGGCGGGGTGCTGCTCGTAATCAGCGCATCGGAAACATGCGGTGTTGCAGCTGGTGGTGCCCGGTCGTCATCGAGCCGGGCACTCAGCCGTGTCTGTGCCGCACCTAGTGGTGATGCGGCGGCGCGAGTGTAGAAGGGACGCTAAGGGGATGCCTGGCAATGATCAACCGTTATGGACGGATTTCGGTCGGGTCGGCGGAACTGCTGTTGTTTCTGCGCCGAAAGTGTGACTAGGGACGGTGCCAATGGAGCCGCGGAAATCGGCACAACAAACCGGCAGGGCAGGGTTTCGCCCAGGTTCACGCTCGGGGGCAGGGCGCGTCACGCCGTGATTCAGCTGCCAATCGGCCGTGAGCGGGAAGCCGGCGACCCAGCCCCCGCGGCTTCTTCTAGTCCCGCGCAGATGCTCCGGGCCAGTGACGGCCGGGCTTCGGATTATCAGGCCTGATCCCACGTGGTCGACCGGAGTTGGTAAAACTATGCCGAATCGAGCACCTAGCAGTGGATATCAGTGATGATGACCGGGTTCCATTGGCGTCGCCGTTCAACGGCGGGTGGTAAGCCCCGCGGCCTTTGACCGGTTGCATGGCCCGCATAATATCTGGAGGTTCTCGACGTTGTTGCTTCCGCCCTTAGATACCGGGAATATGTGGTCAAACTGGAGCTCGGCGACCGATCCACAGCTCTGACACTGTCCCGCATCGCGTGTCCAAATGTACTGTTTTACGTCGTCTGGAATGCGTTTTCGAGCGGTGGACACTCGCGGTTGGGAACCCATGGCTACGGTTGCTTGCGCCCGCTCAATCTGAAGGTTCTTCCGTTGTTCACTCGTAGTTATCAGAGCATGAACTTCCTCGGACCGTAACACGTCAGTTTCCCAGTAGAACCTGTTTTTGTAATGCCAATATCTTTTGCCGTTCACTGTTGCCACAAGACGAGGACGTCTGAGCTGAACATCCAAACGGCGCTGAAAGTCGGCCTTCGACATTTTGCGTAGAAGATAAGTACGTTTTCCGATGGTCAGTGCAGCAGGCCCCTTCCCTGTCCAGAAGCCAGGTTGATGAGTGAATCGTACGTTTTCAGCCCTGCGAAGCATCCCCAAATGTCCGTTTCTAAAATCGGCGTATACGAACACCGGCACATCCATCGGTGCGGTTTTCATGAGTTTACTCGCTGCTGAGTCCAAAAATATCCGGCTCTTTCCAGCGATCTGGTGTACATCGAGTCGCAGCCCGTATTTGGGAGTTGAGTCATGTTTGTTCGACGCAGAAACAGCCTTTGAGTTTACGGGCCTTGCTAAACGTCCATGGGGGAGAGCCGAAATTTCTGGCGGGAGGCCTCCACCGGGCAACGACGAGTTGGTAGGACTGCTCGCTACCAATCAGGAGCTGGAGACGGCCTTCGAGAGCATCACGCATGATGTGTCGCTACCCCTGAAGACATGTCGCGTCGTGACGGCGACTGCGGTGATCTGCTCGCCTGGGCGATGCAGGCTTAAGTGCCAGTCCAACCGCATCTTTAGTCAGAACCTGAAGTATTTTCCGCCCTGTCGCCCTGTCGCCCCTGGGAGGTGATGGCGAACGGGTAGAAAGTGGTCTGCCGCCGCTGGGTGAGGTACAAGATTGTACCGGATCGCTAGACCGGGGTTGGTTGAGGCGTCAAGAGTCTTAGACGATGTTTTTTGTGCGGCTAGGATTTGAACACGCTCGAGCCGGACAGGCCGCAGGGCAGGAAAGGTTGTCTTCTGGACATGAATCCCACGCTTCACGATGTTGCCCGCGCCGCCGGTGTTTCCATCAAGACGGTCTCGAACGTCCTTAACGACAATCCCAAGGTGGAACCGGAAACGCAGGCCCGTGTGAGTCGGATTATTGAGGAGCTGGGATACCGGCCCAACCTGTCAGAGCGCGGATTGCGGTCCGGTAAAACCGGAGTCATGGGGCTGACCGTTCCCTCAATCCGGGAGAATTACTTTGCAGAGCTGGCGGATTCCATTATTCGGGCGGCTGCGACAAAGGGTCTCTGGGTTTTGATTGAACAGATCAACGGTGAGCGCGCAAACTTGAGCTTGAAGCTCTGTCCGGCGGGTGGCTGCGCTTTGTGGACGGCATCCTGTTCAGCCCTGCGGCGCTGGGGCAGGACGACGCCGGCACCCTCGCGGTGAATGAGCCCCTGGTACTGCTGGGGAAGCGGATTTTCGGTGGCCCGACCGACCACGTCACCATGCACAATATGTCCTCGGCGCGGCCGCCGTCGAGCACCTGCTGGATCTTGGTCGAACCCGGATCCCCTGGTGGGTGCTCCCGAGGTCTCGGAGGACGCTGCCAGTTCGGCGAGCCTGCGCGAGCGCGGCTACCGCGAGGCGCTTGCGGCGGCGGGCATTGCCTTTAATTCGGAGCGGGTGGCCCGCTGGGGGCGGGAAACCAAATTCGCTGCTATTAGGGACCTGTGCCGCCGCGGTGTCCGGTTTGATGCCGTCTTTGCGCTGAATGATTCGCTGGCTCTGGTCGCCCTGCGCCGACTGGTGCAGGAGGGCCTGAGCGTGCCCGAAGGATGTGGCTGTGATCGGCTGCTTCGAAAATATCGACGAGGGGCGTTTCTCCTTACCCTCGCTCACGACGGTGGATCCGGTCGGGATGAGATCGCCAAGACTGCGGTGCAGATTTTGGTGGAGCGGATCGGGGAGAAGAGGGAGCCTGCGGCGCCGCGGACGGTGAAGGCGGGGTTTCGGATTGTCCGGAGGGAGTCCACTGGGCTCCGGGACGAGGAGGGACTTCAACCGGGGAATGAACTCGCCCGGTAGACGTCCCCCGACCCCGGTAGGAGTCTTTGCAAGGCTTATGCACAGCAGGACTGCGGCTCTAGATGCCTGGGCCGACAGCAGTGACACCACTCCTGGAGCCGGTATGAACTTCTCAGACGCTGACAACGATCGCCTTTGCCATGTGAGATGGAAATCGAAAACAATCCGCACTCATTCCTCGCCATCCAAGGGCGGTTGGCGCTTGGGTCTGGATCCGCATGGCGGAGTCCCTCGGCCCCTGCCCGTCGGCCTGCGGCGTCCAGTGCCGCTGGGATGGCCATGGAGATGTCTCGGCCGGATCGAACCCGAATGGTCCGCCGCCCTTCACTGTGGCCTCCGCGCTGCCGGGCAGGGCGCCGCGCCGAACTTGTAGCCGACACCGAGGGCGTCGCCTGCGGCCAGGCTACGGGGCCAACGGCGGCGCGGTCGTTATGCTGGGGCGCGACAATGTTGTCGGCACCTATAGATAATCGCGCTGGCAGTCCTCAGGGAAGCGCTTGGGGAGGCGCAGGGTGACCGGGAAAGCCTTCTACAAGTCGGTTCTGGTGTTACGTATTTGAAGGCGCAGTGAGGTCAGACCACTCTGCCAACGAACTCACATCGACTTCTACCTCACGAAGTCGCACCTCTGCCGCTGTCAAAAAGCTATCAATCGCGGACGCGTGGGACATGGATGTCATATTTACAATGTATACGAAAAACTCAACTAAATTTTCAAAAAGTGTTAACGAGACACCGTCCGTATGAGCAGATGACTCAATTAGACTAGATTTATCTAAGTTCGCGTGATCAAAAGCATCGATCACGACGCAGGACTTATGGATTCCATGCATCCGGCACGCCTGCACAAACGCCATTATCTCGACTGCCGTAACCGGTTTTCCGCGTACCTCTACCGACAGTTGCGGAATGCCATCAGCGAGTAGCTGAATATCACCAGGAAAGTCCCGTGAGGGGTCATTCAATCTTCTCGTCAGAATACTGTCATACGCCATGTCTAATATCGCGGCTACTAGAGCCTGAAGGCGCTTAGGCCGTTCAAGGGCGGCACGTGAGGTAAAAACACGGATAACTGAGAGGGCGTGATTGAAGGAAACACCATTAGATGGGGCGAAATAAGCACGGTAATTTTCTCGGTGTACCATGAAGGCAAAGCGCAAAAAAGACGCCAGAGCTTCAACAGATGAACTAGCATTTTCAGTGGACAGATTCCTGAGGTTCTTGAGAAATTGCTGATGTTCAGGAAGATTGCGAACACGATCTATTAAATCCATGTGGTCGTACCGAAAAAAAGGCTGATTGTTGATCGGTTCACGACCAGTAACTCGAAGTGAGAAATTCATCTCTATGGCGCTGGGTACCAGTACGGTGTGGGCAAGATTCCTTAAGCTATACGACGAATCCGAATAACTCGACTTGATCGAGAGAGGGTCGATCCTGTCGTCGACTGATCGAGCAAGAAGAGCTGTACCCAAGGCGGTGGCGTAGGTTTTGGACTGCATCCCGAACGCATATTCGGTGGCGTCATACCAAAAAGCGCTGACGGGCAGGTCTGAATTGGCCCAATCGGCCGCTTCCTGCAGACGAAGCTTAGCATTCACGTTATCAATCCGTATCCCCATTCTGGACAATATACCAGAGCCTGGCCACCGACAACATGATGCGGTATCAAGAAGAACAGCAACGCGCATTCGCATTGCCCCGAGTTGCATTGAGGACACTTCATTACTGCGGTCATTGCTCACCACAGCAAGGAAGTGACCTGTTGTCCCTTCACGTTCGAAATGAACATCGGACCTCTAGCTGCTGCATGACAGTAATCGTGCCCATGCCTCTGGTGAATCATAAAAGGGACGGTTGGTATGCGCTCGTAAGGGGTGTGCTTTCGAACGGTTCTAAGTAGCCGAGCTGCTCGAGTACAGCGCGGGCAACGACCTTTCCCAGTTCAACTGGGACCGCGTTACCAAGCTGCCTTTGGGCTTCTATTCTTGATCCCGGTATCACGAAATCCGGGGGGAACGTCATCAGTTTTAGGATCTCTGGAATTCGAAGCCTCCGTGCTCGTAGGTCGCCAGCTTCATTATGGATATTTTCCCAATGGAACGGCCCGACCCAAGGTCCGGGTTGCGCTTGAATCGTCGAGGAGGGGCGTTCAGGATCAAGGCGGAGCAAGAAAGTCCAGTAGCGACTCCGCCACTTGAAGATATCCCGCCCTCCATACCGATCCGTATGCCAGAGGTAGTTCTGGCCCGGGGGAATTTCAGCCGCTAGTTCCCCATATTCCCCTTCTACAATTTCACCGGGCTCGGGTGGGTTGTATGATAAGTCCTTCAGGGCTTGTCCAGCAGTGAAGTACGGAAGCTTACCGGCCTCCACGAATTTATCTCGTTCGCTCCAGCCGGAATGCGTTGACTTGGGAAACTCGAAAGCTTTTCCATCACGCCTACCAACGATAAATACGCGTCTCCGCAATTGAGGAAGTCCGTAGTCGGCTGCCAGGAGAACTTTCCATTGCGGGTTGTATCCAAGGTCACGCAGGCTCGAAAGTAGCCGGTCCAGCTGAATTTTGTGGGTCTTGTAGGTTAAACCTTGAACATTTTCAAGAATAAATGCTTCAGGCCTGCTTTCTCGAACTACCCGAACATATTCATCCAAGAGTGATGCATTGGGATCACGGCTTTCACGCTTTTCGGCTATCCAAAAACCAGACTTGCTAAAGGGTGTACATGGGGGACCGCCAATAACCAGTACCGGATCTCCTGCACTCATATCGCCAATTCTAAGAAGGTCAGCAGTGGCTGTAGTGCGAATATCACCGTGTAGAGTCGGAGTCTCTGGCATATTCTTACTAAGTGTTGATAAAGCTGACTCTTCGTAATCCGTGGCTACGGCTATCTTCACTGGCTGGATAGAGGGGTCATGGCCTCCGAATGGCCTGTCTGCGGCGCGTTCGACAGCTAAGTCCAATCCGCCTGCCCCGGAAAAGAGACTAACTACGGGAAGCCTGCGGTCGCTGTTCATTGAGTGTTTCCTTGATTGTCTTTCTACCTGACGCGAGTGCACCGACGACTAGTCAGGACAGTTATCCTAAAGGTCTGCGGTGCACTCGTGGTACTGCGAGTCTACCTTGGAGCGGGTGTCTGCCGTATCGCGCCTTGCCCTCGAGAAAGTGTCTGCAAATCGGACTGAGCAGAGCGTGCAGATCTCTTCACGCGACGGTCCAGGAGGAGCTAGCCATCCGGATTCGGCACCAGCCCCTCGGTCTGGAAGGATGCTGGTAAGCCTGCTGATAAAAGGAGCCACCATGCCGTCGCCAGCCGTCACCCCGAACCCTGCCTCCATCTACGGGGTCCACTCGGAAGTGGGCAAGCTGCGCAAGGTCCTGGTCTGCGCCCCGGGCCTGGCCCACGAACGGCTCACCCCCACCAACCGCGAAGACCTGCTGTTCGACGACGTGATGTGGGTGGAAAACGCCCAGCGCGACCACGCCGACTTCGTCGCCCAGATGACGAGCCGCGGCGTCGACGTCGTCGAACTCCACGACCTGCTCGGGCAGACCATGGACATCCCGGAGGCCCGGACCTGGCTGCTCGACCGCAAAATCATCGCCAACCGCGTCGGACTGGGACTGGTATCCGGCACCCGCGCCTACCTCGACTCACTGACCGGCGCGGAACTCGCGCGGATCCTCATCGGCGGGCTCACGACGTCGGACCTTCCCACCGACTACCTCTCCGGCTACGTGGCCCTGGTTCGGGAATCCACCGGCCGGCCGGAGTACCTGCTGCCGCCGCTGCCGAACACCCTCTACACCCGGGACACCACCTGCTGGATCGGCTCCGGACTGACCCTGAACCCGCTGTACTGGCCGGCCCGGCACGACGAGACCCTGCTCATGCAGGCCATCTACCGGTTCCATCCGGACTACACCGGCTCGAAGATCTGGTGGGGCGACGCGGAAAAGGACTGGAGCCAGGCCTACCTGGAGGGCGGCGACGTGATGCCCGTGGGTAACGGCACCGTGCTGCTCGGCATGGGGGAGCGGACCTCCCGGCAGGCCATCACCCAGCTCGCGCAGGCGCTGTTCGCGGACGGGGCCGCGGAGCGGATCGTCGTTGCCGGCATGCCCAAGCTGCGCGCCGCGATGCACCTGGACACCGTGTTCACCTTCGCGGACCGGGACCTGGCCACCATCCACCCGGCGATCGTGGACGGCATCCACCCCTTCACGATTCATCCCTCGGACAAGCCCCTGGGCCTGGAAGTGCGCGACGAGCGCGACCGGCGCTTTGTCGACGTCGTCGCCGAAGCCATGGGCTACAAGCAGCTGCGCCTGGTGGAGACCGCCGGGGACTACCACGCCACCGAACGCCAGCAGTGGGACAGCGCGAACAACGCCGTCGCGCTCGAGCCCGGCGTGGTGTTCACCTACGACCGCAACACCCAGACCAACGCAGCGCTGCGGAACGCCGGCGTCGAGGTCATACCCATCGTGGGGGCCGAGTTGGGCCGCGGCCGCGGCGGCGGGCACTGCATGACCTGCCCGATCATCCGGGATGGGATCGACTAAGCGGGGTTCCAGATTCATGTGATTTATAAGGACTGCATACGAGTTCGCCGTTCTTTTGAGAATACCCCCCCGCACGAAAGAGAAAGCACAAAGGAACTCGAAAGAATCACGTCGAGTTGGACCTGGTAGAAAGCGAAAAAGATTAACTGAGGTTTGTCAGGAAGTTATCAGGTGAGTAAATTCATCCACAAATGAAGAGCACATAAACAGGTAGGGCGGGACTTGCCAGCCTCGCCCTACCTGTTTAGAGATCAGCTAAGTGGTTATCCTTCTTTTAAATAATCGCCAAAGAAGGGCCATCGCTCGACCGCCCATGAAGCAATCGCCCTTGACCTCGCCTCTATCGTCTCAGCATTCCATACCTCTTGACTCATATAGACTTTTTTGGTGCTGGAGAACACAGTTTCCGACTGCAGTAACTCACGAGCCTCAGCCCAGCTTTTTGCATTTTTAGCTGAGTTCGCAGGTCCTGAGAGCGGAACTAGATTTCCCCAAGTATCAACAAGTCGCTCGAAATCACTATCACTCATGACCTCAGCCCAGGCACCCTTTCGGGACTGAGGCATAAGGTGATCAACGGTGATATCAGGCAACAACTTCATGACATCGACGGATGACAGCTCCCTCTCATACTCGGCCATCGCGTAAGGAAGGACTTTGCGCGAATACATCGGCCATTCCATGATTGCTTCCCGAACCTGATCGTCACTCGGGTAAACGATAGTTTTCGACACAATAGCTCTACGCACTGCAGCCGGGTCAGCTCCAGCGACTTCCCACATTCCCTTGAATATTGCATGCAAACCCGTAGGTTCTATGCCTCGGAAAGCCCTCCGCACGAGGAACGACTCAATAATCCTCAAACACTCTTCAACTTGGGGGGTTTCAACCTTCCCCAACGAGTGATCCGTGAGCAACTGCATAACGTACGGGTATACGGAACTCGGCCGATTCAGGTCGTTTAATCTTTGGACATATTTAACAACGTCCGCGTCCAGTTGACTCGTTTCCCCACGCGCTATCGCGTTGTAAGAAACGACGTGGCTCTTGAGTCCCTCCATGATCTTCTTTAATTGCTGTTCTGGAGTTAATTCAGCATCTTTGAACTGTGTGTTCCACCGCTTCGATAGCATGGCGAAAACTTTTGCCTTTGTTATCTTGCTGTCTACAGTAAGCGCGTACGGATAGAAGTAAGCGTCGAGGCCCGCGGTCGAGTCGCCAAATGCCTTCTCAAAGGGCAACCACTCTTGCGAGTGTAGTTGCAACGCTTGCTTGGGATCGTCGCTCAGTCTCTTCAGGACTTCGTTCCGGACAAGATCCACTATTCCGAGCCGCACGCCTTCTTTGTTCAGTCGGTCAAAGACCTCATTCGGGTCATGCTCTTCACCGAGAAGGATCTCCACAAATTCGAGTCGATCGAGCACCGTATCCATCAGACCTAAGATGCGCTCACGGACGGAAGCCTCCTCATCCTCGGCATCTGGATCTGGTTGAGTTCTGTCTCGGACCTTCTTTTGTAACAAACCATAGGCCTTAGTCATCGTTCCCTGTGCAGGGCCAACTTCCTTAGACTCATTAATATCCAAAGTGAAGCGTTCATTGAAGACAGCCCTGAGGATCTCGTTGAATTGCCGCGTGTCGATGAGCGTAGGCGCCAACTTCGGCTGATTCTTAGTATTGGACTTTCGACTGACGATGTACTGCTCGTAGAGGTCCCTTGCTAGTTCCAGCCCTTTATCGCCTTGCGTCGCAGCCCTCTCCGCGAGAGCGATCACAGACAGTACAAGAGTGGTCATCCTCTGTTGTCCATCGATAACTAGGTACTTGCCGGCACTCGTCGATGAGGAGTTCTGCTGGTCTGCGAACACGAGGGCTCCAAGAAATCGGCGCTCAGCTGTGCCATCGAGGACCGAGTCGATGTCCTCCCAAAGCTGATCAATCTCTTTGGCTGTCCAGACGTACTTCCTCTGAAACAGCGGGCACTGAAGTTGGACATCATCCTTGAGCCGCTCTTGCAGTGTTACTGGGTCTGCAGAAAGACTACGTTCTTTCGCCAAGGTCACCTTCCAGGTTGAACTAACAATCAACAACGATGGGATACCGTTGCCTCGGACTAGGTGCGCCACTCCTGCGATTGTAGCCCTGCAACGAAGAGCAACTTCATAAGGGCTGAAACCTTGGCCTGCAAAGGACCCAGGACTCCAAATCGTTTCTTCATTTGATTTCTCGCCAGCTAAGGTCCTAGCCGGCTGCAGCTACCGGTCGTCCTGGAAGTCCCAAGGAAACTGACCGGATCCAGGTCCTGCTAGACAAAGTGGCTGGGATCCCAGATTATGCCGAACACCAGCCAATGCCCGATGGTTTCCATGGGGCGCTACGGAGTGCACCCGGAAGTGGGCAAGCTGCACTAGGTCTTGGGTCTGTGCGCCGACGGGTTACCCGTCGGTGGAGACGCCGCACTTCCGCTAGGACCAGCCCGCCTCCACGGCGGCACGAATGCCCTGCAGGTATTCCTCCGGACGCTCCCAGGCAGCGAAATGGCCGCCCTTGGCATACTCAAGCCACTGCACCACGTTGAAGAAGCGTTCCGCGAACTGCCGCGGGGCGTTGGCCAGGTCCTTCGGGAACAGGGTGAACACCGTCGGCGCCTCGATCCGCGGCCAGCCGGTGGGCCGGCCCGCAGCATAGGGAGCGAACGATGTCCCAATGGAACCGGTCAGCCAGTAGGAACTGATCCATGTCAGGGCCTCCTCATAGCTGAACGCATTCGTCAGGGTCCCCTCCGAATCGGTCCAGCGGATCAGCTTTTCCCCGATCCATGCCGCCAGCCCGGCAGGGGAGTCGCCCAGCCCGGCAGCCAGCGTGTGCGGGCGGGTCGCCTGCTCGTGCGCGTACCCGCCCTCGGCCGACTGCCAGCGGGCCGTGCGCTCAGCGTAGGCACGCTCCTCCCCGTCCAGGTCAGCGGGCGGATCGAGGTTGATGTGGTACTGGGACACATCGGTCAAATGCAGGGCGGCAACGGCACCGGGATGCCGCGCAGCCAGGGCCTCGGCCACGTCCGAACCCACATCACCGGCAGACACCACATACCGGGCGAACCCAAACTCGGACATGGCCTCAGCAATCGCATCGGCCATGGCCACACTCGACAGCCCTCCGCCGGTCACCGGAGCAGCGAAGGGAAAACCGGGAAGTGCCGGAGCAACATAGGTCAGGTCCGTGAGCAGCGGAAACAGGCGCTGGAACCGCAGGACCGAATCGGGCCAGCCATGCAGCAGCAAAACCACGGGGGACGACGGCGACTGCCGGGCAGCGGCTGCCCGGGACACGATCGCGCGGATTGGCACCTGCGCCAGCTCCGTCTCCGCCCACGGGCAGGCCGAAATCCAGGCTTCCTGGGCGGGCCAGCTGAACTCCGTGCGCCAGTAGCCCAGCAGCTCCGTCAGCAGGTCCCCTCCCACACCCAGGAAACCGGCGTCGGGCAATTGGACCTGCGGCACAGGGCGGAAGCGGGAGAGCCGGTCAGCGGGGTCCCCGACGGCGCCGGGGTGGATAGGGACGTAGGCGTTCTCTTTCACGGCTGCTCCTCATCACGGCCACGAATGACTGCGAAAACACTATGGGGTCTCCGGGTGGAACGGAATACTATCCGCGCCCGCGTGCGGGCCGCCGATTCGGACCCGGTCGGCTCCTTCTGAGACGATAGTGCAGAGGCTATTGACAAAAGGAAGATCCCAGGGGAAGCGGTCCGCCCCTCCACTGTTGTCTGACCCGTGCTGCCTCAACGGCCGCCACACCCGATTGGAAGAGAACTATGTCTAATCCGCCTGTCTCGGGGGAGAAGGCTCCAGCGGCCAAACTCTCCCTGCTGACCCTCACCACTGTGGTGATCGGGTCCATGGTCGGGGCCGGGGTGTTTTCCCTGCCCCAGCGCTTCGCCGAGGAAACCGGGGTGTGGGGTGCGCTGGTCGCCTGGCTCATTGCGGGTTCCGGCATGCTGATGCTGGCCTTTGTGTTCCAGCGGCTGTCCATGCGCAAGCCGGCGCTTGATGCGGGGATCTTTGCCTATGCCAAGGCCGGCTTCGGAAATTACGTGGGGTTCTTCTCCGCCGCGGGATACTGGGCCAGTGCCTGCGTTGGAAACGTCACCTACTGGGTGCTCACCATGTCCACGCTGGGAGTCCTGTTTCCGCAGCTGGGCGCAGGGGACACCCTCCTCGCCGTCGTGCTCTCCTCCGCCGGGCTGTGGGGATTCTTCTTCCTGATCAGGCGCGGCATCAAGGAAGCCACGGCCATTAACCGGATCGTCACGATCGCCAAGGTTGTCCCCATCCTGGTCTTCGTGCTGTTTGCCGTCTTCCTGTTCGACCCCGCCGTCTTCGCCGGAAACCTCACCGGGGCGGCCTACACGGGGCCGCTGTTCGAGCAGGTCAGCAACACGATGCTGGTGACGGTCTTCGTGTTCCTCGGGGTTGAAGGTGCCAGCGTGTATTCGCGCCATGCCCGACGGCGGGAGGACGTTGGCCGGGCCACCATCCTCGGCTTTCTGAGTGTTTTTGCCATTTTTGCCTCGGTCACGATCGTTTCCTACGGGGTCCTGCCGATGGAGCAGCTCGCCGAGCTGCGCCAGCCCTCCATGGCGGGTGTCCTGGAAGCGGGAGTGGGGACCTGGGGGCTGGTGTTCGTCAGCGCTGGCCTGATCATTTCGGTGATGGGGGCCTATCTGGCCTGGAGCCTGATGGCGGCGGAGGTCCTGTACGTGGCCGCCACAGAGAAGGACATGCCGCGGTTCCTGTCCCGGGTCAGTGACAACGATGTCCCGGTCAACGCCCTGCTGCTGAGCACCCTGCTCAGCCAGCTGGTCATGGTCGTCACCTACTTCTCCGAGGACGCCTTCGACTTCGCACTGGACATGACCGCGGTCCTGACGTTGTTTTCCCTTCTTTTCGCGGCCCTCTACGCCCTCAAGCTCGGCTGGAGCGGCGAAACGTATGAAGGAGCCCCGAGCCGCATCCGGCGGGGTGACCTGACCATTGCCGTCATCGCCACCGTTTACTCGGTGTTCCTGGTCTATGCCGCCGGTCTGCCTCTGGTGCTGCTGTCGATGATCTTCTACGCCCCCGCCACCGTCCTGTTTGTGATTGCGCGCCGTGAACAGGGGCAGCGGGTCTTCCGTGGAGGGGAGCTGCTCCTTTTCCTCATTGCGCTGGCAGGAGCCGTTGCAGCTGTGCTTGCCCTGACCCGGGGCTGGATAGCGCTCTGAGCTAGAGGGTAGGGCCGCCACAAGGCAGAACCGCGTGCTTTCACCCAACTTCCTCCAGGTGTAGCAAGGCTGCATAAGGAATGCTGCGGGTTAACCGTCGCTATATGCCGGGCATCGGGGGTTGAATTACTTCCTAGCCCTGGGCGGTTAAAGCAGGTGAATAGGTAGGCATTTGGTGCTTATTTTGTCTGCTATCGTGACTGTCGATGCACTTGCATCTATCTCACATTCTTTGTCCTCGGGGGACCCATGGTATTTCAGCGACCAGTCGCTAGCCCAAAGAAAAAATCCGTTCGCTCCACTTGGGTGATGGGGATTATTGCTGCACTTTTCCTCATTTCGGCTATCCAGTCCGGCGGTGGTTTGGGCTCTTGGCTGGTTGTTATGGGACTCATACTGCTGGTCACGGCCGTCTATAGCCTCGTATTTCGCCGTGTCTCCTGGGCTCGATTTAGTTCGGCAAAGGCATCCAAAATTGGTTTGGTTGTCGGTGTAGGTGCCCTGGTAATCGGCGTTATCGCTACGCCAGGCGAGGCAGAGCCTGCCGTGGCTAAAGCCGGAGCAACCGTCTCTCCGTCGCCTACGGCCACCTCGACCCCCACCTCGACCCCCACCTCGACCCCCACCCCGACGCCTACGCCTACGCGCACCGTGGTAGCAGGAGCAGCATGCCCGGTAGCGGGCAAAGTTGAGACAGTATTGGAAGCCTCCAATGCGACGCCCACCTCAACTCCGAGCGCGACCGCAAGTCCGACTCCCAGTGCGACCGCAACTGCGACAGGTGCTTCATCCTCCGCTACTCCTACTCCCAGTCCCACGAAAGCAACTTCCGTTTCGGGGGCGGTTTTTACCTGTACTGAGGATGATGACCAGAAGCTCGTCTGGATGGATAAAGACACTTCAGACAGGATGCTCGCAGACCGCAAGTCCGTGGAAGAGAAAAAAGAAGCGGATCGGGTCGCAGCAGAAGAAGCAGAAAGCAAGCGGAAGGCGGACGAAGCTGCTGCGGTTGAGGCCCAACGTGTAGCTGACGAGCAGGTAGCTGCGGCTGAGACCCAGCGTGTGGCTGATGAGCAGGCGGCAGCGGAGGCCCAGCGTCTGGCTGATGAGCAAGCAAGGCTGCAGCCCGTGATTCCTGCTCCGCTTCCTGCCGCCCCGGCCCCCGCGCCTGCACCAATTCCTGAGCCCGCGCCGGCCCCTGTCCCTGCACCATCAGTTGTGCATCCGGGCTCCTTCTGCAGCACTGCCGGAGCTGTAGGGGTGACCAACAAGGGCACCCCTATGGTATGTGCGACTGCTTCGGACGGGCGTCTCCGGTGGCGTTCCGCGTAACGAGCACGCGTTGATGCCAACGAAGGATCAGCGGACGATTCTCCCTCCGGAAACATAGGCAGATCCCGGTTGACGCGTCGGTTCAAAGGAGCCCGCAACAAAACCAACTTATTGGCCGCCCACTGCAGTACCGTGCAACTCTGGCCTTCCCGGACATGAGGAGCAGCAGCCATGAAACGCAGGATCCCGTAGTACAAAGACCTCCGCGATCTGATCCAGTTTCAGCCCTTTGACCTGGACCGCCGCCGGGCACGGCTGGCCAAGGCCACCAACGTCTGGGAACTGCGGGACATCGCCAAGCGCCGGATCCCCGCGGCGGCCTTCGACTACGTGGACGGCGGCTCCTTCGGCGAGCAGGCCCTGCAGCGCAACCGGGCCGCGTTCAACGACGTCGAATTTGTGCCGAATGTGCTGCGCGACGTCACGAGCGTGGACCTGAGCACGAAGATCGCCGGCACCGAATCCGCGATGCCGGTGGGCATCGGACCCACCGGCCTGACCCGGCTGATGCACTCCGAGGGCGAAATTGGGGGAGCGCAGGCCGCCGCCGCGTTCGGCATTCCGTTTTCACTTTCCACCATGGGTACCGCATCCATCGAGGAACTGACCGAGGCGGTGCCCGACGCCGCCACATGGTTCCAGCTATACCTCTGGAAGGATCGGGCCCGGTCCAAGGAACTGGTGGACCGTGCCGCTGCCGCCGGCTACGGAGCGCTGATCGTCACCGTGGACACTCCGGTGGCCGGAGCCCGGCTGCGGGACACCCGCAACGGCATGACCATGCCGCCCACCCTGACACCCAAAACCATCCTGGACGCCTCCTACCGGCCGGAGTGGTGGTTCAACTTCCTCACCACCAAACCGCTGGGATTCGCCAACTTCGAGGGGGAGCGGGTGTCCCTGGCGGAAACCGTGAACACCATGTTTGAACCCTCGCTGAACATGGCGGACCTGGACTGGCTGCGGGAGACCTGGCCGGGCAAGCTGATCGTCAAGGGCATCCAGAACCCGGCCGACGCCGTCGAAGTCATGGCCCGCGGCGCGGATGCGATTGTGGTCTCCAACCACGGCGGCCGCCAGCTGGACCGGGCCCCGGTGCCGCTGCGGATCGTTCCCTCCGTCCGCGCCGCCGTCGGGCCCGATGCGGAAATCATCCTGGACTCGGGCATCATGTCCGGCGGCGACATCGTGGCCGCGATTGCCGCCGGCGCTGACTTCACGCTGATCGGCCGCGCCTACCTGTACGGGCTGATGGCCGGCGGGCGGCAGGGCGTCGAGCGGACGCTGGAGATGCTGCGCGCCGAGATGACCGTGGTGATGCAGCTGCTCGGCGTTACTCACCTCGCGGAGCTGACCCCGGAACACGTACGCAGCGTATAGGAAAACTGCCCCAATCACGCCCGCGTCAAGGCGGCCTCGCACGGGTAGGCCGCCCGTAGCAGCGGCACCGCCTGATCACCGGATTCGCGGCAGGCCGGTTCTAAACGACCGAATTCGCACCAAGTAGTAGCGGAAGTACGCAATTAAGCGGGTGTTTTTTGCCATTCCCAGCCCCGTGAACCCCCTTCTAGACTCCGGTTACGCACATTCACACTCGCAACTGTTGGGCAATCACTGTAAACCTCAGCACAGGTGGCTTAGGGCTATTGCGGCGGTTGCACTTCCCTCGTTTCGGCATGGCACCACTGAGGCCGGCGCGCACTAACCCTGCAAACGGTGATGCCTTAATTCACTCGGCACCGCCGCAAAATTGAGGAGCTTGTATGTTCAGATTAAAACGCCGCACGGCGCGCCGGTACGGTTTGGTGGCCTTTTTGGGGCTATTTGCCGTGACCGGTTTTCTCCCCTCGGCGGTGGGTGCAGACGACGTCACACCGTTGCAGGCTGATCCGGCCTATACGGTCCAGCCGCCGCCTTTTACGGATATCGCCGGGGATCCTTTTGAAGCGGACATCCTGTTTATTGCCGCTAACGGAATCACCACCGGATTCCCGGACGGCACCTACCGGCCGCTGGCGCCCGTTGCCCGCGATGCGATGGCCGCTTTCATTTACCGGCTGGCGGGGCAACCATATTTCGAGGCACCGGCCACCTCGCCGTTTACCGACATCACGCCGCAAACACAGTTCTACAAGGAAATTACGTGGCTTGCCTCCACCGGCATCACCACCGGCTACCCGGACGGCACTTTCCGACCGCTGACCCCGGTTGCCAGGGACGCGATGGCGGCATTCATGAACCGCTACAGCGGCACCTACTGCAGCATTGAGGCAGCCCGGGACTTCCCGGCGCCCACTACGCCGCCGTTTACCGATGTGCCGGTAAATCTGCAGTTCGCCACGGACATTGCCTGGATGAAGGAGACGGGGATTTCCACCGGCTGGCCGGACGGGACCTACCGGCCATTACTTCCGGTGGAACGAAATGCAATGGCTGCCTTCATGGAACGGCTGGACAGGTACAACGGCAGCCAGGGGGGCTGTAATCCGCCGGTCCCGGCGGGCAATCCGTGGCTGGGCAGTGACGAGGATGCCCTCACCCGGGCCTCCTGGGCCACCGCCGCGATGAACCTGAACCAGAAGGTCGGATACCTGGTCCAGTCGGGCGGCACCGGGGTCCCCGAATTCGGTCTGCCACCGATCCGGGGCAAGGACGGCTGCTGCGGCCTGGCACTGGAAACCGGTCCGTCCACCGCATTGCCGGTTGGCGTGGGCCTGGCCTCCACCTTCGATTCCACTCTGGCCCGCGCTTACGGCGCGGTGGGCGGAGAGGAAGCCCGCGCCGTCGGCTTCAATTCCATTGCCGGGCCCACCATGGACCTGGTCAACACCCCCTTCAACGGACGGATGTGGGAGGACCTGGGCGAAGACCCCATGCTGAGCGGAGACGCGGCAGCAGCCCAGGTGATCGGCGAACAGGGCCCGGACATCATAGCCCTGCCCAAGCACTACAACCTGAACAACTTTGAATCCCGCCGCGGCGACGTCAACGCCATTATTGAGGAACGGCCGCTGCTGGAGACTTACAGCCGCAACTGGGAAAACGTTGTGGTGAACGGAAACGCCGGATCCGTCATGTGCGCGTTCAACCAAGTGAACTCCGAGTACTCGTGCGGCAACGACCTGCTGCTGAACCAGATCCTGAAGGGCCGGCTGGGGTTCCAGGGTTTTGTCAGCTCGGACTTCAACGCGTCCCATGCGTTCTCCGACTACGCGAACGGGCTGGACGTTTCAGGACCCGGAACCGAGTTCTCGGGGCCCGCCCTGACCGCAGCCGTGGAGGCCGGCGAGGTTTCCGAACTGCGGATCACCGATGCCGCGCGCCGTGTGGCCTACGCCATGTTCGAGAACGGCATTATCGACAACCCGCCGGTGAACTCCTTCGTGAATCCGCAGCCAACGGACGTGGCAATTCCGGACAACATGCTGACCGCCCATGACGCGATCGCTGAGGAGGTAGCCGAAAATGCCATCGTCCTGCTGAAGAACGGCGGTGATGCTCTTCCGCTGGTCAACGCCGATACCTCCTCGGTGGCTGTCATTGGATCCGATGCAGATTGGTATATCGACGGCGGCGGCTCGGGCGCGGTCCAGAATCCGGCGCAGCTGACCACCATTCTGGACGGCATCACCGCCCGGGCCACGGGCGCCACAGTCACCCAGTCCGCCGGAACAGACCCGGTGTCACTGGCGGACACGGTTCCCGGACCGTTCCCGATGCCGAGCGATGTGCTCACGAACGTCAATGCCGAGTACCGGCTGGGCGTGGACAATTTCACCGGAGAGACCACACTGGCCCGCGCTGAGCGTCAGGTGAACCTGCGGACCGGCATTTCGGCGGACGTCATTAACACGTCGCAGGTCCCCGGGATCGGCGGCGAGCTGGCTACGCAGCCAATGTCGGCGGTCTGGACCGGAACGATTGTGCCGCCGTCGACGGGAACGTACACGCTTACCCTTACCCACCTGGGAACCGCACGGCTGTACGTCAACGGAACAGAGGTCATCAACGAACCCGCGGACACCTTGTTGACGGATGAGGTAACGGTGGACCTCACGGCCGGAACCACTGTCCCGGTGCGGGTGGAATACACCACCGACGCGCCGAACCAGTTCAACGGCGGGCTCAATGACCAGCCGGGCGCCATCGCCCGGCTGGGCTGGACTCCGCCCGAGGGCGTGGTGGCACCGAGCATCACCGCCGCTGCGCAGGCGGCCGCGGCGGCCGACGTTGCCGTTGTGGTGGCCCGGGACTACACCGGAGAGGGAGCGGACCGCGGTTCACTCGTGCTGCCGCAAAACCAGGACGCCCTGATCAGCGCGGTAGTTGCAGCCAACCCGAACACCGTCGTCGTGCTGGCCACCAGCGGACCGGTGACCATGCCCTGGATCGACGACGTGCCTGCGGTCCTGGAAGCCTGGTACGCCGGGCAGGCCCAGGGGCGGGCCGTCGCCTCGGTGCTCTACGGAGATGTGAATCCGTCCGGGAAGCTTCCGGTCACGTTCCCGGTCAGCGATGAGCAGGCCACCACCGTTGGGCCGCCGAACCCGTTCGACATCTTTGACGTGGTGAGCCCAACGGTGGATTACACCGACGGAGTGTTCGTTGGTTACAAGAACTACGTGACGCAGGGTGCGGTTCCGCTGTTCCCCTTTGGCCACGGGCTCTCCTACACATCCTTCGGCTACTCGAACCTGTCCACACCCGCAGTGGTGGATGCAGCTGATCCAACCGGCAACGTGTCGGTGCGGGTGTCCAACCTTGGGACCCGCACCGGTGAGGAAACCGTGCAGGTCTACGTCGGCACCCTCCCGGGTGATGTTCCGACGCCGGCACGGCAGCTGGCCGGATACGGCAGCATCACTCTTGCACCGGGCGGGGTGGGAACGGTAAACGTCGATCTGGATCCGCGGTCGCTCCAGTACTGGGACGACGAAGCGGATGATTTTGTCACCCCCACCGGGCCCGTCTCGATCTATGTGGGAAGTTCCGTCTCGGACACCCGCCTCGTGGGGCAGGTGACCGTGCAGTAGCGGGCGCAGGCAGTAGCCGGCACTGTGCAGTAACCGGCAGCGAATTCGGTGGAGCCCGGGATATCTCCCGGGCTCCACCCATGTCCGCTGACGTCTCCTTCACCCATCAGGGACGCCCGCGGAGATGCATATGCCTCTCATCACACCCGTAACAAGTGTCACAACTTTGGTTAGGCATGCCTTAGTCTTATTTTGTTAGGCAATCCTAAAACCAGTGCGATGCCCCCGGTGCGCGCCTGTGGCCGCCGGGTTGCTCCCCACTGTTGACGAAGGAATACCACCTTGCGCCTTTCACGACTCACTGCCGTCACCGCGGCAGTGCTGCTGACCGTTGGACTCTCCGCCTGCGCCACCTCCGAGGCCAGCACCGACGAAGCCACCGGCTCCTCCTGGGAACCAGTCACCATCGAACACGCCCTGGGCACCACCACCATCGAGACCAAGCCCGAGCGCGTGGCCACGGTCAACTGGGCGAACCACGAGGTGCCGCTGGCCCTGGGCATCGTCCCCGTGGGCATGGCGGCAGCGAACTACGGCGACGACGACGGCGACGGCCTGCTTCCGTGGGTCAGCGAAAAGCTCGAGGAACTCGGCGGCGAAACCCCGGTGCTCTTCGACGAAAACGACGGCATCGACTTCGAAGCCGTGGCCGACACCAACCCGGACGTCATCCTCGCGGCCTACTCCGGCCTGAGCCAGGAGGACTACGACACGCTGAGCGAAATCGCCCCCGTGGTCGCCTATCCGGAAACCGCCTGGGGCACCCCCTGGCGCGAAATGATCGAGATGAACTCCGAGGCGCTGGGGATGAAAGAGGAAGGCGAAGAGCTCATCGCGGACCTCGAGTCCGAAATGTCCGACGCCGCCGCCGAGCACCCGGACCTCGAAGGCAAGAACGCCATGTTCCTGACCCACGTGGACACCACCGACCTCAGCCAAGTCAGCTTCTACACCACGAAGGACACCCGCACCATGTTCTTCGAGGACATGGGCATGGCCGTCGCCGACAGCGTGAAGACCGCCTCGGACGCCACCGACCAGTTCTCCCTGACGCAGAGCGCCGAACAGGCCGACGCCTTCAATGACGTGGACGTGATCGTCAGCTACGGTGGCCAGGAACTCGTCACCGCACTGGAATCCGATCCTCTGCTCTCGCAGATCCCCGCCGTCGCCAACGGCTCCATTGTCCTGCTGCCCGACACCCCGCTGGGCACCGCGGCCAACCCGACCCCGCTGGCCATCTCCTGGGTCCTGAATGATTACCTGGATCTGCTTTCCGACGCCGCAGCCAAGGCGAAGTGACACCACACAACACGGTGACGGCGCCGGTCGTCTTCCGGCGCCGTCGCCCGGCCCGGCTGCGTGCGCTCTGGTTCCTGGTGGCGTGTGCCGTGCTCGCCGCCCTGATGCTCGCCAGCATCACGGTGGGAGCGCGCGACGTCGGCTGGAACGACATTCTTGCCGCACTGGGCGGGTCGGCCGACGGCTTTGACGAAGCCGCCGTCGCCAAGCGGATTCCGCGCACGCTGCTCGCCGTCGCGGCCGGCGCCGCCCTGGGCCTCTCGGGCGCCGTCATGCAGGGCGTGACCCGCAATCCGCTGGCCGATCCGGGCATCCTCGGCATCAACATGGGAGCCTCGCTGGCAATTGTGGCCGGCATGGCGTTCTTCGGCCTGGCCGCCGCCTCCAGCTATGTCTGGCTGGCGATCGCCGGTGCCGGCATCACCGCCGTCTTTGTCTACCTGATCGGTTCGCTGGGCCGGGGCGCCGCCACACCGCTGAAACTCGCCCTGGCCGGCGCCGCAACGTCCGCCGCACTGGCCTCCTTTGTCAGCGCCATTGTGCTGCCGCGCAACGACCTGGCGCAGGGTGTGCGCTCCTGGCAGATCGGCGGCGTGGGCGGCGGCTCCTATGACAGCCTGGGCCAGATCCTGCCTTTCCTGCTGGCCGGCTTTGCCATTTGCCTGCTCTCGGCCCGCGGGCTGAATTCGCTGGCCCTGGGCGATGAGCTTGCGGCCGGCCTGGGCGAACGCGTGGCCCTGGCCCGCGGAGGCGCAGCCCTGGGCGCCGTCATCCTCTGCGGAGCCTCCACCGCGGTGACCGGCCCCATCGCCTTCGTGGGACTGGTGGTCCCGCACGCCTGCCGGCTGCTCGCCGGTGTGGACCACCGCTGGCTGCTGCCCTTCACCGCTGTCGCCGGCGCCGCCCTGGTGACCGCCGCCGACGTCGTCGGCCGCATCATCGCCCGCCCCGCCGAGATCGACGTCGGCATCATCACCGCGCTGATCGGCGCCCCGTTCTTCATCTACATTGTCCGCCGGCAGAAGGTGCGTGCCCTGTGAGCACTGAAGTCTCCGCCGTGGAAACCGCCGGCGAAACCACGGCCGACGCCGTCGCCCGGGTCCGCCACGGCGCCGCCTCCCGCTACCGGCTGGTGGTCACCCTCCTTGCCGTGGCAATCCTGGCCGTCTTCGCGCTGAGCCTGATGGCCGGGCGCACGTTCTACGCCCCGGGCGACGTGCTCAATGTGATCCTCGGGCACGACGTCCCCGGCGCCTCGTTCGCCGTCGGGCGGCTGCGCCTGCCGCGCGCAGTGCTGGCCGTGCTGACCGGCGCCTGCTTCGGCCTGGCCGGCGTCGCGTTCCAGACCATGCTCCGCAATCCGCTGGCCAGCCCGGACATTATCGGCATCAGCTCCGGCGCCGGCGCGGGAGCCGCGTTTGCCATTGTCGGGCTCGGCCTGGGCGGCACCGCGGTGTCCGCCTTCGCCATCGTCTCCGGACTGGCCGTGGCGGTAGCCGTCTACGCGCTGTCCTATAAGCGGGGAGTGGCGGACACCCGGCTGATCCTGGTGGGCATCGGCATTGCCGCGATGCTGGACTCGGTCACCGCGTATGTGCTGAACCAGGCCCCGGACTGGAAACTGCAGGAGGCCATGCGCTGGCTGACCGGCAGCCTCAACGGTGCCTCCTGGAACCAGGTCCTGCCGGTGCTCGCCGCCCTGGCGGTGCTGGCACCGCTGCTGCTGAGCCAGTCAAAGAACCTGGCCGTCACCCGGCTCGGCGACGACGCCGCCTCCGCCCTGGGCGTGCGCGTGAACCTCACCCGGATTGTGGTGATCGTGACCGCCGTCGGGCTCATTTCCTTTGCCACCGCGGCCGCCGGACCCATCGCCTTCGTCGCGTTCCTCTCCGGACCGATCGCGGCCCGGCTGGTGGGCCCGGGCCCGTCGCTCCTGATTCCCGCCGGACTGGTGGGCGCGCTGCTGGTGCTCGTGGCGGATTTCTGCGGCCAGTACGCCTTCGGCACCCGGATGCCGGTGGGCGTCATCACCGGGGTGCTCGGCGCTCCGTTCCTTGTTTACCTCATTGTCCGCGTCAACCGCGCAGGAGCCTCGCTGTGACCGCAACACACACCCTGAACGTCGAAAACCTCACGCTGGGCTACGGCGACCGCACGGTCATCGACTCCCTGGATCTGGTGGTTCCGGCCGGGAAGGTCACCGCGATCATCGGGGCCAACGCCTGCGGCAAGTCCACGCTGCTGCGCTCGATGTCGCGGCTGCTGGCCCCGCGCTCCGGGCATGTGCTGCTGGACGGCAAGGCGGTGCATTCGATTCCGGCCAAGCAGCTGGCCCGCACGCTGGGGCTGCTGCCGCAGTCGCCGATCGCACCCGAGGGCATTACGGTTGCCGATCTGGTGGGCCGCGGCCGGCATCCGCACCAGGGGATCTTTGCACGCTGGAGCAAGGACGACGACGCCGCCGTCGCCGCCGCGCTGGACGCCACCGAAACCGCCGCGCTGGCGGACCGGGCAGTGGATGAACTTTCCGGCGGGCAGCGCCAGCGGGTCTGGATCGCGATGGCGCTGGCGCAGCAGACTGACCTGCTCCTGCTGGACGAACCGACCACGTTCCTGGACGTCTCCCATCAGATCGAGGTGCTGGATCTGCTCACCGATCTGAACCGTTCCCGCGGCACCACCATTGTGATGGTGCTGCACGACCTGAACCTGGCCGCCCGCTACGCCGACCACCTCGTGGCTGTAGCGGACGGGAAACTGCACGCCGCCGGCCGGCCGGAGGACGTGCTCACCGAGGCAACCGTGCGGACCGTCTTCGGGATGGACAACATGGTGATCACCGATCCGTCGTCGGGCAAGCCGCTGATGCTGCCCCTGGGCCGGCACCATGTGGTGGAAGGCCATAACTCAGAGGGTGCCGTTCCCCGGGACTGAGCGGCCGAATAAACAATGGACGGTCCAGTTCAAAACCTTTGATCCGGACAAGAGCTAGACACCGTTGACCAAGGGCACCAGCGTCTGGGCAACTGGGAACTGACCTAAAGCCGCAAAGTAATGCCAGGTGCCGAAGGAGGGTGGCTCGCTCATATCCTGTCGTCACCGCAGTATTCCACGAGCAAATGGCGTAATTGACTGGACATTTCCAAAGTAACCTCTGTTGCCAGGGTTCATGCGTTGGCATTTAATTCATATGGTCATGCACCGATACAAGGCAGGGAAGCATGAGAAGCGCGTAGATACCAGTCCTAGATAAGCCTCGTTGCAGTATTTGCAGCAAGGTGAACGTTATCGTTTTGAGACCTAAGAAACCTCGGAACTCCATAGACAGGGTCGAGTCGTCCACTCACAATGAGATGTGCACTCGAGGGTCCCGGTGGCCAACGGTCCGTAATTCGATTGCATAGTCGCCTATAACATCACAAAAACAGGAGAACAAAATGGGGATTGTTCAGACCCTTAAGCGAGCAGCTGCAACAAGCGCCGTGCTTACAGCCGGTGCCGCAGCTTTCGCAGCGCCAGGTGCTTTTGCAGCGGATTATGGAGACGGGACGCTCTCGTGTGTGCAGTACGAGATTTGTCTTGGGCGCGATAACCCAGTGAATAGCGTTCAAAAGCACTTTTACAATGGTGCAACTCATGGGAATTATGTGTGGTCCGGAACGACGCAGAAGGTTCAGGATTCGGCCAGTACGATCATGAATCGCGATACGTCAGGCACGGTTTACACATACAACTATGTAAACGGCATTCAGCGAACGGAATACATTCCCCGTACGACTTACTGGTTGTACCTTGAAAGTACTTTCGACAAGAATGATGGACACAAGATTGTCTAGTGATGCACAGGAGCGGGTAAAGGCTTCAGCCTTTACCCGCTCCACCCTCACAATTTCTCTGTTGGCACTAGCGTTGGTGGGCTGTTCTGGCAAAGCCGATTCGGCAACGGTCCAGCCATCGTCGGATCCATACGACGCATATAGGGTGGACGACCTTCAAACGATTGATGCTGCTCAAAAGCTTGGCCTGTACCAGTGTCTGGCAGCTGAAGGGTTTCCCCAGTTGTTGGAAATGGACCCCGATCCGGAGGGGGCTGACGCCAGCGAAGGTCTAGAGTCTCCTGACGGGCTTTGGTTCGCTTCGGAAGAACAGGCGCGAAAAAACGGGTTCGGTCATCCAGAGCCTGGGCGGGATTCGACCTTCCGGCTGGAGGATCCCGCTTATGTCAGCCTGATAGAAACATGTATGACATCAGCTTGGGAGTCCCTCGGGTCCGAAGCCGAGCAGACCATGGCTGATTATGCGCAACTTGGCAATAAACTGCGGGCTGAAGCTTTCACCAGCATCGACGAGCAAATGCCTGAATTTCGGGAACGCATTTTTAAATGTCTCCAGGAAAATGATGCTCCAGTTTCGAGGCAGGAAGGGACTGAGTGGGGCCTGGGATTTAATTTTCCCACAGGCAGTGTGGAAGGTCCTGAGAGGGAGAGTGCTGATTCTCCGCAATGGGGTTTCAGCGAAGCAGTTCCCGAGAGAAAATATGTTCCCACTCTTGAGGAAGCTGAGGTTGCAGTGCAGGTACATAATTGTGCTGTGGATACCGGGGTCAAGAGCGAAGTCAAAGAGTTAGCTTACCAAGATCGCCAAGCTGCCATCGCCGATGTTGAAGTGGAATTGGATGAACTGAACTCTAAAATTTCTGAAATGGCAAAAAAATCTGCGGCATTGAGGGGTCAATAAGTCTTGGATACCGACGCTCCTGTTGAAGTACCAGTGAAGCGCAATCGCGCTCTCGCTTGGGGTGCATCTTCTGCCGTCCTGGTTGCCCTACTTGTGGGCGGGGGGCTGGTCCTTACCCCATTGATCAAAACACCTGCGCAAGCGGCGGCGGAAGCTGAACCCCCGCCTGCCTCACAAATACTTATTGAAGTGGAGCGTAAGGTACTTTCAAGTGACATTGTTATGCGGGGTGTCGTTCAACCAGGCCCCAATTTATCTTTAGACGCTTCTCAGGGGATTCTGGGCGTCGCCCCTGTGGTAACTGACATCCCGATGTCTTCAGGTGCGCTATTGACGTCAGGGTCTGTACTTTTAGAGGCAAATGGTGAACCTATTTTTGCCATGGACTGGGATTTTGCACCTTATCGCGATATTACGGCGGGTGATATCGGTCCTGATGTTCGCCAATTACAAGATACTCTAGCAAACTTGGGCTACACAGTAAGTCCAACATCGGTAATGGATTGGCAGACCCAGAATGCCCTCACTCAGTTCTATTTAGATCGCGGCTATAGTGTTCCAGTCCAAGAGGAAGTCCCTGTGCCTGCTGAGCCGTCTTCTGCGTCCGACGTGGGCTCTGGGTCTGTAGATAACGCAGCGGCCGAGGCTGTTAAAAGTGGTGAGCAAGCACAGGAGGAGCTTGCGGCAAAGGTGACTGCAATCCCATTCCTACCTATGGAAAGCATCGTTACTATTTCCGAGCCCAAACACATATTATCCGCAATGAAACTCAAGGTGGGTCAGATCTTATCTGTGGACAGTCCTACCATTGCAATTCTTGATGCGTCAGCTCCCACAGTGATTGCGGCTCTTCAGCCTGAAGCTGTGCAAAGTCTGAAAGTCGGGGATAAGGCCGCCCTGACTGATGATCGCAATGGCCGGACCTATGACCTCACAGTACAAAGCATTGGTTCTACGCCAGAAGACGTCCCAGCCATTGGAAATGGATTATTAGTTAAGTTGTCATTCACAGGAGAGGCGGCTGATTTAACTCCAGATGGAACTACTCTTCGTCTCACCACGTCCGTCGGACAAGCGACGGGACCTTTGTTAGCCGTACCCATCACGGCGATCTACACGAATTCAGATGGGAGCAGCTTCGTTACGTGTGCTGACGGGTCAAATGTAGCCGTCACGGTTGGGGATAACGTCAACGGGTGGGTCGAGATTTCGGCTGACCCAGAAGATTCCATCTCGGAAGGTGACCAGGTTGTTGTTGGATACCAAGCCGGTAACTGATTCGCCGCTGCTGGGGCTAACAGCGGTGTCCAAAACCTACGGCGGAGCAGTGCCTGTCACGGCTCTGCATGAAACTGACCTTACAATTCACCGTGGAGATTATGTCGGAATTGTTGGCCCTTCGGGTTCAGGAAAATCCACACTATTAAATGTACTGGGGCTCTTGGATAGGCCAACGGGAGGCCGCTATGAGGTGGAGGGCGTAGATGTTGCTTTTGCGTCTGATCAAACAATCCTTGGTCTCCGAGGGCATAAGTTTGGTTTCGTTTTTCAAGCCTTTCACCTTCTATCTGGGCGCTCTGCACTCGATAACGTCGAAATGGGGATGCTTTACACAGGTGTCGCTCGCAGAGAAAGAAGGCAGATGGCAGCTGACGCCCTTGAAAGATTTGGTCTGGCTCACCGCATGTACTCCGACCCGCGACACCTTTCCGGTGGGGAGAAACAGCGCGTGGCGATCGCTAGAGCGCTGGCGGGCGCGCCGGATGTCATTTTTTGCGATGAACCAACCGGTAACTTGGACAGCAAGAATACCGAGATGGTAACCCAGCTACTCCAAGACCTTAATGAGGAAGGGCTCACTATCGTTGTCGTAACCCACGATGATGATCTGGCCGCCCGCTGCAAACGCTCAATCACTGTTCGAGATGGTGTCGTTGCTGAGGTTTGTCGGTGAAGGATCTAAAGACCGGCATTTTTCCTAGGGACCTTATTCGAGAGGCTTGGCTTTCTGTAAGCAACAGCCCCGGCAGATCCTTACTGACGACTTTAGGGACTCTCCTAGGTTCGTTCGCATTCGTGGCGACTCTAGGAATAACTGGCACGATTAGCCAGCAAGTGTCTGAGAGCTTTGATGTTAGGAGGGCGACAGAGGTTATTGCTGAAGTGGCAGTTGACCCTTCTACTGCACAGATTGCGCTGCCTCCTTTTATGGAAGAGGCGGCGATCGACCGCGTGGTGAAACTCAACGGGGTTATTGCCGCAGGTTCAAAAAGCGACTACTTTGCGACTTCGGTTCATCGGGGCGTTGGCAATCAAGCTCTCGTAGTCGACGTTCCTCTGTCTGCGGTTTCTGCAAGCGCTCTGGACGTTATAGAGCCTCAGATCATGTCGGGGCGATCCTTTGACTATGGGCACTACTCTCGCAACGACCAGGTAATACTGCTGTCAAAAAGTGCTGCTAACCAGCTACATATAGGGCGGCCGGGAACAGCAGTTTTCATCCAAGACCGGCCCTTTACCGTGATCGGAATCTACGACGATGTTAATCGTCAGCCTGACACGCTAGGCGGCGCGCTTATTCCCCAAGGCACGACAGAGCTGATGAATCTAAGTCTGCAGCATCGACGCGTATTGATTGAAACCGTCCCAGGGGCAGCACAGCAGATCGGAGGCCAAGCAGCGCTGGCACTTCAGCCGAACAGGCCGACTGATGTGAGCGTAACCGCCCCGCCCGATCCTCAGACGTTGCGACAAGAAGTGGAGGGAAGTGTCACACAAATGTCTCTTCTTGCAAGCCTTGTTGCGCTCATTGCGGGTTCCATTTCCATCGGGAACTCGGCCACCGCAAACATGGTCCAAAGGATCCCTGAGATCGGCCTTCGACGGGCGCTTGGCGCAAGGAGGCGAAGCATATTCACTCAAATGTTGGGTGAAACGACCTTCTTAGGCATGTGCGGAGGTATCGTTGGGGCACTTTTTGGTGTGATTACAACCGTCGTTGTGTCCTTGACGCAGGGCTGGGTTCCGTTGATCGAGGTCATGGTGATCGGTGTGGCCATAGGCGCCGGATCCTTTTCAGGATCCATTGCAGGCATATTTCCGGCAATCAGGGCAACGCAGATATCACCGACGGAAGCGCTATCGAGATAGTGCACCTGGCGGAGGTCCGAAGCGAACTGATGTTCAGGATTCCAACACGGTTGCCAGTGCACTTAGCACAGTATCCGCTTTTTGGCGCACCCAGCCGGCCTGGACTGCAAGTTGGTACAAGAAAAAGTTTCAGCTAGGCGTGCACCTGGCCCGCCTGAGGCTGGTCGGAGGTGAATGACGCCATCGAATACGGCTGAGCAGCCATGAAACGCAGGATCCCGCAGTACAAAGACCTCCGCGATCTGATTCAGTTTCAGCCCTTTGACCTGGACCGCCGCCGGGCACGGCTGGCGAAGGCCACCAATGTGTGGGAACTGCGGGACATCGCCAAGCGGCGGATCCCCGCGGCGGCCTTCGACTACGTGGACGGCGGTTCCTTCGGCGAGCAGGCCCTGCAGCGCAACCGGGCCGCGTTCAACGACGTCGAATTTGTGCCGAATGTGCTGCGAGATGTCACGAGCGTGGACCTGAGCACGAAGATCGCCGGCACCGAATCCGCGATGCCGCTGGGCATCGGACCCACCGGCCTGACCCGGCTGATGCACTCCGAGGGCGAAATTGGGGGAGCGCAGGCCGCTGCCGCGTTCGGCATTCCGTTTTCACTGTCCACCATGGGTACCGCATCCATCGAGGAACTCACCGAGGCGGTGCCCGACGCCGCCACATGGTTCCAGCTATACCTCTGGAAGGATCGGGCCCGGTCCAAGGAACTGGTGGACCGTGCCGCTGCCGCCGGCTACGGAGCGCTGATCGTCACCGTGGACACTCCGGTGGCCGGCGCCAGGCTGCGGGACACCCGCAACGGCATGACCATGCCGCCCACACTGACACCCAAAACCATCCTGGACGCCTCCTACCGGCCGGAGTGGTGGTTCAACTTCCTCACCACAAAACCGCTGGGATTCGCCAACTTCGAGGGGGAGCGGGTGTCCCTGGCGGACACCGTGAACACCATGTTTGAACCCTCACTGAACATGGCGGACCTGGACTGGCTGCGGGAGACCTGGCCGGGCAAGCTGATCGTCAAGGGCATCCAGAACCCGGCCGACGCCGTCGAAGTCATGGCCCGCGGCGCGGATGCGATTGTGGTCTCCAACCACGGCGGCCGCCAGCTGGACCGGGCCCCGGTGCCGCTGCGGATACTTCCCGCTGTTCCTGGCCAGCGATGAATCCAGCTTCTCCACCGGCGCCGAGTTTGTGGCCGACGGCGGCGAAACCGCCGGGCTTGCCCACAACGAGGCGGTGGAACTGAGCTCGGAGCCGACTCAGGCGCCGTCGTCGGCCGCCGGCTTCTCCGCTCCCGCGGAACCGTCCGCCGTTCCGGCCCCGCCCGCCATGTAAGGCCAGGATTCGGCAGAAACAGGTGAGGGCCCCGGAAAAATTCCGGCGCCCTCACCCGTTTAATGCCGCCCAAACAAGCGGCAAAGCGTCAGTCCGCGCGGAGTACCCGTTCGGTGATCAGCCGCGAGTACCAGAGGGCGCTGTCCTTCGGGGTGCGCTCCAGAGTGTCGTAATCCACGCGCACAATGCCGAAGCGCTTGGAGTAGCCGTAGCCCCACTCGAAGTTATCCATCAGCGACCACACCTGGTAGCCGCGCAGGTCCACGCCGCGCTGCATGGCGCGGTGCGCGGCAGCGAAGTGGCGGTGGAGGTAATCGGTGCGTTCGACGTCGTGCACGGCAGGCGCGCCGTCCTCCCCGGTCACCAGCTCATCCGCAAACGCGGCGCCGTTTTCGGTCACCATCAGCGGCAAATCCGGCCAGCGCCCATGCACCGCGACCAGCAAATCTTCCAGCCCGGCCGGGTCAATGTTCCAGCCCATCTCCGTGTACGGGCCGGGCTGGGCGACGAATTCGACGACGCCGGCGCCGGGCCAGGCGGTGCCTTCGGCGGGCTTGTGTCCGTCGGCGTTGATGCGGTCGCCCCTGCCGTCCCAGATCCGCACCCGGTTGGTGGAGTAGTAGTTGATGCCCAGGAAATCCAGCGGCTGGCAGATCAGCTGGGTGTCACCGTCCTGGATGAAGGACCAGTCCGTGATGGAGGCGGTGTCCGCGAGGACGTCCTCCGGGTAGGTGCCGTTGAGCATCGGATCCAGGAACAGGCGGTTGGCCAGTCCGTCCACCCGGCGCACGGCTTCGGGGCCGGTCTCGCCCTCGGGCCGGAACACGTGCAGGTTCAGGGTCACGGCAATGTCCGCGTCCGCGGAAACCACTCCGCGCAGTTCCTTCACGGCCAGGCCGTGGGCCAGGTTCAGGTGGTGGACGGCGGTGAGGGCTTCGACGTCGCTGGTCCGTCCCGGAGCGTGCGCGCCGGAGCCGTAGCCGAGGTAGGCGGAGCACCAGGGCTCGTTCAGCGTGATCCAGCCGGTGATCCGGTCACCGAGCCGTTCGCCCACCAGTCGGGCGTAGTCGGCAAAAGCGTAGGCGGTCTCCCGGTTGGTCCACCCGCCCTCATCCTCCAGGGCCTGCGGCAGGTCCCAGTGATAGAGGGTGGCCAGCGGCTTGATGCCGCGGGCAATCAGTCCGTCGACGAGCCGTTCGTAGAAGGCCATGCCGGTTTCATTGACGGGGCCGCGGCCGGTGGGCTGGATGCGGGGCCAGGAAATGGAGAACCGGTAGGCCTCGAGACCCAGTTTCTGCATCAGATCCAGGTCCTCTTCCAGCCGGTGGTAGTGGTCGCACGCCACGTCCCCGGTGTCCCCGTTCCAGACCTTGCCGGGGGTTTTGCTGAAGGTGTCCCAGATGGATGGGCCGCGGCCGTCAGCGTTGAAGGCCCCCTCAATCTGGTACGACGCCGTGGCGGAGCCGAAGATGAAGTCCGGTCCGAAGACCAGGCCCTCATCCCGGTAGTCCGGATGAAGTTCCTGTGAAGCGGTGGGAGACGATGTCACTGGAGTACTGCCTTTCCTTGGTTTGAAGCGTTTTCACTTGGAGTGTCATGGTTTGAAAGCCGGAGCGTGAAGCTGTCGCCCGGTTCGAGGTGAACGGTGTACCGGATGCCGTGGACCTCGACGTCGTGCGGCCCGGCGGCAGCCGCCGTGCGCGGCGTCAGCGTGGCAGAGGTGAGCTGCCCCTTGCTCCAGTCCAGGTCCACGGTGATGCCCGGCCGGGCAACCAGTCCGCGGACCCGCCCGGAAGCAAACTCTGCCGGCAGGGCGGGCAGGAGCCGGATCACCCCGGCGTGGCTTTGCAGCAGTGCTTCGGAGATCGCCGCGATGTAACCGAGGTTGGCGTCCAGCTGGAACGGCGGATGCGCGGTGAAGAGGTTGGGATACAGGCCGCCGGCGTGTACCCCGGCGCTCGCGGTTCCGGCTTCGCGAAAGAGTAGACGGAGCAGGTCGCTGACCTTGTCCGACTGTCCCAGCCGGGCGCGGAGGCAGATTTTCCAGACCAGGGACCAGCCGGTGGAGTCATCGCCGCGGCCGTCCAGGCTTCGCCGGACCGCGGTTTCTAGCTGCGGAGTCGAGGTGTTGCTGTCTTGAGGGATGCCGTTGCCAGGATAGACAAAGGCCAGGTGGGAGAGGTGGCGGTGCAGCGGATCGACGGCGGTTTCCGCCGGACCCCATTCCAGAATGTCACCGGTGGCGCTAATTGCCGGGGGCTCGATCCGGGGCCGGGCACGGCGAACCTCGGCGACCACCGGATGGCCCTCCTGACCGACCAGTGGAGCCAGAGCCAGAACGACGTCGAACACTTCCGCGATGAGGGTTCGGTCCATCGCGGAGGAGGTCGCCAGGGCCGCGGGTCCCTGCGCGCTTTGGTAACAGTTCTCCGGTGAGGTGGAGGGCCTCGTCTGCAGCCAGGGACCGCCGTCGTCGAGCAGCCAGTCGCAGAGGAACTCCGCGCAGCCCACCGCCAGCTTCCAGATCCGGAACAGATCAGCGGGTCCGGCGGTGCCGAAGCGCCGGCCTTCATCCAGCTGGCGCACCAGCCACGGCCCGGCCATCGGCCAGTGCGCCCAGCTCGCGTTTCCGGCGGTGGGGGAGGTGAAGGCCCAGGCATCGGTGTTGTGGTGGGCGACCCAGCCGCGCGCGCCGTAAAGCGTGGCGGCGGTGTTCCGGCCGCGGTCCGCGAGGGCCTCCACCAGTTCCAGCAGAGGCTCGGTGCACGCGGGCAGATCGGCTACATGAGCGCCCCAGTAATTCATCTGCAGATTGATGTTCAGCGTGTAGTTCGAGGACCAGGGCGGCTGCATCTCCTCGTTCCAGATGCCCTGCAGATTGGCCGGCAGGGAACCGGGACGGGAGCTGCCGATCAGCAGGTAGCGTCCGTAGGCGAACAGCAGGGCGGCGAGTTCCGGATCCGCGGCCAAGGGTCCGGCTGGGGAGCGGTTGGCCTCCCGGATCCGGACGTCGGTGGGAACCTCGGACCGGTCCGGCAGGGTCTGAGGGCCGGGATGGAGCGTGAGTTCGGTCCGGTTGAACAGGAGCCGGTGGGCGTGGATGGAATCGCGGAGCAGCGCGTCGAATCCATTGTCCAGCGCTCCGGCGGCCTGCCGGGAGGCATCACGGCGGCAGTCCTCGGCAGTACCGGAAGGATGCCGTCCGGGCGCGGTGAAGGTGGTGGCGGTGGCCAGGACGAGCAGCAGCTCGGTTACGCCGGTAAGGACAAGATCTTCCGGATCCGAGGCGGAGTTCCCGGAAGGTGGCGGCGGGCTGCTGTCCGCTTCTCCGTTGTGCCGCAGCGCGAGGTGAACCGCACCCTCCAGCGGCCTAACGCCGTCGGCCTCCCAGCGCAGCGGCGGCTCCTCCGGAGCATGGCCGGGAGCAACGTCGGCAGGCAGCCGCAATTCCAGGCCGACGGCGTCTGCGCCGGCATGGCGGGAGAGTTCCCGCAGGGGAGTGGTGAGGCGGACGCGCACCTTCACCGGAACCGTGGCCGTCAGCCGGTGCACCAGCACGCCGTCGGCCGCACTGATGAAGGTGTCCGAGCGAATCTCACCGCTCGGGAACTCTTCCGTGGCGGTGTGCACGGCGTCGTTCAGGCGAAGCTCCCGGCGAATCAGGCCGCCGTCGGCCTGGCCACCCACCGACGTGGAGACGAGGACATCGGCGAAGGGAAGGTACGCCTGCGAGTAGCGGGACTGAAGCGGTTCCAGCAACTGTTCCGCATCCACCGGCCGTCCGTCCGCTAGAGCTGCACGGGCCGCAGCCAGTGCCTGCGCGGCGTCACCCGCGGAGACCTGTCCTCTCCGGTGCTCGCTGTCCGGGCTGCCGGACCAGGCGGTGCTGTCATTGATCTGCAGGCGCAGACCATCACGCCCGGGCAGCACCATGGCCCCGAGCCTGCCGTTGCCCAGGGGCAGCGCGTCCAGCCACTGCTGCGCAGGACGGTTGTAGAACAGCACGTTGGGGGTCATACGTATATCTCTAATCGAATCGCTTCGATTTAGCGAACATATATCAACTCTGCGGCGCGGCGTGAGCAGAGTATATCCGTGATCCGGACGGCATCATTTGTCCGAGGCGTACCACGTAGAATCATCTAATGCCGGCAACCATTGAAGTCCCCGCCAAACGCGTTTCCACCGTGGCGCGAATCATCACAGAAACGTCTTCCCCCGCCGTCCTCGTGGGGATTCTCCTGCTGCTGCAGCCCCTGCTCAGTCCCGGTGTTTCCTGGCTGCAGGGCATTGTGGCGGCGGGTTTCACCGTGGGTCTGCCGTTTCTCGGGATTCTCTGGCTGAAGCGGCGGGGCAGGGTCACGGACCACCATGTGGGCGTCCGCGAACAACGGGCACCGATCCTGCTTGCCTCCGCGCTCTCCATTGGCGTCGGCGCCCTGATCCTGGTCCTGCTCGACGCACCGGCTGTCCTGTTCGGCGAAATCGGCGGCGTCTTCATTGGCCTGATTCTCTGCCTGGCGGCGAACCTGGTATGGAAGCTGTCGGTCCATTCGGCAGTGGCCGCATACGTTGGCCTGGCGCTGCTGGCTCCTGTTCCGGTCTTCGGTCCGGCGCTGGCCCTGATGCTGGCCTCGGCGACGGGCTGGTCCCGGGTGAAGCTCGGTGACCACACTCCCACGCAGGTGCTGGCGGGCCATCTGGCCGGTTGCGTGGCCTATGCTGCTGCACTGCTGCTGCCCTAACGGAGCAAAGGCATTCTGGAAAGCGAAGCCTTGGGATAAAGTCCTAGGGTTCGGTCTCTTTACACGCGTCATTGAAAGCGTGTGAAAACAAGATGGGGAAATTGATGGCAGTGCGTTTTCGGAAGTCCGACGGTGGAAAACGGGCGGCCGCGGAAGACTCGGTCCGTGCCCTGGAATTGGGCGGACATGTAACGTTCGATGAACTGCTGGCCGCGGTAGAGGAAGCCCACGGAAAACCTATTGAACTGCGCGACATCGACCATTCAGTGATTCCTGCCGTCACCGGGCTTTGGATCGAGAAGGACAAAAAATCGATCATCCTGTTGCCTGCCGGTGACAACCAGCTCCACCGGACCCATGCTGCATGCCACGAATTCGGGCACATCCTCCTGCGCCACCAAGGATGCGGCGGCGTGGAAACACAAATGCCGTCCGTTTTTCAGCATGTCGGCAGCCGCCGGGGCATCAAGCGGATGCTGGCACGGTCCCTGGACTGGAACGAGACCGAGCGGGCCGCAGAGCACGTCGCCTATCTGCTCACGCTGGCGCTGCTGCCGGGGAATCCTGAAAGCACCAGCGACTTTGAGCGGACCTTTATATGACGCTGTTGCAGATCCTTCCCGTTTTGATTCTCTGGGCAGTGGTCGCCATCCGGCTCCTGGGCATGTGTTTTGGCTGGAAGGCCGGCATTATGCCCGCGGTTCTCCTGATAGCTCTGGGCGCCACTTTGAATATCGACTCGGTGTACGTGGCCGTTGACCGGCACTTGGGCGGCTGGAACCTGTTGAACCTGATTGTTCACCTGCTTATGGGCATGGGCATGACCGAGTTGAGTCGGCTGCTGCTGCGGGTCACCGGAAGGTCCAACCACGTCAGGACGCTGATCAGCATCGGAACGGTCCTGGCCGTAATGCAGATTGTGCTCCTGGTCGTTTCAGACACGGACGGATCGGCCGCCAGTTTCACTGACACCTTTGGCGACATCCCGACCATAGCCCTGTACCAAGCCAGTTTCTTTGCCTGGTTTGGACTCATCACCGGTTATACGGGCATGAAAACTCTGCGGCGAAACCGGCGCGGTGAGTCACGTCCCTTCCGTATCGGTTTCGACCTGCTCAGTGCCGGGTGCATGGGCGGCGTCATGGCGGCGGCCATCAAAATGGTCCAGATCGGCTTGGAAATTGGGGGATCCGATGCCGGGCACAGCGATAGTCTGGTCACCGGATACCGTATTCTGCTCGCCCTGATGATCGTCGGATTTGCGGTGGGCTTCATCCTTCCGTCCTACGGACGGATGAAGGAAACCTTGCGGTCACGAACTGTCTGCGCCGCGGACCTGTCCGCTTTGAGGCCCATCGTCCGGCGTCTCATGCAAACACCTGAAGGCCGCCGGTCCATGGGTGCCGCCCGCATTTCCCTCGAGGCGCGGGCATCCAAAGCGCAGCTTTACCGCTGGTTCATTTTTATCGGCGACATCCGGGTTCTGGATCCGGCGCTCTTGTCGCCGCAGGAAAGCACCATCATTGATGAGATAGGCAAACGAATTGAGCACAACGGTCCACCGGCGCGGCGCACGGCAATACCTCGCCTTTAGCTGCTCAAAAATTCTGCCGCCTGCACTGGTCCTGACAATCCTGGTGCTCCTTGCCGGAATCAGGGCAGGACTGGGATGGGCCGGGGTGCTCCTGCTGGTGGCTTGCATTGTCGGCATACCCGGTGCCGTCTACAAGGGCACCAAACCCGTCTTTCGGCGCCGGGGCATTCCGGACAGTTGGCGGACCAACTTGGTTGCCCTCCTGATGCTGGTAGGCACTGCGATCTGCTGGGCAATTCCGCTGCCGGCGCCGATTCCCCTCACCGTGACAGGGCTGTTCCTGGGCAATGCAGGGCTGGTGTTCTTCCGCCGCTGGCTCGACGTTTCCGCCCATGTGTCCGTTATTACCTTCGCAGCCCTGTGGGTTACGGCAATATTCGGGGGAGCCTGGGCATGGCTGTTGATACTATCGCCGTTAATGATGTTCAGCCGGGTGTCCCTGCGCGAACACACTCCACGGGAGGCACTGTCCGGTGCAGCGCTCGGAGTGGGAACGTTCTGCTGTTTTCTTGTAGCAATGACTTGGAGCTGACCTTAGTGAGCGAATTTGATCTTTCCGCGGAACGAGCAGCCGGCATTCGCCGTGCCGAAACGCTCGCCCGAAAGATTAATCTCCTGTTGGATGTCATCATGTCCGACTCCGGAAAGCCCTATGACTATCCGGCCATCAGGGACGGCGCCCAAAAGGCCGGCTATTACCTTTCCCGCACCCGCTGGTCACTGCTGAAATCCGGCCGGGAACAGGTTGTTCCGGACGAAGCGCTGCGTGCAATCGCAGCCGTCTTTGACGTGAACCCCGAATATCTGCTGCAAGAGGGCGGCAAGCTGCCCGAACGGGTGGAAGCCGAACTGGAACTTCTCCGCAGCATGCGCCGTGCCGAGGTGCGCAACTTTGCCGCCCGCGCACTGGGGCCCGTTGACCCCGAGGCGCTGCGGGCCATTGCAAGAATCCTGGACGAGGAATAACGTTCGTTTCGTTCGGAGCATCCGGACAAAAAACTTTGATTTCACCTCTTTCCACTGCTATGGTTCAAACATGTTTCACACATGTGTGAAGCGTGTTTGAACCATAGAGCTGCAAGTGGGGATTGTGATCGACTGGGGGGTCGGTTCTGTCCCCGGTTGCGCTTATGGGAGGTCTATTCGAACCTATTGGTTTGATGGGCCACCCTTAGTGGGACATCCGCTGACTGGGGGGTCAGCGGAACGTTGCTAGCGAAGCCAGCGGAATTCTTTCCGCTGGCTTCGCTGCGTTTCGGGTCGAATGAAGGCTGTTCCAGGGAGCTCGGTCAGCACCGGGAACCCGCCCGCCGCGCCCGGCCCCGGCGTCGTCGTCGTGCCCTGAAGATGGCGTAACATTCACAAAGTGAAACTCAATTCCTTTTCCCATCTGATGGCCGCCGGAAATATCGGCCCGATGGAGACCCACAACCGCATCGTTCTGCCAGCTATGGACATGAACGTCTCCGAGCACGGTGAGATCGAACAGACCGAAATCGATCACTATGTGGCCCGCGCGGCCGGCGGTGCCGGGCTGATCATCACCGGCGCCTGCGCCATCGCGTTCCCCTACGGGGCGGCTTCGATGAAGGAACCGGGTCTTTCGGATGACAAGTACATTCCGGGTTTGAGGGCGCTGGCAGACGCCGTGCATGCAGCCGGAAGCAAGCTGTGCATCCAGTCCACGCACCACGGCAAAGTTGCCCGCGTGGACGTTGCCAATGACCGTCCGGTGCTTGCACCGAACAAGCAGGACTACAGCTATGACATGTCAGCGCTGGCCGACAGCACCCCTGAAGAGCTGGGCAAGATGGGTGCCGCCACTGCCGGCAAGCCCGTTGTCTTCCGCGACATGACGGACGAGGACATCTCCTGGCTGATTTCCACCTGGGCCGATGCCGCCGAGCGCATTGCCAAGGCGGGCGCCGACGCCATCGAGATCCACGCAGCCCACGGCTACATCCTGGGTGTCTTCCTCAACCAGCGGGACAACAACCGCACCGACGAGTACGGCGGCTCCCTGGCTAACCGTGCGCGTCTGGCCTGCGACGTCATCGCGGCCGTCAAGGAACGGGTGGGCGACCGCCTGGCGATCCTGGTCCGGGTTTCCGGTGAGGAATACGGACAGGAAGGCGGACTGACGCTGGACGAGGCCATCGAAGCCTCCCAGCTGTTTGAAAAAGCCGGCGCCGATGCCATCCACGTGACCGGATGGGGACGCAACCCGTTCAACAACTTCACCGACGGTCCGCTGCCCAGCAAGGTTGGTGCGTACCTGGACAACGCCGCCGCGGTTAAGAAGCACGTAAACATCCCCGTCATCGCCGTCGGCCGCATGCTCCCGGAAATCGCCGAAAAGGCACTGGCCGCCGGACAGATCGACTTCGCAGCCATGGGCCGCCAGCTGCTGGCCGACCCCGAACTGCCCAACAAGATCCGCGACGGCAAGTTCGACCAGGTCCGCCCCTGCATCAACTGCTACCTTTGCGTCGCGGAAAACTTCTTCGACGACACTCCCTTCTGCGCGGTGAACCCGGCCCTCGGCAACGAGGCGCTGCTGCCGCTGAAGCCGGCGTCCGCCACCAAGCACGTGGTCGTCGTCGGCGCCGGCCCGGCGGGCCTGGAAAGTGCACGCGTCCTGACCGAACGCGGCCACCGCGTCACCGTCGTGGACAAGTCCGACCGCCTCGGCGGCACCATGTGGTTCTCCACCATGACGACGCCGGACAATGAACGGCTGCTGCGCTGGTTTAAGGCCGAAATCAAGCGGCTGAACATCGCGGTCAAGCTGAACACTCCCGCCACGGTGGAGTCGATTCAGGCACTGCACCCGGACCACGTCATTGTGGCCACCGGTGCTGTCCGGCCCAAGCCTGATTTCCCCGGCGGCGACCTGCCGATCGTGCAGACCGGCGACACGCTGCGGGCCATGATGCTCGGCACGGCAACCGCTGAGGAAGCCGGCGCCGTCCTGAGCACCCTCGGCAAGATGGGACGCCTCTCGGGCCTGACCAAGAGCCCCGAGTTTGTCCGCCAGTTCACCAAGTTCTGGCTGCCCATGGGCAAGGATGTGGTGGTCATCGGCGGTTCGCTGGTGGGCCTGGAACTGGCGGAATTCCTCGCCGAGCGCGGACGCCGGGTCACGCTGCTGCACGAAAAGCAGCAGCTCGGCCTGCCGCTGGCCATGCCGCGCCGCTGGACCGCGGTCAAGGATTCCGAGGCGCACGGCGTGAAGATCCACCGCAACGCCACGATCACGCGCATCACCGAGAAGAGCGTCGAGTGGACCGAAGGCGGGGAAAGCTTCTCCGCACCGGCCGCCATGGTCGTCTACGCGGACGGCACGACGTCGGCATCACCGCTGGCGGATGAGCTGCGGGCCGCGAACCTCGGCATTGACGTTGACGTGGTGGGCGACGCCGGTGCGGTCAACTACATCCACGGTGCCATCCACTCCTCGTGGAAGGTGAGCACCGAGCTCTAGGGTTCGATCGCGCATAAGTCTGGGCGGCCCGGTTCTTTTGAACCGGGCCGCCCAGTTATTTGTTTTTAGTGTCGGGGGCAGGCGGCGGAGGAGCAAGGAACCTTGTCCGTCTCCTTGAGCCCCCCTAGCGTTGAATGACCGGATAAACGACCCCGCAGGTGGGCAGGGACAGCTGGGCAGGTACCAAGGTCTGCCCCTCCTTCTACGGCGTCCGAGCCCCTGTGAGGCGATTATGGGAACGCAGCCGAACGAGCCGATGCCCAATTACGGTGACGGATACATACCGCCGCCACCGGAACCGCAATCCAACGACGGCAGGACCCTCGGGCTGGCAGGCCTGATCCTCGGAATCATTGCGCTGGCGCTGTTCTGGATTCCGCTCCTGAACTACGTGTCACTGGTCCTGGCCCTCGTTGGCTTGGGGCTTTCCATTGCTTCGCTGGTTATCGTCCGCCGAAGGGCGTCAGCCCAGGGGTTGTCCATTGCCGCGGTGATTGTCTCCGCGGTGGCCCTGGTCGCCGCTATTCTGGCCACCGTTTTCTGGAGCTCCCTGTTCAATTCGGTGGATGAAGTAATCGAGGATCCTTTGCCTACCGTCACGGTTACGCCCCCGGCAGTTCCCACCGTGACACCGTCAACCATTCCGCCGGCCGTTCCCACGGTTACTCCCACGACCATCCCGCCGGTTAGTCCCACGCCAACAAATGGTACGACGCCGAGATCTTCTGCCGCTGCACCCAACCCCACCATCCTTCCGCTGGGTGACGATGCCGAGGTGGGGGACTACACGGTGTCAGTCTCAAGTGTCCAGCTCGACGCCACGGAGGCAATTCTCGGCTATAGCCAGGCCAACCAACCGCCGGACGGCCAATATGTGCTCGTGACGCTCGACGTCGTCTACAACGGCACCGACGAAGGCGATCCCTGGCTGGATCTCAACCCCAAGTTCGTCGGATCGGACAATCGGCAGTACGACCAAGCGGTATGTGTGCTTGACCTCCAAGGCTCCTCCCTGCCAACGCTGGAGAACGGTGGGGCTGCACAGTATGAAGTGTGCATGGATGTTCCTGCGGCGGCACTCCCCGGGAAGCGGATACTGATCGAGAATTCCGTGGATTTCACCGGTACCGATGAGGCGAGCTGGGAGACAGAGTAATCAACGGCCGTGTTAGCCCGTCGGCGTGAACAGCGGTGCGCGGTTACCGGCGCGCGGGACGGCGCGACGGCGGCTGCCCGGGTTTCGCCGTCGACCGCTCGCCGGGAGGCAGATACCGGACGCGCCGCCGGCCGTCACTGATCAGGCGGACGCCGTCGAGCATTGTTTCCCGCAGCTCCATGAGGGCGAATTGATAGCGTTCCGGTGCCAACGCGGCATCGCGCAGGTACAGGCCGCACGCCGCCGACATGCGGAGCAGGACAGAGGTGTCCGGGGAACTGCTGCGCAGGTGGGTAAGGGTTTCCAGGATCCTGTCACGGGCGTCCAGCACTGTGGGGCGAAGGAGGGCCTCGGCCTCGGCTCCCTGGACCACCCGGGGTTCAATGGCTGCCAGCGGGCGCTTGAGATGCAGATCCATGACCAGCGCGTTCAGGGCTGCGGACTCATCGCGGCGGTCCATGCCTGCACGGGTGCCCCAGCCGGCGCCGATCCCCACAATGAGGCTGAGGACGGGTGCGCTGACTGCCAACCATTCCATGGGAGCCCTCCGGAAGAAGCGTCCTTCGACGGTACGCGGCGGGCCAAACCCAGGCCAGTCTCCGGAGGATTTGGCGGGCTCCGGGGTGCAAACCGGAATCGCTGCAGCTTGAGGACCAAACCTGTCCGCGGGACCCTGCATTCCGCTTCTCCGCGCTCCTAGCGTGAGGTGAAGCAAGGAGGGCAGAACAGTGGGACTCATGGAAATCGAAATGGCCAAGATGCTGCAGAAGGAGCGGATGGCAGAAGCGGAAAGACTGCGGCGGAGAAGGGACCTCAAACGCCAGGCGAGGCAGGAACGGGACGCCTGCCGCAACGCGGCCGGAACAGGCGAGCCGAAGCCGAAGGTTGACTGGCCGGTGTTCTCATTCCGGATTGGCAGCTTCCAGATCGCATTATTCCGGACCATGCGGATCCGGTCAGGGAACCCGGTATCCGGTTAATTAGCGGTTGTTGATCCAGGCACCGCGCGTGGCAGGTTTGTCGTAATCGAGTTGGTAATCGGGGGTGTACAGGACAACAAATGCGCCCTTCTCGGTGGTGTTGTCCGGGAAGCAAATGTCTCCGGTGATGGTGCCGCCTGCTGCTAATTTTCCGTTTGCAGGAGCAAAGTTGTCGCTTCCGTCCGGGGAGTTGGAGCCAATGAAACCCGAGGGGTTCTGCAGGTTCCAGTTGTACGAACTGAATATGACAACTTCATTCGAAATGTTCTTCATGGTGATGGTGGTGCAGATAGTGGGGGCGTCGTTATAGGAGGGCTTGCCGGTGAACAGAGCGGTGGCGGTGATGTCGACCCCTTCCACCTCCAGGGTGTCCCCGGGTTGGCCCACGGTGTCGTTCTCCTGTTCGCCCAGGAAGGCAGGGTCTTTGGCGGGTGCGGCTTCCTCGGACAACTGCTCGGCAGATTCGCTCGCCGCGGGCTCAGAAGTGGAGTTGCCGCTGCCCATTCCGCTGGCAATGAGAACAACGACAAGGAGAACGAGTGCCACTTCCACCACCAGGCGCAGCACTTTGGGCCAGGACCGGGCCGGTTTTGCATCAACCTTTTCTTCTGAGGACCACCCGTACGGGTTGTCCTCTGTGTCAGGCTTTTTCATGTAGTCAAACATCGACATTGCTTTACCGCCCCCATTTTCCGGCACCACGTTTTCGGGGCACCTTCCGGCAGGCAGCCGCCACCGCATGGACGGATCTGCCGCAAATACGTTCCGGTCGGTAATTCCCCCACCGGAATATATCGCACTTTCCTATCCGCCTTTGAACGGCGGAAATGGGTAGCTTTTACTCAGACGCTGCCCGCGTAGGCTGGGACGCATGCAGCCTCAACCCGTGATCGCCGTCCTTGCCGAAAACAAGCCCGTAGTGGGTCTTGACGAGCTCCGAAAGGAAGCCGAAGTCCGCGTCACCGACGCAGCCGGGCTGCCCGACGCGCTGGCCGGAGCGGACATCCTCTACCTCTGGGACTTCTTCGCCGACGGTGTCCGTGAGGCCTGGTCCGCCGCGGACTCCCTGCAGTGGCTCCATGTTCCCGCGGCCGGGGTGGAAAAGCTGATGTTCCCTGAACTGGTGGAATCCGACGTCGTTCTGACCAACGCCCGGGGCGTGTTCGACCGGCCCATGGCAGAGCACGTGCTGGGGGCAATGCTTTACTTCGCCAAGGACTTCGGCCGGGCGTCCGCCCAGCAGCAGCGGAAGCAGTGGAGCCGCTACGCCACCGCCGACCTGGCCGGAGCCTCGGTGCTCGTGGCCGGAACCGGAAGCATCGGCCGGTGCACCGCACGCCTGCTCAACGCCGTAGGAATGCAGGTGCAGGGGATGGGACGCACCGCGCGCACCGGCGATCCGGACTTCGGCACCATCCACGCGAGCGCGGACTTCGCCGCCGTGGCCGGACACTTCGACTACATAGTCCTGGCCGCGCCGCTGACCCCGGACACGCAAGGCATGCTCGGCCGCGAGGTCCTGGCCGCCCTGAAGCCGACGGCGGTGCTCGTCAACGTGGGCCGCGGCGGCCTCGCGGATGAGGCGGCGCTGGAGGAGGCGCTGCGCACCGGGCAGCTCGCCGGTGCGGCGCTGGACGTCTTCGAGACCGAACCGCTGCCGGAGCGCAGCGGGCTCTGGGCATTGGACAACGTGCTCATCACTCCGCACCTGTCCGGGGACGCCAGTAATCAGCTGCCGGTCCTGGCCCGGCAATTCGCGGACAACCTCGTCGCCTGGAAGGCCGGGCAGCCGCTGATGAACGTTGTGGACAAGAAGCTGGGTTTCGTCACCTCGTAAACCGGGCGCCGCCCGCCGCCGTCGAGCTCCACGCCCGCCGCCCGCCTCCGCCCGCCGCCCGCCTCCGCCCGGCGCCGTCGTCGGGCTCCACCGATTGTCGCGATGGTGCCGTTTTCCCTCATCGAGTGATGCGACGATGCGGATTACGCGCCGTGAAAGCGACGTTTTCTCGACACCCGGAGCGGAAAAGGGGTATCTTCCCGACTCTCGACGCAACAGGCGAGGGCTGCCCCAGACGCCGCGCTCCCATCCTCCTACCCGTTGACCCTGCGCCTGCCCCGGACAAGACTGGGGGAGCGACTGCTGAGCGAGTTCAGCTGACCGAATTCAATGGAGAAGGAAGTGCGGCGTGAAAGCTGTCCGGGTACACCGCTACGGCGAGGATCCACAGATTGACGAGGTGCCGGAGCCGGAAATCACCGGCCCCTGGGACGTGATCGTGGACGTGGGGGCTGCCGGGCTGTGCCGCACGGACCTGCACGTCATCGAGGGTCAGTGGGACGCCATCCAGCATCCGCAGCTGCCGTACATCCTGGGCCACGAAAACGCCGGCTGGGTCCGCGAGGTGGGCTCCGCCGTTTCCAACGTGGCCCCCGGTGACACCGTGATCATGCATCCGCTGGTCACCTGCGGACTCTGCGCCCCGTGCCGGGCAGGTGAGGATTCGCACTGCGAAAACTCGCTGTTCCCGGGCCTGAATACCGACGGCGGCATGGCCGAGCAGCTCAAAACCAACGCCCGTGCCGTCGTGAAACTGGACCCCTCCCTGCAGCCGGCGGACATCGCCGCGCTGGCCGACGCCGGCCTGACCGCCTACCACGCGGTCCGCAAGGCAGCCCCGCTGCTGTATCCGGGCACGCAGGCCGTCGTAATCGGCGCCGGCGGGCTGGGGCACATCGGCGTGCAGTCACTGAAATCGCTCACCGCCGCCAACATCACCGTCATCGACACCTCCGAAGCGGCGCTGGAACTGGCCTCCGGCCTGGGCGCAGACACCGTGCTGCGCAGCCCGGACACTGCCGCCGTCCTCGACGCCACCGACGGCGGAGCACACGTGGTCTTCGACTTTGTGGGCGAGCACGGCACCGAAGCCCAGGGACTGGAGATGCTCCGCAACCGGGGCAGCTACTACGCGATCGGCTACGGCGGCGAGGTCCGGATCCCCACCATCGAGCTGATCTCCCGGGAAATCTCCGTGGTGGGCAACCTCGTGGGCACCTATCAGGACCTGGTGGAACTCATGACGCTCACCGCCTCCGGCGACATCACCCTGCACACCACCGCCTATGACCTCGACGACGCGGTCCAGGCCATGCATGACCTCGACGCCGGAAAACTCACCGGCCGCGGCATCCTCATCCCGCCAGCAGGAGGAAAGAAACCATGACCTACCCGGCCAAATACCCCACGCTGAACGAAACCACCCTCACCCCCGAAGCCCGCGCCATCCTGAAGCGGATCATCCGCACCGCTTTTCCGCATCCGGGCTTTCCCGATGAGGCCTACGAGCGGATGACCAACAGGATTGTCACCGAAGCGGACGCCTCCACCTGGTTCCGGGTGGTCCTCACCCAGGGGCTTATCGCCCTGGGCGCCCAGTCGGACCAACCCTTCCTGGAACTCTCCGACGAGCGGGCCCTGGCCGTCCTCCGCCGGGTGTCGGACCTGGAATTCTTTGGCTTCATCCGCCGCACTACAGTGCTGAATCTCTACGACGATCCGCAGGTCTGGGAGGCACTGGGCTACGAAGGCCCGTCCTTCGACAAGGGCGGGTACGTGAACCGCGGATTCGATGATTTGGACTGGCTGCCCACGCCGCGGATCGAAGCGCCTGTTGACAGCAGCGTTCCGGACACCGGCCCGCTGCCGTATCCAGTGGCCCAGCCAGGACAGCACGGACAGCCGGCCCAATCCGCCCGGCCCCAGCCGGATGCCTCGGCCGGCTCGCCGGCGGCAGCCGCCGCCGGACCCGCACCGGAATCCGGAACCGGAGCCCAGGCACCCCAACAGCGCGGAGGAGGAAGCAAATGAGCGAGAGCATCAGCAGTTTCTCTCCCACCGGGTCCGCGGACCCGCTGGCCGGGTCGGCGCACTTTGAGCTCGACGACGATTCCGTCGTCGTCGTGATCGGTTCCGGAGCCGGCGGCGGCACCCTGGCCCACGAACTGGTGGAAAAGGGCGTGAAGGTGGTGCTGCTGGAGGCCGGGCCGTTCCTGACCAACTCGGACTACGTGAACAACGAGTGGGAAGCGTTCAACCAGATGGCCTGGCTGGACCCGCGCACCACCTCCGGGACCTGGCGCATCGCGCGCGATTTCCCGAATCTTCCGGCGTGGATCGTCAAGGCGGTGGGCGGCACCACCACGCACTGGTCCGGCGCCACCCCGCGGTTCAAGGCGCACGAGTTCGTTTCCCGCACCGTGTACGGACGGATCGACGGCGCCAACCTCCTGGACTGGCCGCTCACCCTGGCGGACCTCGAGCCCTACTATGACGTTGCGGAACGCAAGATGGGCTCCACCCACGTCCACGGCAGGCCGCCGCTGCCGGCGAATAACAACTACAAGGTGTTTGCCAACGGCGCCGAAAAACTGGGGTACCGGCACTTCGCCACCGGCCCCTACGCCACCAACGCCGAACCCTATGACGGGCGGCCGGCGTCGGTCCAGGACGGCTTCAACTTCCAGGGCGACAAGTCCGGCGCCAAATGGTCCACACTGGTTTCGGAAATCCCCAAGTCCCTGAAAACCGGCCGGCTGGACCTGCGCCCGGACAGTCAGGCTGTGCAGATCACCCATACCCCCGAGGGCCGCGTGGACGGGGTGGTGTATGCCGACGGCGACGGCCAACTACATCATCAAAAGGCACGGGTGGTGGCGGTGGCGGGCAACGCGATCGAAACGCCCCGGCTGCTGCTGCTCTCCGCCTCGCCGCTGTTTCCGGACGGGCTGGCGAATTCCTCCGGCCAGGTGGGACGGAACTACATGCGCCACACCACCGGCTCCGTGTACGCCCAGTTTGAGGAGCCGGTGCACATGTACCGCGGCGAAACCATGGCCGGGCTCATCGCGGATGAATCCCGGCATGATCCGGACCGCGGGTTCGCCGGCGGCTATTACATGGAGACCATTTCGCTCGGTCCGGCCTTCCTGGCTTCCTTCGTGGATCCCGGCGCGTGGGGGCCGGGCTTCGCGGCCATCCTGGACGGTTACCGGCGCACGGCCGGCATGTGGATCGTGGGGGAGGACATGCCGCAGGAAACCAACCGCGTCACGCTGAACACCACGGTCATGGATCCGCTGGGGCTGCCGGTGCCGAACGTGCACTTTGACGACCACCCCAACGACGTTGCCATGCGCGAACACGGATACGGGCAGGGCACGGCGCTGTATGAGGCGGTGGGCTCGACGTCGGCGGTGCGGACGCCGCCGTATCCCTCCACCCACAACATGGGCACCGCCCGGATGAGCCTGCGCCCGGAGGACGGGGTGTGCAACGGATTCGGGCAGACCCATGACGTGCCGAACCTGTTCATCTCCGACGGTTCGCAGTTCACCACGGGAGCTGCGGCCAACCCCACGCTGACCATCGTGGCGCTGGCCATCCGGCAGGCGGAGTATCTGGCCGCGCAGATGGCGCTGGGCGAGATCTGAGGCCGGGGGTGAATTTCGCCGCGGCAGGGAGTGCCGGCACCGGAACGGGTCCGCAGATTGCCGTGCTCGGCGCCGGGATTTTGGGGGTGTCGACGGCGGTGCAGCTGCTGCGCGGCGGCGCGTCCGTGACGCTGGTGACGGAAGCGCACCCCGGCAGCGGCGCCTCGGGGCGCTCGCTGTCCTGGCTGAACTCCGGCGGCACCTACGCGCCGGAGTACCACCAGCTGCGGCTGGCCGGAATGGACCGCTACCGGACGCTGCTGGCCGAGAACCCGGACCTCGATTGGCTCCGGTTCGACGGCGGGGTGTACTGGGACGGCGGGGCGCTGGCGGACCGGTGCGAGGAGCAGCGGGACCGCGGATACGACGCACGGCTGGTTCCCGCGCGTGACGTTGCCGGGGTGGTTCCCGGCCTGGATCCGGCGGCGCTGCCGGAAGAGGTGCTGTTCAACCCCGGTGAAGGCTGGGTGAGCCTGCCGCATTTGATCCGGCACTTGCTGGGCGAGTTTGCCCGGCTCGGCGGAACCCTGATCACCGCTGCGGGGCGGGTCTGCGTGGCGACGGACGGAGGCGCCGCCGTCGGGCTCCGCAGCGCGGCCGGAGAACTGTACCGGGCCGACGTCGTCCTGGTGGCTGCCGGCGCCGGAACTCCCGCGGTGCTGGAGGGGCTGGGGGTGCCGCTGCAGGACGGATCGGACCTGGCCATGCTGGTGGTGACCGAACCCAAGGCGCACAACCTCAGGGCCGTGCTGAACACGCCGCGCGTGTCCCTGCGGCCCCATCCGGGTTCCCGGCTGGCGATGGATTCCACCTGGTATCTGGATTCGATCACGCCCAACGGTGACGGCGGCTGGTCGGTGGATCCGCAGGTGGTGCTGGATCTGGTGGACGAGGCCTCGGCGCTGCTGGCCGGACATCCGCGGCTGGTGGCACAGAGCTGGCGGATCGGGCTGAAACCGGTGCCCGGAGACGGCCGGCCCGTGCTGGGGGAACTGACCGGGCTCCCCGGCTGCTACGTGGCGTTTACCCATTCCGGAGCAACGCTGGGACTGATTGCCGGCGAGCTGCTGGCCCGCGAAATGCTCACCGGGCGCCGTCATCCGATGCTCGCCCCGTTCCGGCCGGAACGGATGGCATCGGACGCTTCGGCGGCCGCCCGCTAAGCCGCGGCGTCCATCAGGCCGAGGATCCCGGCCCGGAGCTCCTCCGGCTCCACATGCCGGCCGATGAGCGCCGTGGCCGTCGGGTCGGCACCCCGCAGCAGTCCCAGAAGCAGGTGCTCCACCCCGATGTAACCGTCCCAGTGCGCCTTGGACTCGCGCAGGCTGTTTGTCAGGACGTCCCTCGCGCCGGCGCTGAACGGGATCTCTCCGGCCGCGCGGAACAGGCTGCGCCGGGGTTTGCGGGCGGGAGCGGCACCCTCCAGGGTGCCCTCGCCGAACTGCGCGTCGACGGCGCGGCGCACCTCCGCCACATCAATGCCCAGGGACCCGAGTGCTGCGGCGTCGTCCAGCCCCTCGCCCAGTTCCTGCAGCTCCGAGTGCAGCCGTACTGAGGTGAGTCCGTACCCGCCCAGCAATGCGGCCAGGGACGGGGAGGACTTCTCCGCCGCTGCGACGATCCCCACCAGCAGATGCGCCGGAAGGACCTGGGGTGCATTCAGGGAGCGGACTTCCTCCTGCGTACCGATGACACTCTGCCGGGCCTGGTCAGTAAACCGTTCAAACATGACGCTACTTCGCTTTCCGGTTGTATTTCTGGTGGACGGCCTGCTTGCTGATGCCCAGCTGGTCCGCGATCGCCTGCCAGGACCAGCCCTGCGCCCGGGCGTTGGCCACCTGGACGGCTTCGAGCTGGTCGCGCAGCCGTCCGAGGGCGACGACGGCGCGCAGCCCGGTAGCGGGATCGGGACTGGCTGCCGCGGCGGCCTTCTGTGAAGGGTCTTCCATGCGTCAATGCTGATTGACGGCATGAGTCGCGTCAAGAGTAATTGACAGGTTTTCTGGATCACGGCTGTTTCTCGGGCTGCCGGTTCCGTGCTGTCCTACCGGGGGCTGTCCTGCCGGTTCCGTGCTGTCCTACCGGGGGGCGGTCCTGCCGGGGGCTGTCCTACCGGGGAGCGAGAACCGCTGCGGCGCGCTCCAGTGCACCCGGCACGATGGAGTAGTAGGCCCAGACGCCGCGCTTGTCCCGGTGCAGGATGCCGGCGTCCACCAGGATCTTCAGGTGGTGCGAAATAGTCGGCTGGCCCAGACCGATCGGTTCCGTGAGATCACAGACGCAGGCTTCCTTGTTCTCCTGCGCGGCAATCAGGGAAACCAGACGCAGCCGCGTCGGTTCGGCCACGGCCTTGAGGAGCTGGGCGAACCGCTGGGCATCCTCGGCGCTCAGTACTTCCGTTACCAGGGGAGTGCAGCAGGCCTCGGCAACAGGATCGGGAGCGGTCTGAGTGTTCATCGTTCCATTATGCACTTGGATTGACATCCGTCGATGGCTGAAGGAATACTCGGAATCGAAGGATATCGATATTTCTCGATGCCTGCTGCCGCAATCATCAGAGGAGTTACGTGAGCACCCCCGCCGTTCCGCGCCAAACCGACCAGGTTACTGCCCGGCTCTCGACTCTGGACCGGTTCCTGCCCGTGTGGATCCTTGCCGCCATGGCACTGGGACTGCTGCTGGGACGGCTGGTTCCCGGCATCGCGCCGGCACTGGATTCCGTGAAGGTGTCCAACGTGTCCCTGCCCATCGCCGTCGGCCTGCTGGTGATGATGTATCCGGTGCTGGCCAAGGTCCGCTACAACGAAACGCATAAGGTAGTGGCCGACCGGAAGCTGATGATCAGCTCGCTGATCCTGAACTGGGTGGTCTCGCCGGTGTTCATGTTTGCGCTGGCCTGGATCTTCCTGCCGGATCTGCCCGAGTACCGGACCGGGCTGATCATTGTGGGCCTGGCCCGCTGCATTGCCATGGTGATGATCTGGAACGAACTGGCCTGCGGTGACCGCGAAGCCGCCGCCGTGCTGGTGGCCATCAACTCCGTGTTCCAGGTCCTGGCGTTCGGCGCCCTGGGCTGGTTCTATCTGCAGGTGCTGCCCGGTTGGCTGGGTCTGGAAACCACCAGCATGGACTTCTCCTTCTGGGCCATTACCGCCAGCGTCCTGATCTTCCTGGGTATCCCGCTGCTGGCCGGCTTCCTCACCCGCACCTTCGGCGAAAAGGCGAAGGGCCGGGACTGGTACGAGGGCACGTTCCTGCCGAAGCTTGGCCCCTGGGCCCTCTACGGACTGCTGTTCACCATCGTGCTGCTGTTCGCGCTGCAGGGGGACGAGATCACCTCGAATCCGCTGGATGTCGCGCGGATTGCGCTTCCGCTGCTGGTCTATTTCGTTGTGGTGTTCGGTGCGGGCATGGTCCTGGGCAAGCTTCTGAACCTGGGCTATCCCCGCACCACCACGCTGGCGTTCACCGCCGCCGGCAACAACTTTGAACTGGCCATTGCCGTAGCCATCGGCACCTACGGGGTGACCTCCGGGCAGGCCCTCGCCGGCGTCGTCGGGCCCCTGATTGAGGTTCCCGTCCTGGTCGCGCTGGTCTATGTTGCCCTCTGGGCCCGGAAGAAATACTGGCCCGCCGCCGACTCCGCCCTCACCGCCGCACCGGCAGAAAAGACAAACCGATGAGCACTCCCGCCAACTCCAGCCCCAACTCCACCACCGAAGCTGCGGCCAAGCCGTCCGTCCTGTTCGTCTGCGTGCACAACGCCGGCCGGTCCCAGATGGCAGCCGCCTACCTGCGCGCCTTGGGACAGGGGCGGATCGAGGTCCGTTCCGCAGGCTCCGCACCTGCGGACTCCGTGAACCCCGCCGCCGTGGCAGCCATGGCCGAGGACGGCATCGACATGTCCGCCGAGCTGCCCAAGGTGCTGACCACCGAGGCCGTGAAGGAGTCCGACGTCGTGATCACCATGGGCTGCGGCGACGCCTGCCCGATCTTCCCCGGCAAACGCTATGAAGACTGGAAACTCGAGGACCCCGCCGGACAGGGCGTGGAGGCCGTCCGGCCCATCCGTGACGACATCAAGGTCCGGATCCAGGACTTGATCGCCGACCTGCTGCCCACCCAGCTGTAAGGACAGAACCATGAACACCGAAACCGAATTGTCCGAACTTCCCGTAGCCGTGATCGGCGCCGGACCCGTGGGCCTGGCGGCCGCTGCAGAACTCCTCGAGCGCGGCCTGACCCCGATCATTTTTGAAGCCGGCGCAACACCTGCGGCCGCCGTCGCCTCCTGGGGCCACATCCGGCTGTTCTCGCCGTGGCAGTACGACGTCGACGCCGCCGCCCGCCGCCTGCTCGCGGCTACCGGCTGGCAGGAACCGGATGCCGACACCCTGCCCACCGGCGCCGAACTCCATGAGCAGTACCTGTCACCGCTGGCAGCGGTCCCGGAGATCGCTGCGGCGCTGCACACCTCCACCCGGGTCCTGTCTGTTAGCCGGGAAGGCCTGGACAAGACCCGTACCGGCGGCCGGACCAGCACCCCGTTCCTGATCCGGGTTGAAGATGCCGAGGGCACCATCACCGACTACCGGGCGCGCGCCGTCATCGATGCCTCCGGCACCTGGCACACTCCGAACCCGTTGGGACAGGCCGGACTGCCGGCCGTTGGGGAAGCCGACGCTTTCGCCGCCGGATTGATCACCGGGCCGCTGCCCGACGTCGTCGGCCGCGACCGTGCCCGCTTCGCCGGCAAACATGTCCTGGTGGTCGGCGCCGGCCACTCGGCCGCGAACACCCTGCTGGCCCTGGGCGAACTCGCCGAACAGGAACCCGGCACCCGGATCAGCTGGGCCATCCGCAGCGCCTCCGCGAACGGCGTCTACGGCGGCGGAGACCTTGACGGACTGCCCGCCCGCGGTGCGCTGGGCAGCCGACTGCGCACCCTGGTGGCAGACGGCCGGATCGAGCTGCACACCTCCTTCACCATCACCGGTTTCAAGACCGCCGACACCCTGGCGGTCATCGGCAGCACGCCGTCCGGCGAGAAGCAGCTGGACGTGGATCTGCTGGTTCCGGCGACCGGTTTCCGCCCGGACCTGGATCTGCTCCGTGAAATCCGGCTGGACCTTGACCCCGTGGTGGAGGCACCGCGGGAACTCGGGCCGCTGATCGATCCCGAGTTTCACAGCTGCGGCACCGTGGCACCGCACGGCGCCAAGATGCTGTCCCACCCGGAGAAGGACTTCTACATTGTCGGCATGAAGTCCTACGGACGTGCCCCCACGTTCCTGATGGCCACCGGCTATGAGCAGGTCCGCTCCATCGCCGCAGCCCTGGCCGGAGATCAGCAGGCCGCCGACGACGTGCAGCTGGTCCTGCCCGAAACCGGCGTCTGTTCCACCGATCTGGGCGGCAGCTGCGATACACCGGCAGCTGACGGAGTCGCCGAAGCCGCTTCCTGCTGCAGCGCACCCGAACCGGCGGCGGAACCCGAAGCCGCCCCGGCGTCGTCGTCCTGCTGCAGCGCGCCCGAACCGGCGTTCCTGGGCATCCCCACCGGCCTGGAACACGGCCGTTCCGCAGAGCGGGAGAGCTGATTGCCAACCTCACCGATCCGGGACGTTGACGTTCTGGTCATCGGCGGAGGCCAGGCCGGTCTCGCCGCCGGGTACTACCTGAACCGGTTGCGGCGGGACGAGGCCTCCGGCCGGTCCGGCCCGGCGCCGACCTTCGCCATCCTGGACGCCAACCGGGAGCCCGGCGGCGCGTGGCAGCACTACTGGCCGAGCCTGGAACTGTTTTCCCCGGCGGCTTACAGCTCCCTGCCCGGGTACCAGATGCCGGCCTGGGACGGCGACGGCAACCCCTCCGCGGACCACGTTGCCCAGTATCTGCGCACTTATGAGGCGCGGTACGAGCTTCCGGTGCACCGGCCGGTTCGGGTGGAGGCGGTGCGGGTGGCCGACGGCGGATTCATCACCGATACCGGCGTCGGGCAGTGGACCAGCCGCGTTGTCATCAGTGCCACCGGAAGCTGGAAGGCGCCGGAAATTCCGCAGCTGCCCGGCAGCGGTGAGTTCGCCGGACAGCAGCTGCACACCGCCGACTACCGCGGACCGCAGCCGTATGCGGGACTGAACGTGGTGGTGGTGGGCGGCGGAAACTCCGGAGCGCAGATCGCCGCGGACCTTGCTTCGACCGCAAACCTCACGTGGGTGACCCGGAAGCCGCCGCGCTACCTGCCCGACGACGTCGACGGCCGGGCACTGTTCGACATCGCCACCCGCCGCGTTAAGGCTCTCGCCGCCGGAGAAACAGGAGCCGGCAGAGTCGCCGATCTGGGTGACATTGTTGCCGTGCCTCCCGTGCGGAAGGCCCGCGACGCCGGACTGCTGGACGCCCGGCCAATGTTCGCCCGGCTGCTTCCCGGGGGAATGCAGTGGGAGGACGGAGCGCAGCTGGACGCCGATGTTCTCATCTGGTGCACCGGGTTCCGGCCCGATCTGCACCACCTCCAGCCACTCGGCCTGACCGGCCGGAACGGCGTACCGGCCACGGACGCCAAGCTGCCCACGAAGTCCGTGGATCACCCGGGACTGTTTTTCCTGGGGTACGGGGACTGGTGCGGACCGGCGTCGGCCACCCTCATCGGCGTGGGGGCAACCGCCCGCGACACCGTCGCCGCCGCTGCCCGTTCCCTGATTCCCTAACGTCAGCAGGCGTCACAGAATACTCGCGTGTTGGGGCCGGCCGCTGAATGCTGTGGGCTAGGCTCCCCGCATGGGGAATCAACAGCGCACACCGGAAGAGGATTACCGCCGCTATGCCCGGCCGGAACCAGGACGCGCCGGGGACTGGGTGGAAGTGATTGACGACGGCCGCGGCCGTCAGATCGACGCCGACCAGCCGCCGGTTCCGCCTTACGGGGCCGTCGAGAATCCGGACGGGGCTGTCGAGAGTCCGGACTCCGCCGGCGCAGTGAACGACGGCGTTCTGGTTGCGATGTCTCGGGGACTTCCGGGGCAGCGCCGCCGCAACCGGAGCCTCTGGGCAGCCTGGACCCTGGTGGCGCTGATGCTGGCTGTGGGGACGGGATGGCTCTTCGGACTCTTCGAGCCGGCGTGGAACAATTATCCGGCGGTGGAGGCCTCCAATCCGAACGGAGCCTCAGGCACCTCGGCGCTGAGCCAGGAACTGCAGGCCAACCTCTATTCACTCGGACCGTTCGTGATGGTCTTCGGACTGCTCGGCGCCGTCATCCTGCTGGCAATGCAGGCGACCCTGTTCAACCGGGGACACCGGGCGGATTAACCTGAGGTTCCCCTGAAATTACTGCGGGATTGAGCGGCGTCCGTTGTACAGATAATGGGCCTATCCGGGGGCCAGAACCCCGTTATCTGTACAACCGATGAGCCTTAAGTGCGTTATCTGTACAACCGTTGAGCCTTAACTGCGTTATCTGTACAACCGATGCCCGGACGGACTGAAAATCAGTTGGAGACGGGCTCCGGGAGTACCCCCACCGATGCCGGATCGGCCAGCAGCTCGGCAAAGACCAGTTCCGCCGCGCCCACCAGGAGCAGCTCGGAGCCCAGGGCGGCGCGACGGATGGATACCTCGCTGCCCAGACCGCCGATGCCCCCTGCACCTACGGCTGCCTCGAGCCGGCCGGGGGCAAATGAGTGCAGGACACCCAGGAACCCGCCGAGCACAATGATGCCCGGATTGAAGATGTTCACGAAGTTGGTCAGCGCCACCGCGAGCAGATCCAGCTGGCGGTGCGTTTCGGCGAGGAGGTCGGGGGAGTTGTCCGAGGCCATGGCGGCTTCGAGCTGGTCCTGATCTGCGTGGTCCATTCCCAGGATGGCCAGCAGCCTGCCCAGACTGACCTCCGTTTCCAGGCATCCGTTGCGCCCGCAGTGGCAGGGTGTACCTCCTGGAGTCACCACCGTGTGGCCGAGTTCCCCGGCATAGCCGCTGGCTCCCCGGAGCGGTGCGCCGCCTACCACGGCGCCCCCGCCGATCCCACTGGCGCTGCCGTTGAGGTAAACGACGTCGGATGCTCCCACGGCCGCCCCGAACAGGCTTTCGGCCAGCGAGCCCAGGTTGGCGTCATTCGCGGCGCGGGCCGGCAGTCCCAGCCCGGCCCGGAGCTCCGCGGCGAGCGGTTCGTCGGACCATTTGAGGTGCGGTGCCAGCAGGACGGTACCGTCGCTGCTGTTGACCAGTCCCGGCACTGCTGCACCCACACCGGCCACGCGGGTCATCCCTGCCAGTTCAGTCTGCATGCCCTCCACCACGGCCCGGGCAATGTTGACCGTATCGGAGACTGTGGGCAGGGAGCCGGCGTCGTACCGGATCCTGCGGTGGACCGTGCCGCCGAGCCCGACCAGGCCCACGGTGACGGCATCCACGTCCGGATGCACGGCAATGGCGGCCACCCTTTCATTGGCATGGACCAGCGGGCTGGGCCGGCCCACGCGCTTCAGGGCGGGCGGCTCCGTCTCATAGGCCAGTCCCAGCTCGGCCAGCTCGGCCACGAGAGCCCCGACGGTGGATCGGTTGAAGCCGCAAAGACGGGTCAGCTCGGCGCGGGAAAGCGGTCCGCGGCGGTGCAGCAGAGTCAGGATCCGCGAAAGGTTCTGGGCGCGGATACTCTCCGTGCCGGAGGAAGTGCCGGTGCTCATGCTGCTGCCGTTTCTGCTGGAGGTGATGTCCGGGGCCCGGCTGCGCTGTGCTCGCAGCCAAGCGGACCGCTTCTCACCCTAACCCCGGCCGGCGTCGTTTGGAGCGGTTTTGTTGCCGCGGAGCAGAAATCCTCTTCCAGAATGCGGATCCCGGCCGGAAGTTTGGAGAAACCATTGACACAGCTCACTTTGCGCCATAAGTTGTTGCTCCCAACTAATCTTGCTTTTGGAGTGAATTGTGACAACGACGCCATCACCATCCGACCGCTTTACCTTTGGCCTCTGGACCGTGGGCTGGACCGGCAACGACCCGTTCGGCGTTCCCACCCGCTCCGATCTGGACCCGGTGGAAGCCGTGCACCGGCTGGCCGATCTGGGTGCGTACGGCATCACGTTCCACGACAATGACCTGGTTCCGTTCGACGCCTCTGCGTCCGAGCGCGGGCAGATCCTCAAGAGCTTCCAGGGCGCCCTGACCGAAACCGGTCTGAAGGTTCCCATGGTGACCACCAACCTGTTCAGCCACCCGGTGTTCAAGGACGGCGGCTTCACCTCCAATGACCGCTCCATCCGCCGCTTTGCGCTGCGCAAGGTCATGGCCAACATGGACCTGGCCGCCGAACTCGGCGCCGAAACCTTCGTCATGTGGGGCGGGCGCGAAGGCGCCGAATACGACGGGTCCAAGGACTTCGCCGCTGCCTATGACCGCATGAAGGAAGGCGTGGACACGGTCGCCGCCTACGTCAAGGAGAAGGGCTACAACCTGCGCCTGGCGCTGGAGCCCAAGCCGAACGAACCCCGCGGCGACATCTTCCTGCCCACGATCGGCCACGCGCTGGCCTTCATCAATGAACTGGAACACGGCGACATCGTGGGCCTGAACCCGGAGACCGGCCACGAGCAGATGGCCGGGCTGAACTTCAACCACGGCATCGCCCAGGCACTGTGGGCCGGCAAGCTCTTCCACATTGACCTCAACGGCCAGAAGTCCATCAAGTTCGACCAGGACCTGGTGTTCGGCCACGGCGACCTGACCAGCGCGTTCTTCACGGTGGACCTGCTGGAGAACGGCTTCCCCAACGGCGGCCCGACCTATGACGGTCCGCGCCACTTCGACTACAAGCCCTCGCGCACCGAAGGCTACGACGGCGTCTGGGAATCCGCGAAGGCCAACATGGCCATGTACCTGCTGCTCAAGGAACGCGCCGTGGCCTTCCGTGCGGACCCCGAGGTCCAGGAAGCGCTGGCCACCTCCGGCGTCTTCGAGCTGGCCCAGCCCACAGTGGATGCCGGCGAAAGCCTGTCGGACTTCCTGGCGGACACCTCCTCCTTCGAGGATTTCGACGCCGAGAAGGCCGCCGAGCGCTCCTTCGGCTTTGTCCGCTTGAACCAGCTGGCGCTGGAACACCTCATGGGCGCCCGCTAAAAAGCATTGCCCCACTGCCGCCGGGTCCGTTGCTACGGGCCCGGCGCTGCGGTGTTTGACGAACAAAATTCAGAACGATGAAAGGTAACGCCATGGCACTGGTTGCCGGAGTGGACAGCTCCACCCAATCCTGCAAGGTGGTCATCAGGGACTCCGAGACCGGTGCCCTGGTCCGCTCCGGAACGGCACGGCACGCGGACGGCACCGAAATCGATCCCGAGATCTGGTGGCGCGCGCTGCAGGAGGCCCTGGACGCTGCCGGCGGGCTCGACGACGTCGACGCCGTGGCGGTTTCCGGCCAGCAACACGGCATGGTGTGCCTGGATGAGGACGGTGCCGTGGTTCGCCCCGCCCTGCTGTGGAACGACGTGCGCTCGGCCGCGGCCGCCGAAAAGATGGTCTCCGAGGCCGGGCCCGACGGCGCCGCCTACTGGGCGGGGCAGACCGGCACCGTTCCGGTGGCCTCCATTACAGCGGCCAAGCTTCGCTGGCTGGCCGAAAACGAACCCGAGAAGGCGGCCCGGACCGCCGCCGTCTGCCTCCCGCATGACTGGCTGAGCTGGCGGCTGGCCGGCTACGGCCCGGGCAGCGGCCGCGCCGGACTCGACGCCCTGCGCACCGACCGCTCGGACGCCTCCGGGACCGGCTACTGGTCACCCGCGACCGGCGAATACCTCCCCGCCGTCCTGGAACAAACCCTCGGCCACGTCCCGCTGCTGCCGCGGGTCTTGGGACCGCTGGAAGCGGACCAGCAGACGCCGTCGGGCGCGGTCATTGCGCCGGGCACCGGGGACAACGCCGGCGCCGCCCTGGGCGTGGGAGCCGGGGTGGGCGACGTCGTCGTCTCCGTGGGCACCTCCGGCACCGTTTTTGCCGTGACTGACGATCCCTCCGCGGACGACACCGGCTTGGTGGCCGGATTTGCCGACGCCACCGGCCACTACCTGCCGCTGGCCTGCACGCTCAACGCGTCGCGGGTCCTGGACGCCACCGCAGCCCTGCTCTCCGTGGACCTTCCGGAACTGACCCGGCTGGCACTGGCCGCCTCCGACGGCGCGGGCGGGCTGAGCCTTGTTCCCTACTTTGAGGGTGAACGGACCCCTAACCTGCCCGATGCAACCGGATCGCTGCACGGAATGACGCTGGCGAACTTCACTCCGGAGAACCTGGCCCGTGCCGCCGTCGAAGGCATCGCCTGCTCCCTGGCGGACGGACTGCAGGCCCTGCGGGACCTCGGAATTGAGGCCCGCCGGGTCATTCTGGTGGGCGGCGCGGCCCGGTCGGAAGCGCTACAGCAGGCTGTCTCGGCGGTCTTCGGCCTGCCCGTGACGGTTCCGGATCCGGGGGAGTACGTGGCCGACGGCGCCGCCCGGCAGGCCGCGGCCGTCCTGGCCGGTGCGTGGCCGGGCTGGACCGCCGCGAGCGAATCAGTGGTGGAGGCTGCCGCCGCCCCGCAGATTCTGGAGCGTTACCGGAAGGCAGCCGCCACGGCGCGGTGATGTTCGGCTTGGGCTTCCGTGCGTGCGCGGGCCGGTAAGTTGGGCGCATGAAGCTTTGGGGGCAAGCAGTATTAAGGGGCGGAATTCCGCTCGTTCTGATGTCCGGAATTGCCGTTGCGCTCTATACACAGGGGCAGGCGGAGGACGGCCGCAGCACGCTGTGTGCCGCGATCATTTTCGGCGTGGTGTCGGCGGCGTCAGCTATTTACGACGTCGAGAAATGGTCGCTCTTTTGGCAGACGGCGGTTCACTTCGCCGTGATGATCGGGACCGTCCTTCCCGTGCTCTTTGTCAGCGGCTGGTTTCCGACCCGGACGGCGTCGGACTACCTCGCCATCGTGGGCATGTTCCTGCTGGTGGGGCTCGTGCTGTGGACTGCTGCGTTCCTGGTGTTCGGCGTGCTGGTTCCCCGGCTTCAGTCGCGGTCTGCCGCTCGCAGCCGAGTGTCGAGCTAAGGCCCCTTCGCTGCGTCCATTGTTGAGATGATGCGGGAATGCGCGCCTGAATGAGACATGACGTCGACACTCGGCGAGGGCATGCGGCGCGACGTCGACACTCGGCGAGGGCAGCGGCACGACGTCGACACTGGGCGGGCGCCGGCAGCGTGTCGGGGCTGCTCCAGCAAGAGGCCGCTCTGACCGCGCGGTGGTGCTGGCCGCCGTCGTCACCTTCTCCTTCGCCGTGGGATAGGCCGATGCTCGACTAGCCGGCAGCCCCGGCGGCGGCGACGTCCTAGCCGGCAGCGGTCATTTCACGCAGGAAGTGCACGGCGGCGACGTCGTCCTCGGCGCCTCCGCCTTCGTGCCCGTTGAACGGCCACGCAGTGATCTGCTTCGGACCGGCGTAGGCGTTGTAGGCCGCGTAGACGGTGGACGGGGGAGTGGTGACATCCATGAGTCCGGCAGTGAACATAGCCGGAATGGTTGCGTGGGGGGCGAAGTTCACGCCGTCGAAGTAGCGCAGCGTCGCCTGCGCCCGCTCCGCTTCGGTGCGGTGGACGGAGAGGAAATCGCTGACTTCTCGGTAGGGATACGCGTCGGTGATCTGCAGGGCCCGCGGAAAGTCGGAGAGGAACGGAACGCGTACGACGGCGGCACGCAGGTCCGGGCAGAGCGCCGCGGCGGCCAGCGCGACGCCGCCGCCCTGACTGATCCCGGTGACCGCCACCCGGTCCGGGTCCACAGCCGTCAGCTCGCGCGCTGCCTGAACGGCACGGACCGCGTCGGTGATCAGCCGGCGGTAATAATAGGTCTGCGGGTCCAGGATGCCCCGGGTCATGACGCCGGGAACCTGCGGCCCGGCGCTGCCCGCACCGTCCGGCGTGGCACCCCGGCTCCAGCTGGCTCCCTGGCCGCGGGTATCCATCTGCAGGTGGGCAAATCCGGCCCCGGCCCAGAGCAGATTTTCATGGGCCTCGCCGCGCCCGCCGCCGTAGCCGACAAACTCCACCACACAGGCCAGCGGTCCGGTGGCGCCGTGCGGCACGCGCAGCCAGGCCCGGACCGGTTCGCCGTTCCAGCCGGCGAACTCAACGTCGTAGATGTCGATGGTTTCCAGGACCGTCGGCTTCGGCGTGATTCTGAGGTTCAAGGGATGGGACTGTGCCTGCTCCAGGGTTTCGGACCAGAACCCGTCAAAGTCCTCCGGGCGGGTCTGGGAGCTGGTGTAGGCCTTGAGCTGGTCGGCGGGCAGATCGGAATACATGGCGGGAGAGGTCCTGTCTGTCAGGGGAAACGGCCGTCCTGCTGCGCGGGGACCGCCCACGCAGGACCGCGAGGAGACTAATGTGCGGTGAGATCCACGACACAGTGTAACCGCCGGAAGGGCGGTGTTCCTGACAGCGGGTGCGCAGTGCCGGAGCGGCTCAGCCCAGCTCGTGGATGGAAAAGGCCGCAAGGAAACCCAGTGCGGCAATCAACCCGGTGAACATGTGGCTTTCCTCGAAGGCTTCCGGAATCATCGTGTCCGCCAGCATGGCCAGGATTGCGCCGGCGGCAATGGCCGTGATGAAGGCGATGAGTTCCACGGGGGCGTTCTGCAGGGTCAGAAAGCCAACCATTGAGGCAATGCCGCAGATGACTGCGATGCCGCCCCAGACACCAAAAACGTATTTGGCGCTGCGCCCCGAGCCCTTCATGCCGGCGGTGCTGGAGAGACCTTCAGGGACGTTGGAAATAAAAACTGCCGCCAGCATCGCCGGGCTGACGGCCGAAGCGGTCACCAGACCGAGCCCGAGCACCACGGATTCGGGGATTCCGTCCAGCAGGGCACCGATGGCAAGGGCACTGCCGCTGCCGGGCTGGTCGGCTTCGCTGGGCTGCCGGGAGCCGGAACGCTTGCGGTGCCGCGCACCGGCCCGGGCCAGCAGGAGGTTGGCCCCAACGTAGGCAACCGCGCCGGCCAGGAAACCGCCGATCGTGGGCCGGAGCCCGCCGCCTTGGACGGCCTCGTCAACAAGTTCAAAGGCCAGCGCCGAAATCAGCACCCCGGAGCCGAAGGCCATGATCGAGGAAACAACCTTGGGGTTGATCTGCCATTTCCAGGCGATACCGGAGCCGACCACCAGCGCCGATCCGGCAACCGTTCCCCACAGTAATGCCGCAAACCACGAGCCCAAAGCGTGTCCTTCTCCTGAATGCCGATATCCGGTACTCAGGATACTTACTTTTTTCCGTGGCTAATTTTTACCCAGGTCCACGGTGGCCGCGGTATCGGCCTGCTCGCCTGCGCCGTCGCCCGGGCCGTCCAGCCTGGCCACTCCGCCGCGCCGGTAGGCCGGCGTGGCCAGGGCAAGGATGAGGGTCATCAGCACGCAGCAGCCGATGATGACGCCGGACATCGCCAGCGCCCCGCCGCCGAACACTCCCACCAGAGGACTGACGACGCCGGCGATTCCCACCTGCAGGGCGCCAATCAGAGCGGCTGCGGAACCGGCCATGTGGCCGTAGCCGCCCAGGGCGGTGACGGTGGCGTTGGCGGCGATCAGTCCGTGCATGCCCAGCACCAGCCACAGGCCGGCGGCCAGACCGAAGACCCCGCCCAAACCGGTGAGGATGATGACCGGCAGCAGCAGGGACAGTCCCAGCAGGACGGGGACGGTGACGCGCATGATCCGGGTGGGGGAGGAGCGGTGGACCAGGGCGGCGTTGAGCTGTGCGGAAAGGACCATTCCGGCTCCGTTGATGGCGAACACCAGGGCATACTGCCCGGGGGTGAGGCCGTATTCGTCCTGGAACACAAACGGGGAGCCCACCACGTAGCTCATGATCACGGCCATGCCGAGGCCGGGAATGATGGACAGGGCCAGGAAATGCCGGTCCCGCAGGAGCACCTTGTAGCCGCGGAAAACGCTTGGCCCGCCGCTGGTGCGCCGCCGTTCCGCCGGCAGCGTTTCAGGCATGAACCGCCAGACAATCAGCACCAGCACCAGGCCGATCAGGGCCAGCGCCACGAACACGGCCCGCCACTGCCAAATGCCGGCGACCGCCTGGCCGATCGTGGGCGCCAGCAGCGGCGCCAGTCCGATGACCAGCATCAGCCGCGACAGCAGCCTTGCGGCGTCCGAGCCGACAAAACGGTCCCGGATGACGGCGATCGCCACCACCCCGGCCGCGGCGTTGAAGAATCCCTGCAGGACCCGCAGGCCAATGAGCGTGCCGATCCCCGGTGCAACGGCACACAGCAGGGACACAATGACGTGGAGGCTGATACCGATCAGCAGGGGCAGGCGCCGGCCGAAGCGGTCCGAAAAGGGTCCGATCACCAGCTGCCCGACGGCGGCTCCAATGAGCGTTCCCGACATCGTGAACTGCGCTGCGGCCTGGCTGGTATGCAGTTCCGTGGCGACGGTGGGCAGCGACGGCAGATACATGTCCGTAGTGACCGCCGGCAGCGCCGCCAGGGCGCCCAGCATCAGGACGTATTTGATCCCCGGGCGATGCTGGGGGCGGGTGCCGGTCCTGGGGGGAATGCTCAACGGTGCTCCTGGGTTCAGTGCAGGGGAAGAAGGAGGAAAGGACGACGGCGGCCCCGTCCAGCCTAGGGGTGCCCCCGGTACGGAACAAGAGCGGCCCGCAGTGGCGTGCACCACTTCCGCACACCCCGGGTCCGGCGAAGCAGCCTCCGGATGCCTGCAGTTCGTTGACCCCGAAACAGCCGTCTTTCACACTGGGAGGAGCCCGGAGGTGCAGTACCGGCTGCGGCTCCCGCCACTTTCGAAGGGGCACATCCCATGGACAAGAGATTCCTCAACTACGACGACTGGCAGGACACCGCCGACACCCTGCATCTGTTCCTGCAGATGGCGGGCAAAGTGAAGCTGGAGCGCAGCTACAAACGGCCCCAGTGGGCGCACATCCGCCTGGACACCACCATCCATGGCATCGGTACCGGCATCATTCCCGCCGAGAACTGCAATTTCGAGATTTATTTCAATCTCGCCCGGCACCATGTGGATGTGCAGAACAGCCTGGGCACGCGGGTCCGGATACCACTGCTGGACGGACTCAGTGTTGCCGATTTCCACCGCGAGCTGATGGCGTCGCTGGATACGATCGGCACGCCGACGCCCATCAACACAACGCCGCAGGAGTTTTACGACCCCACACCTTTCGAGCGGGACACCAAACACCACTCCTATGACCGGGACGCGGTGGAGCTGTTTCTGGCGAACCTGCAGTTCGCCTACCGGTCGCTGGCCGGGTTCCTGGCGCCGATGCGCGGAAAGGTGGATATGCCGGCATTCTGGTTTGGCACCATGGACCTCTCCGGCAACGTCTTCAGCGGCCAGCCCGCACCCTACACGGGAACGGATTCCATTGGCCGGAACGGCTTCGATGAGAAGTTCTGCGAGTTTGGCTTCTGGCCCGGGGATACCAAGTGGGATGCGCCGTCGTTCTACGCCCTCCCGTATCCCTTCGTGGCGGATATCGGCAGCTACGGATCCCTGCTGGCGCCGCGAAAGGCACAGTTCCTGGCCGAGGAGAGCGAGTTTGTCTTCCGGCTGGAGGATGCCTTTGCCGCGCCGGATCCGCAGCGGGCGGTGGAGGAATTCTGCCGGAGCAGCTTCGCGGTTCTGCAGCGGGTGGACCGCTGGAAAGACTTGGACTGGATCACCGAACCGCTGACCTACGGGAGTTAGCTGCCGCGGAACCCGGCGGGTAGGAACCTAGCGGGTGTAGGGACGCAGCGGCTGTTCCAGGGCGCCCTCGCGCAGCAGCATCAGCCGGATCCGCCGCGCGGTTTCCATGTGTTCGCGGGCCACCCGGCGCGCGGTCGAAACATCCTGCCGGTCAATGGCGCCGATCAGCGCTTCATGTTCGTCCAGGGCATCAGTCCAGCGCTGCTCCACGGACAGAGTGGAGCGGGGCGCGTGGATCAAGTGAGTGGAGAGGCGTTCCAGCAGGTCGGTGAGCACCGGGTTGTGCGCGCACTCCCACACCGCGGCGTGGAACTCGAGGTTGGTGGTGATCCGGGTGTGGTCATCCGGATCCGAAAGCTTCCGGTCCCGTTCCAGCAGTGCTTCAAGCCGCATGAGGTCAGTGAACTGGCGGGACCGGGCCGCCTGTCCCGCTGCTTCTTCCTCCAGCAGGATGCGCATGTCGTAAACCTGGATGACCTGCGCAGGGTCCACCTGGGGAACCTGCAGCCCCCGGGCCACCCGTTCCAGCAGCCGTTCCTGCTGCAGGCGGGAGAGCGCCTCCCGGACCGGAGTGCGGGAGACGCCGAAGCGCTCCGCCAGTGTTATTTCCCGCATCGGGGTCCCGGGGCCGTGCACGCCGGAGAGGATCTCGCTGCGGAGCGCCGCGAAGATTGCCTCGCCGTCAATACGTGCTGATGCTGCTGGGGCCACGGGCATGTCCTAGGAAGAGTAAAGGAAAAGTGCTGAAACGAACGGAGCCAACTTTACGCCCGGTCCTAGGCCAGCGAACCCGCCCGCCGGCCAAACACGCAGCCCGCCGCCAGGCCTGATCCGCCGGGGTAGTTGATGCTGAACAGTCCGCCCAGCATCTCGCCGGCGGCGAAGAGCCCCGGGATGGGGTTGCCCTCGGCATCGAGCACGCGGCCCGAGGTGTCGCCCTTAACCCCGCCGAAGGTGAAGGTGATCCCGCAGGTGACGCCGTAGGCGTAGAACGGTCCGGTCTCCAGGGGAACCGCCCAGTTGCTCTTGGCCGGTTCGGTGGCTGCGGCGCGGCCGTCCAGGACGTTGGGATCAAAGTCCACGCTGCGGTCAATGGAGGAGTTGAATACGGTGACGGTCTTCTCCAGCGCCTCGGCGCTGATGCCGATCTTCGCGGCCAGTTCGCCGATGGTGTCCGCGGTTTCCACCGAGACCCCGGGCATGTCATATTCCTCGGTGCGCAGCATGGGCCGCAGCATGGCATCGAAGATCTGCCAGGCGACGGAGCCGGGCTGCTTCAGGATTTCGCGCCCGTACTTGGCATAGGTGTAGTTCCGGAAGTCCGCGCCCTCGTCCAGGAAGCGCTCGCCGTCGCGGTTCACGATGATTCCCAGCGGATAGCTCTGCCGGGTCAGGCGGTTGGTGAGCTCGCGGTTGCTTTCGTTGTCCTCGGTGAAGGCATCCCACTGCACGCTGTGGCAGGTGTTCCAGTCGCCGCCGCGTGCCGCGCCGATTTCCAGTGCTGCCAGGATCATGTCGCCGGTGTTGCAGGGCGTGCCGCGCACCTTGGCGTTTTCCCAGCCTTCGCCGAGGTGCTCGCGGCGCAGCGCCGGGTCAGATTCGAAGCCGCCGGCAGTGAGGATCACGGACTCGGCCTGGATTTCATAGTCGCCGTCCGGACCGGCAACGACGACGCCGGTCACGCGGCCGCCGTCGTGCAGCAGCCTGGTGGCCGGGCTGGCGTAACGGATGTCGACGCCGTGTTCCCGGGCCGCGCGGGTGTGGTCGGCCATCATGCCCTCGCCGCCGCCCACATTGCCGACATGCAGCCCGCCCCAGAACAGGTAGCCGCCGTCCGGGCGCTCGTAGGCCTGGCGCTCGTACATGAGGCGGTACTTCAGCCCGAGGCTGTTCAGCCAGCGCAGCGTTGACTGGCTCTCCTTGATCAGCACCTCGGTCATGTCCGGGTCATTGCGGCCCTCGGTGACCTTGGCCAGGTCGGAAGCGTAGTTCTCCGCCGTGTAGGGAGGCACCTCCGTAGTGGCGTGCCTGTCGTCAGGCTCGATGAGTCCGGCCAGGTCCTCCAGGCCGCCATGGACAATCCGAGTGGCACCGGCCGTATAGAAGCTGTTGCCGCCGGAGAGGGCCTCGGAACCCTTCTCCAGCAGGATCACCGACCGCCCGCGCTCGGCGGCGGCGTGTGCGGCAGTGAAGCCGGCGTTGCCGCCGCCCACCACCACTACGTCCGTGCTGACGGAACCGGGATTTTCTGCCACTGCCATGTGCTGCTCCTGACTCATTGCATACCGTTGTATACATCGACGCTGCGAATGGCATTGAGTCTACGGTTTCCGGCGCCTGCGTCAAATACGGGTCACGACGGTTCCGATTGTTACCTGGGACACACGGGTTTATTGTGGTGATCCACGTCACCTGCGATATATGTATGTCCTTGTGTACAACCAATACACCTGCACGGGGCATCGTCCGTCCGACAACGAAGTAATGGAACGGGAACAATGAAACAGTCCATCCGCACGGGGGTCTTTGCCCTCGTAGTCGCCGTGGTTACGGTCCTGGCGTTCGTCAACGCGGCAGCATCAGGCGGCACCGCCACCGCGCGCAGCAAACTGACCCTGATTGCGCCGGCAGCGCCGGGCGGAGGCTGGGACGGGTTCGCCCGCGAGTCCCAGCAGGCTCTGCGCAGCAACGGAATCGTCAACAATCCGCAGGTGGTGAATGTCCCCGGCGCCGGCGGCACCATTGGCCTGAGCCAGTTTGTGCAGACTCCGGGCCGGGAGGACGCCCTGCTGGTCACCGGCGGCGTGATGATCGGCGCCATCGAGCTTGCCGACAACCCCGAATCGATGGCGGACGTCGTGCCGATTGCCCGCCTCGCGGACGACTTTGACGTCCTGGTGGTCACGGCTGATTCTGACTTCCAGACCCTGGACGACTTCCTGGCGGCCTGGAAGGAGAACCCGGGCGGCAACTCCATCGGCGGCGGTTCGCTGGGCTCCATCGACAACCTGCTTAGCGGCCTGCTCGCCCAGGAAGTCGGCATCGACCCCAGCGAGGTGAACTATGTGGCCTACTCCGGCGGCGGCGAGGCCCTCACCTCGCTGCTCTCCCACACCACCGCCGTGGGCATGTCCGGCTACAACGAAGTTGCGGACCAGATCGAGGCCGGCACCCTGCGGGCTTTGGCCATCTCCTCCGAGGAGCGGCTGGACGGTGTGGACGTCCCCACCTTCAAGGAACAGGGCGTGGATGTTTCCATGTCCAACTGGCGCGGTGTGGTGGCTGCCCCCGGCATCACCGACGAGGCCAAGGCCGAGTTCATTGCCATCATCACCGAAATGCGCGAGTCCGATGAATGGAAAGACACCCTGGAGCGCAACAGCTGGACTGACAGCTTTGCCACCGGGGAGGAATTCGAAACCTTTATCGAGGACGAAGTCTCAACGGCCAGCACAATCGTAAAGGAGCTTGGACTATGAGCCTCGCCCAGGACAAGCCCGCACCGCTGAAGACTGACGCGCCGCCGCGCCGGCCGGCGCTGGAGGGCCGCAGCGAACTGGTGGTGGTGGCGGTGCTTTATGCCGTGGCCGTTTTCCTGACCATTGGCACCGCCACTATGAACGTCCAGGGCAGCGCCTCGCCCGGACCCCGGTTCTTTCCGATCCTCGTGTGCATTGCGCTGTATACCGTGGCTACGACCCTTGCCATTTCCGTGATCCGGCGTCCCAACGTTCCCGATACCCGGATCCATCCGGGCCGCGGCAACTTCTCCGGCGCCATGCTGGATGACCTGTCCGGCGAGCATGAGTTCGCCGCCCGGCATAACGACGACGGCGGCGATGCCGCCCGAGCAGGGGCTCCCGCCGTCTACAAGACCTATTCCGACTGGCGCACCGTCGGCCTGGTGATCGGCGGCGTCGTGGTCTTCACCGCAGCGCTGAACATCCTCGGCTGGATCATCAGCGCCGCCTTCTTGTTCTGGGTCATCTGCTACGCCATGGGCAGCAAGCGTCCGCTCTTTGATGTGGGCGTCTCACTGCTGTTCGCCTCCGCCGTCCAGCTGGCGTTCAACGCCGGCCTGGGCCTGAACCTGCCCTCCGGCTTCCTGGGAGGGATGCTCTGATGGATCAGATTGGACTGCTTTTTGAGGGATTCGCGCACGCGCTGACTCCCGTGAACCTGCTCTGGGTGCTGATCGGCGCCGTGCTGGGCACCGCCGTCGGCGTCCTGCCCGGCCTGGGCTCCGCAATGGCCGTGGCGCTGCTGCTGCCGGTGACCTTCTCGCTGGAACCCACGGCCGCGTTCATCATGTTCGCCGGAATCTACTTCGGCGGGCTCTTCGGTGACTCCACCGCGGGAATCCTGCTGAATACCCCCGGCAACTCCTCCGCCATTGCCTCCACCTTTGAGGGCCACCGCATGGCCAAGAACGGCCACGCCGCCAAGGCGCTGGCCACGGCGGCCATCGGCGCCTTCATCGGCGGGCTTATCGCCACCACGCTGGTGGTGTTCTTCGCTCCCACGCTGGTGCGCCTGGCCACGGTCTTCGGCCCGGCGGAGTACTTCGCCCTGGCCGTCTTCGCCTTCCTGGCCATCTCCGCCGTCGTGTCCGAATCGGTAATCCGGGGCATCGCCGCCCTGGGAATCGGCCTGGCCTTGGCGCTGGTGGGCATCGACGGGCCCAGCGGCACCGCCCGCTTCACCCTCGGCCTGCCGCAGCTCTTTGACGGCATCTCCGTCATCGTCATCACCGTGGGCCTGCTGGCACTGGGCGAAGTGTTCCATGTGGCCTCCCGCATCCACCGCGACCCGGTGGCCACCCGGCTGGAAACCCGCGGCAACGCGCGCATCAACTTCAAGGACTTCCGCAAGGCCCTGCCGGCCTGGCTGCGCGGCACCGCCTTCGGTGCCCCGTTTGGCCTGATTCCCGCCGGCGGCGCCGAGGTTCCCACCTTCCTGGCCTACGGCACGGAAAAGACGCTGGCCAAGCGGCGCAAGGACCCGGAGTTCGGCACCACCGGCTCCATCAAGGGCCTCGCGGCGCCGGAAGCGGCAGCCAACGCGACGGCGGGAACCGCCATGGGCGCGCTGCTGGCCCTCGGTTTGCCGACGTCGGCCACGGCGGCCATCATGCTCGCCGCATTCCAGCAGTACGGCATGCAGCCGGGTCCGCTGCTCTTTGAGCGCAGCGGCGATCTGGTCTGGGCGCTGCTGGCCTCGCTGTTCATCGGCCTGGTCATGCTGCTGATCATCAACCTGCCGTTCGCCAGCGTCTGGGCCAAACTGCTGACCATTCCCCGGCACTACCTCTACGCCGGCATCACGGTGTTCTCGGTGCTGGGCGTGTACGCGGTGAGCTCCTCGTTGATCGACCTGTGGCTGCTCATCGCCGTCGGCCTGGTGGGCTTCATGATGCGCCGCTACAGCATTCCGCTGGCCCCGGTGCTGATTGCGGTGATCCTGGGCCCGATGGCGGAGACTGAACTGCGCCGCGCCCTCGCCGTGTCCGAAGGGGATCTGGGCATCCTGGTGGGCAGCCCCATCACCGTCACCCTCTACCTGGTGCTCGTGGTTGCCCTGGTGGTCAGTGCCCTGCAGCACCTGCGGCACCGCCGCGAGGACCGCCGGGCGGCAACTGCACCGGAGCTTGAAACGGTGTAACCTCCCGTCACGAAAACCTAAGGGCCGGCCGCGGTTAACCGCGGCCGGCCGTTTTGTGCGCCGGAAGATGGAAGAATCACTGTGGGCAACCTCACGGTGAGGGGCGGACAAAGGAGTTCCAATGGATGCGCGCGAGAACCAGGCGCTGGACGCGGTCAAGCTGTATTACGAGGCCGGACTGTCCCAGGGCGAAGTGGCACAGCGCCTCGGTTTGTCGCGTCCCACGGTTTCCAAGCTCATTCAGTACGGCAAGGACCGGGGTTACGTCACGATCGCCATCCACGACCCCCGGGAGCAGGGATCCACCCTGGCAGCGGAGCTGCGCGAAGCTTTCGGCCTCGCGGATGTCCGGCTCGCCGTCGTTCCCGATGCCCCGCAGCTGCTGGGCGAACTCGGCAAGGTGGGAGCCGGCGTGCTCGCCGAGAACGTCCGCGACGGGGATCTTGTGGGCGTCACCTGGGGTTCCACCATGTACTCGGTGGCCCGGAGCCTGTCCCGGCAGGAACGTCACGGCGTGGAAATCATCCAGCTCAAGGGCGGGGTTTCCTACACAACCCGCGCCACCAATGACTTCGAAACCATCACCTTGTTCTGCAATGCCTTCGGCGCGTTTGCCCGCACCCTTCCGCTGCCTGTCATTTTTGACAGCGTGGAGGTCAAGCGGCTCGTGGAGGAGGAAAAGCACATCCGCAAGGTGATCGAGATGGGCCGGGAGGCCGACGTCGCCGTCTTCACCGTCGGCGCCATCCGCCCCGATGCCATGCTGTTCAACCTCGGCTACCTCAGCGAAACTGAAAAGGCCGGCATCTCCGCCCGCGCCGTCGGCGACATCTGCTCCCGCTTTATCGACGACGACGGCAACGCCTGCGTGCCCCAACTGGACGAGCGGACGGTCGGCATCACCCTGGCAGACCTGCGCGGAATCCGCACCCGGCTTCTCGTCGCCGGCGGGGAAGAAAAGGTGACAGCCATCGAGGCCGCCCTGCGGGCCGGCTACGCGACGCACCTCGTGATCGACTCCGATACGGCGCAGCGCGTGCTGAATGCTACCCGGCGGCGGGCAGCCTCCTAACGCGGCGTGCCGCAGGCAGGCACACATGTAAAACAGCAATTTGACATGTGTTCCAAGCCACTTCTACAGTGAGTAAAAACCCTCAATGAGGAGGCTCACATGTCGAAGATTTCGCAGCTCATCGATCACACACTGCTTGCCCCGACGGCAACAGCCACGCAGATCGAAACCCTTGTCCAAGAAGCCGTTGAACACGAGTTCAAAACGGTCTGCGTCAACCCGGCCTGGGTGGCCCTGGCCAGCCGTGCCGCTGCAGGCACACCGGTTGGCGTCTGCACCGTCGTCGGGTTCCCGCTGGGCGCCTCCACCACCGCCGTCAAGGTTTTTGAAACCAAGGACGCGCTGGCCAACGGTGCGGATGAAGTGGATATGGTCATCAACATCGGCTGGGCACTCGCCGGAGCCTGGGACGACGTCGAAGCGGAAATCCGCGCCGTCGTCGAGGCCGCCGGGGGCAAGGCGCTGGTCAAGGTCATCCTGGAAACCTGCCTCCTCGATGACGAGCAGATCGCCGAAGCCTCCCGCTGCAGCGTCGCCGCGGGTGCCGACTTCGTCAAGACCTCCACCGGCTTCTCCAAGCACGGCGCCACGGTGGAAGCCGTGCAGATCATGCGCGAAACCGTTGGCCCGGACCTGGGCGTCAAAGCCTCCGGCGGCGTCCGCACCGCCGAGGATCTGGCCCGCATGGTCGAGGCCGGCGCCACCCGGATCGGCGCTTCGGCGGGAGCAAGCATCCTCGCAGGCAGCACCCTCTAATGCTCTTCAAGACTTCCGCCGTCCAGCAGCCGGACGGCTACCTCAGCCGTATTCCGTGGTTCCAGTTCCTGCTGATTTCGCTCTGTTTCCCGATGTGGGGCGCCGCTGCCAGCCTGAATGACATCCTCATCACCCAGTTCAAGTCCGTGTTCACGCTCTCGGACCTGGCCACTGCGTTTGTACAGTCCGCCTTCTACGGCGGCTACTTCGTCATCGCCATTCCGGCCTCGCGCATCATCCGCCGGTTCACGTACAAAACCGGCATCCTGATTGGCCTGGGCGTGTACATCCTTGGCTGTGCCGCATTCTTCCCGGCCTCACACATGGCCACCTACAGCATGTTCCTGGTGGCACTGTTCGCCATTGCGATCGGCCTCAGCTTCCTGGAGACCGCCTGCAACACCTACTCCACGCTGCTGGGCCCCAAGCCCACTTCCACCTGGCGCCTGAACGTTTCCCAGACCTTCACGCCCATCGGCTCCATCCTGGGCATCCTGCTGGGCAAGTACCTGGTCTTCACCGACGGCGACACGCTGGAAAGCCAGATGTCCACCATGTCGGCGGAGGAAAAGGTTGCCTTCAGCGCCGACATGCTGCAGCGAACCCTGATGCCGTACAAATACATCATCATGATCCTCGTGGTGGTCTTCATCGTGGTGGCACTGACCCGGTTCCCGCACTGCAAGCCGCTGCGGGACAAGACCCACGAGGCCACCGCCCGGATCGGGGAAACCCTGGCCTACCTGGCGCGCAACAAGGAATTCCTGCGCGGCATCTTTGCCCAGTTCATGTACGTGGGCATGCAGACCGCCGTATGGTCCTTCACCATCCGGCTGGCCCTGAACTTGGACGATTCGCTCAACGAGCGCAACGCCACCAACTACATGTTCTTCGCCTTTGTGGCCTTCTTCCTGGGCAAGATGGCAGCCAACTTCCTGATCACCCGGTTCAACGTCAACGCAGTCCTGATGGGCTTCGCCGTGCTCGGCAGCCTGGCCCTGGTCTACGTGATGCTGGTACCGAACATCACCGCCGTCTGGGCCGCGATCCTGGTTTCCGGGCTCTTCGGACCCTGCTGGGCCACCATCTTCGGCCGCACCCTGGACACCATTGAGGATAAGCGCCACACGGAAACCGGCGGCGCGGTGCTGGTCATGGCCATTGTCGGCGGTGCAGTGATCCCCGTGGTCCAGGGCCTGGCCTCGGACCTGACCGGCTCCCTGCAGCTCTCCTTCGCGGTCTCCCTGGTCTGCTTCCTGGCGGTCTTCCTGCACTTCCGCCACCTGCGCCGCAGCGAGGGACGGGCCGCCGGCCTGGAAAGGACCGCAGACCATGTATCGCATTAATCTGGCGCGCGGCTCCTTCTCCGCCGCTGAAACCACTCTGGTGGAATCCTCGGAATTCACCGTCACCGCCGTCCGTTACCCCAGCGGCGTCGAATCCGTGACCCTCCGCAACTCCCGCGGCCGGGTGGAAGTCCTGCCGTTCCTGGGCCAGATGATCTGGGACGCGGAGTTCGACGGCGTGAGCCTGCGGATGGATTCCACCTTCCGCCAGCCCCGGCCGGCCCAGCTGATCGAGGACACCTACGGCTGCTTCGCCTTCCACTCGGGCCTGCTCTCCGCCGGATGCCCCTCCCCGGAGGATACGCATCCGCTGCACGGCGAGTTCCCCTGCGCGGACTTCGACGAAGCCTGGCTGGAAATCGACGCCGACTCGGTGGCGGTCTCCGGGCGCTACGAATATGTGAAGGGCTTCGGGGACCATTACGACGCCGTTCCCGCCGTCCGGCTGCATGCCGGTTCGGCGATGTTCGACATCGACCTGACGGTGACCAACCTGTCCGCTGCACGCACCATGCCGCTGCAGTACATGTGCCACATGAACTACGCCTTCGCGGACGGGGCGCGGATGACGCAGTCCTTGCCTGAGGGTGCTTTCGTACTGCGGGACAGTGTTCCGGCGCATGTCACGCCCACGCCGCAGTGGACGGCCCTGAACGAGGCCATCCGCAGCGGGCAGGTCAATCCGGACATCCTGGATGCTGCCGCGGGATATGACCCGGAGATTGTCTTTTTCGCCGATGGGCTGGATTCCCTCGGCGGGAAGCTGGAGTTCCTCCTCGAGCGGACCGACGGCGTCACCTTCGCCACCCGGTTCGCCGGCGCGGACTTCCCGGTGGCCACCCGGTGGCTGCTGCACAACGGTGACCAGCGCGTGGCCGCCTTTGTGCTGCCGGGGACATCCCGGCCGGAAGGATCCCTCGCCGCAAAAGCAGCGGGAACGTTGATTGAACTGGCGCCGGGAGCATCCCGCTCCTTCTCCGTCAGCACCGGCATCAAAGAGAAGGCTTAGTTTCATGGATATTGCAGTAATCGGTTCCAACATGGTGGACCTGGTCTCCTACCTCAGCCGGATGCCGGACGAGGGCGAAACCGTCGAAGCCTGGGATTTTCAGATGGGCTGCGGCGGCAAGGGCGCCAACCAGGCCACGGCCGCCGCACGTATGGGTTCCGCGGTGCTGATGCTTACCCGCGTCGGAAACGACGCCTTTGCCGAAACCACCCGGCGCAACTTCGAAGCCAACGGCATCGACACCACGTACGTGCTGGAATCCGAGGCCACCAGCGGTGTGGCGCCGATCTTCGTGGACGACAACTCACGCAACTCCATTGTCATCGCCAAGGGCGCCAATGCCCTGCTCACGCCGTCGGACATTGAAGACGCGGCGGACGCCATCGCCGCGTGCTCACTGATCGTGCTGCAGCTGGAAGTGAACCTCGAGACTGTGTACGCGGCCATCGACTTCGGCAACCGGCACGGCATCCCGGTGCTGCTCAATCCGGCTCCGGCCACTGAGGACCTGGACTTTGCCCAGGTGGCCCGCTGCGACTACTTCGTGCCCAATGAAACCGAACTGGCCCTGCTCACCGGCATGCCGGTGCAGACCCTCGAAGAGGTGCAGGCCGCAGCGCAGACCATCCTGGACCACGGCGTCAAGAACGTCATTGTGACCATGGGTTCCCGCGGTGTCCTCTGGCTCTCCGCAGCTGGATCCGTCCTGCTGGAGGGACGCACCGTTCCGGCCCTGGACACCACGGGTGCCGGCGACGCGTTCATCGGCTGCTTCAGCCACTGCCTGGTGGAGACCGGGGATATCCGGGCCTCGCTGGTAACAGCCAACGACTACGCCGCTGACTCGGTGACGAAGCGCGGCACGCAGACGTCCTACGCGACCCGCGCTGAGTTCGATGCGGTTCTGGCCGCCCGCGGTTGATTCTCCCGCGGCTGATCCTTACCCGGAAAAGGGCGTCCCTTTCCGCTTGCAAAAGCGGCAGGCGGCGCCCTTTGCCGTTGGACGGCAACGTAAACAGGGTCCCACCGGGGTCAATCAAAGGGTTGATCTTCCTCGCATTGCCTCCTCTGCAGACCGGCCGGGGGCGCCTGCCGCGGTACGATACTGACAACTCGTTGGTAACTTCGCGTTACCGCAAGCTCCACGCCCCGACCGAGAGAGCCCGATGACTCCCCGTACTTTGTTCCGCAGCCTGGCCTTCGCCGAGGCCGTCACCTGGACCCTGCTGTTGGCCGCCATGTTCACCAAATACGTCCTGGACAATGAAACCTTCATGCCGATCGCCGGGGGAGTGCACGGCTTCGTGTTCCTCTCCTACGCCGCCAGCACGGTCTTTGTGGGAGTAAACCAGAAATGGTCCGTGCCGACCATCTTCCTGGGACTGGTCACTGCCGTCATTCCGTACACCACCATTCCGTTTGAACGCACCATGGACCGGCGCGGAAAGCTCGACGGCGGGTGGCGCCTGGCTCCCGGCGGCGAGGCCCCCGCGGGTCCCGCCGAGAAGGTCCAAGCCGTGGTGCTGCGCCGTCCGGCCCTGTCGGCAGCGGCGGCGCTGGTGGTCATCGCCGTCGTCTTCATCGCCCTGCTGGTCATGGGCCCGCCGGTTTCCGTAAGTTAGCCCCGAATTACCTGTCCAGGCATATGCAATGAAATTTGCATATGCCTGGTTTTGTCTCCGCCCATGTTCACAGATTATTGGCCCTGAGTTTCCTTGCCTATCTTCAAAGATTAGGTACTGTGACTCAGGCAACACTAACGTGCCGGCCCTGATTTAGGCCGGATGATCATGGACGGAAAAGCAATGAAAATATCATGCAGTAAATTACTGCATCCGGAGGGGACCGTCCGCTGTCCACGCACCGCCTCAAACCCCGCTTTCACGGACACCGAAGCATGAGTTCCATCAGCAAACCAGCCTTGGAAACACCGCCTTCGCCCGCAGCGCCGCGGCTCGCGGCGGACCGCGGCAGCATCAGGGCCTTGTGGTATCTGGTTCCCGCCCTGCTGGTTTTTGCACTCTTCCTTTTCTACCCGCTGGGCCGGTCGGTTTTCCTCTCTTTCCAGGGCAGCGACCTCTTTGGCAGGCCTTCGGGTTTTGTCGGTTTCGACCAGTACACCCGGCTCTTTACCGATTCCGGTTTTTGGACCGTCATGGGAGTAACCCTCGGTTTTACGCTGCTGACGGTGATCCCCTCCATTGCAATTGCACTGGGCCTCGCCCTGCTGCTGCACCAGAAAATCAAAGGCGTCCGGTTCTTCCGTACGGCCTTTGCGCTGCCTTTCGCCTATTCGGTGGCCACCGCATCCGTAATTTTCGGAGTGATGTTCAACCAGGCCACGGGAGTGCTCAACGGGATGCTGGGCTTCTTCGGACTGGACCGCGTGGGATGGCTCACGGATCCCGCCTGGGCACTGGTTTCCGTTTCACTGGCCACGGTCTGGATGCAGCTGGGCTACAACCTCCTGGTCCTCTCCGCGGGACTCGGCGCCGTGTCGGAGGACGTGGTGGAGGCGGCCCGGCTGGACGGCGCCCACGGATGGCGGATGCAGCGTTCCATCATCATGCCGCTGCTGACCCCGCAGCTGTTCTTCCTGCTGGTGACCGGAACCATCCACGCCCTGCAGAGCTTCGGGCAGATTCACATCCTCACCAAGGGCGGCCCGCAGGACAGCACCACCACGCTCGTGTACTCCATCTACGAGCAGGCTTTCGCGAACAATAATTCAAACTTCGGCTATGCCTCCGCCCAGGCCGTCGTGCTGCTGATCATCGTGGTTGCGGTGTCCGCGGTCCAATTCGGCGTCCTGGAACGAAAGGTGTTCTACCGATGAGCCGCGCAACTGTCTCCGCAGCCGCACCCCGGACGACCGGTGCCCGGAGGTCCGAGGGCCGTGCCGCTGCACCGCTGAAGCGGCAGCGGCGCCCACTCACGCTGGGCCGTGTCCTGTCCTACGCCGCCCTGACCCTGGGCGCCGTCGTCGTTCTCTTTCCGGTCTACTTCGGATTTGTTGGCTCCTTCATGGGCCCGGCGGACATCAACGCCTATCCGGCATCCCTGTGGCCGCTGCACGGATTCCAGTTCGAAAACTTCACCGGCGCCCTGGACAACATTCCGCTTGCCCGCCAGTACCTGAACTCCGTGGTCATGGCGGGGCTGATCACCGCCGGACAACTGATTACCTCACTGCTGGCCGCCTACGCCCTGGTGTTCCTGAAGGTGCGCTGGAAGGCATTCTGGTTTGGCCTGTTCCTGTGCAGCATGATGGTGCCCGCCGAAGCGATCATCATCCCGAACTACCTGACCATGTCCTCAGCCGGACTGATCAACACGGTGCCGGCCCTGGTGCTCCCGTTCCTGGCCCACGGATTCGGCATCTTCCTGCTGCGCCAGGCGTTTATGTCCTTCCCGGTGGAACTATGGGAAGCCAGCCGCATCGACGGCGCCGGACATTTCCGGTTCCTCTGGTCCGTGCTGGTTCCGCTGTCCAAGCCCACCCTGGCCGCACTGGGAATCTGGTCCTTCCTCTCGGCGTGGAACATGTATTTCTGGCCGCTGCTGGTGACCCAGACTCCGGAAATGCAGACCGTCCAGATCGGCATCACCCAGCTCCGGTCGGCGGACAACTTCAACGCCGGCCTGGTCCTCGCCGGCACGGTGCTGGCCATCATTCCCACCCTGCTGCTGGTGATCTTCGGCCAGCGCTTCATTGTCCGCGGCCTCACCGCGGGATCCATCAAATAAGCACCCATAGGCCACTGCGCCTGTGGAACCATCCGGAGCATCCGCTTCGGAACAAACCTTTGAAGGGAAAATCAATGCGAACCACACGTCGAGGGCGCTGCCTGCCAATGATGGCTGCCGGCGCCGCTGCACTGGCTCTGACGCTGTCCGCATGCGGCAGCAGCGGCGGTGACGCGGGAGCGGCAGGGGAAGCCCCGGCCGCCGACGCGCTGGAGAAGGCCGACGGCGTCACCGAGGTCAATTTCTGGCATTCGATGGACGGCACCAACGGTGAGACCCTGAACCAGCTGATCACCGACTTCAACACTGCCAATGAGGGCAAGATTGAGGTCAAAGGTGTTTTCCAGGGCGACTACGACACCACCATCACCAAGTACAAGGCCGCGGTTCAGTCCAACAGCACGCCCAGCATGGTGCAGATCTATGACATCGGCACCCAGTTCATGATCGATTCGGGCGCCGTGCTGCCCACACAGGCCTTTATTGACCGGGACGAATACGACGTCTCCGATCTGCAGCCCAACATCGCCGGCTACTACTCGATCGACGATGACCTCTGGTCAATGCCCTTCAACACGTCCATGCCCGTCCTGTATTACAACAAGACGCTGTTCGAGAAGGCGGGCCTGGATCCCGAGACGCCGCCGGCAACGCTGGATGCCATCACCGACGCTGCCAACAAGCTGTCCAAGACGAACGGCGGGCCCGCGGAATTCGGCTTCAATGCAGCCATCTACGGTTGGCTGCTGGAGCAGGAAGTCGCCGCCAACGGTGAGCTGTACTGCAGCCCGGACAACGGCCGCAGCGGTGAGCGGGTGGACGAGTACTCGTTCAACAACGACACCGCAGTGCAGTTTGCAAACTGGTGGAAGTCGCTGGTGGACACCGGAGTGGCAGGCAATACCGGCCGCGCCCTGCCCGACGCGCAGAACGCCTTCAAGAGCGGCACCATCGGCATCACGCTGGAATCCACCGGTGCGCTGCGGGGAATGCAGAAGGCAGCGGACGAGCAGGGATTTGAGCTCGGAGTCGGCTACTACCCGAAGATCAAGGAGAACGAGTCCGGGCCGATCATCGGCGGAGCTTCGCTGTGGGTTTCCGGTGACGGGCACTCCGACGCCGAGAAGGAAGCCACCTGGCAGTTCATGCAGTTCCTGGCCGAGCCGGCCAACCAGGCCACCTGGCACACCGGAACGGGATATTTCCCGATCTCCAAGAGCGCCCTGGACGACCCCAAGGACGTGGCCTGGCGTGAGCAGTACCCCCAGTTTGATGTGGCCGTGCAGCAGCTTGAGGACACCGAGCTGACCGCCGCCACCCAGGGCTGCTCCGCAGGCTCCATGCCCCAGGCACGGAAGGCCGCCGAAGATGCCCTGGAGGGAGCCCTGCTCGGCGGGGACAGCAAGACCGAGCTGACGGATTCAGTGAACGAACTCAAGGCCGAGGTTGAGAACTACAACAACTCGGTGAAGTAATTAACATATGAAAAACAGGGCACGTAGCGGAACGGCAGCTTCCAGCAGGCCATTGGTAGTTGGACATCGGGGGAACAGCGGATCAGCCCCTGAGAACACAGCTGTCGCCTTTGCCCGGGCCCGGGCATCCGGTGCCGACATGGTTGAGACCGATGTCCGCCTCAGCGCGGACGGAGAATTATTCCTCTTCCATGACGGCACCGGCGCCCGGACCACCAATATTGCGCAGGTTTTCCCGGACCGCGCCGATGATCCGATCACGTCCTTCACAGCGGCGGAACTCCGCCGGTTGGACGCCGGCGGCTATTTTGGCGAGGAGTTCAAGGGGGAGCCCATCGTTTTCCTCAACGAACTGCCCGACGCCGTCGGCTCCGGCCTGGGAGTCAACCTGGAGCTGAAAGCCCCGGCCGATTCCCCCGGGGTGGAAGCGGCCGTCGCTGCGGCGCTGGCCGGTCCCGAGTGGACCCGGCTGAGGGAACACCACCCGGTCACGGTGAGTTCATTCGATCCTGCCGCAGTGCGGACCTTCGCGGGGTTTTCTCCGCAGGTGCCGGCCTGGCAGCTGGTGGAGGAGGTTCCGGACGCGGACCTGCTGGCTGAAGGCGCCGGATATGCGCAGGGCATAGTGGCATCCCATGTGGGCCTGACGCCGGCCGGCGCAGCCGCCGTGCGGGCAGCGGGACTGGGCCTGTGGGTCTATACCGTGAATTCCCCCGCTGACATGGATGCCGTCCTGGCTTTGGGGGTGGACGCGGTGATTACCGATTTCCCTGACACCCTCATTGCCCGGCTGGCCTGACGGACCGGAGGCCAGCCGCTGAAATGCCGGCCGGTCAGGGGTGGCGGACGCCGGTTCCGGCGAGCACCGCGCGGTACCCTTCCCGGAACGTGGGATACGCAAACTCGAAGCCGGTGCCCCGCAGCCGCCGGTTGCTCAGCCTGCGGTTCCCGCCGCGGCTGCTGTCGGTCTCCTGCGGGGCCGGCAGTTCCCGGTCCAGCTCGGCGGCCAGGAACCTCAGCACCTCGGCGAGGTCAACGGGTTCGTCGTCAACGCCTACATAAAGCGGTTCCGGCCCCGGCACCTGTGTCATCAGATGCACAATGGCGGCCGCGGCGTCGTCGCGGTGAATCCGGTTGGTCAGCTGCGGGGAGGCGGGAACCGCGGCGGTGCCGGCCGTGACGGAATCAATCAGGCGGGTGCGTCCCGGCCCGTAGATTCCTGACAGCCGGAGCACCACGGCGTCCGGCCGCCGCGAATGCAGCAGTTCCTCGGCTTCGAGGATGACCGCGCCGGTTGCGGAGGCGGGCGCAGGCTCAGTTTCCTCGTCCACCTCCTGCCCGTCGGCGTCGCCGTACACCGCCGTGGAGGAAACAAACAGGATCCGGTGCGGATGCACGCCGTCGCGGTCCAGCGCGTCCAGGACATTCGCCGTGCCGTCCACATACGCGGCCCGGTAGGCCTCCTCGCTGCGCTGTCCGGCAGCCACCGCAATGACGACGACGTCGGTGTCCGCCGGAATGCGCGGCAACTCACCGCTGCGGCCGGTGAGGTCCGCGGCCTGTCCGGTCAGCGGGGCGGGGATGTTCTCGGGGGAGCGGCGCCATCCGAGCACGGGAAAGCCGGCCGCGGCGAACCGCAGGCCGGCTTCCGTGCCCAGATCGCCGCAGCCGGCAATCAGGACGGTCATGGTGCTTTACTCGCCCAGGGCGGAGAGCACGGCATTGGCCACGTCTTCGCTGGACTGCGGGTTCTGGCCGGAAATCAGGTTCCGGTCGCGGACCACAAAGCTGGTCCAGGCGGGGCCGGATTCCACGATGGCACCCTTGTTGCGCAGGACATCCTCGCAGAACCAGGGAGTGTTTTCCCCGGTGCCGCCATTGAGTTCCTCTTCATCCGTGAAGACGGTCAGCTTGCGGCCGGCAAAGACGAAGTCGCCGTTTTCGGTCTCGGCGCTCAGCAAACCTGCCGGGCCGTGACAGAACGGAGCGATGATCTTTCCGTCGTTGTCGGCTGCAATGAGAATCCGTCCCAGGTCCTTGTCGAAGGCCAGGTCCGCCATGGGGCCGTGCCCGCCCGGCATGACAACGGCGTCGTACTCCGTGATGTCCGCGTCGGCGAGCACCAGCGGCGAGGAGAGCTCGGCGTCGATGTAGGAGAGGTAGTTGGTGAAGGCGGTGGCCCGCTCTTCTCCGCCGGCCTGCGACGGATCCAGGCTGACCTTGTCCACGGTGGGCTTGGTGCCGTTGGGGGTGGCGATGCGCACGGTGTGCCCGGCCTCGCGCAGGACGCGGTGCGACTCAACGAGTTCCTCGGCCCAGAAGCCGGTGGGATGCTCGCTGCCGTCCTTCATCGTGAGGGAATCGGCTGCTGAAACGACCATGAGGATATTAGCCATGGATAAGTTCTCCTTTTAATTGCGAAAGGGTGGGGAAGTTTGGTGTCCGCGGGCGGACGGGGAGCTTGCCGCAGCGTTACTTGCTGGCGGCGTTGAGCTCTTCATAGGTTGCGTCATCCAGCACCAGATCAGCAGCAGCGAGGTTTTCCTCGAGGTGCTTGATGGAGCCGGTGCCCGGGATGGGCATCATGACGGGGGAGCGGCGCAGCAGCCAGGCCAGGGCCACCTGGGACTCTGTGGCGTTCAGTCGCTCGGCGGCTGCGGCTACGGGCCCGCCCGGCAGGGCCAGCTCGCCGGCGGAAATCGGAGCCCACGGAATGAAGCCGATGCCGTTGGCCTCGGCGTATTCCAGCACGTCTTCGGAGGAGCGGTCAGTGAGGTTGTAGCGGTTCTGCACGGTGGACACCGTGAAGTATTCGCTGGCAGCCTTCAGCTCTTCCACCGACACCTGGGACAGGCCCAGGGCCTTCACCTTGCCCTCCTGCTGCAGATCGCGCATCACGGCGAACTGGTCATTGGCCGGAACCGTGGGATCAATGCGGTGCAGCTGGAACAGGTCCAGGGAGTCCACCTTCAGGCGGCGCAGGCTCAGCTCCACCTGCTGGCGCAGGTATTCGGGACGGCCAAGCGGCACCCAGACATCGGGTCCGGTGCGGACAAAGCCGGCCTTGGTGGCAATACGCACGCCGTCGGGGTAGGGGTACAGCGCTTCAGCAATGATTTCTTCGCTGACGGTCGGGCCGTAGGAATCTGCGGTGTCAATGAAATCGACGCCCAGCTCGACGGCCCGGCGGACGACGTCGACGGCGGTGCCGCGGCTTTCGGGTTCGCCCCAGACGCCGGGGCCGACAATGCGCATGGCGCCGAAGCCCAGACGGCGGACCGTGCCCAGGTCCAACAGATCAATGGTCGGGGGGACGGGGGTTACGTTCTGCTCTGTCATATAGGCGGCAACGCGGGTGGGGCGGGGCTTATTCCGCAGCACCTCCTTCTTCCGTCCCTCGTTCCCTCCCTCATCTCGGCGGGGCCACGGACCGGAGCTGACCGCAAGGACATCCTTTGGGCCGGGAACGGCTTCTAGTGTCGAGGCATGGACTGGAAAATTGAGCTCGTGCCGGTACCGGTGTCCGACGTCGACGCCGCCAAAACCTTCTATGTGGACCAAGTGGGGTTCAACGCGGACTTCGACGAGCGGGTGAATCCAGAGCTGCGTTTCGTGCAGCTCACGCCGCCCGGGTCTGCCTGCTCCGTGGTGATTGGCCCGGGGACCACTGACATGGAGCCGGGAACCCAGCGCATCCAGGTGGTGGTCCCGAGTGCGGTCGATGCCCGGCAGCATTTGGTGGACCACGGGGTGGCAGCCAGCGAGATCACTCCGCTGGAGTGGGGAACGTTTGTCTACTTCAGTGATCCCGACGGCAACCAGTGGTCGCTTCAGGAGCTGCCCGAGCTTCCGCCCACGCTGCCCTCGGAGTCCTGACCGCAGTCGGTGCGGGCCGCAGGGGGTGTCTTCAGCTGATGTAGCCGAGCGCCGCTGCTTCCTGCCAAAAGACGTCGGGGACAGGTTCACGGTGGAGCTGGACGTTCTGCATCACCTGTTCGGCCGTGCGCATGCCCAGGACCACCGAAACCACCGCAGGTTCCCGGTAGGGGAAAGCCATGGCAACGGCCGGAAGAGTGGTTCCGTGTTTCTCGGCAAGGTCGGCCAGGGCATTGGCGCGGTCCAGCATGGCAACAGGGGCCGGCGCATAGTTGTACATGGCATCGGAAGCCGGGCGGGCCTTGGAAAGCAGGCCGGAATTGAACACGCCCACGTCCACGATGCCCACACCGCGCTCGCGGCAGGCCTCGATCAGACTGCGCGAATCGGACTGTTCCAGCAGGGTGTACCGGCCGGCCAGCATCACCAGGTCCAGATCCGCTTCCCGCACAAAGCGTTCGAGCATCGCGGACTGGTTCATGCCGGCACCGTAGGCCCCGATGACGCCCTGGTCCCGCAGTTCCGCAAGGGCGGGGACGGCACCGGAGATGGCTTCTTCCCAGTACTCGTCCGGGTCATGGATATACACCACGTCCAGCCGGTCGGTGCCCAGCCGGTCCAGGCTTTCCTCGATGGAACGAAGCACCCCGTCCCGGGAATAGTCATAGACCCTGGTCAGATCATCAGGCATGTCAAAGCCCTCCGGGTCCCGCCCCTGCGGCGCCGGGTTGGGACGCAGCAACCGACCCACTTTTGAGGAGAGCAGATAGCTGTCCCGCGGCTGGCCGGACAGTACGTCTCCGAGCCGGCGCTCCGCCGCTCCGAGACCGTAGTGCGGCGCGGTGTCGTAATACCGGATGCCGTGCTCCCAGGCAGCTTCCACTGCGGCGCGGGCCACGTCGTCGTAAACAGCGCGGTACAGATTGCCGATTGGTGCCGTACCAAAGCCGAGGGACCCCTCGCTGCGCAGCCGGTCCACTGTCTGGTTCTCATGCATGTGCGGTTCCTTCTTTCCGGTCATCCGTTCGGCGTTTCCCCGGGCCGCGGCCTCGTCATCCGGTCGCGGATGCCCGGACTTATCGAGTGGCCTCCGCCAGGTACTCCAGCACATGCCGGTACGTGTGGCCGGTCGCCTTGGACATGCCGATTTCACAGGTCCGGTTCACCGAGGCGTAGGCGGCGAACTCGCGTTCGTTGATTTCTGCTGCCTGGGTGTCCGTGGCCGAGGCCGTCAGCTCCGGATGCAGCAGCCCGCGGTCACCGGCGAAGGCGCAGCAGCCCCAGCTCGGCGGCACGAACACTTCATCCGCCGTGGCCCGGGCAATCACCTGCAGGGCGTCATTGGCGCCCAGCTGCGTGGAGGAGCAGGTGGGGTGCAGTGCCATGGACGGCAGTTTCCGGGTTACGGTCAGCTGCGGCAGGACTTCGTCCCGCACAAAGTCCACGGAGTCAATGAACTGCAGCCCGGGATAGTCCGGGCTCTCGCCGGCCAGCCGCTTCATGGTGTCCAGGCCCTCGGTGCAGGACGCGGCGTCGCAGATCACGGGCAGCGCGCCGCCGCCGGTGGCATTCCACAGGTTGGCCAGCACGCGTTCAGTCATTGCCGCATATCCCTTGGCGAAGCCCTTGGACTTCCACGGCGTGCCGCAGCACAGGTCCCCGATGCCCGAGGGAATGCGCACGCCGATGTTTGCCCGGCCGCACAGCTCCAGGAAGGCCGCTGAGACGCCTTCGCCGCCGCCGGCCGGGCCGAACATCGTGCCGATGCAGGCCGGGAAATAGACGGCAACGGCGTTGGGATCTTCCCGCGGCGTCCGCTCGGAGCCCCCGGCGGGCAGCACGGTTTCATAGGCGGGAACATTTTCGGTACCGGCCACGGCGCGGGCGACGGCGGTGGCCGCCTTGGGCAGCAGCGCCGGCATGGCGTTGGCCAGGCTGAGGGCCTTGCCGCCGGCCACGGTCACCGTTGACCAGTGTTCGGCGGCGGTCTTCCATCCGGTGTCGGCTACCGCGTTCGCGTTTTCCTTGCGCAGCCGGCGCACCAGGTCCCCGGTGTTGATGAGAACCGGGCAGGCCGTGACGCACATGCCGTCGGCTGCGCAGGTCTGGACGCCGTCATACTCGTAGTCCTTGCGCAGTTCCTTGGCCAGGGCGGCATCGCCGCGGGCCTCGGCGGCGGCAATCTCGCGGCGCAGCACAATGCGCTGGCGGGGCGTGGTGGTCAGATCCTTGCTGGGGCAAACGGGTTCGCAGTAACCGCACTCGACGCAGCGGTCCACCTCCGCCTCCACGGTGGGCGCCACCTTCAGATCCGCAATGTAGGACGCCGGATCATCGTTGATGATGACGCCGGGGTTGAGCAGGTTCGGCGGATCCACCAGTGCCTTCAGCTGGCACATCACCTCGTAGAGTTCGTCGCCGTACTGCCGGCGGACAAAAGGCGCCATGATTCGGCCGGTGCCGTGTTCGGCCTTCAGCGAGCCGCCGTTGCCGAGCACCAGGTCCACCATGTCCTCGGTGAATGCCTGGTAGCGGGCCAGCTCAACGGGGTCGTCGAAGCGCTCGTTGAGCATGAAGTGAATGTTGCCGTCCTTGGCGTGGCCAAAAATCACCGAGTCCTGGTAGCGGTGTTCGGTGAAGAGACGGGACAGTTCCGCACAGGTGGAAGCCAGGGTTGGCACGGGAACCACAATGTCTTCCAGGAGGGCATTGGTCCCGGAAGGGCGGGCGCCGGCAACCGTGGTGTACAGGCCCTTGCGCAGGTGCCACATGGCAGCGCGGTCCTTGGCATTGTCGGTCATCGCAAAGGGGACGGCCAGGGCGAGTGATTCAAAGAGGGCGCGGGATCCTTCGCGCTTCTCCGCCAGTTCCTCGGCCGTGCGCCCCTGGTGCTCCACGAGCAGGGCGGCGTGGGAAACGATGTCCAGTCCGCGCAGTTCCGGCGGGGCGGTGGGATCAGCAGCGGCCACACGCAGGGAGGTGGAATCCATCAGTTCAATGGTGGCAAGGCCGGACGCCACCAGCTCCGGAAGGGCGGTGGCGGCGCGGTCCAGCGAGTCGAAGAACATCAGGCCGGTGGCCACCTTGGGCAGGGCCGGCACGGTCCGGAACGTGGCTTCGGCCACGAAACCCAGGGTGCCTTCACTGCCCACCATCAGGTGGGACAGGATGTCCACCGGACTTTCGTAGTCCAGGAAAGCATTGAGCCCGTAGCCCATGGTGTTCTTCATGGAAAACAGCCGCTCAATGGTGGCTACGGACTGGGGGTTGGCAACGATGCGTCCGCGAAGCCGCAGCAGACCCTCAAACAGTTCGGGTTCCAGGGTGCGCAGTTTTGTTTCCGCGTCAGGGGCTGCGGTGTCAATCAGGGTTCCGGACGCGAGGATCAGCACCATGGAGTCGATGGTCTGGTACGTGTTGAATTCAGTGCCGCAGGCCATGCCGGACGAGTTGTTGGCTACCACGCCGCCAATGGTGCAGGCGATTTCGGAGGCGGGGTCGGGGCCGAGCTTCCGTCCGTGCGCGGCGAGCCGGGAGTTCACGGCGCGGACGGTGGCGCCGGGCTGCACACGGACCCGGGCACCGCCGTCGAGCACTTCGATGCCGCGGAAATGCTGGCGGGTGTTGATCAGGAGGCTGTCGCTCTGGCTTTGGCCGGACAGCGAAGTTCCACCGGAACGGAAGGTTGCCGGAATCCGCAGTTCTCTGCTCCGCCGCAGCAGGACGGCCACATCCTCGGCAGTGCGCGGGGTGGCCACCGCCTCGGGGATCAACAGGTAGTGGGAGGCATCGTGGGCCATTTTGCGCCGGTCGATGTCCCGGGTGCTGATGTTCTCGGTGCCGAGGTCAGCTACCGAGGCCGCTGAAGGGGCGGGGGCTTCCGTGTGAAGGCTCATTTTTTGTTCCAACCGATCCTGGGAGCCGCGGTGCTCCGCCTCTAAATGTAGGCCTGATCACGGCTGGGCGAAAGTTGGTCAGACCACATGTTGGCTATTTCTCCGCCGCGGAGCTGCCGATGTTCTCCGCGTCCGGGATCTGCGCGTAAAACCATTCGATGTGTTCGCGCAGCAGGCGGGCGGCGTCATCGCCCCGGCCGGAGGCAACGGCGTCATAAATCCCGTGGTGCTGGGCCTGCAGGTGTTTCATCACCGCGGGCCAGTCTTCCATGACGTCCACGGCGTTCTTCACGTACCCGCTGATGGCTCCGCTCAGGGAGGCCATCATGGTTTCAATGACTGCATTGCCGGCCATCGAGCTGAGCTGCACGTGGAACTGGGCGTCCAGGAGGTGGAAGGCCTCGCGCTCAATGTTCGGGGCATCCATTGCTTCCAGCAGTGCTGCGGCGCGTGCCAGGGCTTCCTCCGCGGAGTCCGACGGCGGGCGGGCTGCGGCAGCGGCGGCTGCCCAGGTTTCCAGCAGCACCCGGGTCTGGACAATGTCCGCCACCGGCAGCCGGCTGCTGGCCATGTGCAGGCGCAGGGCGGAGGAAAGCCCTGCAGACGGCTCGGAAATGATGATGGCTCCGGACTTGGGGCCGGATCCGGACGATGAGCGCAGTACTCCCATGGCGTCCAGGATGCGGATGCCTTCCCGGACCGAGGCCCGGGAAATGCCGTAGGTTTCGGCCAGCGTCCGCTCTCCGGGCAGCTGGTCGCCCAGTGAGATGACCCCGGAGCGGAGGTCTGCTTCGATGTTTTCCAGCAGCAGGTCATAGCTGCGGCGCGGTTGGTCTGTCACCGCTCCATCCTGCCATGTGCCGGCTGCCGGAGGCGGCAGATGCGGCGGCTATCCGCGACGCTGCCAAGCCCATGGACTGCGGTCGTCGTTTTGCGACAAACCCGATTAACGAAAATGCGGGGCCGGATAACTCCGGCCCCGCATTTTCATTGCCCGGCTGAACAGTTACGGCAGCATCCAGCCCAGGACCGGCGTGGACTGCAGGTACACCAGGGTGCACAGCACCAGCAGCAGGCCGACGCTCCAGCCCACGACCTTGCGCAGCAGCACCGATTCCTGGCCGTCCAGCTTCACGGCGGTGACGGCAATGGCGAGGTTCTGCGGGCTGATCAGCTTGCCCACCACGCCGCCGGTGGTGTTCGCGGCCACCAGCAGGTTCGGATCAATGCCCGCTTCAATGCCTGCCGTCTGCTGCAGCCGGGCAAAGAGTGCGTTGGCCGAGGTGTCCGAACCCGTGACGGCGGTGCCGATCCAGCCCAGCACGGGGGAGAGGAAGGCGAAGAACGCGCCGGTTCCGGCCAGCCAGGTTCCGATGGCCACGGTCTGCCCGGAGAAGTTCATGACGTAGGCCAGGGACAGTACGGAGAGGATGGTTGCGCCGGCCCAGCGCATGTTCCAGACCGTCCGGAAAATGTCTGCCACACCGTTGCCGACCGTCATCGCATACCGGCCGCCGTCGTCGTATTTGGCGTAAACCGCGCACACAATCAGTCCGGTAATCAGCAGCAGCGTGCCGGGGCTGGAGAGCCAGTTGAAGGTGTAGATGGTGGAGGACACGGGTTCACCGGCATCGCTGAGCAGGCGGTCGTGCAGCCAGAGCCAGGGGACCTTGATATCGGTGGAGGCGAGCAGCGAGGGGATGTCCGCACCCCATTTCCACAGCTTGGCGATGCCGAAAATCAGGATCACCAGGAAATAGGGGAAGAGGGCCAGCAGGGTGCGGGAGCGGGTCAGCGAGTCCCCGTCCTTTACTGCTGCGGTGCTGCGGCCGCGTGCCCCGGCAGAGCCGGCGTTGATGGAACCGGAACCGGCGGCTGCCAGGGCCGGCAGGCCCATGCGCTCGCGGGCGGACTCCAGGCCCTTGGGCTGCCAGAACTTCAGGAAGACGACGGCGGCACCCAGGCCGGCCAGCGCTGCCACAATGTCGGTGAGCTCGTAGGAGAAGAAGGTGGAGCACAGGACCTGGGCGAGGGCAAAGGCAACACCGGTAACGACGGCGGCGGGCCAGGTGTCCTTAACGCCGCGGCGGCCGTCGAGGATGAAGACCAGGATCAGCGGGACGAAGACCGCCAGCAGCGGTGCCTGGCGGCCGACCACCATGCCGATGTGCCCGGCATCCAGGCCGGTGAGGGAGGCGGCCGTGGTGATCGGAATGGCCATGGCGCCGAAGGCGACCGGAGCGGTGTTGGCTACCAGGACGGCTGCGGCTGCCTTGAGCGGCTTGATCCCCAGTGCCACGAGCATGGTGGCGGTGATGGCTACCGGTGCACCGAAGCCGGCCAGTGCTTCCAGCAGTCCGCCAAAGCAGAAGGCCACGAGGATGGCCTGCACCCGCACGTCCCCGCCCCCGATCACGTCGAACACCCGGCGCAGGTCCTCGAACCGGCCGCTGAGCACGGTGATCTGGTAAAGCCAGATGGCCATGATGACAATCCACAGCACCGGGAAGGCGCCGAACACAGCGCCCTGGGTGGCTGAGAGCACTGCCAGGCCCGCCGGCATCTGGAAGGCGAAGACAGCCACGGCAAGGGCGACCAGCAGGGCAATTGCGCCCGCGACGTGGGCCTTGACCTTCACATAGGCCAGAAGCACAAAGAAGGTCAGCAGCGGCACCACGGCCACCAGCGCCGAGACGGCAACACTGTTGAGCACTGGATCGGTGCTGGGTATGAACGACTCCACGGGGTCCTCCGCATAGGTTCGGACAAGAAGATGGTCAGACCACTGTGGTCTGACCAACACCGATACTAGCGCAAGTTCCTGGTTTCTGTGATGGTAGTCACCAGAACATCGGGGCTTGGACGTGACGTGCCCTACATGCTCTACTATGGTCAGACCACACGTTCGGGGTGCTGCCCCGCTGAAAGGCAAGCCATGAGAATTGCTTTATTCGCCACCTGCATCGTGGACGCGATGTATCCGCGCACCGCCCGGGCAACGGTGGCCATCCTCGAACGGCTGGGCCACGAAGTGGTGTTCCCGGCCGGCCAGGCATGCTGCGGCCAGATGCACGTGAACTCCGGCTACCTGCCCGAAGCCGGTCCCGTGGTCCGCAACCACATTGAAGCCTTCGAATCGCAGGAGTACGACGTCGCCGTCGCGCCTTCCGGTTCCTGTGTCGCCTCCGTGAAGCATCAGCACCCGATGGTGGCCCGGTCCTGCGGCGATGCCGGGCTGGAAGCCCGCGCCGAGGCGGCGGGCGCCAAAACCTACGAGCTTTCCGCACTCCTGACCGATGTGCTGGGCGTGACCAACGCCGCCGAACAGCTGGGCTCCTGGTTCCCGCACAACGTCACGTACCACCCCAGCTGCCACGGCATGCGCCTGCTGCGGCTGGGAGACCGTCAGCTGAACCTGCTCCAGAGCGTTGGCGGGATCACCGTGCAGCCGCTGCCCCAGGCGGACCAGTGCTGCGGCTTCGGCGGAACCTTCTCCATGAAGAACGCGGATGTATCCACGGCCATGCTGGAGGACAAAACAGCAAACATCAGATCCACCGGAGCCGAGCTGTGCGCCGGCGGCGACGCATCCTGCCTGCTGCACATCGGCGGCGGGCTCTCCCGGCAGGGCAGCGCCGTCACCACCCTGCACCTCGCGGACATCCTCGCCAGCACCCGGGAGAATCCGGTATCCGTCACCGGAGACGTCCTGGTGAGCGGAAAGGCTTCCCGATGAGCACCACGTACCTGGGCATGCCAACGCTGCCCGTCTTCGGACAGGGCAACCTCAACGCCACCGAGTCCTTCCCGTCGGCCGCCAAGCGGGAACTGGGCAACAGCCAGCTGCGCGCCAATCTGGGCCACGCCACGCACACGATCCGCGACAAGCGCCTGCGCGTAGTCAGCGAACTGCCGGACTGGGAGGACCTGCGCGACGCCGGCAGCGCCACCAAGCAGGCCGTCATGGCACGGCTTCCCGAGCTCCTGGAACAGTTCGAACGCAACTTCACCTCCCGCGGCGGCGTTATCCACTGGGCCCGGGATGCCGCCGAAGCCAATGAGATTGTCCGTGACCTGATCCGCGAACAGGGCGCGGACGAGGTGGTCAAGGTCAAATCCATGGCCACGCAGGAAATCGGCCTGAACGAGTACCTGGAAGAACAGGGCATCGCCGCATTTGAAACCGACCTGGCCGAGCTCATTGTCCAGCTGGATCATGACAAGCCCAGCCACATTCTGGTTCCGGCCATCCACAAGAACCGCACCCAGGTCCGGGACATCTTCCTGCGGGAAATGCCCGACGTCGATCCCGCGCTCACCGACAACCCGGCGAAGCTCGCCGAGGCCGCGCGGGCGCACCTGCGCCGGAAGTTCCTCTCCGCGAAGGTGGCCATCTCCGGCGCCAACTTCGCGATCGCGGACGCCGGGACCCTCGCCGTCGTCGAGTCCGAAGGGAACGGGCGCATGTGCCTGACCCTGCCGGAAACCCTGATCACCGTCATGGGTGTGGAGAAGCTCCTGCCGTCCTGGCAGGACCTTGAAGTGTTCATGCAGCTGCTGCCGCGCTCCTCCACGGGGGAGCGGATGAACCCCTACACCTCGCTGTGGACCGGCGTGACCGAAGGCGACGGCCCGCAGAACGTGCACCTGGTGCTGCTGGACAACGGCCGCAGCGCCGCGCTGGCTGATGAGATGGGGCGTTCGGCGCTGCACTGCATCCGTTGCTCGGCCTGCATGAACGTGTGCCCGGTCTATGAGCGCACCGGCGGACATGCCTACGGGTCCACGTATCCGGGGCCGATCGGTGCAATCCTTTCACCGCTGATGACCGGGATTACGTCCGAGGAAAACAACTCGCTGCCGTACGCCTCCTCGCTGTGCGGTGCCTGCTACGACGCATGCCCGGTGAAGATCAACATCCCCGAAATCCTGGTGCACCTGCGCGCGGAGGACGTGGACAGCAAGCGGGGCAAGAAGAAGCTGCCCTCCCAAATGGACCTGATGATGAAGGGCGCCGCGTGGGCCTTCTCTTCGGGCAAGCACCTTGGACTGCTGGAAAAGGGGCTGCCGCTGGGCCGGATTGCTGCCGGACGCAAGAAAAAGATCACCAAGCTGCCCGGCCTTGTCGGCGGCTGGACGCAGAGCCGGGATATTCCGGCTCCGCCCGCGGAATCCTTCCGGGACTGGTGGGCGAAGGACCACAAGGATTCCACCACCACAGGAGAACAGGTATGAGCGCGCGCGAAGACATCCTGGACCGGCTGCGCTCGGCCCTGCGGGATCACCCGGAGGCACCGGAAATCCCGCGCACCTACCGCGGGGACTCCGGCATGAATGCCGACGAGCGCATCGACATGCTCGTGGACCGGCTGGTCGATTACAAAGCGGGCGTTACCGTGGTGGATGAAGCGGGACTGGCGCCGCGGATTGCCGAGCTGCTCCTGGACGCGGCCAGCTACGTGGTTCCGGCCGGGCTCGACGACTCCTGGCTGGCCGACGCTGAAACCCTGGCTCCCGGACGGCGCCGGACTGATGCCGCCGAAGCGCCGCTGAGTGTGGCGGAGCTGGATGCAGTGGACGCCGTCGTCACCGGCAGTGCCGTGTCGGTGGCGGAAACCGGCACGATCATCTTGGATGCCAGCCCAAACCAGGGCCGGCGGGCCATCACTCTGGTTCCCGACCACCACATCTGCGTGGTCCGCGAAGGGGACGTGGCCGGCATCCTGCCCGAAGCCCTGCGCCGGCTGGACGGAACGCGTCCCCTGACCTGGATCAGCGGACCCAGCGCCACTTCCGACATTGAACTGGAACGGGTGGAGGGCGTGCACGGTCCGCGGAACCTGGACGTGATTATCGTCCGGAGCTGAGTCCTTGCAGGTTCCTGCAGCGAATGGCTAGGCGGCGAGCCGGTCTTCCAGGCGGTGCAGGTCCTCGCCGAGTTCCTCATGTACGGTCGCAACCTTTTCCGGCGGTACCCCGGGCAGAGCCGACACACCGGTGACGTCCGCCAGGAACGCAACGGTCGCGTGCAGCGATTCCACGGCCTCGGGGCGGTGCAGCTGGAACTGATATTCATGTCCCAGGGCCGGTTTGTACTCTTTCGGCCAGAACCGGCGGACCACGGGGACCCCAAGCTCCTCCAGCCGGTCGGCCAGCGGGATGGACTGGGTGAGGGTTAGGTCGTCACCGTTTCCGCTGGAAATGTACGTGGGCGGAAAGCGGTGATCCACCTGCTGCAGGATGGACATGTGCTCCGCGGCAGCGGTGGAGGCCCAGTTCCGGGACCCGGTGTAGGACCAGAGAGCCTTTCGCAGGCCCCAGCCTATGGGTCCGGCCAGCCGGGCGATGGAAGGAAAGTCGAAGACGCCGCAGTTCAGCAGGATTCCGCGCAGCTGGTGAGGCGCGGCAGCCGGGACAACTCCGGTCTGGCGGGCGTACTCCGGATTGGTGATGGCCAGCGCCAGCTGTGCGGCGAGCTGAGCTCCGGCGGAGTCACCGGCAAGGACGATGCGGTTCGGGTCCAGTCCGTAGCGGTCCGCGTGTTCACGGATAAACCCCAGCGCCGCATTGAGCTGTTTGATGGCGGTGGGATAGACCGCCTTCGGTGCGATCGAATATCCAACACCCGCCACGGCGTAACCGTACCCGGCAAGAACCTTCAGATACGGCGCCACATCTTCCTTTGAACCGGAAATCCACGCACCGCCGTGAATCCACATCACCACGGGAAGTGGTTTCCGGACCGTGTCCGGAAGGAACAGATCCAGGCACGGCTGGCCCTCGGAGCCGAGGTACTGCAGTTCGCGGTGCCTGGTGACCTTGCAACCGGCAATGGAGGGCCGGTCCTTCTTCTGAAACATGCCGGCACCGGAAAACACTCCGCGAATGAGCAGTGCCGATACACGGCGATCCCAGTGCAACGATGCAGCGGCGGCCAATCCTGCAACGGCGGCCGCTCCGGCTGCCAGCCCGGCCGCGGCGAGCGGAGAGATCTTCATACTTTTAAGTTAGGAAGCGGGGCTGGATACCCTTCGGTGCATTCCCCGCCGTCAAGCGGATGTCAGCCGTATGCTGCGAGGAAATTCACGGTCACCAGTGGCCGGCGGTACTCACGAGTGGGTGGGAGAAGGGGCAGGATCACCCTGGGAGCATTCCCAACGGGCTGTTCGGGCTGGGAGCTTTATCGGTCTCAAGGATGTACTGGATCGGAATCGGGCCGGTGGCCATCACACCTTTGACCACCCGTTCCTTGCGTGAGGTCCCGGCCGCGAGTCCTTCCTTCCGCATTGCCTGCGAGAAGAGCTGGCCGGCCAGCGGGTCAGCCCCGTGTTGTTCGCACCAGATGATGTACATGCCGTACAGATCGGCAACCGGCAGGATGTCGCTCTCATCGAGGCCTCGTATGGTGCATTCAGCGAGGAATTGAGGGATCTGGTCTTGGGTTTCCATTGAGTTTCCCCTTCCGGGGTTCAAGCGCGGGTACCGGTGTCGACGGTCTATCTACACTGTAGACTCTAGGTGTAGACCTACGCATTAGCAAGCGTGGTTATAGACTGGGAGTTCGCTCCCCGCAACCATCAAGGACGGAAGACTCCATGGCAGAAGCCCACGAATCGCCTACCCGGACGGCCCCTCGGAAGCCCCGCCTGAGCCGGGATCTGGTCCTGGCGACCGCCCTTGCCATGGTGGACGCTGAAGGACTCGAAGCGCTGAGCATGCGGCGTCTGGCGCAGCAACTTCACTGCGATCCCATGAGCCTCTACCGGTACGCAAAGAACCGCGCGGCCCTGCTCGACGGCGTCAGTGAGCGGGTCTTCGATGAACTGACCATCGTTGCCGGGGACGAGGACTGGCAAACCCAACTGCGCCGCATTGCCCACGACATCCGTGTGTTGGCACTGCGCCACCCCAAGGCGGTCCCGCTGCTGGTAACGCGGCCGCTGTCCACGCCGCTGGGTTTGCGTCCGCTGGGGACGCTGCGGCCGCTGGAACAGATCCTGGCACTGCTGGTAGGAGCAGGCTTCTCCCCGGAAGGCGCCCTCCATGTTTACCGCGCCTTCTATGCGTTCCTCTACGGTCACATCCTGAATGAGCTTCAGGAGCTGGTTGTGGACCCTGAAGAACAGGAAGCCATTCTGCGCCTTGGGTTGCACCGGCTGCCTCCGAAGGAATTCCCCAACCTCCGGGCGCTGGCGCCCGTTCTTGCAGAGTATGACGGGGCAGGTGAGTTGGACCAGGGGTTGACTATTCTGCTTTCGGGCCTCGCTGACCAACTCGGCAATAGCTACAATCCACCCGGCCGGCGGGACTGACCCGCATCCGGGGAGGGGTCGCTGCTCCACCATATGGGCAGGCATGGCCAAAATAGTAAGCCTGCTGATAAGTTTTTGGGGAAGCCGCCCGGATTGAACCGTCTGCAGTCATTCCCGGGGTGATGTCAGGAACAAAAAGTCCGAAACGTAGGTGGAGGTATGCATGTTTTTCCATAAGCAGGAACTTCAATTCAAGGCGACACCCGAAAAGCCGGATGCGGTATATGCGCGCAAGCTCCAGGAAGTCCTCGGCGGCCAGTACGGCGAAATCACCGTTGCCATGCAGTACGGCTTCCAGGCGTGGAACTCCCATATCCCCGGAAAATACCGTGACCTGCTGTACGGAATCGGCGCCGAGGAAATGGGCCACGTGGAGATGCTGGCCATCATGATTGCGCAGCTGCTGGAGAAAGCACCGCTGGGCATCACCGAAGACGCGGTGCAGTCCGACCCCACCGTTGCAGCAGTGGTCGGCGGCATGGATGTGCAGCAGGCGATCGTGGCCGGCGCGGGGGCACGGCCGGTGGATTCCAACGGCAACCCCTGGCAGGGCAGTTACATCACCGCCAGCGGCAACCTTTTGGCAGACTTCACAGCCAATGCCAATGCGGAAATGCAGGGCCGGCTGCAGGTCGCCCGGCTTTATCACATGACCGATGACCACGGGGTCCGGGATATGCTCTCCTTCCTGCTGGCCCGCGACACCATGCATCAGAACCAGTGGCTGGCGGCAGCGAAGGAACTGCAGGCCGAAGGCTCCGAATCCCTGCCGGTGCCGTCCAACTTCCCGATTAAGAAGGAAGAGCGTACGGTGTCCTACCAGTACCTGAACTTCTCCGACGGAAAGGCAGCCTCCGAAGGATCCTGGGCTTCCGGTCCCACCCCGGACGGCCTGGGCGAATTCAGCTACCACGACGGTCCGACGACGTCGGCCCCGATGCCCGCGCCCACCCGCGTGGACGCCCGTTATTACGGAACCACCGACCTCCCTAACGTGGTGGAAAAGGCCGCGGGCAGCATTCAGGACAAGCTGCACAAGGAATAAGGCCAACCCCGGCAGGCACTGCTCCGGACGGGGCGGTGCCTGCTTCCGCAGGACAGGAGGAGGCGCCGGTGAGCACAGGGCCAACATTCATTGATGCCGGATATGTCCTGCCGCTGAAATGGACCGATGATTCCGGTCTGGAATCTCTGTGCGCGTATCTGGAAGAACTGGCCGGATGGATCCCGGTCATGGTGGTGGACGGATCGGAGGAACCCTTCTATTCCGCCCACGCCAAAGCCTTTCCGGAAATGGTCCAGCACTGCCGGCCATTCAATCTGGGCTGTTCCAACGGCAAGGTGGAAGGTGTCCTGACCGGAGTTCGGCTCAGCACCTTTGAACGCCTGGTGATTGCCGACGACGACGTGCGGTACACCCGCCAAACCCTGCAGCACGTGGTGGATCTGCTCGCCGGTGCAGACATTGTGCGGCCCCAAAACTACTTTCCGGATCCGCTTCCGTGGCATGCCCAGTGGGATACGGCGCGGATGCTGATCAACCGGGCCTTCGGTTCCGATTACCCCGGAACGCTGGGCCTGCGCCGGTCAACCCTGCTCAAGGCAGGCGGCTACAGCGGCGACGTACTGTTCGAAAACCTGGAACTTCTCCGAACCGTCCGGGCAGGGGGAGGCCGCGAAGTCCGGGCCGATGCCCTGTTCGTGGCTCGGGTCCCCTGTTCGGCTGCGCACTTCCGGCATCAGCGGGTGCGCCAGGCCTACGACGATTTTGCCCAGCCCGGCCGGTTCCTCCTTGAAGCGGCGCTGCTGCCGCTGCTGCTGTTGTTGGCGCGGAAACCCGCAGGACTGGCGGCGTTGGCTGGGCTGAGCGTCCTGGCGGCCGAGGCCGGACGCCGGCGTGCTTCCGGCCGGGAAGTCTTCCGGGTGCAAACCCCGCTGTGGGCACCGGTGTGGGTCCTTGAGCGGGCGGTCTGTATTTGGGCTGCGGTGGGGTGCCGGTTCCGCGGCGGCGTTCCCTACGCCGGGACCCGGCTCAGCATCGCCGGCCATTCGATGCGGCGGCTGCGCCGGACATTGCAGGAGCGAACGTCGGCAGATCTGGCCTAAGCGGACAGGGGAGGGGCGGCTCAGCTTTCGGGTTCGGCTGCTTCCGGCACCGGCCCGGGCCCGCACACCGCCTGCAGGAAATCCAGCGTATCCACCAGGGTTTGCTGCGCTTCCGTTCGGTCCAGGTGGAATTGGTACTCATGCGGCAGGGCGGGGCGGTGGTCCGACGGCCAGAACCGGGTGCGCACGTCCGTATTCAGCGCCGTGAGCCGGGCGGCCAGCGGTACCGACTGGGTGGCGGTGAGACTGTCGCCGTTGCCGCCGGTAATGAACGCGGGCGGGAATCCGGCGCCGACGTCGTTAAGCACGGACATCTCCCGGCCGGCTGCGGTCCGGGACCAGTCCCGCTGACCGGAGTAGGCCCACAAGGCCGTTTTGAAGCCCCAGCCCAGGATGCCCCGCAGCGACGCCAGGGCGGCGACGTCGTACACTCCGCAGTGCAGGATGATCCCGCGAAGGCGGTCGGCCTTCAACGGCGAGGAAAGCCCGGTCCGGCGGGCATAGTCCGGGTTGGTGGCCAGCACGGCCAGCTGCGCTGCCAACTGCGCACCGGCAGAATCCCCGGCCAAAACGATCCTGCGGGTATCCACGCCAAAGTCTGCACCGTGGTCCGATAGGAACGTCAGCGCCGCAGACAGTTCCTCTACCGCCCGGGGATAAACGCCCCGCGGAGACACGGTGTACGTCAGTCCTGCGGCGGCATAACCGGAAGCCGCAAGCAGGCGCAGGTAGGGTTCGACGTCGTTCCGGCTGCCCGAAAGCCAGGCGCCGCCGTGGATCCACACCACCAGGGGCGCCGGACCCGCCGCCTCCGCCGGCACGAACAGGTCCAGCGTCCCGCTGCGGCCGCCCGCTTCAAAGCGCAGGCCCCGGAACGGGATAACGCCGGCGGCAGGAGCGTAGCGGCGCATGACAGCCGCGAGCCGCCGGGCACCCCGGTAAAACACAGCGCGGATCAGAAGCGCAGCGGGCCACGGGCTGAGCCGGAAGCCGGCTGCGGCAGCCATCACCGCGGCCGCGGCGGGGAGAAGACGGGTTCTAGCCATGAGTCGAGTGTTACCCATGTGGTTGCGTTGTCCCAAAGCGGGGGAGGATTAAGGCAGCATCCAGTCCAGTACCGGAGTGGACTGCAGGAACACGATGCAGCACAGGGCCAGGAGCAGTGCCACGCTCCAGCCCAGCACCTTGCGGAACAGGACGGACTCCTGCCCGCTCATATTGACCGCAGCGGCACCGATGGCCAGGTTCTGCGGACTGATCAGCTTGCCCATTACTCCGCCTCCGGTGTTCGCCGCCACCATGAGCTGCGGATCGATGCCGGCCTGGATGCCTGCTGTCTGCTGGAGCTTGGCGAACAGGGCATTGGCCGAGGTGTCGGAACCGGTCACGGCGGTGCCGATCCAGCCCAGCACGGGGGAGAGGAAGGCAAAGAACGCGCCCGTGCCCGCCAGCCAGGTACCAATGGAAATGGTCTGGCCGGAGAAATTCATGACGTAGGCCAGGGCCAGCACCGCCAGGATGGTCAGCGCAGCCGAGCGCATCCGGACGGCAGTTCGCCCGATTTCCTTGACCGCGTCGCCCATCTCGAGCCGGTACCGGCCGCCGTCGTTGAACCGGGAGTAGACCAGGGCAACAATCAGGCCGCTGATCAGCAGCAGGGTCCCGGGGCTGATCAGCCATTCAAAGCTGAAGATCGTGGAGGACTGCGGCTGCCCGTTGGCGTCCACGAGGGCATCATGCAGGACGGGCCAGGGAATTTTGATGATCGTTTTTTCCAGTGCTTCGGGGATGTTCACGCCCCAGGTCCAGAGGTTTACGATCCCAAAAACGACGATCACCAGAACGTACGGAAACAGTGCCATCCAGGCGCGGCCGGGTGTGAGCCGGTCCGCTGCAGTGTCGCTGGCCGCCGTGCCAACGTGGGCGGATCCGCCGGAGGGCGTCCAGCCGGAGGCGCGCGTTTCGGCCAGTTCCTTGGTCATCCGCGCGTCGGCCTCTTCTCCGTTGCGCGGATGCCAGATCCGCAGGAATCCGACGGCGGCCACCATGGCCACCAGCGAGGCAACAATGTCCGTGAGTTCGTAGGAGAAGTAGTTGGAGCACAGGAACTGCACAACGGAGAAGACGACGCCGGTCAGCAGCGCCACCGGCCAGCAGTCCCGCAGTCCCCGGCGCCCGTCCAGGATGAACAGCAGCACCAGCGGGATAAAAAAGGCCAGCAGCGGGGTTTGCCGTCCCACCACGGCCCCGATTTCCTCGCCCGGATAGTTGGTGAGGTTGGCCGCCGTCGTGATGGGGATGGCGAGTGCGCCGAAGGCCACGGGTGCGGTGTTGGCCACCAGGACGGCGGTGGCCGCGCGGATGGGCGCGATGCCCAGGGCCAGCAGCATGGTGACGGTGATGGCCACCGGGGCCCCGAATCCAGCCAGTGCTTCCAGCAGTCCGCCGAAGCAGAAAGCCACGAGGATGGCCTGCACGCGCAGATCCCCGCCGCCCACGGCGTCGAACACGCGGCGCAGGTCCTCGAACCGGCCGCTGAGGACCGTGACCTGGTAGAGCCATACGGCCATGATGATGATCCACACCACCGGGAACAGGCCGAAGGCGGCACCCTGGGTGACGGACAGCAGAGCGAGCCCAACCGGCATGTGGAAGCCCAGGACGGCAATGATCAGCGCCGTCAGCAGGGCCCAGGCGCCGGCAACATAAGCCTTGGTTTTGGCGAAGGCCAGCAGGAGGAAGAAAACAAGCAGGGGGATCAGTGCCAGGAGTGCGGACCAAGTGATGCTGTTGGCGACGGCGTCAGTGGCGGGGGTGAAATGTTCCATGGATACCTCCGGGTCGCGCCGGACGGCGGCGCCAACGGAAAACACGGCCGGGCCGTGCCGCCGAATGCGGGCTGCGACAAGCACGGGGAATGCCCATCAAAAGGTTAAGGCCGAGAAGAACCTTTACTGCCGAGTGCCGGAGAAATGCCTACGGGTAGGGCCGCAGGGTTGACGGGGCGTATGGAACGGGGGTCGTTTTGCGGGGGAAGGGCTGGATTGCCGGGGTCCCTTAACGGGGCGGTTCGGTGTACCAGCCGCGGGCAAGATAAACGTCCTGATAAGTGCCGCGGTCCACGTCGAGGTCCTCCCGGCGTATCAGTCCGGCGGCGAGCGCCGTCCGCTGGGATCCGATGTTGTCCGGCGTGGTGTAGGCAACCACCGGCAGGCCGGGAAGGAGCTTTTCCGCGAGCCGAACGGCCTCACGGGCGCCTTCGGCTGCGTATCCCTGACCCCAGACCTCAGGAAGGTAGCGGTAGTAGAGGTTAAGCGCCGGCCGGGCGTGGACCAGCCGGTGGGACAGGCCGGTGAATCCGATCAGCGCCTGCGGCTCGTCCTGGGTGCACACCGCCCACACCCCGAAGCCATGGCGGTACCAGTGCAGTCCAATTTCATGGAAAATCCGCGCGGAGGAGGCCCGGGTGACAGTGTGCGGAGTGGGGTGGTGAACGTTGGTCCGGGGATCGGTGTGCAGGTCCAGGGCCGCGCTCTCATCGCCTCCAACAGGACGCCGCAGTATCAGCCGATCCGTGTGCACCGGAGTCCAGTCAGCTACATCCTGTGAGGGCATGGACCCTACTCTAGGGCACGTCGGCGGGCCGGGGCGCCGGCCCTAATTGCTCTCAGCCGCGTTCGCCGCCGGCCTGAATCTCACGGTGGTGGCGAACATAGCCCATCACGGCCACGGCGATCGAAATGGCGGCCGAGACCGCCAAGCCCAGCCACAGATCCACCTTCAAAGCCGCAGCACCGACAAGGGCGCCCAGCAGGATCAGCGCTATGGCCAGAGCCCGACGCTGCCAAAACTGACTGTTGCCGCCGGCCAGCCTGGAGTCCGAGGCCAGCCCGGTGATGGTGGAGGTGACCACTACGGTGGTGATTTCAGCTACCTTCAGGCGCTTAGCCGTTGCTGCCTGCACACCCATGACCGTGGCCATGGAGGAGGTGGTGAGGCTGCCCAGGGCTTCGCTGCCCTGCACGTCCGCCACGGCCACGAACACGGCGAGCGCACTCAGGCCGGCAGCCACGACGGTCAGGGCAACGGAGGTGCGCCAGGACCAGCCTTCCGGGCCCTTGCGCAGCAGCCGTCCGGCCAGAGCGGCGCCGAGCATGAAGAACACCAGGGCCAACGCGGGCCGCAGGATCGGCAGGTCAGCGCCGCCCGCGAAGGCCATGCCCAGAAGGACAACATTTCCCGTCATGTTGCCGGTGAACACCCGGTCCAGGCCCAGATAGCCGACGGCGTCCACCACTCCGGTGGAGAAGGTCAGCAACAGCATCAGCCACAGGTGAACCCTTTCGGTGGGCACCGCATTCAAACGCTTCACGCCGGGAACTCCTTCAACTGATGTGATGCAGGCAACTGTATACGATCTGCTGGGTGTAGCTTCGATGGTATTCAGCAGTGACCCCGTCCAGCGGAAAGCGACCCCGTGACCTACACAGCACCCGATTCCTTCACCACCCGCCCCACGCTCCAAGGCACCTTCGGCATGAGCGCTTCCACCCACTGGCTGGCCACTGCTTCTTCCCAGGCCGTGCTGGAACGCGGCGGCAATGCCTTTGACGCGGCCGTCGCCGCAGCCTTTGTCCTGCACGTGGTGGAGCCGCACCTCAACGGTCCCGGCGGAGATATGACCGGGGTCTTCGTGACCGCCGACAATCCGTCGGAACCGGTGGTGCTGATGGGCCAGGGAGCCGCGCCGGCGGCTGCCACCCGGGAGCATTATCTTTCCGAGGGCCTGGAACTGGTGCCCGGGGCCGGTGCCCTGGCCGCAGCCGTTCCCGCCGCCGTCGACGCCTGGCTGATGCTGCTGCGGGACCACGGCACCTGGGAACTTGGTGACGTGCTCGCTTTCGCGGCGGGGTATGCGCGCAACGGCCATCCGGTGGTGGGGCGGGTCGGCAGCACCATCGCCTCCGTAGCGGATCTCTTTACTGAGCACTGGCCCAGCTCGGCCGCCCAGTGGATGCCCGAAGGGAAGATTCCGGCGGACGGGGACATGATCCGCAACGAGGCGTATGCGGCGGTCCTGGACCGGCTGGTGGACGCGGGCAGTTCCGCAGGCAACCGTGAAGAACGGATCGACGCCGCCCGCCGCGAATGGCGCGAAGGCTTCGTGGCGCGCGCTGCCGTGGATTTCCTGTCCGTGCCGCACCGCCATTCCTCCGGCGCAGACCATGCCGGGGTGATGACGATGGAAGACTTCGCCTCAGGCAGTGCTTCCTACGAACCGGCACTGACGTATGAGTTCCGCGGCCACACCGTCGCCAAGACAGGTCCCTGGGGGCAGGGGCCGGCGCTGCTGCAGACTCTGGCCATTCTGGCCGGCTACGAGGACGAGTATCTGGATCCCTCCACCGAACTTGGCGCGCACACGATCCTGGAGGCGCAGAAGCTGGCCATCGCCGATCGCGAGGCCTACTACGGCGACGCCAATGTGCCGATGGACTACCTGCTCAGCGAGGAATACGCCGCCTCCCGCCGCGCGCTGATCACGGAAAAGGCCTCACACGAGTTCCGCCCCGGCACGGTGCCCGGGCACACTCCGTTTCTTCCGCCGCTGCGCACCGAGTACTTCGCGCCGGCACTGGCCGGGCAGCATGCCTTCGCCGGCGTGGGGGAACCCACCGTTATGCCCACGGGGGAGACCCGCGGCGATACCTGCCATGTGGACGTGGTGGACCAGTGGGGGAACATGGTCTCGGCGACACCGTCGGGCGGCTGGCTGCAGTCATCGCCCACCATTCCGGAGCTCGGCTTCTGCCTGGGTTCACGGCTGCAGATGACCTGGCTGGAGGAGGGTGCGCCGTCCACCCTCGCCGCAGGCAAAAGGCCACGGACCACACTGACACCCACCCTGGTGCTCAAGGACGGCAAACCGGTCACGGCCCTGGGCTCGCCCGGCGGCGACCAGCAGGACCAGTGGCAACTGCTGTACCTGCTGCGTACGCTCGTGGGCGGATACTCGCCGCAGCAGGCTGTGGACGCCCCCGCCCTGCACACCACCTCCATTCCCGGGTCCTTCTATCCGCGGACCTGGACACCCGGCGGGGCCGTGGTGGAGGACCGGCTGGGCGACGCCGTCATCGAAGGTCTCGAGGCCCGTGGCCACGTGGTCACCCGGGCAGGGGACTGGGCCCTGGGCCGGCTGTCGTCCGTGGTCAGCGATCCGGCCACCGGGCTGCTCAAGGCCGCCGCCAACCCGAGGGGAGCGCAGGGATATGCAGCAGGACGCTAACGAATAGAAGCTGCCGCTCCGGCGGGGAGCAGCAGCTTCTATTCGGGGAGATCGGTTAGGCAGCCGGCACCGCTGTGCCGCCGCCGGCGGTGCGCCGGCGCTGCCAAAAGGTCCAGGCCAGCCACGCGCCCCACACGAGAAGCAGCGCCACGGCTCCCATGATGAAAGTGGAGATATCCAGTGGTCCGGTCCGGCCCGCGATGATCAGGAATCCCCACCAGGAAACGGCGGCCACAGCCAGCAGGTTCACGGCCGGCGCCAGGGCTGCCGCTCCGCTGCGGGTCCGGACGGCTGTCACCACCACGTCAACTGCCATCAGGACGGTCACGGCGGTCACCGTACCGGTGGCGAAGGCCACCACCTCCGGGGAGACGTCGCGGTTGGCGAACCACAGGATCAGGATCATCACCGCGGCTGCCAGTGCCAGCGCCTGCACGACGGCGGCAAGCAGGTTCAGTCCCAGCAGACGCCGATCAGCATCCCGGCGCTTGCCCGGGATGTTGGACCAGGCCTCGCGCCGGAACCACGCCGATGCGAGGTTGGCAAAAAGCAGGGTTGATCCGGCCGCGATGAACGGCGTCACGAAGTTGTTGCTCAGCACCCACATGAGGGCGGCGACGGCCGCGAATACCTGCGGTGACCCGATGATGCCCAGCAGCCACGAAACCAGGAAAGGCCGGCGGGCGGCTGCCAGATCCAACGGGTGGACCAGATACTGGTCATTGGCGTCGGGAAGCTGGACGCGTTCATTGATCTGTTTCACGGAAACCTCCAGGGGACCGTGTCCAGGTGCGGGCCGCGCAGGCCGCCCCGGGCGATGTCATAGATTTTCTGCCGGGACACGCCCAGCTCTTCGGCAACCGTGACGGCGCTGAAGTCCTCCAGCAAATCCGCCGCGGCGAGTGATCGGATACCGGAAGCCCGGCGGCCCAGCTGGGCCGCCAGGGCCCCAACTTCTCCGGCGAGCAGTGCGGCGGCAAGCATGCCGCCAAAGGAGTCCGCCCAGCCGGGCGCTCCGGCCAGGGCTGCCGCATACAGCCGGTCCCCGCCGTCGGCCAGGACGGCTTGGACCTCCAGTGCGGACAACCCCGCGGCCTCGAAGCGGGCGGCAACGCCTGCCCGTTCTGCCGGAGGCCGGTGGGTCAGGACCCTGTCCCACGATGGTTTGGGGATGTCATCCCCGGGGTGACTGAACATGTTTCCGAGTGTGCGCGCGGTCCAAAGTCCTGTCTACCCCCTGGTGACAACTTTTTGAAACGGTCAGTTCCGGTTGGTGTGAGGGGGTAAGTTACCCGTCCTGGCCCGTTCCGTCAGTCCCGGCCCGTTCACAGGTTGCGGGCCCTCGCCTACGATGGGCTGAAAGCGGGATCCATCCTATGTGAGCGAGGCTCTGCCATGGCCAACATCACCACTCGACCGGTCACCAAACTGGGAATCGTGGGCGCGGGGAGCGTGGGAACATCCCTCGCCTACGCAGCCATCATCCGAGACGCCGCCCGCGAAATTGCCATCTACGACATTGATGCCGCCAGGGCCGAAGCGGAGGGACTGGATCTGGCCCACGGCACGCAGTTCACCGGTGCCAACACTGTGACCGGCGGCGGCCGGATTGAGGCGCTCGCGGGCTCGGACGTCATCGTTATCACCGCCGGTGCACGGCAGAAGCCCGGCCAGTCGCGGCTGGAACTGGCGGGGGTCAACGTAGGAATTATCCAAAACCTTATGACGCAGCTGATGGAGCAGGCGCCGGACGCGGTGTACGTGATCGTGACCAACCCCTGCGATGTCCTGACCGTGGCTGCCCAAAAGGCCTCGGGCCTGCCGTGGAACCGGGTCTTCTCCTCGGGCACCGTGCTGGATACGTCCCGGCTGCGGCTGCTGCTGGCGCGCGAAGCGCATGTGCTGATGACCAGCGTGCACGCCACCATCATTGGCGAGCACGGGGACTCGGAATTTCCGGTCTGGTCCAGCGCTTCCATTGGACCGGTACCGATCCGTGAATGGATGCTCAGCGGTCGGCAGGTGTTTACGCAGGAATACCTCGACGCCGTCACGCAAGATGTGGTGACCGCGGCGTACAAGGTGATCGAAGGAAAGGGTGCCACGAACTATGCGATCGGCCTGGCCGGCGTGCGGATTGTGGAGGCCATCATGCAGGCGGAAAATGCGGTGCTGCCGGTATCGGCGATCATGCACGGAGCCTACGGAATTGACGGTGTGGCCCTGTCCCTTCCGTCGATCGTGGGGATCAACGGCGTCTACCGGATGCTGGAGATGCCCTTGGACGACCTCGAAACACGGCACCTGCAGGCTTCCGCAGAGACGCTGCAGAACACCCTCACCAAACTTGGTGTGTAGCCGGTGAGGGTGTTCGGAACAGTGTGCCCGGCGGCCGGGCCGCGCGGACCTAGGCGCGGACGGGCACTGCCGGTTCGGCGCCGTCCTTGGAAATTCGCACGGCGTCGTCGAATTCGGCGTCGATCTCAGCTGAGGGCTTGAAAGTGAAACGGCTGACCAGCACGGTCAGGACCAGATTGACGAGGAAGCCCGGGATGATTTCATACACGTCGCCCAGGATGCCGGGCAGCTCGACGGTTCCCCAGACATAGGCGGTCACCGCACCGCCGATCATGCCGGCCAGTGCACCGGCTGTGCTGAGCCGGCGCCAGAAGAGCGCCAGGATGATGGTGGGGCCAAAGGCTGCACCGAAGCCCGCCCAGGCAAAACCGACCAGGTCCAGGATGCTCGCGTTGCGGTCCAGCGCAATCACGATGGAAACCACGGAGACCAGCAGCACGGCCAGCCGTCCCAGCATCACCATGGAACGCGGCGACGCGTTCCGCTTGAGCACAATCCGGTACAGGTCCTCCACCAGGGCCGAGGACGTGACGATCAGCTGTGAGGAAATAGTGCTCATGATCGCGGCCAGGACGGCCGCCAGGACAAAGCCCGCCACCAGCGGATGGAAGAAGATCTGCGAGAGCTCCAGGAACACGGCCTCGGGATCAGCCAGGGTGAGGTTGTTCTGCTGGAAGTACGCCGCCCCGATCAGGGCGGTCATCAGGGCGCCGATGACGGTCAGGAGCATCCAGCCCACGCCGATCCGGCGTCCGGCCACGGCGTCCCGGGGCGAGCGCAGAGCCATGAAGCGGACAATGATGTGCGGCTGCCCAAAGTAGCCCAGGCCCCAGGCCAGCGCGGAGACGATGCCGACGGCGGTGCCGCCGGCGATGGGGTCCAGCATGTCCGGGTTGATCTCGCGCAGCGAGCCGGTCATCCCGCCGAGGCCGCCCACCTGGGTCAGCCCGACCGCCGGAACGAGGATCAGGGCGGCGAGCATCATCAGGCCCTGGACGACGTCGGTGTAGCTGGCGGCGAGGAAGCCGCCGAAAAGGGTGTAGGCGATGGTCACGCCGGCCACGATCAGCATCCCGACCAGGTAGCTGGAGCCGAAGGAGCTTTCAAAGAAGACGCCGCCGGCCACCATGCCGGAGGAAACGTAGAAGGTGAAGAACACCAGGATGATGAGGCCCGAAACCACCCGCAGAACCCGGGAGCGGTCCTTGAGCCGGTTCTCCAGGAAGCTGGGGACCGTGATGGAGTTGTTGGAAACCTGGGTGTAGGAACGCAGGCGGGGCGCCACGAACTTCCAGTTCAGCCAGGCGCCGGCGGTAAGGCCGACGGCGATCCAGCCTTCCACCAGTCCGGAAACGTAGATGGCGCCCGGCAGGCCCATCAGCAGCCAGCCGGACATGTCCGATGCTCCGGCGCTGAGGGCGGCGACACCTGGCTTCAGGTCCCGGCCGGCCAGCATGTAGTCGTCAAGATCGGTGGTGCGCCGGTAGGCCCACCAGCCGATCGCGAGCATGGCGAGCATGTAAATCGCCATGGCGATTAACTTGTACGTCTGGTCAGTCATGGTTTTTTTAGCCGTTCACTCTGGTTACGTATCTCGGTCAGGGCCCGGAAGCCCGTCCAAGTATGCCAAGCGTCACAGTGAGCGGGAAATTGGCGTCCCTGCCCGGACCCGGACGGGCAAGGCAGGGCCGCAGGCCGGTCCGGATCATCCAGCCGGGATGATCCGGACGCGGCAGCTAGGCGCTGACGAAGCCGTCCGCGATGGCCAGCACCTCGTCCAGGATGTCCAGTCCCGCGCGGGCCTGGACATCGGTGATGTTCAGCGGCGGCACCACGTGGAGGCGGTTGAAGTTGGCGAAGGGCAGCAGTCCGCGGTCCTTGCACGCGGCAATCAGCGTGTTCATCTCCGGGCTGGAGCCGCCGTACGGGGCCAGCGGCTCCCGGGTTTCCCGGTCCTTGACGAGCTCGATGGCCCAGAAGACACCGGTTCCGCGGACCTCGCCGATGCTGGGGTGCCGTGCAGCGAGTTCCGCCAGCCCGGGTCCGAACACGTTTTCGCCGAGCCGGGCGGCATTCTCCACCATGCCTTCCTCGCGCATGGCGCCGATGGTCGCCACGGCTGCGGCGCAGGCCAGCGGGTGTCCGGAATAGGTCAGGCCGCCGGGGTAGGCGGTGTCGGCAAAGGTGGCGGCAATTTCATCGGAGATCGCCACGCCCCCCAGCGGCACGTAGCCGGAGTTAATGCCCTTGGCGAAGGTGATCAGGTCCGGAACCACGTCCCCGCCGTGTTCGACGGCGAACCACTTGCCGGAGCGGCCGAAGCCGGCCATGACCTCATCGGCAATGAACATGATGCCGTAGCGGCGGGTCAGTTCGCGGACCCCGGCGAGGTAGCCCGGCGGCGGGACCATGATTCCAGCGGTGCCGGGGATGGACTCCAGCACGACGGCGGCAAAGGACGCGGGTCCTTCCAGCTGGATGATGGATTCCAGGTGCTCCAGGGCCCGCCGGCATTCTTCCTGTTCCGTGCCGGCGTGGAACTGGGACCGGTAGAGGAACGGGGCGTGGAAATGCACGGTTCCGGCGGTGCCGTAGTCGTTGGGGATCCGGCGCGGGTCGCCGGTGACGTTGACCGCCAGCGCGGTGCCGCCGTGATAGGACCGGTAGGCGGAGAGGACCTTGTAGCGTCCAGTGTGCAGGCGGGCCATGCGGACGGCGTGTTCAATGGCGTCTGCGCCGCCGTTGGTGAAGAACACCGTGTCCAGGTTTCCCGGAGTCAGTTCGGAGACCAGCCGGGCTGCTTCGGACCGGGCGTCGTTGACGTACTGGGGTGCGACGGTGCAGAGTTTGGCGGCCTGTTCCTGGATGGCGGCCACCACCTTCGGGTGCTGGTGGCCGATGTTGGTGTTGACCAGCTGCGAGGAGAAATCCAGCAGCTTCCGCCCTTCGCCGTCCCACACATAGGAGCCTTCTGCGCGGGTGACGGTCATGGGAGTGATCTGCTTCTGCGCGGACCAGGAGTGGAAGACATGCTTGCGGTCCAGCTCATACGCGCGGCGGCCTGCGGCCAGTTCTTCGGGGGATACCGTGGCGTCCGTGGTGCCGGGTTCAGTGGCTGTGCTCATGGTGCTGTTCTCCTTTTGCCGGTCCGGGGTCTAAGCGTTATGTGGGAACCACTTTGCCACGGGGAAGGAAATGTGGGCCTCGGTGCGTGTGCGAGTCGCCGTCGCCGGACTGATAGCCAGGACGGTGCCGCAGGCTCCCATGGTCCAGACCGATATCGTTTATCGACAATATCGGTAGACGATAATCCGCGGCGGTCCTTTGCGGAAGGCATCGGGGCAAGGCCCTGGGTTACCGCCTGACACGGATACGGATGGGCCCCTTAACCTCGGCGAGGTCCACTACTTCACCATGCTGCGTGATTTCCACGGCGCCGCGTTCCACCAGCCGGGCGGCTGCCTGCCGGGCACCGTCCATTAACGGGCGCCAGTCGTCGGGGGCCACCGCCCGCGCCGCATCGGAGGGGCAGATGGTGGAGGTGTCAGCCCGCACCGCGAGCAGGGCCAGGATGGTTTCTTCCAGGCGCCGGCCGACGTCGTCCTGCCGGGCGCCCGCACCTGCGCCCGTATCCGTTCCCGTGCCGCCGTTCATGCCGCTGTTATCCATGCAGGCCATTGTGCCGCGGAAACCTGCGCCCCGGAACCAGCCGCGGGCCGGGTGCGGGACCGGGTGCTTATGACGCAGGAGTGACTCCTCCGTCCGCCGGCTCACCCTTTATCTGGCCGCGTCACAGCGGCAGCGTGAAATAACACAGGGTCCTTCGCCGTTGCACCTACCGTGCCCGGGTAAACAGCCACAGGGCGCAACGTGCAACGAAAGGCCGAAAACCCATGACTGTTCCGCTTTCGATCCTCGATCTGGCCATCATTGACGAGGGCGAAACCGCGCGCGATTCCTTCGCCTCCAGCCTCGCCCTGGCGCAGCACGCCGAAAAGCTGGGCTATCGGCGTATCTGGTACGCCGAGCACCACAACATGCCCACCATCGCCTCCTCGGCCACCAGTGTGCTCGTTGGCTACATCGCCGCGCACACTGAAACCATCCGGCTCGGAGCCGGGGGAGTCATGCTGCCCAATCACGCGCCGCTGACCATCGCCGAGCAGTTCGGCACCCTGGAGACACTCTTCCCTGGCCGGATCGACCTCGGACTGGGCCGCGCACCGGGCAGTGACCAGAAGACCATGCGCGCCCTGCGCCGTGATCCCATGTCCTCGGACAGCTTCCCGCAGGATGTGCAGGAGTTGCAGGGCTACCTGACCGGCCACACCCTCATTTCCGGCATCGACGCGACGCCGGGCAGGGGCACCAATGTGCCGCTGTACATCCTCGGCTCCTCCCTGTTCGGTGCGAAGCTCGCCGCCGCCCTCGGACTGCCGTACTCCTTCGCTTCGCACTTTGCGCCGCAGGCGCTTCAGGATGCCGTGGCCATCTACCGCCGGGACTTCCGTCCCTCCGAACAGCTGGCCGAGCCGTACGTTATTGCCGGCGTGAACGTCATCGCCGCGGACACCTCCGAAGAGGCCCGGCAGATGTTCGAGGACGGGCAGCGCCGGCGGGTTACCCAGCTCTTCGGCCGGGACCGCACGTTCACCCCCGAGGAAGCCGACCTCATCCTGGAGTCCCCGGGCGGACAGCAGGTCAAGCAGATGGGACGCTACTCGGCAGTGGGCACCCCCGCCGAGGTCCGCGAATACCTGGACTGGTTCGCCACCCATGCCGACGCCGATGAACTGATCGTTGCCACCCAGACTCCGACCCTTGAATCACGGCTGCACTCGTTCGAGCTGCTGGCCGGCGTGACGGAGCTTGCCGGGGCATAGCCCGGGCCTGTGCTAGAAACGAAGCATGATTGAAACTCCGCAGGTCATCCAGTGTTCCGTCGGCATGCGCTGGGGGGACATGGACGCCTACGGCCACGTGAATAACGTGGAGATCCTGCGAATTCTGGAAGAAGCACGGATCCACGCCTTCGGCCCGCCCGGCGGTACGGGCGGGCCGGGGCGGGAACCCGTCGTCGCACTCTTCAATAACGTGCCTGAAGGCACCCAGGCGCTGGTGGCCGAGCACCGCGTGAAGTATCTGTCTCCGCTCACCTACCGCAACATTCCCGCTGACATAGCCGTGTGGATCAGCGCGCTGAAGGCTGCCAGCCTGACAATTGCCTACGTCATCCGCGATCCGGTGACGGCGGAACCCTGCGCCAAGGCCGAAACAACACTGGCCTTTGTCGACGGCGGAACCGGCAGGCTGCTGCGGGTCTCCCCGGAACAAAAGCAGCTCATGGTCCCGTATCTGGGCCCGTCCGTCTTCTAACCGTTCTCCTGCCCAGCGGGACTGGCGGAGTCCGCCCGCGCCGTGTTGGCTAGGGTGGAGGCCAACAGGGGCGCACAGCGCTTCTGCAGAGATCAACAGGTGGGTTCGTGACGCAGCGCAAGACAGACCGAAAGAATATGCAGGGGGCTCAGACCCGTACGCGGATTCTTGAGGAAGCCATGCATTTGGCCGCCCGCCACGGATACGAGGGCACCAAGCTGTCCATGATCCGGAAGTCCACAGGTCTCTCGGCCAGCTCCATCTACTGGCACTTCTCTGACAAGGACCAGCTGTTCGCCGCCGCGCTGGAACGTGCCTTTGAGATGCAGTCGCAGTCCATTCCCAACTGGCTGGACTCGCCGCCGGGGCAGTCCCGGACAGCGGATTTGTACAGCAACATCCTGCAGTTTCCCCGGATTGACGACACCATGGCCTACTGGCGTTTCGGCCTCTCCATTTCCGTGGTCCGCCCCCAGATTGATTCGCCCGCACGGGCCCGATTCCTGCAGATCCGCCGCGAAAGCACGCAGTGGCTGGCGAAGTGGTGGGAACGCACCCTGCCCGGGAGCCTGGAGCAGAGAAGGGCGGCTGCGCTGCTGCTGGGGCGGCTGACCATTGCTATCCGGGACAGCGAATTCATCCAGCGGCACGGCACAAACGAGCTCGACGACGACCGCGTCACCTGGATGATTGCTGCGTGCCTGCATGCTGCAGCGGACCGGGCCGTCGAACTGGCCTCCGCCCGGCCCCTGGATGCAGACCGGCAGGCTCCTGCTCCCGCCCCGGCGGTCCAGGACGGCGAAGAGAGCACCCGGGATGTGTTCCTGCGGGCCGCCGAGGACACCATTGTGGAGTTCGGCTACGACGGCGTCACGGTGGCCCGGGTATGCGAAAAGGCAGCCCTGCCGGCCAGTTCGCTGTACTGGTCCTTCAAGGACAAAGACGAATTGATGGCCACAGTGGTGGACAACGCCTGCCGCGGGTGGGACAACGCAAAGCCCCAAATGCAGCCGCGCCCTTCCGACGGTGACTGGTCCGTTGTCCTCAAGGGACTGCTCCTGAATACGCTTGAGGGGTTTACGGCCCGGACCCGGATCCGCAGGTTGGGGCTGCTGCTGTTGCTGCGGACGGTTAGCGGTTCCGATGCCGGCACCCAGCGTCTGGAGCCCGTGCTGCAAAGCATGCAAAGCATGACCGATGAATGGTTCCGCAGCGTGCTGGCTCCGGAGCTGGAGCAGGAAGCACGCTTCCAGCTGGCCGCCTACCTGTCCGAATGCCTCTTCCGGATCCTGGACGGCCTGATGCTGAGCAGGCAGATTGATGAGGGGCCCTGGGATCCGGAGCTGCTGGCCGATCTGACGAGCACGGCACTGCACCGTGTTGCCGCCCTGATGCAGGACGGCAACACACCGGCGTTCAGCGCCTAGGCATCCACCTTCACCATGTCAGCGTCCGCGCCCACTTTCCGGGCCGCCCGCTGGAGCTCATCCGCCCAGCCTTGAATGGCGGCAGAATCCGCCTGCCGGGGAAGGTTGGCGATGCGCAGGACCAGGCGGACCTTGCCCTCTGAATCAAATACCGGCGCCAGCAGGGAGTCGACGTCGTACAGCCGGCCCTGTTCCAGGACCACCGGAGCGTAGCTGCTGGAGGTGCGGGAAATGATCTGCCGGATCTCGCGTTCCTGAGCCGGCGTATAAACCCCGGAGGAGTACTCGCGCAGGGCTTCATAGATTTGCTCGTCCTTGTACTCTCCGCGCATCGTCATGGACCAGCCGCGGCTGCGCACTGCTTCGAGGCGGCCGCGGTATTCCTCGGGGGTGCACTCGTCGCTGGGCAGGGCCCTGGACAGCCACCGGTCCACGGTGTCCGCATCCTCCCAGGCCAGGCACAGCTCACCCAGCGGAGGCATGAGCGGAATGCGTTCCCCGAGGCGATCTGCCGTCCCGGGACCCGTTCCGGCAACCGCAACGTTGACAACCATCTGATCGCTGATCACCGCCATGGCAGTGCACTCTGCGTCAAAGCGCTCCGCAAGCCGGTCCATTTCCTCCCGGCCCCGTTCGGCCAGCCGCACCCCGGTGATGAGGTCCGCTTCGAAGGGTGCGCTGAGTGAAAGCGGCGCAAACCGTCCGTAGCCGCCCTGGAAGAACAGCAGCGGAGCCACCGGACTGCACACCTGCAGTTCCTGGACGGCACCCAGCACAATCAGGTGATCGCCGGCGTCGCTGATGGACTCAAAGGTGCAGTCGATGTAGGCCACCACTGAATCCAGCACCGGGGCGCCGAGCGGGGACGGATGCCAGGAAACGCCGTCGAACTTGTTGGCAGTCCGCCCCGCAAACCGCCGGCATAGGTCTTCCTGGTCCGCCGCCAGCACATTGACGCAGAACGAGCCGGCCGTCCGCAGGCGCTTGAAGGTCTGCGAGGCGACGGTGGGAAGGAACGCCACCAGCGGCGGATCCAGGGACACCGAGGTGAAGGACCCCACGATCATGCCCACCGGCTCGCCGTCGTCCGCTATGCCGGTGATCAGGACCACCCCGGTGGGGAAGTGGCCCAGCACGTTGCGGAATACCAGCGGATCGCTGATCGCGGTGCGCTGTTCACCGTTACTGATTTCGCTCATCGTCTATGCCTTTCATCCGCCGTTTGTCCGGCTACTTACTGGCCAGCAGGTCCAGGGCCACGTCCACGATCATGTCTTCCTGGCCGCCGACCATGCGGCGCTTGCCCAGCTCCATCAGGATGTCCGTGGTGGGGATTCCGTACCGGCTGCTGGCCGTTTCGGCATGGCGCAGGAAGCTGGAGTAGACCCCGGCATAGCCGAGGGAGAGGGTTTCCCGGTCCACCCGGACCGGGCGGTCCTGGATCGGGCGGACCAAGTCATCGGCGGCATCCATCAGGGCCGGAAGGTTGCAGCCGTGATCCATTCCGAACTTGTCCGCAGCGGCAATGAAGGCCTCCAACGGAGCATTGCCTGCTCCGGCACCCATGCCGGCCAGCGAAGCATCCACCCGGTTGGCGCCGTGCTCCACGGCGGTCAGCGAGTTGGCGACGCTCAGCGACAGGTTCTCATGGGCATGGATGCCAATCTCCGTGGCGGGATCCAGCACCTGCCGGAATGCATCCACCCGCTCAGCCACACCCGGCATGGTCAGTGCGCCGCCGGAATCAACCACGTAGACGCAGGTGGCCCCGTAGCTTTCCATCAGCTTGGCCTGCTGCGCCAGCTCGGCTGCCGGACTCATGTGGGACATCATCAGGAAGCCCACGGTGTCCATGCCCAGTTCCCGCGCTGCGCCAATGTGCTGCGCTGAAACGTCCGCTTCGGTGCAGTGCGTTGCCACGCGGACCACCGAAGCGCCTGCACTGTGGGCGTCCTTGAGATGGTGGATGGTGGCGATGCCGGGCAGCGCCAGGGTGGCAACCTTCGCTTGCTTCACCACGCCGGCCACGGCGGAAATCCACTCGAGGTCGGTATGGGCGCCGAAGCCGTAAACACAGGAGGACCCGTTGATGCCGTCTCCGTGCGCCACCTCGATGGAGGCGACGCCGGCGTCGTCCAGGGCGGTGGCGATCGCCACTGCCTGGTCCACGGTGTACTGGTGCTTGATCGCATGCATGCCGTCACGAAGCGTGACGTCGGAAATGTAGAGCCTGCTCATGGTTATGCCTCCTGCATCGCCGCGGTGACGGGCTGTTCGGGGACCCCTGCGCGTTCTGCCCAGCGGTCGGCAACGGCCATGGCTGCGGAGGTCATGATGTCCAGGTTCCCTGCATAGGCAGGGAGGTAGTGCGCGGCGCCGGTCACTTCCAGCATCACCGTGACGCGGGTGCCTTCAAAGCGGCCGGTGCCTGGGATGTGAAGTGCGTTCTCCGGACCGAAGGTTTCAAACTGCACGTCCTGCTTGAGCTTGTAGCCGGGAACGTACTTCTGCACCTGCTCCGCCATGGACAGGACGGATGACTCGATGGCGGCGTGGTCCGGGGAGCCCTCCACCAGGGCGTACACCGTGTTGCGCATCAGCATCGGCGGTTCGGCTGGATTCATGATGATGATGGCTTTACCTGTCGCGGCGCCGCCCACCTCCACCAGTGCCCGGGAGGTGGTTTCGGTGAACTCGTCGATGTTCGCCCGGGTGCCGGGGCCTGCGGAGCGTGAGGCCACGGAGGACACGATCTCGGCGTAGCGTACCGGCGCCACCCGCGAGACGGCGGCCACCATGGGAACGGTGGCCTGCCCGCCGCAGGTGACCATGTTCAGGTTGGGTTCCTCAAGATGCTCCTCAAGGTTGACCACCGGCACGCAGTAGGGGCCAACGGAGGCCGGCGTCAGGTCCAGGACCCGGACGCCGGTGTCCTTGAGCAGCTCCCAGTTGCTCAGGTGCGCCGAGGCGCTGGTGGCATCAAACACCACCCTGATGTCCTTGAAGTTCGGGAGGTTGAGCAGGCCCTGAATGCCGTCGGAGGTGGTGGGGATGCCCATGCCCGCGGCCCTCCGAAGCCCGTCGGACTCCGGATCAATGCCAACCATGGCACCCATTTCCAGCCGTCCGGATCCGCGCAGCACCTTGATCATGAGATCCGTGCCGATGTTTCCGGAGCCGATGATTGCCACTGGCCAGCGTCTGTTGGATTCCACTATTTCTCCTCATGTGTGATGCGGACCTGTCCGAGTCCCTGAATGTGTGCAACTGCGTGGGAGCCCGGACCGAAATTCACCATGGGCCCAAGGGCTCCGGTCATCAGAATGTCGCCGGCGTGCAGGGGTCTTTCCAGTTCGGCCATGCGCCGAACCAGCCACAGTGCCGCCCGGTACGGATGGCCCAGGCACGCGGCGCCGGAGCCCACGGAGGCAACCGCTCCGTTGACTTCCATGACCATGCCGGCGGCCGCCAGATCCAGGGCCGCGGGGGATACGGGGCGTGTTCCGGTGACGATTTTTCCGCTGGAGGCGTTGTCCGCGATGGTGTCCAGAATGGAGATGTTCCAGTCCCGGATCCTGGAACCCACAATTTCGATGGCAGGCAGCAGATAATCCACGGCTGCGATGAGTTCGGGCAGGGTGGTGTCCGGTTCGGGCAGGTCCTTCTTCAGGACCAGCGCCACCTCGGCCTCCACCCGGGGCTGCAGAACGTCCCCGGCTCCCAGGGTTTCGCCGTCCGCGAGGCACATGTCAGCGAAGAGGACCCCGAAATCCGGCTGGTCAACACCCATTTGGGCTTGCACCGCCTTGGAGGTGAGGCCGATCTTGCGTCCGACGACGCGGCGGCCGGCGGCAATCCAGAGGTCTTCGTTGGCGCGCTGCACTGCATAGGCGGCAGCAATTCCGCCGTCTTCAAGTGCTTCCCGGATCGGGTCAACTGCGACGCCGTCGCGTTCGGCGCGGCGCAGGCGTGCGCCCAGTCCTGCAAGCGTCTCCGCGGAAGCGGGTGCTGTGGTGATAGGTGAAGCCATTAGTCCTCCCAAATGAGGCTTCAGTATTGCGCGGAGGCTGCAGGCCGGGCCGGGCAGTCCCGCAGAGCGGGATGGAACGGAGCGGCGGCCGCTATTGCCGCAGTCCTGTAGTGATGTGTACAGTGAAGCCACGATGTGGTTCAGTTCACATTGTTCCGTTTTAGGTTGTTGTGCCAAGGAGGTCGCTCAGCCATGTATCAGTTCCAACAGATGCCCCAAACGCTTTCAGCTGGTCCGGTTCCGGGGGAGGACCGATGAGTATTTCAACAGGTTCCCGGCGGACCGTGGCCTGGCCCTCCGCGGCCGGAACCCTGGCGCCCGTTCCCGAAGGCGGGCTGCCGCCCTCCATGGCGGGCCGGATGACGCTGATCATGGAAGCGTTCGATGCGCGCGATGTCCGGCTCCTGCTGGACGAGATTGCCACCCGGACCAGCCTGCCCCGGTCAACCACACACCGGATTCTGGACCAGCTGGTTCAGCTGGGCTGGCTCGAGCACACGCCGGAGGGATACGGCATGGGCTGGCGGTCGCTGCAGTTCTGCGGCCTCGACGACGGCCACAGCCGCATCCGCGCCGAAGCTGCGCCGTTGCTGCACACCCTGGCCATGCGCACGGGAATGGTGGTGCACCTCGCGGTCCTTAAAGGTCCCAGCATCCATTACCTGGATAAGGTTGGCGGCCGCGCTGCGGCAGCGGTTCCGTCCCGTGTGGGCGGCAGCGCTCCGGCGCATGCAACCGCGCTGGGCAAGTCCATGCTCGCCTGGATGACCCCGGAGCAGCTTGATGAGCTCTTCAAGAACGGGCTGCATCCCCATACCGGCCGGACCATCAGTGACCCCCAGAGCCTGTACGCCGAACTTCACCGCATCCGGCAGCGGGGCGGTCTGGCCTACGAGGCCGGCGAAAGCTACGAAGGCATTGCCTGCGTGGGGGCGGCGATCCGCGGCCGGCGCAGCAAGCCCGTGGCAAGCATTTCGCTGGTGGGCCGCAGCGAGGACCCTCTGGAGCGGATGGCTCCGCTGGTGATCGACGCCGCCCGCCAGATATCCGCCGCTCTGTTCCCCTGCTGATCCCGTTCACCGGCCGGCGCTAGCCCTCGGACGCCGGTGGATTCAGCACGGCCCGGACGGATCTGCGGCTGAATTTCCATTCCGAACCGATGCGCACAAACTGATCCGTGTACAGGCCGAGGGAGTCCTTCCGGGTGCCCTCCGGGTTCAGGCCGAAGGCTTGAAAATACGCGGTGGCGGAGGCGGTGTCTGAAGCTACGTCAATAATGTGGTTGAAGACCAGATGGACTGTGCCCGAACCCGCGTGGGCATTGATGGTGGCTCGGAAGAACGCACGCAGGTCTGCCCTGCCCGAAATCTCCGCGAGCCCCCACGCACTGCCGTCCCACACGCCGTCGTCCGCGAACAGGGAGACCAGCTCATCCAGCCGTCCGTTGTCCAGGCATGCGGAATACCGGTGCATCAGCTTCTGGAGCTGTTCGACGTCGGTGGCAGCAGTGTGGGTTGCCGCTGGCTGCGCCGGGAGAGTATCCATCGGGTTCCTTCGGGGAAAGGGAAGCGGAGGCCGGCGGCGGAGGTGCATCTGAGGGCTCCTCAGCCGCCGGCCTGATCTGCAGGTCGGTTCCTAGAGCGCGGCCACTGCCTGCGGCGGGGTGAAGGCAGCCAGGGGCTCACCGGCGGAATGGTCATGGCCCCAATAGCTTTCGGAGGTGATTTCCTCAGCCGTGTAATAGGACTCGTCCACGAGCATGCCGGCGGTGCCGAACTCGATGTCCCAGCCGCCGGGTGCGCGGACGTAGAAGGACACCATCTTGTCGTTGGTGTGGCGGCCCAGGGCAGCCGAGAGGCTGAAGCCCAGCTTGGTGACCTTGTCCAGTGCGCGGCCAACCGTGTCCAGGTCCTCAACCTCCACCATCAGGTGAACCAGACCCGGCTCTTCGCCGTGCGGGGCCGGGCCGATGGCCAGGCTGTGGTGGCGCTGGTTCACACCGAAGAAACGGAACCGGACGGCGGGCCGGCTCGGGCCCAGCCGTACGGCACCGCGCGGTAGGAAGCCCAGGACGTCGGTGTAGAACGACGTCGTTTCCGCCATGGCGGTGGTGGGCAGCACCACGTGGCCCATGCCCTGGGCGCCGGTGACAAACTTCTGCGCGTAGCCGGTGATCAGCGGGCTGTGGTCCAGGCGCGGACCGAAGAAGACCTCCACGGGTGTGCCGCCGGGATCGGTGAAGGTGATGACCTGCTCCAGGCCCCGCTGGTCATTTTCCTCCTCGGTCAGCCAGGTGACGCTGATGCCGGCGTCCTCCACGGCCTTGGCCACGGCAGCCAGGCCAAACTGGTCGCGGACCTCCCAGCCAACGGCCACTACTGCGTCCTTCTCGCCGGGAAGGACGATCAGGCGGGATTCCCGTTCATCCATCCGCAGGTACAGGCCGTCCGGGTCGGGGCCCACGGTCTCGGCAAAGCCAAGACCTTCCACAGTCAGTTCACGCCAGCGGTCAATGTGCTTGGTTTGGACCTTCAGATAGCCCAGTCCCTTGATGTGAGTCATGTGCTTCCTCGCTTTACTGTTGGGGGTTGATGTCATCCGGAAGTTTTAGACCATCGACGTCAGGTTGGCGGGCGGTTCCATCCCCAGTTCGGTGAGGACAGCCGCGTGGTAAGTGGGCCCGGGTACGTGGATGGCGTGGGCAAGGCCCATGTGGGCGTCGCGCCAGAAACGCTGGATGGGGTTATTCATGCGCAAACCGTTTCCGCCGGAGCGGGACAGGATGGTATCGACGGCGGCAGTGGCCCGCCACGCGGCCTGGATCTGCGTCCGGCGGCCCACGGCCCGCTGCTCCAGGGAAACGTCGCGGCCCGCAGCCACCGTGTCGTAGATGCGGCTGATGTTGTCCAGCAATGCTGCGCGTGACGCCCGGATTTCGCCGGCGGCCTCGCTGACGGCATACATGCTGTACGGGTCCTGCGTGCTCTTGGTGCCGTTGCCCTGCTGGCGGTTGCGCTGGTACTCCAAGTGGGAATGCAGGGCACCCTCGGCGATGCCGATCACGGCTGAGGTGAGCCCCAGCGGGAACAGGCAGTAGAAGGGGATGCGGTGGATGGGTTCGGTCTTACCTGCCTCGCGGGCCGTCTTGCCTTCAAAGAGCTCGGACTGCAGCACCACCCGGTATTCGGGGACAAAAGCGTCCTTAATGATGACGTCCTTGCTGCCGGTGCCTTTCAGGCCCACCACGTCCCAGGAATCTTCAACAATGGTGTAATCGGCGCGGGGAACCACAATGTGCACGGACTGGACCGGCTTCAGCGGCTTACCCTCGGCATCGCCGATGAAGGCTCCCAGAATGACCCAGCTGGCATGATCGGTGCCCGTGGAGAACTGCCAGTGACCGTTGACCTTGTAGCCGCCGTCGACCGGGGTGGCCACCCCCATGGGGGCGTAAGGGGAGGAGACCCAGGTGTCCTCGTCCCGGCCCCAGATTTCCTCCTGCAGCTTGGGGGACATGATGTCCAGTTCCCAGGGGTGGACGCCGACGACGCCGGAAACCCAGCCCGCAGCGCCGTCGAGGGCGGCGATCTTCATGACCGTCTCGGCGAACTCGGCCGGGTGCGCCCGCGTGCCGCCGTATTCCACCGGTGCAAGCAGCTTCATGACCCCGCTTTGGCGCAGGATGTCCACGGTACCGTCGCTGAGTTTGCCCAGGTCTTCGTTTACCTGGCCATAGGAGCGAAGCTCCTCACCGCGCTCGGTCAGCACATCTGAACTTGCAGTAATGGTCATTGCACGCATCTCGCTTTCTCTTCGGGGCATTTCCGCCGCCGCTGGTGAAAACCTAGGCGTGCTGCTCCCGGGGAGCCTTGAATGTCTCGGTCACTGGGATTGCCGGGCGGGCGGGTGAACAGGGCCATTCATCCCGGTGATCGGGACCTGCGCCGCTGCCGGCAGGGGTGCTGATTATGGTTTTGACAGACCTACGTAACTCGTCCATCGAGGAGCCATAAAATGACCACGGACCTTCGCCATGAAACGGGTAAAGCGGATCTCCCCAGCGCGGACATTTCCCTGCAGGAGCTGCAGACCGAACAAGGGGTGCTGCGCTACCACGAGGCAGGCGACGGACCGCCGCTGGTTTTCCTGCACGGCTCCGGACCAGGGGTTACCGGCCTGGGGAATTTCGGCGGCATTCTGAAGTCCTTCGCCGAGCACTTCCACTGCTACGTGCTGGAATTCCCGGGCTTCGGTGTCAGCGATCCCAGCGACCAGCATCCAATGCCGGCGGGCATCCAGGCAGTCACGGACCTGCTCGACGGCCTGGGCCTGGGCCAGGTGGACATCATCGGCAATTCGATGGGCGGGATGGTCGGTACACGGTACGCGATCGCCCATCCGGAACGGGTCCGCCGGCTGGTGACGCTGGGCGGCATGGGCGTGAACCTTTTCAGTTCCTCCCCGTCCGAAGGCATCAACCTGCTGGTCGCCTTTACCGAGGACCCCACCCGGGAACGGCTCATCCAGTGGCTGCAGTCCATGGTGTATGACCAGTCCCTGGTGACCGAAGAACTGATCAACCAGCGCTGGGAACAAGCCACCGACCCGCAGGCCCTGAGCAGTGCGCGGAAAATGTATACCCGGGCGGCCATGAAGGCGGCCGCAGCAGGTGCTGCGGCTTCCGACGCGGCGCCCGCCTGGGCCCAGCTCCACCGGCTCAAGGCCAAGACCCTGATCACCTGGGGCCGTGATGACCGGGTCTCCCCGCTGGACGGAGTTCTGGTGCCCATGCGGACCATCCCGGACGTGGAACTGCACGTTTTCCCCAATTGCGGCCACTGGGCCATGATCGAACAGAAAGACGCCTTTGAAAGCACGGTTCTTGCTTTCCTGCGGCGGAAAGAGGCAGAACAGTGAGCAGTTCAGCAACAGTCACCCCGCTGCGGGTGCGCGTCGTCGAGGTCATCCGGGAGACAGCGGACGCCCACACCCTGGTTCTGGAACCCGAAGGCGAAGACCACGCACCTTTCAGCTATAAGCCGGGACAGTTCCTGACCATCCGGATCCCGAGCGAACGCGACGGCGGTGCAGCCAGATGCTATTCGCTGTGCAGCACGCCGGTGCACGACGAGAAGCTCAAAGTTACCGTCAAGCGCACCAGGGAGGGCTACGGCTCAAACTGGCTTTGCGACAATGCCGTGGAGGGCAACCTCCTGGAGGTGCTCCGGCCCGCCGGAACCTTCACCCCGCGCTCGCTGACCGACGATTTCCTTCTCTTTGCCGGCGGCAGCGGAATTACTCCGGTGATGTCCATCCTCAAATCAGTGCTGGCCGCCGGAACCGGCCTGGTAACCCTGATCTACGCCAACCAGGATGAAGCATCGGTGATCTTCCGCGAGGAGCTCATTGCCCTCGGCAAGGCACATCCGGGCCGGCTCACAGTCATCCATTGGCTGGGGACCGTGCAGGGCTTGCCCGATGAAGCGGCTCTTGGCGCACTCTCCGCGCCCTATCTGAACCGCGAAGTCTTCATCTGCGGCCCGGGGCCGTTCATGGACTGCGTCGGGAGGGCACTGGAAGGCCTGGGCATGCCGTCCGGGCAGATCCATATTGAACGCTTTGCCTCGCTTGGTACCGATCCCTTTGCGCCGGTGGAAACGGCGGTCAGCGACGGCTCCGGAACAGACACAGTTGTGGATGTTCAACTCGACGGCGTCAGCCGCACCGTGCCCTGGTCCGGCGGAAACCGGCTGCTGGATGTTCTGCTCAACGCCGGACTGGATGCACCGTACTCCTGCCGGGAGGGGGCCTGCAGCGCCTGCACCTGCCGGGTTCTCCAGGGTGAAGTCCGCATGGAAAACAACGAGGTGCTGGACGCAGCGGACCTTCGGGACGGGTACGTGCTGGCGTGCCAGGCTGTGCCCGTCGCCGGGCCCGTTAAGATCACGTACGACGAATAAGGTTCGCCGGCCACAGGGCGTAAAGTTCGCCGAGCACAGAGCATAAGGAAGGAGAGCCGTTTCCGGCTCTCCTTCTTTATGCTCTGTGCGGGAGGTTAGTTCTCCGCGACGTCCCGGTTGATGACGTCAATGGTGCCCTCAAGCGAGGCAGAACGAATGCTCTCCGCCAGCGTCTGACAGCCGGGAAACTGCACCGGGGATTTCTCCCCTTGGCAGGTGAGGGCACGCTCCCTGCAGGCCTTCTGCGCCGTCTCATTCCACTGGATACTGGTCTGCTGCCAGTTCGACTTGCGGACCAGGACCGAAGCGGTGCATCCGCGGCAGCCCAGCGGCTGCATGGGGTTGTCGATGAGCCGGACATCGGTGGGGGACATCATCAGATCAGCTGCTCCTCTGCGGCCTTGCGCACTGCCACGTTCTCAGCCACCTGCCTGCGCCAGCTTTCCACCGGCTTGGTGGTGTCCAGTTCATGTTCAAAGCGGTCCGTCATCTCCGGCAGGACGTCGGCGGCGTCCACGAAGAACTGCTCGTACCAGCGGCGGATCTGGTACACGGCTCCGTCTTCCTCGCACAGGAGCGGATTGTCGACGCGGGCCTTGTTCTGCCAGATCTGCACGTCTTGGTTGAAGCCGTTCAGGATCCATTTGGCCTGGTTGCTGGCGATCTGGTCCGGGTCGCCGGGCAGTTCCGGTTTCTTCTCCACGATGATGCCGGACATGAGGACGAACGAGTCCTCATCAATGGGGTAATGCGCGTTGATGAGGACGGTCTTCATGGTGAAGGTCTCATAGGTGTAGCTGAGGTCGTCAATCATGAAGGAGGGTCCGTAATAGGACGCCACCGAACTTGTCTTCTGCATCTTCGGAGCATTGGGATCGGGGTTCGCGGGAGTGACGTCCTCGCGTGCAATTCCATCGAAATACTGGGTCGCCACATGACCTTCGAAGACATTCTTGAAATAGGTGGGGAAGTTGTTGTGGATGTAGAAGAAGTGGGCCATATCCACGATGTTGTCCATAATTTCGCGGGTGCTGGTATTGACCACCAATTCGGTCCAGACCCAGTTGGTCCAGCCCTCGTCCTCTGCACCCTCAATCCGGGGGATGACAACGCCTTCGGGCGGCGGGTTGCCTTCGGGATCATTCCAGACGAACAGGAGACCGTCCTGCTCGAGGGTCTGCCAGGTGCTGGTCCGGGCACGCATCGGAACCCTGCGCGCATAGGGAACAGCCTTGCAGCGTCCGTCGCCTCCCCACCGCCAGTCATGGAACGGGCAGGCAATTTCGTTTCCCTTGACGGTGCCCAGCGACAGGTCTCCGCCCAAGTGCCGGCAGTACGCATCCAGGACATTGACCAGGCCGTCAGACCCGGAAAAAATCACCAGCTTCTGGCCGAAGGCCTTCACCGTGTGCGGCTTGCCGTCCTTGTACTTGTCCACCAAACCGAGGCAGTGCCACCCGCGCGCGAAACGTGAGCGGGTCTGGCCCGCTTCAATCTGCCTGATTTGATCCTGATCTGACTCAACAATGCTCATGCGGAATCCGTCCCTTCAGATGCGCCTATTTGGAGCCGAACTTCTTGACGCGAATCTACGCACACATGGGCGGTGAACGGGGCCAGTCCCGATGTATGGGACAGGAGCAGACTGGCGATTTCCCTCCTGCAAGTCTTGGCCGAGGGCCCGGGGCGGACGTCCAGGGGTGGGGGCCCGGCAACGAAAAGGAAAACGATGACAATCGGGCAGATAAACGTGCAGGATTGGGACAGCGAGTACGACGTCATTGTGGTGGGTTCCGGCGCCGGAGCCATGGCCGGTGCTTTCAGCGCTGCTTCCCGTGGATTCAAAACGCTGCTGGTGGAAAAGATGCCTCTCCTCGGAGGCACCTCGTCCTACTCCGGAGCCTCCTGCTGGCTGCCTGCCACACAGGTGCAGGAGCGGGCCGGCGTGGCCGATTCCGTTGATGCTGCCCGGGCCTACCTGCAGTCCCTGCTCGGAGAGGCTGAAGCTGACCGGCGCGAAGCCTTTTTGGCCAGTGCCCCCGAACTGGTCAAAGCCCTAGAGCACGACCCGGCCATTGAATTCCGCTGGACCGCCTTCCCCGACTACTTCGCGGGCCCGGGAAGGATGGATGCCGGCCGGTCCATGATGCCGGTGGATCTTCCGCGCAGCGAGATCGGCAGCCTGGCCGATCTGGTGCGGCCGAACATTGAGAGCGACCAAAAAGGCGAATCACATCCTGTCGGTCCGTTGACTGCCGGCCAGGCACTAATCGGCCGCCTGCTGCTGGGATTCATGAATACCGGCAACGGCTCCGTACGCACCGAAACCGAGATGACCGATCTCCTCGTCGAGGACGGGAGAGTCGTAGGAATCAGTGTGGTAACCGCCGCAGGGCCGCGCACGCTGAAGGCTGCAGCGGGAGTGCTGCTGGGCGCCGGCGGATTTGAATCGAACACCCGGATGCGCACCGAGAACGGAACACCCGGTTCCGCGGAGTGGACCATGGCTCCGCGCGGTGCGAATACCGGCACCGCTATCCGAAGCGCGCAGGCTGCAGGGGCCGCAGTGGAACTGATGGATGAGGGCTGGTGGTGCCCCGGAGTTTTGCAGCCCTCCGGCGGAAGCGCCTTCACCCTGGGTTTCCGGGGCGGGTTGATGGTGAGCGGGGACGGACGGCGGTTCGCCAACGAGTCCCTGCCCTATGACCGGATGGGCCGCCAAATGGCCTTTGCCGCGGAAGACCGGATTCCCTCCTGGTTTGTGTTCGATTCCCGGTCCGGCGGCGCGCTGCCGGCCATCATGCGCCCGGACAATACCTCGCCGCAGGAGCACCTTGCCGCCGGAACCTGGGTCCAGGCTCAAACCCTCGACGAACTGGCCGAACGCACCGGGTTGCCTGCCACAACCCTGAGCCAAACAGTGGAGCGGTTCAATGGTTTTGCCGAATCCGGAGTGGACGAAGACTTCCACCGCGGTGAGGACCCCTATGACCTCTTTTTCACGGATCCTTCGCACGGGCCCAATCCGGCGCTGGTGGCGCTGGACCAGCCGCCGTACTTTGCTGCGCGGATGGTGCTCAGCGACCTGGGTACCAAGGGAGGCTTGTGTACCGACCCCGATGCACGTGTTCTCCGTGCCAACGGGGAACCCATCCCCGGGCTCTACGCTGTGGGCAACTCGAGCGCATCCTTCTCCGGCCGTTTTTATCCCGGCCCGGGCGTCCCGCTGGGCACTGCGATGGTCTTCGCTTACCGGGCAGTCCAGTCCATGACTGCCGGGTAGCGGACCGGGGAGGCTCTGCGAGCCTGTCGGAACCACAGCGCCGCGGCTAACATTTTTCTTATCGTCCAGGCGGCTGCCGGTGCCATCCTCAGTTTTTCAGCCCTGGCTGGGCCTGCCTCTCCAATCAGGCTGAAGGTCCGGGACCGGAATAAGGTCCCGTCCTTGCCCTGTAAGGAGAACGCCCGTGTGGTCCCATAATCTCGGAATTACGCCCTTGGAAGCCCTCTGGGTCATCCTGTCTGCCATTGGTATTTACGGCGCCTTTTTCATACTGATCCGGACGGCGGGCCAGCGGGCGCTGGCGAGCTGGTCCACTATGGACAAGGCCATTGTCATAGCCTTTGGTTCAGTGCTGGGGCGCGTCGTCTTGGGGTACACGCCCACCTTGGCGGCCGGCGTCATCGGGTTGGCCACCATGTTTGCGCTCTTCCGTTTGGAAGCGGTCCTGCGCCGGAGCAAGCGGGGCGCCTATTTTTCCAGCAAGCCGATTCTGCTGATGGCGGGGGACCAGGTTCTGCAGCCCGGACTGCGTGCAGCCAGGATTGTGGAGGATGAGCTGTACTTCAAGCTTCGGCAGGCCGGCATTCGAAACTTCTCGGAAGTGGCGCTTGTGATCCTGGAACCCACCGGCGACATTTCGGTCCTGCGGCGCGGGGAGCTCATCGACCCGCTGCTGCTGCGCAGGATCCCGAACAGGGACAGCATTCCGGCCCATCTGGTGTTGCCCGGATGACCGCATCCGTGCCCCGGGAGGGGGCCGGTTTCCCCTTCTGCCATATCTCGTGTAGAGTCTTACTCAGTTGTTGGTTGTTGCGCATTTTGTATTTCAAGTGGCGAAACCCAAACGGGCTAGCCGCTTTTCTGTAAAAGCGGTAAGGAACACCGCGACTGAAGCTACCCGAAAGTCGGGATCTGCTTCAATCCAGAAGGAATATTAAAATGGCTACAGGTACAGTAAAATGGTTTAACTCCGAAAAGGGCTTCGGCTTCATCGAACCCGATGACGGAAGCGCCGATGTGTTCGCTCACTACTCCGCTATCAACTCCAATGGTTACAAGTCCCTGGACGAGAACCAGAAGGTTAGCTTTGATACCGAGCAGGGCCCCAAGGGTCCCCAGGCTACGAACATCCAGGCGCTCTAATTTAGAGACTTCGGTTCAGTACTTGTACTGAATTGCCTTACAAAAGCAGGACGGGTTTCCCGTCCTGCTTTTGTGTTTAAGCAGCGTCCCTGAGCTGGCACGTCCGTTAGGAAAGGCGGCGCCGCAGAGGGTTCCGCGGCGCCGCCTTTTGCGTGCGGATTAGTCGCGGGCGCGGAGGGCGCTCTCGCGGATGTATTGCTCCACCCTCGTGTAGGCATCCCGTGTGAGCGCCTTCCACAGTTCCACGGCAAGACGCGGATTTTCCTCTTCAAGGGATTCCATGGCTTCGGCGGTGAGAACCTTAAGCCGGACCGGCCCGCTTGCCTTTACCGTTGTCTCCTGGCGTTTGTCCGTGGCCAGTGCCATTTCACCGAAAGTCATGCCCGGCCCGAGCGTGGTGAGCTTGATCCGGGTTCCGTCCTGAGCCGGCATGGACGTGTCGATGGCACCGGAGACAATGAAGAACACCCCGCCAAAACGCTGGCCCACGCGGCGGACCACATCGCCGTCCTCATACACGCGTTCCTCCATCAGGTCCTGGACAGTCCGGGCATCCTGAGGATCCAGCTGGTTCAGAGCGGGGGAATCAACGGGTTCCATAGTGTCCGGGAGGACCAGCTCGCTGCCATAGGCGTCGATCAGCTGTGTCTCACAATATTCCACGGCTGCATTGCGGGTAACGAAGGACGGTACCTCCCGGCCGCGCTCAACCAGATCGCTGGTAACGGTTCCCTCGCCGTCCACCAGGACCAGCCCGCGGCCGTTCTGTGCCAGCATGTCTGCGGATTCGGCGAACAGGCGCAGGGCCACTTCGGACACCTCGTCCACGCTCCTCAAATCCAGGACCACCATTTCGACGTCGTCGTCCAGGTTGGAGAGCGCGCGCACCACCGATTCGGCTCCGGCGAAGAGGAGGTCCCCGTTCAGCTCCAGGACCTGGGCGCGGTGGCCGTGGCTGCGCAGCACTTCAACTGCCTCATCGGTGCGGCGGACGCCGGAGGGGGCAGCGGTGATGTCATAGACGTTGCGGATGGCGGAACGGCCGGTGCGGGCGGCGCGGACAAAGTGCAGCTGCATGTCGTGGGAGATCCGCTGGCTGGTGGCCACACCGCGGACACTGGATCCGTGCGCATCCAGCGGCGGGGAATAGACGGCCAGGCCGATCTGGCCGGGCAGGACGGCAATGGTGCCCCCGCCGACGCCGGATTTGGCCGGCATGCCGACGCTGGAAAGCCAGGCGCCGGCGTCGTCGTACATCCCGCAGGTGGCCATGACGGACAGAACCCGTTCCACCGATTCGATGTCCAGCACCTGGTCGCCGGAAAGGGGGTTGCAGCCGCTGTTGGCGAGCGTGGCGGCCATCAGGGCCAGGTCGCGGGTGTTGACCATGACCGAGCACTGCCGGAAATAGTCCTTAATGACCGGGGCGGGATCGGACTCGATGATGTCGAAAGACCGCAGCAGGTAGGCCAGCGCGTGGTTGCGGTGGCCGGACTTCAGCTCCGAGCGGTAGATCCGCTCGCTCACCGAGAGCTGGCGGCCGGCAAAAGCGGAGTACGTGTTGAGGATGCGGTTGAAACGGGTGACGCCGCCCGCGCTGCGGACCAGTGAAGTAGCGGTAAGGGCACCGGCGTTGATCATGGCATTGGCCGGGCGGCCGGTGCCCTCGGCGAGGGAAATCTCGTTGAAGGAATCTCCGGACGGTTCCACGTCCACCTTGGCGTCAACCGCATCCATGCCCCTGTCAGCCAGGGCCAGCCCGTAGGTGAACGGCTTGGAGATGGACTGGATGCTGAATTCCCTGCGGGTGTCGCCCACTTCATAGACGTAGCCGTCAGCCGTGGCCAGGGCAATGCCGAAGTTGTTCGGGTCCACGTTCGCCATGGCGGGAATGTTGCTGTAAGGCTTACCGTCCTTCAGTTCAGCAATTTCAGCGTGGATCCGCCGGAGGTAAGTTTCGATGGGGGAAGAGGCGGAAGCGGATTCAGAGGACAGGGCCGGTTCGGCCGGTACAGGGGCTGTGGAACGCATGTATCCAGCCTAACGAGTAGGTGGAGAGAAGGGGTGACGCTGCCGGGGGTGCTGTGTATACTGGACGCAGTTGCAGTGTTGCGCATGTTGAAGTCCAAGCGGCGAAACCCACATCAAGGGCAAGCCGCTTTTTCTGTAACATGCCGTCTACGGCACAGCAACGTGAAACTCCCCGAAGGTCGGGGGTGGTTTCTTTAGAAGGATGATTAAAAATGGCAACAGGTACCGTGAAATGGTTCAACTCCGAAAAGGGCTTCGGCTTCATCGAGCCCGATGACGGAAGCGCCGACGTTTTCGCTCACTACTCCGCTATCAACTCGAGTGGCTACCGCTCGCTCGAAGAGAACCAGAAGGTTAGCTTCGACACCGAGCAGGGCCCCAAGGGTCCTCAGGCCGTCAACATCCAGGCCCTCTAAATATAGACTTTGGATTCCCTCGGGAATCGGCTTGAATAAGTAGCAGGACGGGAAGAAATTCCCGTCCTGCTACTGCGTTAAGGCCTCTTTCGGCGGCATCCGTGAACTGGAGCAGGCCGGCCGCTTACCCCGCCCGACGGCGGGCCATACTGTTTGGCGACTCTGCTGAAGTGTCATGAGCACCGGGTCCGCGCAGGGCTTGGAACAGCGGCTGTTTGCCTTCAAAGGTGCGGGTCCGGTAACTGCCCGCATCTTCAGGGAATGGATCCCCAAGCAGGACAACGGGACTGCTGAGGCTTACAACTTGGTCAACTGTCCGCCTTCCGGCGCCGGAGCCGGCTGCACCGCGGTGGCAGGCTGCGCCGGTGCGTCCGGCAGTACGATCGCCCGGCGCCGCTTCTTGGTCTTCACCGACCGTCCGTACACCAGGTACATGGTTGCACCCATGATGATCATCAGCAGCACCGTGTAGACGAAGGTCAGGGCCATGGCGTCGCTGATGTTCTCACCCTGAGTGCTGTTCTTGATCACGATGCCCAGGGGTTCATACAGCGGGTGGTACAGGAACACCGCGGTGTCATAGTCATCCAGCAGACTGTTGAAGTTCAGGGCAGTAATGGCCGCGGCCGTTGGCAGCACAATCGGCAGCAGGACCCGCCGGAACGTGTAGAGCGACTTCGCCCCGAGGATCGCCGCGGCGTCCTCCAAGGAATCACTGATCGAGTAGAACGCCGCCTTGAGCATGCGCAGCGTGAACGGAATCTTGATGATGATGTACGCGGCCAGCAGCACCCAAACGGTTCCGGTAAGGACCTGGCCGCCGATGAACGCCGAGGGGCGGTCGAAAGTCATGATCAGGCCGAGCGCAATCAGGGTGGAGGGCAGGATCCAGGGAATGTGGAGCAGATATTCGGCTGCAACGGTGACCGGGTTCCGGAATTTCTGGACCATGCGTGCCACGAACAGCAGTCCCAGCACGACGACGACGGCCGCCACCGCGCTGTAGATGACGCTGACGGCAAAGGGCCGGAACGCGGACTCATCGGTGAACACCGTGATGTAGTTGTCCAGAGTGAAGCGGTCCAAGGCCAGGGTGGCCGAAGAAATGCTGGCGGTGTCCGTGAAGGAAAAGACCACAATCAGCAGGATCGGAAGGGAATACACCAGGAACAGAGCGTAGGCGGCAATGTGCACCAGAACGTTGGCCACCGGGTTTTCGATCTTCTGCTTTTTCATTCCGGCAGAGACCTTGGCGACCGAGAAATACGTGCCGCCGCGTTCCACCCGGCTCATGATGGCCAGCATCACCACCGTTGCCAGTCCCAGGATCAGCGCCAGGAGTGCTGCAATGTCACGGGAGGTTGAGGTCCCGGAGAAGGTCAGAATCATGGGGCTGATGGTCTGGAAGTTTTCCCCGCCCAGCACCTGCGGAGCCGTCAGCGCGCTGAGGCCGCCCAGGAACACCAAAATGGTGATGGCAAAGAGCATGGGCCGCAGCATGGGCAGCACAATCCGCCACAGGATCCGCAGCGTTGACGCTCCCATATTCCGCGCAGCTTCGATGGTTTGGTAATCCACCTTGTTCAGGGCAGAGGACAGGAAAAGCATGTGGTTGGACGTGGTGGAGAACGTCATGACGAAGACCACCGCAAAGAAGCCGCTGAACCACCCCGGGTCCATCTCCGGGAACCAGCCCAGCAGCAGGTTGGTGACAAACCCGTTCTGGCCGTAGATGAACTTGTATCCGGCCACCAGGACGATACCGCCGTAAATGAGCGTGGTGGCATAGCCCAGCCACAGGATCCGGGCGCCCCTAATGTCGAAGTACTGGGTGACCAGGACAATGAAGATGCCAACGGCGTTGACAGTCACTGACAGCACCACGGCCAGAATGAAACTGTTGGCCAGGCTCTTCATGGCCCGGTCCGAACTCAGGAGCTTCTCCACGGCCCGCCCGGAGAACTCACCCCTGGGGAAAAAGGTTTCGGCCAGCAGGCTGATGTTGGGCAGGATCAGGAACGTGCCGATGAACCACACCAGCACCACTGAGGTCACCACCACCAGAGGGGACCGCCACATGCTCTTGACTGAAGTTTGCACGGCGTAATTCCTAATATTGCAGGACGTTGGCGGGATCGATGAACAGGTCCACTCCGGTGCCCACGTCCATGCGGGTAAGGCCGTTCTCCGTGACCAGAGCCTTGATCCGGTTCTGGCCGGCGTCCACGGTGTACCGGCTGTGCATCCCGTGGTAGCTGCGGGCGGACACCACACCGTTGACCTTCACTGCACCGGCACCGGCCGTGAGCGGATCCAGGGACACCTTTTCGACGCGCAGGTAGGAATTCTTGGCCGGGTCCAGGGCAGCAGGGGAGTGCTCATTGAGGCGGCGGACCAGTTCCTCGTCCAGGACGTTGATGTCTCCGATGAAATTACAGACAAACTCCGTCGCAGAGCGCTCGTAAATCTCCTGGGGAGGCCCCACATGTTCCACTACACCCTTGTTGAACACGGCGATGCGATCTGACATGGTCAGTGCCTCGTCCTGATCATGCGTGACATACACGGTGGTGATACCGAACTGGCTCTGCAGGTCCTTGAGCTGTCCGCGCAGCTGGACCCGCAGCTTGGCGTCCAGGTTGGACAGCGGCTCATCCAGCAACAGAATCTTGGGCTTCAGGACCAGGGCACGGGCAATGGCAACCCGCTGCTGCTGCCCGCCGGAGAGCTCCGAAACGTTCTTGTGCAGCTGCTCTTCGCTGAGCTCCATCTGCTCCGCAATATCCGCCACCAGCCGTGCCGTATCGGTTTTTGACTCCTTGCGGACCTTGAGCCCGAAGGCGATGTTCTCCCACACGTTCATGCTTGGAAAGAGCGCGTAATTCTGGAAGACCATGCCAATGCTGCGCTTGTCACTGGAGAGGTGGGTAACTCGTTTGCCGTCAACAAAGACATCGCCGCCGCTGGGGCTGATGAAGCCCGCCAGCGTGCGCAGCGCCGTCGTCTTCCCGCACCCCGATGGTCCCAGGAGGGTGAAGAACTCACCCTCCCGGATCTCCAGGTCCAGATGCGGAATGGCCACGAAGTCGTCGAACGTCACCTCAATGTTTTCGTACCGGATCATTGGTCTTTGTCCTGTCAGGGCATGTATTCGAGCTCGATTTTTTCCACCCACTGGGAGATGTTGTCCCGGATGAACAACCAGTCCAGCTCCTGCGGGGGAATGGCCTCATACGACTTGAGGACCTCGGGATCCGTCTTTTCCAGCGCTTTTTGGTTGGCGGGAAGGCTGGCGAATTCGGCAGCAAAGTCGCCTTGGACTTCACCGCTTCCAAACCAGTTAATGAAGCGCTCCACCTCTTCCTTCTTGTCCGTGCCCTTGATAATGCCCACCTGCTCCACGGCGTAGGGGACGCCGCCCTCTGGTGCCATGACCCCGGCCGTCACGCCGTACTGCTCTTCACGGGCCGGGATGCCGCTGATGGTCATCTGCCCCATGTCCACGGAGCCGGCAGCCATGCGGGCGAAGAGGTCTTCGCCTTCCACGGCCTTGAATCCGTTTTCGAAGTAACCGCGGACCTGCTCCCAGCCTTCATCCGAAATGCCCAGATCACCCGAATCGTCCCGGTAACGGGTCAGGATGCTGGCCATCACGATCTGCTGCGTGGCACCGGCCAGGGTGCTGACGGATTCGTACCGCCCCTTGAACCGGTCATCGGTCCACAGGTCGGTCCAATCGGCCGGTGCCTCGGCTTCCGGAACGGCGGCAGTGTTGTACGCCAGCACAATGCCCTGCTGCACGATCGGCCAGAACGTCTCACCGTCACCCAGGCTTTCGTCGACGTCGGCGGACCACTCAGGGGTATAGGGCTCCAGCAGGTCTTCGGCCTTGATCTGCTCGAAGTACATGTTGTTCAATCCGAAGACCACATCCGCAACCGGGTTGCCTCCCTCAGCGATGATGCGGTTGGTCAGGTCCCCGCCGCCCAGGCCCACGATTTCAAGGTCGAATCCGGCCTGCTCGGCCTGCGCCTCAAGCCATTCGCCCTTCCCGTCCGAGTTCGAGTTGGTGTAGACAACCAGGGTTGCGCCTTCAGAGCTCCCTTCGTTGCTGGATTCCGTTGAACCCCCGCAGGCGGTCAGCAGCAGCGTTGCTGCCAGCCCGGCTCCGATCAATTTATTGCGCACGTCATCGTGTCCTTTCAGATCCCCCGGCCCGGCGCCGCGATGGCCTGAACTTATCCTCATTGGCCCCTTCAGGCAACACCTGTCCCAGTTGGCCGGACGACCCAATTTCCGCTCTGTTCCTGAGCGCGTCCATACTATGTAGGACAACAATTGGCGCGGACTTCTGTCCGCAGCCGCGCGGGCACCGCCCGCCCCACCGATGGAGACCCCCAGATGCGTCGAATTCCCGTCCGCTCGTCGGCTGCCCTGCTGCTGGCAGCGTTGACCCTCAGTGCCTGCTCCGCAGGTTCAGGCGGCGGGCAGTCCAGCGGCCAGGGCGGCGCCGGCGCGCAGCCGGACAACGCCGTCGTCGTCGCACTGACCGGGGAACCCGCGAACCTGGACTTCACCACCACTGCCGGTGCTGCCATTCCGCAGGCGCTGATGTCCAATGTGTACGAGGGCCTGGTGGAGATCGACCAGGACGGACAGATCCAGCCGCTGCTCGCCAAGTCCTGGGACATCAGTGAAGACCGCACTGCCTACACCTTCACGCTCCAGCCGGGGGTGACGTTCTCCAACGGGGAAGCATTCACCGCCGAGGACGTAAAGTTCAGCCTCGAACGGGTGAAGTCCGATGCCTGGCTCTCCAGCCTGAAAACCAAGATGGATGTGGTGGACAGCGTCACCGTCCTGAGTGACACCGAGGTACGGGTGCAGCTCTCCCGGCCCTCCAACGCCTGGCTCTTTGATCTGGGCACGCCCGTGGGTGCCATGTTCGATGAAAGCGGCGTTGCCGACCTGGCCTCCACGGCCATCGGCACCGGGCCCTTCACCGTGGAAGCCTGGAACCGCGGCGAATCCATCGAACTGGCCGCGCGCTCCGACTACTGGGGTGAAGCACCCCAGGTGGAAACCGCAACGCTGCGCTACTTCGCGGATGCCGTGGCCACCACCAACGCCCTGCGCTCCGGGGACGTTGACGTGGTTTACAACATGCAGGCACCGGAGCTGCTGCCCACCTTCACCGGCGATGACTCCTTCCAGGTCCTCGAAGGAACCTCCAACGGCGAGGTCATGCTGTCCATGAACAATGCCCGGCCGCCGTTCGACGACGTGCGGGTCCGGCAGGCAGTGCTTCACGCGATTGACCGCCAGGCCGTCCTGGACACGGCGTGGAGCGGCTACGGCACACTCGTCGGTGCGCCCGTGCCGCCCACCGACCCGTATTACGAGGATCTCAACGGCGCTTACGCCTATGATCCGGAGAAGTCCCGCGCGCTGCTGGCCGAGGCCGGTGCAGAAGATCTGAACATCACCTTCACCGTACCCACGCGCCCCTACGCCACGGCCGTGTCCGAAATCGTGGTGTCCCAGCTGGCCGAAGTGGGCATCAACGCCACCATCGAGTCGGCAGAATTCCCCGCTGTCTGGCTGGACAAGGTCTTCACCAGTCACGACTACGACATGTCGGTGGTCCTGGCCGTGGAAAGCCGTGACCTGCTGACCATGTTCAACAACCCCAACTACTACCTGGGGTATGACAACGCGAAGATCAAGGACGAAGCCGCCGCTGCCGATGCGGCAGACGAGGCCGGGTACGTATCCGGCATGCAGAAGGTGGTCCGCACCATCAACGACGACGCCGCCGCTGACGTCCTGTTCCTGTTCCCCAACATTGTGGTGGCCAAGTCCGGTGTCACCGGCCTGCCAGCCAACTCGGTCACGGAAGCGCTGGACCTGGGCTCAGTAGGCTGGCAGTAACAGACCGTGGGAATCCGCCTGCTTATTAACGCCGCCCGCTTTGCCGTCACCTTCCTGGTGGCCACTGTGGCGGTGTTCCTCTTCATGCGGGCCATCCCCGGGGACCCGGCCCAGATAGCCCTCGGAGTCAACGCGACCCCCGAGCTGCTGGAGCAGACCCGCCGGGAATTCGGCACGGACCGCCCGCTGCCGGTGCAGTACTTCGACTGGGTGTCGGGACTGCTCCGCGGGAACTTTGGGGTTTCCTACGTCACCCGGCAGGACATCAGCCCCCTGCTGCTGGACCGGCTGCAGGTCTCGCTGATCCTGGTGGGACTGGCCATGGCCGTTGCACTGGCTATCGCCGTGCCGTTCGGAACCGTTGCCGCACTGCGCCACCGCAAGCCCAGCGGCGTCCTGCTCAGCGGGCTGAGCCAGCTCGGCGTGGCCGTGCCGGGCTTCCTCGCGGCCATCATGCTAGTGGTGGTTTTTGCCGTCGGACTGGGCTGGTTCCCGGCCAACGGCTGGACCCCGCCGGGTGTGGACTTTGCCGACTTCCTGCACCGGGTTACCCTGCCGGTGCTTGCCCTGGCCTCGGTGCAGGGCGCCGTCCTGACCCGTTACGTCCGGTCCGCCGTGCTGGAAGTGATGAGCGAGGACTACCTGCGCACGGCCCGGGCCAAAGGCCTGGGCAAGCTGGAGGCACTGGTCAAGCACGGGCTGCGCAATGCCGCGGTTCCGGTGCTCACCGTCGCCAGCGTCCAGCTGGCCGCCCTGATCATCGGCGCCGTCGTCATTGAACGGGTCTTTGTCATTCCCGGACTCGGATCCATGCTCCTGGACGCAGTGGGCAACCGGGACCTGCTCACCGTGCAGTCCGTGGTGATGGTGCTGGTGGCCCTCACCCTGATCATCAACCTCGTGGTTGATGTCCTTTACACGATTGTTGATCCCCGCCTGAGGAAACGCGCATGAGCTCCGAACGCAGGCTTTCTCCGACGCTGCTGGCCGGAGCCATGCTGGTCGCGGTGGTCGTGCTGGCGGCGCTGGTCTCCTTTTTCTGGACCCCCTACGATCCGCTGCAGGCCGTCCCCGCCGACCGGCTCCAGGGCTCCAGCAGCGCACACCTGATGGGCACCGACCGCTACGGGCGAGACGTTTTCTCCGGCATCCTTTACGGCGCCCGGATTACCCTGTCCGTCGGACTGGTGGCCGTGGGCATCGCCGCGCTTATCGGCACCCCGCTCGGTGTCCTGGCCGGCATGCGCCGCGGAGCGGTGGAGGAAGTAACCATGCGCGGCGCGGACATCCTGCTGGCGTTCCCCGCGCTGTTGCTGGCGATCATGTTCGGAGCGGTCTTCGGCGGGGGAACGACGACGGCGATGGTCGCCATCGGGATCGGCTCCATCCCCGGCTTTGCCCGCGTGGCCCGCTCCGGCACCCTGCAGGTCATGAGCACCGAATACGTCCTGGCCGCGCGGGCCGCCAGCCAGCCCGGGCTGCGGATTGCCCGCCGCCACGTGCTGCCGAACATTGCCGGAATGGTGGTGGTGCAGTGCTCGGTGACCTTCGGACTGGCCGTCCTTGCCGAGGCCGCACTGTCCTTCCTGGGCCTGGGCACACCGCCGCCGGTACCGTCCTGGGGCCGGATGCTGCAGGAATCCCAGCAGTTCCTGAGCACCTATCCGTCGCTGGCGATCTGGCCCGGTGCGGCGATTGCCGTGGCGGTGCTGGGCTTCAACCTGCTGGGCGACGGCCTGCGGGACCGCTTTGATCCCCGACTGAACGGAACACGCTGATGTCCGCGCCGTACTCCGTGCCCGGTTCTGCCAACGGCCGTGCATCTTCCTTGCCTTCCTTCCTGCCTGCGCCGGTGTCCGCCGCCCACGCCCAGCTGCTGACGGTCACCGGGCTGCAGGTCACGGCCGGAAACCGGGTCCTGGTGCAGGACTTCGCGCTGTCCCTGGCCCGGGGTGAACGGGTCGGCCTGATCGGGGAATCGGGATCCGGAAAGTCCGTCACCGCGGCCGCACTGACGGGATTGTTGCCGGAAGGCCTGCACGTCACCGGATCCGTCCGCCTCGACGGCGTCCCTCATGACCTGGTGGGCGCCACCGACCGCCAGATGAGCCGCATCCGGGGCAGGCGGACGGGCATGGTGTTCCAGGAACCCCTGAGTGCCCTGAACCCGCTGATGCGGGTGGGCCGGCAGGTGGCTGAGGCGCTGACCCGGCACGGAGCCGCCCGCGGGCGGGCAGCCGAGGTCCGCAGTGTTGAACTGCTGGCATCGGTGCAGCTTCCGGATCCGGCGGAGGCTGCCCGCGCGTACCCCCATCAGCTTTCCGGCGGCCAGCGGCAGCGCGTCATGCTGGCCATGGCACTGGCCAATGATCCGGACCTGCTGATCTGCGATGAACCAACCACCGCACTGGACGTGAGCGTCCAGCGCCAAATGCTGGAGCTGATCTCCGACGGTGTGGCCCGGCGGGGGAGCGGGCTGCTCTTTATCACCCATGACCTGGCCGTTGCCGCGAGTATTTGCGACCGGATCCTGGTGATGCGCAAGGGCGTCCTGGTGGAACAAGGCCCCACCGCTGACGTTTTTTCCCGGCCACGGCATGAGTACACGCGCGGACTGCTGGCCGCCTCGGATCTGGAAGCCACCGATGCCGCCGGCAGGCTGTTCACGGTTTCCTCAGCAGCGGGTTATGTTCCGGGCGGTGCGCGCGCTTCCGGTGCCGTGACCCCCGCCGTCGTCGTGCCCGAACCGCAGCCCGCGGCCGCCCTTTCTGTTCCCGCCCCCGCGCAGTCCCTGCCCGAACCCCTGATCCGGGTGCGCGGACTTCACCGGACCTACCGCCGCGGACGCAGCTCGCTCTTCCGCGCCCCGGCCGAAGTGGCGGCGCTTCAGGACGTGTCCTTCGACGTGGCCGCAGGGCAGCGGTTCGGAATTGTGGGCGAATCCGGGTCCGGCAAATCCACGCTGCTGCGGATCCTCGCCGGACTGGATCTGCCGACGTCGGGCTCCGTAAAGGTGGCAGGCAATGAAGTGGCCGGCTCTCGGGAGGGTCAGCTGCTGGAGCTGCGCCGGCAGCTGCAGATAGTTTTTCAGGACCCCATGGGATCGCTCGATCCGCGGATGCGGGTGCGGGACCTCGTGGCCGAACCGCTGCTGCTTCCCGGGGAGCCCGTCGGTGCCCGCCACCATGCTGCCCGGATTGCTGAAATGCTCCACGCCGTCGGGCTGCCGGAGGACGCCGCGGACCGTTTCCCGCACCAGTTCTCCGGAGGCCAGCGGCAGCGCATTGCCATAGCCCGCGCCCTGATCTGTGAGCCGCGCATTCTGGTGGCCGATGAACCGGTGAGCGCCCTGGACGTTTCCGTGCGGGCGCAGGTACTGAACCTGCTGTCTGACCTGGTGGACAAATACCAGCTCACGCTCGTGTTCGTTTCCCATGATCTGGGTGTGGTTAAGCACCTCTGCGACACAGTGGCGGTAATGCACCGGGGGCGCATCGTGGAGTCCGGTGCCACCGAACAGGTCTATGCCGCGCCGCAGCATGACTACACCAAACAGCTCGTGGCGTCCTCGCTCTCTCTGCACGCCACCCCGGGTGCAGAAGCGAAGAAGACATAATCAGCAACACGGCGGGGGAGCCCGGATAGCTGGCTATACTTCCAAACAGCTTCAAGAACTGCGGCCGCCAAGCTCCGACTTGGCCGCATACCAACCCTGCGCTCGTTGGGTGGTTCGGATGAAGAAGTGGCCTGCACTCGCCTCACGGCACCCGGTGCGGGCAAGAGCACGCTGAAAGGACCGGCGCCCGGCGCCGTACTCCCATGGACAATGCCTCCTACCCCAATGACCGCCCGGCCGGCACCCGGCCCGCCGACGACGCCGTGCCTCTTCCCGGCCTGAAACCGCGGGCTGTTTCCCTGCAGGATTACCAGGTCATCACCCGCGCCCGGGAAGAGTTCCTCGAATTCCTGCTCGCCGGCACCGGGCACCCCGAGTGAACGGACAGTCGGGGCTCTTGCTGGACACCCCTGTGCTGGCCGAAATCCGCAGTTCCCGCTGCAGTTCCGTCCTGACGGATTTCCTGCGCCGCCGCAGCTCCCTCCGGATTTTCATCTCGGCGCTGACGCTGGGTGACCTGCCCTGTCCGGACAGCTCCTGGCTGCAGGAGCTCGCCGGCCGTTTCGGGTGCCATATTCTGCCGGTGGACCAGGGCGTCGTCCTTGCCTCGGCAGGGTTGGAGCGCGACGCCGGCACACTCACGGTGGTGCTGGCCGCCACGGCGCTGCGCAGCGATCTGACCGTAGTGACGGACCGCCCGGACGATTTCCGCCGGCTCGGAGCTCCCGCCGTCAACCCCTGGACCGCCGGGAGAACACAGGAATAACCCGAAGTACACGGCAGGTAACGGAGCAGGCTTCAGGAAGGGGCCGTGAGAAGATGCCTATGTCCCGTGACCGACAGCACATACGGCTTTCGGCTGCCCCAAACACTGACGTAAGGATTGCTGGCCCATGGCCGACGAAGGCACCATTCCCCGACCAAGAATCGCGCACGCCGACCGGATAGATGACGACGGCGGGGCACCCGCCAAGTGGAAGGTCGTTGGCCCCGGGCTGGTGGTGGCTGCCACCGGTGTTGGCGCCGCGGACATGGTTGCCACCCTGGTGGCCGGATCCAAATACGGCTACGGCCTGCTGTGGGCCGTGATTCTCGGCGTCATTCTCAAGATCATCCTGGTGGAGGGTGCCGGCCGCTACACGCTCGCCACCGGCAAAACCATTTTTGAGGGCTGGCGCTCGCTCGGAAAATGGACCACGTGGTACTTCGGTCCCTACATCATGGTTTGGGGCTTCGTCTACGGAGCCACCGCCATGTCTTCGGCGGCCCTGCCGCTGGCAGCACTGTTTCCGGCCATCGATCTGTGGATCTTTGCCATCCTGATGGGCCTGGCCGGCCTGGGCATGGTGTGGTTCGGGAAGTATGCCACCTTCGAAAAGATCACCGCCGCGCTGGTGGGCATCATGTTCGTCACCGTGGTGGGGCTGGCCGTCATTGCGGCTCCGAACATCCCGGAGATGATGTCCGGGCTGGTTCCGCTGATTCCCGAAGGCGGAGTGGTCTACACGCTGGCGCTGGCCGGCGGCGTGGGCGGAACCATCACGCTGGCCGCCTACGGCTACTGGCTGAGGGAAAAGGGCTGGTACACGCCCAAGTGGATGAAGGTCATGCGGATCGACAATTCCATGGCGTACGTCATGACCGGCATCTTCGTGATCGCCATGCTGATTGTCGGTGCCGAAGTTGTCCGTTCGGCCGGTGTCTCCCTCAGCTCCGGTGACGAAGGCCTGCTGGACCTTTACGACGTGCTCAAGGCCGAGTACGGCGATGTTGTGGGAACCGGATTCCTGGTTGGTTTCTGGGCTGCCTCCTTCTCGTCCATCATCGGCGTCTGGAACGGCGTCTCCCTGATGTTCGCGGACTTCTGGGGCAACATGCGCGGCAAGGAGTCCGGACACGAGGACACCCGCGTCGGCGGAAAGTACTTCAAGTTTTACCTTCTGTGGCTGACCTTCCCGCCGATGCTGCTGTTCCTGCTGGGCAAGCCCATCGGGCTGATCCTGGCCTACGGCGTCCTGGGTTCGCTGTTCATGCCGTTCCTGGCCGTGACGCTGCTGGGGCTGCTTAACGGCCGGCGCGTGCCCAAGGCCTGGGCGAACAAACTGCATACCAACCTTGCCCTCGGCATCACGGCTTTGCTGTTCATTGTGCTGGGCATCCAGCAGGTTGTGGACGCCATCATCAAGGCATTCTGACCTTCTCGGCCGCTGCCGAATCCCACCTGAAACTGCCCTGCCGCGCTCCATCGCGGCAGGGCAGTTTAGCGCACAGGGAACGCTTACGGGAGGTGCTCCACAGGGGGTAAAAAAACTCGTTCCGCGCCATCTACGCCATGTTCCCCCCTCGGCTACGCTTGAAAGGCGAGAAGAGGTTGCAGCATGGAAAGTTTCGCGTCAGAGGGGCCTCACAGGCTCATTTCAGGGCGTTACCGACTCAATGAACCCATAGGCCACGGTGGCATGGCCACCGTCTATCGTGGACAGGACGAGGCTCTCGGCCGCGACATTGCCGTGAAACTCTTCCGGGCCAGCGCCGTCGCCCCAGACGACGTCGGCCGCCAGGAAACAGAAATGCGTTTACTGGCGTCTCTTTCCCATCCGGGCCTGGTAACACTGTTTGACGCCGGCAAGGACGACGCCGGCCGGGACGACGGCGAAGCCGGCGAACCCCGTGCCTTTCTGGTGATGGAACTGGTGGAGGGGCCGGACCTGCGCAAACGCCTGCGCGAGGAGGAGCCGCTCAGCCCCGCCGACGTTGCATACATTGGAGCTGAGCTTGCGGGCGCGCTGGCCTATATCCACGGCCGCGGCGTCATCCACCGCGATGTAAAGCCCGCCAACATCCTTCTTCCACCGATCATCGCCGGCACGCTGCCGCGGGCCAAGCTGACTGACTTCGGCATCGCCCGGATGCTGGACGGTGACAGGCTGACAGCGGCAAACGCGACGCTGGGCACTGCCAACTATCTGAGTCCGGAGCAGGCCAGCGGCCAGGAGGTGGGTTTCTCCAGCGATATCTACTCCCTTGGCCTCGTGCTCCTGGAAGCCGTAACCGGGCACATTGAATACGGGGGCAGCGCGGTGGAAGCGGCGCTTGCCCGGCTCAGCCGCAGCCCCGATGTGCCCGAAGCGCTGGGACACCACTGGTGTTCCCTGCTGACGGCAATGACCGCCCGCGATCCCGATCAGCGGCCCACGGCGGCGGAAGTCTCCGCCGGGCTGCTCGAGTACCGCTGGTCTTCCCTGGATGTGTCGGCGCCGGTGCAGTCTCCCCGTGTGCGGGAAGAAGGCACGCGGGAGGATATGGGGGAAGCCACGGGGGAAGACACAGGGGAGGCCACGGGTGCTGAGACCAGCGGGCTCGACGACGGCGGGCCGGCAACCGTGGACAGCGGGGCGGCGGTCCCGGAAGATCCGATTGTCCACGAGCCGGCAGCAGAGATCGCTCCGGAGCCGGAGCCGGAGCCGGAGCCGGAACCGGTGGAAGTGAAGCCGCCCTCCGGACCTGTGATCCTCGTTCCGCCGCAGATGCCGCCCAAGATCGGACCCGGGAGACTGCAGACCGCAGCTGGCCGGGCGGCATCGCTGGCCATTCCCAGACGGCCGTCAAACCTCGCCCTGGCCGGACGAACGCTGCTCGGCCTGGTTGCCGTGGCAGTCCTGGCCATGACCATCATGGTCGTCGCCGACAGGATGGGGATCTTTCCGCAGGACCAGGGCTATCCGGCCGTTCCCGGACAACTCGGTGAGCACCTGCGCGAACTGCAGGAAAGTGTCACTCCGTGATGCGCCTGCGCCTGATTCCGGCGGCGGCGGCCCTGCTGGCAGCCGGCGCGTTGTCCGGGTGTGAAGTTCCGGGGATCGATTCGGGCGCCGCCCGGGAGCTGCAGGGTCAGGTTGCCGAGGTGGCCGAGGCCGCCGCAGCAGGGGACTACGAAGCAGCGCTGGAGGACCTGGACGGCTTGGCGGCCCGCTTGGAGACGGCAGTCAAGGACGGGGAAGTATCCGAGCGCCGGCAGGAACGGATCAGCGCGGCCATCGAAGCAGTGCGCCAGGACCTCCAGATGGAACTCGGCCTGCGGAAATAACCGTGTCCGGCGCCGGCACCCGCGCCGCAGGGAGGACCGGGGATAATTGCCTCATGACTTCAGTCTCCGACGCCCTGCCCTCCGTTCCTGCACCGGATGAGCGCTGCCCCTGCCTGAGCGGTGAAACGTATTCCGCCTGCTGCGGCAAGTACCATTCCGGAATCCGGAACGCTCCCACTGCCGAGGCATTGATGCGCTCCCGGTATTCCGCGTTCGCCGTCGGCGACAAGGCTTATCTGCTGAAAACCTGGCATCCCTCCACCCGCCCTTCAACCCTCGATCTGGACGCCGGATTGCAGTGGCGCCGACTGGACATCGTGGAAACGTCCGCCGGCGGTCCGCTGGACGAGACGGGAGTAGTACGCTTCAGGGCGCACTACCGGGACGGAGCAGGGCGCGGTGTCCAGGAGGAGACCAGCCGGTTTGTCCGCGTCGGCGGAGTCTGGCTCTATGTGGACGGTGAATAGGCTGGGGCCCTTCCGCAGCTTCCGCCTCCGCTTCTAGGCTGAAGGGGACCTATCAGTCTGAGCAGGCGAGGACACCATGAAAGCACTCGTGTATGAAGGCCCCGGACAAAAAGCATGGAAGGACGTTCCGGATCCGACTATCCAGGAGCCGCGGGACGCCATCGTAAAAATCGATTCCACCACCATCTGCGGCACGGACCTGCACATCCTCAAGGGTGATGTCCCGGCCGTAACCCCCGGCCGGATCCTCGGGCATGAAGGTGTTGGCACCATTACCGAAATCGGCAGCGGCGTCAGCAACTTCAAAGTGGGGGATAAGGTCATCCTGTCCTGCGTATCTGCGGACGGATCCTGCATCTTCTGCCGCGACGGGCTGTACTCCCACTGTCTGGGCGAGGAAGGCAGCGCGGGCATCGGCTGGATCTTTGGCCACCTGATCGACGGCACGCAGGCGGAATATGTGCGGGCACCCTATGCGGATACTTCCCTGTATCTCCTGCCGGAGAGCGTTTCCGACGAGCACGGTGTGCTGCTGAGCGACATTTTCCCCACCGGGTTTGAGATGGGGGTGCAGTACGGGCAAACGAAACCCGGGGACGTGGTGGCCGTCGTCGGCGCCGGTCCGGTGGGGCTTGCGGTTATTGCCACGGCAAAGCTCTACGGCGCGGCAAAGATCATTGCGGTGGACCTGGACGCAAACCGGGTGGAGCAGGCCCGGAATTTCGGCGCCACGCACGGGGTGAATTCCGGGGACGCTGATTGGCGCGAGCAGATCATGGCTCAGACCGATGGCTGGGGAGTGGACGTGGCCGTGGAAGCGGTGGGCATCCCCGCAACCTTCGAAATGTGCACCAACATAGTCCGACCCGGCGGCAACGTGGCGAACGTAGGTGTGCACGGGAAACCTGTCAGCCTGGAGCTGGACCGGCTGTGGATCGAGAACATTGACATCAGCATGGGGCTGGTGAACACCAACACCCTGCCCATGCTGCTGAAACTCGTGGCAGAGGGAAAGCTTCCGGCGGAGGAATTCATCAGTCACCGCTATCCGTTGCACGACATCATCCAGGCCTATGACACGTTCTCCCGCGCAGCTGAGACGAACGCGCTGAAGGTGATCCTGCAGGCCTAGAGCGGGCACGGCAACGGGGCGGGCGGAAACCGGACAGGTTGCCGCCCGCCCCGATTTTCGTGCAGTTGCTGCGCGGGCAGATAATGAAAACCGCGGCCGCGTCTGCTCCCGCAGTTCAACGCTAAAGAGGTTTTCAATGTCTAACAGCACCCCGTCCAACGGTACGTCCAGCGGCACCATGATTGCCGGACGTCTCAATGTTGAAACCGGAACTTTCGCCATGAAGGAAGTTCCCATCCCTGAGCCGGGCCCCGGATTCGTCCGGATCAAGGTCGGTGCGGCAGGGGTTTGCCTGTCCGATGTCCACCTGATCCAGGGACTGCTGCGTCCCCAGTTCCTCAAGGGCAGCGAGGTCACCCTCGGCCACGAGGTCGCAGGCACCGTGGACCTCCCCGGTGCGGGCGTCACCTCCGTGGCACCCGGTGACCGCGTCGTGGTCCAGGCCGGCTATGAATACAACGGGGTCACGCTCACCATGGGCGTGGATTACGACGGCGGCTGGGCCGAGTATCTGGTGGTCCCGGCAGGCGTGCTGGTTCCGCTGGGGGAGGACATTCCCTTCGACCAGGCCTCCATCATTCCCGACGCCGTGTCCACCCCGTGGGGTGCCATTGCCTCCACCGGCGATGTCCGCGCCGGTGAAGCAGTCGGCGTGTGGGGTATCGGCGGCCTGGGCGCACACGGCGTCCAGCTGCTGCGCCTGATCGGTGCTGCGCCCATCATCGCCGTTGATCCCCTCCCCGAAGCCCGGGAACGGGCGCTCGAATTCGGCGCCGACATTGCCCTGGATCCGATGGCCGAGGACTTCGCGGAGTCCATGAAGGCCGCCACCGGCGGCCGGGGACTCGACGTCGCACTGGACTTCGCCGGTGTGGACGCCGTCCGCACCCAGGCCATCAACTCCTTGGGCCTGCGCGGCCGCCTGGTGCTGGTGGGTCTGTCCGGCAAGCCGATGACCATCAGCGACAGCACCGGTTTCTCCTATGCCCGCAAGCAGATCCGCGGCCACTACGGCTCCGAGGCGCACCACGTGCCGCAGCTGGTGAACCTCACCCGTATGGGCCGCCTGGACTTCGCCAAATCTGTGAGTGCGCGCATTCCGCTGGCCGAAGCCGAGCGTGCCGTCAAATCCCTTGATGCCAAGGAAGGCAACCCGATCCGCCTCGTGCTGATCCCGTAGCTTTTGAGGGGCACAGAACCCTCCCGCTGATTCAGCGGGAGGGTTCTGCTGCTTTGGCTGCCCGGTTTCGAATCAGGGCATATCCGCGTACCGCACTGTGCCGGCCAGGGCCTCTTCCATTCCCTTGGCGTCCAGCGCCGTGACGTAGGCCGGGGTGTCGCGCTGCCAGCGCCAGCCCTCGGACAGCGGGCCGGCGTCCACCACGTCGAATCCGAACTCGTTGATGAGCGAGGCCACCGTCTCCTTGGCCGCTGCGTCGTCGCCTGCAATGGGCAGCGCACGGCGGCTGGCCGTGCCGGCGGGGGAGCCCTGTGTGGTCAGGTGGTCGGCCATGATGTTGTTGAATGCCTTCACCACATGTGAGTCCGGAAGGTGCTTCTGAAGCAGTTCACTGGTGGTGGTGGACTCGTCGTCGAGCTCGGCAATGTTCCCGTCCCGCTGCGGGTAGTAATTCATCGTGTCAATGACCGTCTTTCCCGCAAGGGGCCGGACCGGGACGTCACGGTAGTTCTTCAGCGGGATGGAGACGACGACGACGTCCCCGGCCTCCGCCGCCTCCGCCGGGGTGGCGGCGCGGGCGTGGTCCCCGAGTTCCATGATGAGTGCCTGCAGGGTTTCGGGACCCCGCGAGTTGCTGAGAATGACATCAAAGCCCTGCTTAACCGCGAGGCGCGCCAGCTGGGACCCGATGTTCCCGCTGCCGATGAAGCCAATGGACCGAACCGATGGGGCGCTCTCTGATGTGCTCATGGTCACTTACAACCGCGCAGCGGGCAGAATATTCCGGAGAAGCGGTCAACACATGGTCCGACCAGCACGAGGAAAAAGGGGTAACCAGTCCGTGCAGAATCTCTTCAGCACCCGGCCCGAGGAGACGCCATGGTGGCGGGACGCGCTGATCTACCAGGTGTACGTGCGCAGCTTCGCGGACTCCAACGGCGACGGGATCGGAGACCTGCCGGGGGTGAGGGCCAAACTGGACTACCTTTCCGGACTGGGCATTGACGCCCTGTGGCTGACACCTTTCTTCCCCTCCCCGCAGGCCGACGGCGGCTACGACGTCAGCGACTACCGGGACGTGGACCCGATGTACGGCACCCTGGCGGACTTCAGGGAGCTGCTGGACGCCGTGCATGAGCGGAACATCCGGATGATCGTGGACATTGTGCCCAACCACTGCTCCGACCAGCATCCGGACTTTCAGGCAGCACTGGCCGCGGGACCCGGCTCTCCGGAACGGGAAAAGTTCATCTTCCGGAACGGAGGCGGGGAGAACGGCGAGCTGCCGCCGTCGGACTGGCAGTCCAAATTCGGCGGCCCGGCCTGGGAGCAGGTGCCGGACGGACAGTGGTACATGCACATCTTTTCCCGGGAACAGCCGGACTTTAACTGGCATCATCCCGAAGTCCGGGCCGACTTCGAACGGACCCTGCGCTTTTGGTCCGATCTGGGGGTCGACGGCTTCCGGATTGATGTGGCGCACGGGCTGATCAAGGACCTGTTCTTGCCGCTGCGCAACACCAACGGGTCAGACTCCGCACCCCTGCTCTCGCCTCCGGAGGGGGATAACCACCCCTTCTGGGACCGGGACGAAGTGCACGGCATCTACCGCCAGTGGCGGAAAATCCTGGATGAGTACGATCCGCCGCGCCTGGCCGTGGCCGAGGCCGGGGTGAGCCTGGAACGCCTGCCGCTGTACGTCCGCCGGGATGAACTGGACCAGGCCTTCAACTTCTTTTATCTGCGCAGCCCCTGGAACCGGGACGCGTTCCGCACGGTCATTGAGGCAGCGCTCGCGGGTGTCGCGAAGGTGGATGCGGCCACCTCCTGGGTCCTTTCCAACCACGACGTGGTCCGCCACCGCACCCGCTACGGACTGCCCGCGGGAACCGACCTGCTCCGCTGGCTGGCAACCGGCGGCACGGACCCGGTGCCCGACGACGCCGCGGGCCGGCGCCGTGCCCGGGCGTCCCTGCTGCTGACCTTGTCGCTGCCGGGGGCGGCCTATCTGTACCAGGGTGAGGAACTCGGGTTGCCGGAAGTTCCGGATCTGCCCGCGGCCTCCCTGCGCGACCCGATCTTTGAACGTACCGGGGGAACGGAGAAGGGCAGGGACGGCTGCCGCGTGCCGATTCCCTGGGACGCCGCGGCACCGGGGCTGGGCTTCACCGACGGCGCCCCCTGGCTCCCGCAGCCCCGGGACTGGAGCAAATATGCCGCCTCGGAGCAGGAGCACGACGCCGGGTCCTTCCTCACGCTGTATCGGCAGGCGGCCGCCGCCCGCCGCAAGATGCTGGCGCTCTCGCCGGGGCCGCAGATCATCTGGCAGGACCTCGGCGAGAAGATCCTCGCCTTCCGCCGCGGACGGCTGCTGTGCCTGCTGAATTTCGGAACCGATGAACTGCCCCTGCCGGCCGGGGAACTTCTGCTGGCCAGTGAACCGGGTGTCAGCACCGTGCTGGGAACCGACGTGTCCGCCTGGCTGCTGGTGCCCTAAGCCCTGCCCATCTGCGGAGGGCCGGTTTAGGCTGGAAGGACAGCGGGCCACCCAACATATGAAGTGGGTTTGGTGTGAATGACTTCATCGCGCAGCGTTTCAACGACATCCTGTTTTCCAGCTGGCAGCACTTCAGCCTGGTCCTGCAGTGCCTGGTGGTCGCAGCCGTCCTGGCGGTACTGATAGCGGCGCTGACCTATCGGCAGCCCTGGCTGCGGTCAGCAGTGGACAGCATCAGCGCGGTGGGACTGACCATTCCGTCCTTCGCCCTGATCGGCCTGCTCATTGCGCCGCTGGGCTTCGGAGTCCTTCCGGCCGTCGTCGTCGTGGGCTTTTATGCCCTGCTGCCCATTCTCCGCAACGCCGTCGTCGGCCTGACCGGGGTACCGGGCAGCACCGTGGAAGCCGCCCGCGGCCTGGGCATGGGAAGAATCCGCATCTTCTTCCGGATAGAACTGCCCCTGGCCTGGCCGGTGATCCTGACCGGAATCCGGGTTTCCGGGCAGATGGTCATGGGGATAGCCGCCGTGGCCGCCTACGCCCTTGGACCGGGCCTGGGCGGTTATATCTTCTCCGGGCTGTCCCGTCTGGGCGGAGCCAACTCCCTTGAGTCCGTGCTGACCGGCGTGGTGGGCGTGGTGCTGCTGGCAATCATCCTGGACCTGCTGCTGATCGTCGTCGGCCGCCTGAGCATACCGAGAGGCATCCGTGTCTGAAACGCCATTTTCCTCCGCCCCGCACGCCGCAGGAATCCTGCTCCGGGACGTGACGAAACAATTTCCCGGCCAGGACCGCCCGGCCGTGGACAGCCTGAGCATGGAGATTCCGGCCGGTGACATGGTCATGCTGGTGGGTCCCTCCGGCTGCGGAAAGACCACCACACTGAAAATGATCAACCGGCTTATCGAGCCGACGTCGGGCCAAATCCTGCTGGGCGGGGACGACATCACTGGAGTTGATGCCGACCAGCTGCGCCGCGGCATCGGGTATGTCATTCAGGCCGGGGGGCTCTTTCCGCACATGACCGTGGCAGCGAATATCGCCGTCGTGCCCTCCATGCTCGGCTGGGACAAGGCCCGCACGGCCCAGCGGATCGATGAACTGCTGGAGCTGGTCTCGCTGGATCCGGCGCGGTACCGCGACCGCTATCCCAAGGAACTCTCCGGCGGCCAGCAGCAGCGCGTGGGAGTGGCGCGCGCACTGGCGGCCGACCCGCCGGTACTGCTGATGGACGAACCGTTTGGTGCCGTGGATCCGATTGTCCGGGAGCGGCTGCAGGACGAGCTGCTCAGCATCCACGCGAACCTGCACAAGACAGTGGTTTTTGTGACCCATGACTTCGACGAGGCCGTGAAGCTCGGGGACCGGATCGCCGTATTCGCCGAGGGCGGCCACCTCGTCCAATATGACACCCCGGAGCGCATCCTTACCCACCCCGCCAATGACTTTGTGCGGCAGTTCATCGGTTCCGGAGCAGGCCTCAAACAACTCGGCCTGGCCCGCGTCAACGATGTTCCGGCCCTGCCCGTAGTCAGCGGCACCCCCGGTGAGACCCCGCGGAACCTGCTGGCGCGGACACTGTCCGCCGGGCAGGACGCTGCGGCAGTGGTCGACGGCGCCGGGAGGCCGCTGGCCTGGCTGTCCGTTGCTGAGCTGGATGGGCTCAGCCGGCTGCCCGCGGAACGGAGTCCGCAGCTGGCGGTCGTTGCGCACGATGACACCCTCGCCGAAGCCCTGAACACCGTCCTGATATCGGACCGGGGTGCGGTGCTGGTCACGGACAACGAAGGGCGCCTGGCGGGAAGGATCGACGCACCCTTGATCCTGCAGGCCGTGCGGACGCGGCGGCTGGGAATCAACCGCGAGCAGGAAAGCGGAATGATCAGGGAAGCAGGACGGCCATGAGCAGTGTGGCGGGTGCACGGGGAACGCCGGGAGCAGCGGATCCGGCGAGTGACCACCTGTTGGGCGAGATGGATGCCGTTTCCGCCGTGCGGGAAAGCTCACCCCGGGGCCTTGTCTGGCAGCTGGCCGGGATTGCCGCCGCGTTGGGGATCCTGCTGTTTTGGCTATCAGCTGCAGAACTGACGCAAACCGAACTGACGACGCTGGATCCGGCCACCCTCTGGGCCTACACGCTGGAACACCTGCGGCTGACGGTTCTGGCAGCCGTCATCGTGCTTGTGGTGGCCCTCCCGCTGGGCGTGCTGCTGACGCGCCGGCCCCTGCGGTTCCTGACCGGTCCGGTGCTGGCCGTGGTCAACATCGGCCAGGCGGCACCGGCCATTGGACTGGTGGTGCTGCTGGCCTTCTGGCTGGGCTTTGGTTTCCGGACCGCGGTGGTGTCTCTGGTTCTGTACGCCCTGCTGCCCGTGCTGCGCAACACGATGGTGGGACTGGACAACGTGGACCCGCGGCTGGTGGAGGCCGGCCGCGGCATGGGCATGAGCGCCGTGCGGGTGCTGTTTCGGGTGGAGCTTCCCCTGGCCGTGCCGCTGATGCTGGCTGGAATCCGCACCGCCCTCGTGCTTTTGGTGGGAACGGCCGCCCTGGCCACCTTCATCAACGGCGGCGGACTGGGCGTGCTGATCACCACCGGCGTGAACCTGAACCTTCCCCGGGTGCTCATCAGCGGTGCCGTCATGGTGGCCCTGCTGGCGCTGACCGTGGACTGGCTGGGACGGGTCGTGGAGTATCTTGCCCGCCCGAAGGGGCTCTGAATGAGAGACGCGAACCAGATGCTGCGAGCCCGGGCCGCTGCCGCGCTGACGGCACTGCTTGCCGCCGTCCTGCTGCTGGCCGGATGCGGACTGCAGCCGGCCGGTTCCTACGTTCCGCCGGTGTCCCCGGGCAGCATTCAGCCCATTGAAGGGCTGCCGGACGGTGCAGCCGTGACGGTAACTTCCAAGAACTTCACAGAGCAGCTCATCCTCGGCAAGATGTCAGTGCTGGCTTCGAAGGCCGCAGGGTTTGAGGTTACGGACTTGAGTAACGTGCCGGGCAGCCTTCCTGCCCGCGAGCTGCTGCGCAGCGGCCAGGCGGACGTGATGTGGGAATACACCGGCACCACCTGGCTGACCTATCTGGGCAACGAACTCGGTATCCCGGATCAGCAGGAACAGTGGCAGGCGGTGCATGATGCAGACCTTGCCAACGGCCTGACCTGGGGAGCGCCGGCGGAACTGAACAACACCTATGCGCTGGCGATGAGCCGGCAACGGGCCGGAGAGCTGGGCATCACCAGCATCTCAGACCTGTCAAAGCTTCCGCCGGAAGAGCTGACCTTCTGCGTGGACGCAGAATTCAACTCAAGGCAGGACGGGTTCAATCCGCTGCTTGAGCTGTACGGTCTGCCCCGGGGCAGTGTGGTTCCGGAGCAGAACGTGGGCATCTATGACACCGGTGCCATCTACGGCGCGGTGGACCAGGGACAGTGCACCGTGGGCGAAGTCTTCGCCACCGACGGCCGGATCGCGGCTCTGGACCTGCTCGTCCTGGAGGATGACCTGAACTACTTTCCGGCATACAACGCCGCCCCGGTGATCTACACCGAAACACTGCAGAAGTACCCGGAACTGGAAGCTGTCCTTGAGCAGGTGGCCGACAAACTCAACGATGAAACCATGCGGTCGCTCAACCTGAAAGTGGACGTACAGGGCGAGGAACCGGAGCAGGTGGCCTACGACTGGATGGTGTCCGAGGGGCTCGTCAGCCCGGCGGACTAGGCCCGGTGGAAGAAACCGCGGATTTCCTCCAGGACATCCTCCGGAGCTTCCTCGGGCAGGTAATGCCCGGCATCCACGGCTCGGCCGGTAACTCCCGGGACTGCCTTTTCCCAAAGCGCCAGCGGATCAAACTGCGCCTCGATGACTCCGTGCCGCCCCCACAGGACCCGCAAAGGCACCTCAGGCGTGAGGCCGGCATCGCGGTCCGCAGAATCATGTTCCAGATCGATGGTGGCCGCGGCCCGGTAATCCTCACACATGGCGTGTACAGCCCCGGGGGAGGACAGCGCGGAAACGTAGGCATGCAGCACCTCGGAAGGAAACGGACCCAGCCCGGCGTAGCGGCTGCCGATGATGTTTTCCACGTAGGCCCGCGGACTGGCTTCGATCAGGGCTTCCGGCAGCGGCTCCGGCTGGATCAGGAAAAACCAGTGGAAATAGGCCTCAGCAAAGTCCCGGTCCGTTGCTGCGTACATGTCCACTGTGGGAGCAATGTCCAGAAACATTGCCTGTGACACCAGGCCCGGGTAGTCGGCCAGCATCCGATGCCCCACCCGGGCCCCGCGGTCGTGGGCACACAGCGCAAAGCTGCTGAAGCCGCGTTCGGCACCGAAATGCTCCATCAGCAAAACTGCGTCTTTCGCCATCTCGCGCTTGCTGTACGTGGAGTGATCCGCTTCCCCGGCCGGCTTGGAGGAGCCGCCGTATCCGCGCAGGTCCGGAGCTATGACCGTGAAGTCTTCAGCCAGGGCATCGGCAATCCGGTGCCACATCAGGTGAGTTTCCGGATGCCCGTGCAAGAGAAGCAGCGGCGGTCGGGCTTCGGCATTACCGCTTCCCTCACCGCCGCCCCCGGCGGTATCACCGCTGCCGCCCCCGCCGTCGTCGTCCCGGGATATTCGCCCGGTGACCGTAATGCCGTTGACTTCCACAGCAAACGGTTCAAACCGGGTAAACCCGGGCACGCCCTCGGCCATTGTGTTGTTTCCTTTGATTGTGTTCCCTGTGAGCAACTGTTCCGGGCGTCCGCTCCGGCCGATGCCTACTGGGACTTTTTGCCGTGTTTGCCGCGCTTGTCATCCTTGCCGCGGCTCTTGTGGCCCTTGACATCCTTTGCCACCTTGATGGCGGCAGCTGCCGCCCCGGCCTTGACCGGAGCAGGCACCTTGACTTCCTTGACCTTGGTGACTTCCTTAACCTTGGTCCGGTTCTTCCGGTCCAGGATCAGGGAGGCAGCGATGCCGGCCATCCAGATGTCCTTCGCCAGCGGCGTGCCCTGAGCGGTGGGCCGGATGCCGTCCTCCTCGGTGAGCCCGGGAGTCTTGAGATACATCGTCACCATGCCGCCGGAGAAGGCGCCGAGCACCAAACCGGCGAGCCGGCTTGGAATGATGGGGATCAACAGGGTCAGCCCTACGGCGATCTCCGCTGCACTGAGCAGTTTTCCGAACCGGACAGGGTCCAGGTCCATCACCTGGGGAAAGGCGTTGCCGGCCATTTGCTGCAGCCCGGCGGCGGATTCCTCGTCCAAGTTGCGCTTGCCCAGGCCGGAGTTGAGGATGTAGGCGCCGGTGGTTAGGCGCAGCGGAATGTGGCTGATTCTCATGAGGGGTCCTCCCGTGAAGTCACTGACATCCCTGAGCCTACGGGCGACGGGGGCAGCACGCCAGAGCAGGCAATCCAACGAGTGAAAGGAATCGGGCATGGTAACCGCGTGCACTGCCTCAAGCAGCTACCTGTGCCGCCTAGCGCGGAACACGCGCCGTATGGTTCACCCTCAGCCGGAAACTCTGCTTTGATGGAAAGGAAGGAACGCAGGAGCAGCTGTCGTCGACACTAGAAGGTCTTCATGGATTTCCTCCCGGCCGAACATCCCCGGCCGCGACATTTCATTCTTCATCTCAGCGACACGCACCTGGTCGCCGGACCGGATCCCCTGTACGGGGCGGTGGACAGCCGGGGCAGACTGGCGGAACTCTTCGCCAGACTGGAAACATCCGGGCAAAAGCCGGAGGCCATTGTCTTCACGGGAGACCTGGCAGACAAAGGCGAACCGCAGGCATATGCCAAACTCCGCGACATTGTGGCCCCCGTGGCCGAGCGCATGGGAGCCCGCCTGATCTGGGCCATGGGTAACCACGACAACCGCGAACATTTTAAGAGCGGGCTGCTGGATGAGGCTCCGGACATGGCACCGGTTGACCGCGTTTACATGGTCAACGGCCTGCGGATCATCACCCTGGATTCCACGGTGCCGGGATACCATCACGGCGAGCTGAGCGGGGCGCAGCTGGACTGGCTTCGAAACGTGCTGGAGACGCCGGCCCCGGACGGAACGATCCTGGCCCTGCATCATCCGCCGGTTCCGAGCGTCCAGGACCTGACCGTGCTCGTGGAGCTGCGCCATCAGCGGGACCTCGCAGCAGCCCTTAAGGGTTCCGATGTCCGCTCCATTATTGCCGGGCACCTGCACTACTCCACCTTCGCCACGTTCGCCGGGATTCCCGTGTCCGTGGCCTCGGCAACCTGTTACACACAGGATCTGTCCACACCGGGCAGCCGGGGCCAGGATGCCGGGCAGGGGTACAACATGGTCCACGTCTACGCGGATTCGGTGGTGCACTCCGTGGTTCCCATAGCTGCGGACAAGACCGTCGGGGAGCGCGTAGACGAGGCAGAAACCGCCCGCCGCCTGAAAGCAGCGGGCGTACGGATTGTGGATGCCCAGCAGCTGACCTCAGCGTAGGGCGCGGTCCGGACTGAGACTGCGCCCCATCGCCTGCGCGCCATCGCCGCAGCGGCTCAGGCTTCTTCGGGATACCGTTCCGGCTCCGGGCCCAGGTTGAAGAACCGGCCTTCAACACTCTCCGGCTGGATTTCCACGTACCGGTACTTCAGCGTCCGGACCCACGGCCGCAGCGGAAGCTCATCGGCGGCGTCAATCTCACTTTGCTTTTCGAGGTGGCGCGTGGTGCCCTTGACCACCACAGACCAGGCCTGGTCGCTGAGGATCCCGTCCGCCTCAAACGCAACATGGTCATTCACCGTAAGCTCCGCCAACTTGGTGCCGGGGCTCGTGCGGAACAGGATGACGCCGTCGTGTGCGTAGTAGTTCAGCGGATAGATACTCGGCCGGTTGGCCACGCTCACCGCCAGCCGTCCGTGGTACGTCTTCTCCAAATACTTCCAGCACTGCTCGGGGCTGAGTTGCACAACGGGCGGCCGCTCTTCGGTAGTCATGGGCCCCAGTCTGCCAAGGACCCTGCGATGCCGCCAGCGCTTCGCCTGCAAACCCCGCTTGACTAGTGATGCGGGCCACCATAAGAGTGGATGAAGGAATACCCTCACCCTGATCAGCTAGGACTCCGGAAAGAGAGCACCGTGATGACAGACGCAGAGAATCCGAACCCCGCAGAAGCCGACAGTGACGGACAGGACGCCGCCCGGCATCTGACCACCCGCCAGGGGCACCCGGTCTACGACAACCAGAACAGCCGGACCGTGGGACCCCGCGGGCCGGCGACGCTGGAGAACTACCCCTTCCTTGAAAAGATCAGCCACTTTGACCGTGAACGTATCCCCGAACGCGTGGTCCATGCCCGCGGCTTCGTGGCCTACGGTGAGTTTGAGGCCTCCGGCAAGTGGGGCGACGAGCCGATTGCCCGCTACACCCGGGCCCGGCTGTTCTCTGAGCCGGGGAAGAAAACCGACCTTGCCATCCGCTTTTCCACGGTGATCGGCGGCCGGGACTCGTCCGAAACCGCCCGCGATCCGCGCGGTTTCGCCGTGAAGTTCTACACCGAGGACGGCAACTGGGACCTGGTGGGCAACAACCTCGGCGTTTTCTTCATCCGTGATGCCATCAAGTTCCCGGACGTGATCCACTCCCTGAAGCCGGATCCCATCACCTTCCGCCAGGAACCGGCCCGGATCTACGACTTCATGTCCCAGACCCCCGAGTCCATGCACATGCTGGTCAATCTCTTCAGCCCGCGCGGCATCCCGGCGGATTACCGCCATATGCAGGGCTTCGGCGTCAACACCTACAAGTGGGTGAACGAGCAGGGTGAGACCAAGCTGATCAAGTATCACTGGTTGCCGCAGCAGGGCGTGAAGTCGATGACGGAAGAGGACGCCGCCAACATCCAGGCCGGGGACCTCGGCCACGCGTCGAAGGACCTCTACGAGGCCATTGAGAGCGGCAACTATCCCAAGTGGGACCTCTATGTGCAGATGATGGATGACCACGACCATCCGGAATTGGACTGGGATCCGCTGGATGACACCAAGACCTGGCCGGAGCAGGACTTCGAGCCCAAGTTCGTGGGCACCATGACCCTGAATCGGAACATCACCGACCACCACAATGAGGCCGAGCAGATTTCCTTCGGCACCGGTGTGCTCGTGGACGGGCTGGACTTCTCGGATGACAAGATGCTGGTGGGCCGGACCTTCAGCTATTCGGATACCCAGCGCTACCGGGTGGGACCGAACTACCTGCAGCTTCCAGTGAATTCACCCAAGCATGCCCCGGTAGCCACCAACCAGCGCGGCGGACAGATGTCCTACTTCACCGATCTGGCTCCGGGACAGAATCCGCACGTGAACTATGAGCCGTCCATCACCGGCGGAGTTCCTGAAGCGCCCAAACCGGCCCACGAGGAGCAGGGCCCGGATCTCACCGGAAAACTGACCCGGGCACGAATTCCGCGAACCAATGACTACCTCCAGGCCGGCCAGCGCTACCAGCTGATGGAGCAGTGGGAGAAGGATGATCTTGTGGGCAACTTTGTTGCCAATATCGGGGAAGCGGTACGCGCGGTCCAGGAGCGCATGCTGTGGCACTTCTACATGTGCGACGACGAACTCGGCTCGCGCGTGGGCGAGGGCCTGGGCATCGGGCTGGACGAGGTCCGGGATCTGGGTCCCCTGGCCACGCAGACCCTGTCCGAGGCCGAGAAGGACTGGATGAAGAACCTGGGATCCAACGGCCCCCGGAACGTGGAGGGGCTGACCATGACACATTGTGTTCCCAACGAGCACGTGGTGGTCACGCGCTAAGGGCCCCGGCCGGAAAACGACGACGGCGGGGCCCACCTCAGGCGGGCCCCGCCGTCGTCGTTCCGGCGCTTGATTCTGCTGGAACCCCTATTTCTCCCAGGGGGCCTTGATCGGGAAGAACTTCTCCAGGAAGTCAGTGACGCGCTCGGCGCGTTCCTGGGCCGGAACCTCCGGGAAGCTGCCGTCATTGAGGCAGAACAGATCCATGTTCCGTTTGGCCAGCAGCTTGTCCATCATTTTCAGGCCGGCGTAGGACGTGGTGTCCACGTACTTTACCTTGGCGGTTTCCTGCGTGACGGCACGCCCGGTGAGCAGCGCGTAGTAGTGGTAGAGCGAGTTGGTGACCGAGATGTTGTCCTTGGCGCGGAACGTGCTTGCCGCCGTGGCCGCGAACTCGCGAGGGAACTCCTCTTCCATTTCCAGCAGGACGCTTTTGCGCAGGGGTGCGGCGGTATGTTCCAGGTGCCTGGTGGTGATCCGGCCAAACCGCTCCCAGAGCAGGCGCCTGTTGACCCGCGCCGCGTTCTCGAAGCCGCTGCGCTCGGAGTCATTGGCACCAAGGCCAATCCGGGTGCTGGCTTCAATGAACTTGGTGATGCCGCCGGGGGAGAAGAACAGGTCAGGTCCCACCGGGCGGCCAAAGAACATGTCGTCATTGGAGTACAGGAAGTGCTCGGCCAGACCGGGAATGTGCTGCAGCTGGGATTCAACCGCCTGCGAGTTGTGGGTCGGCAGGACGGAGGGATCCTTGAAGTGTTCCTCGGCGCGCACGAAGGTCACCGACGGATGGTCTGCCAGCCATTCCGGCCGCTCCGAGTCAGTGGCGATGAAGATCCGCCGGATCCACGGGGCAAACATGTAGACCGAGCGCAGTGCGTACTTGAGTTCGTTGATCTGGCGGAAGCGGGCTTCATGGTCATCGCCCTCGCCGACGACGGCGTCCTTCATCCGCGCGGCGCGGGCCGCCTGGTATTCGGCAGAGCTGCCGTCCACCCAGGAGAAGACCAGGTCCACGTCAAAGTCGATGTCCGTGGCGTGGTCGGCGAACATGTTCTCGATGGTCGGCCAGGTCAATCCGTGCTTTTCCACCGTGCCGCGCACCACTTCATTGGCCGGCAGGGTGCGGCGGGTCAGGGAATTCTCCACCGGGAGGGTGATCTCCGGACCGGTGAGGTCCCAAAGTTCCAGCTGCACGCCGGCGGAGGGGCCGAAGGTGAGGTTGGTGCCGCTGACGCTGCGGGGACGGTAAACCCGGATGATCCGGGACTTGTTGGACGGCGAGAGCTCACCGTCGGCGATCAGCAGGGTTCGCGTCTTCTTCGTGTCCACACTGCGCGAATAGAAGGGCTCGTCGCGGCAGGCCTCCACCATGGCGCGGCGCAGCTGCGCGCGGTGCGCCAGATCGACGGCGATGACCGGGCGCTGGTCATTGCCCCGCACCAGCAGATAGGTGACGCCGGCGTCCTCCAGAACCTTGCGGACAAACATGAGGTCCTCAACCATGGCCTGGTGGGGAGTCAGCCCGGTGTCCATCAGGGTCAGGCGGCCCTTGACCAGGGCGACGTCGGGCCGGTGTTCCACCCGCTGGATGACGGCCAGCGACGCCGTTTGGAGGTCTTCGCTCTCATGATCAGGTTCGGGGGTGCCGAAATACACGTCATGTTCTGCTGCTGTATCTGTAATCGGAACCTCCAATAAGTTTTCATGCGGGGTCGGGCCGCGGCATAAATGCGCGGCGCGTGCGGCTCTGCACATGTATGTACTGCTGGTTTGTACTGCTGATCGGCGGGACCGTGACCGGGCATTGCCGTGCGCGTCCCCGAACGACCGGATGCACTGGGCGGGAGCGCCGCTGCTGAGTAGCATTGAGTGCTACCGAGGACATCTCCGGGAGCCGATGTGAGCTACCGTAACACCACGCTGGCGGCGGCTGCGCTGCTTGTGTTCAGTATGTCATCCTGTGCCGTTTCTCCGGACACCGGCGGGTCTTCGGACGCTCCGGTCGCCTGGCCGTCGTATACAACTTCGGACGGAGCGCTCGCTTTCGACCACCCGGGGAACTGGACAGTGGAAGAAGTTCCGCCGCTGGCCAACGATCCCGCCGGCGGCGTCTCTGTCCGGGTGCACGACGCCGGGGGAGGGCTGGTTGCGCAGCTGGACACCGGGCTCATTGCCGACCTTATCTGTGCCGATCCCGATGAGGGTGTGCAGTACACGGAGTACGACTCCCAGCCGATGCCGGAGCTGGATTCGGTCCAGGGCACGGACCAGCGCTTTGTCTACCGCTCCGTCGCCTTCTCAAATGCGGAGCGGGGCGAGCCCGTGGCCACCTACGCGGTGATCAGCGAGATCGGTGACCGCGGACAGTGCGGGCTGTTCGACTTCTTCACCTTCACGGAATCCAGCGGCGGACGTTTTGCGGGCAGGTACCCGGCAGAGGAGGTTGCCGCGGGCCAGTCCTATTTGGACGCTGCTGCGGCCTACAAGAACAGTGCCGAGTTCAGTGATGTGAAGCGGATGCTGACCTCGTTGCGGGACCAGGACTAACCGCCGAGCCTCCGGCCGGAAATTAGCGGTTTCCGGTTTTCTCTGGCGTGCTGTGGATAACTCCGTATGCTGTGCCGCAGCCACGTACTGTTGGCGTCACGTCCAGTCCCGCACCACTTTTGTCCTGGGGGTATGTCGATGTTCCGCACTCGCGCCTGTTCTGCTGTATCCGCTTCTGTCCGTCTCAGCGCTGCTGGGTTAGCGGCCGTGCTGGTCTTGGGCGGATGTTCCGGCTCCGGTGGTGATTCTGATGCGGAGGCTGCCGAGAACCGTTCTTCCAGTCCTTCACCCAGCGGGAGTGCCAGTCCCAGTGAAACTGCCACTGCCACTGCCACCGCGACTCCATCACCGACTCCTACTCCCGCGGCTTACAAGCCGGCATCCGCTGAGGGTCCTGCAGAGAACGTTCCGTTGCCTGTGATGCCTGACCTTGCGAAGCAAGAGTCCAAGGAAGGGTTGGAGGCTTTTGCTGAGTACTGGTACGTGCTGGCCAATTATGGGTATGAAACCGGGGATCTTGACCCAATCAGGGAGATAAGTGGCGAAGATTGTGTTAGCTGCAATAGCTATTTTCGCGTGGTTGAAGGCGGATATAGAGATGGTGATTGGATGACGGGCGCAAAGATTACCATGCAAGATGTCAATTCTAATTTTGTGAAAACGGAACAGGGATATTATCAGGCGACCGCGATGTTTTTGCAGGAAGATCTACATTTTTATGAGGTAGAAGGCTTCATTGGAACTCAACCTGGCTCTCTTGCACCAGTCGTCCAGCTTATAGAGGCTTCTTACACCTCGAAGGGCTGGTACGCCATTCATATTGAGACACTCGAGATGTGATGTCTCCTCATGAAGAATAGAAACAGAGTAGCCGCACTCATAACGCTTATAGGAGTATTTTGCGGAATGCAGTTAGTGTCCGCTTATGCAGAGATTGAGGGTGAGGGGCAAATTGGTTCCGGCGGTGTAGTTGGGGTTGTACGACAGAAGGATCCCGAGACTGGAAATATGGTTCCTGTCAACGTAGGCACGCCTGAAAGTTTGTTTGGTTTTTACTATCGACAAGTCTGCTTCGATGAGGACAATGGTGATATTGATTGCTTGGCCGGCCAGCCCGAACGATGTGATGCTGCACCCGACGGACAGTACGTGTGGTGGTTCAGCGGCTTAAAGGCAACTCCTCGTGAGACTTGGCCCAGATATGGAGACAAGCCGACGTGCATTTACACCTCGGACCCCGAGGAAGTCGCTGCAGAGTTGGTTGGACTGGTAATCGAAGAATTCCAAACGGCACCGATTGATCCTGGACAGTTCACGTTACAGCCGAGCCCATACACGTTAGTCAACAAGCCTATGAACCTATATGTAGAGGCTCGCGAGCAGACGTTCGACATGAACTTGTTAGGGCAGAACGTGCGGATCCAGGTTCGACCTACAGAGTATGAATGGAATTATGGGGACGGAACGGTATATGGGCCGGCGTCCCGGCCTGGAACGCCGCTCCCAGAGGACCTCATCGGGGAAGCAACGGAAACAAGTCATACTTATGTAAAATCTGGTGATTATTTCGTGTCAGTCGCCATTTATTTTTCCGGTAGATATTCAATCAACGGCGGCCCAATGATACCTATTGACGGACGCGCATTGACATTCCCTCCAGCGCAGACGATCAGTGTCTGGAAGTCCGAGTCGCGCAATGTCGCGGACGACTGTTCTCTGAACCCGAGTGGCTTCGGGTGCTAACTGGGGCATCTCCAAGCGGATGTGAAACGAAGCTTATCTGAGTCCGAAGTCTAGAACGCTTGCTTATTCATCTTGCTTGCTCTTGCTGGGGACGAATAGCTCCGCTTGCTGCGGCGCAGCCCCTGTCATGCTGGCGTCATGTACATTAGCGAATTATTCCTGCCCTCAGGGTTCTTGATGTTCTGCACCATTGCGGTGCGCCTCTAAAAGGGCGGTGGAGACTATCTGACTCGTCCGGCTAAAGCCGGCGTCAAATTCAGGGAGCCCGCTGTGCGTTATAGGGCAGCAGGGCGGGGCACCCGAAACAGGGTTCGGGGATCCTGAAGCAAAGCCGGGTACTGGAAACAGTCACGGGAAACTCTGCCGTGAACCATGACCGACCGCCGCGCGGTGTCGTTGGTCAACGTCACTGGACCAACAGTGCCGACATCCAGTACAGAACGATCTGCACCCAGCAGGACCACGTCGTCGCCGTCGTCCAGGTCCTCCAAAAACCGCACCAGTTGGCGGCTCTTCTTCCCGATTATCGGAGTTCCCTTCACGGAGAGCATCGGCAGCTCGATCACCGGTTCTCCAGTTGTTTTGTCCGTCAGGGGGCGGGCGACCCACAGGGCATCGCCGGAGGGTTCGGAGGGGAGCGCGGGATGTTCTGGCTCGGGCCATACGTAGGGCAGGCCCGCGCGGGTATCGGGGAACAACGGCGCGTAAAAGTCCGGAGACTTCGTGATGAGGTTTGAACGGTGGCTCTCGTGAAAGGCAGCGTCGCCAAACCAAGCGGGAAGCACGACGTCGCCATCCGCGGCCTCCGGCGCAAACTCCTCGAGCTGCTCGAAGACTGTGTCGGCATGCCCGCGGGATGTCCACTCACGGGTCATGGCCAGCCCATACGCGGTCAGAGCAGGAATGTAGCCCATCCACATTTTCATCGCCGGATGGCTTTGCCAGCCGTAGTCGGGGATGACGAGAGCCCGGAGCACCTGCAGCGTTTCCACGCGCTGCTTACCGAGCCGGGCCTGGTCCAGAACCGCAGCACTGCGGCTGAAGCTGTCATAAGGAAGGAACGTTTGCACCGAATCAGTGTGTCACTCGTCCGCAGGCGGAAGCGGCAGGGCAAGAATGAAGTCGCGGAATACGTGCCTGCCTTTGGTAAAGGTTCGCCTGCCCGCCTCCTGAAACCGGTCTTGCGTAAAGGCCGCTGTTCCGATGCAGCTGGGAGGCATAGGCCGGGGTTGAAGGGAGCACTGGTGCGGTCAATCCGTCGTGCAGGTCTCGGGCCTTGCAAAAATCCTTCGTGCAGATCAGGGGCTTAAAAGCGCGTTTTCGGGGATTTTGGGCCCGTCATGTGTACGAAGGATTGGAAGGGGCCCGGTTTGGGCCCGTCATGTGTACGAAGGATTGGAAGGGGCCCGGTTTGGGCCCGTTATCCGCACGAAGGATGTCCCGTCCCACGGTGCAGCCGCGCCGCTAGTACTCGGCGTACATTTCCCCAACGGGTAACGGCACGGCGGTCCGGTTGTCCGGTCCCGGCAGCGGGCAGGCCCACGCCTCGTCGTAGGCGCATGACGGGTTATAGAGGAAGTTGAAATCCAGGATCAGGCTGCCCGGAGCAGCGCCGGCGCCCAGGTCCGCACCCTTGATGGTGTCCAGCAGGTACCGGCCGCCGCCGTAACTTCCGCCGTCGGTGCCGGAGAGGCCATCGCGGACGGGCAGGAAAATCCCGCCGCCGTAGGAGGCCAGCCGCCACACGGCCAGCCGGCCCACGCCGTCGGCCGTGACGGTGCCCAGCCGGACAAAGGGAACCACACCGTCCGTTCCGGTGGGTACGTCCATCCGTTCGCCTGCGCCGTCGTCGTCGATGAGCGCATCGCTGCGCAGCTCGGGGTTGTAGGCGGCCACCTCCAAACCGCGGAAGCGCTCCCGGGCGTGCGGCTTCAGCGGCGACGCGGGGTGGTCGGCAAACAGCCGGTCCCGCTCGGCCCGCCACAATTCGTGGGCGTACGACGGCGACACCTCCTGGGCGGTAAGGCGCACCTGGGCATACAGCCCGAAGACGCGCTGGCGCCAATCTGCTGTCTGCAGGACCGTGACGGGGGAGATCATCTGTTCAGCGTAGTGTGTTCGGGTGACTACCGGACTTTTGATCGTTGTACTCGTGGCAGTATTCATCGGCGCCATTGCCCAGCGCATTGCCGGCCTCGGTTTTGCCCTGCTCATCTCTCCGTTCCTGGTGATCCTGCTCGGCTCCCACGGAGGCGTTCTGATGGTGAATGTGTGCGGCCTGGTGTCTTCAGCGATGATCATGTTCCGGGTCAAGAAGGACATCGACTGGAGCATGTACCGGTGGCTGGCGATTCCTGCGGTCTGCGGCAGCATCCCGGCCTCGGTTGCGGCGGTGTACCTGCCGGCCGGTCCCATGGCGGTGGTGGTGGGCGTCATCGTGCTCGTGGCCCTGACCGTTTCGCTGCTGATGCAGCGCACCCCGGTCACTGTGACCGGAAATGCGCCGAAGGCCGTCGCCGGATTTATTGCGGGAGTGACCAACGCCGTGGCCGGCGTCGGCGGGCCGGCGGTCAGTGCGTACGCGTTGATGGCGCGCTGGCCGCAACGCCAGTTTGCCGCCACCCTGCAGCCGTTCTTTGTCACCATTGCCCTGGTGACCCTGACGTCCAAACTCTCCCTCGATGCGAGTCAGATGCTGCCGTTCGCGGCCTGGGCGTGGGGGCTTGTGGCCCTGATGATCATCATCGGCATTTACACCGGCGAAAAACTGCAGCGCTTCATCCGCGATGACCAGGCGCGCGCCGCCGTCGTTATTCTTGCCTTTTTCGGGGCTGCCGCCGCTCTCGTGAAGGGCATTTTTGACCTGGCTGCCTAGCGGCGCCGGGCGAAGCAGCGCAGCCGACTCACGGCCCCTCCTGAACGGCCCGCCGTGCCTCGGATGGGACGATAGTAGGGATGAAACTTCTTACCCGCCCGAAAACTCCGGGTGTCCTACCTATGCCCCTGTGGCTGCAGGGCGCGGTCGAACTCGGCCAGGCTGCAGTCCTATCCGCCCTGCTGATATTCCTTCCGCTGATCGGCGTCTGGTTTGCCGACGGCTTTACCGACCGGAATTTCGCGTCGCTGGCCCGGCTGGGCGGACAGGGCTGGCTCCTGATCCACGGTGTGCCGCTGACCCTGAACTTCCCCGCCGGCACACTCGCGACCGGCGCGACGTCCGGCGTGCTGTCCCTGTTTCCCCTGGGCCTGACGCTCATTCCGTTCTTCCTGTCCTGGCGTGCAGGGCGGCGGCTGGCCAGGGCATCGTATGCGGACCAACTGTGGCAGGCAATGCTGGGGGCGCTGGGCACCTACGCCATCCTCGGCGGCGTGGCCGCCTACTTCTCGGCAAATGAAGACGTCTCCATCTCGGTGGCCGCGGGAGCACTGATTCCGCTGGGTTCGGCCGGACTGGGCATCTTTGTCGGTGCCCGCAGGGAAGCCGGATCCTGGGTGCGGCTGATCGGCATGGACCTGACGGACTGGATTTCCCGCACCAGCCAGCACTCGCGCTGGGCCGGCTCCTATGTCTGGGCCGTCGTTCGCGCCGGCGCGGTGGGCGTGACTGCGGCGCTGGGCTTCTCGGCCCTGCTGGTTGCCGTGGCCCTGGCCATGAGCTGGGCGGAAATTGTCACTGTTTACCAGTACCTCGACGCCGGAATCGTTGGCAGTGCGGTACTGACCGTCGTCGAACTGGGGCTCGTCCCGAACTTTATGGGCTGGGCACTGGGCTGGACCTCGGGCGCCGGGTTCTCCATCGGGACCGGAAGCCTCATCAGCCCGCTGGAAACGACGGTGGGTCCGCTTCCGGCCGTTCCGGTGCTGGCCGCGCTCCCTGCCGGCGGGGGAGAGTACGCCATTGCTGCGCTCATCCTGCCCGTGATTGCCGGATTCCTGGCCGGCTGGTGGTTCCTGCGCGAAGGCGAAAACCACTTTGACGAGTGGCTGTCCCTGAAGATCAGGGCCCGCTGGTTCACCGCCCCGGTTTCCACGCTCCTGCTGGGCGTGTTCGTGGGTCTGGTCTCGGGGATCCTGGCCGCGGGTGCGGTCCTCATTTCGGGAGGATCAGCGGGGATCGGCCGGTTTGTTGATGTAGGGGCAGATCCGCTGTGGACCGGCCTCTGGATTGCCGCGGAAGTGGCTGTGGGCGTGGTGGTGGGCTACGCCGTCGGCCCCTTCCTGGAGCGTGAAGAACGCCGCTGACGGAAGTACTGGAAAAACAGCAGCGCGGCGTAGCCAAACATCCCCAGGGCCAGCGCCGGGCGGATCCAGGCCAGGTCGCCGCGCTGCGCCGGCAGGTCCAACAGCCCGAGGTTGGGAATCGTGGCCACCACCCTGCCCTGCAGGGCTGAGAGCGGAAGCGGCGCGTCAGGCAGCGAATTGGCGTCGCCCCGGAGGATCAGCTCCCTCGCCCCGTCGGGGCCGGCAGTGAAACCGGTCAGCCGGTGGGTGACGGGAAGTGCATCCGCCGGACTTCCCGGCGGCAGGTAGGTCAGCACGTCACCTATCCGGAGGGCAGCAGGATCGACGCCGCGCACCAGGACCACGTCCCCGGGGTGCAGCGCGGGCTCCATGGAGGAACTGAGAACGGTTAGCGGCCGCAGCCCCACCAGCGCCGGCCCGGCCAACAGGCCCAGCAGGGTTACCAGAATGCAGACGGCGGCCAGATTCCCCAGCTTTGCGAGGGTCCGCCGGAGATTTTTCAGCGAGGGAAGATGCCGTTGCTGAAGTCGGACTGGCAGTTCTTTTCCGCTTCCAGGGTGAGCGCATTGCCCAGGCAGGTCTCAAGCTTTTGCGTGCTGTCCCAGGTGGCCACCGCCAGTCCCAGGCCCACCACCATCATCACGGACGCCACCAGGCCGAGAGTCGTGACAAAGACCGGCACGGAACCGAGCTTGGAGCGCAGCACCTTCAGGAGCGTCATAATGCCGACGACGACGGCGGCAACTCCCAGCACCAGCGGCACCAGCTTCCAGGGCAGCGCGAGCCCGGATGTGAGCAGCACGGCAATGACCAGCGCCACGAAAATCCGCAGGTAGCCGCGGGCACTCTGCTTCTGTTCGTCGGTGGCAGCGGGCTTTTCGGGCGCCTGCTGCAACGGCGGAGGAGTCTGGTCAGGGGCGCGGCCGTCGTTGTTCATGGTTTAACCCTAGGCGACGGCTGAGCCTAAGGTTGACGCATGCGCATTGTTGTTCTCGTGTCCGGTACCGGATCCAACCTTCAGGCTGTGCTGGACGCCGTGGCGGCTGGGACACTCGACGTCGAAATTGCCGCCGTCGGTGCGGACCGCCCCGGAACCCTCGGAGTGCAGCGGGCCGCCGATGCCGGTTATGACACCTTCGTGGTGAACTTCCGCGATTACGCCGAGCGGTCCCAGTGGAATCTGGCGTTGACGGACCAGGTGGCATCCTATGCACCGGACCTCGTACTGTCTTCCGGGTTCATGCGCATCGTCGATGAGCACTTCATCAAGACATTCGAGGGCCGCTACCTGAATACGCACCCTGCCCTGCTGCCGTCCTTCCCGGGCGCGCACGGGGTGCGCGACGCGCTGGCCTACGGAGTGAAGGTCACCGGCTGCACCGTGCACATTGCCGACGCAGGCGTGGACACCGGTCCGATCCTCGCGCAGGCCGCCGTCGAAGTGCTCGACGGTGATACCGAGGAAACCCTGCATGAGCGGATCAAGGTTCAGGAACGCCGGCTGCTGATCGAAACCCTGCATCGAATCAGCAGCGAGGGACTGCCCACCCTCGAGGTTTAGGAATGCCGCCCGCGCACGCCGGGCCAGCCCGGCACGGCACACGCCGGACTAGTCCAGTGCGGCGCCCTTGGTCTCCGGTGCAAAGCGCATCATCCACAGCACGGCCAGCACCACGAGTACTCCGGCCAGCCCGAAGGACAGCGGCAGGCCCAAATATGGCCATGCGATGGAGACGAAAATCAGCGGCCCGAATCCGGCACCGATGCGGCTCACCGTGGAGGCCCAGCCAAACCCGCTGCCCCGCAGCTCAGTGGGATACAGCTCCGAAACGTAGGCGTACAGCACCGGGATGGCCACCTGCACCACAAATCCGTAGGCCAGCAACCAACCCGTAGCTGCGGCGGGAACGTCCAGGACCAGCGCCACAACCACCAGGATCAGCGCGGACAGCGGACCGGTGACGGTCAGGATCCATTTGCGTCCCACGCGTTCCACCAGCAGGGCGGCAGCGATTACTCCCAGGAGCCCGACGGCGGCCATCCCCGACGTGGTCAGGAATGCGGCGTATTCCTTGAAGCCGGAGTCCACGAGAATTTTCGGCATCCAGGTCAGCGCCAGATAGTAGACCAGCAGGATGGTGAAGAAGAGGGACCAGGAGGCCACAGTGATTTTCCAGCTGTACCGCCAGAGGTCGCGCAACTGGGTTCCCACAGCGCGCATTGACAGGGCTGCAGGCTCTTCGGGTTCAGGCAGCCGCCAGTTGGTCACCGTGGAACCGGTGCTCCTGATGAGCCCGTTTATGACTGTTTCGGCTTCAGCGGTGCGGCCCTTGCGGACCAGGAACAGGGGAGATTCCGGGACGGAGCGCCGGACCCAGAAAACCAGCAGTGCGGGCAGCACCATGACCAGCATGGTGAAACGCCAGTCAGCGAGCGTTGCCATGATCAGGGCAGAGGTGGCGCCGCACAGGGCTGCCCCCACCGGCCACCAGCCGTCCATTGCCGTCAGTACCCGGCCGCGCTGCTTCCGCGGCGTGAACTCACCCACCAATGCGTAGTCCACCGGGACGCAGCCGCCCAGCCCAAAGCCTGCCATGAACCTGAAGATGCAGAACCAGATGATGTCCGGGGAAAACGCGCCCAGCACCGTGAAGAGTGAAAAGACCAGCAGCGTGGCTGTGAAGGCTTTCCTGCGTCCGATGGAGTCGGCAATGGACCCCCACACAAACGCCCCGATGGCCATGCCCAGCAGGTTTGCCGTGCCAATCCAGGCTGCCTGGCCCAGCGCCAGATCCCAGTGTTTGGAGAGCAGGGGAATCAGGACCCCGTTCAGGGTCACATCCCAGGCATCGAACATGAAACCGAGGCCGCCGATAATAAAAATCCGGCCTTGAACCTTCCACTTCCAGGGCAGGTTCTGGACTACCTCGTCGCCCGTGGGCAGGGTGCTTGTCGTTGTCATGGGCGCGCGCTTTCGAAGGGGCGGAATATCGTGGGTTGGACAGGCTGAGCGGCGGTCCGAAGAAACTGTACCCCGCGGGCCGGACTATGGGGGAACCCCTGACGACGGGAAAACTTAGAAGCGGGAGACCGGACCCGGGCCGTGTTTCCATATAGGGCAGTCCTGGCGAACGGAGGTGACGGCGTTCCGGTTTGCGTGGCTCCCGGTTCGGGCGCGGGATGGTGGCGAGCGGAGCGCATTAGAGTATCTTTCCCGTATCGCGATTCCGCTCATTATGTGCTCCCGATCACTAAAATAGAAGGTATGTACTATCCACCAGCCGAGGATCGACACAGCATGGATGCGAGTCCGGACCGGCGAGCAGCGTCGGGTGGCGAGGTCTTGGACGGTGCTGTGTCGGATGCCGAGGTCATGGGCGGTCCGGTACCGGACGGCGTGGTCGTGGGTCGTGCTGTCTTGGGCGACGTGGTCGTGGATGGTCCGGTGTTGGATGCCGCTGGTTTGGAAGTTGCGGAAGCAGCGGTACGGCTGCAGCTGATCGATCACATTCGCATGTTGGAGGAACTCAAGGGCTCCATTTGTGCCGCGCAGGCACGGGCAGCCGCGGTTTTTGACGAGTCTTCCCGTCGCAGCCAGGCTCGTGCAGGAGTGAAAGCAGACCAGCTCGGTCGGGGCGTGGCAGCTCAAATTGGGTTAGCCCGGCGCGAATCACCGCACACCGGTACCCGGTTGCTGGGGCTGGCGAGGATCCTGAGCGCTGAGATGCCGCATACCCTGCGGGCGCTGAGCCTCGGAGTCATCAGTGAATGGCGCGCCACAATTTTAGTGCGGGAGACGGCGTGTTTAACGCTGTCCCACCGGCAGAAGGTCGACGAACTGATCGCGGGGGACCAAGCGGCGCTGGGACAGCTGGGGGATCGGAAACTCATTGCCGCCATCAAGACCCTGGCCTACGGACTGGATCCGCTCAGCGTGGTGAATCGAGCGGCGAAAGCAGCCTCGGATCGTTTCGTTTCCTGCCGCCCGGCACCGGACACCATGGCGTACGTGAGCGCACTGCTGCCGGTGGCTCAGGGCGTGGGAGTGATGGCTGCGTTGACGCGGAAGGCGGATCAGGCGCGTGCCTCGGGCGATCCCCGCTCTAAGGGGCAAGTCATGGCCGACACCTTTGTTGAGCTGCTGACGGGTCAGGCCCGAGCGGAGGACCTGCGGGTGGAGGTGCAGCTGATTATGACGGACAGGACGCTGCTCCACGGCATTCTGCCAAAGGGTGAAGCGGGAAATTGCGTGGCTGGCAACAGCGGAGCCGGGAGCGGAGGTGCCGGAAACTGCAGCGGCGGAAATTGTGGGGTCGGGAGCCACAGCACCGGAAAGGGCGGAGACCCGGTCCGGACAGTTTCCGGCGATCCGGATGAGTCCGCTGGTGAGTCCGCTGGTGTGCACATTCCCGACGGCGCCGAACCGGCCCTGCTGGCCGGATATGGAGTGGTTCCGGCACAGTGGGCACGGGACCTGTTGCGCAGCAGTGACGAGACCACGGGCAGGGATAGTGACAAAACCAAAGCTGTGGGCGGGAACACAATCCAGGGCGTGGGCGGGAACACAATCCAGGGCGTGGGTTGGGACGGAATCCAGGGCTTGGGTTGGGACGGAATCCAAGGCGTGGACAGTGGCAAAACCCGAGGAATGGATAGGGGAGAGCCTCGGGGAGTCCGAAGAAAGCCCCGCACGGAAGTATGGCTTCGCCGGCTTTACACAGCACCGGGCAGCGGCAGGCTCACTGCCATGGACTCCCGGGCCAGGCTGGTTCCGGAAGGATTGGCCCGGGTGATAGCGGCCCGCGACCAGATCTGCCGGACACCTTGGTGCGGTGCGCCGATTCGGCATTATGACCACGTAAAACCCTTCCGCGACGGAGGCCCCACGAGCATCGAGAATATCCAGGGGCTGTGCGAGGCCTGCAACCAAGCCAAAGAAGCACCCGGGTGGGCGGCCCGATGTGAAGAAACACCGGCGCCCTGTAGGGAAAGGGATCGGGCGGGCGTGGATAAAAGGAGTATGGACCGGACGGGCCGGCACACGGTAGTAACGACTACGCCAACAGGCCACAGCTACCGCTCAATCGCGCCGCCGCTTCCAGGCCAGCGATAGATCGCTTGCGGAGCAGCGGCGGATATTGGCAGGCCAGAGGTGAATATGGGCAATCCTGCGGTGGATATGGGACAGTCCCGTGGTGGATATGGGCAGTCCGGCGGCGAATATTGGCAGGCCAGCAGTGGATAGGAGGCAGTCCAGCGGGAGGGATGGAGCGGCCGGCGGGAGCAGGGACAGGACAAGAGACAGGACAAGAGCCAGCAGGGGTCAACCGGGGATCACCCGTCTCAGCTTCACACTCCGTCCGACGGGGCCGTGTGACCTAAACTGTAGCCACCGACACCCTCTTACTTTGGAGATATTGCGTGAGCTCTCAGCCGCTGAACCGTGTACCCATCCGCCGGGCCTTGATTTCGGTCTATGACAAGACCGGTTTGACGGAACTGGCTCAGGGCCTCTCCGCAGCCGGTGTCAGCATTGTTTCCACCGGTTCCACAGCCAGGCAGATTGCCGCTGCAGGTGTAGCCGTCACGGAAGTTTCCGAGGTAACGGGCTTCGCTGAATGCCTGGACGGACGGGTCAAGACGCTGCACCCGCGTGTCCATGCCGGCATTCTCGCGGACCGGCGACGTGCGGATCATGTGGCCCAGCTTGAGGAAATGGAGATTGAACCCTTCGACCTCGTGGTGGTGAACCTTTACCCGTTCGTGGAAACCGTAAAGTCAGGCGCCAGCCCGGATGAGGTGGTGGAGCAGATCGATATCGGCGGTCCCTCAATGGTCCGTGCCGCTGCAAAGAATCACCCCTCTGTGGCCGTGATCGTCAACCCGGCCAAGTATGCCGAGGTTGTCACGGCAGCCGCCGAAGGCGGGTTTGACCTGGAGCAGCGACGCCGTCTTGCTGCTGAGGCCTTCGCCTCTACTGCCGCCTATGACACGGCAGTGGCGGCCTGGACGGCAGAACAGTTCGGCGACGGAACCGACGAAGGCACCACTTGGCCGGCTTACACCGGGCTCGCGCTGGAGCGGTCCGAGGTTTTGCGCTACGGCGAGAATCCGCATCAGGAAGCGGCCCTCTATGCAGACAAGAGTGCGCAGCCCGGGGTGGCGCAGGCAGACCAGCTGCACGGTAAGGAGATGTCCTACAACAACTATGTAGACGCCGATGCCGCCCTGCGTGCAGCCTTCGATTTCAGCGAACCGGCCGTGGCCGTCGTGAAGCATGCCAACCCGTGCGGGGTTGCGGTCGCCTCCCCGGATGCTGCCGATCCCATCGCCGATGCGCACGCCAAGGCACACGCCTGCGATCCCGTATCGGCCTTCGGCGGAGTGATTGCGGCCAACCGGACAGTCACTGCCGGCATGGCCGAGACGGTCAAGGACATCTTTACCGAGGTGGTGATCGCCCCGGACTTCGAACCCGCAGCAGTGGAGATCCTCTCCGCAAAGAAGAACATCCGCTTGCTGACCCTGCCCGACGGGTACGGGCGCAGCGCGGCCGAGTTCCGCCAGGTCTCGGGTGGCATGCTGGTCCAGAAATCGGACAAGATGCAGGCAGACGGCGACCAGCCGGAGAACTGGACCCTGGTGTCCGGTCCCGCCGCCGACGATTCAACGCTGGCCGACCTTGCCTTCGCCTGGACAGCTGTGCGGGCGGCGAAATCCAACGCCATCCTGCTGGCCAACAACGGTGCGTCAGTGGGCGTTGGCATGGGTCAGGTAAACCGGGTTGATTCGTGCCGGCTTGCCGTGGAACGGGCCAATACCCTCGGCGGGCCGGAAGAAGAACGTGCCCGCGGCGCCGTGGCGGCGTCGGATGCGTTCTTCCCGTTTGCCGACGGCCTGCAGATTCTGCTCGATGCCGGAGTCCGCGCCGTGGTCCAGCCCGGCGGGTCCATCCGTGACAACGAAGTTATCGAAGCAGCCAACGCTGCCGGAGTCACGATGTACTTCACCGGCGCACGCCACTTCTTCCACTAAGCGCCTCGCAGAGCGTGCCGGGATGCTCTTCCGGCACCACCCAACCTCCGGGGCGGCGGGCTTAAGCGGCCGTCCCGGAGTTTAGGGAGCCTCGAGTGGGCTGTGGCATAGTTGGACTCAAATACAAGCCAAAAAGACGGGTTCCGTCATGCCGCATGACATGTTCGGTGCCCACCAACACACAAGGAGATCGTGTGGCTGAGAAAATCAAGGTTGTGGGTTCTGTCGTAGAACTCGACGGCGACGAAATGACCCGCATCATCTGGCAGTTCATCAAGGACCGCCTGATCAATCCGTACCTGGACGTAGACCTGAAGTACTACGACCTCTCCATCCAGAACCGCGATGCCACCGATGACCAGGTCACTGTTGACGCTGCCAACGCCATCAAGGAACACGGTGTGGGCGTCAAGTGCGCCACCATCACCCCGGATGAGGCCCGTGTTGAAGAATTCGGCCTGAAGAAGATGTGGGTTTCCCCGAACGGGACCATCCGCAACATCCTCGGCGGCGTGGTGTTCCGCGAGCCGATCATCATCTCCAACATCCCGCGCCTGGTGCCGGGTTGGAACAAGCCGATCATCATTGGCCGCCACGCTCACGGTGACCAGTACAAGGCAACGAACTTCAAGGTTCCCGGTGCCGGTACCCTGACGCTGACCTACACGCCCAAAGACGGCGGCGAGGAAATCAAGACCGAGGTTGTCACCTACGGTGACGACGGCGGCGTCGCCATGGGTATGTACAACTTCAACGATTCCATCAAGGACTTCGCCCGCGCTTCCTTCGCCTACGGCCTGCAGCGCAACTACCCGGTGTACCTCTCCACCAAGAACACGATCCTGAAGGCCTACGACGGCCAGTTCAAGGACCTGTTCCAGGAAGTCTTCGACGCCGAGTTCAAGGACCAGTTCGAAGCAGCCGGCCTCACCTACGAGCACCGTCTGATCGATGACATGGTTGCCTCCGCGATGAAGTGGGAAGGCGGCTACGTCTGGGCCTGCAAGAACTACGACGGCGACGTCCAGTCCGACACCGTGGCACAGGGCTTCGGCTCGCTGGGACTGATGACCTCCGTGCTGATGACCCCGGACGGCAAGACCGTTGAGGCCGAAGCTGCACACGGTACGGTCACCCGCCACTACCGCCAGCACCAGCAGGGCAAGCCCACCTCCACGAACCCGATCGCCTCGATCTTCGCGTGGACCCGTGGCCTGATGCACCGCGGCAAGCTGGACAACACCCCCGAGGTCATCAACTTCGCCGAGACCCTTGAAGACGTTGTCATCAAGACCGTCGAGTCCGGCAAGATGACCAAGGACCTGGCTGCCCTGGTCGGCCCGGACCAGGCATACCTGACCACCGAGGAATTCCTCGCTGAGCTCGATGCCAACCTGAAGACCCGCCTGGGCTAATTCCCAGCTGCTTCAGCGCATAACGACGGCGGCGCCCCACCTTCACGGGTGGGGCGCCGCCGTCGTTATGTTCAAGACCCGCTAGATGCCGGAGCCCTGGTCTCCGCCGGAGCCCATCGAGCCGGATCCGGATGAACCCGATCCCATGGAGCCGGAACCCGAGGAGCCTGAATCGGAGCCGGAGCTGCTCGAGGTTGATGAGGTCACCGATTCAGAACTGGACTGGCCGCTGATGGTGTTCGAATCCTTGTAGGAGGAGGACACCTCAATCTTGCGAGGCTTGGACCGTTCGCTGACCGGGATCAGGACACTGAGGACACCGTTTTCATAGGTGGCGGAAATTCCCTCAATGTCGATTCCCTGGCCCAGGTTGAGCTGGCGGAGGAAGGTGCCTGATTCGCGCTCCCGGGTCAGCCATGTGACGCCGTCGGAAGCCTGGATGGTTCGCTCGGCCCGGATGGTGAGCAGCTGGCCGTCCACATCCACGTCCACCGAACCCGGATCGATGCCCGGCAGATCGGCATTCAGAATGTAGTGGTCGCCCTCGCGGTAAAGATCTATGGGCATCAGCCGCAGCCGCTGCCGGGGATCGAGAAGGGCTCCTGCCATCCGGTCGAGCTCGCGGAATGGATCGAACTTCATCGCCATTATCATCAACTCCTTTGACGCCCACCTGCCAGGCAGGCGAATCATTAATCGGAACTTCAGAAGGTCGGTAACTTGAGTCAGCTCGACTCAAGTTATGAAATTAGGCTAGCAGTCACACAATCTGACTGCCAGAACCGAGGCCGAAATTGATGCCAAAAATGCAGAACCAAAAATCCGCGGCAGAGGGCCTCAGTCCACCGGCCACTCGTGGACGGGGGCATTCGTGTGCATGTTTTCCCAGTATCTGCGGGTGAGTTCTACAAGTGCAGGCCTGCGTTCCATGCCCTGACTCTCCAAGCGGCGCAGATACGCGATCTGCCAGGAGGCGCCGTTCTGCTCGGTGCGGGCACGCTCCCGGATGACGTCCAGATAGCGGCCGATTAATTCCTGGTCCACGCCCAGTTCCGCCAGCCCGGTTGCTGCCTGGGGGATCAGGTGGCGGAGAATCAGTTCGGCCACCGGCGTCTCGCCGATGCCGGGCCAGTACACCGTAGCTTCCAGACCGTTGCGTGCGCAGGCCAGGAAGTTGTCTGCGGCGCTCTTGAAGGCCAGTCGGGTCCAGAGCGGGCGCTCGGAGGTGCGCAGATGCTGGACCAGACCGTAGAAGAACGCTGCGTTGGCCACGACGTCCAGCACTGTGGGGCCGGCCGGGAGAACCCGATTCTCCAGCCGCAGGTTGGGTGTGTGCTCGCCGGGATCATAAATGGGCCGGTTCCAGCGGTAGACGGTGCCGTTGTGAAGGCGGAGCTCCGGGAGCAGAGGGGCTCCGGCGGCCGTGGACCCGCCGCTGCTGCGGGAGAGTTCAGGGAGCAGCGCGGGAAAGTACCGGACATTCTCCTCGAAGAGGTCGAAGATTGAGGTTATCCAGCGTTCTCCGAACCACACGCGGGGCCGCACTCCCTGGTTGCGCATTTCGGGAGGCCTGGTGTCGATGGCTTGCTTGAAAAGCTCAACCCGGGTTTCATGCCACAGGATTCGTTCCATGAAGACGGGCGAATTTGCAGCGAGCGCCACCTGGGGAGCGGCGATCATCTGGGCGGCGTTCCAGGCTGGTGCAAAGTCCTCCGGGCTCACCTCCAGGTGCAGCTGCACTGACGTGCAGGCGGCTTCGGGGGAAATGTTTTTAGCGTAGAAGGACAGCGACTCAATGCCGCGCAGGTCCACGTGCACGTCTTCGCCGCGTGCCTGGAGCACCGAGGTGTTCAGCGCGGCATAGCGTTTGCCGGCGCTGAGCCATTCCTTGTCTTCCAAAAGGTTTGGCCGGAGGGTGGGCAGGATTCCCGCCATGAGAATATCCGTATTCACCTCGGCCGCACGGGAGTCTGCCCGGTTCAGCTGGAAGCGGAGGCTGTCCTCGAGATCCCGCAGGCCTGAGCCGCCGATAGACAGTGCGGGGTGGTTCATCTCAATGTTGAAAGCGCCGATTTCCGTTTGGAACGCAGGATCGGCGATCTGCTCCAGAACGGCGGCGTTGCGCAGCGCGGGGGTGAAGTCCGTGTTTGTCAGGTTCAGCTCCAGTTCCAAGCCAATACTGGCAGTGTCTGCGAACTGCGCCGTTGAAAGGTAACCGGCAAACCGGTCAAGGTTTTCAAGGAGTCGCTGGCGGTACCGTGTCCGCTGCTCCCGGCTGTATGTCTTGCTGTTAACTTCGGCGCCCATCGTCTGAAGATAACCATGGGCGCCGAAGGATGTATAGCGTGTTTCGGGGGGTGAGACAGAACGTGCGTCCGGCTCCGCTTCCGGGACGGGGAACCTAGGATTTCATCAGGCCCTTGAGGACGTTGGAAGCGCGCTGCATCTCACCGTGCTGGGCTCCCATGACGATCACTGCTCCGGAGAAAACGGGGATGCACCACTGCAGCAGCTTCAACTGCCGCTGGGCCGACTGCAGTTCCTTGGACGCCGTGGGATTCGGCTCGGTTGCACCAACCGCACCCTCCTCCGAATACTTTTCAACCTTCCGTCCCACCATCCCTGCGTAGAACGTCACCAGGGCGCCGATCACTGTGACGCCGGTCTTGTAAACGGTCAGGGATCCAACGCCGTCCTGCTTGGCCACGCGGCCCTTGTTTTCCCCGACAATGGCCAGGCCTGCCACAAAATGGCCGATGATGGCGGCCGCCTGAAGCGGTGCCCATTTCTTCCAGCCCAAGCTGGAGAGCCTGGCCCGTTCCGTCGGGTCCTTCGCCTCTGCAGCAGCCCCGTTGAGGCCTACCGCACCCATCAGCGAGCCGCCGAACCAGGCTGCCGCGGTGAGGTCGTGAACAGATCGAGCGAACAAATTTCCTGCCACTGGAATCTCCCTTGTAACTGCGGACATATGGGGCGGCACCTCTGTCCGTAGAATAGGTGCCCGCCGTGAATGCCACCCAACCACGCCCTGGCCACCGTCCACAAGAGTGCAGCGGTTCCCCGGCAGAATGAAGCTAAGTCTGCTTAGCTTCAACTTTACGAATCCATACTAAGTGTGCTTATGATCATGTCATCAGTAACGGTAATCCTCATCGGCAGGATTCTGATTCTTCATCCGCAACGATTTAGGAGAGAGAGTGACGATGACAGAGAACGAGTGGCCCAGAGACGGAAGCCATGCTGCTACCCCCACCCAGGGCAGTTCAGCGGATCCCAAGGCAGCAAAGGCCGGAGCTGCCAAGGACGAGGCATCAGGTGTGGCCCGGGATGCAGCCGGAAGCGCTGCTCACGTTGCCGAAACAGCCAAGACGGAAGCAGCCGGCGTTGCCTCCGAAGCCGCAGCAAATGCCCGCGACCTGTTTGACCAGGCGCGGAGCGACCTGACGGAGCAGGCAGGAGTGCAGCAGCAGAAGGTTGCTGAAGGACTCCGATCGGTCGCCGGCGAGCTGCACTCCATGGCGGAGAATTCCGAACAGTCCGGTGTTGCCACCGATCTGGTGCGCCAGGCCGCTGAGCGTTCCTCATCTGTGGCCTCGTGGTTGGATAACCGCAACCCGGGTTCGCTGGTGGAGGAAGTCAAGGGCTTCGCCCGTCGCCGCCCCGTCGCCTTCCTGGCCATGGCTGCAGGAGCAGGTTTCCTGGCCGGCCGTATGAACAAGGGTCTTAGCGCAGGAGTTCCCAGCCAGACTGCAGGAACCGGCGCGCCGACGGCAACCGGTACCGGTGCCGCCACGGGCAGCACCACCATCCCGGAAACGATCTACCCTCCGGAACCCGCCGTGCAGCCCACCTACGCAGCCGGTACAGGGACAGTGAACCCCGGGGGAGTCTCCCAGGATCCGTTCGGCACAGAGCCCACTGTCCCGACTGGCCGTCCTCCGGTATCCGATGATCAGCTTCCCGGATCGGGAACCCGCGCGGCTGATCCCTTTAACGGTGGTCGGCACTAATGAGTACCGAAATCCCTGAACCGCCGCCCACAGCAGCTGAAAGCACGTCACTGGGCGATCTTCTCGGCCAGGTGACGGCGGATATGTCCACCCTCATGCGCCAAGAGGTGGAGCTGGCCAAGGTTGAGCTGAAGCAGTCAGCCACCCGGGCCGGCAAGGGAGCGGGCATGTTTGCCGGTGCTGCACTGGCCGGTTACTTTGTGCTCCTGTTCCTGTCCATCGCGCTCTGGCAGGCACTCGGTGACCTGATCGGCCTTGGCTGGTCGGGGTTGATTGTCGCCGTGATCTGGGGCATCGTTGCCGCGATCCTCGCTATGCGCGGACGCAAGGAGATGCGAAAGATCAAGGGCATGCCGCAGACCTCCGAAACGCTGCAGGAAATACCCGGAACCCTGAAACCGAATGAGGACGCACGATGAGCGATAACCCGGACGCAATACGCGCAGACATTGAAGAGACCCGCCGCCGCCTCGGAACCAACGTGGACGCCGTGGCTGACAAGGTGACGCCTTCCCACATTGTCCAGCGACAGACGGACAAGGTTAAGGACGCAGTTTTCGGCGTCAAGGACAGTGTCAAGGACAAAGTGATGGGAGCAGCAGATCAGATGACAGACAAAATGCACTCCGGCACCGATTCGGCCGCCAGCGGCATGTCCCGTGCCGGCTCCGCAGTGGGCGATGCGCCGCAGAACCTTGCCAATAAGGCCCAGGGCAACCCGATCGCCGCAGGCCTGATTGCTTTCGGCGCCGGACTGCTGGCGGCTTCGCTGATCCCGGCCACAGACAAGGAGCGCGTCGCAGCGGACAACCTCAAGACCGCTGCCGAGCCCCTCACGAACCAGGTCACCGACGCAGCCAAGGAAATGGCGCAGGGGCTCAAGGAGCCCGCGCAGGAAGCCATGGAGAACGTCAAGGCAACAGCAACTGACGCCGCCCAGAACGTCAAGCAGGAAGGCCAGTCCGCTGCTGAAGACGTCAAGGGGAGCGCAACAGAGGCCAAGGACAACGTCCGCAACGCCTGAGTAGCCATACACATCAAAAGCGGTCCTGCACTTTGCGGGACCGCTTTTGCGTGCCGTATTTCCGTTAGCCGGAGCGGGCCGGGGTATCACTGACGTATTTCAGGCCCATCTGGCGCCGGGCTTCATCGAACAGACGCATGCTTGCCAGCGAGTGTTCCCAGCTCATGGTCGGTGATTCGGCCAGACCGGACTGGATGCACCGGGTCGCTTCGCGCAGCTCATAGGTGTATCCGTTGCCTATCTGGGGGAAGCGTTCGACCCGCTGCTCTCCGCCGCGCGGCTGCACGGTGAGTTCCACCGGGTTGTGCAGGGGAGTTCCGGTGCGAAGCCACCCTTCGGTCCCGGAGATCGTGGCCGTGCGCGTGCATTCCGAAACCAGCGAAGAGGCCAGCTGCGCCGAGGCCCCCGAAGCGTAGGTGAGCAGGAGAGCATTCTGGATGTCCACGCCGTCGTCGTTCAAGGTGCCGACGGCGGATATGTGCAGGGGGAACCCCAGTGCGCCCAGTGCCAGCGTCAGGGGATAAACGGTCAGGTCCAGCAAAGCTCCGCCGCCGGCTGCCGCATCCCAGAGACGGCTGGCGGGATCAGGCGGAGCCCGGAATCCCAGATCAGCCTGGACCCAGCGCACCTCGCCCAGTTCGCCCTGGCTCAGGATGTCCCAGATGCGGTTGATGCAGGGCAGGAACCGGGTCCAGACCGCCTCCATCAAGAACAGTCCGCTGGAGGAGGCCAGTGCGATCAGGTCTTCGGATTCCCGGGCGTTGACCGTCAGGGATTTTTCACAGAGGACGTGCTTTCCTCCCAGCAGGGCCTCCCGGGCAATGTCGTAGTGCTGTGCGTGCGGGGCAGCAATGTAGACAACGTCCACCTCGGGATCATCAATCAGGATGCGGTAGCCCTTAACCCCTCCCTCGTCGAAATAGGTCCGGGTGAATCCGAAGTGTTCTGCGAACTGCGCTGCTGCCTCCTCGGTGCAGGAGCTGACCGCATGCAGGACCGCATCTTCGAGCCGGGCAATATCCTCGGTGACCTTCGTTGCCACATTGCCCGTGGCAACGACACCCCACCGCAGGGTCCGGCCGGTTTTTTGCACCGGACTGGGCGCCCCTGTGTACACGCACGGCGGTGCGGGGATGTGCCGGCTGCCGGGGGTGCTGTCCTCGCCGGGTTGTGGCACTGATGCTCGCGCTCGCATGGTGATACCCAGCCCTCCCGGAAAGACGCCGTTGTCATTTCTGCAGCCCGTGAGAACCAACGATGAATCGCAGAGGCGTGCTACGTCAGTACAACGCCCGGGGAACGTTCGGTCAAGACGGGAACCGGTTCCCCGGTCCCGGGGGTTTCTATTGCCACCCGTGCTCAGGCGGTTTGGACCGCTTCGCGGTGCGCGGCGGCGGTGGCCAGGTACCTGACGGCGTTCTGCCGCACGCCGTCGAACTCCTCCTCGGTGAGTTCACGCCGAACCTTGGCCGGTACGCCTGCCACCAGGGAACGCGGCGGAATGACGGTTCCCTCCAGCACCACCGCTCCGGCCGCCACCAGTGAGCCGGCACCTACCACGGCGCCGTTCATGACCGTAGCGCTCATGCCGATGAGGCAGTCGTCCTCAATGGTGCAGCCGTGGACAACAGCGCTGTGACCAATGCTGACCCGCTGGCCCACGGTGGTGGGGAAACCGGGGTCTGCGTGCAGCACCACGTTGTCCTGCAGGTTGCTGCCGGCGCCGACCCGGATGGAGTTGGAATCTCCCCGGACACAGACGCCGTAAAAGGCGCTGGAATCCTCAGCCATGACCACGTCGCCTATCAGCGAGGCGGTGGGGGCGAGGAAAACGGACGGATCTGCCTGCGGAGTCTTGCCCCGGAGCGGGATGAGGTATGCCATCCCGCCAGCCTAGCGGCGCGCCGGGCAGGATGCGTCACCGAACCTCAGTTGAAGACGATGGTCCGCTTGCCGTCCAGCAGGACCCGGTGCTCGGCGTGCCACTGCACGGCCTTGGACAGGGTGCGGCCCTCGACGTCGCTGCCCAGGGCCGCCAGCTGCGCGGCGGACCGGGAGTGGTCCACCCGGATCACTTCCTGCTCGATGATGGGGCCTTCATCCAGGTCCGAGGTGACGTAGTGGGCGGTGGCGCCGATCAGCTTCACGCCACGGGCATGGGCCTGGTGATACGGCCGTGCGCCCTTGAAGGAGGGCAGGAAGGAGTGGTGGATGTTGATGGCCCGGCCGGCGAGGTCGCGGCACAGGTCGTTGCTGAGGATCTGCATGTAGCGGGCCAGCACCACCAGGTCGATGTCCAGGTCCTGCATCAGGGCACGCAGCTGGTCCTCGGCGCTGTCCTTGGTGTCCGGCGTGACGGGGATGTGGTGGAACGGTATGCCGTAGAAGGCGGCCAGTTCGGCCAGGTCCCGGTGGTTGGACACGATGGCGGGAATCTCGATGGGCAGGGTGCCCGACCGCTGCCGGAACAGGAGGTCATTGAGGCAGTGTCCGGATTTGGACACCATGATCAGGGTGCGCTCCGGGCTCCCGGCCTCATGCAGCTGCCACTCCATGCCGAAGTCCGCTGCCACGGGTGCCAGCGCGGCCTGCACGTCTGCATGGGAACCTGGGGCGGTGAAGTCCACCCGCATGAAGAACGTGCCCGTTTCCGGGCTGCCGTACTGCTGGGATTCGGTGATGTTGCCCCGGGCGGCGGCCAGGCCTCCGGACACGGCGTGGACGATGCCCGGCTGGTCCGGGCAGGACAGGGTCAGGGTGAACGCGGAAGCGGCGGAGAAATCAGTCACGGTTCCTAGGTTACCCGCCCGGGAAGCGCTCGCTTAGGCTAGGGAAATGGACGTAACCTTCATGCCCCTTTCCGATAAGGACGTCGAAGAGCTGGTCAAATTCCTGACCACCAACAGTTTTCCCTTTCACCGGATTACGGCTCCGTCCGAGGAGCTGGTCCGGCAGCTGATTGTTGACGGCCGCTTTGATGCCGACGGCGTCCGCACCTACTGGGTGTTCGGGGACAACCAGCGGCTTGGGCTGGCGATCCTGGAGCGGCTTGAGAGCCACTGTCCCGTCTTTGACCTTCGGCTGGTGGAAGAGGCCCGGGGTCAGGGCAGCGGTGTTCCCGTGCTGCAGGCCCTGACTTCGCTCGTCTTCAATGAGGCGCCCAGGGCGCACCGGTTTGCCGGGCGGACCCGGGAAGACAACATTGCCATGCGCAAGACCTTTTTGCGGTCGGGGTTTCTGAAGGAGGCCCACTACCGGGACGACTGGCCGCTGGACGACGGGCGGTGGATTGCCTCCGTCACCTATGCCGTGCTGCGACGCGACTGGGAGCTGGGAACCGTGACCGAGTTCTCCCGGGAGGACGTGGACCTGCCCTGAAGCGCGGCCAGAGCTGCGGCCCGTCCGGCACGGGTGGCGCCAAGGGTCGAGGCGGATTCCCCGTAGCCCACCAGGAACAGCTGCGGAACCTTCACAACCCTTGGCCCGTCCATGCGGATGCCCCCGCCGGGTTCGCGCAGGTGCAGGGGAGCCAGATGGTCCAGGGAGGCCCGGAAGCCGGTGGCCCAGAGCACCACGTCGGCAGCGGCGGAGCTGCCGTCCGCGAACACCGCCCCGTCCGGAGTCAGTCGGGCAAGCGGACCGCGCGACACCAGGACGCCGTCGTCAATGCCCTTTTGATATTGCGGGGTCAGAAGAATCTTGGTGGTGGAAACCACGCTGACGGGAGGAAGCCCGGCACGGGTGCGCTCGCGGACTGCGCGTTCAACGCCGCGGCCCCATTCGGCGTCGAAGGGGCGGCTGGTGAACTCCGGAGGCCGCCGCGTGGACCACACGGTGCGGGCGCCGGCGTCGTGCAGCTGGAGCAGGAACTGCACCGCAGAGGTTCCGCCGCCCACCACCAGGACCCTGCGGCCGGCAAAATCGCCGGCCCTGCGGAAATCCCGGGTATGCAGCTGTTTCCCGCGGAACTCCCGCTGGCCCGGATAGCTTGGCCAATAGGGCTTGTCCCAGGTTCCGGTGGCGTTGATGACCTGCCGTGCACGCCACACTCCGAGGTCGGTGCTGATGTGCAGCCGGTCATCAGCCGCACGGGTGACTGCCAGCACGCGGACGGGCCGCTGCACCTCCAACCCGAATTCCGCCTCATAGGCGCCGTAATACCGGGTGACCACGGAAGACGCCGGTTCACGGGGATCCGGCGTCCCCAGCGGAAAGCGCGGCAGGTCGTGGATGCCGTGGGCAGATCCGAGCGTGAGTGAATCCCAGCGGTGGCGCCAGGCTCCGCCGGGGCCCTCATTGGCGTCCAGCACCACAAAACCGGGCCCTGCAGCCAACCCGCGGTGCTGGAGATAAAAGGCAGCGCTCAGGCCGGCCTGGCCGGCACCGATCACCGCCACCTCAACGTCCCGGTCCTCCACGGTCACCTGTCCTCCGCCCGCTGGCTGCCTCGACGAGGCAACATCCATGCATTTGTGTATCAACCGGCTCGCCCGGACACCTATTCCACCCGCCCGCGCCAAGTCATATTCGGCAGCGGCAGACCGCCGTCCGATAGGATGATTACGTCGCAACTGGCGTTAGGTGGGTCACCACCAGGGAGCGGCCAAGCAGCACAGACCACGGATCGCACGCCTGGGCCGAAGGTCAAGCCTTAGTCGCCTGACCCCTAAACGCCGTCCCCAGGAGATCTTTGTGAGACTATCCACCCAGCCCGTCACGGACGCGAAGTTATCCGACGTCGACCCGGAAATCGCCGCCGTCCTGAACGATGAACTGGCCCGCCAGCGCAGCACCTTGGAAATGATCGCTTCGGAGAACTTCGCCCCGCGGTCCGTCCTCGAAGCGCAGGGCTCGGTCCTGACCAACAAGTACGCCGAGGGATACCCCGGACGCCGGTACTACGGCGGCTGCGAGCATGTGGATGTGGCGGAGAACCTGGCCATCGAGCGGGCCAAGGCCCTGTTCGGCGCAGAGTTCGCCAACGTGCAGCCGCATTCCGGGGCACAGGCCAACGCCGCGGCACTCGCAGCACTCATCAAGCCCGGGGACAAGCTGATGGGACTGAACCTGGCCCACGGCGGGCACCTGACCCACGGCATGAAGCTGAACTTCTCCGGCAAGCTCTATGAAGTGGCCGCCTACGGCGTGGACGAGGAAACCTACCGGGTGGACATGGACAAGGTCCGGGAGCAGGCCAAAGCCGAGCGCCCGCAGGTCCTCATCGCCGGCTGGAGCGCCTATCCCCGCCAGCTGGATTTTGACGCGTTCCGTTCCATTGCCGATGAAGTCGGCGCCTATCTGTGGACGGACATGGCGCACTTCGCCGGCCTCGTGGCCGCCGGCCTGCACCCCACCCCGGTGCCCGCGTCCGACGTCGTCACCTCCACGGTGCACAAGACGCTGGCCGGCCCGCGCTCAGGAATGATTTTGGCCAAGCAGGAATACGCGAAGAAGCTGAACTCCGCAGTTTTCCCGGGCCAGCAGGGTGGTCCGCTGATGCACGTCATTGCCGCCAAGGCGGTGGCGTTCCGGATCGCCGGCACGGACGAATTCCGGAAGCGGCAGGAACGGGTGCTGGAAGGCGCCCGGATTATTGCGGAGCGCCTCAGCGCGCCCGACGTCGCCGGCCACGGCGTCTCGGTGCTCACCGGCGGCACCGACGTCCACCTGATCCTGGTGGACCTGCGGCATTCGGCTCTGGACGGCAAACAGGCCGAAGACCTGCTGCACTCCGTGGGAATCACGGTAAACCGCAATTCCGTACCGTTTGATCCCCGTCCGCCAATGGTTACGTCGGGCCTGCGGATCGGCACACCCGCACTGGCCACCCGCGGCTTCGGGGCTGCAGAGTTCACTGAGGTGGGCGAAATTATTGCCGCGGCGCTGAAGCCGTCCCCCGACGTCGACGCGCTGCGCGCACGGGTCAGCGCGCTGGCAGAAGATTTTCCGCTGTATCCCGGACAGGAAGAGTGGTAACGAGTATGGAGAAGGGAAATAACATGGAAGGTTCCGTCACGGAAACCCCCGAAAATGACAGCGTTAACCTCGGCTGGGAGAAGAAAGAGAAAACTCCCTTCGGAACGCCGGTGGCCGCCCGGATCCTCGACGGGCGCAAGGCCGCCCGCGAGATCAAGGATGAACTCACCGAGCGGGTGCGCGTGCTGAAAGACGAGCACGGGATCACCCCGGGACTGGGGACCGTGCTGGTGGGCGATGACCCGGCCAGCCATTCCTATGTGGGCGGCAAGCACAAGGACTGCGCGCAGGTGGGGATTAATTCCATCCGCCGGGACCTGCCGGCGGACATCAGCCAGGCGGACCTGGAAAAGGTCATCGATGAGCTGAACGCGGACCCGGCTACCACCGGATACATTGTGCAGCTGCCGCTGCCCGCGCATCTGGACACCAATGCCATCCTGGAGCGGATCGCCCCGGAAAAGGACGCCGACGGCCTGCATCCGGTGAACCTGGGCCGGCTGGTCCTGAACGTGAGCGAACCGATGACGTCGCCGCTGCCCTGCACCCCGCACGGGATTGTGCAGCTGCTGGTGCGCAACGGGATCGCTCTGACCGGCAAGAAGGTGCTCGTCGTGGGCCGCGGTGTCACCGTGGGCCGTCCGCTGGGGCTGTTGCTGACCCGCCGTCCGATCAACGCCACCGTGACCCTTGCCCACACCGGCACCGTGGACCTGTTTGAGCACCTGCGCGAGGCCGACGTGGTGGTGGCCGCCGCCGGATTCCCGGAAATGATCAAGGCCGAGGACCTCAAACCCGGAGCCATTGTCCTGGATGTGGGAGTCACCCGGGTCACCGACCCCGACACCGGCAAGACCACCCTCACCGGAGACGTGGAGAAGGCAGCCGCAGATGTGGCCGGCTGGATTTCCCCGAACCCCGGGGGAGTGGGGCCCATGACCCGGGCCATGCTCCTGTCCAACGTGGTGGAAGCTGCGGAGCGCACGGCAGGCATTCTCGCCTAGGGAGTTACCTGCACGACGGCGGCCGGGCAGCGGGAGCAGCATCCCGCCGCCCGGCCGCAAATGTTCCGCGACAGCACACCGGTGCACTAGGCTGTTCGAGTGCCGCAGATCACACCCTCTCCGACTGTCCCCAAGACCGCCTCTTCCACCGTCATTTCGGCCCGGAACCTACGCAAGACCTACGGCGATTTTCATGCCGTGGACGGCATCAGCTTCGACGTCCCCGCGGGGGAGTCCTTTGGGCTTCTCGGCCCCAACGGCGCCGGCAAGTCCACCACCATGAAAATGATCGGCGGCGTGTCAACGCGCACCTCCGGGGACCTCACCGTCATGGGGCTGGACCCGGACCGGTACGGGCCCGAGGTGCGCGCCCACTTGGGGGTGGTGCCGCAGCAGGACAACCTCGATGAAGACCTGCGCGTGCGCGAGAACCTCATGGCCTATGGCCGGTACTTCGGCCTGCCCAAGAGCTATCTGGGGCCCAAGGCCGACGAGCTGCTGGAATTCGCCCAGCTCGCCGACAAGGCCAAGGCCAAGATTGAATCCCTCTCCGGCGGCATGAAGCGCCGCCTGACCATCGCCCGGTCGCTCATCAGCGATCCCAAGATCCTGCTGCTGGATGAACCCACCACGGGACTGGATCCCCAGGCACGCCACATCCTCTGGGACCGGCTGTTCCGGCTCAAGGAAGCCGGGGTCACGCTGATCCTGACCACCCACTACATGGACGAAGCGGAGCAGCTCTGCGACCGCCTGGTGGTGGTGGACAAGGGACAGATCATGGCGGAAGGATCTCCTGCTGCCCTGATCCGTGAATACTCCACCCGGGAAGTGCTGGAACTGCGCTTTGGTTCCGAACGCAACACTACGGTGGCCGCCGAACTGGAAGGAATCGGGAGCCGGGTTGAAACCCTCCCGGACCGCGTCCTGATTTACGCAGACGACGGCGAGACCGCTTTGGAAGCGGTCGGCTCCCGCGGGCTGCGTCCCATCACCTCGCTGGTGCGCCGCTCATCCCTGGAAGACGTGTTCCTCCGGTTGACCGGTAGGAGCCTCGTTGACTGAGCGGCAGCTATCAGGCACGCCTGCGGCGAAAGCGGGGGCAAACCGGCACGACGTGCTGGGGCTGCGCTCTCCGCTGACACCGGAGCAGGCCGCGTCCCGGGCACGGCGCTTTGGTGCCGTGTATTACGCCGAGCACTGGATCCGGCGCATGCGCGGCTACGGGTGGACCGTGCTCATGACCGCGGTGGGCACCCCTCTGGTGTACCTCTTTGGTATGGGCGTGGGGCTGGCGTCGCTGGTGGACACCGGCGATGCGGCGTTTGACGCCGGCAACGGGGCTACGGTCTCTTACCTCGTCTTCGTGGCACCGGCCCTGCTGGCCACAGCCGCCATCATGGTGTCGACCGAAGAAAACACCTACATGGTGTTGGGCGGCTTCAAATGGCAGCGCACCTACTACGGTCCCAACGCGTCGCCGCTGTCCAGTAACCAGCTGGTGGACGGGCATCTGATCGGTTTCTCAGTCCGGATGCTGATCACCACCGCCCCGTACTTTGTGTTCCTGCTGCTCTTCGGTGCAGTGGGGCAGCCGGGTACGGCGTGGCTAATGATTTTCACCGCGATTCTTGGCGGCGTGGCCTTCGGCATGCCGCTGATGGCCTACAGCGCGTCACTGGAGCAGGACAAGGGGCAGTTCTCCATGGTGCAGCGCTTTATTGTGATGCCGCTGTTCCTGTTCTCCGGCACCTTCTTTCCGCTGGAGTCCCTGCCCGGGGCCATCCGCTGGATCGGCTGGATTTCTCCGCTGTGGCACTCCACCGAGCTCGGCCGGGTCCTCAGCTACGGTTACGCCGAGGCTCCGGCGCTGACAGCGGTCCATGTGGCGTATCTGCTGCTTCTCGGCTTTGTCGGCTGGGTCCTGGCGCGCCGGAACGTCACCCGGAGGCTGGGAAAATGACCGTAGAAAAAACGACGGCGCCGACGCGCCTGGCACCCGCACAGCTGGACCCGAAGGGCCGTTTCCTGGGGTCCCTTTATGCCCGGAACGTCCGGTCAGTGTTCGCCCGCGGGCTGAAGGCCACGTGGGGCAGCAACTGGGCCGTCATGATCAGCGGGTTCGTGGAACCGGTGCTCTACCTGGTGGCCATGGGTATTGGACTGGGTTCCCTGATCGGTACCGTTGCCGGCCCGGGAGGCGAAGAGATCGGGTACGCCAACTACATTGCCCCGGCACTGCTGGCCGTTTCAGCAATGAACGGAGCGGTGTACGACTCCACGATGAATGTGTTCTTCAAGCTCCATTACGCCAAGCTCTACGAAGGCATGCTCGCCACCTCGCTGGGCCCGCTCGACGTCGCGCTCGGGGAAATCCTGCTTGCCCTGCTGCGCGGTGCCATGTATGCAACCGGCTTCACGGCCGTCATGGCGGCCATGGGCCTGGTGACCTCGCCCTGGGCGCTGCTCATGATTCCCGCCGCCGTGGTGGTGGCCTTTGGCTTTGCCTCCTTCGGCATGGCGATCACCAGCTGTATGAAGACCTTCCAGCAGCTGGAGTGGGTGAACTTTGTCATGCTGCCCATGTTCCTGTTCTCCGCAACGTTCTATCCGCTGAGCGTGTACCCCCAGGCCATCCAATGGGTAGTTCAGGCGATGCCGCTCTGGCACGGCGTGGAAATGATGCGGCAGCTCAGCGTGGGCATGCTGACCTGGGCAACCGCCGGACACCTGCTCTACTTCGTGGTCATGATTTGTTTGGGCCTGGTGGTCACGACGGGTCGTCTTCGGTCCCTGTTTTTGAAGTAGCAGCCAGTTCCTGCTCCGCCCTGCGGAAGACCTGCTCGACGGGTTCGCTGAAAAGCACGAACTCCACGGACCGGACGGTTCGGGCCGGATAGTCCCGAACGGTGCGCAGGGCCACCGCGGCCACGGTTGCCGGGTTCCAGCCGTAGACGCCGGCGCTGACGGCGGGGAAGGCCACCGTTTCGGCGCCGAGTTCCTCGGCAACATCCAGGGAACGGCGGAAGCAGGATGCCAACAGCTCCGGGTCGGTCTCCCCGGCCCGGGCGTTCGGGCCGACGGTGTGGATGACCCACCGGGCCGGAAGCTGGAAGCCTGGAGTGGCCACCGCCTCTCCGACGGGGAGGCCGCTTGCCCAGGTCCCCGCGCGCAGTTCCCGGCAGGCTGCCAGCAAGCCCGGTCCCGCTGCACGGTGGATGGCTCCGTCCACACCGCCGCCGCCGAGCAGGGAAGAGTTCGCGGCGTTCACGATGGCGTCCGCAGTGTTGGTGGTGATATCTCCGGTGGAAATCAGGATCTGCATGCGGCCCAGTGTGGCACTCGAAGTTCCCTGCCCGCCAGTTTCCTCACCAACAGTTAGGCGGCGCCCGGCCCGTACCCCGGTTTGATGTCTTCCGCATCCGCAGGCAGGACGGGACCATGGAGGGGGACGAGCCGGGCCGGTACCCCTCGGGACGATTGCGGCCAGGCAATGAAGCAACCAACCGGAGGAGTTCCCATGGCTGATCGGTTCGCAGGAAAGACCGCCCTTGTGACAGGCGCAGGGTCGGGCATCGGAAAAGCTGCGGCGGTGGCGCTGGCAGCGGAGGGCGCCAGCGTCGTCGTCAACGATTTGGACCTGGAAGCCGCACAGGCTGTGGTGAACTCCATCTCGGAAGCGGGCGGCACCGCGGTTCCTTCCGTGGGTGACGTGGGGACGGCCGAGGATGTGAAGGGCGCCGTGGACACCGCCGTCAGCGAGTTCGGCGGACTGCACCTGGCCTTCAACAACGCGGGGATCAGCGGTCCGCTGGGGCTGCTGACAGAGATTGATCTGGAGGGGTACCGCCGGGTCATTGACGTGAACCTCAATTCGGTCTTCTACGGAATGTATTTCCAGATCCCCGAAATGCAGAAGGCCGGGGGAGGAGCGATCGTGAACATGTCCTCCATCCTGGGAGTGGTTGGCTCAGCCACTGCCGTTCCCTACGTCACGGCTAAACACGGGGTGACGGGCATGACCCGCGCCGCGGCACTCGGCTACGCGGACCAGAACATCCGGGTGAACTCGGTGCATCCCGGGTACATCGACACCCCGCTCCTGGAGGCCCTGCCCCGGGACGTCTATGCGTCCCTCGTGGGACTGCACCCCGCCGGCAGGCTGGGCACCGCGGAGGAGGTGGCCCACGTGGTCCTCTTCCTGCTCTCCGAGCAGGCGGCCTTCGTCACGGGCGCCCAATACTCGGTGGACGGCGCGTACACCACCCAGTAGGCTCCGGGGCAAGTACCCGCTGCCTGCCGTCCGCTTACAGGGCAGCGGGTACTTGCCTTTTGAGAAAGGAAAGCACCGATGATCGGATCATGGCACGCAACCGTCATCGACTGCCCGGACCCGGACTCGCTGGCATCTTTCTACGAATCCCTGCTGGGCATGATCCGGGTTGACCATGAAGACGACGGATCCTGGATCACCATCGGGGATGCCCCGGACCGTCCTGCGCTCGCGTTTGCGCGGGTGCCCGGATACACCCCGCCGCAGTGGCCCGGACAGGATATTCCCCAGCAGATGCACCTGGACGTCCGCGTGGCGGACCTGGATCTGGCGGAGGCCCAGGCCGTAGCGCTGGGCGCCACCGGCATGGACCGCGGAAGTGAGACCTTCCGGGTATTCCTGGACCCTGCCGGACATCCCTTCTGCCTTGTCGCCTGGTAGGAGATTTCGCCGGGGGAGGACGGTTTAACGGCTTCGCTTCCGAGTTTGAGACAATGAAGCCATGCAGTCGCTCCCTAACGGCAAGAAGCCGCAGCCCTCGTCCAAGCCCCGCCGCGGGGTGAGCCAGAAAATGGCAACCTTCGGCATGTCCCTGATGCTTTTGGTTTTCCTGGTTGCCGTGGTTTTCGCAGCCAATGAAAACGACTTCATCGGGTGGGCGGTTGTCATCATCTCGCTGGGCTGGCTGTGCCTCTTTTCGTTTGTGGTCTTCAGTGTCCGCGGTGCCGCCCGCAAGGCCGGCGCCAAGATTGCCCAGGCCCAGGACTCCCTGAACATGGCAGCCGGCATTACCCCCGGCGTCCAGGTCGTTGACGAAGCCACCACCATCAGGGACCAGAAGCTGGACCACAGCTTCAAGATCGTCCAGGTTCAGGCCCGCGTTATCCGGGAAAACCTCGGCCGGGATGAAGAACAGGTGAACCGTGCCCTGGAGACCATCGAAATCACCTCGCACAACGCCCGGTCCATGATCAAGAAGGACGACGGCGGCCCGGTGGAGGGCACCCTGGTGGACTAACAGTCCCGGAACCGGGTCCCTGCAGGAGAACCGGAACCAGCCGCGCGGAACGCAACGCCCCCCGCGCCCCAACATGAACCGCAGGCTACTGAGGAGTATGGTTATTCGCGTGAGTTTGGCATCAGCAGGAGAATCATCCGGGCCGGCAAAGCCACTGCGCATTGCCACGGTGAACGTGAACGGAATCCGCGCCGCGTACAAGCGCGGAATGGCAGATTGGCTGGCGGAACGGGACATCGACATCCTGTGCCTGCAGGAAGTGCGTGCCCCCGATGCGGTGGTCCGTGAACTCCTCGGCGACGAGTGGCACATCCTGCATGCCGAGGCCGAAGCCAAAGGACGCGCCGGTGTTGCCATTGCCTCCCGCATGGAGCCGGTGGCTACCCGTGAACACATTGGTGACGAGTACTTTGCGCTCTCCGGCCGCTGGGTGGAGGCAGACTTCAAAGTCAGCGTTGAGGGTGCCGAAAAGACGCTCACCGTGGTGAGCGCCTATGTGCATTCCGGCGAGGTGGATACCCCCAAACAGGTGGACAAATACCGCTTCCTCGACGTGATGACCGAGCGGCTGCCCGCATTGAAGCAGGAGAGTGACTTTGTCCTGCTGGTGGGTGACCTGAACGTGGGCCACACTCCCCTGGACATCAAGAACTGGAAGGGCAACGTCAAGCGGGCAGGCTTCCTGCCGGAGGAACGCGCCTACTTTGACCGGTTCTTCAGCGAGGAAATCGGCTACACGGACGTAGCCCGCAAGCTGGCCGGCGAGGTTCCCGGGCCGTACACCTGGTGGTCCTGGCGCGGGCAGGCCTTCGACAATGACAGCGGTTGGCGCATCGACTACCACCTCGCAACTACCGGGCTGGCCGAACGCGCCGTATCCGCCGTCGTCGACCGTGCCGCCACCTATGACAGCCGCTTCTCAGACCACGCCCCCGTTGTGGTCGACTACCAGTTCTAAGGGCCCCACATCATGAGCACATCCATTCCCTCCGGCCGCCAGCGCATCCTCTCCGGAATGCAGCCCTCCGCGGACTCCCTGCACCTGGGCAACTACCTCGGCGCCCTGGTGAACTGGGTCCGGCTGCAGGACGAGTACGACGCCTACTTCTTCATTCCCGATCTGCATGCCATCACCGTGCCGCAGGACCCTGCCGACCTGCGCCAGCGCACCCGGGTCACCGCGGCCCAGTACATCGCCGGCGGCGTGGACGTGAACAAGGCAACGCTGTTTGTGCAGTCGCAGGTTCCCGAGCACGCCCAGCTCGCCTGGGTCCTGAACTGCCTCACCGGATTCGGCGAAGCCTCCCGCATGACGCAGTTCAAGGACAAGCAGCAGCGCTTCGGTGCCGACGCCGCGTCCGTTGGTCTGTTCACCTACCCCATCCTCCAGGTTGCGGACATCCTGCTCTACAACCCGCACGGCGTCCCCGTGGGCGAGGACCAGCGCCAGCACGTTGAACTGAGCCGCGACCTGGCCAAGCGCTTCAACTCCCGTTTCGGGGAAACATTCATTGTTCCCGAGGTGTTTGTGCAGAAGGAAGCCGCAAAGATCTACGACCTGCAGAATCCAACAGCCAAGATGTCCAAGTCTGCGGCGTCGCCGGCGGGACTGATCAACCTGCTGGATACGGATAAGGTCATTGCCAAGCGCATCAAGTCCGCAGTGACCGACGACGGCACGGAAATCCGCTTCGACCGGGAAGCCAAGCCCGGGGTCTCCAATCTCCTGTCCATCTACTCGCTGATTTCGGGCCGGAGCGTGGAAACCCTGGTGAAGGAATACGAAGGAAAGATGTACGGACACCTCAAGGGCGATCTGGCAGAGGTTGTGACCGAGCATGTCCGTCCCATCCGGGAACGGGCTCTGAGCCTGCTCGAAGATCCTGCCGAACTGGACCGGCTGCTCGCGGTAGGCGCCGCGAAGGCCCGGGAGACGGCGTCGGCTACACTGGCCGATGTGTACAACAAAGTTGGTTTCCTGCCTTTGGGTTCCTCCGCGGTCTGACCGATGAGTCTTTCGAATCCTATGATTCAAGCCGCCGTCGGTGATGACGACGGCGGCCCGGACGCGTCCGCGTCCGCGTGCGTGGGTATCGTGATCGGCGTCCCGGAGCCGATGGCCTCGGAACTGCGCCGGGCACGGGCCTCCTTCGGGGACCCGATGGCCGCCGTCATTCCGGCGCATATCACCGTGGTCACCACCACCTACACGGATGATTGGGAAGCCACCGCAGCGCATGTGCGCGCGGTGGCCCGGAGCCATGCACCGTTCGAGGTTGCCCTGCGGGGTACGGGCACCTTCCGCCCGGTCTCGCCCGTGGTCTACGTGCAGCTCGACGGCGGACACGAGGAATGCATTGCCCTGCACAGGGAAATGCAGAGCGGCCCGCTCGCCCGGGACCTGCCCTTCCCCTACCACCCGCACGTTACCGTGGCCCACGATGTCAGCGAGGCCGGCATGGACAGTGCATTGGAGGCCCTGCGGGACTACGAGGCACGTTTCACGGTACGCACCGTGGGGCTGTACGAGCATGATGCCGCGGGCCTCTGGAAACTGCGCGAGAACGTCCCGCTGCGGGGCTAGGCGTCCTTGGCGGTACCGTCCGGGGCGGACCCGGGCAGGTAGATGCCGGCCCAGGCGGCAATGATGTCCGCAGCGCGGCGTGTCTGGGCACGGTCCACCATCAGGTGATTGCTGCCTTCCAGCGAGATGAAGTTCCGCGGATGCCGGGCGGTGGAGAAAATCTCGCTGGCATTGTCGATCCCCACGGTGTTGTCCGTGGGGGAGTGCATGATCAGCAGCGGCAGGTTCAGTTCCCGGATGGATTCGGTCAGGTCGTACGCGGCCAGGTCCTTCAGCAGCTCTTCCCGGATCCGCAGGCTTCCGCCGCCCAGGTCCACCTCCGCCGAACCTTCTTCCCGGATGGTCTGGACCTCTTCTTCAAAGAGGTGCTGGACATGGGAGGGCCGGAAAGGAGCAGCGATGGTGACCACGGCACGAAGCCCCGGAATCTCACCGGCCGCCACCAAAACCGCAGCACCGCCGAGGGAATGGCCGATCAGCAGCGAGACCTCACGTCCCTGGCCGCGCAGGAAGGCGGCAGCGCTGGAAATGTCCGCCACTTTGGTGGTGAAGGTTCCGTCTTCCCACGCGCCCGTGGATCCGCCCAAACCTGCGGCGTCGTAGCGCAGGACGCCGATGCCGTGCTTGGCCAGCGCCTTGGAAATCCGGGAAGCAGCGGCGCTGTTCTTGCCCAGCGTGAATCCGTGGCAGAACACCGCCCAGGCCCGGGCACCGCCGTCGGGCACGTCAATGGTGCCGGCCAGAGTGGTGTTGTTGACGCCGGGAAAGGATACGGACTCGGATACGGGCATAGGGGGGAAACCAACCTTAGATCTGTGGAACGGCCGGAGGCGGCGTCCGGCAGCCGCAAGGGACTGCCCGACGCCGCCTCCGGCGGGTGGAGCGTAAATGCTAGACGGAACGGCTCAGGATAGCTTGCTTGACCTCGGCAATTGCCTTGGTCACCTGGATGCCGCGGGGGCATGCTTCGGAGCAGTTGAAGGTGGTGCGGCAGCGCCACACGCCTTCCTTGTCATTGAGGATTTCCAGGCGCATGTCTCCGGCGTCGTCGCGCGAGTCGAAGATGAAGCGGTGGGCGTTCACAATGGCGGCCGGGCCGAAGTACTGGCCGTCGGTCCAGAACACCGGGCAGGAGGACGTGCACGCAGCGCACAGGATGCACTTGGTGGTGTCGTCGAACCGTTCACGGTCCTCTGCGGACTGCAGGCGTTCCTTCGTGGGCTCGTGGCCCTTGGTGATCAGGAACGGCATGATTTCGCGGTAGGACTGGAAGAACGGTTCCATGTCCACGATCAGGTCCTTTTCCACGGGGAGGCCCTTGATGGGTTCCACGAGGATGGGCTTGGACGTGTCCAGGTCCTTCAGCAGGGTCTTGCAGGCCAGGCGGTTGCGGCCGTTGATGCGCATGGCATCGGATCCGCAAACACCGTGGGCGCAGGAGCGGCGGAAGGAAACCGAGCCGTCATGCTCCCACTTGACCTTATGCAGGGCGTCCAGCACGCGGTCCGTGCCGTACATGGTCAGCTTCCACTCGTCCCAGTATCCTTCGTCAGATACCTCGGGGTTGTAGCGGCGGACCTTGAGCGTGATCTCGAACGAGGGGATTTCCCCGCCCACAGATTCCGGAAGATCAATCTTGGAGGCTGGCTCCGCAATTTCGGTTGTCATTAGTACTTCCTCACCATCGGCTCGTAGCGCGTGAAGATGACCGGCTTGGTGTCCAGTCGAATGCCGGCGGTGTGCTCGTCATTGGCTGCTTCGTCAACCTTGTACGCCATCGAGTGCTTCATGAAATTCTCGTCGTCGCGCTCCGGGAAGTCCTCGCGGAAGTGCCCGCCGCGTGATTCCTCGCGGTGCAGGGCCGCCACGGTCATGACCTTGGCCAGCTCCAGCAGGAAGCCCAGTTCCACGGCTTCCAGGAGGTCCAGGTTGAAGCGCTTGCCCTTGTCCTGGACGCTGATCTTCTTGTACCGCTCTTCGAGCGAGGCAATGTCGGTCAGGACCTGGTTCAGGGTGTCTGCGGTGCGGAACACCTGCATGTTGGCATCCATGGTGTTCTGCAGGTCCCGGCGGATTTCGGCAACCCGTTCGGTTCCTTCGGAGTTGCGGACCAGGTCCAGCAGCTCGATCGTGGTGGCTTCCGGGTTTTCTGGCAGGTCCACGAAATCAGCGGTCAGGGCGTACTCGGCGGCGTTGATGCCGGCGCGCTTGCCGAAGACGTTGATGTCCAGCAGGGAGTTGGTGCCAAGGCGGTTGGAACCGTGCACGGAAACGCAGGCGACTTCACCGGCGGCGTACAGACCCGGAATAACGGTGTCGTTGTCCTGGAGGACCTCGGCCTTGATATTGGTGGGGATGCCGCCCATGGCGTAGTGCGCGGTCGGGAACACCGGAACCGGCTCCGTGTAGGGCTCCACACCGAGGTAGGTGCGGGCGAACTCGGTGATGTCCGGGAGCTTGGCATCAATGTGTGCCGGCTCCAGGTGCGTCAGGTCCAGCAGGACGTAGTCCTTGTTCGGGCCGCAGCCGCGGCCTTCACGGACTTCATTGGCCATGGAGCGGGCCACGATGTCACGGGGAGCGAGGTCCTTGATGGTGGGGGCGTAGCGCTCCATGAAGCGCTCACCCTCCGAGTTGCGCAGGATGGCACCTTCACCGCGGGCTGCTTCGGAAAGCAGGATGCCCAGGCCGGCGAGGCCTGTCGGGTGGAACTGGAAGAACTCCATGTCTTCCAGGGGGATGCCGCGCCGGAACGCGATGCCCATGCCGTCACCGGTGAGGGTGTGTGCGTTGGAGGTGGTCTTGAAGACCTTGCCGGCACCGCCGGAAGCGAAGACCACGGACTTGGCCTGGAAGACGTGCAGCTCGCCGCTGGCCAGGTCATAGGAGACGACGCCGGAGACGCGCTTCTGGCCGAAGCTGTCCTCGACGGTCAGCAGGTCCAGCACGTAGTACTCGTTGTAGAACTCCACGTTGTGCTTGACGCAGTTTTGGTAGAGCGTCTGGAGGATCATGTGGCCGGTGCGGTCAGCGGCGTAGCAGGCGCGGCGGACCGGAGCCTTGCCGTGATCGCGGGTGTGGCCGCCGAAACGCCGCTGGTCGATGCGTCCCTCGGGTGTGCGGTTGAACGGCAGACCCATCTTTTCCAGGTCCAGCACGGCGTCGATGGCTTCCTTCGCCATAACCTCCGCAGCGTCCTGATCCACCAGGTAATCGCCGCCCTTGACGGTGTCAAAGGTGTGCCATTCCCAGTTATCTTCTTCGACGTTGGCCAGTGCTGCACACATGCCGCCCTGTGCCGCACCGGTGTGCGAACGCGTGGGGTACAGCTTGGTCAGTACAGCCGTACGTGCGCGCTGGCCTGATTCGATGGCGGCACGCATACCGGCGCCGCCGGCGCCGACAATTACGACGTCGTACTTATGGACCTGCATACCAGATGCTCTTTCTGTTGAAACTGAGAAAACTTAGTAGTGCTCCGTGGCTCCGTGTCCGGACCCGGCTCTTACGCCTAGAAGGAAGTTACGCCTTGCAGAAATCGGCGATGAGGTCAGCGGGGGCGCCGGCGGGGCACGGATCGAAGGTGAAGATCACCAGGGTGCCGAGCACAATGATCACCAGGGATGCGATGTAGAGAATGCTCTTCAGCGTCATCCGGGTGGTGTTCTTGTCCGCGTAGTCATTGATGATCACGCGGACGCCGTTGGTGCCGTGCAGCATGGCCAGCCACAGCATGACCAGGTCCCAGACCTGCCAGAGCGGGCTGGCCCACTTGCCGGCAACGAAGCCGAAGTCGATGGCATGGACGCCGTCGCCCACCATGAGGTTGACGAAGAGGTGGGTGAAGATCAGCACGATCAGGATGGCGCCGGAGATGCGCATGAAGAGCCATGCCAGCATCTCGAAGTTGCCTTTGCCGCCCGGGGTGCGGACGTACTTGGGGGAGATGCGGCCGGACCGCGGAGCCTCGATGGAGACGGCCTCGTTGGTTGTTGTACTCATGGCTTAGTGACCCCCGAAAACGATGGGAAGGTGGCGAACGGAGAAACCGATCATGGTGATCACCCATAGGCCGACGACGCTCCACAGCATCTGGCGCTGGTACTTCGGGCCCTTCTTCCAAAAATCGATCAGGATAACGCGCACGCCGTTGAAAGCGTGGAACACAATGGCGCCGACGAGGCCGAGCTCGCCGAGGCCCATGATGGGGTTCTTGTACGCGCCAATCACAACGTTGTAGGCCTCAGGCGAAACTCGCACCAGTGAGGTATCCAAAACGTGGACCAACAGGAAGAAGAAAATCACCACGCCGGTAATGCGGTGGGCAACCCAGGACCACTGGCCTTCACGGCCGCGGTAGAGAGTGCCTGCTGGTAACTTCGACACTGAATTTTCCTCCCTGCGACGCAGCGGCGCTGGCGTGTCTTCCACGCAGTGATGACGCCGGTGCGACAGCAATATAAGCTCAAGCATAATCTAGGTGTCCGTGACGGCGCTTTCAATTTAGGTCGCCCTATCATGTGACCCTCGTTACACTACGGCGGCATTCAGCGGCCGTGCCGAACAGAACACGAGCGTCCTTCCGGTTCGCAGGCCCGTGCGTCGGCTAATCTTGGCACTGATGAGTACAGAACCGAGCCCCAATACTTCCTCCGCGGACTTTGACCGCTTCTACGGCGTAATCCCGGCCGGCGGCGTGGGTACCCGCCTGTGGCCGCTGTCCCGTGCCGCTGCCCCCAAGTTCCTGCATGACCTGACGGGTTCGGGATCCACCCTCATCCGGGCCACGTATGACCGGCTGCGCCCGCTCAGCGGTGACCGGGTCATGGTGGTGACGGGCACCCTGCACCGCCAGGCGGTCCGGAAGCAGCTGCCGGAAATCACCAACGAAAACCTGGTGCTGGAACTGGAGCCCAAGGATTCCGCGGCCGCGATCGGTCTTGCGGCGGCCATCCTCTACAAGAGGGATCCCAGCATCATCATGGGTTCCTTCGCTGCGGACCAGGTCATTGCGCCCGTGGACGTTTTCCAGGACGCCGTCCGGGAGGCCATCCACACCGCGGCGCAGGGGTACATCGTGACCATCGGCATCCACCCCACGCATGCTGCAACCGGGTTCGGCTACATCCGTGCCGGGGAGCCCCTGGACATTGCCGGCGCACCCAGCGCGCACGCCGTCGTCGAATTCGTGGAGAAGCCCTCGGAAGAAGTGGCCCGCACCTACCTGAAGAACGGCCACTACAGCTGGAACGCAGGGATGTTCGTGGCTCCGGTGGACCTGATGCTCAAGCACCTGGAAGCCAATGAGCCCGAACTCCACGTAGGGCTGATGGAAATTGCCGAGGCCTGGGACACCCCCAACCGGCGCGCCGTGGTTCGCCGCGTCTGGCCCACTCTGCCCAAGACCGCCATCGACTACGCGGTGGCGGAGCCCGCTGCGGCGGCCGGCGATGTTGCCATGATTCCGGGCATCTTCAATTGGGACGACGTCGGAGACTTCGCCGCGATCGGCCGCCTGAACCCCGCTGCCGAAAACAGCGAGCTGACCGTAATGGGCGAGGGCGCCCGGGTCTACTCGGAAAACGCCTCAGGCATTGTGGTCTCCGATACCAAGCGGGTGATCGCCCTGATCGGCATCGAGGATGTTGTCATCGTGGACACCTTGGATGCCCTGCTGGTGACCACCAAGGAACATGCCCAGGAAGTCAAGAAGGCAGTGGAGCACCTGAAGGCCAGCGGCGACACCGACGTCCTGTAGGGGGGCCTCCAAAGCGGCGCCGCGGTTCTTCCGCGGCGCCGCTTTGGCGTCCGTATGGCGGAACATCGTCACACTGTTCCCGCAACAGCAGCCTCAGTGGCTAACCTTTAAGTTGTGCCTACCATCCCACTGAACAGTTCATCGGTTCCTTCCATGCGGGGCAGCGTTGCCCCCATCCTGGGCGAGCTGATCTCGTTCCGCCGGGACCTGCACCAGCACCCGGAGCTGTCGACGAAGGAAATCCGTACCACTGACAGGATTGTGGACGCGCTGCAGGACGCAGGGCTGAAGCCCGTCCGGCTCGAAGGCACCGGCGCTTACGTGGATATCGGCGAGGGTCCGCTGCGGATCGGCCTGCGTGCGGACATCGATGCACTGCCGGTGCTCGAAGAGACCGGGCTGCCCTATGCCTCCGTCAATACCGGCATTACCCATGCCTGCGGCCACGATATCCATACCACTGTCATGGTGGGCGTCGCACGGATCCTGGCGAAGCTCGACGCCGCCGGCACACTCGGCGGGCGGGTCCGGGTCATCTTCCAGCCCGCTGAAGAGGTAATGCCCGGCGGGGCGCTGGGCGTCATCGCCCAGGGCATCCTCGACGGAGTGCCGCGGATCCTGGCGCTGCACTGTGACCCGAGGATCGACGTCGGGCAGGTGGGCACCCGCATCGGGGCCATCACCTCCGCCTCCGACACCATCCGCATTGAACTGGCCGGACGCGGCGGGCACACCTCCCGGCCGCACCTCACCGAGGACCTCGTGTTTGCGCTGGCGGAAATTGCCGTCAGCGTCCCCGCAGTTCTTTCCCGGCGCATCGACGTGCGCAGCGGCGTCTCAGTTGTCTGGGGGCAGATGCATGCCGGATCCGCGCCCAACGCCATCCCCGCACACGGTTTCATGTCCGGCACCATGCGCTGCCTCGATGCAGAGGCCTGGCATGCTGCAGGTGTTCTCCTTGATGACGTTGTACGGCAGACCGCGGCACCGTTCGGCGTGGATGTCACCTTGGAACACATCAGGGGAGTGCCTCCGGTTATCAACGCCGACGCCGAAACCAGCCTGATCGAGGCGGCAGCCCGGGCGGAGCTGGGCGACGACTCCATTGTGCTGGCCCCCCAGTCCATGGGCGGAGAGGACTTCGCCTGGATGACCCAGGAAGTCCCCGGAGCCCTCATGCGGCTGGGAACCCGGACGCCCGGCGGTGAAACCTACGACCTGCACCGCGGTGACTACAACCCCGATGAACTTGCGGTCAGCACCGGAGTAAGCGTGATGGCAGCAGCGGCTGTCCGCGCGACCCGGGGGCTGCGGCACTAGCCCCGCCGCCTGCTGCAGTGCGGGGCCGGATAACTCTTTGGAGGTCATGCGCAGACGATCTGCGTATTTTGCTTGCAAAAAATAACAACATGTAAACAATGTGCCCTCCAACACGTCATCTGGCTCAGGCAGTGTGTTCCAGGCCATAGGATTGGGGGTGCTGCGATCCGACGATGTGCGGAGCGCCGCACCACGCGACGGCCGGCCCTCATTGAGCGGCGGGTACCGCCAGCCCTCTTTGAGCGGCAGGAACAGAGTATTTCTGCGCGTGGCACCCCATTTCTTTTCTGGAGGAACATTGAAGAACTTCCCGCGCAGCTTCAAGCGCAATGCCGGCGTCTCCGCCGCCATGCTCGGCGTTTCGGCACTCCTGCTCTCCGGCTGCGGCGCGGCCCCCGAGGAAGAAGGCAGCTCCGCTGAGGGAGCCACCGATTTCCTGGGCTGCATGGTTTCCGACTCCGGCGGATTCGATGACAACTCGTTCAACGAATCCACGTACAACGGTCTGATGAAGGCCAAGGATGACCTCAAGATCGAAACCAAGGAAGCCGAGTCGCAGTCTGAAACGGACTTCACGCCGAACCTGGACAGCATGGTCCAGGCCAACTGCGACCTGACCATCACGGTTGGCTACCTGCTCGCGGACGCCACCAAGGCTACGGCTGAGGCCAACCCGGACCTGAACTTCGCGATCGTTGACGACCAGTCCATCGAGGCTGACAACGTCAAGCCGATCATCTACGACACGGCCCAGGCTGCGTTCCTGGCAGGTTACGTCGCCGCCGGCTCCACCCAGACCGGCAAGGTTGCCACGTACGGCGGCCTGGACATTCCCACGGTGACCATCTTCATGGACGGCTTCGACCAGGGCGTGAAGTACTACAACGAGCAGAACGGCACCGATGTTGCCGTCCTCGGCATGGATTCCTTCACGGGCAGCTTTGACGACGTCTCTGCAGGTAAGACCACCACGCAGAACTTCCTTAACGAGGGCGCGGACATCATCATGCCCGTCGCCGGTCCGGTTGGCGCCGGCACCATCGACGCCGTAGTGGCTGCCAACGCCTCCGGCAAGGACGCCAAGGTCATCTGGGTGGACTCCGACGGTTACGAGACCGTTTCCTCCGGCAACGAGGTCATCCTGACCTCCGTCATGAAGCTCATGGGCGAAGCCGTGGAAGACGTCATCAGCACCGACGTCGAGGGCAACTTCGACAACACTCCGTACATCGGCACCCTCGAGAACGGCGGCGTTTCACTGGCACCGTTCCACGACCAGGAAGCCAACGTTCCGGACGAGGTGAAGACCTCCGTCGAGGACATCAAGGCCAAGATCATCTCCGGAGAGATCACGGTCGAATCCGCTTCAAGCCCGAAGTAACCCCCGGGCGCTTTTCCCCGGTGCCCGGACAGTGGTCCGGACACCGAAAGCACCGAACGCACCAAATGACCGCCGTTTTCCCGGCAGCCTTGCCTGCCGGGAAAACGGCGTTTGTTCTGTGTCGGTAATGTTCTCCCTTATTTACCCAAAAACAGATTGGTTGGGGTTTTGAAACTCGAACTCAAGGGCATCACGAAGCGGTTTGGCACGTTCGTGGCCAATGACCACATTGATTTGGTGGTTGAACCCGGGCAGGTCCACAGCCTGCTCGGCGAAAACGGCGCAGGCAAGTCCACGCTCATGAATGTGCTGTACGGACTGTACGAGCCCACCGAGGGCGAAATCCTGGTTGATGACAAGCCCGTCACCTTCAGCGGACCCTCTGACGCCATGGCCGCAGGAATCGGAATGGTGCACCAGCACTTCATGCTGGTGCCCGTCTTCACTGTCGCGGAAAACGTGGCCCTCGGCGACGAGAAAACCACGTTCGGCGGGATGCTGAACCTGGACCAGACGCGCCGGCGCATCCGGGAAATTTCCGACCAGTACGGGTTCGACGTTGATCCCGACGCTGTGGTGGAAGACCTGCCGGTGGGCGTGCAGCAGCGGGTGGAAATCATCAAGGCCCTGATCCGGGACGCCCGCGTCCTGATCCTGGATGAACCAACCGCCGTCTTGACGCCGCGGGAAACGGACGAGCTGCTCGGCATCATGCGCCAGCTCACCGACGACGGCAAATCGGTGGTCTTCATCTCGCACAAGCTGCGGGAAGTGAAGGCCGTATCGGATGTCATCACGGTGATCCGCCGGGGCAAGGTGGTCGGCTCCGCCGATCCCGGCGCCTCCACCACGGAACTGGCTTCCCTGATGGTTGGACGCTCCGTCAGCCTGAACCTCAACAAGGAACCGGCCACTCCGGGGGATGAGACCTTCGTGGTTGAAAACCTCACTGTCGCCTCCGCAGCCGGACCGGCCTTCCTCAACTCAGTCAGCTTTGGCATCCGGCGCGGTGAGATCCTCGCCCTGGCCGGAGTTCAGGGCAACGGGCAGACCGAACTGACCGAGGCCATCATGGGCCTGCAGGACCACGTCAGCGGGTCCATCCGCCTCAACGGTGAGGAACTGGTGGGACGCAAGACCCGCGAGATCATCGATGCCGGCGTGGGCTTTGTGCCCGAAGACCGCAATGTTGACGGCCTGGTGGGAACCTTCTCGGTGGCCGAAAACCTGATCTTGAACCGCTACGACACAGCCCCCTTCGCCCGGGGCCTGTCCATGCGTCCGGCAGTGATCCAGGAGAACGCAGCCGAAAAGATCTCCGAGTTCGACATCCGCACGCAGTCGGCCGACGCCGCTGCCGGCACCCTGTCCGGCGGAAACCAGCAAAAGGTGGTGATGGCCCGCGAACTTTCCCGCCCGCTGGAGCTCTTCATCGCCTCACAGCCCACCCGGGGCGTGGACGTGGGGTCCATCGAATTCCTGCACCGGCGCATCATCTCCGAACGCGACGTCGGCACTCCGGTGCTGATCGTGTCCACGGAGCTGGACGAGGTACTGGAATTGGCGGACCGGATTGCCGTGCTCTACGGCGGACGGCTGATGGGCATTGTTCCGGCCAACACCTCCCGCGACGTGCTGGGCCTGATGATGGCCGGCATGCACGCGGATGAAGCGACAGCGCACCACACAGATTCCAAGGGAGGGGCCCAATGAGCCCGGACGATTCCACCAAGCAGGACCCGCCGGGGGAGGCCAGCGTAGCCGCTGCCGAAATCGCCCGGCTCGAGAGTGCAGCAGACGAACCGGGCACGGCGGCACCTCCGCCGGTGATCCCGCCAACGCCTGCGGACAGCGAGGCCGGAGGTCCCCAGCAGTCAGCCCTGCGGCGGATGCTGTCCAGCCACACCATGGTCTCGGTCCTCTCCGTTCTGCTGGCCCTCATTGTGGGCGGCATCCTGATTGCGGCCACAGATGAGGAAGTGGGCGCCTCGGCGTCGTACTTCTTCTCCCGGCCCACCGATCTGCTCTCCGCAGCCTGGTCGGCCGCGTCGGGCGCCTACATGGCCCTGTTCCAGGGATCAGTCCTGAACTTCGAGGCTGAAACCCCGGCGCGCTTCTTCTATCCGCTGACCCAGACCCTCACGGTGGCAACCCCGCTGATCCTGGCCGGGCTCGGCGTCGCCGTCGCCTTCCGCACCGGTCTGTTCAACATCGGTGCGCAGGGCCAGATCATCATCGGTGCCGCCATGGCTGCCTGGGTGGGCTTCGCCGTCCACCTGCCCGCCGGCCTGCACCTGCTGCTGGTCATCGTCGCAGGTATGCTCGGCGGCGCCATCTGGGCAGGCATCGCCGGTGTCCTGAAGGCCAAGACCGGTGCCCACGAGGTCATTGTGACCATCATGCTCAACTACGTGGCCATCAACTTGGTGCTGTTCATGCTCAGCACCCCCGCTTTCCAGCGCCCCGGGTCCTCGAACCCGATCAGCCCCCAGCTGGATGCGAACGCCATGTTCCCGCCGCTGCTGGGCAGCGGGTTCCGCCTGCATTGGGGCTTTGTGCTGGCCGTCCTGGCCACCATCTTCATCTGGTGGCTGATGAACCGTTCCACCGTGGGCTTTGAGCTCAAGGCCGTGGGCGCCAACCCGTCGGCCGCCCGCAACGCAGGCATCAGCACCACCAAGGGCTACATCGTCGTGATGCTGATCGCCGGCGCCCTGTCCGGCCTGGCCGGCGTGGCCCAGGTATCCGGCACGGAAAAGGTGCTGACCTCCGGCGTCGCTGCCAGCTTCGGCTTCGACGCCATCACGGTTGCCCTGCTGGGCCGCTCCAGCCCCTGGGGCACCTTCGCGGCAGGCGTGCTGTTCGGCGCTTTCCGTGCCGGCGGCGTGACCATGCAGACCAACACCGGCACCAGCATCGACATTGTCCTGGTGGTGCAGTCACTGATCGTGCTGTTTATTGCGGCCCCGCCGCTGGTGCGGTCGCTGTTCCGCATCCCGGCACCCGGAGCGTTCAAGACGTCCGGCAAGAGAACGTCCACGAAGACCAAGTCCGCCGGAGGCGCAGCATGAGTACCGCAACAACGCGTCTGGAACCAAAGCCGGCCGCCGTCGGCGTCCGCAGCTGGAAGACTCCGGTCATCCTCATTGTCCTGGCCCTGCTGGGGCTGGCCGTCTTCGCTCTGGGTGCGCCGTCCAATGACGTCACCTTCCGTCTCTCCGACCCCGGGGAGGCTCTGGTGCTGCCCGCCGCGGTGGTCTCGGCGCCCCTGGTTGGCTGGATCACCGCCCTGGTGATGCTCGCTGCCGCAGCGTGGGCTTTCCTGCTGACCCGCCGCGGGGACCGGGTGCCCGGATGGCTGGTGGCCGTCTTCGGAGTGGCCTTCGTCGTCGGCTTCCTGACCTGGGTCGTCGGCAGCGCCGAGACCCCCAACGTGGCCCTGTACGGACTGCTCTCGGGCTCCTTTGCCCTGGCCATCCCGCTGATCTTTGGTTCGCTCTCCGGCGTGCTCTGCGAACGCTCCGGCGTGGTGAACATCGCCATTGAAGGGCAGCTGCTCTTCGGCGCCTTCGCTGCCGCCGTGGCGGGATCGCTGTCCGGCAATGCCTTCGTGGGGCTCTTCGCCGCTGCGGTGGCCGGCGCCCTTGTATCGCTGGTTCTGGCAGTGTTCAGCATCAAGTACCTGGTCAACCAGGTCATTGTGGGCGTGGTCCTGAACGTGCTGGTCTCCGGCCTGACCGGCTTCCTGTTCTCCACCCTGCTGTCCTCGGACACCGCCAAATGGAACAGCCCGCCGTCGCTGCCGCCCATCCGGATCCCGCTGCTGGCGGACATCCCGATCATCGGACCGATCCTGTTCAACCAGTCCGTCGTCGGCTACCTCATGTACATTGCCCTGGCTGCGGTCTACTTCGGCCTGTTCCACTCCAAGTGGGGCCTGCGCACCCGCGCCGTCGGAGAGCATCCCAAGGCTGCCGACACGCTCGGTGTCAATGTGAACCGCATCCGGTTCGTCAACGTCCTGCTGGCCGGTGTGGTCGCCGGAATCGGCGGTGCCTTCTTCACCCTGGTCTCCGTGTCCGCCTTCAACCGGGACATGACCGGCGGCCAGGGCTACATTGCCCTGGCAGCGCTGATCCTGGGCCGCTGGAACCCGCTCGGAGCACTGCTGGCAGCGCTCCTGTTTGGCTTCGCCACCAACCTCCAGTACGTCCTGAGCCTGCTGGGCACCTCGGTGCCCAACCAGTTCCTGGCCATGCTGCCGTACGTCGTGACGATCTTTGCGGTGGCCGGCGTGGTCGGGAAGTCCCGGGGACCGGCGGCCAGCGGAGTGCCGTACGTCAAGGAATAAGTTCAACCCGGCGGGCGGCTTCGGCCGCCCGCCACTAGCTAGGACTGTTATGACCAACGAAGAAACCCCGGCCGCATCCATCGACTGGGATGTTCTGCAGGACACCGCACGGGCCGCGCTGGCCCACGCCTACGTGCCCTATTCGAAGTACCCCGTGGGAGCAGCCGCGCTCACCGACGACGGCCGGATCATCTCCGGCTGCAACGTGGAGAATGCCTCCTACGGACTGACCCTCTGCGCCGAGTGTGCCCTGGTCAGCTCACTGCACATGACCGGCGGCGGGCGCCTGGCGGCGTTCGTGTGCGTGGACGGTGCCGGGGAAATCCTGATGCCGTGCGGCCGGTGCCGGCAGCTGCTGTACGAGTTCCGAGCACCAACCATGCAGCTAATGACCGTAAGCGGCATCCGGACCATGGACGAAGTCCTGCCGGATGCCTTTGGACCCCAGCACCTGGAAGGGCAGGACAACGCATGAAAAGCGAACAATTCGACGCCGTGGACATCATCGGCATCAAGCGGGACAAGGGCACCCTCTCTCCGGAACAGATCGACTGGACCATTGACGCCTACACCCGCGGCGCCATCGCCGACGAGCAGATGGCCGCGCTGAACATGGCCATCCTGCTCAACGGCATGAGCCGGCAGGAAATCTCCCGCTGGACGGCCGCCATGATCGCTTCCGGCATCCGGATGGACTTCTCCTCCCTGGGCAAGCCGACCACCGACAAGCACTCCACCGGAGGCGTGGGGGACAAGATCACTCTGCCGCTGGCACCGCTCGTCGCCGTTTTCGGCGTGGCTGTTCCGCAGCTTTCCGGCCGCGGGCTGGGCCACACCGGCGGCACCCTGGACAAGCTGGAGGCCATCCCCGGGTGGCGCGCCAATCTGTCCAATGACGAGATCATGGCCCAGCTGGCCGACGTCGGCGCGGTCATCTGTGCCGCCGGCACCGGCCTGGCTCCGGCGGACAAGAAACTGTACGCACTGCGCGACGTGACGGGGACGGTCGAGGCCATCCCGCTCATTGCCTCCTCCATCATGAGCAAGAAGATCGCCGAAGGCACCGGCTCCCTGATCCTGGACGTCAAGGTGGGATCCGGCGCCTTCATGAAGGATGTTGCCAACGCCCGCGAACTGGCCGAAACCATGGTGGCCCTGGGCAAGGACGCCGGAGTCAACACCGTGGCGCTGCTGACGAACATGTCTACTCCGCTGGGCCTCACGGCAGGCAATGCCATTGAGGTGGAGGAATCCGTTGAGGTCCTCGCCGGCGGCGGTCCGGCGGATGTCGTGGAACTGACGGTCCGGCTGGCCGAAGAAATGCTGGCAGCTGCCGGCCTGCCCGACGCCGATCCGGCAGCCGCGCTGAAGGACGGCCGGGCCATGGACGTCTGGCGGCGCATGATTTCCGCACAGGGCGGCGATCCGGACGCCAAGCTGCCGCAGGCGCGGGAGTCCGAAACCATCTACGCACCCGCAGACGGTGTCCTGGTGGAACTCGATGCCCTGTCCGTTGGCGTGGCTGCCTGGCGGCTCGGCGCGGGCCGGGCCCGCAAAGAGGACGAGGTCCAGGCCGGCGCGGGCGTCCGCATGCACGCCAAGCCCGGCGCCCCGGTCCGCGCGGGCCAGCCGCTGATGACCCTGCTGACGGATACACCGGAGAAGTTTGAGCGTGCCCGCGAAGCCCTGGCGGACGCCGTCGTTATCGCTCCCGAGGGATCACGTCCGGTGCAGAAGCTGATTCTCGACCGCATCAGCTGACCATTGGCTGACCGGCGCGCCCCTGGGCGGGCGCGCCGGTTGGCGGGCACCGATGTGTTGGTGGCATCGTTGTAGGTACCAGAGACCGAGCCGAGGAGACCCGTCTGGACGTGCTGAGCACCGCAATGGACAGCATCAACAACTTCATCCTGATTTCCGCCGATGCATGGTGGGTCTACTTGGCGTTGTTCGCGTTCTGCCTGATTGACGGTTTCTTCCCGCCCGTCCCGAGCGAATCCCTGGTGGTGGGACTGGCAGCCCTGGTGGCCACCGGTGCCGGCCCCAACCCCTGGCTGGTCATGGCCGCTGCCGCGTGCGGTGCCTTCCTGGGCGACAACTTCGCCTATCTGCTGGGCCGGCGGATCGGCGTCGAACGGTTCCGGTGGATGCGCGGGCCCCGGATGCAGCGCGGATTCGTCTGGGCCCGGAAGGAGCTGGACCACCGCTCCGTCTCACTCATCCTGGTGGCCCGCTTCATTCCCATCGGGCGCGTGGTGGTTAACCTCACCGCTGGAGGCACAGGTTTTCCGCGGCGCGTCTTTGTCTCGCTGACCGCCATGTCAGCGGTGGCCTGGGCCGGTTACAGCGTTGCCATCGGAGCGCTGGCCGGAAGATGGTTCAAGGAAAACCACCTTCTGGGCGTGGTGGTGGCCATTGCGGTTGCCATGGTCCTGGGCCTGATCATTGACCGGATCATCACCAAGCTGCGCGGCCCGACGCCGCTGGGAACCAGCCGCGAGGAAGCCCGGCTCCGCCATGAAGCGGCCCAGGCAGCTCGGAAGGCACACCCAGCCCGGACCTCCGGCAGCGGCGCCCCGAAAGCCGAAGACAGGTCCGAAGCCCCCTGATCCCGCCGGACGAACCCGGCGGACTCGGAAGGCGTGCCGCAGCTCACGTAGAGTTGGCACCGTGACTGAGCCCATACTGCTTCCTGCCTCTGACCCGACTCTCGATATCCGCAGCCTGCCGAAGGTGTCGCTGCATGACCATCTCGACGGCGGTCTGCGCCCGGAGACCATCATTGAACTTGCCGCGCTGGCGGGACACGAGCTTCCCTCCACGGATCCCGTGGCACTGGGGGAGTGGTTCCGCGAGTCTGCCGACTCCGGGTCGCTGGAGCGCTACCTGGAAACCTTTGACCACACGATTGCCGTGATGCAGACCCGCGAAGGCCTTATCCGGGTGGCACGCGAGTTCGTTGAAGACCTGGCCGATGACGGCGTGGTGTACGCCGAGATCCGCTGGGCTCCCGAGCAGCACCTGAGCGGCGGCCTGAGCCTGGACGAAGCGGTGGAAGCGGTGCAGGAAGGCCTGGAGGCCGGCGTGGAAGCCGTTGAAGAAGGCGGGCACCTGATCCAGGTGGGCCAGCTCATCACCGCCATGCGGCATGCCGACCGTGCGATGGAACTCGCCGAACTGGCCGTCCGGCACCGCTACAACGGAGCCGTTGGCTTTGACATAGCCGGCGCCGAGGACGGCTTCCCGGCCTCCCGCTTTGCCGACACCTTCACGTACCTGGCCGAAAACCAGTTCCCTGTCACCGTCCATGCCGGCGAGGCTGCCGGAGTAGACAGCATCAGGGATGCCCTGGTGCACGGGCGGGCACTGCGGCTGGGCCACGGCGTCCGGATTGCCGAGGACATTGACGTGGAGTTCGACGCCGAGTTCGACGCCGATGTCGAAGAGGGCGTGGACGGCGCCGCCGGGCAGGAGACGGACGCCGAGGTGGGCTTGGTTTCCATCGGCCAGGTGGCCGCATGGGTCCGGGACCGGGGAATTCCGCTGGAGATCTGCCCTTCCTCCAACCTGCAGACCGGTGCCGTCGCCTCTTTCGGCGAGGATATCGAGGCCCACCCCATCGACCTGCTGTACCAGACCGGTTTCCAGGTCACGGTGAACACCGACAACCGGCTGATGAGCGGTGTCACGCTGACCGGCGAATTCGAGCTGCTGGCGGACGCCTTTGATTATGACCTGGACGACATCCTGGAGCTCACCATGAACGCAGTGGATGCCGCCTTCCTTCCGCTGGAAGAGCGCGATGCCCTGGCCGCCTACGTGACGGACGGCTTCAACCAGGCCCGTGGCTGAACAGGAGCCCACCAGCGACGGCGGTGACCTGGGCCGGCGGTTCACCCGCCTGGCCCAGGTTGTCGCCATCCTGCGCGAGCGCTGCCCGTGGACCGGGGCGCTGACACATCAGTCCCTGCTGGAGTACCTCATTGAGGAAGCCTATGAAGTGGCGGAGGCGGTGGAGACCGGACACACCGGCCCCGAAGACGCCCGGGAACTTGCCGGAGAACTGGGCGATGTCCTGTTCCAGGTGCTGCTGCATGCACGGCTGCAGGAGGAATCCGGCCACTTTGGCATTGTCGATGTAGTGGAATCGCTCACAGCCAAAATGATTCGCCGCAATCCGCACGTCTTTGCCCCCGACGGCTCGGTGCGCGCCGCCACCACAGCGGATACCGCCGAAATAGAGCAGGCCTGGGACGCAGCGAAGCGCCGGGAAAAGCCGGAACGGACCTCACCCTTCGACGGAATTCCCGCCGGTCTGCCGGCGCTCCTGCTGGCCGCCAAAACGCAGGAGCGGGCCCGCCGTGCCGGGCTGGAGGTGCCTTCGGCCACCCCGGAAGCCGCATCCGGGCGCACCTGGCAGGGGTCCGAGGAGCTGGGAGATCACCTGTTCGCCGTCGTTGCGCAGGCCCAGGCGCAGGGACTGGATGCGGAAGCTGCCCTCCGGGAGGCAGTGCGCCGGTTCACGGCCGGCCGCTAAGGCACACAGGGCCCGTCCGCAGCCCAACAGAACGCCGGATTGGCACCAAGGGGCCTTACGGCGGCGCCGGTTTCAACTAGGCTGGAAGCAGACAGCGTGGCCCGCTTCATAGGCCGGGCTGTAGTTACCCCTAGCGTTCCAACGAACAGGAGCATTCCCATGGCAATCATCGATGCCATTCACGCCCGCGAAATCCTGGATTCCCGCGGTAACCCGACCGTTGAGGTAGAGGTTCTGCTGGATGATGACACGTTTGGCCGCGCCGCGGTTCCCTCCGGCGCCTCCACCGGTGCCTTCGAAGCCAACGAGCGCCGCGACGGCGAGAAGACCCGTTACCAGGGCAAGGGTGTCCTGCAGGCCGTTGAAGCCGTCATCGAGCAGATTCAGCCGGCGCTGCTGGGCTTCGATGCTGCCGATCAGCGCGCCATCGATCAGGCCATGATTGACCTGGACGGCACGGAGAACAAGTCCGGCCTGGGCGCCAACGCCATGCTTGGTGTGTCCCTGGCCGTGGCCCGCGCCGCAGCAGAATCCGCAGCCCTGCCGCTGTACCGCTACCTGGGCGGCCCCAACGCTCACATCCTGCCGGTGCCGCTGATGAACATCCTCAACGGCGGATCGCACGCCGATTCCGACGTCGACATCCAGGAATTCATGATTGTTCCCCTGGGTGCGCAGACCTACTCCGAGGGCCTGCGCTGGGGCGTCGAGGTCTACCACAACCTCAAGTCCGTCCTCAAGGAAAAGAACCTGTCCACCGGTCTGGGCGACGAGGGCGGCTTCGCTCCGAACCTGCCTTCCAACCGTGCAGCCCTGGACCTGATCCTCGAGGCCATCACCCGCGCCGGCTACACCCCGGGCACGGACATCGCCCTGGCCCTGGACGTTGCCTCCTCTGAGTTCTTCAAGGACGGCGCCTACGTCTTCGAAGGACAGAACCGCACCGCCGAGGAAATGTCCGCGTACTACGAGGAACTGGTCCGCGACTACCCGCTGGTTTCCATCGAAGATCCGCTGGATGAGAATGACTGGGAAGGCTGGGCAGCACTGACCGCCCGTCTGGGCGACAAGGTGCAGCTGGTGGGTGACGATCTCTTCGTCACCAACCCCACCCGCCTGGAGACCGGCATCAAGATGAACGCCGCCAACTCCCTGCTGGTCAAGGTCAACCAGATCGGCACCCTTTCCGAAACCCTGGACGCCATCACCATGGCCCAGCGTGCCGGTTTCACCACCATCACCTCGCACCGCTCCGGCGAAACCGAGGACACCACCATTGCTGACATCTGCGTTGCCACCAACGCGGGCCAGATCAAGACCGGTGCCCCCGCCCGCTCCGAGCGCGTTGCCAAGTACAACCAGCTGCTGCGCATCGAAGAAGAGCTCGACGACGCCGCACGCTACGCAGGACGCAGCGCGTTCCCGCGTTTCACGGCAGAGTAAGCCTGCTGCTGGTGGGTACCCTCTTTATAGAGGGTGCCCGCCGGTTGTGTTTAAGCCCTTTTACATAATCCGTTCCACAGCCGACGCCGAGACCGCCGTCTCTGCCGGGCGCGCCAAGCCAGTTCCGCTGCACCAAGGAGTTCCATGCCCACCCGACGTCCGAAAGTTCCCAAGGCAGGCTCCGCTCCTGACGGTTCCGGCACCGGCGGGGACACCGCCGGCCGCAGCGCGGCCCGGTCCGTTCGACGAAAGACCGCCGCAGCGGATCCGGACGTCATCAGTGCCACCAAGCCGGTGGATGCCGCCTCAGACCAGGCACCCCGCGCAACGGCGGCCCCTGCTGCTAAGACATCCGCTGCTAAGACATCCACCGTCAAGACATCCGCCGCGAAGGCATCCTCGGCTGCGACCTCTTCCGCGAAGGAATCCGCACCCAAGGCTGCGGGCTCCCAGGCGAAGACTGCCGGCAAGGCTGCCGGTAAGGCGGCCGGCGCTGACACCTCGGACACCTCGGCGCGGAGCAGGGCAGCCGCTGCGGCCGGCCGGCTGCGGCAGCGTTCCCGGATCCTCGCCGAAGGTTCCTCTGTGGCTTCCGCTTCCTCCGCGGACGAATCCTCGGACCATTTGCGTCCGGTTCCGGCGAAGGCCTTCTCCGGCAGGCTGCTGGTCCTCGCCATGGTGATGATCGTGGTGATCGTCCTCCTGACACCGTCAGTGAACACTTATGTGCACCAGCGGTCGGACATCACGGCCCTGCAGACGGAGATTGCCGAGCAGAAAGAGAAGTCCGCCACCCTGGAGTCCCAGCTTCAGCGCTGGGAGGACCCCAATTACATCAAGCAGCAGGCGCGGGAACGGATTTTCCTGGTGATGCCCGGTGAGACGCGCTATCTCGTCAAGGGCGAGGATGGCGTGGAAACCGTGGAGCAGGAGGCACAGGAAGAGGAAACGGACCTGAAGTGGGTGGACTCCCTGTGGGACTCCGTCAAGCGGTCCGCCAACGCACCTTAGCCGGGCAGCTGCAGCACCGGAATCCCGCGGCTGCGGCTCCGGCGTCCTTCTGCGCACAGTAATCTTAGAAGCGCAGACATTATTCACCCGGGGCTTGTTCAGGCCCCCAGGAAGGAACCTCCGGCATGACCCAGGAGCAGCTCACCCCCACCTCCGAAGATCTGGAGACACTGAGCCGTCAGCTCGGCAGGCCGGCACGCGACGTCGTGGAAATCGGCGCCCGCTGCGTGTGCGGCAATCCGCTTGTTGCCACCACGGCTCCGCGCCTGAGCAACGGCATTCCGTTCCCCACCACCTACTATCTGGCGCACCCGGTCATCACTGCTGCGGTCTCGCGGTTGGAAGCTGCCGGCGTCATGAATGAAATGACCGAGCGGCTGGAGCAGGATCCCGAGCTTGCGGACCGCTACCGGGCCGCCCACGAGGCGTACCTGCAGGTGCGCGACGAAATCGGCGCCCGCACCGGCGTCGGCCCTGTTCCGGAGATCGACGGCGTTTCAGCCGGCGGCATGCCCACCCGCGTGAAGTGCCTGCATGTGCTGGTGGGCCACTCCCTGGCCGCCGGCCCCGGCGTGAACCCGCTGGGTGACGAAGCTTTGGAACGCATTTCGCCGTGGTGGACCCGCGACCGCTGCTACTGTGAGGGCGCGTGGGACACCACAGGAGCAGTGCCGAGCCGCGACCTGAGCCGGCACACCAAGACCCAGGGCCTCACAGCAGAGGAACTGGACGCCAAGCGTGCCGCCCGCCGAGAGGCCGTCCAGGCCGCAGCCGACGCCGACCAGCAGGGGAAGCCGTGAACAATTCAGCCAGCGCACCGATCCAGCCGGGCGCCGACAGTGCGGAGGCCGAAGCCTCCCGTCCCACTGTCCGCGTAGCCGCCGTCGACTGCGGGACCAATTCCATCCGCCTGCTGATCGCCGACGTCACGCAGGACGACGGTGTGCCCCGGCTGACCGACGTCGTGCGCCTGATGCGGGTCAACCGGCTCGGGCAGGGCGTGGACGCTACCGGACGCCTGGCTCCCGAGGCGCTGGAACGCACCTTCGAGGCAGCTGACGAATACGCCGCCCTGATCCGTGAACACGGAGCCGAGCGCGTCCGCTTCGTCGCTACGTCCGCCAGCCGGGATGCCGAAAACCGCGAGGAGTTCGTGGCCGGCATCCGCGAGCGGCTGGGCGTGGAGCCCGAGGTCATCTCCGGAGACGAAGAAGCGGGCCTGTCCTTCGCCGGGGCTACCAGCGTCCTGGGCAGCAGCAACGGGTCCAAGACTTTGGTTGTGGATCTGGGCGGCGGCAGCACGGAGTTTGTGCTGGGCACCGCTGACGGAGTTTTGGCGGCCAAGAGCACCAACATGGGCTGCGTCCGCTTCACCGAGCGCCACCTCACGTCCAATCCGCCCACCGAAGCGGAAATTGCGATGGCCCGCGGAGACATCCTGGACATCATTGCCCAGGTCCTGTCCACCGTTCCGCTGGCCGAGGCCGACCGCCTGGTGGGCGTCGCCGGTACCATCACCACGGTCACCGCCCACGCCCTGCGCCTGCCGGAATACTCCGCCGAGGCGATCCACGGCGCCGAGCTGGACGAAGCCCGGATTGACCAGGCTGCCGGTGAACTGCTGCACATGGACCGGGACGCACGGGCGGAACTGCCCTACATGCATCCGGGCCGGGTGGACGTGATCGGCGCCGGCGCCCTGATCTGGCAGACCATCGTGGACCGGGTCTCGGAGCTGACCGACGGCAAGGTTGCTTCAGCGGTGACCAGTGAACACGACATTTTGGACGGCATCGCCCTGAGCGCTGCCCGGTGACCCGTGCGTCGGCGGTTTTAAGGCCGGGACACCGGAAGGGCAGGGGAGCTGTCCTCACGGCGGTGCTCCTTCTGCTGGCCTTCCTTCCGGCCGGTCCGGCTGCCGCCGACCAATGGCGGGACAAGCAGTACTGGCTGGCCGATTACGGTTTTGATGAAGCCTGGGCCGTCAGCCAGGGCGAGGGCGTGAAGGTCGCGGTCATCGACACCGGAATCGATCCGACCCATCCCGATCTGGCCGGCGCGGTCACCGGCGGTACAGATGTGTCCGGCGCCGGAGATCCGGCCGGAGGCAGAGGGCTCGGAAGCAACCCCTCGCACGGGACGCTCGTGGCCACCCTGCTCGCGGGGCGCGGACACGCCCCAGCCGCCCCGGCCGCCCCGCCGTCGCCCGCCCAGACCGGCAAGAACCCAGCCGAGAACGGCAAGACTACGGACAAAGCTCCGAAAGACCCGTCACCGTCACCCGCCGCGGAACAGGCCAAGTCCGACGGCATCATCGGTGTGGCGCCCAAAGCCGAGCTGCTGGCGGTCTCAGCATGGATCGGTCCGGAGAATCCGGCCGGAATTCCGATCGAAGACCAGATCCCGGTGGCCATTCGGTGGGCCGTGGACAACGGCGCCCAAGTCATCAACATGTCCCTGGGCAGCACCTCTCCCTCCTGGCCGGAAAGCTGGGATGAGGCCTTCCTGTACGCCGAGGAGCAGGACGTGGTGGTGGTGGCTGCCGCCGGAAACCGCGGCGTGGGCATGGTCCAGGTGGGCGCTCCGGCCACCATTCCCGGCGTCCTCACGGTCGCCGGACTGGACCGCTTGGGTGCAGCCAGCCGGGATTCCTCCTCGGAGGGGATCAGCATCGGCGTGGCCGCGCCGGCGGAGGACCTCGTGGGCGGACTGCCCGGAGGCCCGGCCCGCTATGCGGATTGGAGCGGAACCTCCGGGGCCGCGCCGCTGGTGGCAGGAACCGCTGCGCTCATCCGGTCCGCGTATCCGGACCTCAGCGCCGCGGATGTCATCAACCGGATCACCGCCACTGCCCGCGAGGCCGGTGCCCCGGGCCAGGACACCCTCTACGGATACGGGCTGTTGGATGCCGGTGCCGCTCTGACCGCCGACGTTCCCTCCGTGGCCGCGAATCCGCTGGGCAGCATTGCGGACTGGATCCGCATCCACCGCCGCGACACCGCTCCGGCTCCGGCCGGCGAGGTTCCGGACGCGGCGCAACCCATGGCGCCGGACCTGCCGGAACCGACGGTACCGGCAGCACTGGCCCCCGGAACCGAGACTGATTTGCTGCCCGGAACCATTGTGATCGGTTTCGGCGCGCTGCTGATTTTGGTCACAGCCGCAGGGGCGGTCGCCATTGCCCGGGCACGCCGCCGGGGGCAGGAGAATCCGGCCTTTGACGAGACGAAAATACTGCCTCCGGAGCAGCCAAATCTCTCGTGAAGCTTTTCACAAACTCAGGTACCATGTAGGCATGGCATCTACAACACAGTTTTCAGACCGTCCGCGCGTCCTGGTGGTAGGCGGTGGCTACGTAGGACTCTACGTAGCCAAGAACCTCCAGAATAAGGTCAAGGCTGAGGGTGGCATCGTCACTGTTGTGGACCCGCTGCCTTACATGACGTACCAGCCCTTCCTTCCCGAGGTGGCCGCAGGCACCATCGAAGCCCGCGACGCCGTGGTTTCCCACCGCATGCACCTCAAGGACACGGAACTGATCACCGGCAAGGTGACCTCCATCAACCACGCGGCCCGCACGGCCGTTGTTGAACCGGCTGACGGCAGCGAGCCGTTTGAACTGCCGTACCAGGACGTTGTCCTGGCTGCAGGTTCCATCACCCGCACCTTCCCGATCCCGGGCCTCGCCGAGGCCGGCATCGGCATGAAGACCATCGAAGAAGCCGTGGCCACCCGCAACCACGTGCTCGAGCGCATCGAAACCGCTTCCCTGATGCCCGCAGGTCCGGAGCGCGAGCGCGCCCTGACGTTCGTCGTCGTCGGCGGCGGCTTTGCCGGCATCGAAACCCTGACTGAAATCGAGGACATGGCGCGCGACGCCGTCCGCGAGAACAGCCGCCTGAAGCGTGAAGACCTCCGTTTTGTCATGATCGAAGCCATGGGCCGCGTTATGCCCGAGGTCAAGCCGGAGCAGGCCGAATGGGTTGTCTCCAGCATGCGTGCCCGCGGCATCGAGGTCCTGCTGAACACCTCCCTGGCTTCGGCTGAGGACGGCGTCCTCAAGCTGATCAACATGGCGGATAAGTCCCCGGCCGGTGAATTCGGTGCAGACACCCTCATCTGGACTGCCGGTGTGCAGGCCAACCCGATGGTCCGCGCCACCGACTTCCCGGTTGACGAGCGCGGCCGCGTCCGTGCCAACGCCGAACTGCGCATCACCGGCGACGACGGCCCCATCGACGGCGCCTGGGCTGCCGGCGACGTCTCTGCTGTTCCGGATCTTTCCGGCGGCGGAGTCGGCGGGTTCTGCGTTCCCAACGCACAGCACGCCGTCCGCCAGGCCAAGCTGCTCGCCAAGAACCTTCTGGCAGCACGCTACGGCGAAGGCAGCATCGAAGAGTACAACCACAAGAACCTCGGCGCCGTGGCCGGTCTGGGCCAGTACAAGGGCATTGCCAACATCATGGGCTTCGGCATGAAGGGCTTCCCGGCCTGGCTGGCACACCGCGGCTACCACGGCCTGGCCATGCCGATGTTCGAGCGCAAGTTCCGCGTGATCTCCGGCTGGCTGCTGAACGTGAGCTTCGGCCGCGACCTCACCGGTCTGCGCAACCTGAAGAACCCGCGTTCGGCGTTCGTTGCGGCCGCCACCCCGGCCAAGAAGAAGGAAATGGCCGGCAAGTAGGCCCTTCCTTCTCGCAATAACATGCACGACGGCGGTTCCTCCTTCGGGAGGGGCCGCCGCTGCTGTTTCCGGCTCCATGTGCGCATCCAGTAGGCTTGAGCAGAAGCTTTCGCTTCAGCCCCAGTAGCCCAATGGCAGAGGCAACAGACTTAAAATCTGCGTGTTGTCGGTTCGAGTCCGACCTGGGGTACCGCTGGACTTACGCTTCACCCGACGGCCGGTCGGAGGGGTTCACGACACCGGGCTGGTCGGGGTGGGCCACCCGCAGGTGTGCGGTGAGCATCCGGACCGCTTCTTCCTCGGTTGTGGCGTCGTGTTCCCAGCTGCAGGAACAGCAGCGGGCCTGCGGGCTGCCGTCCGGCGCCGTCGAGACACCCCACGCATCGCCGGGAAGCAGATAGAACCCGCCGTAGGTGCCGGACCATTCCCGAAGCGGAGGCTGGGCGTTGTTGCTTGCATGCTGCTGGGTCATGACTCTTATTCGGTGGCGCGGCGTGCATAGATGGTTGGCGTGCGGATCTTTGTCCACCAGTATTTCTGTGGTGCTCCGGGCCGAGGGCGAGACGATGGGATTTCCGTCTGACCTGCGCCTTTACTGAAGCACCCGTCCGTATTCCAGGGCTTGCCCTCCGGCCCGCAGTGCGGCCTGAACTCGACGTGTTTGACGCCACACCATGATCTGCCCCATACTTGGAATCGATTCCATGGAATCGATTCCACAACGGTGTAGGGAGCAGTGTGCGGTCAACGACGATCAGGGACGTGGCGCAGAAGGCCGGCGTCTCCGCGGCCACTGCCTCCCGCGTTCTTTCGGGGCACTCCGCCACGTCGGAGGAAGCCCGCCGGGCCGTTCGCACAGCTGCCGCGGAGCTCGGCTTCCGTCCCAACGCCCAGGCCCGCTCCCTGCGCAAGACCAGCACGCAGACCATCGGTCTGCTGCTGCCCGACATCCGCAACCCGTTCTTCGCTGACCTGGCCCACGCCGTCGAACAGCGCGCCCGGGACTTTGGCTACCTGACCCTCTTCGGCAATGCCAACGAGAGCCAGACACAGCAGGACAGCTACGTGGAGGTCATGCTGTCCCAGCGCGTGGACGGACTGATCGCCGCGCCGCAGGGCAACGCACAGGACCTGCCCGGGCTGCTCGCCGGCGAGGTGCCCACGGTCTTCGTGGACCGCGTGGTCGACGGTGCCGAGGTTCCCTCCGTCACGGCGGACAACACCGGCGGGATCGCCGACGCCGTCCATCACCTCATGCAGCGCGGCCACCGCCGGATCGGCTACATCGCCGGACCCCAGTCCACCTCCACCGGACGCCAGCGCCTGCAGGCCTATCGCGCCGCTGTTGCCGAAACCGGCGCCGACGACGACGGCAGCCTCATCTATCAGGGCGACTTCCAGTCCGCCAGCGGCGCGGCCGGCGCACGGTGCCTGTTGGACCTCGCCGAACCGCCCACCGCCCTGCTGGCGGCGGACAGCCTGATGAGCATTGGCGCCATAGCGGTCTGCAACGAACGCTCACTCACCATCGGCCGGGATGTCGCCTTCGTGGCCTACGACGACATTGAAGCCTTCACGCTGCTGAACCCGGCGCTGACCGTCATTGCGCACGACGTCCATGCCATGGGGCGTTTGGCCGTCGACCTGTTGATCGCGGAAATTGCCGGAGAATCACCGGAATCCGCGGTGCTGCCAAGTCGGCTCATCATCCGTGGTTCCACACCATCCCGTCCAGAAGGAAAACGACCATGAGCGAGAACCCCATCCTGACGCTTGAGGGCGTCAGCAAATCCTTCGGACCGGTGACGGTGATCGACGGCGTCACCGTGCAGGTGCGTCCCGGCAAGGTCCAGGTGCTCCTGGGCGAAAACGGCGCCGGCAAATCCACCCTGATCAAAATGATGTCCGGCGTTTACCAGCCCGACGGCGGCCGGATCCTTGTGGACGGCCAGCCGGTGTCCCTGCCGGACACCAAGGCGGCCGAGGCCCTGGGGATTGCCACCATCCACCAGGAACTGAACCTTGTGGGTTCCATGAGCGTGGCCGAGAACATCTGTCTGGGCCGGATGCCGCGGAAGTACGGGATGGTGGACCGCCGTGCCATGAAGGCCCGTGCCCGGGCTGCCCTGGATCTGATCGGCCTGGACGTGGATCTGGACCAGCCGGTGGGGGAGCTGGGCATTGCCCGCCAGCAGCTGGTGGAAATCGCCAAGGCGCTGAGCCTCAACGCCCGCATGCTCATCCTGGATGAGCCGACGGCGGCCCTGACCAACCGCGAAATCGCCGCCCTGTTCGCCGTCGTCGAGGACCTGCGCCGGAAGGGCGTGGGCATGGTGTTTATTTCCCACCACCTGGACGAGATTGCGGCCATCGGTGATTCAGTGTCCGTGCTGCGTGACGGAAAGTTCATTGCCGAGGTGCCTGCGGACACCCACGAAGACGAACTCGTCCGCCTGATGGTGGGCCGCGACATTGACCAGCAGTTTCCCCGCCGCCGTGACTTCACCGGGCCGGCCGAAACGCTGCTTGAGGTCAAGGGCCTGTCCACCAAGGGCCTCATCCACGATGTGTCCTTCTCGGTCCGTGCCGGAGAAGTGGTTTCCCTGGCCGGACTCATGGGGGCGGGACGGACGGAAGTGGTGCGCGCCATCGCGGGTGCGGATTCCTATGCCGCAGGCTCCGTCCGGGTACGGGACGCCCTGCTGCCCAAGGGCGACATCGGTGCCGCGATCCGCGCCGGCATTGGACATGTGCCCGAAGACCGCAAGGTCCAGGGACTGGTCCTCGGTGCGGCGGTGAACGACAACATTGGCTACGCCACCCTGAACTCAACCGCCAAGGCAGGCGTGGTGGACTTTGCCGGCCAGCGGCGGCGCGCCCAGGAAGTGGCGGACCGGCTCCGGATCCGCATGCACAACCTGGACCAGGCGGTGGGCTCGCTTTCGGGCGGCAACCAGCAGAAGGCCGTGTTTGCCCGCTGGATCGTTGCCGGCTCAACCGTGCTGCTGCTGGACGAGCCGACCCGCGGTGTGGACGTGGGCGCCAAGGTGGAGATTTACGAACTGATCAATGCCATCACCGCAGCCGGCGGCGCCGTCGTCATGGTGTCCAGCGAGCTCCCTGAGGTCCTGGGCATGAGCGACCGGATCCTCGTCATGAGCGGCGGGCACATAGCCGGCGAACTTGACGCGGCCGGGGCAACCCAGGACGCAGTGATGTCGCTGGCGGTGCGGGATGTACAGCGTGATGTGGAAGACCAACTGATGAAGGACGGATCATGAACAAGGCAGCTGTGCAGGCACCGGAAACGGTTGCGCGGAAGCAGGCACCGGAAAAGAGTGCCCGGGCGAAGAAATTCCTCGCCGACAACGGTGCCCTGGTGGGACTCGTGGTCCTTGGGCTGGCGCTCTTCATTGCCACCCCGGACTTCCTCACCGGCCCGAACCTATTGAACATCGGCATCCAGGCCTCCGTGATTGCGGTGCTGGCCTTCGGCATGACCTTTGTGATCGTGGCCGCCGGCATTGACCTCTCGGTGGGATCGGTGGCCGCACTGTCCGCCATGGGGTCGGCCTGGATGTTTACCCAGGGCAGCATGCCCGGGTGGATCGCGCTGCTTGGCGGACTGCTGATCGGCGCCCTCAGCGGCGCGGTCAGCGGCTTTGCCGTTGCCTACGGCCGGCTGCCCTCATTCATCGCCACCCTGGCCATGCTCAGCGTGGCCCGCGGCCTGACCCTGGTCCTTTCCGACGGCAGGCCGATTGCGACGGCGGATGAGGTTTCCTTCCTGGGCGGCAACGTCGGCCCGATCCCCATGCCCATCGTGGTCCTGATCATTGCCGGCATCGTTGCCGCGCTGATCCTGAACTACACGGTTATTGGCCGGTACATGTACGCCGTTGGCGGCAACACCGAAGCCGCCCGGCTCTCCGGCATCCCCGTACGCCGGGTCCTGGTGACCGTGTTCGCCCTCTCGGGGCTGTTTGCCGCACTGGCCGGGCTCCTGCTCTCCGGGCTCCTGCTCTCCGGGCGCCTGGACTCGGCCCAGCCGCAGGCCGCCTCCGGCTACGAACTGGACGCCATTGCCGCCGTCGTTATTGGCGGTGCTTCACTGGCCGGCGGCGTCGGCCGCATCAGCGGCACACTGATCGGCGCCCTGGTGCTGGTGGTCATCCGCAACGGCCTGAACCTGCTGAACGATTCCTCGTTCTGGCAGCAGGTGGTGATCGGTCTGGTCATCGCCCTGGCCGTGGGCGCAGACGCACTGCGCCGCAAAAACTCCACCCATTGACGCACACCTCTCTTCACCTGCCCAACCCATATCCAAAGGAACCAACAATGAAGTTCTCCTCAGCACGCAAGACTGCGGCCGTCACCGTTTCACTCGGCCTCCTCCTGGGCGCCACCGCCTGCAACCGGGGCGACGACGCCGCCGCTTCGGGCGGAACCGTCACCCTGGCCGTGTCCACCCTGAACAACCCGTTCTTCGTCGAACTGCGCGACGGAGCGCAAACCGCCGCCGAAGCCGCCGGCCTGGAGCTCGATGTCCTGGACGCGCAGAACGACTCGGCCACCCAGACCAACCAGCTGGCCACCGCCGCGACCTCGGGCACGGAGGGAGTCATCATTAATCCGGTCGATTCCGACGCCGCAGCCGCTTCCGTGAGCCCCCTGCTGGCCAACGAAACCCCGATTGTTGCCGTGGACCGCACGGTGAACGGCGCGGACGTGCAGTCCCTGGTCTCCAGCGACAATGAGGCCGGCGGACGCCAGGCGGCAGACGAACTGGCCAAGGCCATGGGCGGGGAGGGTGAAATCATCATCCTGCAGGGTGTTGCCGGAACATCGGCCAGCCGTGACCGCGGCGCCGGTTTCACCGAAGGGCTCAAGGCCTACCCGGGCATCAAGATCGCCGCACAGCAGACGGCCAACTTTGACCGGGCCGAGGCCTTGAACGTTGCCACCAACCTGCTGCAGGCACACCCCGGCGTGACCGGCGTCTTCGCAGAAAACGATGAAATGGCCCTGGGCGCCATCCAGGCGCTCGGCAGCCGCGCCGGCGCCGAGGTCAGCGTCGTGGGCTTCGACGGCACCGAGGGCGGATTCGCCGCCATCAAGGACGGCACGCTCACGGCCACCATCGCCCAGCAGCCCGCCGAGCTCGGCAAGCGCTCGGTTGAAGTCCTGGCCCAGCTCCTTGAGGGCGAGACCGTGGAAAAGACCATCCCCGTTCCGGTCACGACCGTGAACACCGAGAACCTGGCCGACTTCGCCTCATGAAAAAGACCGGTATTCTCAACGCACCCCTGAACGCCGCCATTGCCCGGTTGGGGCACGGGCATCTGGTAGCGATTGCCGACTGCGGCCTGCCCGTCCCGGACGGGGTTCAGACAGTGGACCTGGCGCTGGTGAAGGGCATTCCGTCCTTTGAACAAGTGCTGACCGCAGTGCTGGCCGACGTAGAGGTTGAAGGAGCCGTCATGGCTGCGGAAGCCGCGGGCACCGGCGTCGAGCGGGTGCTGGCGGATGCCGGGCTGGCGCCGGAAACGGTGAGCCATGAGGAGTTCAAGGCCCTTCTTCCGTCCGTACGGCTGATCGTGCGGACGGGAGAAGCCACGCCCTTTGCCAACGTCCTGCTGCGCAGCGGCGTCACGTTCTAACCCGCGGCCCGTCTCCAGTGCAAGAGGCGGGAGTGCGTAGTGTGATGAGTGTTACAAGGACGTAACCCTAAACCCTTATGTTTGACTCATTATTCAACTAGCTTTTCTTCTAATCAGGAACACCTGACAAGAGCATCAAAGGCCTCCGCCTTTCGATCGGGGAGAAAAAATCTATGACTGCACTACGCACCAAGGGCCGTCCCGGCCTGGACGGTTACAGCCGGGCGGCCAGAATCGCGGCGGTGGGGCTCGGATTGGTACTTGTCGCCTCCGGCTGCAGCGGGGGAGATACCCCTTCCGACCCGGCGACGGGTTCGGAATCATCTTCGGGGTCCTCCGCTCCCGCTGCCGCCTCGCCCATCACCTGCCCGCCGAACGAGGGCGGCAAGGGTACGGACCCCGGAGCCAAGGGCGATGCCGCGGCCGTTCCCGCCTCCACCGGCACCACGGAAACCCCGCTGAAAATCGGTTCGCTGCTTCCGGCCACAGGTGCACTCGCCTTCCTGGGCCCGCCGGAAGTTGCCGGCGTGAACCTGGCCATCAATGAAGTGAACGCGGCAGGGGGTGTTCTGGGCAAGGATGTGGAGGTTCTTCACCGCGATTCCGGTGACACCACCACTGACATCGCCACCCAGTCGGTCACGGACATGCTGGGCCAGGGCGTAAGCGCCATTGTTGGTGCCGCATCCTCGGGCGTTTCCAAGACGGTCATCGGCCAGATCACCGGAGCCGGCGTCATTCAGTTCTCGCCGGCCAACACGTCCCCGGACTTCACCACCTGGGACGACAACGGGCTGTACTGGCGCACCGCTCCTTCGGACGTGCTGCAGGGACGGACGCTGGGCAACTACATCATGAGCTGCGGCGCGCAGACAGTGGGCATGATTGTCCTCAACGACGCGTACGGCACCGGCCTGCAGGGCAACATCAAGAGCTCGGTGGAAGCCGCCGGCGGCCAGGTTGTTGCCGAAGAAATGTTCAACGAGGGCGAATCCCAGTTCAGCAGCCAGGTGGACAAGGTTGCCGCTGCCAAGCCGGATGCCATTGTGGTTATCAGCTTTGAACAGGCCAAGAGCATTGTTCCGCTGCTGACCGCAAAGGGTGTTGACCCCAGCCAGCTGTTCTTTGTGGACGGCAACACCTCCGACTACAGTGCCGACCTGGAAGCCGGAACGCTCGAAGGGGCGCAGGGCACCATTCCGGGTCCGTTCGCTTCGGACAACTTCAAGGAATCCCTGCTGGCGGTGGATCCGGCCCTTAAGGACTGGTCCTACGCCGGTGAAAGCTACGACGCCGTGACCATGCTGGCTTTGGCTGCGGAAGCTGCCGGAAGCACCGACGGCAAGGCAATGGCTGCGGAGCTGCAGGGCGTATCAGAGGAGGGCGAGAAGTGCTACGACTTCGCGGGTTGCGTGACCATCCTGCGCGGCGGCGGGGACATCGACTATGACGGCTACTCAGGCCCGGTGACCTTCGACGAGAACGGCGACCCCACCGAGGCGTACATCGGCATTTACCAGTTCGACGCCGACAACAAGCCGGTGCCGAGCCGCTCCGAAGAGGGCAAGCTCTAACGTTTCACACAGTTCCACCCGTTTCACACAGTTTTCCCGTTTCACACAGTTCCACCCGTTCCAGATAAAGCAGCCCCCGCCGTACCGGCGGGGGCTGCTTTATGCCCTGCTGGATCATTGCGGTCAGGCGGTGTCGGCCAGGGTTCCCAGATAAAGCTGGATGACCTTGGGGTCCTTCATCAGGTCACGGCCCGTGCCGGTGTAGGCATCGCGGCCCTGGTCCAGTACGTAGGCACGGTCGCAGATCTGCAGGCAGCGGCGTGCATTCTGCTCCACCATAATGACGGACACACCGGCGCGGTTGATCTCATGCACCCGCAGGAACGCCTCGTCCTGCTTGACGGGGGAGAGGCCGGCCGAGGGCTCGTCGAGCAGCAGCACGGCGGGGTCCATCATCAGTGCCCGGCCCATGGCGACCATCTGCCGTTCACCGCCGGACAGCGAGCCGGCACGCTGGGCGCGGCGCTTGGCGAGCTCCGGAAAAACCCCGGCCACAAAGTCGAAGCGGTCCCGGAACGTCTTGGGTGCCTGGAAGACACCCATCTGCAGGTTTTCTTCGATCGTCAGCGAGGGGAACACATTGTTGTTCTGCGGTACAAACCCCACCCCGCGGCTGACCAGCTTGTTGGCCTTCATGCCGGTGAGGTCCTGCCCGCGGACCACAACGGTTCCGGAGTGCACCTTCACCAGGCCGAACATCGCCTTGAGCAGGGTGGACTTGCCGGCGCCGTTGGGGCCGATGATCCCGATGAGCTCTCCGCGGCGGGCCTCGATGCTGCAGCCGTTGAGGATGTTGACGCCCGGGATATAGCCGGCCACCAGATCAGTCACTTTGACGACGGAATCGCCGTCGAACGCCTCGGCTGTCATGCCTGTTCCTTCCGCTCATCAATACGCCTGCCGACTACGCCGTCAGGTTCGGTGCCCACCGAGGATTCGGCGTCGTGTTCCAGCTCGGCTTCCAGCTTCTCGAAGCCCTCGGAATCGCCCAGGTCCACGTCGTGATGCGCGCCCAGATAGGCGTCAATGACGGCCTGGTCCTTCATGACCTCGCCCGGAGGGCCCTCGGCCACCACCTTGCCCTCGGCCATCACAATGACCCAGTCGGCGATATGCCGCACCATGTGCATGTCGTGCTCCACGAACAGGACCGTCATGCCCTCGGCCTTGAGGTTCTTGATGTGGTCCAGCAGGGACTGGGTCAGGGCAGGGTTCACGCCGGCCATGGGCTCGTCCAGCATGACCAGCTTGGGCCGCACCATCAGCGCGCGGGCCATTTCCAACAGCTTGCGCTGGCCGCCGGAGAGCGACGCCGCGTAGTCGCTGCGCTTGGTATCGAGTTTGAACTTGGCCAGCAGCACGTCGGCCTGCTCTGTGATCTCCCGTTCCCGGCTGCGCCACAGCGGCGGCAGGAACGCCCGCCACAGGGACTCGCCGGGCTGGGAAGCAGCGCCGAGGCGCATGTTTTCAATCACGGTGAGCTTGCCCATGACCTTGGTCAGCTGGAAGGTGCGGACCATGCCCAGCCGCGCCACTTTATAGGCGGAAACCCCGGCCAGGTCCCGGCCCTCGAACTGCCAGTCGCCGGACTGCGGCGTGTCAAAGCCGGTGAGCAGGTTGAACAGTGTGGTCTTGCCGGCGCCGTTGGGGCCGATCAGGGCAGTGATTTTGTTGCGCGGTATCTCCACGTGGTCGACGTCGACGGCGTTAATGCCGCCGTAGGTCCGGGTCACGTTCCGGGCCACCAGGATGGGATCACGCTTGCGGCAGCCCGGTTCGGCCGGGCCGTCGGCGATGGGGCGGGTGTCGGTCATGTACTCGGTGCCGGTGTCACCGGCGGGCCCGGCGGCCGATGTGCCGGAAGGAACGGCGTGCGCGCCTCCGGCGGGGACCGAGGCCCGTGGTTCGTTTGCCTGGGAACTCATGCGAACGCCAGCTCCTTCTTATTGCCCAGGATGCCCTGGGGCCTGAAGATCATCAGCAGCATCAATGCCACACCAACAAGGATGTAGCGGATCTGACCTGCCTGGGAAGTGCTAATGAAAGTGATGTAGCCGGCTTCAATGGCTCCGTAGAGCAGGCCCTGTGTCACGGAGAGGAGAACCCAGAAAATCATGGCGCCGATAACCGGTCCCAGGACCGTGGACATGCCGCCCAGCAGCAGGGCGGTGTAGAGGTAGAAGGTCAGCTCGGTGCCGTAGTTGGCCGGCTGCACGGCATCACGGGGGAGGGTGAAGATGATGCCGGCCAGTGAACCGAGCAGGCCGCCGATTACCAGCGCCTGCATCTTGTAGGCGTAAACGTTCTTGCCCAGGGCGCGGACGGCGTTCTCATCCTCGCGGATGCCCTTGACCACACGGCCCCAGGGGCTGCGGATCAGCATCCATACCAGGAGGCAGGCAACGATGACCAGGAGCCAGGCAACAATGCGGACCCAGACATCGCGCTCATTCATGGCGAACGGACCCAGGTCGTAGCTGCCCGGAGGCACCGGGTTGAGGCTGTAGAAGTCTCCGGTGAACGCGGCCAGGCCGTTGGCCGAACCGGTAACTGACGTCATGCCGTTGGTGGTCACGATGTAGCGGATGATTTCTGCGGCGGCAATGGTCACGATGGCCAGATAGTCCGCCCGTAGGCGCAGTGTGGGAATGCCGAGGATCACCGCGAAGATGACGGATGCAGCGAGGGCGATCAGCAGTGCCACCGGCAGGGGAGCGTTGTAGGACAGGATCGGGATGGCGAAGCCGTAGGCGCCCACTGCCATGAACCCGGCCTGGCCAAAGTTCAGCAGCCCGGTATAGCCGAAGTGCACGGCCAGTCCCAGCGCCGCCAGGGCGTAGGCCGCCGTGGTGGGGCTGATGATCTCGTTGAGTGCACCGAGGAGAATGTTTGCGAAGTCCATCTGAGCTAAGCCCCTAACCTATGCGCTCGCGGCGGCCGAGGATTCCCTGCGGCCGGACGAGGAGGACAAGAATCATGATGACCAGCGCGCCTACGTATTTAAGGTCCGCCTCCAGCCAAAGTGTGGAGATTTCCACGAAAAGACCCACGAGCACGGAGCCGATCAGGGCGCCGAATACGGTACCCAGTCCGCCAAGCGTGACGCCGGCGAAGATCAGCAGCAGGATTTGCTGGCCCATATTAAAGGAGACGCCGGGGCGGTAGTACGCCCACAGAATGCCGCCCATGGCGGCCAGCGCCCCGCCGAGGACCCAGACAATGCGGATGACGCGGTCCACGTCGATGCCTGATGCGGCCGCCAGGGCAGGGTTGTCGGCGACGGCGCGGGTGGCCTTTCCGATGCGGGTGCGCAGCAGCAGCACCGCAATCAGGAGAATGACGGCCAGGCTCACGAACAGGGAAATCAGGGTGTTCCGCGGAATGGATACCGGGCCCAGTTCCAGCAGCGGGCTCTGCGAACCCGGCAGCTGCTGGGTGCCGCCGCCAAAGAAGAACAGCACGGTGTAGCGCACGGCAACCGCCAGACCGATGCTGACGATCATCATGGGCACCAGTCCCGTGCCGCGGCGCCGCAGTGGCTTCCAGAGGCCCGCATCCTGGACGTAGCCGAAGGCGCCGCCTCCGATCACCGCCAACGGCAGGGCGATCCAGGCCGGCATGCCCATCGCAGCGAAGGTAAAGGCCAGGACCGCGCCAAAGGTCACCATCTCGCCGTGGGCGAAGTTGGTCAGGCCTGTGGTGCCGAAGATCAGGGAAAGCCCGACGGCGCTCAGCGCCAGCAGCAGGCCGAAGCTCAGTCCGGCGACCATGCGCTCGGTGAGGATGGTTCCAAAGCTGTCCTGCTGCAGGACGATGCCCTCGCCCAGCAGGAACAGCGTGGTGATGTTGGACGTTCCCGCGAAGGTCACGGTGCGGGGATTCTCCTGGCCCTCCGCCAGCGCCACGCCCTCCGGGAGGGTGGACTCATCCAGTTCCACCTCGAAGGCGCCCTGTTCCGGAACGCCGATGGACCAGGAGCCGTTGGCAGCCGTAACGGTTTCGCCCTCGTACCCGTTGGCTGAAGCCGTGATGGTCACGCCTTCAACCGGAACGCCTTCGTTGCGGACGACGCCGCTGATCCGGTCGCTGAATTCGGCACCGTCAGTGGGGGCGCCCGAGGCGGGGCCGCCGGCGGGCGGGGATGCGCTCTCCGACGCGGTCGGCGCCGGGGTTGCTGTGGTTGCCTGCACGGCTGGAGCAGACAGCAGCAGGCCGGCGAACATCGCCGCCACCGCCGCCAGCAATCCCAGATACCGGGCAATGGCCGATGTTTTTAACAAATTCTGATTCCTCCGCGCCCAGGCCGTGCGCACCGAGAAAATCGGCACTTAGGCGGTTCCGTGTGTGACACCTGTCACTGATTGGGGATCATGCTACCCACTGTTTGTTTCAGGGAGACGCGTTTGCCCCGGCCCGAATGTCGCGATCGGATAACGACTTCCCGCCGCGGCCATCGCGCCAGTGGGCGTCCCCGCCAGAGTGCCGCCTATGCGGAACTGTTACCGCAGCTCACCTCCCGCCAAGGAATCTTCAGTGCGTGTTACCCGTTGACATTGGTAGGCTCTAGGTAAACGGCCCCCCAGATGGAGGACATTTCATGGCAGTTGGCGGCAATCCGGTCTTTAACGGAAAGAATTTCAAGACCCAGGTTCGAGGTAACGGGATGAACCGCGGTTCCCTGGCTACTCAGAGCTCGGGACAGATGACTCCGCAGCAGCTTCAGGAGCTGTACACGGCTCCGTCAGCAGGCCCCAGCCAGACGGGTCGGATGACGTACGACGACGTCATCATGAAGACGCTCGCCTGCCTGGCGGTGGTGCTGGTTGGTGCTGCCATCCCGATGCTGGTGCTGCAGAGCGCCGCGGCACCGCTGATGATCATCGGCGCGCTGGGCGGATTTGTACTCGGCCTGGTGAACTCGTTCAAGCGGGAACCGTCTCCGGCACTCATTCTGGCCTACGCCGCGCTTGAGGGGTTGTTCCTCGGCGGCCTGACCCTGGTGCTGGACAACCTGTACCCGGGAATTGGCCTCCAGGCAGTCCTGGGTACGCTCTCGGTCTTTGCCGTCACCCTGGTGCTCTTTAGGAGCGGCAAGGTCCGCGCGACTCCCAAGGCCATGCGGTTCTTCATGATCGCCATGATCGGCTACGCGGTCTTCTCGCTCGTCAATGTGGGCATGATGATCTTCGGTGCAACTGACACCATGTTCGGCATGCGCGACTCGGTCACGATCATGGGCATTCCGCTGGGTGTCCTTATTGGACTGCTCGCCGTGGGCCTGGCCGCCTTCTCCCTGATCGTGGACTTCACGTCCATCGAGCAGGGCGTGCAGGCCGGTGCACCGGTGCGCTATTCCTGGACGGCCGCCTTCGGCCTGACCGTGACCCTGGTTTGGCTGTACGTGGAAATCCTGCGGATTCTGGCTATTCTCCGCGGCGACGACTAACTTCGGCTGCTCCGGGTTTTTCCGGATGCGACCCCCAGAGAGGCCAGCAGGCATTCGTGCCTGCTGGCCTCTTTTTTGTGGATCCGCCTCCCTTTCGTCCCGACCGGAAGGAAAGGGGGCGATCACTCTGTGCACCCCGGGCGCCGGCCCGTACGATCTGGCGGAGCTGAAACATTCGGCAGACGAAGGGGGCGCACGTTGGGGGAGCCGGGAACGGAACCATACTGGTCAGAGCTATCACCGGTCCGCCTGCAGGAGCTGCTGCTGGAGCACCGGGACCTGGATGAGTTCCTGGCGGCGCTGGCCGGCGAGTTTGCTGACTACCTTGCCCGGTGGCACGTTGCCGGAGCCACCCTTACCGTGGTCCGTCCGCGTCGGCAGGTGGTGCACGCGGGCAGCGAACCCCGCTTCGCGGCATCGGTTCCCCGGCAGACCGAGCTGGAACCGGCCTTCGGCGTACTGGCCACCGGCCTGCCCGTGGTGGTGCGCCATCTCGACCCCCGTTCTGCACGGGCAGGCGGCGCGAACCCCCTGCTGCCGGACCGCACGGCCGCCTTCGCCTCCGTTCCGGTGCCGGTCGAAAAACCGGCAGGAGCGGTGCTCAGCGTGTATTCGCCCCGTCCGGGAGCCTTTGATCCGGAAGCCGTGCGTGCGGTGGAGCGGGCGGCGCGGGATGCTGCCGCCTCCCTGACACTTGCCCTCCGGACAGATGCGCAGGCACACCGGGCCGCCAACCTGCAGGCTGCGCTGGAATCGCGGACCGTGGTGGACCTTGCAGCGGGCATCATCATGGGCCAGAACAACTGCAGTCAGCAGAGTGCCGTGGATATCCTGCGCAACGTTTCCAACAGCCGCAACGTCAAGGTCCGCGATGTCGCCGCCGGTGTGGTGGCGGTTGTCTCGGACCGGGTCAGCACGCACTTCGAAGAGTGAGCGGCTGTAGGCTGGAGTGATGAGCGCTACACCCGCGGTCCCGGGAACCCACCCCGCCACCGGCAGCCAGTATCAGATCACGCGTTCCACGTCCCGCGGCAGGGCGGAAGCCGGCATCGCCTCCCTCGCCGGCGCCCTCCGCAGCTATTCGGTGGCCGGAACCGAGTACGTGGAGACCTACCCGGACGCCTCGCTGCCGCCGTCGGCCTGCGGTATTCTGCTGGCGCCCTGGCCCAACCGGGTGGCGGACGGCAAATGGACACTGGACGGAAAGCTCCAGCAGCTGGACATCACGGAGCCGGCCACCGGCAACGCGAGCCACGGGCTGCTCCGGAACACCGGCTACCGGCGCATTGACGACGGCGGCGAGTTCGGCAGCAGCGTGACGCTTCGCGCCGAAATCTTTCCCCAGCACGGGTATCCGTTCCACCTTCTCCACGAGGCCGCCTACAGCCTGGACGACGACGGCGGCCTCCGCGTGCGCCAAAGCCTCACCAACGTGGGGGAGAGCCGGGCCCCGTTTGCCCTAGGTGCACATCCCTTCCTGCGGATCGGATCGGTTCCGGCGGAGGAACTGACACTGACCGTCTCCGGCGACACCCGGCTGACATCCAACGAACGGCTGATTCCGGTGGGAAGCGAGCCGGTGTCCGGGGACTTCGACTTCAGGACCGGCCGCCCCATCGGGAACCGGGACCTGGACAGCGCCTACACCGGCCTTACGCTCGAAGACGGGGAATACCGGCACCGGCTGGCTGCTCCGGACGGCAGGACCGTCATGCTGTGGGGCGGTCCCGAGTTCGGTTATGTCCACGTCTTCCTCACCGACAAAATCCCCGGCCGCAGCCGTGCAGTGGCACTGGAACCCATGACGGCCCCGGCCAACGCCCTGAACTCCGGGGAAGGCCTGCGCTGGCTCGAGCCGGAAAACACCTTCGCCGCGGAGTGGGGAATCCGGCCCGGATTCCCCGGCTGAGCGGGGGACGTATTGGTGGGAACTGCAGCCATCGAGTGTGGAAAGATGAGCCCATGAGACCTCATGCGCGCCGCATTGTTGCGCCCAAAGCGGTGCAGGCTGCGGCCGTCCGCTCCAGCCGGAACAACGACGACGTCCCCTTTGCGCTGCGCGTCAGTGCAGCCTGGGCCTGGCGCCTGGGTGTGGTGCTGATAGTCGCCGCCGGACTGGTCTGGATTCTGCGGAACTTCTCGCTGCTGATCATCCCGCTGATGATTGCCGCGCTGCTGGCCGGCCTGCTCTCTCCTGTCACCACCTGGCTGCGACGCAACAAGGTACCCGGCGGACTGGCAGTGGCCGTCACCATCGTGACCTTCCTGGGCGTGATCGTGGCCGCCCTGACACTGGTGGGCCGGCAGCTGGCCCTGGGGTTCCGGGACCTCTGGGGCGAGACACTGTCCGGGGTGGCGCAGGTCCAGGACTGGCTTGCCTCCGGGCCGCTGCAGATTACCAACAGCCAGATGGACAACCTGGTGCAGGAAGCGACGAACGCCCTGCAGTCGAATTCCGGCAATATCCTTTCCGGTGCCTTGTCAGTGGGCACCGGCGCCGGGCACTTTGCCGCAGGAGTCCTGCTGACCCTGTTCGCCCTGGTGTTCTTCCTGCTGGACGGCCACCGAATCTGGCGCTTCACCGCAGGCCTGCTGCCGCGGCGTGCCCGTGCCGGTGGCTACGGCGCAGGAATGCACGGCTGGGATTCCATGGTCAACTACGTCCGGGTGCAACTGCTGGTGGCGTTTATCGATGCCGTCGGAATTGGTGCCGGTGCCGCCATCATCGGAGTTCCGCTGGCACTGCCGCTGTCGGTCCTGGTGTTCCTGGGCTCCTTTGTGCCGCTGGTGGGCGCCTTTGTCACCGGGTTTGTTGCCGTGCTCCTGGCCCTGGTTGCCAACGGCTGGGTCAACGCGCTGATCATGCTCGGCATCGTGCTGCTGGTCCAGCAGCTGGAGTCCCACATCCTGCAGCCGCTGATCATGGGACGGGCCGTTGCGCTGCATCCCCTGGCAGTCATCCTCGCCGTCACCGGCGGCACCCTGGCCGCCGGGATTCCGGGTGCACTGTTCTCCGTGCCGCTGCTGGCCATCCTGAACACCGTGGTGCGCTACATTGCCGCCCGGGGATGGGAGCATGACCCGGCACTGGCCCGGGACCCGGTCTTCGCGGCCCTGGGCGGAGTGGCTCCGCGCACCGGTGAACCCGGGGACGACTCCGAAGATGACGCCTACGAAGAGAAGCAACCGTGACTGATTTCCCCGAGCTGCCCGTGACCCTGGACGACATCGAGGCAGCGGCCAAGCTGCTGGACGGCGTCGTTGAACGCACACCCATCGAAGTGTCCCGGGCACTGGGCCGCCAAACCGGCTCCAACGTGTACTTCAAGTGCGAAAACCTTCAGCGCGCCGGGTCCTTCAAGGTCCGCGGAGCCTACGTCCGGATGGCCAAGCTCACGCCGTCTGAGCGGGATCGGGGAGTGGTGGCGGCCTCCGCCGGAAACCATGCGCAGGGCGTGGCGGTTGCCGCTGCGCGCCTGGGCATCAAAGCCCGGATCTTCATGCCGCTGGGAGTGGCGCTGCCGAAGCTCGCCGCCACCCGCGGCCACGGAGCCGAAGTGGTGCTGCACGGACACAACGTGGACGAGGCCCTCGCGGAAGCCCAGCGCTATTCGGACGAGACCGGCGCCGTGTTCGTCCACCCGTTCGACAACGTGGACGTGGTGGCCGGACAGGGAACAATCGGCCTGGAACTGCTCGACCAGATCCCGGACCTGGACACCGTCCTGATCGGAGTGGGCGGCGGCGGGCTGCTGGCCGGGGTTGCCGTTGCCATCAAGACCCGGGCCCGGGAACTGGGCCGCGAAGTGCGGATCATCGGCGTGCAGGCCGAAAACGCCGCCGCCTATCCGCCGTCGCTGGCCGCGGATGCCCTGGTGCCGCTGACCAAGGTGTCCACGATTGCCGACGGCATCGCCGTGGGCAGGCCCGGTCAGCTGCCCTTCTCCATCATCAGGGAGCTGGTGGATGACGTGGTGACCGTCAGCGAGGATGCGCTGGCCAGGGCGCTGATTTTCCTGCTCGAGCGCTCAAAGATGGTGGTTGAACCGGCTGGTGCCGTGGGGGTGGCTGCCCTCATGGAAGGCAAAATCACCAACCCGGGGAACACCGCCGTCGTCCTCTCCGGAGGAAACATTGATCCGATGCTGATGCTCAAGGTGATCCAGCGCGGCCTCGCCGCCGCGGGACGGTACCTGGTGGTGCGGATGCTGCTGGATGACCGGCCCGGCTCGCTGGCCACCATTTCCCGGATCATTGCCGAATCCGACGCCAATGTCACCGGCGTGGACCACACCCGGGTTGGCGGCTCCATCAGCATGGGGGACGTGGCCATCACCATCAACATGGAGACCAAGGGACATGAACACTGTGAGCTGGTGCTGAACAACCTGCGCGCCGAAGGCTTCCAGCCGATCGTGCTGCACGGGTAACCGGTGCTAGCCAAGCGGGCCAGGACCGCCCTTGTCGTTTCCCTCGGACTCGCCGCCCTGATATGGCTCTGCTATTTTTTGGCCCTGGCCGTGGGTCCTGCCTCGCTGCGGGAGTTTGGCATCCTGCCGCGGCGGGTGGACGGGCTGGACGGGATCCTGATGGCCCCGCTGCTGCATGCCGGCGTCAACCACCTGCTGGGCAATACCCTGCCGCTGGTGGTCTTTTCCTTCCTGACCCTGCTGGAAGGCGTGCGCCGCTTTTTTGTGGTGCTTGCCTCGTCCTGGCTGGCATCGGGCCTGGGAGTGTGGCTTTTCGGCGGCGGCCTGACAGTGGGAATTTCCGGCGTCGTGTTTGGATTGTTCGCCTATCTGATGGTCCGGGGAATCTACAACCGGGACATTGTCCAGCTGCTGCTGGCCGGTGTCCTGTTCCTGATCTACGGATCCCTGCTGTGGGGAGTCCTGCCGGTGAACATCGGCGTTTCCTGGCAGGCGCACCTGTTCGGAGCTGCCGGCGGGGTGCTGGCAGCGGTGCTGCTGCGCCGGAACCGGCAGGGGCGTCGGACAAGCAAAAGCGGGCCCTCCCGATGGGAAGGCCCGCAGTAGTTCAAAGGATATTAGCCCGCGTAGGGCTTCGCGGAAATGATTTCCACGGAGATGTCCTTGCCGTTCGGGGCGGTGTAGGTGGCGGTGTCGCCGGCCTTCATGCCCTGGATGGCAGCGCCCAGCGGCGACTTTTCGCTGTAGACGTTGATGTCCGAGTCGCCGGCAATTTCGCGGCTTCCCAGCAGGAAGGTCTCAACGTCACCGGCAACCTTCGCCTCAACGAGCATGCCGGGTTCCACCACGCCGTCATCGGCGGGGGCTTCACCCACGTGCGCGGTCTCCAGCAGTTGAGTGAGCTGGCGGATACGGGCCTCAGCCTTGCCCTGCTCTTCCTTGGCAGCGTGGTACCCGCCGTTTTCCTTCAAGTCGCCCTCGGACCGGGCCTGCTCAATGCGGGCAACAATTTCCGTGCGGCCGGGACCGGACAGGTGCTCCAGTTCAGCCTTCAGGCGGTCGTAAGACTCCTGAGTGAGCCAAGCGGCAGGTGCGCTGTTGGTAGACACGGATCTCTCCTTTTAGTGACGACCGGACCACAAAAACCGGTCCGGCAGGCTGATTTTGCTCGAAGCCCAGTGGCCTGACAAGCAAAGACCCCGCCGGACGGTGACCGGTAATGCGGTTGATCACCTAAGCGGGGCATAACGTAGGGTCCATACTAGTCAGCCAAACCGAATAACCCAAGAACCGGAAAAACCGGCTTCCCGGAGGCTGGCCGCCGCGGGACGGGGTGGGCGGAAAGTCAGGCGTCGTCGCCCAGCAGCCAGCAGGCATTGACTCCGCCGGTGACGCCCAGGGAATCAGTACGGATATCAAGGTGCTGGTTGGTGGTGGCTTCCTCAGCCGGACCGATGGTGACCTGTTTCCAACCCACCACGGCGTAGCTGTCATTCAGTACCTGAACGGCGCAGGACGCGGTGTCCTCCGGATCTTTGGTGACCTGGAAGTCAACCGTGGCGTTTCCGGCATCGGTGATGCTGAACCCCACGTCCTTGAAGCTCACTTCCCCGCCGGGGGAGGGCATCGCCATGTAGGCCGCGGCACCGCATCCAAGCACAAGGGCAGCGCCGACGGCGGTTGCCTTGGCTCGGCGCGACAGACCCGGCTTGGGAGCTCCGTACCGATTGGCTAATCTTGTTTCGGACGGAAAACTATCGGGGGCCTGCCCGGGGGCTGGCTGCTTGTCAGGACCTTCCTCAGTGCTCACCGCTCCATTTTATCCGAGTTTCCCCGTCTGATTTCCGCTGACCATCTCAGGAGCTGCAACGTGTCGACCGCCTCATCGAATACTTCCCGCCGTCAGGAACCGCTGCGGCTGCTGGCCGTGCACGCCCATCCCGACGACGAAGCCAGCAAGGGTGCGGCGATGATGGCTTCCTACGCCGCTCAAGGCGTGGAGGTGATGGTGGCAACCTGCACCGGCGGCGAGCGCGGCAGCGTGCTGAATCCCGCCATGGAATCCAATGCCGCCGCCAAGCGGGACCTCGCCGGGCTTCGCCGCTCGGAAATGGCCAACGCCCGCCGGGAGCTGGGTATTCAGCACCGCTGGCTGGGATTCATGGACTCCGGCCTGCCGGAGGGGGATCCGCTGCCTGACCTGCCCTTTGGCTGCTTCGCCCTGGAGCCATTGGAGCACGCCGCTGCGCCCTTGGTGAAGCTCGTGCGTGAGTTCCGCCCGCACGTGATCATCAGCTACGACGAAAACGGCGGTTATCCGCATCCGGATCACATCATGGCTCATAAGGTGGCGGTTGAAGCCTTCAACGCCGCGGGGGACCCTGAACGCTACCCCGGGACCGGAGAGCCCTGGGAGCCGCTGAAGCTGTACTACGACCGCGCTTTCAACCCCGAACGGTTCACCGCGCTGCACCACGCACTGGTGGACGCTGGCATGGACTCGCCGTACGCGGAGCGCATTGCCGCCTGGCAGGAAGCCGACACGGAGGGACACCAGCCTCCCGCTCCCACGCATCCCACCACCACGCAGATTCAGTGCGGAGATTTCTTCGAAGCGCGGGACCGGGCATTGAAGAGCCACCGCACGCAGGTGGATCCGGAGGGATTCTTTTTTGCCGTGGACGCCGACACCCAGCGGAAGGTTTGGCCCTGGGAAGATTATTCGCTGATCCAGTCCAAAGTGGAGACCGAGCTGCCTGAGACGGACCTGTTCGCTGGCATACGATAGAGGTCAGGGACAGCGTAATGCTGCCCGCTGCCAAGAGAGAGAAACACCGTGAACTTCCTGTACAGCCTGCCCCTGAACGTTTCCCCCGGCGCCGAGGATGACGAGCTGAAAACCGGCCTGAGCATCGCGGATGTCACTCCGGGCCTGCTGGGCTTCCTGGTGACCCTCTTCATGGTGCTCGTGGTGTTCTTTCTCATCAGGGACATGGTCAAGCGCATCCGCCGGGTCCGTTACCGCGAGCAGGCCCGCACCGGCGTCGGCTCCGACGTCTTCATTCCCAGCGCCGAATCCGCAGCGGGAGCCGCTGATGCGCAGCCCGCTGCGAAAGCTTCGGACGGCGGGGACACTGCTCCGGGTTACTACAAGCGCGGCTAGGAGAAGTCATGGCCGGCAGACTGCTTACGGAGGCTTCGGCCTATTTGCGCCAGCATGCCGGCAATCCCGTGGACTGGTGGCCGTTCGGGGACGAGGCGTTCGCCGAGGCCCGGCGGCGCAACGTCCCGGTTTTCATCTCGGTGGGTTACGCCGCCTGCCACTGGTGCCACGTCATGGCGCACGAGTCCTTCGAAGATCCGGTGACGGCGGACTACCTGAACGAGCACTTCGTCTCCATCAAGGTGGACCGCGAAGAACGCCCGGACGTGGATGCCGTCTACATGGCCGCCACCCAAGCCATGACGGGCCAGGGCGGCTGGCCCATGAGCGTTTTCGCCCTGCCCGACGGACGCACTTTCTACGCCGGCACGTACTTCCCTCCGCTGCCGGTGCAGGGCATGCCCGCCTTTCGGGACGTCCTGGCTGCGGTCACCTCTGCCTGGGAGGACCGGCCGGAGGAAGTCCGGCAGAGCGCCGCCCAACTGGCCGCGCATCTTGCCTCGGCCCAGGACGGAAACCGGCGCCTGCTGGGACCGCTCCGGGGTTCCGCGGCTCCGGAGGCCGGAAGCGAAGATGCCGCAGAGTTTGCCGCCGAGTCCGGCCGGACACTGTCTGCAGCTGTGGAAACGCTGGCCGGACTGGAAGACCGCCAATTCGGCGGTTTTGGCGGTGCACCGAAGTTTCCGCCTTCCACGGTGCTGCGGTTCCTGCTGGCCCACGCCGGCAGCGGAAGCTCAACCGCGCAGGAAGCCGCAGCGCTGGCTGGCCGGACCCTTGATGCGATGGCGCGCAGCGCACTCTATGACCAGCTCGAGGGCGGTTTCGCCCGGTATACCGTGGACCGCCGCTGGGCCGTCCCGCACTTCGAAAAAATGCTTTATGACAACGTCCAGCTGCTGGCGCTGTACGCGCAAAGGGTCCGGACGGCCGTTGATCCCGCGGAGCGCCGGCTTGCCCTACGGGTGACCCGCGAGACGGCGGAGTGGATGATTCACCGGCTGCGTGTTCAGGAGGGCGGATTTGCCTCCTCGCTGGACGCGGACACGCTGATGGAGGGCCGCCGCGTGGAAGGCGGCACGTACGTCTGGACGCCGAAGCAGCTGACCGACGTTCTGGGACCCGAGGACGCCTCCGCCGTCATGGCCCTGCTGGATCTGGTCTCCGGAAACATGGCATCCCACGGCGGAACACCGGACGATGACGGTGGCAGCGCCAGCACGCTGCATTTTGGACGGGCCCTGAGCGAAGCAGAGGAAGAACTGTGGCTGCGGCACCGGCCGGCGCTGCTGGCGGCCCGGAACCTGCGCCCGCAGCCCGAGCGCGATGACAAGGTGGTGGCCGGATGGAACGGGCTGGCGGTGGCCGCGCTGGCTTCGGCCGCCGTCGTGCTCTCAGACACGGAACAGAAGGACACCGCGGAGGATGCCGCGGAGCAGGAGGACGCGCGGCGCATCCTGAGCGCGGCCGAAGACGCGGCAGCCTATCTGCTGCGCGTTCACCGAACCGGAGCCACGCTGCGCCGGGTTTCGTTCAACGGCGTCGCACAGGGCATAGAAGGCCTGCTGGAGGACTACGCCGGAGTAGCCGAGGGGCTCTTCACCCTCTATGCCGCCACGGGCAATGAGGAATGGTATGCGGCGGCCGAGTCCCTGGTTCTAGCCGCAGAGAGCCGTTTTTTGGCCGGCGGTGTCCTGCAGGACACGGCCCTCCGGCCCAACCAGCTGGTGAACGCCCAGGGAGCGCAGGCTGCCGCTGATCCGCTGGACGGGCCGACTCCCAGCGGTGCTGCACTTTTTGCCGGGGTCCTGCTGACGTATTCCGCGTATTCGGGATCGCTGAGGCACCGGGCCCTGGCACAGTCCCTGCTGAAGTATGTGCAGGTGGTGGGTGCCCAGGCACCGCAGGCCGCGGGGTGGGCCATGTCCGTGCTGCAGTTCCTGCTCGAGGGCCCACGTGAGCTGGCCGTGACCGGAACGGACCCTGAAGCGGTCGGCGAGCTCCTGCGGGCGGCCCGCGACGCCGGCGGGCCGGGGCTCGTGGTGGCCGCGCGGATCGGAACGGACACAGCCGGCGGCCCTGCCGGAGAAGCCCGGGTGCCGCTGCTGGAGGGACGGGATCCGGGCTCCAATCCTGCGGTGGCCTACCTCTGCCGTGGCATGGTGTGTCTTCGGCCCGTCAGCACCGCGGCGGAACTTCGGGACCTGATCGCCGGGCAGTGACCGGGCAGTGACCGGGCAGGGACCGGCGAGGTGCCGGTGGGTGGCCTAAGGCGGGCCGGAGGGCGGGCTAGGAAGCGCTGACCGAAAGTACGGCCATCAGGATCGCCGCGTAATGGCAGGCGAATCCGACCAGCGTAAAGGCATGGAAGACTTCGTGGAACCCAAACCAGTCCAGGGACGGATTGGGCTTCTTCAGGGCGTAGATCACGGCGCCGGCAATATAGAAGGCCCCGCCCACGCAGACCAGGACGGCGGCCGGAGGATTCACCGCGAAGAAATCGGGAATGTAGACCAGGGCCGCCAGCCCCAGGGCAATGTAAACGGGCGTGTAAAGCCAGCGCGGCGCATTCAGCCAGAGCAGCCGGAACAGAACTCCGGCCAGGGCACCGCACCAGATAAACCAGAGCAGGACTTTCGCCTTCTCCGGCGGCAGCAGGGACCAAGCCAGCGGAGTGTAGGACCCGGCAATGACCAGCACGATGTTGGTGTGGTCCAGGCGTTTGAGGATCTTTTTGACCTTCGGCGTCCAGTTTCCGCGGTGATAGACCGCAGACACTCCGAACAGCAGGACCCCCGTGAACGCATACACGGCGGAGGCGATGCGCGTGCCGGTGTTGGGAGCCAGGACGATCAGGAGAATGCCCCCTGCCAGAGCAAACGGAGTTGCGCCGGCGTGCAGCCAGCCCCGGAATTTCGGCTTGATCTCCAGGATGTCTGCTACCTGCTCGACCGCGGATTCCACCGGGCCGGGAGCTTTTCGTGAACTGGGATTCTGCTCCGGGGGAGCGGACGACGATGACGATGCCATGGAAAAATCGTAGCCTACGAGCAGGTAAGTTACGGATCGGTAGGTTCGGGGCAGACGCCGCCGCGCGCTTCGCTGGAGCCGATCGGAAGTATGCGGTCCTTTTTGGGAATACACTTTTTAGTGCGCCTCCCGCTGCAGCGGAGACGTTTCATTCCGCCATCAAGGACAGGCAGGTGCGGCTCCGCATGAGGTTCCCGGGCGTTGTATATGCCTACTACGAGCGCAAGCTGCGCCGCAGCCTCAGCCCTGACCGCATCCCCGCGCACATCGGCGTCATGGTGGACGGCAACCGCCGGTGGGCGAAGCTGGCCGGAGCACCCACCAGCGACGGCCATCAGGCAGGGGCGGACAAGATCCTCGAATTCCTCGGCTGGTGCCAGGAGGTGGGCGTACGCCGGGTGACCCTGTACATGCTCTCCACGGACAACCTCAACCGGGATCCGGATGAGCTCGACCCGCTGCTGGACATCATCGGCAACACCCTGGACCGGCTGGGCGAGAAGGGCGACCTGCGGGTCAATGCCGTGGGTGCCCTGGACATCCTTCCCACCAACCTTGCCGACAAGCTCAACGCCCTGGGTGAAAGCACCAAGGATGCCGAAGGTCTGCACGTCAACGTCGCCATCGGTTACGGGGGACGCCGGGAAATTGTGGACGCCGTCAAGGAACTCCTGAGCGACGCCACCGCGCAGGGCAAGTCCGTGGCGGAAATTACCGAGGAACTGTGCGACACGCAGATCTCCGAATACCTCTACACCCGCGGCCAGCCGGATCCGGAGCTCGTGATCCGCACCTCGGGTGAACAGCGGCTCTCCGGATTCCTGATGTGGCAGAGCGCGTACAGCGAGTTCTACTTCTGTGAAGCACTCTGGCCGGACTTCCGCCGGGTGGATTTCCTGCGGGCACTGCGTGACTACGCGAGCAGGCAGCGCCGCTTCGGTTCCTGAAACCGGCGGATGAACGGCAGGCAAACTCGCCGCAAAGACGCCGAAACAGGGCCGTGTCCTGCTGCGGCGCCGGGCGCCTCCGGCGTACCTTGGTGCTATTGAACAGCGACCAGCTGATCTCCCCGCCCAGCGATCCGGGGCACCGCCCCTGACTGGAGTTTCCCGTGGCCATGTCCTCCTCCCCGCGAACCTCTTCCTCTTCCTCCGCCGCTACGGCGGCGGCCGCAGCAGCAGCGCCCGGTGCCGGCGGCGGACCGGCAGGCTACGTGCTGGACACCTCAGTGCTCCTCTCGGACCCGAAGGCCATCCTGCGGTTTGCCGAACACGAGGTCATCCTGCCGCTGGTGGTGATTACCGAATTGGAGAAGAAACGCCACGATCCGGAACTGGGGTATTTTGCCCGGGCGGCCCTGCGCCTGCTGGACGACCTGCGGATTGAGCACGGCGGGCTGAGCGTCCCCATCCCCCTGGGCGCCTCCGGCGGAACCCTGCGCGTGGAACTGAACCATGTGTCAGTGGACGTCCTGCCGGCGGGCATCCGGGGCACCGACAACGACAGCCGGATCCTCGCCGTCGCACGGAACCTGGCGGATGAGGGACGGAACATCACCGTTGTTTCCAAGGATCTGCCGATGCGGGTCAAAGCATCGGCCGTGGGCCTGAACGCCGACGAATACCGCAGCGACCTGGTCCGTGACAGCGGTTGGACCGGCGTCGTCGAACTGGACGTGGCCGAAGCCGACATCGACGGACTGTACGAGCATCATCCGGTGTTCATTCCGGCAGCCGCCGAGCAGCCGGTGAACACCGGCGTCGTCCTGCTCTCCAGCCGGGGCTCGGCCCTCGGCCGGGTGGGAGCCGACAAACAGGTGCGGCTGGTGCGCGGCGACCGCGACGTGTTCGGCCTGCACGGACGCTCAGCGGAACAGCGGCTGGCCATAGATCTGCTGATGGACCCCGAGGTGGGCATCGTCTCACTGGGCGGCCGGGCCGGCACCGGCAAGTCCGCACTGGCCCTCTGCGCGGGACTGGAAGCGGTGCTGGAGCGCCGCGAACACCGCAAGGTGGTGGTCTTCCGTCCGCTCTACGCCGTCGGCGGCCAGGAGCTGGGCTACCTGCCCGGCACCGAGACGGAAAAAATGGGCCCGTGGGGGCAGGCAGTCTTCGACACGCTCGAGGCCCTGGTTTCCAAGGAAGTGCTGGAGGAAGTCCTGGACCGGGGCATGCTGGAGGTCCTGCCGCTGACCCACATCCGGGGCCGGTCCCTGCACGACTCGTTCGTGATTGTGGATGAGGCGCAGTCGCTCGAGAAGAATGTGCTGCTGACCGTGCTGTCCCGGATCGGGCAGAACTCACGCGTGGTCCTCACCCACGACGTCGCCCAGCGCGACAATCTGCGGGTGGGACGCCATGACGGGGTGGCCGCCGTCGTTGAAACGCTCAAGGGTCATCCGTTGTTCGGGCACATCACCCTGACCCGGTCCGAACGCTCGCCGATCGCTGCCCTGGTGACCGAACTGCTGGAAGAGGGACAGATCAACTGAAACGCGGGCAGGGTCCCGTTACATCCGGCCGTAGCGGGCCCGCACCAGGGCAAAGAGTCCGTAGAAGATCAGGCCGGCGGCAATCACCGTCACGACGGGCGGGCCGGCGGGTGTGTCCAGGAGGCGTTTGAGGCTGCCGTCGAGTCCGGTGGACTGGCCGGGGCTGTTCTGGGCCGCGGCGAGGATAAACAGTCCGCCGGCCAGGATCAGGGAAATGCCTTTGGCGATATGGCCGGTGAGTCCCAGCAGGTCAATGACGCGGCCGCGTTTGGTGCCTTCGAAGTGCCGCAGTTCGCTGCGGAACTTGCGCCGGCTGCCCTTGTAGATGAAATAGATTCCGATGCCGAGGATGAGCAGGCCGACGGCGGTCAGCGCCGGCATGCCTGCCGGCGAGGCAAGGACGGTGGTGCTGAACTGTGCCGTGGAGTCGCCTGAGTCCCCGCCCCGGCCGCGGGCAAAGGCGGCGAAAGTCAGGGCAACACTGCCGTAGATCAGCACCAGTGCGCCCGAAGAGACCGCCTTGGACAGCCGCTTCCCCGCTGATTCCCGGCGGACCCGGACCGTGGCTTCCCCCAGCTGCCACAGGGCCAGCGCCGCGCAGGCGGCGAATCCTCCCCACATCAGGAGCGGCCCTGCGGCGGAAGCGGCCAGCGGACGCAGAGCACCGCTGGTGTCCGCGTCGCCGTATCCGCCCAGCACCAGGCGCAGGGCCACCGAACCGATCAGGATGTGCAGCAGTGCCATGACGGCGAACCCCGCGCGGGCCAGCACATTCAGCCCTTCACTGTTGGACGCGCGTTCCAGCGACGCGGCGGTGCTCTCCGACGGGTCAGTGCTCTCCGACGGGTCTTCCGGCGGAGTTCCGGAGGCGTTGCTTTCCGGCGGGGCTGTGTCTGCCTGATCTCCGGGTCGGCTGGGGACGTGGTGCTGCCGGCCAATGCTCATGCCGCCAGTGTATTCCGCAGCAGTCTTCGGAGCATCTTGCCCTGTTTTCTCCCCGGAGGTGCTTTTCGCAGAGGGTGTTTTCCACAACCGCGCCAGGGCGGGAAGAAGCGGAGGCTATGGCGTACCGTGAGGCCCATGGTGGGGATTTTGGGGGAGTACCGGTCGCTGGGCGGCGCAGCCTTCTGGGTGCTGTGCGCTGCCGCCGCTTACTTTGTGGTGCTGGCTGTGAGGCTGTCGGCGGCGGATGCTGCGACTCACCGCCTGCCCAACCGGATCCTGCTGCCGGCCTACCCGGTGTCCGTGGTGCTGCTCGGAGCCGCCGCGCTCGCGGCAGGGGATATGTTCCGGATTGCCGGGATGCTGGTGGCCGGCATCGTTCTGTGGAGCGCCTACTTCCTGCTGAGGTTCAGCAACCCCTCGGGCCTGGGATTCGGGGACGTAAAACTGGCCGGAGTCCTGGGCCTGTGGCTGGGATTTCTGGGCTGGGGACATGTTCTGGCAGGCACCTTTGCCGCCTTCCTCCTGGGCGGGGCATGGGGGATGTGGCTGATCCTCTCCAAACGCGGAACGGCTAAGACGGCCATTGCCTTTGGTCCGTTCATGCTGGCCGGTGCCGCGTTGGCCATGGCGCTGCCTGGCCTACAGTAGAACAATGCCTACGCCAGATTTTGTCCTGTCCCTGCGGAAAAAAATCGGCCACGAGCTGCTGTGGCTGCCGGGGATTACCGGCGTCGTCTTCAACGATGCGGGACAGGTGCTGCTGGTGCGGCGTTCCGACGACGGCCGCTGGACCCTGGTCACCGGAATGCTGGATCCGGGTGAAGAACCCGCGGCGGGAACGCTGCGGGAGATCCAGGAGGAAACCGGCGTCACCGCCGAAATCGAGCACCTGATCCACGTTGGTTCACACGGACCCATCACCTTCCCCAACGGAGACCGGTGCTCGTTCCTGAATGTGGGGTTCCGCTGCCGCTACCTCAGCGGCGAGGCGAGGGTGAACGATGATGAGTCCACCGACGTCGGCTGGTTTGCCCCGGACAACCTTCCCGAACTGAGCGAACGGCACCGCTGGCTGTTGGACCTGGCACTGAAGGCCGACGGCGTCCCCGCCTTCGCGCGCTAACGACTCGGACCTTAAAGGCCGTCGGCCCCGTCCACCTGGAGCGGAGAACGAGGCCGACGGGATCCGGCACGGGAACAACCGGTGGTTAGGGTTAGTGCTGGTCCGCGTCGGGGCGGCCGGTACCTGAGGCGGAGCCGCTGCCTGAGGTGGACCCGGTCCCTGAGGCGGAACCGGTGCCGGGCTCGGACGGGCTGCCCGAATCCGAGTCCGCCGCAGCGGAAGCCTTGCCGGTTCCGGGAGCTCCGCCCTGCAGAGCTGCCAGGCGTTCGGCCTCCAGCCGGTCCGCCTCGGCGCCGCCCACTGCCTCGCCGCGGGCCACCATCCCGGCCACGTCGGAGAGCGGAATCTGCTTCAGGAACAGGGCCAGCACCAGGGCGATCACCAGGAACGGGATGAGGTACCAGAACACCGGTGCCAGCGAATCCGCGTACGCGGTGACGATGCCGTCCCGGACAGGCTCCGGAAGGGCGTCCAGCGACGACGGCTCGAGCGTGGCGGTGGCCTGGCCTGCGGCGGCCGGATCGAATCCTGCCTTGCTGAAGACCTCCAGCAGGTTTTCCGACAGCCGGGAGGTGAACATCGCGCCGAAGATGGCTACGCCCAGGGACGCTCCCACTTCACGGAAGTAGTTGTTGCTGGAGGTGGCCGTGCCGATCTGGTCCACGGGCACTGAGTTCTGCACCACCAGCACCACCACCTGCATGATGTAGCCCAGGCCGGCACCGAACACGAACAGCTGGGCGCAGATGACCCAGACCGGGGTATCGGCGGACAGGGTGGTCATCCACAGCATGGCGGCGATCACCAGCACGGCGCCCATGATCGGGTACTTCTTGTACTTCCCGGTTTTGGTGATGGCCAGACCGGAGTAGATCGAGGTGCCCATCAGGCCCACCATCATCGGAAGCATCAGCAGGCCGGACACGGCGGCGGAGGTGCCGGTGGACATCTGCAGGAACGTCGGCACAAAGGCCAGGGCTGCGAACATGCCCATACCCAGGGTGAAGCCGATGGCGGTGGCGTTCACAAAGATCGGGTTCTTGAACAGGCTCAGCGGAATGATCGGATCTTCGACCCGGCGCTCGATCATCACAAAGAGGAAGGCAGCAGCCAGCAGGCCGGCACCGAACGCCAGGGTCAGCGGATCCGTCCAGCCGTGGTCGTCGCGGCCGCCGAAGTCGGTGAAGAAGATCAGGCAGGTGGTGGCGATGGAAAGGGAAACGACGCCGCCCACGTCAATGCGCTTGGTGGCCTTCTTAGTCGGCAGCGTGAGGGTGAAGAACGCAACCAGGAAGGCGATGATGCCGATCGGGATGTTGATGTAGAACGCCCACTGCCAGGTCAGGTGATCCACGAAGAAGCCGCCGAGCAGGGGGCCGGCAACGGCGGAGAGGCCGAAGATGCCGCCGAGCGGGCCGAGGTACTTGCCGCGCTCGTTGGCCGGGACAATGTCGGCGATGACGGCCTGGGAGAGGATCATCAAGCCGCCGCCGCCCAGGCCCTGGATGGCGCGGAAAATGACGAAGCCCCAGAAATCGGTGGCAAAGGCACAGCCCACCGATGCCAGTGTAAACAGGGCAATGGCGAACAGGAAGAGGTTGCGCCGGCCCAGCACGTCGCCGAACTTGCCGTAGATCGGCATCACGATGGTGGTGGCCAGCAGATAGGCAGTGGTGATCCAGGTCTGGTGCTCGACGCCGCCCAGCTCGCCCACGATGGTGGGCATGGCGGTGGACACGATGGTTTGGTCAAGGCTGGAAAGCAGCATGCCTGCGATCAGCGCGGAGAAGATGATCCAGATGCGTCTCTGGGTCAGCAGCAGCGGCTGGGAGCCCTGCGTGGCGGTGGCGGTCATGAAGGGTCCTTGGATGAGGGATCGGTCAGGGGGGATGCGGAGGTGAACACCTCGTGCATGGCGTTTACGGCTTCAGTGAGTATCTGGCGGTACGGACGTGTGTTTCCCGGCGCGAAGAAGGCCGGTCCGGCGCGCTGGCCCAGAGCGGTGACCAGGGCCAGGGCGGCCTGGATCCTTGGGTCGGAGGGCGGCAGGCCCTCCCGGGCTGACAGGATGGCCGCGAAGGTGTGCTCGGCTTCCTGCGTCCCGTACATGACTCTCTCCAGGAGACGCGGCTCCGCGGCAACGGCAAGCTTGAGCTGCACCATCTGGTCCCGGGACATGACCATCCGGTCCATCATCTCTGCGGCGAAATCCACAAAGTCGGACAGCAGGGAGGAAGAAATCCGGCCCGGGTCGGAGCCGGCACCGCGGGCAATGAACTCCTCGGCCAGATCAGCCGGGATTTCATCTGCCGGGGAGCCGAGGACGGCATCTTCCTTGGCCGGGAAATAGTTGAAGAACGTACGCCGGGAGATGCCGACTTCCTCGCAGAGTTCCTCCACCGTGTATCCGGAAAAACCGCGTTCCGCGGTCAGGATACGGGCCGCGGTGATGATGGCCAGCTTGGTGGCGCTGCGTTTTCGTTCACGGAGGCCGCCGCCGTCGCTACATGCACTATCAGTCACAGAGTAAAGTTTTGCACCCTGAAGACTGAAGTGCAATTCGCAGCGGGGTTGCCGCAACGCAGCAGGGCACCCGGCCCACCGGCCGGATGCCCTGCTGATGCCGTCCCGCCGTGAAGGCGGAAGACGTGCGGTGATGCTGGAGAGATGCTGCGGAACTAGGCCTGCGGGGGCTTCGTCATCGACAGCACATCCAGGGCTGTGTCCAGCTGCTCCACGGTCAGTTCGCCGCGCTCCACGTAGCCGAGTTCCTCGACGGCCTGGCGGATGGTCTTGCCTTCCTTGACCGCGTACTTGGCGATCTTGGCGGCGTTCTCGTAGCCGATGTACTTGTTCAGCGGAGTCACGATGGACGGGGAGGCCTCGGCCAGGTAGCGGGCGCGCTCCACGTTGGCCTCAATGCCGTCAATCATCTTGTCCGCCATGATCCGGGAGGAATTGGCGAGCAGGCGGATGGATTCGAGCAGGTTCGAGGCAATGACGGGGATGCCGACATTGAGCTCGAAGTAACCGAAGGTGCCCGCCCAGGCGATGGCGGCGTCGTTGCCCACCACCTGTGCGGCCACCTGCATGACAGCCTCGGAGATGACCGGGTTGACCTTGCCCGGCATGATCGAGGAGCCCGGCTGCAGGTCGGGGATCGCAATTTCGCCCAGGCCGGTGTTGGGGCCCGACCCCATCCAGCGCAGGTCATTGGCGATCTTGGAGAAGGAGACGGCGATGGTGCGCAGCATGCCGGAAACCTCAACGAGGGCGTCGCGGTTGGCCTGAGCCTCGAAGTGGTCGCGTGCTTCGGTCAGGGGCAGGCCGGTGTCCTCGGCGAGGATCGCGATGACGCGCTGCGGGAAGCCGGCGGGGGTGTTGATGCCGGTGCCGACGGCGGTGCCGCCCAGCGGAACCTCGGCGACACGGGGCAGGGATGCCTGCACGCGCTCGATGCCGTAACGGACCTGCGCTGCGTAGCCGCCGAATTCCTGGCCCAGGGTCACCGGGGTGGCGTCCATCAGGTGGGTGCGGCCGGACTTGACGACGTCCTTGAATTCCACGGCCTTGCGCTCCAGCGAAGCGGCCAGGTAATCGAGGGCGGGGATGAGGTTGTTCATCAGGGCCGACGTTGCAGCAACGTGAACGGACGTCGGGAAAACGTCGTTGGAGGACTGCGAGGCGTTGACGTGGTCATTCGGGTGGACCGTGGTCTTGCTGCCGGCCTCCGCCAGGGCGCGGGTCGCCAGTTCGGCCAGGACCTCGTTGGTGTTCATGTTCGAGGACGTGCCGGAACCGGTCTGGAACACGTCGATCGGGAAGTGGTGATCGTGGATTCCGCTTGCGACCAGGTCGGCGGCCTTCTCGATTGCCCGGGCGCGCTCGGCGTCGAGCACTCCCAACTCGGCGTTCGCAGTGGCTGCGGCCTTCTTGATCCGGGCCAGTGCCTCGATGTGGGCGCTGTCCAGCGGCTTGCCCGAGATGGGGAAGTTTTCGACGGCGCGCTGGGTCTGTGCGCGGTACAGGGCGTTGACCGGGACCCGGACCTCGCCCATGGTGTCATGTTCGATGCGGTATTCAGGAGTGTCAGAAGTCATGGTCCCAAGCCTAGTATCCGCAGCGCCGGGGCAGAAACGCGCCGTCACGCGGGGAGCGGGGCGGAGCCCCGGCGCCGGGATTCGGGACTTGGGACTGGGGGCCGGGGACCTAGGAGATGCGGGAGCGTACGACGGCGGGGTGGGTGAGCGCGCCGTAGCCGGACACGAGATCCGCTGCGCCTTCGGCCAGCCGGTAGGACACGCCGACGACGGCGGTGCGGCCTTCTTCGACGGCTGCGGCGATGATCGAGGAGCTCTCCACCAGGCGCTCAGCAGTCTGCTTGGTGTGCTCCACCACCATGTCGTTGACCTCGGTGAGCCCGTTGCGCTGGGCAGTCAGGACCGAGGGCGTGATGCGCTCTACGAGGTTGCGCAGGTGGCCGCCGGGCATTTCGCCGGTGTCCACGGTGCGCTTGGCTTCGGTCACGGCCCCGCAACTGTCATGGCCGAGGACCACGATCAGCGGTACGCCGAGCTTGGCGATGCTGTATTCCAGGGAGCCCAGGACGGCGTCGTCAATCACCTGGCCGGCCGTGCGGATGACAAAAGCGTCCCCGAGGCCAAGGTCAAAGATGATTTCAGCGGCGAGCCGTGAATCCGAGCAGCCGAAGATGACGGCAAACGGGTTCTGCTCGTGCACGAGCGAACTGCGCCTGTTGGCATCCTGATTGGGGTGGGAGGACGTGCCGGCAACAAAGCGGGCATTGCCTTCATGCAGCGTCTGCCATGCCTGGGCCGGGGTGGTTATTGCGGTAGCAGTGGGTTCATTCACAATCTTTACCATAACCCCCGTGCTGCAGTCGGTGCTTATTCTTTACCGAGGTCCCGGACCACTGCTTCGGCAAGAACATCAAACTCGGCGAGGTCGGCTTTTCCGGTCAGGACCACGGTCAGGCCGTCCTTCTCCAGCACCATGCTGGCTTCGCCTTCGGGGGAGTCCCGCAGCTCCCAGGTCTGGCCGCCGGCGGTGCGCTCCCCGGCGACGCTCGCATCGCCGGAAACCTGTGCGATCCAGGTGGGATTGCCCGCGTTGGTCTCCGAGAGGCGGATAAAGGCGGTTTCAGGCGTGAGATAACCCACTTCCCAGACCGGAACGCCGCTGCTGTTGGATGCTTCCCAGCGGGCGTAGTTTGAGCTCCAGCCCTCGGGAAGTTCGGGCGCCAGGGGAGCATAACCGGCGTCGCCGGCTGCCTGATTGGCGATCGCCGGGACGTCCACGTTGAGGGTCTGCATTTTGGGGGCGGGGTTCAGCAGCACCGGAACCAGCACCAGCAGCACGGTAATGCCGGTGGCAATCAGCATCCCAATCACTGTGGCATTGGCACGTTTGGCCTGCTTGGCGGTCAGTACCGGGGTTACGGGCGTCTCTTGGTCCTGCTGCTGCTCACTCACCTTTCCATGATCCCTTATCCGGGCCTCCAACTCCTAGTTGGGCCGGTAACTGCCTCATCTTCATTGCGGCGGCGCTGGCGGTGGCGCGGACCACTCAGACTATGATCGGAGCAAGGATCATCCGTTTCTCATAATCGGCAAACGGTTCGCATCGAAATTTCAAAGATGAGGTTAGACGTGTCCAAAGGCGCTCAGTACTCCACCCTTTCCCCCGCCCTGGCAGTCGGTGACGACGAGCCGGACCGGAACCTGGCCCTCGAACTGGTCCGGGTCACCGAAGCTGCTGCCATTGCCGGCGGCCACTGGGTGGGCTTCGGTGATAAGAACTCGGCAGACGGCGCCGCCGTCGACGCCATGCGCTCCCTGATTTCCACGGTGCACTTCAACGGCGTCGTGGTCATTGGTGAAGGTGAAAAAGACGAAGCTCCCATGCTCTACAACGGTGAGCACGTGGGTGACGGCACCGGCGCACTGTGCGACGTCGCCGTGGATCCGATCGACGGCACCCGCCTGACCGCCCTGGGCATCAACAACGCCCTTGCCGTGCTGGCCGTGGCAGAACGCGGCACCATGTTTGATCCCTCCGCCGTGTTCTACATGGAAAAGCTGATCACCGGACCCGAAGCTGCCGACATGGTGGATCTGCGCCTGCCGGTCAAGCAGAACCTGCACCTCATTGCCAAGGCCAAGGGCAAGAAGATCAACCAGCTCAACGTCATGATCCTGGACCGTGACCGCCATAAGCCTCTGGTGCAGGAAATCCGCGACGCCGGTGCCCGCACCCGGATGCTGATGGACGGCGACGTTGCCGGCGGCATTGCCGCTGCCCGCGAGGGAACCGACGTCGACGCCCTGATGGGAATCGGCGGCACTCCCGAAGGCATCATCACGGCCTGCGCCATCAAGACCCTTGGCGGCGTCATCCAGGGCCGGCTGTGGCCCACCTCCGATGATGAGAAGCAGAAGGCCATCGACGCCGGCCATGACCTGGACCGCGTCATGACCACCAATGACCTGGTGACCAGCGACAACTGCTACTTCGCCGCCACCGGCATCACCGACGGCGACCTGGTCCGCGGCGTGCGCTACAAGAAGGACCGCGTGCTGACCCAGTCCATCGTCATGCGTTCCAAGTCCGGAACCATCCGCGTGGTGGACGGCGAGCACCAGTCGCACAAGTGGGAGTCCTACGCCCGCCTGAAGTAGGCCGTACCGCAACAAGCAGAAGAAGCCCCGGAACCAGCAGGTTCCGGGGCTTCTGTGCTGTCGCGGCCAGGGAAATTGTCCGAGCCAAGGGTTGTCGAGGCCAGGGGTTGTCCGGCGCTAGGCGAGGGCGGGGGCTCCCGAGCGGATCCGGTTGCGGCCGACAATCCGGTAGGCGACGGCGGCCAGGGCAACGACGGCGGCCGCAGCCACCGCCGCAACGGCCGTACCCGTGGAGAGCAGCTCGCCGTTGAGGCGGGACACGGCAATCCAGGACAGCCCCCAGACGAGCGCCGCCGCAGGGGCCAGACGTCCCCGGCCGTAGGCGGCCAGTGCCACGCCCAGCGCCGCGACCACTGCCAGGATGGCGATGGACCAGACCTCCGGGGCGAGGCCGAAGCCGTCGAAGCCGGCGTCGGTCAGTGCTGCTGCCGTGTTGGCGCAGGTGGCCACGGACACCCAGCCCAGGTACAGGCCCAGCGTGCCGTCCACCACCACCGCTTCAATCCAGTTGGCGGCGGGGGTGCGGGAATACCGCGCAAAGCATGCCGCGAGGACCACGAGCAGGGCAGCGATCACGAGGACGCTGACGGCCACCCAGCCCGCCTGGACGCTCAAAATCCAGGCCGCGTTCAGGAGCAGTGACGCCGCAACCAGCCAGCCGAGGGACCGCTGGCGTTCGGAGCTTCGCTGGGAGGGAAGCCACTGCCAGATCGTGTAGGCGCCGAGTCCGGTGTAGATCACCGACCAGATGGAGAAGGCGCCGCTGGCCGGGGCCAGATAGGTGGCGTCGGCATTCAACGCACCGCCGGCCGCCTCTGCAATGGGAGTGCCGCCGAAGACGCCGACGCCAATCATTGAGCCAACAATGCAGATTACAAAGCAGACGGTGACCGTGAGCTGCCGGGACAGGTCCGAACTTCGGGGACCGGAGACCGCGGAGCGGGTGCCGGGGGTTGAAGGAGTCATAGTCGAGGGTAACAAGTGGCCGGGACCACAGGGGAGGCGCAACGGCAGGTCCGTGAACCCCCGGTAGGCTGGAAAGCATGACACTGCGCGTTACACCCTGTTCCGATTCCGCCCGCTGGAATGAAACCGTCAATGGTTTCAACGGACATCCGCAGCAGTTGTGGGGCTGGGGCAAGACCAAAGCAGAACACAACTGGAGTGTGGACCGTCTGCTGGTTGCTGACGAGGACGGCAAGACCGTGGGCTCAGCCCAGGTGCTGCTGCGCCGTCTGCCGTTCCCGTTCAAGGCGCTCGCCTACATCCCGCGCGGCCCGCAGTCAGTCCCCGGCCGTGAGCTCGAGGTCCTCGGCGCGGTCAGCGACTATGTCAAGAACGCACACGGCCCGGTGGCGCTGAGCATTGAGCCGGACTGGGACGCCGACGGCGAGATTGCCGCCGGTCTGCCTGGCGCCGGGTTCAAGGCTTCCCCCAATACCATCTTGATTGGCCGCACCCTGATCCTGGATCTTTCCCGGACGGAGGATGAACTGCTTGCGGACATGTCCAAGAAACACCGCCAGTACATCCGCAAGTCCGGGCGGGAGGCGTTGGAGTACCGCCGCGTGACGCGGGACGAGATTTCCAAGTGCCTGGCCGTGTACAAGCAGACGGCCGAGCGCGCCGGGTTCGGCATCCACGAAGACGGCTACTACCTGGACATCTTCGACAACCTGGGCGAGGACTCGCCTGTGTACGCAGCTTTCAGCGGGGACGACGTCGTTGCCTTCCTGTGGCTGTCCACCAGCGCCTACACCTCCTTTGAGCTTTACGGCGGCATGACCGAACAGGGCGAGCACCTGCGCGCCAACTATGCGCTGAAGTGGCACGCCATTCAGGAGATGAAGGAACGCGGAATCACCCGCTACGACTTCAACGGACTGCTCAATGACGGAGTGTCCAAGTTCAAGATGGGCTGGGCCAAGCACGAAAACCAGCTCGCAGGCACCTGGGACAAGCCGCTGTCGCCGCTGTATCCGGTCTTCACCACGGCACTGCCGGTGGCCAAGAACGGGCTGCGGAAGGCACGCGGCCTCGCGGGAGCGGTCAAGGCCAAGATCCGCCGCTAGCGCGCTGCAGGGATTGTTGCGTTCGTGGGGCTTGGTTCCTTCGACTGTCGCATTCGTGCCGGAATCGAGCGTGTATTGCGGCGTCGTCCCGACACTCGGCGGGCGGGTGGGGACAGTTCGGTGCGGGTGGGGACAGTTCGGGGCGGAGGGTTGTCCGCGCCCGGTGCGGTCGGCGGTCGCCTGCCGTAATTGCTCACCTCATGCGGCCGCAGGCATCCTTTGGGCAGGTAATGGGGTTTGCCGAGATCCTTCGTGCAGGTCAGGGGCCTATTTGCGCCCAAAGGACGGGTTTGAGCCCGTGATCTGCCCAAAGGATTCGCGAAGCGGTGCTGAGAGCCCGTGATCTGCCCGAAGGATTTGCGAAGCGGTGCTGAGAGCCCGTGATCTGCCCGAAGGATCAGCCTGAGCCGCTAGATGTCCAGGCGGGGTTCCGCGGGATCCGCCAATTCGGCATCAGCGGAGCCGACCGTCACCGCGAAAGCCAGTGCGCCGTCGTCGTGCTGGGCGGAATGGGCCGACAGCTTGGCAATTACCGGCGCCTCGGCGGACGGAATGAAGGCGCTCTGGCCCGTCTCCAGCACCAGGTCGCCCTTCGGGGAATCCAGGACAACGGTGCCGCGCACCACGATGACCACAGTGGGTCCGTTCTGCAGCACCGACACGTCGGAGCCTGACATGGAAGCCGCGGGGGAGTAGCCCTCGCCCAGATCCGAGGCCCGCTGTTCCAGTTCGATCCGCTGCAGGGCAAACTCGCTGAACGGCGGCCGGTACAGCTCCTGTCCCATCTGCGTGAAGACCGGTTTCAGCGACGGGACACCCATCGGACGGAAATCCACCGTCTTGAGCAGCTCCGGAACATCAACGTGCTTGGGCGTGAGTCCGCCGCGCAGCACGTTGTCGGAAGAGGCCATGACCTCGATGCCCAACCCGCTCAGGTAGGCATGGACGTTGCCGGCGGGCAGGTACACGGCCTCGCCGGGCTGCAGGGAGGCTCGGTTCAGCAGCAGGGAGAGCAGCACCCCGGGATCCCCGGGGTAATAGGCATTGAGCTCCACTGCTGTGGCCAGCTCCTTGGCATACGGTTCCAGCAGGTCGGCCGCGGCCTCCTCCAGCGCCCCGGCGGTGACCTCAACTGCTTCACGGACGTCGCTGCCGCCGCTGATCAGCGTACGGAATACACTCTGGAGCCGGTCTGTAGCGGGATGCCCGCTGGACAGCTCGTCCACGGCCCAGGACAGCAGAGCGGGAACGTCCGTTCCGCCGGCGGAAACGGCACGCACGGCAGTCCGGAAGATCTCCGCCGCCTGGTCGGGTTCGCGGAAACCGCAGAGCGCCTCGAACGGCGTCAGGGCAAAGATCATTTCCGGCTTGTGGTTTTCATCCTTGTAATTGCGGTCCGCCGCGCCCCGGTCCAGGCCCGCGGCCTCCTCGGCGGCGAAGCCGGCACGGGCCTGCTCCTGGCTGGGATGGACCTGCAGGGACAGCGGAGAACCGGCTGCCAGGACCTTGGCGAGAAAGGGCAGGACCCCGCCATAGGTTTCAGCGGTCTCCCGGCCGAGCATCTGCTGCGGGTCCGCCGCAATGAGCTCATCCAGTGTTTGCGCGTCCGGCACCGGGGGCACCAGGGCCGACGGCGCTCCCGGGTGGGCGCCGATCCACAGCTCCGCCTCGGGCGAGCCGGAGGGCTCCCGGCCGAAAAGTTCCGCCATGGCAGTGAGCGAACCCCAGGCGTAGGGCCGGAGGGTGTTGTTCAGCAAGTACATGGCTCTCTTTTCAACAGGTTGTGGGACTGCGTGGGACCGTCTGGGCGACGGCTGCGGATCAGGGGCTGGTCCGCTTAGCCGGGGGTGCAGTCTCCGTTGTTGTTCAGCAGGGTCGCCAGCGTGGCGTCGTCCTGAATCTCCGCGAGGTACTGCAGGTATTCCTGAGTAATTTCCTCCTGTTCGGGCGCCGACGGCGCCGGTTCAGCGATCTGTCCGGTTTCCGTCCCGAGGTCGGTGCTGTCCGTTTCCGGTTCCGGCGCAATCTCCGGTGCTGCGCCGCCGTCTTCTGCGGCGGGAGCTTCGGCCGGAGCTTTGGCCGGTTCTTCGGCGGGCTTTTTGGGCTCTGCTTCCTGACCGGCAATCATCGCGGCCACACGGGTCCGGATTTGATCGAAGTCCGGATAGGTCACAAAGTTGTCCTCTGCGGTGCCGAAGTCCGGCGGGCCGATGGTTAGGCGCTCCATCTGCTGCGACTTCGCCTTCAGGGCCAGGTCAAGGAAGCTGCCGAGCTGGTCCTGCGGGATGTCTGTCTTGACGATCTGCTGTCCGGCCGAAGCAATGGCCTGGAAGCGGGTCAGGAGCGTAGCGGGGTCCAGCTGCGCCACCATGGCCTGCTGGACGCACTGCTGGCGGGCGATGCGGTGGTAGTCGGTGACGAACTCCCGCGAGCGGGCATACCAGAGGGCCGTATAGCCGTCCATCTTCTGCGTGCCCGGGGCAATCCAGCCGTCCGGCGGGTAGTGCCGGTTGGTTCCGGGGATTTCACCGGCCGTGATGGGAACCCACCCGCCGGCGTTGACGGTGATGCCGCCCATGGCATCGATGAGTTTGGAGAAACCTTCCATGTCCACAATCACATAGGCCTGAACATCCAGGTCCAGGATGCCGGACGCGGCGTCCATCATCGCCTCGGCGCCGGGATCGGCCGAGTCCGGGTACAGGTCCTGATGGTTCTCCATCACGTTCTGGTAGAGGCTGTTCAGGATGCAGTCGTCGCCGCAGTTGTAGCCGTCCGGGTAGACCTCCGCCAGGGGGGAATCCTCCGGGAACGGAGCGTTCTGGAAGTTGCGGGGAAGGCTGAAAGTAATGGACTTGCCGGTCTTGGCATCAACGCTGATGACGGACATGCTGTCCGGGCGCAGCCCGGTGCGGTCCTCGCCGGCGTCGCCGCCCATCAGCATGAAGTTGTAGCGGCCGTCCACAGGGTCAAAGGAGGGGCCGGAGGAGAAAATGCTGCCGAATGCGTTCCGGCTGACATTGAGCATGTAGGCGCCGTAGGCCAGGCCGCCGCTGGTGCACACCACCAGCGCCGCCAGCATGCCGGCGATCAGGGGACGCACCCGTCTCTCCAGCAGGGGCGGCCGGATGATGCGCAGGGTATTGAGGAACAGGAAGGCCCAGCCCACCGCCAGCAGGGCCAGGATCACCATGAGCAGGAAAGAGGACCAGCCGTTGGTGAGAAGGTTCACCAGCATGGCGCGGTTGGTCAGGGCCAGCACCAGTGCAGCTGCGGCAAGCGCCCAGACCGTGAAGGTTACCTGCAGGGCCCGGCGGCCGAGTTTGCGGTTGCCGGCCACAACCTGGGCTGAGCCGGGCAGTACCAGTGTCAGCAGGAGAAGGATGAAGGCCCGTTTGGTGCGTGTGCGCGGCGGTGCCGACTGCGGATTCCGGACCGGGTCCGTCAGCATGGCGTCGGTGTTGTTCCTCGGGTCCATGGAAGGCCCTAGTCGCTGACCGTAACAGAGGTGCGCAGCTTGGCGCCCTTGGCCAGTGCCGTCTGGCGCAGCCCGGAGGCAAAGTCGAGCAGCTGCTGCTGAAGTTTGGCCGCCAGCGGGTCGGTGCCGGCGGCCAGCATCCGCACTGCCAGCAGTCCCGCGTTGCGTGCCCCGCCAATAGAAACGGTCGCCACGGGGATGCCGGCGGGCATCTGCACGATCGACAGCAGCGAATCCATGCCGTCCAGGTGCTTGAGGGGAACCGGAACACCGATGACGGGCAGGGGAGTGACCGCTGCCAGCATCCCGGGCAGGTGCGCGGCGCCGCCGGCGCCGGCAATAATCACCCGCAGGCCGCGCTGGTGGGCGCGCTGGCCGTAGTCGATCATCTCCGTGGGCATCCGGTGGGCGGACACGACGTCGGCCTCATACGGGATGCCAAACTCGGCCAGGGCCGCGGCAGCGGCGTCCATGACGGGCCAGTCGGAGTCCGAGCCCATGACGAGTCCTACCAGGGGGGTGTCGCGGATGCTCATGAATTCTCCTTCTGGGAATCGGAACCGTCACGGAGGATGGAAGCTGCGCGATCAGCGCTGCTCCGCACCCGGGTCAGGTCCGCAGCGCTGCGGCCCACCACGTTGACATGCCCGATCTTGCGGCCCGGTCGGACCGATTTACCGTAATTATGGATTTTGGCGGCCGGCTCGGCAGCCAGTGCAGAAGCATAGCTGCTGAACAGATCCGAATTTGCGCCGCCAAGGTAGTTCTTCATGACGACGACGCCGCCCAGGACATCGGTTGCGCCCAGCGGAAGGTCCAGGACGGCCCGCAGATGCTGCTCAAACTGGCCCGTGACAGAACCGTCCATGGTCCAGTGGCCGGAGTTATGGGGCCGCATCGCCAACTCGTTAATGAGGAATCCCTCGCCCCGTCCGGGTGTTTCGAACAGCTCAACGGCCATCACGCCGGTGACGCCAAGCTCCGAGGCGATCCGCAGGGCGGCCTGCTGGGCGGCCTCCGCCACCTGCGGGTCCAGCTCCTGGGCCGGGGCAATGACTTCATCGCAGACGCCGTTGACCTGAATGGAATGCACCACCGGCCAGGGAAGCGCGGTGCCACCGGGGGTTCGGGCAACCAGGGCGGAAAGTTCGCGGCTGAAAGGCACTTTTTCTTCGGCCAGAAGCGGTTCACCCGTGAACCAGTCGGCCGCTTGGGCCGCTTCATCAGCGTCGGCAATGATCCGCACGCCCTTGCCGTCGTAACCTCCGCGCGGGGTTTTCAGGACCACGGGCCATTCCGCGGCCTTGGCGAAGTCCACGAGGTCCTCGACGCTGGACACCGCTGCCCAGCGCGGATTGGGAAGGCCCAGCCGGTCAACGGCCGCCCGCATGACCAGCTTGTCCTGGGCATGGACCAGGGCGTCCGGCGAGGGCTGCACGTTCACTCCTTCGCCGGCCAGGACGCGCAGGTGTGCTCCGGGCACATGCTCGTGGTCGAACGTGAGCACATCCACGCCAGCTGCGAATTCGCGCAGCGTTTCCAAATCGGTGTAGTCACCAACCGTGGAGGAGGCGACGGCGGGCACGGCGGACACGTCAGGGCCCTCGGCCAAAACTCGAAGTTCGAAACCAAGGGCCACTGCTGCGGGGGCCATCATCCGGGCCAGCTGGCCACCGCCGACGACGCCAATTATAGGAAAGGTCACAGCATTAGGTTACCGAAAAGTTACCGCAAACCTCTTTTGGCCGGAGGGGTTCCTCCTGCGTGTTCAGGGAACTCCCAAAATACGGGAGTAATATTGGTTCTTACCGTCTGCCTGTCCATACGCAGCGGATTACTGTGTCCAGCTTCGGCAATCCCGGCCGGCGGCGCACCAACGGCCTCGGAGGATCATGTTTTCATCACTGTCTGCGCGTATCAGGGGCTTGGCCTCGCTGTTTTGGCGGGAAGTAGCCAAGTTTGGGACTGTGGGCGCTTTCGCCTTTGTTGTGGACAACGGGCTGTGGTGGCTCCTCTACCACGGACCCCTGGAAGGCAGTGCCACCAAGGCGCGCATCATCAGCGCCGTTGTGGCAACTTTGTTCTCGTGGGTGGCAAACCGCTTCTGGACTTTCCGGCGCCGCCGCCAGAACAATGTGAGCCGCGAACTGGTGCTGTTCCTCATTATTAACGGCGTAGGCATTGTCATATCCAGTGGTTTCACCTGGGTGGCCCAGTACCCGATGGGCATCACCGACGCGAAATGGCTTGGCTTCGCCGGCATCGTGGGTATTGGCGTGGCCACCATCCTGCGGTTCTTCGCATACCGTTTCTGGGTTTTCAACGCCGAGCTGGATGAAGAGCCCGGATTCCAGAAAGACTACGAACTGCTGGACGAAGACTCACCGAAGCAGGCCGGAACCCGCGGCGCTGCCAACCGCACCGCAGGCCGCGCATCCGGTGAGCCTCGCCTCAAGAGCGAATCTACGCCTCCAGCTGCGCCGTAACCTTTTCGGCAGCCAGCAGGCGGTCCGTCAGTTCGACGCCGGCCCCCGCGAGCACCACCGTTCCGCCGGCAGCCCATACGCGGAGCGCAGCTGACAATACCTCCGGCAGGTCCGCCGCCGCGGAAACCAGCAGCGTCTGTGCGCTGCCGCCGTCGGCTGTTTCGGCCAGCTGCGCGTAAGTCAGGGTTGTGCCGGTTCCCAGCGAACTGTGCAGGGCAGTGTATCCATCTTCGGCGTCGTCCCCGCCCGTATAAGTGTCTGCGTAGCTGCGCACTTCGGCCGCGTAATCCACCGCAGCGGCGGGAAGTTCCCCGGACCAGCGCAGCTCCAGCGCGCCCGGTGCCACTGCCACAACCGTCCCCTCGGCTGCGTCCAGCACCTGCTGCGAGTCCGTGACCGTAACGTCCGCGGCAGCTGTGCCGGCGGGCTCGTCACTGAGAACCACCGTGCACCCTGTCTGCCACGAGGCCAGGGCCCACACCAGAGTTTTCCAGTGCACCGGAAGGTCCAGCCGGATCCGGATGCCCGGTTCCGCGTCAAGTTCATCAACCAGCAGGTTTGATGTCTTGGCCACCCAGTTGTCCAGCACCTTGCCGGAGAGCTCAATCCGCTCAGAATTCGGACCGTACCAAATGAGTGCAGGGGAGGTTGCCTGATGGGTGCGCAGTGTGGACAAGATGGCGGGAACGGTTTTTTTGCCGGTCATGGGGGCTCTTTTCTGTGATGATTGCGGTGGAATGCTGCCCTGCGTGTGAGGGAAGCGGGCGCTTGGCCGCCCCGCACCGAATTGTGACGTGAGGGCGCCAGCCGCGACGCGCCGGTAAAAATGGCGGTATTCCGGGCGTGGCGTGCCCGGGTTCTGAGGTCCCGACTCTATAAGATGCCGAAACAGCTTGACGGCATCGTATTACACGCGTGTAATTAGGTATCGGATTTGTTCCAGCAATCCACCACAATATGCATTCCACGCAGGCTGATTGTGCCTGGCAGGGCTCAAAGATCCGCTGCAGGGACAATAACACCGGGAGGACTTCCATGGGGCAGGCAGAATACACACACGACCAGTCCATCGCCGCGCAGGCATCCGCCAGCTACGGCTCTCGAGGCGTGCCCGTGGACTGGTACGTGGACCCCGCGGACCCGGGAGCAGCAGAGCGTTACCGCCGGGACAGCGCAGGGCTGGAAGACCAGGCCACTGCCTTCCTGGCCGCCCATGAAGCCCTGGCTCCGGACACCGAGGAAGCCGATCTGCTGGATCCGCCCGTGGCACTGTTCTCCACCCCTGCGGAGAAGGACACCCGGCCGGTCTGGATCGGACTGCCCGGCCTTAGCGATTACGACGACGGCGAACTGGGATGGCAGTCGGATGCGCTCTGCGCCCAAACAGATCCCGAAGCCTTCTTTCCGGAAAAGGGCGGCTCCACCCGCGACGCGAAAAAGGTTTGCGCCGCCTGCAACGTGCGGTCCCAGTGCCTGGAATACGCGCTGGCCAATGACGAGCGGTTTGGCATCTGGGGCGGGCTTTCCGAGCGGGAACGCCGCCGGCTCCGGAAGCAGGCAGTCTAATTCCTTCGCACTTCCGCGTTTGTGCCGTTGTGGTTGCCCACAACGGCGCGCACTACCTCCCCACCACGCTTGAGTCGCTGGCCGGACAAACCCGGCCCGCTCAGCTGTACGTAGGCGTGGACGCCGGTTCCACCGACAATTCCGCTGCGCTGCTTCGCCGCGGGCTGCCGGCCGGCAGCCCCGTTGCAGCCGCCCCTCCGGGCGCCGGATTCGGGGCCGCGGTCCGGGCCGGACTGGCCGAGCTTTCAGCGCCGGATCCGGCCGCGGGAACCGTGGACTGGCTCTGGCTTCTCCATGATGATTCAGCCCCCGCCCCCCAGGCACTTGAAGAGCTGCTCCTGGCCGTGGAGCGGGCACCGTCGGTGACGATCGCCGGCACCAAGCAGGTTGACTGGAACAACGACCGCCTGCTGGTGGACGTGGGGCTGTCGATCAGCCGGTGGGCGGAACGCCTCACCCTGATCGACGCCGATGAGCTGGACCAGGGCCAGTATGACGGGCGCAGCGACGTCTTCGCCGTAAACTCCGCCGGCATGCTGGTGCGCCGTGACGTCTGGGAAGCGCTGGAAGGGTTCGACCCCGCACTGCCCGGCTCCGGTGACGACGTTGACCTCTGCTGGCGGAACCGCCTGGCCGGGAACCGCGTCGTCGTTGTGCCGGCCGCGAAGGTGCGCCACGCCGGCAGCCGACCCAATACCGCAGCCTCCGCCCGGGTTTCCCGGCGGGCCGAGATTTTCCTGCGGCTCAAGCACGCGCCGCTGTGGCAGGTTCCGTTCCTGGCTGCCGGAGCGGTGCTGGGCGGTTTCGGCAGGCTCTTTCTGGGCATGCTTGCCAAGGACCCCGGCTACGCCTTCGGTTCCCTTGCCGCCAGCGTCGGTGCGGTGCTGCGCCCCATTGACCTGTACCGCTCCCGCCGCTGCGCAGCAGCTACCCGGATCCGGTCGCGCAAGGCGGTCCGTTCCCTGCGGGCCCGCCGGCGAGAGGTGCGTGAACACCACCGCTCACTCTTTGAGTCTTCGGCCGCTCCGTTTTCGGCGCCGGGAGCGGTGCCCGCGCCGCCGCCTGCCGAGCCTTTGCTTCCCGGTGCATCCAGCCTGGATCCCGCTTCGCTGGAGCCCACCGGTGATCTCCATGATGATTTCGTCTCCCTGGCACCGGCCCGGTCCTGGACAGGCACCGGCGCCGTAGCTGCTGTGCTGATATTGCTGGCTGCCTCGCTGGTTGGCCTGTACCGCCTGATCGGGGCATCCGCTGTGGCGGGAGGCGCGCTGCTGCCGCTCTCCGGCAGTCTCGGAGATATCTGGTCCAACGCCTCGGGATGGTGGATTGAACTCGGCTCCGGCTTCCCGGGGCACGGGGATCCCTTTGACTATGTTCTCTGGCTGCTCGGAGCGGCCGGACTCGGAAACACCAACACCGCCGTCGTCATTCTCCTGCTGACCGCCATGCCTCTGGCCGGACTCACCGCCTGGATTGCCGCCGGAGCACTGACCGGCCGGCGGGGCCTGCGCTTCTGGGCTGCACTGCTCTGGGGCGGAGCGCCTGCTCTGCAGGTTGCTCTGGGGGAGGGCCGGCTCGGAGCGCTGCTTGCGCACATTCTGATGCCACTGCTGGTGCTGGCTGTGATCCGTGCTGTCGGCGCTGCCCGGAGTGCGGAACGGAACGAGCCGCGCCGGGCCCTGGGTCCGCACCCCGGCACCGGCAAGCAGCCCAGCTGGGCGGCCGCCGGTGCCGCCGGGCTCCTGCTGGCTGCCGTAAGTGCCTCCGCACCGGTACTGCTCGTGGTTGCCGCGGTTGCGGTGCTGCTGCTGTCCATGCGCCTGGGACGACGGGCGCGCACGCTGTGGTGGGCCCTGATCTTGCCAGCGGTCCTCCTGCTTCCGGTTGCCGTGTCCACGCTGGATAACCCCCGTGCCCTTGCCGCGGATCCCGGGACGCCGCTGGGTTTCGACGCCGCCGCGCTGTGGCAGCAGCTCCTGGGTTTCCCCCTGGCCTTTGATGTTCACGGCACTCTGCCGCTGATGGATACGGCCGGGCCCTGGCCGCTGGTGGTTGCGTTGGTGATCGGCGCTCCGGTGCTGTTCCTTTCGGCTGCTGCACTGTTTTCCGGTGCCCGGGCACGATTTGCCCGGCTGGCCTGGATCCTCAGTCTCACCGCCCTTGCCGTGAGCTGGCTGTCCGCGTTTGTTGCCACCGGTGCCGCCCCGGGCGAGCTGGTGACGCCTTTCCCCGGCCCGCTGGTCTCCGCCGTCGTTTTCCTCCAACTGTGCGCGGCCCTGTTGGCCGGCGATGCACTTCTTCGCGCCGGTCCGAAGCGGAAGATCAGTGCTTCGGGCAAGATACGGGGTGTGCGTCCCACAGCAGTCCTGCTGGGTGTCGTGCTTGTGCTGGGCCCCGTTGCAGGCCTGGTCCTGTTCAGCGGTCCACTAACCACAGGTACCGCAACGGCACAGGGTATTGGCGGCGCCCTTGGGGCTGAACCGCTGGTGTCCCCGGCCGCCGAACGGACGCTTCCTGCCACCGCTGCGGACCGGGGCAGCAGCGACGAGCGCACCCGTACCCTGCTGCTGCAAACCGACGACAACGATGACGTCACAGCTGCCCTGATGCGCGACGGCGGGACCACCTTGGACAGTCTGTCCACCGTTTACGCCGCGCGTTCCATCACGGGCCCGGCCAACGGCGAAGAACTTATCAGCGATGACGCTGCTGCAGCGGATCTGCGCCGTGCAGTGGCAGTCATCACGGCAGGCGCCGGCTCCGACCCCCGTGCGGAGTTGTCCCGTCTGGGGGTTGGGTACGTGGTCCTGCAGGAATCCGACACGTCTGCCGAACTGCTGGCGGACAAGATGGATTCCGTTCCGGGCCTGGCGTCGGTGGGGCAAACCGGCTCCGGCTGGCTGTGGCGGGTTGTCGGCCAGCTCGACGAGCAGGGCACCGAGGCGCTGTCCGGTCAGACGGGCAGAGTCCGCATCCTTGCCGCTGACGGCAGCGTTGAAGCGGTGGTTCCGTCCGAACGAACCGCTGTCAGGACTTCCATTCCTGCCGGATCCGAGGGCCGGATGCTGGTCCTGGCCGAACGGGCCGATCCCGGCTGGGAAGCCACACTGAACGGGGTGCCGCTAAAGGCGACAGCGGAAGACTGGACCCAGGCATGGGAGCTTCCTGCCGAAGGCGGCGAGCTGGATATCGAGTACGCCGTCGTGTGGGAGCCCTGGCTTGAGGCCGCCCAGATCCTGTTCCTGGCGCTCACGGTGCTTCTGGCTGTGCCGATCCGTGCACACAGCGGTGCCGTTCGGCTGCCCGGACTGCAGGGGCCCGTGCGCAGCGAACCGAAAGCCGCGGCGGAGGCCGGCACCGCAACCGACGCATCCGGGGCAGCCGTGGCGGTTGCTGTGGAGCCGGATTCCGAACAGGCTGTTCCCGTTGGCGCAGAAGAAGCAGTAACGGTTTCCGCTGGCGGCGGGGCTGAGCAAGTCAATGCATCCGGAAACTCCGGCGCAACGGAAGGACAGCGCTGATGAGCCGCAAAGATAAATCCACCGGACGCCGGGCCCGGAAGCAAGCGAGTGGATCGCCTGCGCCGCAGAGTGAGGCAGTAGCGGACGGCGAGGCCGCACCGGTTGATGAAGTAACGCCGGACAGTGAAATAACGCCGAACAGCGAAGCAGCCCCGGACGGTGAAGCAGCGCCGGAAAGTGAAGTAACGCCGAACAGCGAGACCGCACCGGCTGATGAAGTAACGCCGGACGGTGAAGCACCCCTGGAGACCGCCGGAACCGACCAGACTGCGGAAGACGCCACAAAGACCAACGGATCCCATGAGGAGACCGGCAAGACTTCGCTGTTCGAAAAGACTGTGCCGATCGAAAAGACTGCGGCTGAGGAAAAGGCCGCGGCTAAGGAGGAGCCTGCAGCCAAGGAAAAAGCTGCAGCAAAGAAAGATACTCCGGAGCGCCGGGTGGAGCTGCTCGTCCGTCGGAAGCGTCGCCGGCAGCAGGCCGGCACCGCCGCGGCTGCTGTCCTGGTTTTAGCCGCAGGTGGTGCCGTAGTGGGCGGGTCCCTCGCGGTTGATCCCGGCAGCGCGGGCAAATCCGTGCAGATTCCCGCCGCCGATGTTCCTGCCGCACCGCTGACTGCCGTCTGCCCTGAACCGCTGCGCCTGCTGGCCGGCAGCGTGGCCGGAACGGATCCCCAGTTCAATCCGGTGTCCGGGTCTGCCAAAACCTCGCTCAGTGCCGTCGTTCTCAGCGGTGCAGGCACCCCCGTTCCGACCTCTTCGCTGCTGAAGGCGGACGGCAGCACTGAACTGAAAACAATCGCCGAGGACGCCCCGGATGCCGAGCCGCTGGCAGGCGTGCGAAGCGCAGGCATTCTGGGCAACTTCCCTGTTGGTGAGGTCTCTGTCCTCAGCGCCGAACCGTCCGGGACACTGCAGGCAACTGCCAATGCCGTGGTGGGCTTCTCCGCCGGGGACGGGGATCTTGCCGGTCTTGCCGCAGCAAACTGCCAGACCCCGGGCAACGATATGTGGATCATGGGCGCTCGGACGACGGTGGGGGCCACCGCAGTGCTGCGCCTGACCAACGCATCGGAGAGCGCCGCCACGGTTGACCTGGAACTATACGGTTCGAAGGGCCGCGTGGAAGGAACCGGTACCCGCGGAATCCTGGTGCCGCCGGGGCAGACCAAATCCATTGTGCTGGCAGGCCTTGCGGCAAACGAACCGGCCCTGGCTGTTCGGGTGCGCAGCTCGGGCGGTCCGGTAACTGCGTTGGTGCAGCAAAGCATCCTCCGCGGCCTGACGCCCGGAGGAGTGGAACTCATTCAGCCGGCGGCCGCTGCGGCTCCCCAGCAGGTGATAACCGGGGTGCGCATCCAGGATCCGGCGGCCACCAAGAAGCTAACCGCAGAACGCGGCTATGAATCAGCTGCGCCGGCCGTCCAGGTGGCCGTACCCGGCAGCACCAACGCGGTGGTTTCGGTGAGGGTCCTGGGCACGGGCGGGGAGGCCCCGCTTCCCGGCGGCGGCGTCTTCACTGTTCCTGCCGGCAGCGTAGGCCAGCTGCCCCTGGACGCCCTGCCCGAAGGGACCTACGCCGTGGAGGTTACCGCGGACGTGTCAGTGACAGCCGACACCGTGACCAGCCGCGGCAGCAAAGCTGACGCACCGGTTGACCTTGCCGTAGCACCGGCCGGAGAGCGGCTGGGCAGTGATCATCTGGCAGTCCTGCCCCCGGATTCCGTGTCTGACCTGAGCTTTTCGGCTCCCGCCGGTGCCGCCGAGGTGCGCCTGACCGGGGTTGCCGCGGACGGCAGCCTCGGGGCCGAGCAAATCATCAGTGTTGCTGCGGGAACCACTGTCACCATGCCTGCTGCCGGCGTCGGCCCGGGTCTTGCCGCTGTGCTGATTAATGCCACCGGCGACGCGGTGTATGGTGCGCAGGTCCTCACCGCCTCCAAGGGCGACGGGCTCTCCGTGCTGCCGCTGCCGAAGGGGAGCGTAGGCGGCACCAGCGTCCCGGTGGGACTGGGCTACTAAGGCCGGCGGACCTACAGCGGGCGGAACCGTCCGTACGTCGGGTCAACGGTTTCCGGGTCCATCCCCAGCAGCGTGGCCAGCTGTTCCACTACGACGTCGTGAATCAGTTCGCTGACCGGCACCAGTCCGCGCGCTGCAGACTCCACCGGATGCCGGTACACCGTAATGACGGCGGGTTTGGGACCGGCCGCCGGAGAACCCGCGCCGAAGGGGATATTCCCGCCGGATGCAGCCAGCTCCTCAAGTCCGGGCGGAATATCCTGCACCACAAACTGGTAGGACTGAATGTCCTCGCCCCAAAGCCGTTCCAGCCGCTGGGCTGACTCAAGCACCCACGTGTCAAAACGCTCCGAACGTGAGCGGAAACCGGCCAGGTGAGCGGGAATGAGCTCCCCGCGCAGGCCGCGGCCGTGCCGGTTGCGGCGGCGGAGCCGGAAGGGACGCCCCGCTGACACGGGATCGGACTCGGACGGCTCTTCGCCGGGGCCGAGGTACACCCTGAGAGTTGGTCCGGTGGACATATAAGAACTGTAACCGCTGAAACCCGTCCTGGGGCACCGGTTTTAAGCAGTCCATTCCTCCGGCGTGCCTGACCGGGGCGGATGCCTGCTGCAGGTAAAGTGATCCTCCGTGGAATCCTTAAGATTGTGCTCCAGGTCAGCGTGCCGAGAGGCGGCTGCAGCCACCCTCACCTACGTATATGCCGATTCCACGGCGGTGTTGGGGCCCCTGGCAACGTACGCCGAGCCCCATTGCTACGACTTGTGCCACGCCCATGCCGACCGCCTGACGGTGCCGCTGGGATGGGAAGTCGTCCGCCTGGACCTTGACGGCCAGCCCCGCATCCCCACCAGCGATGAGCTGTCGGCGATAGTCGATGCCGTACGGGAAGCCGGTGAGTATTCGGCTGACGATGCCCCCAAACGCAACGGCAAACAGCCCCTGGAACCGCCCGCAGAGACTCCGGGGGCCCGGCGCTCCCACTTGCGTCTCCTTCGCGAAGAGGGCTGAGAGCCGCACCGGGTCCCTGCGGAAGGGATAGTCTGGGGGTCAGCGCCGTGCCTTAATGCGCGGCTTCAACGTATCCAAGGAAGTGCTGCAATCCATGGCTAAACTCACTGCCAACATCATGGCTGTTTTACGCTGTCCGGTCACCGGTTCGGCGCTCCGGCAGGAAGACGGCGGACTGGTCTCGACCGCCCCTGATGCCCACGGCAACCTGGTCCATTACGTTTTGGTGGAAGGCATCCCCGTATTGCTGGCACCTGGAGTAGCGTCAACGGCCTAGGGTTCTGACACTCCAACCTGAGGAGTCCGCGCGTGGGTATCGATTTCAAGGTAGCTGACCTGTCCCTGGCTGAAGCCGGACGCCACCAGATCCGTCTGGCGGAGCATGAGATGCCCGGACTGATGGCGCTCCGCCGCGAATACGGGCCGTCCCAGCCGCTGAGCGGCGCACGGATCGCCGGCTCCCTGCACATGACAGTGCAGACGGCGGTGCTCATTGAAACGCTTACTGCGCTGGGAGCCGAGGTGCGGTGGGCCTCCTGCAACATTTTCTCCACCCAGGACGAGGCAGCGGCAGCCGTGGTTGTCGGCAGCGGTACCCCCGAGGCGCCGGCCGGTGTTCCCGTGTTCGCCTGGAAAAACGAGTCCCTCGAAGAATACTGGTGGACCGCCCGGCAGATCCTCACCTGGCCGGAGGGCTCCGGGGGACCGAACATGATCCTGGACGACGGCGGCGACGCGACCATTCTGCTGCACAAGGGAGTGGAGTTCGAGGCTGCCGGCGGCGTTCCGGAGAACCCTGTGGAGGGGGACCCCGGTTACTCCCACGAATACACCGTGATCCTCGACGTGCTGCGCCGCTCCCTGGAGCAGGAACCGGGTAAGTGGACGGAAATCGCCGGGAACATCCGCGGCGTCACGGAGGAAACCACCACCGGAGTGCTGCGGCTGTACCAGCTGGCCGCCGCGGGCAAGCTCCTTTTTCCGGCGATCAACGTCAATGACTCGGTCACCAAATCAAAGTTCGACAACAGATACGGCATCCGCCATTCCCTTCCGGACGGCCTGAACCGCGCCACTGACACGCTGATCGGCGGAAAAGTTGCAGTGATCTGCGGGTACGGGGACGTCGGCAAGGGCGCCGCCGAGGCACTGCGGGGGCAGGGGGCGCGGGTGATCGTCACGGAAATCGATCCGATCTGCGCGCTGCAGGCGGCAATGGACGGCTACCAGGTGGCCAAACTGGAATCAGTCCTGGCAACCGGTGACATCTTCATCACTGCCACCGGTAATAAGGACATCATCGGAGCTCATCACATGGCCCGGATGAAGCACCAGGCAATCGTGGGCAACGTCGGTCATTTCGACAACGAAATTGACATGGCCGGCCTCGCCGGGATCCCGGGAATCCGCAAGGTGGAGATCAAGCCGCAGGTGCACGAGTGGATCTTCGATGAAGGCACCGACGCCCGGCGCAGCATCATTGTGCTCTCCGATGGCAGGCTGCTGAACCTGGGCAATGCCACCGGACACCCGTCCTTCGTCATGAGCAACTCCTTTGCGAATCAGACCATCGCGCAGATCGAGCTGTTCACCAAGCACGGCACGTCCGCTGACGACGGCGGCTACGCCCATCAGGTGTACGTCCTGCCGAAGATCCTGGATGAAAAGGTGGCCCGCCTTCATCTGGACGCCCTCGGCGTGGAACTCACCGAACTGGCCAAGGAACAGGCCGAATATCTGGGTGTGGACGCGGCCGGACCCTACAAAGCGGAGCATTATCGCTACTAGTTTGGGCACTACTTGGAACACGCCAACCCGCCGTGGCACGGCGGACTTCATTCCGGACGCCATGACGTAAAATTTCGCAGGGGGAGCTTATGGACGCTCCACATCTGTCGAGAGCACCCGGGAAGCATTGGTTAGCGGTTATGGCAAAGGCTACAAACTGGCGCAGGAGCTGGCTCATCAGTTCCGTGCTTGCAGGATCCGTTCTTCTGGGCGGCGGCGCCCTCACATCGTGTTCCGTTGTTGCAGAGGACTCCGGAAACTCCGGCTCGGCGGCGACGTCTTCGGCAAAGCCCACGGCGTCCAAACCCGCCGTGCCCGAGCCGGTAGCCGTTGTCACACCGGAAGCGGACGCCCTGGAAGTGAACCCGACAACGGTTCCGGCCATCACCGTGCAGCAGGGGACCCTGAAGGAAGCCAAGCTGGTACCCGCCGCCGGCGGAGAACCGGTTCCCGGTGAGCTGAGCGAGGACGGCACGGTCTGGACCGCCACGGGTGCGCTCGCCTTCAATACGCCGTACACCCTCACGTATTCACTGGCCGATGCGAACGGTGACACCACCTCGCAGACCCGGAAGTTCAGCACCGTCTCCACCGCCAATGAGGCAAACGCCGTCATGTATCCCTCGCCTGGGTCCACGGTGGGAACCGGGCAGCCTCTGGAGCTGACCTTCAGCGAGCCCGTCCTGAACAAGGAAGCCGTGGAGAAGGCCATTACCGTTACGTCCTCCTCGGGCCAGACGGGCGCGTTCTACTGGATCAGCGACACCAAGGTGCGGTACCGGGCCGAGGAATTCTGGGCGCCGCAGAGCACAATTACCGTGGACATGTTGCTTCTGGGCGTGGACTTCGGCAACGGAATGATCGGGAACTTCAACCAGACCTCCAGCTTCACCACCCATAACAACCGGCTGGCCGTGGTGGACAACGCGGACAAGATGATGCGCGTGTATATCGACGGCGTACTCACCGAGACCTTCCCCGTCACCCTGGGCACTGAAGACTGGCCGTCCACCACGGGCTACCACGTGATCATGGACCAGCACGAGTCCATCCCGTTCCGGGCGGAATCGATCGGGCTCAAGCCCGGCGACGAACACTATTACGAGCCGGTCACGGCGCACAGTGCCTCCCGCCTTTCCCTTGGCGGGGCGTTTATCCACGAGGCGCTCCCCTCCGCGCAGCCGGTGCTTGGCCGCGCCAACGTTTCCCACGGCTGCATTGGAATGAGCCCCGAAGGCGCCAAATACATCTACGACAATTTCGACGCCGGAGACGTGGTCCAGGTGCTGAACACCGGCTACGGTCCCATGTTCGTATGGGACGGTTTCGGTGATTGGAACGTGCCGTGGTCGGAATGGATCAGCCAGCCCAAGCAGTAGCCCCTGCTGGGTGAGTACTTCCTACTGATCGAACGGCAGCCGGTGCAGGCGCTGTCCCACCTGTTCGGAGTGCTGCCGCTGCCGGGCCATCCGGGCGTAATCCCGGTCCCGGCGTTCGGACACCACGGCACTGAGGAAGTCCTCGGCCGCGGTTCCGGGAGGCGGCTGCGGCGACACGATGGCCGAGACCTCCGCGGCGAGTTCGGCAGCACGGTCGGCGCGTGCCTGCGGCGAGAGCCGGGGCGCCTGCACCAGGAACCGGGACACCCGCCGGGCCAGGGCATCCGGGAACCTGCCCATGTCCGCAAGACCTGCCCAGCCCCGCAGCCACGGGGGCATGGAAACCTGCCGCGGCGGGGGAGCTGTGACCCGCTCCCGGAGCGCGTAGGTGCCGGCCATCAGGTCTCCCACCCGCTTGGACTTGTCATTGAACAGGGCCACGATAAACGCGACGGAGCCCGCCGTCAGGTAGATCTCCAGCACGGCCGTCATGCTGCGGATGAGGCAGTGGCGGAAGCGCACGGCGCCGCCGTCGTCGCGCACTATGCGCAGTCCCATGGCCAGGCGGCCCAGCGACTTGCCGCGGGTCACCGTCTCCACCGCTGCCGGAACCCCCACCAGGACGAGGACAACGAGGGTCAGAATCAGGGCCTGGGCCAGGGCGGGATCAACCGACTCGCCCAGCGTCTGTCCCAGAAGCAGCAGCAGCCCGAAGAGCACCACCGCCTGGGCAGCGACGTCGATGATGGAACTTAGCGCACGGGCGGCAAATGACGCCGGGCGCAGCTCCAGGACAACCGCCTCTCCGGTGACGATGGAACTCAAAAGTCCTCCTGCTGGCCGGCAGTTGGTGATGGGAACTCCACTGTACCCAGCGTTAGGGTGTAACCGTGGATATGGATGCGTTCAGTGCCGTGCACGCCCCGGACTGGAAACGGCTCGATGAACTCGCCGCCCGCCGCCGTCTGAGCGGAGAAGAAGCGGACGAGCTGCTGACCCTGTACCAGCGCGCCTCGGCCCATTTGTCCATGGTCCGGTCGGTGGCACCGGAAGGGGCACTGTCCGCTGCGCTGTCCATGCGGCTCTCCCGCGCCCGCACCCGTTTTACGGGTGCCCGTTCCAACTTTGCCGAAGATCTGGCGAACTTCTTTGTCTTTGCGCTGCCGGCCGCCTTCTACCGCATCCGCTGGCTGACCGTGGCCGTGGGTGCAGCCTTCATCCTGGCCGCCTGGCTCTTCGGTCTCTGGGCAGCGACCACCCCCGGTGTCATTTCCGCCGCCCTGGGCTCGGACGAGCAGGTGGCACAGTATGTGCAGAGCGGTTTTGCCGGCTATTACACGGAGAATCCGGCGGCGTCCTTCGCCGGACAGGTGTGGACCAACAACGCCTGGATTGCGCTGCAGGCAGTCGCCTTTGGGATCAGCGGCATCTGGGGTCCGTACGTCCTCTACCAAAATGCCCTCAACGTGGGCGTGGCCGGCGGCACCATGGCGGCCTACGGCCAGCTGGATGTCTTTTTCAGCTACATCCTGCCGCACGGCCTCATGGAACTGACGGCAGTGTTCATTGCCGTGGCTGCCGGCCTGCGGATTTTCTGGGCCTGGGTGGCGCCGGGCCGGCGGACGCGAAGCGTGTCAGTTGCCGCGGAGGGACGGTCGCTGTTCACGGTGGCCCTGGGACTCGTGATCGTCTTGTTCCTCTCCGGCCTGGTGGAAGGCTTCGTCACCGCCTCGCCCCTGCCGGCCTGGCTGCGGATCGGGATCGGAGCGGCCCTGCTCGGTGCATACTGGGCGTACACCCTCATCCTGGGCCGGCGGGCGTACCTTGCCGGCCACCGCGGTGACCTGTCCCGCCGCGACAGCTCAGATGCCCTGCGTACTGCGTGAACGCCGGGACGCACAACCGGGGACAGCACCAGTCGAAGACACCGCAAAAGATCGCCGGGTCCAATCACTGTGCCGGTGATGCGGGGTGGCGACGGCTTGGGCGATGCCTCTCCCGGTAGGCTCGAAGATGAATGGAACCGCAAAAGCCCATCGGTATCCGCAAACAGGCCATGATGCACAGGCCAGGTAAGTGAAAGAGGAAGTAGTGGCAAGCCAGGACGACACCCCCCAGCAACACCCCACGCCCAAAGGCTCCGCCGAACCCGGGCCGGACCGGCCGGAGCAGGGCGCCGGCGCCGGCCGCGAGCTCAGCGATGCGAGCGAAACCATTGTGAGCGGGGACCACGCCGAAGGCTCCGGTTCCGAAGCAGCCGACGGCGTTTCCGGAGCTTCCGCTGACAAGGACGGTTCCGCGGCGGAAGCCCGCAACAAGAACTTGGAACATGATGACTGGGATGCTGCCTTCGCCGGAGGCCATCCCGCCTCCGCTCAGAGCAGTGCGCTGCCGATGCGCAGCGCCGGTACCCTGCCCAGCTTCAGCGAGTATGAGGACCTCCCCGAGGACGAGCGGAACAGGGCCGGGAACACTGATCCCGGTGACACCATCTCCGCATCAAAGCCGGCGGGGGCCGCCGCAGCGGAGCACACGGATACCGAGGCACTCCCCGTGCCCAAGACGGCGGCCGCCCCCCGGGTGACCAAGGTTGACGGTGCACCTCAACCGGAGGCTGCCCCTGAAACGGAGCCTGCCTCTGAAACGGAGCCTGCCTCTGAAACGGAGCCTGCCTCTGAAACGGAGGCCGCGCCTGCAACAGCAGCGCCCACAACGGACGCCGCACGCAAGAACGGCCAAGCACGCAAAACTGATGCAGCACCGGCAGCACCCGTATCTGCTTCCGTGGCAGCACCCGTGTCCGCAGCTTCGGCTGCTTCGCTCCGGACTGCGCCCATCAGCACTGCACCTTTCAGCACCGCACCGGTCTCCGATTCCCGCCGCCCGGGCAATTCCGAAGCAGGAAAAACCGCTGACGTTCGTGGCGCTGAAGTTCGCACAGCTGCAGCTGGGCGGGCTGAAGCTCCCAAGGCCGTAAAGACCGACAAAGCGGCTGCAGCGGAAATCCCGGCCGCAGCCCGTCTCCGGCCTGCCGATGACGACATTTCCGAAGAGGAAATCCGCCGCCGCGCCGAGGAGCGTGAGCGGGCTGGCACCACCAAGCCCGTGCTGGCCCGTATCCTGCAGGTCATGATCGCCGTCTTCTTCCCGGTCATGCTGCTGGCTGCCGCTATCCGGGCGGTGGCCACTCCGCTGTTCCTGTGGGCCGAGTACCACCGTCCGGGCTTCCCGGCGGACAGCTACGGGTTCACCACGGATGACCGGGTGACCTATGGGTCCTACGCGGTGGACTACCTGCTGAACTTCTCCGGTGCCCGCTACCTGGGCGATCTGGTGACGGCGGGCGGCGAACCGCTGTACCTGGAGAGCGAAGTCAGCCATATGGCGGACGTCAAGACGGTTCTGACCGTTGTCTTTGTGACCGCACTGGTCATGGCGGTGCTGAGCCTGCTCGGGTGCCTGTACCTGGCGAAGCGCAGGCCGGGCGGAATCCGGCGTGCACTCTTTTCCGGATCCGTGGTGACCCTGGTGCTGGTGGGCGGACTGATTGTCCTGGCCGTCATGGGCTGGGAGAGCTTCTTCACCCAGGTCCACTCGATCTTCTTCGCCAACGGCAACTGGACCTTCCGCATGGATGACACCCTCATCCGGCTCTTCCCGGCCCAGTTCTGGATGGACGCGGGGATTGTCATTGCCGCGCTGGTGCTCGTGGTCTGCATCGTCGTGATGATCGCCGCCTGGCCTACCAAGGCCCGCCGCGAACGCTCACGCCGGAAGCAGGAAGAAGCCCGCCGCCGGTACCTCGACTCGCTCGAAGCGGTCTAGGCGACACACCCGCAGCACCCCGCACAACAAAAAGCACACAGCACAACAAAAAACTGCACGTTCCCGCTTGGGGGACGTGCAGTTTTTTGTGCGGCCGGAAGGCCTACTTGAGGTAGAGCTTTTCCACCTCAGCGGAGTAGTCGGCAATAACAGCATTGCGGCGCAGCTTCAGGGTTGCCGTCAGATGGCCGGATTCCAGCGAGAAGTCCTTCGGCAGGACCGCGAACTTCCGGATCTGCTCCGCCTGGGAAACCGTGGCGTTGGCTGCGTCCACGGCTTCCTGCAGTGCGGCGCGGATCCGGGGATCGTCTCCGGCGGATGCGGGCGTCGTCGATGAGCCGTTTTCCCGTCCCCACGCAGCCAGTGCGTCTTCATCCAGGGTCAGCAGCGCCGTCACAAACGGGCGCCCTTCGCCCACCACCACCACCTGGGATACCAGGCGGTGCTCACGGATTTTCTCCTCCAGCGGGCCCGGGGCAACATTCTTGCCGCCGGCGGTGACCAGGATGTCCTTTTTCCGGCCGGTGATGGTCAGGAAACCGTCGTCGTCCAGAGAACCGACATCACCGGAATGGAACCACTCGCCGCTGAAAGCGGCAGCGTTGGCTTCAGGGTTGTTGTGGTATCCCTTGAAGACGCCGGCGCCGCCGATCAGGACCTCGCCGTCGTCGGCAATGCGGATCCGGCTGCCGGGCAGCGGCAGTCCCACCGAGCCCACTCGGGCCAGCGGGACGGTGTTTACCGTTGCCGGCGCCGTGGTTTCGGTCAGACCGTAACCTTCCAGGACCATGACACCCGCACCCCGGAAGAAGTGCGAGAGCTGCGGGCTCAGGGCAGAGGCGCCGCTGATCGCAAAGGCCGCCTTGCCGCCGAACGCGTTGCGGACCTTGGGGTAGAGCGTTTTGTCGAAGAAGGCGTGGCGCGCCTTCAGGGCCAGGGAAGGTCCCTTGCCCCCGCGGGCTGCGGAATCGAGGGCCGTTGAGTATGCGACGGCGGTGTCCGCGGCAGCGGTGAACAGCTTGCCCTTGCCGGCGGCTTCCGCGGACTGCTGGGCTCCGGCGTAGATCTTCTCGAAGATCCGGGGCACGGCCAGCAGGAAGGTCGGCTGGAAGCTCTTCAGATCGCTCATCAGGTCTGCGGCGCTGCCGGAGTGGCCCACCCGCACTCCTGCTGCCAGGCAGCCCACCTGGACGGCGCGTGCCAGCACATGGGCCAGCGGCAGGAACATCAGCGTGCTGACGTCCTTGGCCTTAAGCATTTCCGGAAGGAACTGCACAATGTTCACGCCAAACAGGGCAAAGTTGCCGTGCGTGATTTCGCAGCCCTTGGGCCGTCCCGTGGTTCCGGAGGTGTAGACCATGGAGGCCACGGTCTGAAGTCCGGCCGCGGTCCGTGCCGCTTCGAGGCGGTCATCATCAACATCTGAGCCCGCGGCGATGAGCTCGGCAAAGGAGGCTTCTGCTCCGTCGGCCTTCATCATCCACAGTGAGACGTCAAAATCTCCGGAATCCGCAGCAGCCGAAACAATCGCGGCTTTGCGGGCATCCTGGACAAAGACATGGGCTGCGCCGGAGTCTTCCAGGATCCACTCCACCTGCGAGGGGGATGAGGTTTCGTATATGGGCACTGTGACGGCGCCGGCAAACCATACGGCGAGGTCCACCAGGGTCCACTCGTAGCAGGTCTTGGACATGACAGCCACGCTGTCACCGGGCTTCACCCCGAGGCCGATCAGGCCCTTGGCCAGTGCACTCACGGAGGTCAGGAAGTCATCGGCAGTGATGTCTTTCCAGCCGCTGTCACTCTTCAGCGAGAACAGGGGATGGTTGGGGGTCTTTGCATGCAGTCCCACCAGGATGTCAGTGATGTTCGACTTCTCGGGGAGATGGACCAGTAAATCAGTGGCGGATTCGCGCACCGTTGGCCTCTCTTTCTGTGCAGGGCACATGGGTAATGAGACTAAATCCAGCTGCGCATCCACATGCGGAGCCGCCAGTCAGAATACGGGATTGTTTCGGCCGTCCAGACCGGAAGGAAGAATGCGGTCACTAAAACGGCCGCCAGGATGAAGAGTGCAACCACTGCCGCACCGGTCCATTTGCGCACTTCGGGGGCGGAATCCGGGCCCAGAATCAGCCCCAGCACATAGGTCAGGGCAAGAATCAGGAACGGCTCAAAAGAAACGGCGTAGAAGAAGAACGTGGTGCGTTCCGGATACGCGAACCAGGGAAGATAGCCCGCCGCGATTCCGGCGAGAAGGGCCCCGGCCCGCCAGTCACGGCGGCCCAGCCAGCAGAAGAGCAGAACCAGCAGGGACACGGCGGCGGACCACCAGATCAGCGGATTGCCCACCGAGGTGATGGCCGTGGAGCAGCTGTCCACAGTGCACCCGCTGACGCCGTTGGTGGCGGATTCGTAGAAGAAGGACGTGGGGCGGCCCATGACCAGCCAGGTCCAGGGGCTGGCTTCGTAGTCATGGTCGGAACTGAGCCCGTTGTGGAAGGCGTACGCGCTGCGGTGGTACTCCGCCAGCGACCGCAGCCAGTCCGGCAGCCAGCCCCAGGTATCGGACGGGTGGTCCTGCGCCCAGTTCCGTCCGTACGCGTCAGTGGAGCGCAGCCATCCGGTCCAGGCGGCCAGGTAGGTCAATGCCGCTGCGGGGATGACGGTGAAGAACGCCGGCACCCCGTCTTTGAACAGTCCGGCCGCGGGCCATGACCGGATGCCCGCGACGCGGCGGGCGTTGACGTCCCACAGCACGGTCATCAGGCCAAAGACTGCCACGAAGGCCAGCGCGGACCATTTGGTTCCCACCGCCAGGCCCAGGCAGATTCCTGCGGCCAGGCGCCAGGGGCGCCAGAGCAGCCACGGTCCGTACATCAGGGCGTCCGACGACGGCGGGCCGCCTCCGCGGCCGCCCCCCGGCCCGGCGGCGAGGGCGCGCGCCAGCCGTCGCCGGCCGTCGTCGCGGTCCAGCAGCAGGGCGCCGAAGGCGGCCACCAGCCAGAAGGTCAGGAAAACATCCAGCAGCGAGGCACGCGAGAGCACCAGGTGGTGGCCGTCGACAGCCAGGAGCAACCCGGCCACCCCGCCCAGCAGCGGGGAGCGGAACAGCCGGACGGCAATCAGGCCCACCAGCAGGACAGTCAGGGCGCCCGTCAGCGCGGCGGAGAAGCGCCAGCCGAAACTGTTGTCCGAGCCGAAAAGTTCCATCCCCGCGGCGATCATCCACTTTCCGACCGGCGGATGCACCACGTATTCGGGGTCGGTAAGCAACACATCGGGGATGCCCGAGTTGAAGGAATCGTTCGCGTTTTCGGGCCACTGCCGTTCGTAGCCGGAGACCAGATAGGAGTAGGCATCCTTGACGTAGTACGTCTCGTCAAAGACCAGCGAGCGGGGTTCCCCGAGCCGGACAAAACGCAGCACTGCGCCGATCACGGCAGAGATCAGCGGCAGCAGCCAGCCCCACACACCCAGCGTCAGGGTGGTGCCCGGCGCCCAGCCCAGCAGCCTGTTGCGCAGCTGGCCGACGCTGAAGGCGCTCCGAGGATCCTGCACCAGCGGTGCTGCTCCGGCGGCTGGAGTCTCGCTCACGGTCGGGTTCACCCGCCCACTCTATCGGGGCCGCCGGGCGTGCGGCGTCCCCAACTCGCGTAGGGTTAGATGGTGAATTCCAGCAAGCAGACTCCCGGCCCGGACACCTCCAAAAGCACCCAGCACGACGGCGGCAAGACCGGCGCTGCCGCCGGCACCGGCGGCGGACAGATTGTCCTGGCCGCCACGCCCATCGGCAACATGGGGGACGCCACCAACCGTTTGATCGCGCTGCTGGAGACCGCCGACGTCATTGCCGCCGAGGACACCCGGCGCCTCCACCGTCTGGTCTCGGCCCTGAAGATCACCACCACCGGCAAGATCATCAGCTACCACGAGCACAATGAGGCAACCCGCACTGCGGATCTGCTGGAGATGGTGCGCGGCGGCGCCACCTTGCTGATGGTGACCGACGCCGGTATGCCGGCAGTCTCCGATCCCGGCTTCCGGCTGGTGGAGGCGGCTGCCAAGGAAGGCCTGACCGTCACCGCGGCTCCGGGTCCGTCGGCAGTCTTGACCGCATTGGCGCTGTCCGGGCTGCCGACCGACCGTTTCTGCTTTGAGGGCTTCCTGCCCCGCAAGGCAGGTGAGCGCAGTGCCCGGCTGGCGGAACTGGCCGTGGAACAGCGCACCATGGTGTTCTTCGAGGCTCCGCACCGCCTGGAACCCATGCTGCGTGCGCTGGACGCTGCGTTCGGCGGCGACCGCCGGGCCGCCGTCGCCCGCGAGCTGACCAAGCTGCACGAACAGGTGCTCCGCGCACCGCTGCGCGAACTGCTGGAATGGGCCGAGGCGGCCGAAATCCGCGGCGAGATCGCCGTCGTCGTGGCCGGCGCCGGTGAAGCCGCACCGGAACTGCCCGAAGACCATGTGGCCGCAGTGAACGGACTGGTTGCCCAGGGCGCACGCCTCAAGGATGCCGTGGCCACCGTGGCCGAGGATGCCCGGATCAGCAAGCGTGAACTCTATTCGGCGGTGCTGGCCGCCCGGGCATAGGCTCAATCCGGTCCTTTCCTTTTGGCCAACTGCACAGCGGAAGCCCGTTCCCGTGGTGCAGTTCCGTATTTACAGCCCCATCAGAACGCGCATACGGTGAACACAGATAACGGGCCTTTCCGGCCCGGGCAATGACGTCAATCTTGGAGGCATCCCATGGGTATTACCGCTGACCGCGAAGCCGAACTGCTGGCCCGCGTTCCCACCGGCCTGTTGATCAACGGCGAGTGGAGGGATGCTGCCGGCGGCAAGACTTTTGACGTCGAAGACCCCGCCACCGGCAAGGTGCTGCTGAGCATCGCCGACGCCAGTGCCGAAGACGGCGCCCTGGCCATGGACGCTGCCGCCGCTGCACAGGACTCCTGGGCCAAGACCGCGCCGCGGGAGCGCGGGGAAATCCTGCGCCGCGCCTTTGAACTGGTCACCGAACGGGCGGAAGACTTTGCCCTGCTGATGACCCTGGAAATGGGCAAGCCGCTGGCCGAAGCCCGGGGCGAAGTCACCTACGGCGCCGAATTCCTGCGCTGGTTCTCCGAGGAAGCCGTCCGGATTTCCGGCCGCTACGGCACCTCCCCGGACGGCAAGTCCCGGCTGATGGTGAACAAGAAGCCGGTGGGACCCTGCCTGCTGATCACCCCGTGGAACTTCCCGCTGGCCATGGCCACCCGCAAGATTGCCCCCGCTGTGGCCGCGGGCTGCACCATGGTGCTCAAGCCGGCCAAGCTCACCCCGCTGACCTCCCAGCTTTTTGCCGCCGTGATGCTCGAAGCCGGATTGCCGGCCGGCGTCCTGAACGTGGTGTCCACCACTTCCGCCGGTGATGTCACCGGTCCGATCATGAAGGACGAGCGCCTGCGCAAGGTCTCCTTCACCGGCTCCACCCCCGTGGGCCAGGGCCTGATCCGTGACGCCGCGGACCGGGTGCTGCGCACCTCCATGGAGCTCGGCGGCAACGCTCCGTTTGTGGTCTTCGAGGACGCTGACATGGACAAGGCCGTCACCGGTGCCATGGCTGCCAAGCTGCGGAACATGGGCGAGGCCTGCACCGCCGCGAACCGCTTCATTGTGCACGAGTCCGTTGCCGATGAGTTCGCCGAGAAGTTCGCGGCCAAGGTGGGGGCCATGACCACGGCGCGCGGCACCGAGGACGAGTCCAAGATCGGCCCGCTGATCGACGCCAAGTCCCGCGACAAGGTGCACTCCCTGGTCTCGGACGCGGTCGACGGCGGTGCCGAGGCAGTGGTGGGCGGCGCACCGGTGGACGGGCCGGGCTACTTCTACCAGCCCACTGTGCTGAAGAATGTGGCTGCCGACGCCCGGATCCTCAAAGAGGAAATCTTTGGCCCGGTAGCCCCGATTGTCACTTTCTCCACCGAGGAGGAAGCCGTGGCCCTGGCCAACAACACCGAATACGGCCTGGTTGCGTATGTCTTCACGGAGGACCTGAACCGGGGCCTGCGGATTGGCGAGTTGCTGGAAACCGGCATGCTCGGCCTCAACGCCGGTGTCGTTTCCAACGCTGCAGCACCCTTTGGCGGCGTGAAGCAGTCCGGTCTGGGGCGTGAAGGCGGCGCCGAAGGCATCGAAGAATACCTCTACACGCAGTACATCGGCATCGCCGACCCCACCGCGGAGTAGCAGATTCGCGGATGAGGGAGGTTCCGCCGCCGGCCGCTCCCGGCTAGTGGCGGAACCTGGCTGCGAGCGATGCAGGGAAAAAGCGCGCCCGCAGCCGGGCGCCTCTGGACGCCGAAGCACCAAGCCCGGCCTGGACTGCTTCAACGTCCCTCCAGAGCCGGTCCCGCTGCTCGTCTGCGGGGTCGGCGGAGGGTGCTGCCGGGCGGGAGAGCCCGGATCCCACGGGTGAGGACGCAGTGTCCGAGGAAACGGAATCCAAGGGAACAGTGCCCAAGGAAACGGCGTCCCGCGCCCCGGTGCTGGGCGCGGCATACACAGCGCGTTCGTACGCAGCCCGAAGGTTATCCAAGGCACCGGCGGCGCTTTCCGGCAGCCCTGCCTCGGCCGCCAGTCGCTGCGCATACGCGCGCGGAGACTCCGACTTCTGCGGCACATAGCCGTAGTCCACGCCAGTGTCTGCTGCTTCATCCCACGCCAGCGCAGCGGGCGCACCGCTCGGATATCCGGCGCCGCCGCGGCTCTGCGAACTTTCCAAACTTCCCGGACTTCCCGGACTTCCCGAACTTCCCGGGCCCGTCCCGGCGGTGACCACTGCGCGGCGCCGGAGGCTGTGCCTGCGCCGGCGCAGCATCCAGGGGCTCAGCAGGGCGGCGGCGGCGACGGCCAGCCCGAGGCCCACTCCGGCATACCGGCCGGCCTCTGTCTGCTCAGGCTGAGCCGGTGCGGCGGCAGGGGGCGGGGCAGCTGCCTCGGTGGAACGCTGGGGCGTGGATCCCGGGACCGCCGGATTCACGCTGCGGAGATCGTCGTCGTCGTCGCGCGTCTGGGCAAGGCTGGGCAGCGGCGCCAGCGCGTAGGAGGGGACCGAACCGCGCGAGGGAGTGGGCTCAAACCGCACCCAGCCCACGCCGTCGAAATACAACTCAGGCCAGGCATGGGCGTCGCGGGAATCGACCTCGTATTCCCGCAGCTCCTGCCCTTGCTCACCGGTGACGGATTCCCCGGTGGACCGCCCCGGCGCAAAGCCCAGGGCCATGCGGCTGGGAATGCCCGCTTCCCGCGCCATGACGGCCATGGCGGCGGCAAAGTGCACGCAGTAGCCGGACTTTTCCTGCAGGAACCGGTCCAGGACGTCAATGCCGTTGCCGTCATAGCCGCCATCCACCGGTGCGTCCAGGGAGTAGCTGAACTGGTTCCCGCGCAGGAAGGCCTGGATGGCCATGGCCTGCGCATACGGGCCCACGGCGCCCTTTGTGGCCTCCGCCGACGCATCCCGGATGCTGGCCGGCAGGTCATCCGGCAGGGACGTGAACATCGGGTCCACCGCATCTTTGGGCGCCGGCCTTACGGCCTGCAGGGAAGCCGTGGATACGTCGAGGGCAGAGCTCTGCACCTCGTAGTTCAGGCTGGGCGTGCTCTTGTTTTCCTCGGCGATGACCGTCATGGTCTTCGGATCCCAGCTGTACTTTCCGTTCGCCCCGGACACCTGCAGCGGTGCATACGGGGCCAGCAGCCACGGGCTGGCATATGACGTGGAGCTGACCCGCGTGGTGTAGACGGAGGCTCCCGCCGGTGAAGTGCCGCCCTCCGCCGGGACCATGTCCTGCAACCCGCCCCGCCTGCTGTCCTCGCGCAGATCAGGCGCCCAGCGCCGGCCGGAGAAATCTTCCAGCGTGGTGGACCGCAGGTAGACCGGCTGCTTGGAATCGGTGGCGTACCGGATCCGGCCCCCGGCGGTGGGCTGGCGCAGGTCCGCGCCCAGGGCCACCACCGGGTTCAGCCCGGACTGGCCTGTCCAGATGTTCAGCCGGGAGCCCTGCGGAAACGAGCCCTGGGTGAACCCCGGGAGCGCTGCGGGCAGGACCAGAGCAACCACGAGGGCGGCTGCACCGATCCCCGCCGCCGTACCCACCTGGCTTCGCGGCGGGGAGAGGACTGCGTCGTTTCCGCTGCGCGGCCGCTCCTGCCAGGTGCCGGCGGCCAGGAGAATCAGGTAGCCGGCCGCAGCCAGGAGAAAGGGAACCACGCCAACACTCTCGGGCTTCAGCACGGCCGGAGCAATCAGCAGGGACAGCAGCCCCAGTCCGCTCGCCGCCGGCATGCGCAGCGTGGTGGCCAGCGTGTCCACCAGCAGGGCAATAAGGCCGGTGCCAAGACACGCGATGAATACGATCCCGGGATCGGACAGCACGGGAGGCACCTGGTTCATGATGGTGGCCTGGGCTTCGGTGATCAGCTGGTTGACCCGGTCCAGCGATCCGCCGGTGGGCAGCAGGCCAAGGAAAGCGGTGGAGGCTGCGAACAGCCAAGTCAGCACGACGACGAGCGCTGCAAGGCCCGCGGCCGGCACCAGGGCGGTGGGGAACCGGAACCGGCGTGCCGCTGCCATGGCCGAAACCACAACGGCAGTGGTGAGGGCCATTGGCGGGAGCCAGGACCAGCCGTCAAAGACCCCGTGCAGGCTGATGGTGCAGAGCAGGACTGCAATGATGCTTGCTCCGGCAGACGGCCAGTCCCAGGGCGCCCGGGGCCGGGAAGACCGGGAGGCGGGCGGTGGAGGGGGCGGAACGCTGGGTGAGGGACGGGAGAGCATTGCGGTCACGGACGATCCTCCCGCGTGCGGGTTGCAGGAACAGGCATAACGGGAGCGGAGGAAAAGGCGGCCCACGTTTGTGCCAGATCCGATTCGGGTGTTGCAGCCACTGCTTCCCAGCCGCCGGAACGCAGGATGGCCATGGCCTGCGCCGCATCCTGCAGCCGGTCCACTACCAAGACGGCGCACGCCCGGGTGGCGTAGTCGGCGGCGGGTGCCAGCCGGGCGGCGTCGTCGGGGCTCAATCTTCCCAGAACTGCCAGCAGGGGACCGCGGCGGCGCTGGGCCAATGAATCCAGGAGGGCGGTGCCAAAGGCTCCGCGGTCTTCCGGCACGGGGGCCGGGCCCGGCGTTCCAGTCCGTGCACGGCGCCGGGCGCGGACTGCGTCGTCGGCGTCGTTCTGGCGATCCGGGGAGCCGGACTCCAGCTCCAGCGCGGCGAGCCCGTCCGCGAGGTCCTGCAGCCCGGCAGGTCCACTGAAATCGCGCTGCGCGGGGTTGCGGGCGGACGGCGAGCGGGACAGCCCCGGACGGGCATACGCGTCCACAAGGTGCAGCGAATAACCCTGGTCCACCAGATACGCGGCCTCGGAGACGGCAGCAGTCACGGCCCATTCGAAGGACTCCGAGGTGGACAGTCCGTTGCCGCCGGCCGGTTCCATCCACACCGAGGAACCATAGCGGCCCGCATAGCAGGACTCCCGGGCATCCAGCAGAAGGGTGGCGCTGGGGGAGGTGACGGGCTCTTCCTGCCGGACCATCAGTTCTCCGTGCCGGGCGGTGGCCGCCCAATGCACCCGCCGCATCGGATCTCCGGCCCGGTATTCGCGGGTGGACACGTCGTCCTCGCTCGGGCTGCCCCGGAGCGGACTGAAAACGGAGCCCTCCGCACCGCGCGGTCCGCCCAGCACGGAGGCGGGCAGTTCCCGGGGCGCCGGGGAAACCACCAGGGGATGTGTGGAGCCCAGAGTGTGCAGCCGCCGGGAGAGGCCAAACAAATCGGTGAACTCGGCGGTCACCGGGCCAATGACAAACATGCCGCGCCGCGCTGACCGCAGCTGGTACTCATAGGTGCTGGCGCCGTCGGCGTCCGGGTTGCGCGCCGGAAAGCGGAACACCGGGCTCTCGCCAAAGCGGAGCGGCAGCCCTTCGCGCATGGCGGCGCTCTGCCGCACCGGCCGCGGCGGCCGCAGCGAGAGGAGAACCCGGACGGGAACGCCGGTCTCCACCGTGACCGGATGGAACGTGCGCTCCACGTCGATGACCGGCTTGACCATCCGCAGTGCCAGCGCGGAAAGCAGCGGCAGGGCCAGGAGGAAGACGGCGAGCACCAGTATGTCGCGGCGCCCCATGATCTGGGCGGTCAGCAGCGCGGCGACGCCGGCCAGAATAAGGCCCCAGCCGCGCGGAGTCAGCAGCCGGGCGGTAGTAGCGAAGTCCATGGAGCCTTCCCGAAGGGTCGTGCCGGGTGATGCGGGCCGAACTGCCGGTTAGCGCCGCATTCGTTCCCCGGCGGGACTGCGCGGAACGGGCACCCGGGACAGCAGGTGGGCCAGCAGGTCCGAGGGCGTGTCACCGGAGCTGGCTGCCTTGCGGTCCAGGATCAGGCGGTGGGCCAGGACCGGGTCAGCCAGATGCGAAATGTCATCGGGGAGGACAAAGTCGCGGCCGGCCAGGGCTGCGTGCGCCTTCGCCGCGCGCAGCAGCTGCAGCAGTGCGCGGGGGCTGGCTCCGAGGCGAAGATGCGCGTGTTCGCGGGTGGCCTGCCCAATGGCCACCGTGTATTCCTTCACTGCGGAGGACACGAAGATGTCCCGCACCCGGGCAGTCATGGCGGCAACGTCACGGACGTCGACGACGGCGCCCACCTTGTCCAGGGGCGACGTGGACTGGTGGGTCTCCAGCATCTCTATTTCGGATGCCGTGTCCGGGTAGCCCATGGAGATGCGGGCCATGAATCGGTCGCGCTGGGCCTCGGGAAGCGGGTAGGTGCCTTCCATTTCAATCGGATTCTGGGTGGCCACCACCATGAACGGCTCAGCCAGCCGGTAGGTGCCGCCGTCCACGGTGACCTGCCGTTCCTCCATGCATTCGAGCAGGGCCGACTGCGTCTTTGCAGAGGCCCGGTTGATCTCATCGCCGATCACGATGTTTGCGAAAATGGGGCCCTGGCGGAATTCGAACCGGTGGGCGTCCTGGTTGTAGATGGAGACGCCCGTGACGTCGGAGGGCAGCAGGTCAGGGGTGAACTGGATCCGGCTGACGGAACAGTCGATGGTCCGGGCAAGGGTCTTGGCGAGCAGGGTTTTTCCCACGCCGGGCACGTCTTCCAGCAGCACATGGCCCTGGGCGAGGAGAACGGTCAGCACCAGCATGGCCGCTTCTTTCTTGCCGTCAATCACCGTGCTGACAGCGGAAAGGATGCCCGAGGCTGCCTCATGGAAGGCTTCCGCATCCTGCACTGCTCCGGGGGCACGAGCCCAGGAAACCGGTGATACGGGTGCCGCGGCGCCGGGGGAATCCGTCTCAAAAGGGGCGGCGGCTGCAGCTGGATTTCGAGCGTCCATGGATACCTTCCAAGCCTCGGTGAATCGCAGCCCCGAACCCGGTGGTCAGGGACCCGTGGTGCGACATGACTGCCTTCCGCCCCGTTGGGCGGCGGCCTCACGTGAATACAGGTTACAAGCTCACTTAGGGTTAAAGACATGTGTAATGACAGTGCTTATGTTCCGGGCGATATCCCTGCGGCTTATCTGGACTTTGGATCGGAGAGCGGGAAGCCTTACCCTCCGGGTCCTGAGCCGCTTCCGGTGCCCGTGATCGACAACCATACACATCTGGACTTCGCTCCGGGCAAGGCCGGTACCGCAGGAGTCCGGGCAGCGATGGACGCCGCCCAGGCTGCGGGGGTGCGCGGTGCCGTCCAGGTGGGCACCGACCTTGAGTCCTCCCGCTTTACCGTGCGGATCCTGGACGAGGAGCCGCGGCTGCTGGGAGCGGTGGCCATCCATCCCAATGACGCTCCGGTCCTGGCTGCCGAAGGAACACTGGAAGCGGCCCTGGCGGAAATTGAAGAGCTGGCCCGGCATCCGAGGGTGCGGGGGATCGGGGAAACGGGACTGGACTATTTCCGCACCGGTTCCGACGGCGTCGAACGCCAGCAGTATTCCTTCCGGCGGCACATTGACATTGCCAAGCGGCTGGACCTGGCCCTGCAGATCCATGACCGGGATGCGCACGAGGACGTGGTGCGGGTGCTGGAAGAAGAAGGTGCCCCGGAGAAAGTGGTGTTCCACTGTTTCTCCGGTGACGCGGAACTGGCCCGGATCTGCAACGAGCGGGGCTGGAACATGTCCTTCGCCGGGACCGTCACGTTCAAGAATGCAGGGAACCTCCGGGAAGCGCTCGCGGTGGCTGACCGCCGGCTGCTGCTGGTGGAAACAGACTCGCCGTTCCTGACTCCGCACCCGTTCCGCGGCCGCCCCAACGCCAGTTACATGGTGCCCTACACCGTCCGGTTCATGGCCGCTGAGCTCGGTGCGGACCTCGCCGAACTGGGGTCGGAGCTGGTGGCGAACACGGTCCGGATTTACGGCGACTGGAACTAGTTCCGGGCCGCCGGCGGTCCCCGGGAACTGTACGGACTACTTGGGCGGCCAAAACCCCGGGTTGCCCTCACATCACGGTTCGATTACGGTAAGGACCTATTAGCCGGGGTCGGGGAAGGCACCGGAACTGATATCGAACCACACACCGTCCCGGGGACAGTTGTGCGCGTGCTTCGCCTGAAGCACCGCAATACACCTGTGCCCGGTTTCGGCAGAGGTTCCTTGCCTGCGCAAAGAGTCGCCCCGTGAGATCCGGGGGCATCGGCTGCCACGCGCCCTGATCCCCGTGCCCGGAAACTGTGAACGTTTGGGATTCCGTGGCAAATGCATTTGTGAGGCGTGGGTTGAAACTCACCGGGCAGGCTGTTGTGATGGTCGCCCTCATTCTGGGACTGGTGGCCTTTGTCGGTACCAACAAATCCGTTGTCCTAAGCGTCGACGGCGCCAGCACCAACGTCAAGACCTTCGGCGGAACCGTAGCCGAAGTCCTTGAAAAGGCCGATGTTTCCGTGACCGAGGCGGACAAGGTTCTTCCCGATCTGGGGACCGAGGTCACCGACGGAACCACCATCGAAGTCTTCAAGGCCAAGAACGTGGACCTGACCCTCGACGGCGAAGAAACGACCGTCAGCACCACCGGACAGACCGTTGCGGACCTGGTGTCCGAACTGCGGGTCTCCGCCAACTCCGCCGTTTCAGCGGCGCTGGACACATCGCTCACCGGAATGGATGACAAGCTGTCCATCTCCACCCCGAAAACCGTCACCATTGTGATCGACGGCGCCCCGTATGAGCGCTTCACCACTGCGGAGACCGTGGCAGACGTACTCAAGCAGGCAGGCGTCAAGCTTTCTGCGACGGACCGGGTTTCAGCCCCCGAATCTGCTGCACTCGTGGACGGAATGGCACTGAAGGTCACCCGTGTCCAGACCGGCCAGAAGGACACCGTTACTGAAGCCCTCCCGTTTGAGACCACCCAGGTACCCGACCCGCTCCTTTATGAGGGCGAGGAAAAGGTGACGGTTGAAGGCACTCCGGGGGAGAAGGTCAAAGTCTTTGAGACCGTAATGGTGGACGGCCGTGAGGCCAGCCGGACCCTGGTCAGCGAAAGCGTTTCCCGGGAGCCGGTTGCGGCAAAGATTGCCGTCGGCACCAAGAAGAAGGAAGCTGCACCGGCTCCGGCAGCTCCCGCAAAGCCTGCAACTCCCGCTGCACCCGCCGCACCGGCGGCGCCTGCAGCACCGGCCGCACCGGCGCCGGAAGCACCGTCACCGGGCGGCGCGGCACCGTCGGGCGGCACCTGGGCCGCACTGGCCCAGTGTGAATCCGGCGGCGACTGGCACATCAACACCGGCAACGGTTACTCCGGCGGTCTGCAGTTCAGCGTTTCCAGCTGGCTCGGTGCCGGCGGCGGCCAGTACGCCCCCATTGCGGCAGGGGCCACCCCCGAGCAGCAGATCGCCGTGGCTGAAAAGCTTCGGGCCAACGGCGGCTGGGGTCATTGGCCGGCCTGCGCCGCCAAGCTCGGACTGCTCTAAACCAGCCGTTGCCCTTAGCCGGCAGACTGGGCGGAACAGCTCAATGAAAGGACCGGACCTGGAATCAGGCTCCGGTCCTTTCGTTTAACCCCACGGCGTCACCACGGTGTCACCGCTGCGCGTCCGGGCGGCCAGCCGGGCCGCATGGCCGGCACGGTCCAGCGCTCCGGCCGTCAGGAACGCCGCTGCACTGGCCTCCAGGAGCTGCGCCGCCTCCTGGCTGCTTCCCAATGCCGCCCGGCTCAGCCCGAGGTGCAGTGCCACTTCCGCTCCGCCCTGCGGAGTGAGGGCAGCGCGGCGGGCGTAAACCCCGGCCAGCACCTTCACCGCGGAGCCGTGGTCGCCGCCGAGCTGCAGCCACCGCCCGCGGCTGTGCAGGTCCTCCAGCTCGTCTTCCTCGGTGCCGCCCATCACTGACAGCGCTGTTTCGGCATGCACCATGCACTCATGCGTGGCGGCGTCGTGCAGTCCCGCAGCCAGGCGCATGGAGGCCGAATTGCGGTTGAACGCACTCCACACTTCCAAATCCGCATCCGGAGTCAGAAGGTTCTGGGCTTTGGCATGGTGGCGCAGGCCCGCGGCGGCGTCTCCGCGGCGGAACGCCACATTCCCCACCTCCGAGTACCCTTTTCCGGCCCGCTGCGGATCCGTTGCCGCTTCGAGCAGGGGAATCAGCAGGGCACGGCAGTGCCCCCATGCTTCCTCCTGCAGCCCGCTTTCGGACAACGCAGCTATCAGCGCCGAGTACACCTCAAGCAGCTGATCCACTCCGAGCCTCAGGGACAGGCCCAGCTCCAGCGCACGCCGGGCATGGAGAACGGCCTCGGGCAGTCTGCCTGCGCCCCGGCAGGCCACGGCCAGCAGTGTCTCGGCCTCCGGGCGCAGCGGCTGGCCCTGCGCTGCCAGCGGGTGCCGGGCAAGTACTTCCGCCTCAGCCATGCATCGGGGATAGTCGTGCAGCCGCCCCAGGCAGGCCGCCGCCATGAATGCCATTTCCCACCATTCATTGGGCTCGTCCTCGGCCAGCGCCTCATCCGCGGCCAACCGGGAGTAACGACGCGCGGTGAGGTAGTCGCGCTCATCCCAGGCCTGTGCGGCCGAGAGCGCCAGAAAGATCCGGCTGTCCGCTCCCGGCCGGGCCAGGGGATACCCGGGGACGGAGGAAAGCCGATCAGCCAGGAAGCGGACGGCCCCGCCGCCGGGTTCACGGCGTCCTTTTTCCAGCTGAGATACATCACGTGCCCGGATCACGTCGCCGCCAAGCTCTTCCTGGGTGAGCCGCCGCTCGCGGCGCGCTTCCTCCAGCCGAATTCCAAACGCATTGCCCATACTGATATCCGTCCATCCTGGACTGCGGGTTTTGTTGCGGGCCCAGCAGCGATGCTACCGACCCTGTCCGGGCGCCGGCAGGGTGCTCGCCCATTCTGGAAGCGAACAGCAGGAAGACGGGCACCGGCGGGCAGTCCACGTGCAGACGCACGAACATAACCGCCGGTCAGCCCTGCCAAAGCAGGGCATCCGACGGCCGGCGGACCAGGGGGAGCGGCCCCTGCCTGCGGCCTGCGCTCGGCTAGTATTGCTAAGTGACTGAATCCCCCTCCGCTTCCCGTCCCCAGGTCAAACCGCTGCTGGGTGCCACTGACATCCGCGCCCTGGCCGAGGAACTGGGAGTCCGCCCCACCAAGACCCTCGGCCAGAACTTCGTGATTGACGGCAACACCATCCGGCGGATCGTCGCAGCTGCCGGCGTTGGCCCGGAAGAGACGGTCCTGGAAGTCGGTCCCGGCCTGGGCTCCCTCACGCTGGGGCTGCTGGACGCGGCCAAGTCCGTGGTCGCCGTCGAAATTGATCCGGTGCTGGCCGAACGCCTGCCGGCCACGGTGGCGTCCTGGCGGCCCGAGAAGGCTGACCAGCTGCACGTGGTCCTTGGCGACGCCATGCGCATAACGGAGCTTCCGGTGGAACCCACGGCACTGGTGGCCAACCTCCCGTACAACGTGGCGGTGCCCGTGGTGCTGCACCTGCTGGAACGCTTCCCTTCCCTGCAGCACGGGCTGGTGATGGTCCAGGACGAAGTGGCGGACCGGCTGGCCGCGGTGCCCGGATCCAAGGTCTACGGCGTGCCCTCGGTCAAGGCTGCCTGGTACACCACCATGCGCAAGGCCGGAGTGATCGGCATGAACGTCTTCTGGCCCGCACCCAAGATTGCGTCCGGCCTGGTCGGCTTCACCCGCCACGAGCCGCTGCCCACCACCGCCAGCCGCGAAGAGGTCTTCGCCGTCATTGATGCCGCATTTGCGCAGCGGCGGAAGACCCTGCGCGCCGCACTGTCCGGCTGGGCCGGCAGCCCGGCCCAGGCTGAAAACGCGCTCCGCGCAGCCGGCGTCGATCCGCGTGCCCGCGGCGAGGTCATCGACATCACCGCCTTCGCCCGGATTGCCGAGTCCAAAGACGCCGAAGCTCCTGCCGACGCCGACGCCGACGCCGGGGCCGACGGCGCCCCGCAGCAGTAAGCGCACACCGGCACCGGCAGCTGCTGCATTAACGGCGGGGACCGCCCTTCCTCTAAGTTGGAAGATATGAGCGCAGCGAAGTTTTCATCCGTATCGGCCCCGCCGGCAGCCCCTGCGTCCGTGCGCGTGCGGGCCCCGGGGAAGATCAACGCATCCCTGCGCGTCGGTCCCCTCCGGCCCGACGGCTACCACGGGGTCGCCAGCGTGTACCTGGCCGTCTCGCTGTTCGAAGAGGTGCAGGCAACGGCCACCGAGGCTCCCGGCATCACCGTCACGGTGGACAGTGACGGCCCCCTGCACGTTCCGGTGGCCGATATTCCGCTGGGACCGGACAACCTGGCGGCTCGTGCCGCCCAGGCGCTGGCAGGCTTCGCAGAAAACCCCACCGGGGTGCACCTGCACATCACCAAGCGGGTACCGGTGGCCGGCGGCATGGGCGGCGGTTCAGCCGACGCCGCTGCCGCACTCGTGGCGTGCGACGCCCTGTGGAACACACATCTGTCCCGCGAAGAGCTGGCGGACATTGCCGCCGGCCTCGGCGCTGACGTTCCCTTTTCGCTCCTCGGCGGCACCGCCGTCGGGCTGGGCGTGGGGGACCGCCTAACCCCGGCCATTTCCAAGACACCGCTGCACTGGGTGCTGGTGGCCTCCGACTCCGGGCTCTCGACGCCGGCCGTCTACGGTGCACTCGATGCCCTCCGCGCGGAAGCACAGGAAGAGGCCGAGGAACCGGCGGAAGTCGATCCGGCCGTCCTGGCCGCGATGCGGTCCGGGAATGCCCGGGAGCTGGCAGCCGTTATTTCCAATGACCTGCAGGCTGCCGCGCTCCGGCTGGCTCCGGAACTGGCGGACCTGCTGAGCACCGGCGAACGGCTCGGCGCCCTGGCCGGCATGGTGTCCGGCTCCGGACCCACCGTCGCCTTCCTGGTTGAAGACACCGGCGCCGCGGCTGAGCTGGAAGCGGCACTGCGTTCAGAGGGCCACCGCGCCCTCGCCGTAGAGGGACCGGCGCCGGGCGCCCGGCTGCTGCCCGCCGTCGTTGGCTGACTGTTCCCTCCTGAGACATCACTGATAAAAACCCACCGACACCTCAAGAAAGTAGTACCGATTGGCACACCTGCTTGGTGCTGAGAATCTCAGCATTTCCTTTGGCACCCGCACCATCCTGGACGGGGTTTCCCTGGGCCTGGAAGAGGGGGACCGCATTGGCGTCGTCGGGCGCAACGGTGACGGCAAGTCCACCCTGATGCGCCTGCTGGCCGAGCGGCAGACCCCCGACGAAGGCCGCGTCACCCGCCGCCGCGACGTCACCGTGGGCTATCTGGACCAGTCCGACGTGCTCGACGGCGACCTCACCGTTGGGCAGGCGATCGTGGGCGACGCCGCTGACTACGAGTGGGCCTCCAACGCCCGCATCCGCGACGTCATGAGCGGCCTGATCCAGGAAGTGGATTGGAACGCCTCTGTCTCCTCGCTGTCCGGCGGGCAAAAGCGCCGCGTGGCCCTGGCCAAGCTGCTGACCGGGGACGACGACGTCGTCATGCTGGATGAGCCCACCAACCACCTGGACGTGGAAGGTGTGGCGTGGCTGGCCCAGCACCTGAAGAACCGCTGGCGCACCGATGCCGGCGGCCTGCTGGTGGTCACCCACGACCGGTGGTTCCTGGACGAAATCTGCACCCGCACCTGGGAAGTGCACGACGCCGTGATCGATCCGTTCGACGGCGGTTACGCAGCGTATGTGCTGGCCCGCGCGGAGCGTGACCGCATGGCCAACGTGGTGGAGGGCAAGCGCCAGCAGCTGGTCAAGAAGGAACTGGCCTGGCTGCGCCGCGGCGCACCGGCCCGCACCGCCAAGCCCAAGTTCCGCATCGAGGCGGCCAACAACCTCATTGCCGATGTGCCCGAACCCCGCGACACCCTGTCACTGAACAAGATGGCCACCGCCCGCCTGGGCAAGGACGTCCTGGACCTTGAGGAAGTGTCCCTGACCCTGGGCGACACCGAACTGTTCAAGAACGTCACCCTGCGCCTGGCACCGGGGGAGCGGCTCGGCCTGGTGGGCGTCAACGGCGCCGGCAAGACCACGCTGCTGCGCCTGCTCAACGGCGAAATCGAGCCGACGAAGGGCCGGCTGAAGCGCGGTACCACCGTGCAGACGGCCGTGCTGACGCAGGAAGTCAAGGAACTCGACGAGGTGGCGGACATGCGCGTCATCGAGGTCATCGAAAACGAGAAGCGGGTCTTCAGCGTGGGCGGCCGGGAACTTTCCGCCGGCCAGCTCGTGGAGCAGCTGGGCTTCAACGCCCAGCGCCAGTGGACCCCCGTGAAGGAACTGTCCGGCGGTGAGCGCCGCCGCCTGCAGCTGCTGCGCCTGCTCGTAGGTGAGCCCAACGTGCTGATGCTCGATGAGCCCACCAATGACCTGGACACCGACACCCTGGCTGCCGTGGAAGACGTTCTGGACGGCTGGCCCGGCACACTCGTGGTGGTCTCGCACGACCGGTACCTGCTGGAGCGCGTCACCGACCATCAGATGGCACTGCTGGGTGACGGCAAGCTGCGCGGCCTGCCCGGCGGAGTGGACCAGTACCTTGAGCTGCGCAACGCAGCCCTGGTGGCCAACTCTTCGGCGTCGACGGCGGCCCGCGGATCCTCGCAGGCTGCCCGCGCGGCGGCGGCCGGGTCCTCGCGTCCGGGTTCCGGCGGCGGGGTTGCGACGGCGGTGGCCTCCGGTGCCTCCGAGGCGGAGAAGAGGATTGCCAAGAAGGACCTGACCCGCATTGACCGGCAGATGTCCAAGCTGAAGCAGCAGGTGGAAAAGGTCAACGCGCAGATGACGGCCGCTACGGAGAAATCCGGCGGCGCTGACTTTGAGCAGCTGGCCGAGCTGAACAAGAAGCTGCAGTCGCTGGCGGCCGATCAGGAGGACCTGGAAATGCAGTGGCTCGAGGCGTCGGAAAAGCTCGAGTAGCTTTCCGGGGTGCTCCGGGGCGTCGAGTGTGGCGATCCTGCCGCTTTGGCTCCTCGAGTGTGGCGATCCTGCCGCTTTGGCGTGCTGGAACGGGCATGGTCGCGACTCTCGGTGGTCCTGCGCCGGATAGCCCGTTTGCACGACACGAAATTCCTGTGTGCAGATAACGGGGTTCGCCTAATTTCATAGTGCAGCTCCCGGGCTCAAAGCGGCGAAATCAGCCGTTTTGGGCCCGTGTGCTGGACGGAGGATTTTGGGGTGGGCTGTTTGGGCCCGTGTGCTGCACGGAGGATTTTGGGGCGGGCTGTTTGGGTCCGTGTGCTGCACGAAGGATCTCTTGGTGTGCCGGAAAGAGCGTTATCCCTGCTGCGGATGAACAGATGCCGGACGCAGGGATACTGGCGGGAGGCCTGCCTGGAACGCCTGCCCGGAACGCCCCGCTCAGGCCCCGGCCAGCAGCTGCGGCAGGATGTGGTCGCGCAGCAGCGGTGCAATGTCGTCGCGTTCCAGCGCCTGTGCCGGATCCAGCCAGAGCAGTTCCTCAATTTCGGCCGCGGCCACGGGCCCGCTCCCGAACGCACCGTCCGCCGGCAGCGTGTACGCAAACAGTCCGGCGTCAATGAAGGTGTTTTCTTCGTTCGCGGCCGGGCCGTACCAGTCGCCGAGCGCTTCCAGATCCGACTCCGAAACCGAGAGACCCAGTTCTTCCTGCATCTCCCGCACCGCGGCGGCGCTGAAGGATTCACCGGGTTCCAGCTTGCCGCCGGGCTGCATGAACTTCACGGTTCCGCGCTTGCGGACCAGCAGGATCCGCCCGGCCGCATCGCGGACGAGCACGGCCGAGAGCGTGAGGACCTCCGGAGTGGACTGCTGCATATGGCGAAGCTGCGGATCCTTTTGCAGCCCGGTGAGGCCGTTCCAGGACAGGTTCACCAGATGCGCTGCCACGGTTGCCTTGTCAGGGGTGCGGGCATCCAGCCACCACTGGCCGGTCATCGCAACCATCCCCACCAGCATCTGTGCATACATGCCGCCCACTTCTGCGCTGAGTCCCCGGTTGCTGAACTCCTTGGCCAGGATGTGCTCCACATCGCCGGTGACCTGGGAGAGCAGGGTGGCAAAGGTGCCTTCAGGCTGTGACGGTGGGGCGTCCCGGACCAGGATGCGGAAGCCGTCGGTGTGAGATTCGATATAGTCCAGCAGCGCGTAGGCTGCGCGTTCAATCAGGATCCGGGGACCGGCGTCGGCTCCCAGTGCGTTGGTGATGACGGCGAGCAGCCGGTTGAACTCGGCGTCCACCACTTCTGTGTAGAGCGCCTCTTTGGAACCGAAGTGTTCGTAGACCACCGGTTTGGAGACACCCGCCGCAGCGGCAATGTCCTCGATGGTTGCTCCGTCGAGGCCGCGCAGGGCGAACATCCCCCGGGCCACCTCAATCAGCTGTGCGCGCCGCTGCACGCCGGTCATGCGAAGGCGGGCGCCTGCCGCCGGATTTCTTGCCACTCCCACAGTCTAAGGCCTGCAAACTTCGGCCGATCCGGCTGCAAAACCGGTGCCGGGAGGCTCGCGCGCGCCGTACGCGGAACACGTGCCGGGGACTCAAGTCGCGAAGGCATCGGCCGGCATGGCAAACTAAACTCTTGTGTGCGGGGCAACCGGCACATTTTCCGCCCTGGTGTAATGGCAGCACCCCGGCCTTTGGAGCCGTGGAGTATAGGTTCGAATCCTATGGGCGGAACGGCAGGAGCACCGGGCCGGACCCGGTCTGCAGCCCCCACCAGCGGCCGTACCACCACAGGAGCGCTTTTTCGTGACCACACAGGATCTTGAATCCACAGAGAGCTCCCGCGGCGGCGGGCCCGCAGCGGTTATCGTCTTGGCGGCGGGGGCCGGCACGCGGATGAAATCGCGGACACCCAAAATTCTGCACCCCGTCGGGGGAACCTCCATGGTGGGCCACGCCCTGGCAGCCGCACAGGCACTGGCACCGCGCGCCCTCGCCGTGGTGGTCCGGCACGAGCGGGACCGGGTGGCTGAGCACGTTGCGGCCGCCGCGCCGGAGGCCGTGATCGTGGACCAGGATGAGATCCCCGGAACCGGCCGGGCCGTCCAGGTGGCACTGCAGGCGCTGGAGGCCTTCAACGAACTGGTTGGCACCGTCGTCGTCACCTACGGAGACGTGCCCCTGCTGGAGGCGGACACCCTCCGCGAACTCGTTGCCGTGCATGAACTCGATGCCAACGCCGTCACCGTGCTCACCGCCCGGCTGGAGGATCCCACCGGCTACGGCCGGATTCTGCGCGCCGAAGACGGCACCGTCACGGCCATCGTGGAACACAAGGACGCCGACGACGCCCAGCGGGCCATCACGGAAATCAACTCCGGCATCTACGCTTTTGACGCAGCCGTGCTGCGCGCCGCGCTGTCGGAAGTGACCTCGGACAACTCGCAGGGCGAGATGTACCTGACCGACGTGCTCGGGATCGCCCGTGCCCGCGGCGGCCGCGTCGCCGCCGTCGTTACCGACGATTTCTGGCAGGTGGAGGGCGCCAATGACCGCGTCCAGCTCGCCGCCCTGAACGCCGAACACAACCGCCGCAACCTCATCCGCTGGATGCGCGCCGGCGTCACCATCGCGGACCCGGCCACCACCTGGATCGATGCCTCCGTCACCCTCGACGAAGACGTCACCATCCTGCCCGGCACCCAGCTGCACGGCTCCACCACGGTGGCGCGCGACGCCGTCGTCGGCCCGGACACCACCCTCACCAACGTGGTGGTGGGGGAGGGTGCCAAAGTGGTGCGCACCCACGGCTCCGATGCACGCCTCGGCGCCGGGTCCGACGTCGGTCCCTTCGCTTATCTGCGCCCCGGCACGGTCCTGGGGGCCAAGGGCAAGATCGGCACCTTCGTGGAAACCAAGAATGCTCAGATCGGCGCGGGCTCCAAGGTTCCGCATCTTTCCTATGTGGGGGATGCCACTATCGGTGAGCAGTCCAACATCGGCGCAGCATCCGTTTTCGTGAACTACGACGGCGTCAACAAGCACCACACGACCATCGGATCGCATGTGCGGATGGGCAGCGACAACATGTATGTGGCCCCCGTTACAGTGGGCGACGGCGCGTACAGTGGAGCTGGAACCGTGGTCCGCAAGGATGTTCCGGCCGGCTCCCTGGCCATCAACGTAGCGCCTCAGCGCAACCTCGACGGCTGGGTGCTGACCAACCGTCCCGGCACAGCCGCAGCCGATGCTGCGGCGGCGGCCGCTTCCAAAACCTCCTCAGAAACTGATACCCCCACGCGAGAAAGCGATCATTAATGAGCAGCGAAATCACCGCACAAGGTGAAAAGAAGCTTGTCCTTGCCACCGGCCGGGCACACCCGGAGCTGGCCGAGGAAATTGCACGCTGTCTCGACACGGACCTGCTTCCGCTGGCTTCCTATGACTTCGCCAACGGCGAGATCTACGTCCGCCCCGGAGAAAGCGTCCGCGGAACCGATGCCTTTGTCATCCAGGCCCATCCGGCCCCGATGAACAACTGGCTGATGGAACAGCTGATCACCGTTGACGCACTGAAGCGCGCCTCCGCTAAGCGCATCACCGTAGTGTCGCCGTTCTACCCGTACGCCCGCCAGGATAAGAAGGGCCGCGGCCGCGAGCCGATCTCCGCCCGCCTGATCGCGGACCTGTACAAGACCGCCGGCGCGGACCGCATCATGAGCGTTGACCTGCACACCTCGCAGATCCAGGGCTTCTTTGACGGCCCCGTGGACCACCTGATGGCCATCCCGCTGCTGGCGGACTACATCCGCACCCGCGTGGACGTTTCCAACGTCACAGTGGTCTCCCCGGACACCGGCCGCGTCCGCGTTGCCGAGCAGTGGGCCGAACGCCTCGGCGGCTCCCCGCTGGCCTTCGTGCACAAGAGCCGCGACCTGACGGTTCCCAACCAGGCCGTGTCCAAGCAGGTTGTGGGCCAGGTTGCCGGCCGCACCTGCGTGCTCATCGATGACATGATCGACACCGGCGGAACCATCGCCGGAGCCGTGCGTGTCCTCAAGGAAGCCGGCGCCAAGGACGTCATCATCGCAGCCACCCACGCTGTGTTCTCCGATCCCGCCGCGCGTACGCTGGCCGAGTCCGGTGCCCGCGAAGTGGTGGTCACCAACACGCTGCCGATCCCCGCGGCAAAGCGCTTTGAACAGCTGACTGTCCTCTCCATCGCACCGCTGATCGCCCGGGCCATCAAGGAAGTCTTCGAAGACGGTTCCGTCACCAGCCTGTTCGACGGCAAGGCATAACTCCTTCCGCCGCGGCATCTCCAATCGAATAACTGCACCACCGGCGCTGCCCGTCCAATCATCCGCTCCTTCCGGGGCGGTGGTTCGGACGGGCAGCGCTGTGCTGGTAGGATTGTCTGCGATGCCTAGGCGAGGGAGAGGCCCGAAAATATTCGGGCAGTACTCCGTTATCGACGGTGGCTGGCAACTTCTGACTGCAACGCACTGATCAATGGATCAGCGAACTGCAGCGCTGTTCCCATAACCGGCGCCTTCGTCCCGGCAACCACGGAACATCCAATATCAGGAGTTTGAAATGTCTGAGCAGAAGCTCGCAGGAACCGTCCGCACCGAATTCGGCAAGGGTGCAGCCCGCAAGGCACGCGTTGCCAACATGATCCCCGCAGTCATCTACGGACACGGCGCCGAGGTCATGCACATCCTGCTGCCGGCCAAGGCAACCACCCTGGCAGTCCGCACGTCCAACGCCCTGCTGGAAATCGACGTCGACGGCGAGTCCCACCTGGCCCTGGCCAAGGACATCCAGCGCGATCCGATCAAGCAGATCATCGAGCACATCGACCTCCTGACCGTCCGCAAGGGCGAAAAGGTTGAGGTTGAGGTCAACGTTCACGTTGAGGGCGAACTGGCACCGGGTTCCGACGTCTTCAACCAGGAAGCCAACACGGTTCTGGTTTCCGCCGATGCCACCAACCTGCCGGAAACCATCGTGGTCAGCATCGAAGGCCGCACGGCCGGCGAGCACATCTACGCCAAGGACCTGGAACTGCCGGCCGGCGTTGAGCTGCTGCTGGACCCCGAGACCATGATCATCAACATCTCCGAGTCCGTCGTCCAGGACCTGGGCGCGCCGTCTGATGAGCAGATTGCCGTTGCAGCTGCCGAAGTTGACGCAGAGGTCTAATTCATCTCCGGGGTCTGCTCCCCGTAACGGAGCCGTCCGGTTCTTGTCGAAGGAGCAGTACCTGCAGTGAACAGCAACACCTGGCTTGTAGTCGGGCTCGGGAACCCCGGGCCCGACTACAGTCGCAACCGGCACAATATCGGCCAGATGGTTCTGGATGATCTGGCCTCCCGCGTGGGCGGGAATTTCAAGAGCCACAAATCCCGCGCCCTGATTCTGGAGGGGCGCCTGGGCATCGGCGGACCCCGCGTCATCCTGGCCAAGCCGCAGACCTACATGAATCTCTCCGGCGGCCCCGTCTCGGCGCTGACCAAGTTTTTCGATGTTCCGGCGGACCACGTGGTGGCCGTACACGATGAAATCGATATCCCCTTCAACACCATCAAACTCAAAGCCGGCGGCGGCGAAGGCGGGCACAACGGTCTCCGCGACATGAGCCGGGCGCTGGGCACAAAGGACTACTTCCGGGTCCGCGTTGGAGTGGGACGTCCACCCGGCCGCATGGATACTGCCGACTACGTCCTCAAAAACTTCCCGCCCGCCGAGGCCAAGGAACTGCCCTTCCTCATTGGAGATGCGGCGGACGCCGTAGAGCTGCTGCTAACCGAAGGGCTCACCGCCGCCCAGCAGAAATTCCACACCCCGGCCTAGTTGGGCAGGTAGTCCGGCTGGGAAGACAGGTAAGGCTCCCGTTCCACCAAAAGCCCGCAGACCCATTGTTGGACCCGTTTCCCGTGCCTAAGATTGAGTCATGCCTTAGGGCACTCAAAAGCTGGGGCCGGCGTCGGGAGGCCTCCGAGACTGGGCCACCCCCATCCCGGCGCCGGTCCCTTTTCTTTTATCACCTGCATTTGCTGTGACGCAAAAGTCCATGACTTTCTATCTTGTGGACGAAACCCGGCATCCCGCGTACGCTCACACCAATGACAGGTGCCCTCGCCGTCGTAATACGTTTCAAGCTCCCAGCCGCCCACCAGCTGCTGGGAGCTTTGGCGAGAGGCACCTGTAAGTAGAGCATTCGACGGCCGGGGGGCGTGGAGCTACAAGATGTTCAATGTGCAAAGTGACGGCAGATCCGGTTATCTCATCGGCAGGGAGAATTCCCTGGCGGAACTGGCGGACGCGCTGGATTCCGGCAGCGGCGCCGTCGTCGTGGGCGCCTTTGGCCTGGGGAAGACCACCCTTGTCCGCGCGGCGGCAGGACCGGAATTCCATGCGGTGGCCATTCGCGGAAGCGTCGTGTCCCAGCGGACTTCGTTCGGTGCCCTCGCCTCGCTGATTTCAGGCCTGTCCGTGGGACTGGCCGCCCGCCCCGCCCAGCTCCTGCAGGATTTGGAGCAGCTTTTGCTCGACCAGGCGGACGGGAAGCGGCTGCTGCTGCTGGTGGACCGGGCGGAGCACCTCGATCACCTGACCGCAATGGTGGTCTCCCAATTGGTTCGGCGCTCCTCGGCTCTTGTCCTGGCTTCTGCCGAATCGCTGTACGGCGCCGCCCCGGAGTTTCTTGCGCTATGGACTGAAGGCCTGCTCCACCGAATAGACCTTGCTCCCTACACCCGCGCGCAGACCGGGGAGCTGATGGAGAGCATTCTCGGAGGCAGCGTTTCATCGCTTGCCGCGCACGCGGTGCACGTTTATTCCGGCGGAAACCCGTACTACACCAGGCTGCTCACCCGCGAACAGGCAGCGGAAGGCAACCTCATTGAGCGGGACGGAGTATGGGTCCTGGTCAAGCCGCTGCAGTTTTCTGCGCAGGTGGCGGAGGTGGTGGCGGTCCGGCTGAAGCGGCGTCCCCCGGCTGAGCGCTCATTGATCCAGCTCCTGGCGCTCTGCGAGGAGCTTCCGCTGGACACAGCGCTCCAGCTGATTCCCGCAGAAACCGTTGACGCGCTGGAAGAGGAACGCCTGACCTGCGTTTCTCCTGCGGGAAACATCCGTCTTGCTCCGGGAAGTTCAACGGCAGCCATCGCCGGAAGCATAGCGCCGGGCAGGAGCCGGGAACTCTGGGAAGAAGTTGCTGCGATTGTTGACCCCGCAAGACTTGGGCCCGCAGCCCTGGCCGGCTTTGCCTGCTGGACGCTGGGGTGCTCCGGAACAATGGATCCGGAGACCGCAGAGCGGGCGGCGGGAATGGCCGTCGCCGCCGGAAATACGGACCTGGCCCTGCGCTATGTCTCTTCCGTAGCCCCGGACCGGCGTACCCCCGGGATGCTGCTGCAGGAAGTGCGGGCGCTCTTCGCCTCCAGTGACAACCACGGAGCCCTGCGTGTGCTGGAACAGCTGAGCGAAACGGATGGCTTCCGGGATGAGGACCGCCGGGCCGAGCTGCTGCAGTACAAGATTGGGCTGCTGAGGGGGCTTCCCAACGCCGGGGACCCGCACGAGGCGCTGGAAAAGGCGCAGGCCGCTCTTGACGCAGACCGCCCCGGAGCCCATAGCCGCACGAGGGAGGCAGCGCTGGTTCTGGCGCGCGGTGCACTTGCCGTGGACTCCGGCCGCTTGGGGGACGTGCCGGAAGAACTGGCCGCCATGGGAACGGATTTGCTGCTTCCGCCTGCTCTTCGGGCCAGGGCCATGGCCCTGCAGGCTCAGTTCCTGGCTTTGTCCGGCCGGGGGGATGACGCAGTGGACCTCATGGAGTCGGGACCTGTTGGTTTCGCCCTCACCTTGCCGCGCACTGTTTCCGTTGCCGTCCATGCGCGAATGGTTCTGGCGCTGGTTGCCGCCGGAGAGTATGCCCGAGCCCTTGACCTGGTGGCACGGACCTGGGGTGCGGACGACGAAGGAACCGTTCCGGGGGGCATCGACGAAGCGGCCGCCGGTCTGGTGCATACGCTGGCGGGACGTGCAGACCGTGCACGCTCGGTGCTGGTACCTTTCGCCGCCCAGCTGCGGATGAGCGATCCGGGGGATCTGCTGCCTCTGACCCGGACGTTAACAGCGTACGTACAGTTGCTGTTGGGCTCTCCGGCGGAGGCCGGGAAGCTTGCCGCGGACATCCCGGAGTACCGGTATCTTCCGTTGGCCCACCTGCAGTTCCTTGACCGGCTGCTGCGGCTGCAGGCGGAACTGGCCGCAGACCCACAGCTGCTGGGACGTGAACTGCGTGTCCTGGCGGCCAGCTGCCGGGAGCAGGGACTGGTGATGCCGGCCCTTGAATGCCTGGCGGCAGCAGCACGCCACGGGGACCCTGAGGCAGCAGGTGAGCTGGCCGCCACCGGAACAGGTGCCAGCGGGAAGTGGGCTCGGGCACTGTGTTGCTTTGGCGCAGGACTGGACCAAAAGAACCCTGCACTGCTGGTGGAATCGGCCGAGCTGGCCTCCTCGCTGGGAAATGTCCTGATGGCCTGCACAGCTGCCGGCTCCGCACTCCGCCTCCTGAACGGCCGGACCGATACCGAAGGCCGCACCCAGGCCAAGGCCGCCCGAAGCATTGAACACCTCAGCTTTCGTGAACTCTGCGACGCCAACACCATCCCCGTCCTGATGGAGTCACTGACACCGTTTGAAGCAGATTTAGCCCGGCTGGCCGCAGGTCCGGCAACCCGAACAGAAATTGGCGGTGAATTGAACCTGTCTCCCCGTACGATCGACTGGCACCTGGGTAAGATCTTCGACAAGCTGCATGTTTCGGGGCGCTCCGAGCTCAGCGAAGTCCTGGCTTAGGCGAAACAGGACAGGACGGTCAGGGGGGAGGCTGATGAAACAGGAGTTTGGCGAGCGGCCGCTGGTGGGCAGAGAGGCAGTTCTCGATGCCGTGATGGCCAGCATCCTGCGCCCCGGCGGTTACGGCGCGGTGGTGGTGGCCGACGCCGGCATGGGCAAAAGTGCTCTGGCGTCAGCGGTTGCCGCAAAGGTGAACGGCCGCTTCCCCGTGCACCGCATCCACACAAGTTCATCCCTGGCGCAGGTTCCCTTCGGTTCGCTGGCACCCCTGATCTCAGACCTGGCTCCGGGGGACGCTGATTCCCCTTTTGCCGTGATGCGCTCACTGCTGCACCGTTTGTTCCCGGACGGGAACGAGCCGGGCCCTTTGGGCGCACCGCTGCTGATAGTCGACGACGCCGACTGCCTGGACGAGGCCGGAGCGGACCTTTTGGTACAGCTTGTTGCCGCTTCCCGTATTCGTCTCCTGCTCCTGGCCCGGCGGATTGCCGACATCCCCGCCGCGGCGTCCAACCTGGTCTGGGAGGGGTCACTTTCCCGGCATGAATTGTTTCCGCTGACCGAAGACCAGGTCCACGAACTCTGCGTCCAGGTACTGGGCGGTCCGGTGCTGACCAGCACCAGCAGTGATTTGGCCCGGGTCAGCGGCGGAAACCCCATGCTCGTGCTGGCGTTGCTGTCCGAAACCGTCCGGGTGGACAGCCTCGTGTTCCGGCACGGTGTCTGGCTGCTGCATGAACAGATGCATCCGCCGGAGGGGCGGCTTGGTGATCTGCTCCGCGCGCAGCTCTGGGGGTTGACCGAAGAGGAACGCGACGCGCTGGAAATTATTGCTCTGGCAGAACCGCTGCCCGCGGCCGCGGCCTTTGAGCTCGGCCTGCACCGCGCGGTGGACTCCCTGACCGAAGCCAAACTGGTGACCATCTCCGCGGAGCCGGCCAGACTGCTGCGGCCTCTGCACCCTTTGTACGGCGACGTGGTCCGCCAACTGGTGCCCGCCGCCCGCAGCGCCCGCCTGCGCCGTCGGCTGCTCACCGTCTCCGCTCCGATTCGGGAGAGCTCCGACAACCTGCTGCGGCTGGTGACCTGGTCCCTGGACTGCGGCGCGGACGTGCCGGACTCCGCCCTCGTGGCCGCCGCCTACCGCGCGAACAACCACTTTGACAGTGCCGCCGCGCTGCGTTTGGCCACGGCCGTCAAGGGCCCGAAACAGACGATGGCTGCCAGAGTGCAGGCCGCCCGTGCCTGGCTTCAGGACGGGAACCTTGAGATGGCCCATGAACTGGTCAGTGGGGTAACTGATGCCGCCGCTGACCTGACCACCCTTAAAATGGCGGTGCTCATCAGGGTGGAACTGGCCCGCCGGAACCGAAGCGGCAGGGGTGGTCTCCCTGGCGTCTCTGCGGACTGGCTGGCCGGCGTGGAGCGTATTGAGGCCGCTGCCGGGGGAAACCCCGGCGAGGAACTGATCGCGGATATCGTTTCCTCGCGGCGCGGCGGACGCCTGCTGGCTCTGGTCGGCATGGTCAGCGCAGGTAGTTTTCGCCCTGCGGAGGAGGAACTGCATTCCATTCTCGAGGACGCGCGGCAGGCCGGCGATGATGAAGCCACGCTCATCGCCGGAACGCTGCTGGCCGAGATCATGGCGGAAACGGGCCGTGCCCGGAGTGCCTACAGGATTTCGCTTGAGGCATTGCAGATCCTTGACGCCGGCGGACAGCGGTTTCTCTCCTACTACCAGTTTGTCCTCCAGCGCCATCTGACCGCGCTCCTGTGGCTGGGGGAGTGGGAAGAGGTCCAGGCCATTGCGCAGCGCGGCATCGCCGGGGTTTTTGGCGGAATTGTGCATGTGGCCGGCGCCGTGGAGTTCTCCCTTGCCGTGATGCATCTGCGAAAGAATGACAACGCCGCGGGACTCACCCACCTCCTGGCTGCCGTCGAGGGGCTGCGTGCGAGTGACTCGGAGGGACTCTTTGAACTCGCCCTGGCACTGGCCGCCCTGATAGCCGCGATGGAAGGGCAGATGCCCGCGGCGGAGGAACTGCTGGCCGACGGCGCTGGGCCGTCTTCCCGGGGACCCGCCAGCTACCGCGTGCTGTCAAACGGGTACCGGGCGGCTGCCCGGTCGTTGATCCTGATGGAACGGGAACCCTCGAAAACACTCCGGGAAGTTGCAGACCAGGCGGAGGAAGCGGGTTTTATGGCCGTGGAACTGGAGCTGCGGTACCTGGCCGTATCCCTCGGGGACCTGGACGGACTGAACCGGCTGCTGAAGATCACCGAGGAATTCGAGGGTCCGCAGGCGCCAATACTGAACCGTTTTGCCCGGGCAGTCCTGGATGAGGACGTGGATGAGCTGCTCAGCTGCGGCTCCACCAGTGACCCGGAATGGGAGCGGCTGGCCCAGCAATGCGCAGAGGAAGCGCTCCGGCTGGCAAAGGCAGGCGGAGACCGTGCACTGCTCCAGCGGGTCCAGCGGACCCTCGGCAAGCAGGACATCGGGCTGCCCGCCGGCCGGAATTCCAGTACGGGACTGCCTGTGCTCACCCGCCGGGAGCGTGACGTCGCCTCACTCGTAATGCAGGGCTACCGCAATGCTGAGATTGCCGAGCGGCTCTTCCTCTCGGTGCGCACGGTCGAAGGACACATCTACCGGACCTTCGAAAAGCTGGGCATCAGCAAGCGGGAAGAACTGAAACAGGAGCTTCTGGGAAGCGGGCAGCCCGGGAAAAACCAGTAGCCTGCCAGTTGCGCAACAGTAGGTCCACGCAGTGTCCTCCGGTACATCCGGGTACTCCTTACGCGTGTCCGGCGAATTGCCGGGAGCATAAGGTGGGGATGCTTCCCGCGCCGCTGACGGTCCGGGAGATGTTAGGTCTCGCCGAACACCCGGCTGAGAACCGCCAGCCGGGTCACACGCTGCCATATTGAGGTCCCCGATGAGCACTCTCCAGCATTCAGGTCCGTCCCGCGAGTCCCTGGTTTCAAATATTCGAATAAAACCCACCCCGGCCCCTGCCCGGGTTCCAGTTCGCGGCCCGTCCGGGCAGCCGCGGCGGGAGGACCCGAGGGATGCCGCACGCGCGGCCGTTCTTACTGCACTCGACGGATCCGGCGCGGTCATCCTTGGCCCGGCCGGAATCGGCAAAACCACCCTCGCGAGGGAAGTTGTGGGGCTCTGCGGGCATGCATTTACCGTGCATCTTCGCGGCAGCAGCCTCTCTGCGCGGACTCCGTACGGCGCCCTGGCCTGGCTGCTGAGCGACCTGCCGCCCGAGGAGCTGGCTAATCCGGTCCTCGTGCTGCGGGCGCTGGAGTCACTGCTGATCCGCGACGCAGCGGGCCGGCGGATCATCATTGTCATTGACAACGCCGAGATGGTCGATGACCTGACGGTTCTCGTCACGGCGGAACTCTGCCGCCGCGGAACCGCTGTGCTCCTGCTGGTCTGCGGGGACCTGATCCGGTGCCACCGCGAATATGTCCGGCTGTGGACCGACGGTGCCCTTCGGCGGGTGGATCTGAGTGCACTGGATGTGCACCGGACAGGAGAGCTGCTCGCTGCCGCGGCCGGGGCGCCCCTCACCGCCCTGGCCCAAGAGATGCTCTGGCAGCACAGCCGAGGAAATCCGCTGTTGGCCCTGCTTCTTTGCCGCGACCACCTTGCCACCAAGTCGCTCGTTCGACGCCGCGGTTACTGGACCTGGGCCGGCCCGCTCATCCATTCCGGTGAACTGCCGGAACGGGTGGAGTCGCTGCTTCGCCGGTTCACGGAGGAGGAACGGCGGGCCGTGGAGATCCTGGCGCTTTGCCGGGAGCTGCCGCTGGAGGTTCTGCTCTCCTTGGTGCCGGCCCGCATTGTGGACGCCCTGGAAGAAGGAACACTGATCACCATCAACGGCGGCCGCGGCCAGCCGGTCCGCCTCGCCTGGAATCTCCAGCCGGGAACCATCGCAGCCCGGATTCCCTACGGCCGCAGCCGGGATCTTTGGTCGGAGGTCTCCCTGGTCGCCGCTCCGCACGGGCTGAACGGAGCGGCTGCTGCCGGTCTGGCGGCGTGGTCGCTGTCCGTTGGCCTCGCCCTGGACCCCGGCGTGGCGCTGGCAGCGGCGCACTGGTCCAATGAGATCGGAGACACGGAGGAGGCCCTGCGGTTCTCGCGGGCCGGGGCGTCCCCGCGGCCGCTGCCCCTGATCCTGGAGGAAGCCACCGCCCTGCGCGCCGCCGGAAACCATGCCGGGGCTCACCGGGTCCTCGCTGCCGCGGAGCCGGACGGCGACGGCGCCCCGGAGGAGCTGCAGTTACGGCTGCTGGGGGCCCGTGCCCTGGCCGCAGCCCGTATCCACGGACGCCCGGAGGACCCGTGGCCCCTGCTGGAGCAGGCCGAACGGCTGCTGCCCGAGGACACCGGCGCCAGTCCCGGACCCAGGGTGGAGGCAACGCTGGCACGGGCGGAGCTTCTGTCCCTGGACAACAGGCTTCATCAGTTGCCGGCATCCCTGGCCGATGATCTGGAGGATCCCGCCGTTACTCCCGCCTCACGGCTGTGGGCAGCAATCCGGCTGGCGGAGCAGCATACTGCTGCCGGCCGTTTCGCCGAGGCCATGGAACTGGTGACGCTGGTCCGGTCCAGACTGGCAGCAGGCCTGGAAGCGGACGCGCGGAGCCGCGAGCTTTTCTTCCACCATCTTTTCTTCCTGTTGATTCGCTGCGGGGAATTGGGCGAAGCCCTGGAGCTCACCGATGCGGCTGCCGACCCGGGCGGCAGATCCGGGCTCCGCACCTCCGCCGGAACGGAACTGCCCACCGGACTGGTGCACGCCTATGCCGGCCGGGGAGATGCTGCCCTGGAGTTCCTGACGCCGGCGCTGGCGCAGCTGGAATCCTCCGATCCGGATGAAATGCTTCCCCTGGCGTTCGCAGCCGCAGCGTACTGCGGCGAATTGAAGCGGCAGACGGGAAAGGCCCCGGAGGTGGAGTTTCCGCCGGAACCCCGGTACCGGGCAGATCCTCCCGTGGATGCCGCTGTCAGATATTTCCGGATCCTGTCGGGTCTGTCAGGTTCGGCGGGGGAACCGGACACGAAGGCGGAGGAACTGCGCATGTCCGCCGTGCAGGCACTGGCCGAGGAGAACGTGCCCGACGCGCTCCTGAGCTACGCCGCTGCCGCCCTGCTGGGGTCAGAGCCGGCGGCGTCGGCACTTGCTGCGGCAGCCGCCGACGCCACGGGCACCCTGGCCACCGGGCTGCACGAGCTGGCAGCCGGGTTGCTGAACAATGACATCCCGGCCCTGATCGAAGCCAGCGGAACAGCCCGAAGGCAGCAGAACACCCGGCTTGTCCACGGAGCGGCCTGCGCAGCCGGCGCACTGGGAGCAGCCGGCGGCACCAGCCGCGCCCTGCTGCGGCGGGCGCGGCATCTGGAATATGAATCCTTCCGTGACCTCTCGCCGGCCAACAGTGTTCAGCTCAGGCTCGCCCAGCTGGGGGATATGGAGCGTGAGCTGGCCCTGCGGGCAGCTGCCGGGGAAACCAGCGCAGCTCTCGGCCGGCGATTCCACCTGTCGGCGCGGACGGTGGACTGGCACCTGGGCCGGGTATTTGCACACCTGCACGTTTCCGGCCGCAGCGACTTGCGCGCCATCCTCGGCACGCCGGAAGAAAGCGCCGGAAGCGGCACATAGCGCCGTCGGGCCAGCGGCCTCGGCCGAACGGCACTACTGAGCAATTTCCCGGCCGGGTACTCAAGAACCAAGTGGTTCCGGTTCGTGCGTGTACCCGAATCTAAGTAGTGGCTCTGCTCGACTGGTACACGGTACTCGTGTTCGCACTCTGTTCTGCTCCTACTCTGGCGGCAGGTATAGAACATGATCTGTGTTGCTGACCTTGGGGCAGGGCACAGATCACCGGCAGAAACGGGTCTCACCGTGCAGAACAGCAGTACACCGTCCCATGTCCTACGTCAGCCCGCTTCCCGCCCGGAGTTCCTGGGCGCCGCCTCCTCCCTGCCCGGAATCCCGGGACCGGACGCGGCAGCACGGGAAGAATCCGCGCCGCCACTGTTCGTGGGCCGCAGGGCAGTCACCCGGACCATCCTCGACCGGCTGACCTCCGGCGGCGGCGCCGGCTGCATCCTGGTGGGGGAGGCCGGAAGCGGGAAGACCGCCCTCATCCACCACGTACTGCGGCAGTGCGGGCCGGATACCTATGTGGTCCACGTCCGGGGCTCGGCGTTCTCCGGGCGTACTCCCTTCGGCGCGCTGACGTTCCTTCTGTCGGACCTTGATCCGGACGTTTCATCGCATCCGGTCCTGATCCTGCGCGGACTCACCCGCCTGATCCAGGAACGCGCCCACGGCCGAACTGTTCTGCTCGCAGTGGACAACGCCGAAGAACTCGATGAATTCTCCGCCATGGCACTGAGCCAAATGGTGCTGAGCCGTACCGCCGGCCTGCTGGCCTGCTTCCGTGATTTCAGCCGGGCACCGGCGGAATTCGCCGGTCTCTGGCGTGAGGGCATCCTGTCCCGCGTGGATCTGGAACCGCTGAATCTTCCCGAAACGGCAGAACTGCTGTCAGCTCAGCTGGGCGGCCCCGTCTCCGGGTCCGCAGTGGCCAACCTGCACCGCCATACCGGCGGAAACCCGCATCTGCTGGCGCTGGGCTGCGCCGATTACCGGGAGTCCGGCAGGCTTCGCAGCAGCGGAAAGGTTTGGGTCCTGCAGCCGCGGATACCCGTAGCCGCCGGGCGCGTCACGGACACCGTGCTGGCCCGGCTGGACGAGCTGACGGACCGGCAGCTGGTGTTGGTGCGGACCATTGCCCTGGCCGGTTCGCTGCCGCTGGCCACTGCCGTGCATGACGTGGAGCCCGGGGAAGTGGACACCCTGCAGGAGCAGGGAATCCTCTCCGTTGAACAGCACGGCGTTCCGCACGTCATGATCCGTGACCAGGTGCTGGCCGGCGCCGTCTGCCTTTCCCTGAGCGAGAGCACCCGAAAGAGTCTCCTGAACCGGTTGCGGGAGGCGGTTCCGGCCGCGGGGCGTGCCGATGAATCCTCCAATGCGCAGGACGACGCCGGAATCGACCGGGTTACGTCGGTTGTGGACCCGTCCCGGCTGGCCAAGTGGCAGCTGGACAGCGGTGAGGTGCTGGATACCGCCACCGCCGTCGTCGCAGCCCGGGCGGCCAATGCGGCCGGAAACCCCGCGGCCGCGGTCCGTTTCCTCACCAGCAGCAAGGGGTATGCGAAGAACCCGGAAGCAGTTTTGGAGCTGGTGACCGCCCGGATGACAGCGGGGGAGTACGGGGCGGCTCTTTCCGCCCTGGGCACCTACCGGGCCAGGGGCCAGCAGCCCGATCCGCTGGAGGAAGCGCGGCTGCTGATCGCCGAGAACAGGGTGCTGTGCATGGCAGCCACCGGCGCGCTCGCCGGTGACGGTCCCGCCGGAATGCTGCCGCCGGGCGCCGCCAAGAAACATGAAGAGCTGCTGACCAAGGCCGAGCAGCTGGCGGCAGAGCTGGCCGCCGACGGCTCCGTCGCCCGCACCGACGTCGCCGCCTTGAACCGGCAGCTGATCCTGGCCCGTGCAGAGTGCAATTCCACCCACGGCAGGTTCCTCGAAAACGCCGTGTTCCTGACGCCGCTGCAGGCGGACTCCTCCGGCCAGGACAAGGAGTTCCGTGTCCTGATCGGCTCCTGGCTCTGCGAGGCGCTGGGCATGACCGACCGGCAGGATGAGGCGGTGGAGCTGACCCAGGAAATGGCACGCCTGCTCGAGGACCCCGACGTCGGCCGCGACTGCCGCACCCGGGCCCTGGCCCGGATCATCCACGTCCATTTCGCCATCGGTGCGTTGAGCAGCGCGCGCAGCGTGCTGGAGCAGCAGATCCGCCACGGCAGCCAGACGCTGCTGCCCGGGATGTTCAGCGAACTGGCCGGCGGACTGCTGCACGCCTACGCCGGAAATCCCGGGCCGGCGCTTCGCTGCCTGGTGCCTTCCGTCGCCCAGCTGCGGCTGAGCGGACCGGAATCCATGCTCCCCATGGCGGCAGCGGCAGCGGCGTATTGCCTTGCCCTGCAAAAGGACAGGGAGGGTGCGGAGGCGCATCTGCAGCTCCGCTCCAAAGCGGCCGACGGCGGTCCCTGGACCATGCGCCGGGCGGCCCGACATTTCGCCGCCCTGGCCGAGGCAGCCCTGGGCGCACCCCAGGCCGCCCGCCGCTTCGTTGACCTGTCCGCCCATGACCACCGCCGGGGTGCGTACTCCTATGAGCTGCTTTCGCTGCTGAGCGCAGTCCGGCTGGGTGACATGGAGAACCTTGACCGCGTTCTGAGCGTAGCCGCCCACCAGCAGGGCAGCTTCGCCCGGATGTGCGAAACGTATGCCAAGGGGGTGGGAAGTTATGACGCCCAGCTGCTGATCCAGTCCGGTGAGCAGGGGGAAGCGGCCGGGCATGTCCTGTTTGCCAAGGAAGCCTCCGAACGGGCACTGGCGGTGGCCTCCGGCGCCGGCGACCGCGCCACGGTCCGGTTTATTCACCGCAGCCGGCGCGGAGCCGAAGTCCAGCCGGCCGAGGGAACCGATGTGGCGGACGAGTACTTGGGCGCCCTGACCTTCCGGGAACGTTCCATCGCGCGCATGGCTGCTGCTGGAACCAGCAACAAAGCCATTGCCGCTGAGCTGAACATTTCGGTGCGGACCGTGGAGGGGCACCTGTACCAGGTCTATTCCAAGCTCCATGTAGGGAGCCGGCGGGAGCTGGCCAAAGTCATTGCGGACAAGTCAGGGGCACGCAAATGACCGGCGCACATCCCGCAGCCAACGCCGTCCGGGCCGCCCTGTTTGGCCGGGACCGGGAAGCGCAGGAGGCTACGTCGCGGCTGCTTGAACCGGGCATGCGCGGAGTGGTCATCGTGGGAGAGGGAGGCATGGGGAAATCGGCGCTTGCGGACCACGTCCTGGAGCGCCTGGACGGAATTGTCACGCCGTCCTTCATCCACGGCAGCCCCGTCCTGTCCCGCATGCCCTACGGCGTGCTCTCGCCGTACCTGGAAGACGCCGGTCCCGAGGACATGGACTCGACCCTTGCCGTGCTCCGGACCATCCGCCGCCACTTCCGCCGGATCAGCGAGACGGGCAGCCCCCAGCCGCTGCTGGTCATCGATGACGCTCACTACCTGGATGAAGCCAGTTGCCATGTGCTGACACAGCTGGCCATGTCCGGGGAACTGCGGCTGCTGGTGCTGACCCGGCCGCGGGCCCTGAGCATCCACGAACTGCTTTCCCTGGCGCGTGACGGGCTGCTGGCGCGCATCGATCTGGGCGCGCTGTCCCCGGATGCGGTCCACGAAGTCTGCCGGGGAGTCTTGGGCGGACCTCTGCTGCGGGCCTCCAGCGCCTTGCTGGCGCGGGCATCCGGCGGCAACCCGCTGTACCTGAAAGCCCTGCTGTCACAGTCACGCAAACTGGGAGTGCTCGCCGAAGGCAACGGAGCGTGGTTCCTGCGCGGCGAACCGAACGGACTGGTCACCGGTGTGGTGGACCAGGTCAAGGGACACCTCAGCGGCAGGACCGCAGAGGAACGGGACACCCTGGAAACCCTGGCACTGGCCCAGCCGCTGCCCCGCTCCGTCCTGATTGCCGTCTGCGGGCCGGCCCCGGTGCATGCCCTCCTTGCCGAAGGGGTCCTGTCCATAGTGCCCGGCCCCTCCGAATCGCTGTCACTGGCCCGGCCCCTGCACGCGGACGCCATCCGGTTCCTGGTTCCGGCTGTCCGCAGTGCAGCCATCCGCGCCAGGGTTTTGTCCTGCCTGGACGCCGGAGCCGGGCCTGATCTCACTCATCCGTCCGAGAAGCAGGCCTGGCTGCGCCGCCTCGAGTGGGCGCTGGACTGCGGGGATGCCGTCGCGGAGGAGGAACTCCTGCAGGCGGCCCGGGCAGCGAACGACGACGGCCGGTCGTCTTTGGCTGCCCGCCTTGCGTCGGCAGTCCAAGAGGGCCCGCATCTGCTGCCGGCCCGGGTGGAAATAGCAGCCGCGCAGGTGGAAATGGGCGAGTATGCCCACGCACGGGACCTGCTCGGGGAAATCCTGGAACCCGGGCAGGCAACGCCGGTTCCGGATGAGGAGACCTTGCGCCGGGCAGCACTGGCCATGTCCCTGATCTGTGTCCGGTCAGGCCGGAACGCAGGGGAATTGGAGAATCTCGCCCGGAACTGGCTGGCCGTCTCCGCTGAATTGTCAGCCCGCGGCACAGGCACGGGGGAAGGGCCGGGGGAGGGATCAGGGGAGGGACCAGCCGAACCGGCTGCCGAGGCGGCCGCGGGTGCCGAGCTGCTGCGCATCGTGGCATTGGTCGCCGCCGGGGATCACTCCTCGGCGATGGACCGGCTCGCCCCGTTCCTTCAGGGGGCCCGCCCGGAACAGGCCGGACCGGAGGCCCTGTGGCTGGTGGCGGCCCATCAACTGATGGCGGAAATCCTGACTTCCCGGGGAAAAATCAGCAGCGCGCTGGAACACTCCGGTGCCGCGCTGGAGCTGATTTCGCGGCTGGGCGGGCCGGTGCATGTGCACTGTGGTTCCGCGGTGGTGCGTCATGCGCAGGGCCTGCTTCACGGCGGCCGCTTCGCTGAGCTGGAGCGCCTTCTTGACGCCAAGCTGGACAGCACACCGGAGCAGCTCATCGCCTACGGCGGCACCATGGGTGTCTTCGAGGGAGCGGTGGAGATCCACCAGGGCCGGCTGCGTGAGGGGCTGCAGCGGCTGCACCCGGCAGTGGAAGCACTGCGGATCTCTGACCCGGAAATGCTGCTGCCCTACGCCCTCGGGCTTGCCGGTTATGCCTCCACGGTGGTGGGGGACCGGAGCCAGACCGCCCGTTACGCCAAGGAGCTGCGCAGCATTGGCTACCCGGGGCCGCGTCCGCTGTGGCTGATGGGCCAGGCCTACGCAGCCGCGGCGCTGGCTTCACCCGAACCGGACGGCAGCGTGCCGGCAGAGCTGGCGGACTTTGCCGCACAGGCGAAGGAGCAGGGTTACCTCGCAGCGGAGAAGGACATCCTGGAACTGTGCCTCGCCGTCGGCGACCTGCGTTATGCGGCACGCCTGCAGGACGTCAGCGCGGAGTTTGAAGGCGGAGAGGCGCAGGCGCTGAACGCCTACGCCCGTGCGGTTGTTTCGGGCAACCCGGATCTCATGGTGGCGGCAGCGGATGAAGCCGTGCGGCACCGCAAGTATCTGCTCGCCGTGGAAAGCATTGGCCATGCCATCCGGTTTTACGGTGTCCACGGCAACCTGCGCCGCCAGCGTGCGCTGATTCAGCAGCTGCGCCGCCGCCGGGGAGAGTTGGCCGGCGTGACGGTGTCCTACCTGAGCCCGTCGCTGCACCTGGTCCGGCTGACCCGCCGCGAGCATGAGATTGTCGATCTGCTGCTCGGCGGTGCCAGCACCAAGGATGTGGCGGCGCACTTCACCCTCTCCCAGCGGACGGTGGAGGGCCACGTCTACCGGATTTACGTCAAGCTTGGCATCAGCCGGCGCGCGGACCTGGAAGCTGCTTATCTGGCGCTGGAACCCGGTGCGAGTTCGGCGGCCGTGGAATAGCCCGGACGTCCGCATAGGTCCTGCCCCATCAGCCCCGCTGTGCCCCTGAAATCCAGGGCCGCAGCGGGGCTTTTGGGGGTTAAAACCCTCAAGGTGCGGCGGTTCGGTTGTCCGGCCAAGTAGCGCTAGGTATCCCTCCCGCAGAGGGAGAAATTGGCCTGAGGAGTCGAGTAACCATTACTCGTGCAGGGCCTAAATGCCCCTCCTAGTCTTTGGTGTGTTGATTGATTTGCAGGGAAAAGATGCGGGCTATCACCGCACGGACGGCTGGGAGTTTCCGGTCCGAGTGCGCGGTGCTCCCGGTGGGAATATCCCGGTGGAAACCGATAGACCGCCCCGCAAATCAATCTTCCGGCGCCCTCGGCGCCGGTCCCCCGAGCGGGGTCGACGGTGTCGAAGCCTCTTGAGACCAAGGCTTCCCCCCAGCCGCCGTCGGCCCCTTCGGACGTTTTAGCAACATAGGAGAGTCTCGGTGACCGACCTTAAAGATGCTGGACTCCGGCCAAAACGGGCACTGTCCTCCACCATTTCCCCTTCCGCTTTCAAGCTCGCGGGACCTGCGCCGCGCCAGGCCAGCGACGGCGTCCGCTGGACCAACAAGTACCGAAAAATTCTCCACGTCTCTGACCTGGTGTCAGTAACCCTGGCCGTGACCCTGGCCCACCTGACGCGGTTTGGCGTGAGCACCGAGTACATGTCCGGCGGCGGGAGGCTGAACATCCCCTACCTGGCAGTTTCCACCGGAATCTGGATGGCCTGGATGTCTTCGCTGGCCGTATACCGCACCCGGGATGCGCGGATCGTGGGCTCGGGCGTGGACGAGTACAAACGCGTCATCAGCTCCACGGTGATCGTGATGGGACTGATCGCCGTCTTCTGCCTCACCTTCCAGGTGGACATCTCCCGCGGATACTTTGCCCTTGCCTTCCCTGTGGGCCTCAGCAGCCTCATCCTTTGCCGGCTGCTGCTTCGGCAGTGGCTGAAAGGCCAGCGTGCCAAAGGCCGCTATCTGTCCAAGGTGATCATCCTGGGCCGGCCCAAAGATGTCCGTTACGTGGCCAAGCAGATCCAGCGCCGGGAAAACTCTGTCTACCAGGTGATCGGTGTTGCGCTGACGTCAACAGGTAACCGGGAATGCGGCACTGCCGCGAAACCGATTCCCGTGGTGGCGGACCAGAACACCATTGTCAGCGCCGTCCGGCGGCTGCGGGCGGATGCCGTGATCGTGGCAGGCCGGGTCAAGGGCCCCAGCTCTTATGTGCAGGAACTGGGCTGGGAACTGGAAGAGTCCGCCACCCAGCTCATCCTCACCACCGGCCTGACCAACGTTGCCGGCCCCCGCATCCACACCCGCCCGGTGGAGGGCCTTCCGTTGATGCATGTGGAGCTGCCGCAGTTCTCGGGCAGCAAGCACGTGCTCAAGCGCGGCCTGGACGTGGTTCTCTCCCTTGCCGCCCTGGTGATGCTGATTCCGGTTTTCGCGGTGCTGGCCGTCCTGGTCAAAAGGGACAGCCCCGGTCCGGTGATCTTCCGCCAGGAACGGGTGGGCCGCGACGGGAAGTCCTTCGAGATGCTCAAGTTCCGGTCCATGGTGCAGTCCGCCGAAGACGATCTGGCCGGCCTGCTGGACCGCAACGAAGGTTCCGGGGTGCTCTTCAAGATGGAACACGATCCCCGGGTGACTTCGGTGGGCAGATGGATGCGCAAACACTCCCTGGACGAGCTTCCGCAGTTCTGGAATGTCTTCCGGGGCCACATGTCCCTCGTCGGCCCCCGTCCGCCGCTGCCCCGTGAAGTGGCGCAGTACGACGGCCGGGTGCACCGCCGGCTCTACATCAAGCCGGGACTGACCGGGATGTGGCAAATCAACGGCCGGTCCGAACTCGACTGGAAAGAGGGCGTGCGAATGGACCTCTACTACGTCGAAAACTGGTCGCTGGCCGGCGACCTCCGAATCCTTTGGCGCACGGTGGGCGTTGTCCGCCGGCCAGTGGGCGCTTACTAAAAACTTCCTCCGGCTTCGGCTGGTCCCCTCTAGAGAAAGCGAAACAACCATGAAATCTCTTGTTACCGGAGCCGGCGGATTCATCGGCGGCCACCTTGTGGCGCGGCTCATCAGTGAAGGCCATGAAGTGCGGGCCGTGGACTGCAAGCCCCTCGACGAGTGGTATCAGGTCCACGACTCGGCAGAGAACATCCAGGGCGACTGCTCGCTGCTGGAAACGGCACACGAGGTGAGCCGGGGGATGCAGCACGTGTACAACCTGGCCGCGGACATGGGCGGCATGGGGTTCATCGAGAACAACAAGGCGCTGTGCATGCTCACCGTCCTGACCAGCACCCACATGCTGGTTGCCGCCCGCGACGCCGGAGTGGAGCGCTTCTTCTACAGCAGCTCGGCGTGCGTCTACGCCGCGGACCACCAGACCTCCGCTGATGTTGTGGCCCTGAAGGAAGAACACGCCTACCCGGCGCAGCCCGAAGACGGCTACGGGTGGGAGAAGCTCTTTACCGAGCGGATGTGCCGGCACTTCCAGGAGGATTACGGCATGCAGACCCGGGTGGCACGCTTTCACAACGTGTACGGCCCGGAAGGAACCTGGGAAGGCGGCAGGGAAAAGGCGCCGGCCGCTCTGTGCCGGAAGTTTGCCCATGCCTCCCTGACCGGTGAACTGGACCTGGAAATCTGGGGAGACGGGGAGCAGACCCGCAGCTTCATGTACATCGATGACTGTGTCCGCGGCATCCTCGAAATCATGAACGGAGATTCCGCGGAACCCGTCAACCTCGGCTCGGCCGAACTGGTGTCCATCAACCAGATGGCTGACAAGCTGGAGCAGATTTCCGGAACCATCGTGAACCGCCGCTACAAGCTGGATGCACCGCAGGGTGTCCGCGGACGCAACAGCGACAACACCCTGTTCAAGGCCACCTACGGGTGGGAACCGTCCATCAGCCTGCAGGAGGGACTGGAGCGGACCTACGAGTGGATCCAGGACCAGGTCAAGGCGCAGAGGGTCTGAGCCATGCGAATCCAAGTGCATGACTTTTCCGGCCATCCTTTCCAGGCCGAACTGTCCCGGGAACTGGCTGCGCGCGGACACTCGGTGGATCACGTGTATTCCACGCAGTACGGCAGCGGAAAGGGAACGCTGGAACGCACGGCGGCGGATTCGGAGCTGCTGGACTTCTCGCCGCTGACCGCAAAACAGCCGTTCCAAAAATACAGCGCGGTGGGCCGCATCCGGTTTGAACGCTCCTATGCCGCGGCCTGGCTGGCCCACACCAAGGAAACCGTTCCCGACTGCGTGGTTGCCTGCAACGTGCCGCTCTTTGCCCTCGCGGACTTCCGGCGGGCTGCTGCCCGGCGGGGACTGCCGTGGGTGCTCTGGCACCAGGACCTGTTCAGTAATGCGATCTCCGAGGAACTGGGCCGCAAACTCCCCGGCGCTGCTGCCGGCACAGGCGGCGCCGTGGTGCGCCGGATGGAGGCAGGTGTGGTCAGCGGTGCCCGCCAGGTTGTGGCGATCGGTGAGGAGTTCCGCCAGGCCTACCGGCAGTGGGGATTGGACACCGGCCACGTGACGATCATTCCCAACTGGGCACCCATCGATGAAATCACGCCCCGTCCGCGGGACAACGCGTGGTCAGCGGCCCACCTTCCGCACGAAGGGGAGCTGCGGCTGCTCTACGCGGGAACCCTGGGCCGGAAGCACAATCCGCTGTTGCTCGGTGCGCTGCTGCGGGAATCGCTCTCCGCTGGTTTGCCGGTGCGGCTGATTGTGGCCTCCGAAGGCGAGGGCATCGACATGCTGCGCGAGGATCTGGCCCGGGAACCGGAACTTCCGGTCACCCTGCTGCCGTTCCAGCCGGCGGCAGACCTGCCGGAGATGCTGGGCTCCGCGGACGTCCTGGTGACCATTCTGGAACCGGGGGCCTCCCGGTTCTCGATTCCCAGCAAGGTCCTCTCCTCGCTCGCGGCAGGCCGCCCCATCCTGGGGCTCATGCCGGAGGACAACCCGGCGGCGGATGACATCAAGGAAGCCTCCGGGTTTGTGGGTCCGCCCACCGACTACGGGGTGGCAGCAGCGGTGGGCTGGCTGCGCAGGCTGGATGAGGACCCGGCGGCAGCGAAGGCGGCTGGGGCACGCGGACGGCGCATAGCCGAAAACCGTTTTGGCATCGGTCCCATTGCGGACCGCTTTGAAGCGGTGCTTAAGCATGCCGTGGCGGGGCTCCCCGGTGCTCCGGCAGGGTTGGCCGAGCGCCCGGCCCGGGCGGCGGGTTTTCCCGACGGCCTGGCGGAAGCCGCGGCCCAGCAGTCCGACGGTGTTCCGCCGCGGGTCCGCCCCGCGCATGCGGCGGCCCCCGGGCTCCGGGACAGTACACGAAAGGTCTCATGATGCTCGAACATGCACAGCGTTCAGCCCGGCAGCCGCCGGCGGGGATCCCGCAGGAGGACGACGGCGGCAGCCGCCGGCGCCGTCGTCCTCCGATTGACCTGTCCCTTGCCCCCGGTGCCGGGGAATCGTGGGGGAAGCCGCGTGCCGTGGTGTATCTCTGGTCCGCCTGCGAACTGGTGTTCGTCACCAACCCGTGGCAGATCAGTTCACGCCTGCGCGTGGCCGTGCTTCGGGCGTTTGGCGCGGAAATCGCGGAGGGCGTGATTTTCCGTCCGCGCACGCGGGTGAAGTCGCCGTGGAAGCTGCACATCGGGGAGCGCACCTGGATTGGCGAGGGCGTCTGGTTCCACAACCAGGACCACGTCTACGTGGGATCGGACGTCGTGATCTCGCAGGAGACCTTCCTGACGACGGGCAGCCACCGCGTCCGGACGGACATGGGACTGGTCACCAGTCCCATTCGGATTGACGACGGCGCCTGGATTACCTCGCGCTGCATGGTGCTGGGCGGGTCCAGCATCGGGGAGTCCGCCGTCGTCCAGCCGATGACCGTGGTCAAGGGAACCGTGGGCGCAAACCGTGTGTACGGGTCCACGGCCCAGCCCGCGGAACTGGGCAACAGGTTCCCCGCGGAGCCCGGTGCCGAAGATGCCGGCGGGCCGGCATGAACTTCGGAGAGCGGGGCGGATTAGGCGGCCGGCGGGAGGTTCCGGATGACCTCGTTGAGAATGGGGAAGATCTTCTCGGCCAGGTAAGCGTGGCCAACATCGGTGGGGTGGATGCCGTCCTCGCCGATCAGTCCTTGCTCCGAGCCGGCAAACCAGCCTTCGGCCAGGGCATCGATGTACTGGACGTCTTCCTCGGCAGCTGCCCGGGCCATGGCCGCGTTGTTGGCGGAGATGAAGTCCGGGACATCGGCGTCCACCCACACCGGACCGAAAACCACCACCTTGGCCTGAGGGGCAATGTCGTGGATGTCGGAGTACAGCATCTTGGCCGCCTGGTACATGGCCATGTCCGTCTGCCGGCCGTCGTTGCGGCTGCCGAAGACCACCACCACGTCGGCGGTGGAGCGAAGCCGGAGCGTGGCGGCTTCCCGGAACACCAGATCAGTGGCGCCGCGGGTGAGGTAACCGGAGCCGGGCTGGGCCATGACGCTCATCTCCACCTGGGGGCCCTGCTCGTAGAAGCGGGTTCCCACCAGCCGGGTCCAGTTGGCCGGTCCGATGCCGCCCTCGGAGGAGCCGGCCACGTAGGAGTCTCCCAGGATGTCCAGCTGGGGAACCTTCGGGACAGCGGGTCCTTCCGCAGCCGTTCCGGTGCGCGGGTCACCGATCGCCTGATCCGAATTGGAAAGGGCGTAAAAGGACAGCAGGGAGGCTGCGGCGAGCAGCACCAGAAAGCCCAGGGCACGGGGCCATCGGCGACGGGAGAAATAGGATGTGCGGCGAACCTCACGGCTAGTTGGCATTTCTAAATGATAACTGAGCGGTCTCTGGAATGAATGCTCCAATAAAAAACATGAAATACCTGCTTCAGGGGGAGAGTACGTGAATAAAATACCTGTTTCCGTGTTGGTTCAAACAAAGAATGAAGAAGAGGGAATTAACAAATGCCTTGCGGCCTTGACAGAGTTTGATGAGGTTATTGTTGTAGATTCAAACAGCACGGACCGCACTGCGGAATTAGCCAAGGAAGCAGGAGCAACAGTCATTAATTTCACGTGGGACGGGAAGTTCCCGCAGAAGAAGCAGTGGCAGCTGGAACAGGTGGAAACCCGCAACGAGTGGCTGCTCATGCTGGATGCGGACGAATACCCCACACCGGAACTTGCGCAGGAGCTGCGGGCCATCGCCGAAGACCCTGAGCAGACCCGGGTTGCCTACGACCTGCCCGTTGCCTATCACTTTGCCGGCACCGGCCTGCGCCACGGACACCGGGTGGTCAAGCGCTCCTTCCTGCGCCGGGGACACAACGCGTTCCGGAACATCGACCTGCTCCATCTGCCCGGCATGGGCGAAGTTGAAGCGCATTACCAGCCTGAACCGGACGGACCCGTGGGGTGCACCGAGGCCCTGCTGGTCCACCATGACGTTGACCCGGTGCGGACCTGGTTTGACCGGCACAACCGCTACTCCGACTGGGAAGCGTATATCCGCACCCATCCTGAGACCCGGGGCAGTGTCCGCGAGTCCAAGAGCAGCCAGGGCCGGCGGTTCGATGCCGTTCCGCTGAAGCCCCTGGTGTTCTTTCTGTACAGCTACGTGCTGCGCCGCGGTTTCCTGGACGGCCGGGCGGGCTTTGACTACGCCCTGGCTCTTTCCACCTATTACTGGCAGATCGGCCTCAAGAGCCGTGAACTGCAGCGCGCGGGCGCCAACGGAGCCGGGGGCACGGACCGTGGCTAGTACCTCAAGCGCCAAGGTCATTCAGCTTGGCGGCCTGGCCGGTCCGGGGGCCGCCGCCGGCGGAGTCTGGGCTGTTGCCCGGACGCAGAGCGCGGCGCTGCGCCGTGCGGGCATGCAGGTGGAACTCATCGGCGGATGGCTGGGCAAGCTCCCGGCGTCCTCCGACGGCACCGCGAAGTTCTTCCGGGTCCGCCGTCCGCTGCCCGGAGCGCGGCTGAGGGGACTGGCGAGCCTGCAGCTGCCCCGCTACGTTGCTTCCCGCGCCCGCACGGCCGACGTAGTCCAGGTGCACCTGTGCCGGGACTTCATCACCACGTCCACCACCGCGCTGCTGCGGCGGGGGAGGGCCCCGGTGATCGCCCAGTCGCACGGCATGCTGGCCCCCTCCTCCGCGCTGCCGGTGCGCCTGTTCGACGCCGTCATCACGCGCTGGCTGGTACGGATACCGCAGCTTTGGCTGACTCTGACCGCAGAAGAAGAAGACGGACTCCAGCAGCTTGGCGTGGACCGGACGCGGATGCGCCGGGTGGTCAACGCCAGCGCAGAGACGACGCTGCGCTGGTCAGACCCGGAACAGACAGTTTTCCTGTTTGCCGCGCGGCTTTCCGCCCGCAAGCAGCCCGCCGTTTTTGTCCAGGCTGCATTGGCAGCCCTCGACGCCGGACTCGAGGCCCGCTTTGTCCTCGCCGGCCCGGACCAGGGCGAAGAAGCCCGCGTCCGCGCCCTGATCGAAGCTTCGGCACACGCCGATCGGTTCACGTTGACCGGGGAGCTGGCCCCGGAACAGCTGCAGGCAGCCATGGCCGGCAGCACCGCCTACGTTTTGCCGGCACTGAAGGAGCCCTATCCAATGTCAGTCCTTGAAGCGGCTGCGGTGGGAACACCGCTGATCATCACCAACGACTGCGGACTGTCGGCAGATCTGCGTGCCGGTGACGCCGCTGAGCTCGCGGAACCGTCAGCTGATGCCTTTTGCGAAGCCATGCGCAAGCTGGCCGTGGACCCGCAGCGGCGGGCCGAGCTGGGCGCCAATGCCCGTCGGCTGCACCACCGGCTTTGGTCCGCCGAACGGCTCGCGGAAAGCCTCGCTGCCCACTATGCGGAGGCCACCGATGCACGCTGAACCCATGCCCGTGCGGCGCTCCGCCCTCATCCTGCCGGACCCGGCTGACGGAGCGCCAAGTGACTCGCGCCGCTCAGGTGTCCGCACCGCCGTCGCACTGGTTGCCTTTTTGCTGTTTGCGGTGGTGCTGCCGCTGCAGGTGCGCGGTGCCGCGGCCGTGTTCTATACGGACACCAACTTCCTCATCCGCTACGCCGTGCTGGTATACGCCGCCACCAAGCTGGCCACCCTCCTCTGGCAGACGGATATCCGGCCGGTCGCCGGCGTGTTTTGGATCTTCGTCTACACGGGAATGGGGTTGGCGCCGCTGGCGCAGCTGACCACCGGCCGCAGCACCGCCCTGGCCATCCAGGTGGATGAAACCCTGCTGACCATGGCCAGCCTGCTCACGCTGCTGGGATGCGTCTGCTTCGACCTCGCCTACCATGTGCGGGCGCGGCGGCGGAGTTTCCGCGGGCCCCGCCTGCGCTTCCGGACGCTGCGCAGCCTGGACGTGCTGCGCGTGTTCTCGGTCGCGTCACTGGTGGCAGCCCTGGTGTACATCGTCCAGGTTGGCGGGCCGCAGGTGTTCTTCCTGAGCCGCCAGGAAACCAGCCAGGCACTGGATGCGATCAGCCCCGACAGCGGGCAGGCCCTGCGCGCGATCGTCTCTGCCTTGGGCTCCGTAGCCTGCCTCACTGCGCTGATTTTCTACCTGCACGTCTGGCGCACGCGTGACCGCACCCTGGCCGCCGTCGACGGTTTCATTGTCGCGGCCCTGGTGATCATCAACGTCATCGTCAACAACCCCGTTTCCAACTCCCGGTACTGGACCCTGGCCGTGCTCTTCGGCTTGATGCTGCCGCTGATCCGCGGCAGGAAGGGCCTGTTCAACGCTGCCGTGGCCGGCGGCGTCATTGCTTCCGTGGTGGTCTTCCCGCTGGCGGACGTCACCCGGCGGGCTGCCGGCGCGGGCGTACCCCTGCAGGTGGACTCCATCTGGACCACCATCGCCACCAAGGATTACGACCAGTTCACCATGCTGGCCAATACCCTGGGGTACACCCTGGACCACGGATACTCGTGGGGCATGCAGATGCTGGGCCCGATTCTGTTCTGGGTGCCCCGGGTGGTCTGGACGGACAAACCGCTGGACACCGGCGTTGAGGTGGGGCTGTGGATGAACAGCAACAACCTCAACCTCTCGGCTCCGCTGTGGGCCGAAGCCTGGATCAATTTTGGACTGCTGGGCCTGATCGTCACGTTTGTGGGACTGGGCCTGCTGGCCCGGCGGCTGGACACGGGCTTCCGGGCGGAAATCCTCAGCAAGGGCTCGGTGGGTTACCTGGGCATTTCCATCTTTGCCGGGTACCTGTTCATCCTCCTGCGCGGATCCCTGCTGCAGTCCATGGGACGGTTGGTGGTCCTGGTGCTCTCCATCCTGATCCTGACAGCCGTGACCAACCGCCAAGAAAGGCTGCAATCATGAGCCGGACCGTACCGCCGCCCTCTGCCCGGGCCACCTTCCAGGAATCTTTCAGCGAGCTCAAACAGGCACAAAAAACGCGCAAGGGCGTCCCGCTCTACCTCCTGTACGTCAACCGGCCCGCGGGCCGGGCCGTTGCCGCTGCCCTGCGCCACAGCCGGTTCACGCCCAACCACGTCACTTTTGCCGGCGCACTGCTGACGTACGGATCACTGCTGTGGCTGGCGTTCGGCGCGCAGGCCAACCTCTCCACGGCACTGGTGGGCGTCCTGCTCGCCCTGGGGTACGTGCTGGATTCCGCCGACGGGCAGCTTGCCCGGCTGCAGGGCGCCAGCTCCGCCTTCGGAGAATGGCTGGACCATGCCCTGGACAACGGGCGCATCACCGTGATGCATGTGGCGGCCTTCTGCTTCCTGGCCCGGACCACCGACTATGACCATGTGCTCCTGGCAGCCGGCTGCGGACTGTTTCTCCTGTCCAGTTCCTGCATCTTCTTCGGCGGAGCGCTGGTGGATCAGCTGCGCCGCAACGCCCGCCGGACGGAGACGGCCGCGGCTGCATCTTCAGGTGCCGCGTCACCTGCTGCGGACCGGGAAAACAACCGGCGCCTGCTCCGGCGCTCCATCATGACCCTGCCCGTGGACTACGGCATGACGTGTTTGGCCTTCCTGCTGCTGCCCTGGCCCACGGTCTTCCTTGCCGCATATGCGGTGCTGGCCGCGGCCCATGTGCTGATGTGCCTGGCGTTCCTGCCCAAGTGGCGGTCCGAGCTCCTGGCGCTGGACTAAGTGAGCGGTGTCCGGCGGCTCGTAACCTTTGCAGACCAGGGTGTTTCGAGTGTTTCCAACTTCGTGGCCGTGGCGATTGCCGCCAACGTAGCCACCGCTGTTGATTTTGGCCAGTTCTCCCTCGCGTATGCGGGGTTATTGCTGTTCCTGGGCGCGCAGCGCGCACTGGTGGGGGAGACCCTCCTGGTGCGCTACTCCCGGACGGGTGACCTGACCCCGGCCACTCCTTCCGCGAGCCTGGGTGCAACAGTGCTGGTTGCCGTTCCAGCCGTTCTGTTCCTGCTGGCCGGGGCACTGTTGGGCGGAGCGGACCATGCCGAGCTCTGGCTGCTCATGGCTGCCCTCTCACCCTTTGTCCTGCTGCAGGACGCTGTTCGCTACCTGTTTATCTGCCAGGCCCGGCCCGTCCTTGCCCTTCTCATCGACGGGATCTGGGCCGTCGGATCGATCACTGCGATGCTGCTGGCAGTACGGTCCGGCGGGAGTCTGATGCTGGTCCTGCTGTGGTGGGGGATCGGGGCCGCCGCCTCCCTTGCGATCGGTCTGCTGCTGGCCCGCTGTGTTCCGGCGGTTGTCTCCGGGGCGCGCTGGCTCTGGCTGAACCGGGATTTCTCGTTCCGCTACCTGGCCGAGTTCCTCACCCTGAATGCCTCCACCTTTGCTGTGCTGTATCTGCTGGTGTTTCCCCTGGGGGCGGCCGGCGTGGGTGCTCTCCGCGCGGCCCAGCTGCTCTTCTCTCCGCTGAACACCGTGTTTGGCGCCATCAAGACCGCCGTCATTCCGGAACTGGTCCGCACCCGGGGGACCTCGGCCTTCCGCAGCAGGCTGCTTGAAACACTGGCCATTGTGCTGGTCCTGGCCGTGGGATGGGGAGCGGCTGTGCTGCTGCTGCCGGCGTCCGCGGGGGAGTTCGTGCTCGGAGACACGTGGCGCAATGCCGAGGATCTCCGGCTGCCGTACGCCCTGCAGTACCTGGCGATGGTGCCGTACACGGTGCTGCTGGCGTATTTCCGCGCATCGCAGGCAAACCAGCTTTCCACCCTGATGCGCGGCGTCCTCGCCGCCCTGACCCTGGCCCTGCCGCTGGGCTTTGCCGCCACCGGATCTGCTGCCGCGTCCGCCTGGGGCTTTGCGGCCGCCGTGGCTGTGGCTGCGGTGTCCGGCCTGATGGCGGTGCGCATCCGGAACCGCCCTGTACAGACGGCGGATGCCGCGCTCGAACCGGCAGACTGACCAGGCGCTTCCCGCCCGGCACTGGGATCCACCCACCCGCCCGGCAGGCAGCCCACCGCCCGGCGGATGCACAGCCCGTCGGAATCGTGAACCCACGAGCCCGCACGGACAACGGCCCTCCAACGCAAACAACCCCAAAGGTAAACGCCCTCCAACGCAAACAGCCCCCAACACAAACAGCCCCCCGGACGGTGCGCAGGTAACCTGCACATCGTCCGGAGGGCTGTTTGCGGCTGTCGGCCTTAGGCGGTGTGTGCTCCGGAGCGCAGCGGCTGGTCCGAGGCGTTGTCGCTGTCGCGCAGAATGGCTGCTTCAGCTTCGGCCACCGGAGACGCGGGGCCGCCGTCGCTGTCCCGGAGTACCGGCAGCGGAGTCACGCCGTACTCGGACAGGTAAGCGGAATTGGCATCCGGTCCGGTGCGCGGAATGCGGTTGAGGACTACGCCCACCACATTCGCGTTGACCAGGCTCAGCTGTTCCACGGCCTTGGACAGGTTGTGCTGGCTGACCCGGGTGGCGCCGACCACCAGAAGGATGCTGTCGGTCTGCCGGGTCAGGATGGCAGCATCGGCCACCGGAAGCACCGGCGGAGCATCCAGGATGATGGTGTCATATTCCAACTCGAGCTCGGCGATCAGCTCCGACATGGCGGCGGATCCCAGGAGCTCGGTGGGGTTGGGGGGCAGGGGCCCGGAGGTCAGGACCGACAGGCCGCCGGAGCCCCAGTGCTGGGTAGCTTCGGTCAGCGTGGTCCGGCCAATCAAAACCGTTGTCAGACCAATGTTGCCTTCCAATCCGGTAGCCGCGGCCACGGACGGAAGCCGCAGGTCCGCGTCCACCAGAATCACTTTCTGGCCGCTCTGCGCAATGCTCAGGGCCAGGTTCAGCGCCACGGTGCTCTTGCCCTCCCCGGCCTGGGAGGAGGTCACCACCAGCGACTTCATCTGCTGGCTCACGGCGGCAAACTCAAGGTTGGTCCGCAGCTGGCGGAAGGCATCAGTACCGGGGCCGCCCAGGACGATCGGCCGTGAACTGTGCCGCGTGGCCGGGGACTCCGTGATTCCGCCCAGGAGCGGCAGCGACGTGGACTTGCGGACATCGGCTTCGGACCGCACATGCCGGTCCAGGACGTGGCGCAGGATTGCCACCACCAGTCCGACGGCGAGCCCGTACAACAGGCCCAGCAGCAGGTTCAAAGAAGTCTGGGGGCTGGAGGCCGAGGTGGGCGGCTGGGCCGTGTCCACCGAGCTCATGCGCACCGGAGACGGCAGTCCGTTGGTGGGCCGCTCCAAATCAGCAACTGAGGAAATCAGGTTCGCCACCACGCCGTTGGCAATATCCGCTGCCCCTTCGGGTGATGAATCCACCGCCTGAATATCGATGAGGACGGTGTTGCGGGACGTTGATGCCTTGATTTTGGTGGCCAGCTCCTGGGGGGTCATATCCAGTTCCAGATTCTCGATCACGGGATCCAGGACCTGCGGCTTGGTGGCCAGATCAACATAGGACTGTACCCGTGCCAGGGCAAAGTCGCTGCCCTGCTGGAGTTCAGCGGAGGTTCCCACGTTTTGGGTGGAAACAAACACGCTGCTTGTTGCTGTGTATGTTTTTGGCATTACCACCGAAACAATGCCGGCAGTGATGAGCCCGATGAGGGCCAGTGAGACTATGAGCATCCAATTGCGGCGAAGAATAAGTATTTGTTCTCGCATATCCATTGGTTACCCCTTCCCTAGGATAGGCAGGTGAATGTGAAGTAAATTCTGGGCCGGTGTCATGACCGGAACCAGGAATAGCATTGATCCGATTCCACGCGCGCTGCTCCGGCAGTGATTTCCACCGGCGAGGAGCCGTCGTAGGCGCCGATCAGGCTGCCGTTTCCGGCGTAGACGGAGATGGTGCAGCCCTCGGGGGCGCCGTAGGCACGGTAGGTGCCCGGTGCAATCGAGGGTTTCTCGCTGTGCGGAGCGGCCTGGCCAACGGTGAATGTGCCGTCGGGGAATCCCCGGGCCGCCGCATCCAGCTCGGGCTGCATCTCCGGGCACAGCGAGCCAATGGCATCCATGGTGTCGGAAGCCGGGTTCATGATCAGTTCGCTGATCACTGATTCGGGATCCATGGCTTTGGCGCTGATCAGCTGGTCGCAGCGTTCCTGCCCCACCTGCAGCACCGCATTGGGATCGGTGCCTTCGGGCACTTTGTCCGCCAGGAACTGTGCCTGCGGCGCGTCGAAGGTGGGTTCCGGAGCGGGTTGCGGCGACTGGACGACGGCGCCGGGGTCGGGCCCGGAGCTGGCGCCGGAGTCAGCACCGGGTTCAGTTCCCGGCCCCGGCTCCTGGCTGGCAGCAGCGGACTTACCAGCAGCCGGCTTATCGGCTGCCGGCGAACCGGTGGCGGTTCCGGCGGAGGAGGACGGCGTTGCCCCTGGCTTTACCGCAGACGGGGGCACGGTGGCTGGGGCCGCCGCATCGGGTGAAGAATCCTGGGAGCTGCACCCTGTTGCCGCACCCAGCAGCGGCAACAGCAGCAATCCCAGAGCATATCTTTTGAGACCTGGTTTCATGAAGGGGACTTTCTATCGAGGGGACCAACTGGCAAAACTAGGGGCCGCGGTTTCCGGCCGGACGGTGGGCTAGGGGGTTCATTGGGGACCGAACTCCAAGGTGAGGACAGGCCGCCGGGTGGAGGTTGCCTCCTTGGTGTAGAACCAGGCGTTGTCTGTACCCGCACTGGTGACGGCCAGGTCCACAGAGTTCTCCAGCATCGCGGAGACAGCTGCGGGGTCCAGGCTCACGCTGTAGGGCGTATTGCCTGCAACGGGGGACAGGGTTCCCAGCACCGCGGAGCTGAGCTCGGGCCGGGTGCGGTAGGTGGTGCCGGCTTCCGTCCAGCTGCCGGTCACCGGCTGGACCGTGTGCTGGTCAAGAGATCCGCTGATCGAGTCGGCAACGGTGTAGAGCCGCAGCGAGGCAGAGATCAGGCGCATGCCGGCCGGCACCTGGGTGCCGGGAGTGAACCGCAGGTACGAGGTGTAGGCGGACGTGCCCCGGGATGCCATGGAGTTGGCGGTTCCGTTGGTGGCGCTGGGCGCACCCTGGTTGACGTAGGTGTCCTCGGCGGGCGTCAGTGAGAGCGTCACCGGCTTCGCGGGCGGCGGAGCAGCCACCACCGTGGCACTGGCCGGGGCGGACGGGGCACCGGCGTTGCCGGCGGCGTCGACCGCGGCTACCCGGTAGTAGTACGTTCCCGGGGCCAGCCCCGCATCGGTGTAGGAAAGTACCGACTCCGGGGTGGTGGTCAGCAGGGTGTCCGCGGACGGGCTGAAGTCCCCGGCCGTGGAGCGGTACACGCGGTAACCGGTGACGCCCACGTTGTCCGTGGCGGCATTCCAGCTCAGCGAGGCGGTGGTGCCGCTGACGGCAACTGCGGCACCGGTGACCGCGGCCGGAGCCGTGGTGTCGGGAGCAGGAGCCGGCGGGGCGATGGTGCCGCCCCCGGCCACGTAATGCTTTGCCACCTGAGCGGCGCTCAGCGCCGTGGGGTAGACGGAGAACTCGTCCATGGCACCGGCGAAGTAGTTGGCGACCGGCCGTCCCGGGAAACCTGTGGTCGGGTCCGCTGCGGCGGCGGGGAGAGTATCTCCGCCCACCCGCCAGGAACCGGTGTAGGTTTGCGCCGCAGCGCTCCGGCTGCTGGCTGCAACGTTGCCGTCCACGTACAGGGTGGCTCCTGCCGGTGTTTGGGTGACGACGGCGTGGTGCCAGGCATTGTTGTTGTAGGTCCCGGCGGTGGTGAGGTTGACCCGCTCATTGGCGTCGTTGAGGACGCCGTAAACGAGCGTGCCGGAGGCCGTCATGGAGAGGTTGCGGTCCACGGTGCCGGTGCTGTTCCGGTCGCCTTTGCGGTTGGGCTGGCCGGAGGCGAAGCCCATGATCTCGCCGCCGTTGACGGTGTCTGTCTTGAACCAGACCTCTTCGCTGAAGCTGGTGGGTGCCGCGGACCGCTGCTGGCCGGACACCTGGTCATCCACGCCGTCGAACACGGCGGCGGTGCTGCCGGCTACGGCGCCGTCGGTGCCGCCCAGAAGGGGAGAGCTGTAGGTGACGCCGCGGTTGTTGCCCGGTGAGCTGTCCACGGGGGCGGTGGCCGGAGTGTCGTCAAGACGCCAGTAGGTCGAAGCGCCGTCGCCGAGTACTTCCGCGGGATAGGGCTGGGTGCTGGTGGCGGTGGTGACGGAGACCTGGGCGGAGAGGGCGCTGACGTTCGTTCCGTCGCTGGCCCGCACCCGGTAGCTGTACGCCGTGCCCGGAGTTGCGGTGCGGTCCGTGAAGGTGAGCTGGGGCGTTTCAAACAGGACGGAGTTTCCGGACACGGTGCCCAGGGCGGTGGAGCTGCCGTTGCGGTACACGCTGTAGGTGAGCTGCGAATCGTCGTTGTCCACGCTCTGGGTCCAGCGGATCTGGTTCTGGCCCGCGGTCAGGCTTGCTGCCCGGACGTTGGCCGGAGTGCCGGGCGCGGCCGACGCCGGCCCGGGGCCAAAGCGGGTCAGCGACTGCTGGGCGGTGCTGTTGGCGGTGGTGAATTCACCGGCTACCCACAGGACATCTCCGTTGCCGGTGTTCGTGGTTTCCAGGGCCCGCGGGCCAAGGCCTTCGCCGGCGCCGTCGTTGGTGTCCGGGCTCCAGCCCAGGAAGGGATAGGGATTGTTGATGTCCTGGGCTGTGAGGTGCCGGCGCACTCCGTCGGCAAACCCGCCCATGCTGGAGCAGTCGTGCGCGTGGTGCGCACCGTAGAGGACGTCCTTGTACGGCAGCACGGCCTGCGTGGCGCCCTGGCAGGTGTCTTTCCAGATCTGCTCATAGTTGTTGCTCAGCGAGAGCCGGGCCCGGCCGTCGAAGGACCGTGACCCCATGCCCTCGCCGGCCACATAGAAACTGGTCCCGTCACTGGTGATGTCCTTGAGTACGGCGGTGGCGGGGATGTAGCCCGCTGCCGGATAGGTGCGCACGTTGGCGCCGGAGGCGTTGTCCACCACGGCCATGGCACGGGACTCGGCGCCGTTGACGTTGCTGAAGTCCCCGGCAATGAGGACCACGCTGCGGCCGGCCGGCACATCGATCGCCCGGCCCACGCCGTCGGCTGCCGGAGCCCAGGGCAGAAGCGCTCCGGCGGGGGTCACGGCGGCGAAGCGGCTGCGTGCGGTTCCGTTGACGGTGGTGAAGTCCCCGCCGAAATAGACGGCATTGGCCGTAGCGGCAATGGTGCGCACGGTGCTGTTGACGGTTCCCGGGCGGAAAGTGGTGTCCACGGTGCAGTCCGGAAGGTTGATCGCGGCAATCCGGTTGGCGGCCACGCCGTTCACGGTGGTGAAGTTGCCGCCCACGTACAGCTTCCGGCCGTCGGGGGAGGTGTCCATGGCACGCACCGTGGCGCCCGTTCCGCCGGTGAAGGACAGGGAGCAGGAAGCGGGGCTGCCGGTGTAGGCGTCAAAGGCGGCGAAGTTCACTGCTGCCTGGGACTGGCTGCTGCCGGCGGCGGTGCCCGGCGGCCTGACCTGGGTGAAGGTTCCGCCCACGTACATCACGCCGTTGGCCTCGGCCATGGCCCAGGCAATGCCGTTGGTCTGCCACGTGGGCAGGGCAATTGCGGAGAACGCCACACCGGGGGACAGCGCGGATGCGGGAGCGGCCAGGCCGATCAATGATGCTGCTGCAACAGCTGCAGCTGAACAAACTGCCGCCAGTTTTTTGTACACGGCCAGACCACCTTATGGAAAGAAGGACGGACCCACGGCCCGAATCTGTTGGAATCGTAGCGGCGGCGCGTCGCAGGGCACACGGTGGCCTTTACTCGACTAATTGCGGTGCCTACCCGCCGGTAAGTTGCTTCTACTCATGTTTTCCGGGGTGCTACGTGAATCCGGGATAAACGCTTTACCGGCACCCCCTGCGCCCCGCACGATGATCTCGGAAACCACAGATCAAACGCGGGGGTAGGGACACATGGCGGTTAGGATCGGCTACGCCTCGGGCGCCTATGACCTCTTCCATATCGGGCATCTGAATCTGCTGAAGCACGCCCGCAGCCAGTGCGACTATTTGATTGCAGGAGTTGCCTCTCCGGAAATGACGCAGCGCCTGAAAGGAACCACACCGGTCATTCCGCTGGCGGAGCGGATGGAAATTGTCCGCAGCGTCCGTTATGTGGATGCGGTGGTGGTGGACACGCACCTGAACAAGGCGGACACCTGGCGCGAGGTGGGGTTCAACATCTTCTTCAAGGGCGATGACTGGAAGGGCACCGAGAAGGGCGAGCGCCTGGAGCGGGACATGGCCCTGATCGGAGTGGAAGTGGTCTACTTCCCGTACACCGTCAGCACCTCTTCGACAGTGCTCCGCCGAGCCTTGACGATTCTTGACGGCGGCCGTGCCGAGGACGCAGCCCGTCAGGCATGAATCCGCTGGACCGCATGAATCCGCCGGGAAACTCCCGCGACCCGTCCGGGCCGTCCCGGCGTCAGGTGCTTGGTCTGGGTGCGTTGGGCCTGTTCCTGGCCGGCTGCACCGGCAGGCTTACTCCCGGCGCGGCAACCGAACCCACCCCTGAACCGCCTCCCGTCCACACCGTGGAATCGATGCTTGCCGCCACGCCGTTCCTGGTGGCGCACCGCGGATCCTGGGACAACTGGCCCGAGCACACCATGACCGCGTACCGGGAGTCCGTGAAGGCGGGAGCCGTTGCCCTGGAGGTATCGGTCAGTGCCACCCTGGACGGGCAGCTGGTCTGCCACCATGACCTGACCACCGAACGCACCACCGGAACCAAGCTGGTCATCAAGGATTCCACCTACGCCCAGCTCTCCGAGGTGCTTGTTGATGCACGGGCATGGCTCGGCCCGGAGTCGAAGCCGGAAAAGATTCCCCTGCTCAAGGACGTCCTGGACGCCTTCGCCGCCACCCATGTGCTGTTCCTTGAGGACAAGCAGGGCACCAATGCCAAGGCGCTGCTGGATTTGATGGACAGCTATCCCGACTCAAACAGCCACTTCATCTGGAAACAGTCCGCCCAGGCCGGGCAGGTGGAGGCGGCAACCAAGCGCGGCTACACCAGCTGGGGCTATTTCACCGCGGAGCAGCTGGAACTGGTTCCGGCGCTCGCAGACCAGTTCACTCTTCTGGGCGTTCATCACTCCGCGTCCGACGCCGAACTGGCCGCCGTGGTGGCCACCGGCAAACCCGTGATCTGCTGGGAGGTCCACACCCGCGAGCTGCGGGACCGGCTCCTGGACCTGGGAGCCTCGGGGCTGATGTGCGCAAACCTGCCGTATCTTGCCGCGGACGAGCCGCTGGAGACCTCCGATTGTTTTGCCGACGGCCTCCGGGCTGCGGGGGACCTGCCCTGGCAGGTGGGCGCCGGCTGGGACCTGCAGCCTGCGCTGATCCCGGCCGAGGGAACCCTGCTGATGGCGGCCAAGGCCAACAGCAGTTACCGGCTGGGCTCCATGGGCCCGGTGAAGCGGGAGCTGTACAGTATTCAGTTCGACATGCGCTGGCCGGACATCCTGCCGCCGGACAACGCCCTGCATGCCGGAATCATTTTCGGCCAGGACGATGACCGCCCCTACCGGGTGCTGATTCCCAGCGACGTGGGCGGCTACCACCTGATCGTCCGCCCCACCGGGGAAATGTCGCTGCTGCTGCGCAGCCCCGGGGAGGCCGGCGGCCTGCGCCTGAGCTCCGTGGACACGCAGCCGGTGACGGCGGGTGAATGGATGACCTTCAGAATCGACATTGCTCCGGACAGCATCCGCTACACGCGGCTGGACGGCATCGGCTGGTCCGGCCAGGCCTCGGACCGCAAGTTCCGCGGCGGCTACTTTGGCCTCTCCCGCAACTATTCCGATGATGCGCCGGTGGAGTTCCGCCGCGTGAAGGTCACCTAGGCACCCTCCCGCCCGCATCCCGGGACAGCACAGAACGACGACGGCGGCGCCTCCGGTAAGCGCTGCCGAGCTGCCGCACCACGGATAAGGCCAGTGCACCGAGCAGCGCGCCGCAGGTATTGAGGATGACGTCGTGGACATCGCCCTGCCGGCCGGCAAGGAACACGTCCTGGAACCCTTCCACGGCCACCGTGAGCCCGGCGCACAGCAGCACCGCCAGCCACCAGCGGCGCACCGGCAGGAAAGCAGCCGCGAGGACACCCAGCGGAACAAACAGGAGCACATTGGCGGCGGACTCCACGGCTGCGTAGTCCACCCAGCCGGGCAGCCCGTGGCCCTGCAGCCGCCGGATCAGGCGCAGGATGGTGCCGTACAGCGGGCGGTCCACCGGTGCCGGCCACAGCAGGACAGCGGCCATGCCGGCCAGTACGACGGCGGCGGCAGCCAGCAGCGCAATGCGCCGTCCCCGTGTGCTGCCGCCGTCCGCCCCGTCAGCGCTGATGCTGCTGTCCCATGCTTACCGGCGCCCCTGCTGGTTGTGCGCCGCCACCTGCGCGGCCGTGAGCGCCGTGGGGTAGACGGCAAACTCGTCAATGGCGCCCCTGAAGTGGCGACTGCTCGGAGCACTCGGCCAGGTGGACGGAATCGAATCCCCGCCAATCCGCCAGGAACCCAGGCTCACGGTGTTCGCCGAAACCGTATTGGAAGCAACCTGCACGCCGTCCACGTACAGCACCATGCCGCGCGGACCCTGAGTGGCCACCACATGATGCCACGCGTTGTCGTTGTAGCTGGCAGGGGAGGTAATCACCACCCGGGAGCCCGTCCAGACGCCGAACACCAGTTTCCCGGCGTCCGTCATGTACACATGGCGGTCGTACGCGGAGCTGTAGCCCGCGTAGGTTCCGTTGCGCCGGGGCTGTCCGTTGCCGAAGCCCAGGATCTTGCCGCCCTGCACCGTGTCCGTGCGGAACCAGGCTTCGGCACTGTAAACCGACGGCGCGTTGATCCGCTGGGGTGCGTAGATGAGGTCATCCGTGCCGTCAAAGGTGGCGGCCCGGTTGCTGTCTCCGGCCAGGGCTCCGGCTGCACCGGCAATTCCGGGTCCGCCGAAGGGCAGCCCCATCCGGTTTCCAACGGAGGAATCCGCGGCCGCAGTGAAGCCGTCGTTTAGCCGCCAGTAGGTGGTGGCGCCGTCGGCCCGCACCAGGGCGGGATAGGGGGCCGCCGAGGACGCGGTGGTGAGCTGCACCTGCGCGGAGAGGGCGCCGGTGTGCCCGCTGGGATCGGTGGCGCGGACCCGGTAGGTGTACACGGTGCCGGGCACCGCCGTCGTATCCGTGAAGGACACCTGCGGAAGGTCCCACCACAGTGACGACGCCGCCACCGTGCCCAGCGCAGTGGAGGACCCGTTCCGGTAGATGCTGTAGGTGAGGTTCGAATCGTCCGGATCCGAGGCGGCCTGCCAGGTGACGGTGTTCTGGCCGGAGGCACGGGACTCGCCGCTGACAAACTGGGGTGTGCCGGGACCTGCGGTTCCCGGCCCGGGCCCGAACCGGGTCAGGCTTTGCTGCGCGGAACCGTTGACGGTGGTGAACTCCCCGCCCGTCCAGAGGACGTCCCTGCCGCCGCCGGCCGTGGTGTGGGCCAGCGCCCGCGGGCCCAGGCCTTCGCCCTGGCCGTCATTGGTGATCGGATTCCACTGCATCATGGGGGAGGGGCTGTCCACGCTCTGCGCACTGAGGTGGACCCGCACGCCGTCGGTGAAGGCGTCCATGCTGGAGCAGTCATGCGCGTGGTGCGCGGCATAGAGGGTTTTGCCGTACACGGACACCGCCTGCGTGGCACCCAGGCAGGTGTCGCGCCACACCTGGTTGTAGGTGGTCAGGTCCAGCCGGGCGCGGCCGTCAAAGACGCCGCCGCCGGTGCCCTCGTTGCCGATGTAGAAGCCGGTGGCGTCGGAGTCGATGGACTTGACGCTGGAGGTTTTGGGAATGAAGAAGTTGGGGTAGGTGCGCACATTGGCGCCCGTGGTGCTGTCCAGCACCGCCAGCGCCTTGGAATCGGCGCCGTTCATGGTCAGGAAGTCACCGCCGGCAATGACCGTGCCGCGCCCTGCCGGAGCGTGCAGCGCCCGCACGGGCTGGTCCGCCGACGGCGCCCACGGCAGCAGTGCGCCGGTGCCGGGGGACACGGCGGCCAGGCCGTTGCGGGTGGCGCTTTCCGCGGTCTTGAAGTCCCCGCCGAGGTAGACCGCGGTGTTCGTGGCTTCGATGGCGCGGACGGTAGCGGAGAGACCCGGCGGCCGGAAGTTGGTGTTCACGGTGCAGGAGGGCAGGTTGACGGCGGCGATGCGGCTGGTGCTGACTCCGTTGACGTTGCTGAAGCTGCCGCCGATGTACAGGGTGCGCCCGTCGGGGGAGACGTCCATGGCCCGCACCGTGGCGCCGCTGCCGGTGACCGACAGGGAGCACTGGATCGGGTTGCCGGTGTACGCGTCAAAGGCGGCGAAGTTCACCGCGCTTTGGGTTCCGGCACCTCCGGCGGAAACGCCGGGCGGGCGGATGGCGGTGAAGGTTCCTCCCGCATAGACCACCCCGTTGGATTCGGCCATGGTCCAGACAATGCCGTTGGTCTGCCAGGTGGGGAGGTTGTTGGCGGAGAAGTCCACTCCGGGGGACAGTGCGGACGCCGGCGGGGTAAATCCGATCAGCGACGAAACGGCGAGAACGAGCCCGCCCAGAATGGCCGTCAGTTTTTTGTTCATGCCCAAACCCCTGCCTCTGCGCCCCAGCGGCACTTCAGTGGGCGCAATCCGGCACCCATCAAGGAAGCTACTCCCGGCAGCAGGCGGGCAGCACGAGTACGCGGTACCTGTATTCCGGAGCACGCCACGCTAAGTTCCTCCGCACCTTGCCTGCGGGGTACCCGTGCCCTCAACTAAGGCGCAGCTCACGTGCGCTCGCGGCCGCGCAGTGGGATGATTAGCACAGACTTGTGTTGCGTAATGGTCTCCGTCACCCTGCGCACCCCGCACCAGCCCCCGCCAGCCAAGGAGTTTCCCCGTGCCTGTGGTTTCCACCCCCGAGACCCTTCAGCCCGCCGCCGGGCTGATGGACAACGCCGAGGTCCTGCGCATCCGCAACGACTTCCCGATCCTGCACCAGCAGGTCAACGGCCATCCGCTGGTGTACCTGGACTCGGGCGCCACCTCGCAGAATCCGCTCAGCGTGATCGAGGCGGAGCAGGAATTCTATGAACAGCGCAACTCAGCGGTGCACCGCGGCGCGCACACCCTCGCCGTCGCCGCCACCGACGTGTATGAGGACGCCCGCGCCAAGGTGGCCGCGTTCATCAACGCCCGGCCCAATGAGATTGTGTGGACCTCCAACGCCACCGAGGCCCTGAACCTGGTGGCCTACGCCTTCTCCAACGCCGCCGCCGGCCGCGGGGGAGAGGCCGCCCGCCGCTTCGCGCTGGGCGAGGGGGACGAGATTGTGGTCACCGAAATGGAGCACCACGCCAACCTGATTCCCTGGCAGGAGCTGGCCGCCCGCACCGGCGCCACGCTGAAGTTCATTCCGGTGGACGACGACGGCGCGCTGCGGCTGGAGGAGGCCGAGCGGCTGATCACCGGGCGCACCAAGATCGTGGCGTTCACGCACGCCTCCAACGTGCTCGGCACCATCAACCCGGTGGAAACCCTGGTGACGCTGGCACACAACGTTGGGGCGCTCGTCGTGCTCGATGCCTGTCAGTCCGTGCCGCACCTGCCGGTGGACGTGAAGGCGCTGGACGTGGATTTTGCCGCGTTCTCCGGGCACAAGATGTTGGGCCCCACAGGCATCGGTGCGCTGTACGGCAAGGCGGAGCTGCTCAACGCGATGCCGACCTTCCTCACGGGCGGCTCCATGATCACCACGGTGACCATGGAGAAGGCCGAGTACCTGCCGGCCCCGCAGCGCTTTGAGGCCGGCACGCAGCGCATTTCCCAGGCCATGGCGCTGGGCACCGCGGTGGATTACCTGAGCGAAACCGGCATGGACCGCATCCACGCGTGGGAGGCCACGCTCGGCCAGCGGCTGGTTTCCGGTTTGGAGGCGATCGAGGGCATCCGCGTGCTCGGCCCTCGCTCCGGCGTGGAACGGATCGGGCTGGCGGCGTTCGACGTCGACGGCGTCCACTCCCACGACGTGGGCCAGTTCCTGGATGACCAGGGGATCGCCGTGCGCGTGGGCCACCACTGCGCGCAGCCGCTGCACCGCCGGCTGGGCCTGGTGTCCACCACCCGTGCCAGCACCTACCTGTACAACACCACCGACGACGTCGACGCGTTCCTGAACGCGGTGGCCGGCGTCCGTCCCTTCTTTGGAGTGAAGTAAATGAGCGCCGAGCTGCAGCAGCTGTACCAGCAGATCATCCTGGACCACGCCAAGGCCCGGCACGGCGCCGGCCTGGTGGAGGCCCCGGCGGGGGCGAAGGCGGGGGAGAGCCACCAGCTGAACCCCACCTGCGGGGACGAGATCACGCTGCGTGCGGTGCTGGACGGATCCGGCGCGGGTGCGCCCTCGGTGGAGGGCATCAGCTGGGAGGGCCAGGGGTGTTCCATTTCGATGGCCTCGGCCTCGGTGCTCACCGATCTGGCCGCCGGACTGTCCCGGGATGAGGTGATGGACCTGGTGGAGAACTTCCGCGAGGTGATGCGCTCCCGCGGCACAGTGGAGGCCGATGAAGAGGTGCTCGGGGACGCTGCGGCGTTCTCCGGGGTCTCCCGCTATCCGGCACGGGTCAAGTGCGCCATGCTCGCGTGGGTTGCGCTGGAGGAAGCGCTGCTGGCGGCGAACTGACGCACTCGTGCGGCGGCCGACGACGGCGGGACTGGCGGGCAGCGTGCCGGGGCACGTAGGTCTTTTGCGAGAAGCGAGTATCGACTACGGTTCTGCGCGCTGAAGACATGTCCGTATGTTCGAACGCATGGATACAGTTGAGCCCACCAGAGAATGGCGCCGGAAGCACTATCGTCGCAGCCGCCGTGAGTGGATCAGCTACGCCGGACTGGCACTGTTGACGATGGTGACAGCAGTTGTGGTTGCGGCAGTGTTGATGCAGTGACGAACGGGTCCGAAGCCGACAGTAATGGCGGTCTAAGCGGCCTGAGTCATGCTGTCCTGCGGAACCGGTTCCGCCTCAGCACCCGGAGTATCCTGCGGTGCCCTGTCCGCGGGTGCAGCGGTAACGGTCGGCTCGGCAAGCTGGCTTCGGCGTCGGGCGGCGCGGACGGTCAGAAGACCACTCAGCATGCCTGCGAGCCCGATGAGGGCCCAGATGATCATGCCGGTGCTGGCCATGGCACCGGAAAATGGAAGTGCAGAGATAAAGGCTGCTGAAAGCAAGAATTCCCCCAGGAATCTAGTAATGCAAATGAGACGATTGGCTCTAACCGGTTCGCGGAGGAACGGTGAGCAGGTTGATCGTAGCAGGGCTTGCGCGCTGCGGATAGGGTTAAACGTCGGTGGGCTGCAAGCCAAGTAATTGGTCCTGCAGCCCACCGAGGTTGCGAGGAGATCACCCGTCGCTTAGCCGTTACCAGAACAAATAGGGGCAGGGCGCAAACCAAACGGTTTGCGCCCTGCCCCTAAATTGAAGACTAGTTATGCGTTCTTGCGACGTGCAACTGCCACCGAGGCTACGCCGGCACCAACAGCTACGATGCCCGCGGCACCCCAAAGGAGCATGGCCGAGTCAGCACCGGTGTTAGCCAAGCCGTTGTCTTCCCCAGCGCTTGCTCCTGTCCCCTTAACCGTGACGGTAGCCGTCACCTGGTGACCCGAGGTCTGGCCTGTGGCCGTCAAGGTGTAGGTGCCGGGAGCATTTCCCAGAGTTACGTCAGCGGCAAAGGTGCCATCTGCGTTGGCCGTGACGGTGTTGCTGCTAATGAGCTGATTAAGGATGATCGGTCCGTTGATGCCGGTTCCGCCAACAACCTGGGGATCGTTGTTGTAGGTTACGTCGATGACGATTCGTTCTCCGCCGGTGAATCCGGATCCACTGAAGACAATCGTGGCACCAGGTGTAACGATTGTTGCACTGACTGAGCCGGTGACCGAGCCGGCGGGAGGAGCTGGGTAGCTATTGACGGCGTTGGCAGCTCCGGCGCCGACGAAGGCGAGGGATCCGGCTAGGGCCAGTGCGGATACGGTTTTTTTCATGTGTGAGACTCCCCGGTACATTTGATAAAGACTGCGGTATGTTAGTCGGTCGGTTGCCACCACTGAATCCGTGAAACCAAGCCAAAATTATAGAATTCTGTGTTATGTCCCGGCGCTCTCCCATAATAACCGGTGACATGCGCCCGTCCGCGAAGCTTTTACGAAGCGGAAACACTCTTACGGTAACAGGTATAAGGGCTTCCTCCAAGCCTCATGTGTTATGTAATCCCTTCATCACTTATTTATTGACAGCTATCTTCTCGAATCATGGGGAGTACCACGTCCTTGACGGGCTGGACCGTGGGCGTAACGTGAAGGCGTGGCTCAGAATCCTGAACCACCCGGGTGAAATCAACCTCTATGACTGCTGTTTCTCCCGGGGCCAGTTCCTGGGTAACCGTTCCGACCGGGCGTTGTCCGTGTTTTCCGGAGCCCACCGCCACAGTCTCGCCATTTACTCGGGCCGATTCCACAAATGATTTTGCCGGTCCGTACAGCACGTAATTGGTACGTACCCGACCTGGTTCCACGCCAAAGACGCCGCCCCCGGTCACATAGTTCGGCAGGCTGGAGGCAGCATCCCCTGGAGCATTATTGGTTACGGTTACACGGACGGTGTATTGGCCATAATCGCCCACGGGGCAGGCCTGGATAAGCTGTACGCTTCGCGTGACGTAGTAGTCCATTTTGGCGCCTGTGCCGTCGTTAAAATACACGCCAAAAGCAGTGCCTCCTGCACCGGGGCCGTTTATGGATCCAGACAACGCTGTTGACTCTATCGTGTCTTGCTCGTCCGCGCGGCTTGACCAGATATACATTCTATGTTCTGCCGCGCTCGTCGTCAGAGCTTTCAGCATGGTACCGCTGTCGCTGTCACCGGTGGTAAACGCGCTGAAAATACGTTCCGCGACTGCCGCAAAATAGGCATCCTGTGTTTTTGGATCGACAACTTCTCGGTAGACGTTCGAGAGCAGCGTCGCGACAACGTTGTCTGTCGTCAATGAGGTAGGCAGGGAAGTCCCCTCAATTAGTCGGAGAATATCTGCATCCGTGACGTCCACCGGCCCGGTTGCCTTCAGGAGGTACGAGAGCGCAACAGGATCGAGAGCAAGTACGCCATCCAATGTCTCGTTAGGATGGCGAGTTTCCCACATTAGCCTGGCTGTTGCCGCCGCGGTGGGGAAATCTGGTGTGAGATTGACGTTTTGCATTTGGGTGCCAAGGCGAGCGGTGTAGATGGATTCCTGTTCTGCGTCGACCGGTACGGATGGCTTGAAACTCCCGAGTTCACTTGCGCTGCTCTGGGCCCCCAGAGAGATTCGTCCGCCGTTTGTGTTTAAAATGACCAACGCCCCCGGAATGCCACCCGTCGCCCGTGCTTCCGCATTGTTCTGCACAAGAACCAGATATGTCCGCGCTTCCTCGGCGCCGAGCATGGACGGCAAAAGCTGTGCGGCAGATGAAGCCGTCCGTAGTAAACCACTCGCTTCGCGGAGTTGGTCCGTGGCTGAACGAATCGGGTTGGCGATCTGAGGGATTAATCCTCCCAGGTCTATGGATGCGAGACGCTCGGATGAAAGAGTGACAGTACCGCTCGCGCTGAGAAGGCTGGGCGCTACCTCTTGCAACCGATCTATGTCAATTTGCCCCTGGGCGGACAAGAGGCTACTCACGTTTAAAGAATCAGATTTCTCTAACAAAGGCTCGACTGCATTTAAAACAATGTCATCGGCAGTGACGGCTAATTCCGTTATAGCCCGAAAATTCGCACCTATCCAGGGAATTACGGAAGCCGCTTTCCAAAGGGGTCCTGTGGCCGTTTCCTTCGCAGCCGCAGCCTCTCCGCGAATTAATACATATGTGGACTCGGACTCGTCCTTATTTCCGGTTGCGAGTTGAGAACGGAGTTCTGGAAGAAGTTCCACTGTTTGTTCGAGGCGGCTCTTCACGGAAGCTGCTTGATACGCCAGCAAACCAACACCTGTGGCAGCAGTTACTACAAGGGCGAGGGCAACTGTCGCCAACCCGACCAGAACTTTGCTGCGCTGCAACTTTGGAGGACGACTGCTTTGCCGTGGCGTCCCGAGAAGTGGGTGATCCTGGTTCGAACCGGTATTAATGGGGGTCATGGTTCAGCCTTTGCAAAGGGAATCAAATCCGAGGTCAGAACGCCCCTTGACGGGCGAGCACGGCTCGGAACGTCTTGAGGAGAATGGCAATGTCGCCGGCGATGGACCAGTTTTCTACGTAGTACAGGTCAAGACGAACTGTATCGTCCCAAGACAGGAGCGAGCGCCCACTGACCTGCCAGAGTCCCGTGAGCCCGGGACGAACCATAAGGCGGCGATGTACGTGTCTCTGATACAGCTCCACTTCAGAGGGTAAGGGGGGGCGTGGCCCTACAAGGCTCATGGAGCCCTCAAGAACATTGAATAGCTGTGGCAGCTCGTCGAGACTGTAGCGTCGTAAGAAACTACCTGCCCGGGTGACCCTCGGATCGGCCTTCAGCTTGAACAAGACTCCATTACCCTCGCTCTGGGCTTGAAGCGCCTCTAGACGAGACTCTGCATCTACCACCATGGAACGGAACTTATACATTCGGAAGCGTTCCCCTCTCGCGCCAACGCGTTCCTGTTTGAAAAAAACCGGTCCAGAGGAATCAAGTTTCACGACGCAGGCAACGACCAACAGCACAGGAGATAAGGCGATCAGCAGAATCACGGCGATAAAGAGGTCGAAGGCCCTTTTAAGAAGACGTTTTCCGCTTCCTAGGTTGGGTGTCGATACATGAATTAGAGGGAGCCCCGCTACGGGCTGTGTATGAATGCGGGGACCCGCCACGTCTGTTAGGGCAGGGGCCATGATCAACTTAACATTCAGGTCTGCCAGAGCCCACCCCAATTCTCTGATTACGCGGGGAGGAAGAGGTACCCCAGTCGATAAGGCAACCGCGTCCGGACGTGCCATGCCAATCGCTGTCAGTATCGCTGAGGCGGAGGGTTCATCGCCCAGGTTCGGCAGCTTGAGCTCGGCCGCTATGGTTTTTCCCTCGGAAATACCTGGGAGATAAGTTGCAATTGGACGGTAGCCAGCCATGGGTTGACTTAGGAGGGCGCGCGCTAAATGCTCAACTCCGTAGACACCGCCGATCAGCAAAACGGTGTCACTGCTTTTCCCTACTTTTCGCTCACTCCGCAGATACGCCCGTATGAGTATCCGTGTGATGAGCAAAGATAAAAGACCTGCCGGCAGTGCTAGACCAACGTATCCACGAGCGATGTCTAGACGGAAAACATAGGAGACGATCGCAACTGCCCCAAACAACCAGAATGAGGCACTAAATAAGCGTTTAAACTCCTCAGTCCCGTATCCCAGCACGGTTGTGTCGCGACTCCCAGAGAACCCGAGTAATGCCCACCAGCATGCAGAGAGAATCACGGTAGCTGCAATATAAGGCTCGCCATCTGTAGCTATCAACTCCATACCTTGAGCTGTACCGAAACGAAGTATAAGAGCTCCAGCCATTGCCCAGAGGACTGCGCCTGCATCGATTATCGCGAGAAGTTTCGTATACTGCTTTCCCCAGTCAGAAGCCTTCGGATCCGCGAGTGATGCGGGGCTCCCCAGCTTAGAAGACATTAGCGCGTTTCCTTCGGTTCCGCCCCAGCATTGCTGCCCGTCGGCTCTAATCTTCTCGATGCATTCTTGTCGGTATACGTGGCAACCGGTGCCATTTGAACGGAAGTCTTCGCATCTGACGAGTAAGAGTAATAACTTTGGGCATAACCATCTGGCCCATTGGTCGGTAGAAGATTTAGTACCACACCAAGGACATTTGCATTAATGAGCTCCAGGGACTCCATTGATTTTTCGAGCTCTAGCTTTCGAATTTTTCCCGATCCCACAATTACAACTACGCCACCAACCTTCTGGGCTAGTACCGCAGCATCAGTTACCGGAATAAGGGGCGGAGCGTCGATAATCACGGTGTCGAATTCTGCTTCAAGGAGGTGCAGAAGATTCGACATAGCGGTGGAACCAAGTAGCTCACTTGGGTTGGGCGGAATCTGTCCAGATGTCAACACATAAAGTTCATCATTTCCCCACGGCTGCAACACGTCGTCCAAGGTAGCTTTTCCCACTAGGACTGTAGTAAGACCTGCCTTGCCTTCGAGCCCCAGGTAGTCAGCAACTGTGGGTCGGCGCAAGTCGGCATCGACCAGTGCCACCCGTTGTCCCGCTTGCGCCATCGCAATAGCCATATTTGTAGCCGTTGTACTTTTGCCTTCACCGGGAATAGACGAGGTGACGAGAAGAGTTCTCGATGTGGCGTTAAAGTTCGCAAACTGTAGGTTAGTGCGTATTTGGCGAAACGACTCCGCGCGGGGTCCTTGTGGGTCGCCCTGGGTTAGAAGAGGCTTCTCTACGGCGTCCGGATCGAAAGCGACGCCCCCTAGCACTGGTGCCTCGGATATTAGTTTGTAGTCTGACTCTCCGCGGATCTTAGTGTCCAACAGGGTGCGGAGAACTGAGAGCACCAGCCCTGCCACAAGCCCGCCCATAAGGCCAATGGCCAAGTTCATTTTCGTATTCGGGGACGTGGGATCCATGGGTGCCACGGCCGGGGTAACGACCGACAGTTTGATCGGAGACGGGTTCCCCGAGTTGGGGTTTTCCAGGGCGCTGACAGTGATGATTAAGTTTTCGGCAACCGATTGTGCGATTGCAGCAGCCTGTACCGGAGATGAGTCGTCGGCGGAAATGGTTATGAGGACTGTGTCGAGATCAGCCTTCGCACTCACATTTTGCGCGAGAACAGCAGGTGTTTTATCCAATCCAAGGCTGTCGATGACAGGCTGCAATACTGCTGGGGTCTTTACCGTTTGTACATAGGATTGAACCCGAGCCTGAGTGAAGCTATTTCCTTGTTGTAATTCCGCAACACTGCCTGTGCTCTGGATCGCTACAAATAGCTGGGTCTTGGCCGAATATATCGGCTTGACGAGTAGCGATACAGCTAGCCCAACCAGCAGCCCGAGCAGAGTGCAAGCAATAATGGCCTTCCAATTTCGCCTTAGCACTCGCCCATAATCCTTGAGATCCACGTTTCTACCCTTCGTCGCAGCAGTGCATCTGATGAGCATCTGTCGGCAAATCGCTGCAACTACCTAGTGGTGGCTAGATAACTATAACCGGAACCAAAACGCCAAGAATAACTAGGGCACTCCGGCTACTCCGAGCCCCACAGTCTGACCGAGCTGTGAATCGGCGTAACAGAACCTTCACTCGGGGTGAGCGGAACTTGACCGCAGTATCCTCGCACAGTCAAGCCTTCAGGCATGCTGTGACTCAGAGACTATGCCTGGTCCCCGGTTCAACCACCCCGCCTAGCCGGCAGGTCTGCAGTTCTAAATATTAGGACAGCGACACCATGGACTTCCGGCACCCTTAATCCTTAGTACTAACGCCGACGGCGGGCTGGTATTGGGTCGCGCGGCTGAGCGCCTGCTGGGTCGGTCCGCTGGCAGGCGTGCGTAACTTTGTTATTCGGTGCCGGGTTACACTGGTTGTTGCCTTATGCCAGATAAATTATCCGTGTTCAGCAGGGCGCCCGGAGCATGGGACCATGGCGGAAGTCCTCGGCGTTGGCGAGGCAAGTTTCAGTTGGTGAGCCTGCGGCTCTAGAATAAATAAATGTGAGCCGAGGCCGAGCCCGCGGTATGTAACGAATTGGAGATCTGGTGGGTGGTCTAGCAAGAAGCGCTCGTCAGACCGCCTTTGCAGTGCGAAAGCAACTTCTCATCTCAGATTGTTGCCTGTTGATAGCAGTCACACTTGGATTATTGATTGTCCTTTGGCGCCCAATAATACTTCCTGAGCGTTTTATGGGGGACGAGCAGACAATACAAGAGTTGGCTCAGGGGTTGTGGTCATCGGATGGGGACAGCTCCTATACTCAAGTTTCGCTTATATATCGTTACTTAGGGATGGCGAATAAAGAAATCTTTGCCGGCGTAACTGGATATATTCTAGCTTGCCTTCCTTATCTGTTGATATGCATCCGATTCCGCCAATATGGAAGCAATATTAATGCGGCGTTCACCTCAAGTATAGGTATCTTGCTTAGCGCTGTATATATGGGCAGCTACTCAAAGGAAGTATTTGTTGTACCGGTTGTCCTGGCAATTCTCTTATGCCCGCGTGGATTGGTTGGATTCTCGGTCGTGTCTGCACTAGTAATAGCATATGCGACTTACTTCAGAAGTTATTGGTTTTTGATACTCGTTTTTTTTGTGTTGTTTAGCTGTATTCTTCGATCCGCTTCAGGGTTCAAAAAGCAAGTTATTGTCGGCTTGTCGGGGGTATTCTTTGGCTCGTTTGTCTTCAGCATGATTATGGGTGTCCAGGCTGATTACTTCCGATTGTCGGTAAATGTGAAGAGATCTGCAATCGGGGACGTGGGCACATTGATCCCCCGATATGTTGAGATATGGCCTTTTATAGACGGCCCACTTAACAATTTGGTAAGCTTTATTTTCTTGCAGCTCCCCATTCCACTTCTTTTGAAGTTTTCGCCTTACTACCTTCTGCTTTCTATTGTTCTAGGCGTAATTTGGGTGGGGTATTACAAATCGGTAAACCAAGTTTTAGCCTCAGGGCAGACGGAGTCAAAGGGAATGCTTCTGAGGATTATTTCGTTTGTTCTGGCTTTTGTGGTCACACAGGCTTTCTTTGAACCTGACTATGGATCAGCTCTGAAACACCTGACTCCGTTCTTCCCGCTATTCTATGTATTACATCTCCAAGCCAAAAAGACTAGATCTGACCTACTAGCCGCGAATGGATCCTATTACGTTGAACGCGTCCATTAAAGTCCTTCATGTAGTTGAAAGTTTCGGTGGGGGAGTGGCCACTGCCCTTGCCCAGTACGCCGAGGCGACACCTGAAGTAGAGCACCATTTGCTAAGGGGAGAACGCCCTGGGGATTTTATAGACGAAGGCGAGTTAGGGGCTTTCGCGACCGTGAAAAGGCTGCCAAGGAACCCATTTAGGGCACGTCGAGTTATCCGTTCCGTAACACGACAGACTAATCCTGCTGTAGTGCATGCACACTCAAGCTTCGGGGGCGCATACGTAAGATTGTCCCTACGGTCCTCTAGAAAGACCCCCATCGTTTATACACCGCACGGATTTTCTTTTGAGCGTGGAGATATAAGCGCAGCATCAAAGTTGGCTTTTCTGGCGGCGGAGACTCTGCTGTCGAAGAACACGGCGGCGTATGCGGCATGTTCTCCACGGGAGGCTGAGCTGAGCCATTTTCGTAACTTTAGTGGCGACATTGTTCACGTCCCGAATGTCGTTGAATATCTGGAAACGCAGAGTACTAAAGTTGACACTGAAATTTATACTAACGCCGCTTATGGCACTGAGGATTTGCGGCTTTCAGTTGTGAGCGTTGGTCGCCTCACGCCTGCAAGAGACCCGCTTTTTTTTGCGGAAGTAGTTAGAATAGTTCAAAGCCGCGTGCGGAATATTGATTTTACCTGGGTTGGGGGAGGCGACGAAAAATATGCCGAAGTTCTTCGCGACCTCGGTGTTCATGTCACAGGTTGGCTTCCACGTTCCGAAGCGATGGCTATTTTAAGCTCGTCAGACCTGCACGTACACACTGCCTCCTGGGACGGTTTTCCGATGGTCTTACTTGAGGCAAATGCAAGACGCATACCGAGTCTCGTCCGGACGATAGTCCCATTTTCTGCAGTCCCATCTTCGCTGTGCTGCGAGACGCCGGCAGCTATGGCTGAACGCATTCTCGGTATGCGTCAACCATTTGCGAGAACCGAGCCCTTGGGGCTCTGGGACAATTATCTAGCAGATAACAAACCGCATGTACAGCGGGAGCGTCTGATGGCTCTCTACACTCAAAACCCCATCAATTAGGAGCCACTAGTGCGTATCGTGCATGTAATCAACAGCCTCAACATTGGAGGGGCTGAGACACTTTTGAGGGGGCTATTGAATGAGTGGGACGATGAGCACCACGTGGTCGTACTTCAAGGCCGCGGAGAGCTATCGGAAGACATTGAAAAGCTAGCGACGAGTTTGACACATCTAGGGTGCAGTAAAGCAACTTCTGCGGTCGGAAAAATGGTTTATGGCTTATGGTCGACTGTCCGAAGACTTCGTCCTGATGTGGTTCACTCTCATCTCGTCCAATCGGATTTGGTCTCACTTCTGTGCCCCATGGGTGGGGTCAAGCGGTATACTTCGATCCACATATCCGGTATGGGAACTCAGGATCCGGCTAGAAGCCACTTCATCGCGAAGGTGGTGGGACGCTTTTCCCACCGTTTCACAAGAGCGATAGCCACCAGTGAAGAGTCTAAGCAGTATATGAGTGACTTTGGATACAAGTGCCCGGTAACAGTTATCCACAATGGGACCCCGAAAGTTGAGCCAGTCGCTTACGAGGCGGACCAGGGCATAACGTTTTTGTCGCTTGCCCGATTTCACGAGGTCAAGGGACATGCCCACCTCATATCCGCTTTCGCGGAACACTTCGCGGATCACCCCACGTCTGCACTAATTTGTGCAGGAGCCGGCGTGAGTCTTGAAAATGCCGAATTTGTAACTGCTGTCGGGCCAGAGGCTGCAGCTCTTTGCGATGCAGGAGTCCTTCATTTCGTAGGACCTCAGCGCGATATCAGATCACTGTTCGCTCGCGCACAAGCGCTTGTGATCTCAAGCACCGGTACAGAAACCTTTCCGATGGTTGGGTCGGAAGCCTGTATGCATGGTGTCCCTGTGATCACAACTGATGTCGGCGCAGCGAAATCCTTTGCTATTGACGAGAGGTGGGTGGTAAATCCAGGGTCTCCCAGCGAACTGGCTGACGCGATGAACCAATTCGCCAGCATCACAAGTGATGAGCGTGCTCTATTGTCGAAGCTGAGTAGGGAGCGCGCACTGGCAGAATTTGACATTTCTAGGATTGCTGAGCAATACACGCAAGCCTACAGGCAAAGCTCAATTTCACAGCTGTCTTTTCCAAACTGATAGCGCAAGGGCAAACACCGTGAAGGATCGAAACCTAGTAAAAAAATCATGGTACTTGGCTCCAACTGCCTTGAACGGAGTTGTTTCTATAGCTTCAGTTCCTGTACTTATCTATTCTATCGGTGCGGACGGCTGGGCCGAAATTGCGCTTGGGCAGGCTGTAGGGCTGTTTGGCTCAGTGCTCGTGAGTTTGGGATGGCCTGTTGTCGGCCCCGCTCTCATTGCAAACTCGTCAGTAAGCGAACAAGGAAGGCACTTTAATGTTTCGCTTTATGCGCGGGTGCTCGTTGCACTCCTCGTAGTTGTCCTAATTTCGACTACAATATTGATCTTGTATCCTGAGAGGACCCTCCTTCTCTGGACTGCCTTAGCTAGTACCGCACTTGGATGCGCATCGAGCTGGTATTTCCTCGGAATCGATGATCCACGCAGTCTTTTCTGGGTGGATGCATTTATAAGGTCAATGGGGACCATTGTGGGCCTATTGGGTGTAGTTGCGACCGGAACTGGCGAGTTATTTGCGGGAGGTCTCGTCTTAGGCCTGGTTCTTTCTATCGTTTTGACCTTACGGAAAGTACAGGAAAGAACTGCGGAGAAGCTCAATCGGCCAACGATGAGTGAAGTCCTAAGATCGGTGCGTGTTCAGTCGAAAGGCCTGGGGACTAACGTTCTCTACGTGACTCTTTCTTCGATTGCACTTCCGTTGAGTGCGGTAATTGGGGGTAACGTTTTCGTAGTCTTTGCAGTTGTAGACAAAGTGCAGAAACAGTTAATGTCGGTGGCACTGCCGCTTACTCAACTCATCACCGGAAAAATGGCAGGCGATCTAGGGCGCGGTTCGGGAGCTGTTGAGACTGCGGGACGAATGTTTCGGAGTGTGATCATTTCCGGACTGATTTTGATTTTGTTGATGATCCCTTTGGGCCCGGTTGTAATCTCTGTTTTGTCGATCGGGCTTGTTTCGGTCACTTTCGTGGAGTCGTTGCTATTGGCGGCTGCAGTGGGACTAGCTTTTATTTCCCAGTGTTTGCCGATAGCTGTTCTGGCACCTATTAACAAGCTCAGGTACGCTATTGTCGGCATGGGCATCGGCCTCATATTTGGAATCCCTTCGATACTCTACGGGGGCCATAGATTTGGCCTTCCAATGCTATTGCTTTCAGTCGTTGGGATGTACTTAATTCCAATACTGACCTCTTCTTGGGCTATTATATCTGCTAAGCGCGTCAACAATTCGTCTAGCCAAGCGGGCACGGCGCCAATGTTTAAGGAAGCCAATGACGGAGCATAAATGCTCTCCTATAGGGGAGCAAAAGGATCGTGTCGCATGGATGGATGTTTCGCGAGGTATCGCCATTGTTTTGGTTATAGCGTTTCATTCAGTATCAGAAGTTGATAAACAAATAGGCTTGCCGCAATGGCTGGTTATTCTGAACAATATAGTGGCACCTGCTCGTATGCCATTAATGGTTTTTCTATCTGGATTATTGCTAACGAAGTCGTTGAAGCGACCAAGCTTGCAGTATCTTCGTGGAAAGTTTAGTAGAATTCTTTGGCCTTTTTTCATTTGGTCGCTTCTGCTGTTTGGCCTTTTAGTCGTTTCGGGAACGGGCGACTACGCATTTGGGGTCAACATGATTGTTAAGAGCGTAACTATCGCACCTATCGACCACTTGTGGTTTCTTCGCGATTTGTTTTTGTTTTATTTGATTTCTCTTTGCGTATGTCGACTGTCGCCGAAGTTTGTACTTCTCGGGGCCCTGGTGGTTCTATTGCTAATTGGCTCGCTCAATTCCGAGCAACTCAGTCGGTCAGCATACCTGTATTTCTTTTTTGTAATTGGGTGGGTCGTCAGTTCGTTCCGTCCAAGATTTGTTTCGTTCGTAACTAACAATAAAGTTTCCTATGTATATGCCGGAATATCTCTTCTGATCATGCCTCTAGTTATTGCGTTTGGCGATATAAGGTATGATGTCGTCGTTCTGCCGGTTGTGGCCTGCCTGGCATTGAGTGTTCTTCGACTTGCGATGGTTTTCGGGCGCTCGGGGCGCGTTCTTAGCTTCATTGGAAAGAACTCTTTGATTTATTATCTTGTCCATTGGCCCGTACTATTGGTGCTTGTTCGCATTTTTTCTGAGTCGGCTTCACTTATCGATTCGTTCTGGGTATTTGTAGCAGTGTTTTGTGCATCCTTTGCAGCATGCACCGTTGCTGTTTTCGCGGGCAGGTCATACGGGCCGCTGTGCTTCCTGTTTTCCTTTACATGGCCGAGAAGGCTCGCCCCCACTCCTGTGTCCTAGGTGATAAGCAGCGGTTATCTAAGAGGAACTTCAACTCGAAACGTCGTTCCCGCACCCAGCTCCGACTGGAACGTGATCCGCCCACCGTGGGCCTCCACAATGGACTTGGTGATCACAAGGCCGAGGCCCACGCCGGGGATTGCGGCCTTACGGACCGGACCCGTGCGGAAGAACTTGGTGAAAACCTCCAGCTGGTCCACCACGCTCATGCCCATTCCAGTGTCGACCAGCTCCAGAATGACTGATTCCGTCTCCGCCCAGGCACGGACGGTGACCACGCCGCCGTCGGGAGAGTACTTGATGGCGTTGGAGAGCAGGTTGTCCAGCACCTGCAGGATGCGTCCCGGATCGGCCCAGAGAATGGGCTCCCCGGTAAGTTCGCGGCGAAGTTTCACGCTGCCGGCAGCCGCCCGCGGGCCGGCGGAATGCAGGGCAATATCCACCAGCTCGGCCAGTTTCACCTCGGACTTGTCCAGCGTCACGGAATCGGAGGCAGTGTTGAGCAGATCCGAGACCAGAGCGAGCAGCCGCTCCGCATTGCGCTGGACCACTACAAGTGCCGAGGGAATGGGACCGGTCATATTCCGGTCTCCGGCCTCCTCCAGCGCCAGGTCCAGATAACCGATGATCGAGGTCAGGGGAGTGCGCAGCTCGTGGGACACGTTGGCTACGAAGTCGTCCTTGCTCTGCAGGGCGGTGACCATGTCCGTGACATCGGAGAAGACGAGCACTGAACCGTTGAAGGCATGGCACTCGTCCAGCACTGGACGGGCGGCAACAGCCAGGGCGCGCTGTCGTTCCCCGGAGCCCACCCAAAGCACGGAATTCGTGAAGGATTCCCCGCGCATGGCGCGCTGCGCGGGGCGGGATTCTGGCGGCAGCGTGGTTTTGCGGTCCAGCCCGTAGATTTCCAGCTCGTCCTCCGCAAAGCTGCTCGCTCCCGGGGGCAGTGTGAGTTCGTGGTTCACCTGCTGGCGGCTGTTCATCAGAATAATCTGGGCGTCCCGGTTCAGCGCCAAGACTCCCACGTCCACGGTGTCCAGCACAGCGCTGAGCAAACCGGAGCTGCGCGTGCTCTCCTGCAGGCTGTCCTGCAGTTTCGTCTCTGCGGCCCGCAACTGCTGCTGCTGCACCGCGGTGTCCCGTTCTACGATGGCCACTGTGCCGAAGACAGCCAGCATGATTATGGGAATCAGCAGGGGTGCGGCCAGGGCCTTCAAATCCGTTTGCCCGGCGGCGAACAGCGGAGTCCACACCACCAGCAGGGAACCGGCAAGGCTGAGCAGCCCGGCCAGCCGCCGGGCGGCCCCGGACCAGGCCAGCCAAAACACCGGCAACACGCACAGCAGGCTCAAGCCGGTTACGGTGGTCCGCCCGCCCGTGTATAGCAAGCTGATGGCGCCGAAATCCAGCAGTGGAATAACCCAGTGGGCCGGCACGAACAGCCGTTTCCAAGGGACGGCAACGGCAGCGGCGGTGGTTGCGGCCAGTAGGACCAGCCCTCGCTGGAAGGCCGGTACCTCGAAGGTCGCGGGGCTGACCACGGCAACTAGAGGAAGCGCGATAAGCACTGAGGCGACCAGCGGCAGCTGGTTGACCACCACCCACATACGCAGTGACAGTTCACGGAAATGAGTGCGGATACCCAACATGGCTAGGAACCGACGCTCGAAAGTGGACATTAAAACGAACCCCTGATCCCCATGGCTGTAGATGCGATTATAGCGGGAGCCTGTAGTATTTCTGGTAAAGGGAGCGGTTATCAGAAGGTCTCGCAGGACGGAAAAACAGCACCATATGGAAACACAGCGCGTTGCAGTCATCATTGAGGACGACAAGGATATTCGCGATCTGTTAAACGCGGTATTGCAACAGTCCGGCTTTAAGGTTTTCACCGCACCTAACGGTACCGAGGGAGTGGAAGCGGTCCGGACGCACAATCCCACTGTGGTCACTCTGGATCTGGGGCTGCCGGACATTGACGGCTTCGAAGTGATCCGCCAGCTGCGCCTGTTTTCCGACGCTTATATTGTGATGCTCACGGCCCGAGCCGAGGAACTGGACACCCTGATGGGACTGGAAGCCGGTGCGGACGACTACATCACCAAACCCTTCCGCCCGCGCGAACTGCGCGCCCGCATCTCCGCTATGCTGCGCCGCCCCCGTTCCGGCGAGGACAGCCAAGACGCCGCCGGCACCGACGAGAGAACGATGGCGGCTCCGGCCGCCGCACCCAGCGCACCGGACGTTGCGGCACCCGCCGGCGGGACACTGTCGACCGCCGGCGCCGTCGCTTACGCCCCAACTGGGGTCGCCGAAACCCGCGAATCGGGCCACTTCCGCCACAACGGGCTGAGCTTGGATTTCCGAACCCGCACCACCGAGATTGACGGTCGAGCGGTAGATCTTACTCGCACCGAGTTTGAGCTACTGCATGCCGTGCTGGAAAGCGGCCGCCGGGTGCGGACCAAGACCTATCTGGTGCGCCGCTTACGCGGGGACGAATACGACGCCGGAGGATTCATCAGCGAAGCCGACGAGCGCACCGTTGAGGTGCATGTGGGCAACGTCCGCCGCAAGCTCGGCGACGACTCGCGCTCACCGCGCTGGCTGGAAACGGTCCGCGGCGTCGGCTACAGGCTGGCCCCGCCCCGCTGACTCGGTTCTCCTAGCTAGGACAAACCTGAGGGAGTACTCTAGCCTGCACGTCGGGCGGCGGCGAGCTGGCCATCATGACTAACCGATGATGCCGCTTTTCTGGACTATGGTGTCTCTTTAATCAGGTTGCCATAAGACTCGGACTGCACCAGAACGCATCGGCAATTGCATTGTTGCCACCAACCTGGCGGAGACCAAGGTGGTATTACATTGCATTACAGTGATTGATAGCGGTTGCCCGAGTGGTGGAGGGGGCTGCTGACCTAACTCGAGGCCATGGGACGCGCAGTGAAGGACGTGCGCGGCGCGGTACTGACGCACGGAGGACAGCGGACGACCGGGTCTCGTGTTGCGGCTGCGGCGCATGCATGGCGTTTCCGTCTAGAGGCGGAGCGGTGTCTACACCGCTCCGCCTCGGAAAGAAGCGCTAACGGGCTCTTGACGGTTAGCGGGAATTAGACCGGCGAAAGCCTGTTAGTCCTCGGACGCGCCGTACTCCTGAAGGTTCCTCGAGCTTTAATCCCGCGGCCGCAGCATCTTCCGATGATTCGGTGTGCACTCGTTCCTTCACCTTCGAGGCCCTTGGCAGGTTTCGGTCGAATGATCGATCACGAACACTTCCTTCAGCTGGCGTGTGGCCTTGCCAGTGAGTGCGACCGGCGCGCAGATACGTGAACGGTAAAGGTTTCACACCTGGCCCTGCCAACTAACTCCTGAAAAGCCACGGTGGCCCAATCAAGATAGACTCGCCCCCGAATTGGGCACCGCAAGATTGGGGACGAGAACCATCTATATTGCCTCACCTCCGAATTCCCTGATATGCGTTCCAGAGCGAAGAACGCCTATTCGGAGATAATCGGTTCCAATGCCGCTGCGAATTGTGTATGCATGGTCTTGGAGTATGTCGCGGTCAGGTGATTGCCGTCTCGATATATCTGCACCCCCCCAATGACTGCAGGACACATGTCTCCGGGGCATACGGCGCTCGTCACGTCTAGGACATGCGCCCCGTCCAGACCCTTCGCCGCTTCCACTTCCGGCGTTGATTCTTCCAGGATCTCGTCCCGAGGCATGGCGCATTTGGTTAGAGACGACTCATTCTGAGCTACGCAGTCGGGAACTAAAACCCCCGGCCGAGGCATGTCTCGTACAGATATGACAGGAACGTTTGCGTCGAGGAACGGCCCCCATGCATCGCGCATGCCTTGAGCCAGAGCGGCGTCGCTCTCGTCCTTTCCCTCGATCCCCGCAACGTGATAAGACCAACTGGAGCCAACGACAAGCGCACTTGGGCGCTCTTTGAGGATGTATTCAGAGACCGCCTTCCCCCAAGACTGACAACTGTCGAAGGGGCGTCCGTCCATGCGAACAGCCACCGCCGTTAGTGGGCAGGACCCCTTCGTGTACACGTCTAGCCGCCACCCCTTTTCACGAGCAGCAGCTGCCATGCCCGGCACGTACATGGCAGCATGTGAATCGCCTACAACTGCCAATACGGTGGTGGAGTCAGGGTCGCCGAACACACAGCGAACTACGGCGTCACTCTGACCATCTTGTAGGCATGTTTCCGGCACATCCTTGGGAGCCGCAAGGGCGCTTGGCACTATGGAATCGAAACTATCCTGTGGGTTTCCCGAATTTATATCCGCCAACAGCACCTCGGCGCCGGCCGGAGCTGCTTCGGCCGTCGTGCTTTGCATGGGTTTGGACGCAACGAAGTCAATGTTTGATACCGGTGGAACCGGCGGAACGCTGACCGCTAGGAGTGCTCCGGCCGTCAAAGCTACAAGGGAGAGCAGCCCTCCAGTCTTGAGCGCGGGAGCTGTGCCGGGTGCGGACTTCGACCATTTCAGAAAAGGGCGTTCTACGTACTGCAAGCTGAGCCACGCCGGGACGAAGGCGAAGAGGACCACTAGGAGACCGGTAAGCGCACTGAGATCTCCCAGTACTGCGCCGGCAAGAACGAGCAAAGGCCAGTGCCAGAGATATAGCGAGTAGGAGACTGCGCCTATTCGTACCATCACATCCCGTGATAGAAAGACCGTCGGCCCAATATTACCCGCCATAGGTCCCGCCCAAATGATCAGGGCAGCACCAACCGTCGGTAGGGCAGCTGTGAAACTCGGAAATGGCACTGCGTCCGTGTATGTCACGGCCGCCAATCCGATTGCGCCTAACCCAGCCCAGCCGAGGATAGCGGCAGGTACTTTTGGAGTTCCGGCCCCGAAACCAGCGAATATTGCGAGTCCTGCTCCTATTGCTAGTTCCCACATCCTCGTAGTGGTGACAAAGTATGCTGGTCCCGGGTTTGTAGATGTCAGATGGACCGACCAAAGAAGTGAAGCGACTCCTACTGCTGCGGCAGCCACTCCGAACCCGACGACCCGATTTGCACCGCATCGAACGGCAATCCATCCTGCTACGACAAGAAGGACTGGCCACACTAAATAGAACTGCTCCTCCACTGCTAACGACCAAAAATGCTGGAGCGGACTAGGCGATTGGTCCCGAGCTAAGTAATCGAGGGAGCTGTCAGCCAAAACCCAGTTAATCATGTAGATCCCGCTGGCCATAGCGTCCTTGCCCACCTGCAACCATTGAGTGATCGGCATGACGAGATAGCTCAGGATGGTAGTGCCTATGAGGGTGAGTGTCGCTGCTGGCAAAATCCTGGCGGCTCGACGGCTCCAGAAATCTACCATAGACAAACGTCCGGTGCGGTTAATCTCACGGACAATACCACTGGTAATCAAGAACCCTGAAATAACAAAGAAGACGTCGACGCCGACATAGCCTCCTGGAATCCATGTGAATCCCGCGTGATAAAGGAGGACGATTCCGACGGCTATCGCCCTGAGCCCTTGAATATCGAGACGTAGGTCTTTTGCACCCCGCTTAGACACATTTGAAACCGACGCATGCTTACTGGCACTTCTTGGCATAGTTTTTCCCCGTGTTATTGAACCTGAGGAAAGTATATTGCGTAATTCATGCACCGTTTGACCAAAGGATATCGCGGTCTCTGGAGGAGCGCAGACCTTTCGCCCCACCTAGTGGGAGTGACAACGCTCATCAGCATCACTTAGGACCTGTTCGTGTGCTAGAAGGGGCGGCCACTTGTCTATCCATGCCGTGTCACTCGGCCAACAGGGTTCCCGCGCATGTTCCCGTACCGAATCTCTGTTGTGGGTGGTGCGCTCCGGGCACGCGCGGCATGCATATTGGAAGTTCTGTCTGCCGTCCGGCGCCTTTTACTGACGAATGGGCGTTGCCGCTGGAAACCCTGCCGGCCTTACCCGTATTGACACCCCACGTCCGTTCGAGGACATGCCGCGACGTGGTGTGAGAACCCAGTCCGGCGCCACCCCCCCCGGTCGGTGTGAAAGCGCACCTTTATAAGATTAGACGTAGGCTGCTAGGAGGTGTGTGCTGCCGCCGAAAGTGCCGTCGGCTGCGGCAGGGACACCGTGAATGCGGATCCGGCCCCCGGTGTGCTGGTCAGGGAAATGCTGCCGCCGTGGGCTTCCACAATGTTCTTAGAAATGGCCAGACCGAGTCCCGCGCCGGGGATGCCTGCCTGCCGGACGGCGCCGGTGCGGTAGAACTTGGTAAACAGTTCCTTTTGATCCTCCTCGGTCATGCCCATGCCGGTGTCCCGGACTTCCACGAAAGTGCAGGCGCCTTCGTCGTCGGTCCAGGCACTCACAGTGACCGTTCCGCCGTCGGGCGAGTATTTGATGGCGTTGGAGAGCAGGTTGTCCAGCACCTGCCCCAGCCGCACCGCATCCGCCTGCACCGCCAGCGCGGGGGAGCAGCTGGCCCTTAACTCCACGCCGGAGGCGGCGGCCCGCGGCCCGGCTGACCGCAGGCAGACGGAGATCAGCTCTGCCACCTCCACCGGGCGGGGATCCAGTGCGACGCTGCCCGACGCGGCGGCGAGAAGGTCGGAGACCAGGCGCAGCAGCCGTTCGCTGTTGCGCTGTGCCACGGAAACCGCGTGCGGAATGGCTCCGGTCAGCCCGGTGTCCTCCGCCTCCTCCTGGGCCAGATCCAGGTAGCCGATGATGGAGGTCAGGGGAGTGCGCAGCTCGTGCGACACATTGGACACAAAATCGTCCTTGGCCCGGAGCGCGTCGGTCAGGGCGGTGACATCGTGGAAGGCAATCACGGCGCCATTGAAGCCGCGGTCATTGCGCAGGACCCGCGCGGAGCAGGACAGGGCCATCTGGTTTCCCCGCGGACCTGCCCAGAGCAGCACATCGTGGAAGGCCTCGCCCTGCAGGGCCCGGGCGATAGGCCGCTGGTCCATGGGAAGGGGCGTGCAGCGGTCCGCGGCGAAGAACAGCAGATCCGCCTCCTGTGTGTGTTTCATGCCGGCGGGCCGCACCCGGTCATCCAGTGCACCCATGGCGTTGTTTTTGTGCACTACAACTCCTGAGGCGCCCACCACCAGCACGCCCACGTCGATCGCGTTCAGGACACCGTCCAGCAGCTCGGAACGTTCGGTGCTCTGGCTCAGGGCGTTCTCCAGCTGCTCATCTTTGGCCTGCAGCGCCGCCTGCTGGGACGCCATGTCCTGGCGCAGCAGCGTCACCGTAACGGCCACTGCCAGGGTGACCAGCGGGGCGAGGATGGGTGCGGCCAGCCGCGGCCCGGTCACGGGAAAGTCCGAGGCGAAGACCGGATACCAGACAATGGCCAGCGGACCGAGGAAGCTCAGGATGCGGGTGCCGGCGGCGGACACCCGGGACCAGGCCAGCCAGAAGACGGGGAAAACGGAGAGCAGATAAAGGCCCATGGCCAGGCCCATGCTGCCAACGTACAGGAGTCCGACGGCGGCAAAGTCCAGGATCGGCAGGATCCAGTAGGAGGGATACCAGAGGCGGTCCCAGGGAACGATGGCGGTGGCCACCGTGATCAGCGCCAGCAGTGCCAGCCCGGCTTGGAACAGGGGCCGGGTGAAGATCTCCGGAATCAGCGGGGCGAAAATGAGGGAGAGCAGCACCACGGTGATGACCAGCGGCGCCTGGCTGATCCGGACTCGCTGGGCCAGAGTCAGCTCATGAAAATCAGCTTTCAATCCCAGACCGGACAGCAACCGTTTGGAGAAGCGTGACATTTGGCGGTTGAACTCTCCCCAGATCAGCGAACTTGCTAGGTCTCACAGTACCGGCTCCGACCAGCGCTTAAATCCGGGGTCTCGGCGTGGTGCGGTGCGGCTAGCCCAGGGCGGCCAGCAGGCAGGCCATGGTTTCCCGGCCGCAGGCGGCGAAGAGGGCGAGCATGGAGACGAGTCCGGCGGCACCGGAGTGCGCCAGGCGCTGCTGGGCGCAGCGGGCCAGCTCGGCCAGGCGGTTAGCACCGGCCATTTCGCTGGAGATCTTGATGCTGAGCACGACATCCATGGTGGCGGCGTCGTCCGCTCCCGTGACCGCACGGAGCAGGCGCTCATAGCGGGACTCCCACATGTTGATGAAGTTGCCGATGAACTCGCGGCAGGACGCCGGACCGAGCTGGTCGGTCAGGTCCCGGAGCTGCTCGCGGGCAATCAGGTCCGGGCCGTGCTCGGCCGTGGCCATCATCGGCCGGCTCCGGATAGCAGCGGAGTGCAGCTGGTTGAAGCGGATACTGTCAGAACCATAAGGGGTCCTCCGCTCTGGGAGCCGCTGTGATGTGCGGCGGGGCTGGGTGCTCTGTAAGGCTGCTTGATATCTACGACAATGCCAGCACTTGCTCAGGAACTGCCCCGGGGAAGACGCAAGATCGGGGCAAGATTGTGCGGCGGGGTCTTTCCCACCCCGCGAGATGGCAATAGGTGCATCTCTCAGCGCTCAGACGCGCACTTACTGCCGTCTCGGCGGTTCCGCCATGCGTAGACCGCAATGCAGCCCAGAGCGGCGCCGAGGGAATTGGCGGTCACGTCGTAAATGGTGGCGAAGCGGTTTGGCAGCAGCAGGGCCTGCGCGGATTCAATCAGGCAGGAGGCCGCGATGCCGCCGGCGGCAGCCAGCCAGATCCGCCGCTCGGGCAGCCAAGCCGCGCCGATCAGCCCAAAGGGCACAAACATCAGGACGTTCGCCAGATTCTCCACGAAGGAGTAATTGACCCAGCCGGGCACCCCGATGCCGTGCAGCCTGCTCAGGATCGCCTTCAGGGTGCCGGCGGATCCCTGGTCCACGGGGGAGGGCCACAGCACGATGAATGCGAGTACCGCTATATAGAGGAGAAAGAGAGCAGCCAGAGTCCTGCGCTGCCGCACCCGCCGGGACGGACCCGCGGGGCGGGACGGGGCCGGCCGGGACCGCGGTTTCGGGGCCGACCGGGCCAGGCGAGGCGGGTACGGCGGGGGAGGGGGAGGCTGCTGTCCTGCTCCTGTCACCGGTACTGCCGTTCCCAGGCCAGCAGGGTGTTCACCGCCGGGGTCAGTTCCTGCACCATCTGCTGGTAGGTCTCCTCGCTGCGGCGGTAGGGGTCCACCACGTCGTCCTCGCCCGGGCCTCCGGGGTTGGCGCTGCGCAGGCGAAGCGCCCTGCCCAGGGCGGCCGTCCAGCGTTCGGAGGCGCCGACGTCGTCCTGCCCCTCCACCTCGGGCAGCAGCCGCGCCAGTTCGCGCAGGGTAAAGGTGCGGCGCAGCAGGCCCGGGGCCAGTTCCACAATCTTGCTGCGGTGCGCCCGGCTCAGGGCCAGCACCAGGTCCTGGCCGGCGAGGATATCGGAGCTGAGCTGGCGGGACACAAAGTTGGTGGAATCCCCGCCGAAAACATTCACGAACCCCGCCACGTGCGGTTCAATGCCGGAGCCCACCAGGGCGCCGGTGCCGGCGCTGGCGACGGTGAACTCTCCCGGCGCCATCTCATCGAAGCCGGCCTGGAGCAGACGCTCGGCCATGGGGGAACGGCAGATATTGCCGGTGCAGACGGTCAGGATGCGGAACGGGGTATTGGTGCTCATGTCTCCGGGCTTCGAATTGCGCGTTCTAACGGGTGCTTTTGCGGTTACTGCGACTGCTTTGGAATGCTTTTGGGGCGCTGAAACGGGCTTTTGCGGACAAATCCACGGTTCATTGCGTTGATCTTGAGGTTACCTTGTGCCGGCCTTGCGCATTGGCCAAACGTTGCATCAACCCTGCGGGAAGAGCGCGTTGTTTCTTGAGGACCGGGCGGCAAAGTAATACCCAGCGGCAAGGAAAACCTTCCTGGGCCGAAAAGCTTGAAGCAAAACAAACAAGGGGAACACAATGAACAAGATGGCTAAAGGCGCACTGGCAATCGGCGTAGGCGCAGCACTCCTCCTCGGCGGCGGCGGAACCCTCGCCACCTGGAACGCGACGCAGAACGCCTCGGCGGGAACGATTGCAGCCGGTGACCTGAACTTGGAAGCCGTAGCGGGAACCTGGACCAGCAACATCAGTGGCTTGATCCAGCCGACTGCAGTCGCAACCTACAAGATGGTCCCCGGCGAGAAGCTGACCTTCACCCAGAAGGTCAACGTGACCCTGACCGGCGCAAACATCTCGGCCAACCTCGCCGTCACCGGCGGCAAGGGCACCAACGGCAGCGGTCCCGGCTTGGAAGAATTCAAGACCGCGAACATTGCGGTTAGCGACGTCACCCTCACGAAGGACAGCAAGGCCGTTGCCAACCCGCTCAAGACAAGCGTGTCCGGCATCGACGCCACCGTCACCTTCGAATTCCTGGGCACCACCACCGGCCGCGACAGCACCAACGCCAAGTACAACCTGGGCGCCATCGGCTACTCCCTGGTCCAGAACGCCCCCACGGTCACCACCCCGTAGTACCCCGCACCATCTTGTTCTAACTCCTGGCTGTGCGCGGTGCGCATGCTCCGTGCACAGCCTGTTCCCTGAAGAAGGAATTCATGAAAAGCCTTCGAGCGCTGAAAGCGGCGGGTTTGATTCTCGCCGCGGTGGTGCTCGGGCTCATGGCGGTTCAGGGAACATACGCACTGTGGAATGCAGCAGTGCCTTCCAAAGCCGGCAGCGTTCAGTCTGCGAACTTCAGCATCCTGGTCAACAACGCAGAGATGACCAGTACCCCCGTTGCCCTGAACATCGGGGAATTGACCCGGGGCAGCGCCGCATTCACCTCGCTGACGGTCACGAACAACGTGAACGCCGGTTCGGCCCTTCGCGTTCAGCCCAGCTTGGCGGGCCTGGTCCCCACGGATAACTTCGGCGGCAACCTGACTGTGAAGACAGTTCTGGCAACGGTCGGAACCCAGTGTGCAGCGATTCCGGCAGCAACATATGACTCGGCGCCCCGGATTCCCGTTATGCCGGCCCTGGCTATCGGAATCACCCAGAACGTCTGCTTCAAGGTTGAGCTGAAGGCCGGCACTCCGGCGGCCCTGCTCGGCACGCCGATAGACATCCCCGTCACCCTCAACGTGGCGCAAATTGCGCCGACCAAACAGTAACCGAGGAAAAGGAAAAAACCATGAGCGCTCGCAGGAAAGCAGAAGCCACCAGCCCCCTGAGCTTCATCGGCACCTGCGTGAGCTACGTTGCCCTCTGCCTTGCCGCTCTGGCTGCCCTGATCCTGGTTGTCATCCCCATGGCCACCGGATCACAGACATACAGCGTCCTCACCAGCTCCATGGCCCCGAAGTATGCACCCGGTACGTTCCTGGTAGTCAAACCCATCCCGTTCAATGAGCTCAGCGTCGGCGACATCATCACCTACCAGATCGATTCCGGCGCACCCGCCGTTATCAGCCACCGGATCACGTCGGTCAGTACGGAGCAGAGCGGCGAAACGGTGTACACCACCAAGGGCGATAACAACGATGTGGATGACGCGCTGCCCGTCCGTCAGGTCCAGATCAAGGGAAAGCTCTTCTACGCCGTTCCCTACGTAGGTTTTGTAGCCAACAGCCTCGGAAATTCTGACCGCGGTGCCATGGCCCAGTGGGGCGCCGTGGCCCTCATGGGATACGGCGTGATTGCTCTTGTCCGCGGCGCACTGGCCAAGAAGCGCAACGAGGGCGAATCGGATGAAGACAGCCGCGGCAACGATAATGACCCGTTTGTTTTCCCGGACTTCGGCCCGGCCGAAGGCGCCGGCAGCGCGCCCCGCCACGACGATTCCATCCTGACGGACTGCGACGGCTGCGATCACGACGATGCTCGGGGTGTCCGGAACAACCATGCACACCGCATTGAGGCCCGGAAGCACGCGACCGTCTGATGAGCCGGCACACAGCACCCGCTGCGGGATGGCGCCGGAATTTGGTCGGAGCATCTGTTGCCGGTGTTGTCGGCACGGTGGTGTCCCTGGCCGGAGCGCCCGGTGCTTTCGCAGCCGGCGATTACCTGGAGTTCAGCCTAGACGGCGTGACCTACGCACCGTCGATCGCCGGCCCCCTCTTCAATGAAGCCGTTGTCTACGTTCCCGGGGCCACGAGCAGCGCCACGGTCTGGGTCCGCAACAACAGTGCGGAACCCGCGGCGCTGTCCTCGGCCGCCGTCGTCGTCCGCTCTGATCCGGAGATGAACAACTATCTGGGTCTTCGAACCGGTGAGGAAACCGGCCTTTCGCCCCGCGCTTCGCTTGGCGGCCCCGGCAGCTGCACCGATCTGCAGGATGCCTGGGAACTCAAGCCTGGGGAAGAACGTGAGATGCGACTGGTCCTCGACCTGGCTGTGGATGCTCCGAATGACACGATGAACCGCTCGGCGGATTTCGACGTTGTCTTCTTGCTGGAATCCATGGACGCTGTATCCCGGACTGCCTGTGCTGCTCTGGGGAATCCCACGCAGCCGCCGGACGAATCAGGAACAACCGCCAATAACCCCGATCCGATGGCAGCGGGCAAGCCTTCAGAAGTCGCAGCCCTGCAAGGAACACGCGGGACTCCGCAGCCAGCACCTAACAGCGTCTTCCCGGCAGCTCTGCCCGAACGCGCTGATAGCGGCGGTCAAGCCAACGCGCCATTTGAAGCCAACCCGCCGCAGGCAGGCGGTCAGGCCGAGCAGAATCCCCAAGCCGCCATTATCCCGGCGGGTTTCCAGAGCACGGTGGAACCAATTATTCGGACGCTGCAGGGCACGCTCCTGATAGCCATGTCCGTGCTGCTGACTGCTGCTGTGGTTCTTCGTTTCCGGAAGCGGCAGTTGGATGAGTAGAAAGCTTCCGGGACTGCGGGCCGCCGCAGTGGCCTTTGTCCTGACCGTTGTACTGGGAACTGGCGGCACAGCCGCATTTGCCTACTGGAGTCAGCAGGCCAGCGTGAGTATTTCCGGACAGACAACGCGGCCGCAAACCCCTGTTCCTACAGATGTCAGGTGCCAATCAAGCTTCGTCAACCGGATTGAATGGCCGAACACTGCCGGGATCGATCCGGAAGCGCGTTACATCGTCACCTTTGACTCCAAGCTTTTGAGCAGCCCGCTATCGTACGCGCTTCCCCGGGGAGCTGTCCGGGTTGAGCCGTATCACCTCGATCTAAAGGACGAGCTGGGTTATTCCTTTCGCGAATATCCACTGACCGTGACTGTTCAAACGGCCCTTGTCCGATCTCCATCAACTGCAACAGTGCGCATTACGCCTGCGGACCTGTTGTTTTCTTCTGAACCCAGCACTCCTGTAATGATGGGATACCAGAACCTGGGAATTGCAGGCTTTCCCTGCAGGTCCTAGTCCTGGCCGCACCCGTAGAACTGCACGAAATTGAGGAAGAACCATTTCTGCCAATGAGCCGGGACCACCGCCGCCGCCGGACAACCGCCGCCGCCTGTTTCAGCGGCTGCGTGCCCTCCCCGGCTTCCGGACCGCGGCTGTGGCCTTTGTCCTGACCGTGGTGCTGGGCGCGGGCAGCACCATTGCCTACGCCTACTGGAGCCAGTCCACATCGGTTGCCATCACCGGAACCACCCGTTCGGAGGTCCCGGCGGGAACCTCGCCGGTAACGGCCACCCCCGTGCTGGCGCCGCGGCCGACAACGCCTTCCGCTCCCACCTGCGCGGCGGTCCTCAGCGATCTGGAGATGCGCCCCAACAGCTTTGCGGACGTCCGGTTCGGCTGGAGCCCCGCCGCAGCAGCCACCAGCTACGTCGTCACGGTAAGGAGCACGGCGGCGAAATACGACCAGACCCAGACCGTCAATGCAACCCAAGCCAACTTTCGGTTTGGACGGCTTCCCTCTGACCAGGACGGGAAGCCTGTAGGCAGCTCCTCGCCGTTCTACACCAAGTACACGGTTCGCGTGATGCCCATGAACGGCACGGTTGCAGGAGACCCGCTCTACTTCACTTACGAGTATGAGCATTACAAGAGCAACAACTGCTACTACAGTGATCCAACCGGCGCAGCACCGCTGGGCGATATCCAGCCATCCTGTGACCTGCCCCCGTTCGACTCCGGCACGGACTACGTCCAGGCCCGGTTTACCTGGTCCGCTTCCAGCGGGGCCAAAAACTATCTGGTCACCATGACGGCGCAAAACGGTTCCGGCTACGGCGGAGAACAGGTTGTCACCGCAGGCAGCGCGACCTTCAGCATGCTGATGCCCAAGCCCGTCCCCGGCAGCGCACCTTATCTGAGTCGGTACACCATCCGAGTCCAGCCCCTGAACGGGGCGCTGGCAGGCGATCCGCGATATCTGACCTACCAACTGGGAGCCAACAGCCACCAGTGCTGGTGATGACCGGTGCAGGGCACCGTCCGGGCTAGCGCCCGCTAACGCCCCCTTTGTCGCCGTCGCCGTCGTCGTCGTAAACGTCCGGAATCCCGTCCCGGTCCGCATCCGCCGTCTCCTGTGCCTCCACGAGCCGGTAACGCCGGTTGCGGATCCGCAGCAGGACCGCGGCCAGCACCGCTGCGGTCACCGACGCCGTCAGGATCGCCACCTTCGCGTGGTCGTTGTGCACGCTGCCCGGATCGAAGCTGAGGTCATTGACCAGCAGTGACACGGTGAAGCCGATGCCGGCGAGGATGCCGATGCCCAGCAGGTCGATCCATTTCACGGTGGAGTCCAGCCGGGCGCGGGTGGCGGCGGTGATGGCCCAGGTGGTGGCCAGAATGCCCAGCGGCTTGCCGGCCACCAGTCCGGCCACAATTCCCAGTGCCACCGGATCGGTCAGCGCCGAACCCAGCCCGCTGACGCCGCCGATCGCCACGCCGGCGGAAAAGAACGCGAACACCGGCACCGCAAAACCGGTGGAGACCGGCCGGAAGCGGTGCTCGAAGATTTCGGCCAGGCCCGGCTTGCCCGGCTGCGGCAGCACCGGTGTGCCGTCCGGGCCGCGGCGCAGCACCGGGATGCAGAAGCCCAGCAGCACTCCGGCGACGGTGGCGTGCACGCCGGAGGCATGCATCAGTGCCCACACGGCCACCCCGACCGGCAGCAGGATCAGCCAGGCCGCCGCGGGACGGGTGGCGAAGAACCGCCGCTTGGTCTGCGCCAGAAACAGGAACAGGGCCAGCGGGGCGAGCATGATCAGCAGGTAGAGCAGATGCACGTCTTCGGAATAGAAGAACGCGATGATTGTGATGGCAATCAGGTCATCCACCACCGCCAGGGTCAGCAGGAAGATCCGCAGCGCCGAGGGCAGGTGGGAACTGATCACCGCGAGCACCGCCAGGGCAAAGGCAATGTCGGTGGCGGTGGGAATGGCCCAGCCGCGCAGCGCGTCCGTGCCGGTGGCGAGGTTGACGGCCGTATAGATCAGGGCGGGAACGACGACGCCGCCCGCTGCCGCGGCCACCGGCACGATCGCCTTGCTGATCTGGCGCAGGTCTCCGGCCACGAACTCGCGCTTGAGTTCCAGCCCCACCAGGAAGAAGAAGATGGCCAGCAGGCCGTCCGCGGCCCAGGCGCCGACGCTGAGCCGCAGGTGCCAGGGTTCGTAGCCGAACTCAAAGTCGCGGACGGCAAAGTAGGAGTCCGACGCCGGGGAGTTGGCCCAGACCAGGGCGGCCACCGTGGCGATCAGCAGGAGCACCCCGCCCACGGTTTCCTTGCGCAGGATCTCGCCGATGCGCAGGAGCTCCGGATAGCTGGAGCGGGCCAGGACCGTGCCGCCCGGCCGGCGCGGCACGGGCCGGCCGGCGGGGGTATTCTGCGGATCCGGTGCCATGGAGCTCCTCGGACAGAAAAACGGGATATCCGAAGTCTGGCACCATCCGGGGCGGTTAGCCCACGGGCGTCAGCCGATCAGGGCGCGGAAACCCACGATGACGGTGACCAGGCCAAAGACCATGGACGTGGTGACCTTCATCAGGTTCACGGTCAGGTACCGGGTGGGGGCACCCTTCTCGTCGCGGGCCTTCGGGCTCTTGTAGGCCTCAACCAGGTACGGCGGCCAGACGACCAGGCTCCACAGCCCGGCGATGATGAGGATGACGGAAAGTGCGGTGGGCAGGGCAAAGCTGTTGTCCATTGCTGCGCGGTCCTAGCGGTTTTCGATCCATTTGCCGGCCTGGCCGGCCTGGATGGTCAGGGCCTTGCCGATCATGGGCTCGGCGGACTTGGCGATCTTGTCGCCCAGGAACGGAATGGAGGAGCTGACCTTGCCGTCCACGTCCACGCGGGTTCCCCCGTTCAGGGGCACCAGGCGCTGGGTGGCGGAAACCTTCAGCGGAACACCGCCCACGGAGAGGTCAACGGAGGCCTCCCGGGAACCGTCGGCCGCCGGAGCCGCCCAGTGTTCCTTCTGCGTGACGGTGAGCGTGGCGCCCACGAACTTCTTGGCCATGTCCGGCAGCCGGTCGGTGGGCAGGGTGCGCACTGCGGTCAGGACAAATGCCCCGGCGGTGTCGCCGTCCACGGTGGCCGAGACCAGGGAGCCGCCAACGTGTTCGCTGACGCTGCGCAGGAAGTCCTCATTGGTGAACGTGTCGGTGACGGTGCGGACGTCGTGGGGCAGGGTGGTCGAGGCGTTCAGGGCCATGGGTCCTCCAGATAGGTAAGTCGCTTTGCCGGCGTGCGGTGCGCAGGTGCGCACAGCTCAACCGGCCCGCAATCATCCTAATCTGCGGCGGTCCCCAGCTCCGAAACGGTCCGTTCTCACCTGGGTACCGGCGCGGCCCGGAACCGCTAGCGTTCCAGGCTCACGCAGGCCACGGCGCGGTCGTCATCCGACGCGTCCGGGCTCGCGCTGGCGGTCTCGTCGTCGTCGAGGGTGATCAGCAGCGAGCGGCCAATGCCGTCGTCGGGCAGGACCCACGGCACGGTGACGCTGGCGGTGGAGCCGCCGTCGCGGTCGGTGGTGAAGTCCAAGCTCAGGTCATCCGAGTCCTCGTTCCGGGTGTCCTCGTATTCCTCGCCGGCATCGGAGGGATTGGGGCCGCACAGCTTCTGATGCAGCTCGGCGGTGAATTCCGTGTTCGGCGCGAAGCCGCGCACGATCATCTCCAGCGTGGTGTTCGCTTCGGTGTCATTGACCGTGATGGTGGTGTCAGCGCCGTCGGGCACGAAGGAGGTGTCGTAGGTGCTGGCGATGGCGTTCTCGCAGTAGGTGCCGAACGTGCCCTGGATGATGCCGCTGGCAATGGGGCTGGGGGTGGTGGTGCCGCAGCGGTTGGGGTCCTCGGTCACTCCCGGGATGCCCTGCGCCTCGCAGCTTTCCTGCGCCGCGCTCCCCGGAGAAGCAGACGCACAGGCCGCCGCCGTGTCCCCGCCCGAGGGCTCCGGACTGGCCGTTGAGGTTGCCTCTTCATTGTCGGCCGAGTACGAGCCGCCCCCGGATTCATTGTCATTGCAGCCGGCCAGGGCGAACAGGGACAGGAGAAGTGCGCTGGCCAGGAGGAAGGCTTTGCGTGCCATGGGGCAGTCCTTACGTATGTTGGGATCCGACGTGTGCCCGTGCCATTCCAGCGTGGCAGGGCAGGGAATGAAACACCAGAACACTGCCGCGCATTGGGTGCCGGCGGGCGATGCCCGGGCAAAACTCCCCAACCTAGCCGCCGCCGTCGCCGTTGAGAACAGGTACGACGGCGGGAGGAGGGTTTTTTGCCCAAGTGCGGCCCGGTTGCCGGGTTTTCGCTTCCCGGACACGGTTCCGTGCCTTACCGTCTGCGGCACGGCTTCCTGGGGAGGGGCCGGAACCCGGTGGCTGTTCACGCACCGCCGGCACGGAAATCACTCGCACCCATGAGGGGAAGCATGAAAACACCACGTATTCTCCGCGGAACTGCGCTCGCAGCCGCTGTTGTCCTGACCGCCGGAACCGCCGGGCCGGTGTTCGCCGAGTCCGGAGCAGCCCGCACCACGGTGACGGACGGCACCGCTGCGGACGGCACTTCCGCTGCCACGGACAGCGGCAAGGGCCGCCATCCGGGCAAGCCGGGCCATCCCTGGAAGCCGGGAAAGCCCGGAAAACCAGGGAAACCGGTCAAGCCTGTGAAGGATGAGAGCGAAAAACTGCGCGCCAAGGTCACGCTTCACAATGTCTTTGACCATCTGGAGGGACTGCAGGACGCCGCCGATGCCAACGACGGCAACCGGGCCGACGGGACGCCCGGCTATGAGGCATCCGGCCAGTACATTGAGGACCAGCTGCGGCGGGCGGGATACAAGCCGGTGCGGCAGGATTTCACCTATGACCAGTTCGAATTGAACAGCGAAGCCCTGGAGCAGACCGCGCCAACGCCCACGGTCTACACTGCGGGAACCGACTTCGCCACCATGAGCTACTCCGGCGCGGGGGATGTCACGGCGGCTGTCACCCCGGTGGACCTCATCCTCACCGGAGACCGGACGGTCAACACCTCGGGCTGCGAGGCTGAAGACTTCGCCGGCTTTGCCTCCGGCGACATTGCGCTGATCCAGCGCGGGACCTGCTCCTTTGAGATTAAAGCGCTCAACGCAGCAGCGGCAGGCGCATCCGGCGTCGTGATCTTCAATATGGGTGATGCACCGGGGGCGGACCGCAGCGGGCTGCTCAACGGCACCTTGAGCGACGGGGTGGGTGAGGATGAGGTGTCAACCATCCCCGTTGTCGGCGCCACTACCGCTCTGGGGGAGGCGCTGGCCGCCGCCGAGGGCGCACAGCTGCGGATCACCGTTGACTCGAACCTGCGGACCACCAACTCGTTCAACATTCTGGCCGACACACCCCGCGGAAACGCGGCCCGCACCGTCGTCGTCGGCGCACACCTGGATTCCGTCCCGGCAGGATCCGGGATCAATGACAACGGCAGCGGCAGCGCCGCCATCTTGGAAACCGCCATCCAGCTTGCCGAATCCACTAAACGGCACCCGCTGCAAAACCGGGTCCGCTTTGCCTTCTGGGGCGGAGAAGAGAACGGACTGGTGGGCTCCAACCATTACGTGTCGCAGCTCGATCAGGCCGGACTGGACGGCACCCTCGCGAACCTGAACTTCGACATGCTGGGTTCGCCGAACCTGGTTCGTTTTGTCTACGACGGTGACGGCTCTGCATTCCCCGACAGTGACGCTCCGCGGCCGGTGGGTTCGGATGAGATTGAGCGCATCTTCGAGGAGTATTTCTCGGGGCAGCAGCTGGCCTCGGCACCCACTGAGTTCAGCGGACGCTCCGACTACTCGGCGTTCATCCAAAACGGTATTCCGGCGGGTGGCTTGTTCAGCGGTGCCGAAGGCATCAAGACCGACGAGGAAGCCGCCGTGTTTGGCGGCACGGCGGGAGAGGCCTATGACTCCTGCTACCACCAGGAATGTGATGACCTCGGGAACATCAACCGCCGCGGACTGGATCAGATGGCCGACGCGGTGGCGCATTCCGTGCTGACCTTCGCGCGGACGGACGCGGATCTGCGCGGCGGTGAGGACGTGAAGCAGCAGCGGGTGGCACCGTCCGGCGTTGACATGCAGTACCGCGGCAACGAAGCAGTGAAGTAACGCAGTGATGCTGTGATGAAGCAGTGATGTAAGGGTGCCGGGCCGAATGTAGCCCGGGTGCCGGGAAGGGCGGGAGGCCGGAGTCAGGGGCCTTCCGCCCTTCCTTTTGTACGTCTTTTCCTTTGGGTACTTCTGTCTGTTCTGCACGGCTGCCGGAGGATCAACCTCTCGTCGCCGTCGCCGTCGCCGTCGCCGCCGCCGTCGTCGTCGTCGCCGCCGTCGTCGTCGAGTGTCGAGATAGTGACGCATAGGAACATCCATTGCTGCGCTCATGCCGCTTTGACGAGCGCATTCTGGCAGGAGCTCTACACTCGGCGGGGGTCAGCGGGGGTAGGCCGCAGGAGCTCTACACTCGGCGCAGACTTTTTTCCGGAGCCTCACCCCCGGCACAGAACCGCCGCCCGTCATGAGACGGGCGGCGGTTCTGTCGAGCTGGGCTTCCGGAGATGGGTCAGGGAGCCGGGCTTACCCGGTCCCACAGGTCGCATCCGTGTTCCGCATCGATTGTCGAGTGGCTGACAACCTGGGCGCTGGGAGCGGCGAACTGCAGCAGGTTTCCCTGCGGGCGGTACTTGGGCCACCGCGGCGCGTACTTCACGTCGGGGCGTCCGTCCTCGGCGAAGCTGGACCAGTAGCTGATCATCTGGTCCGAGAGCTGCACCTGTTCGCTGCTGAACGGGAGAGCCGTTCCGAGATAGTCCCACAGGTAGCCAAGGTCATTGACGTGCGTGGCACCAAACGGGTAATCCGTGCCCAGGCGCCAAATAGAGGTGAACGCCGGACCGTTCTTCTCTGCGAACTCGTAGGCGTAGGTCCTGGTGTCCGCACCCAGCCGGTCCCGCAGGGTCTGGTCACGGCACGCGCGCTGGTCACTTTGGATGTCTCCCCAAGCGACGGTGGGGGAGGCATAGTTGGCGGCGGGGTACGCGGCGGCCACGGCAGCCGCATCGGCCGGATAGGTGGTGGAGATCAGGTCCGCGAGCATCTCCGCGGTGATCGGATTGTTGACGTAGTCGTAAGCGCCAAAGACGCTCTGCTGCGACTCGTCGGCTGTGCCGCCCACAATGACCGGAAGGTCGGTGAGCTTGCGGGCCTTCAGCAGTTCCAGCGGATCTTTCGGGAGAACGGCGTTTCCGTAGACGGGTCCGCTCTGCCGAGCTGCCGTCTGTGCAGCGAGTACCTCGGCAGGAGTCTTGCTCCGCAGGCAGGCCAGCTCCGTGGCCGGATCGGGGCAGCCGATCGCCGTCGCGAACGAGGCACCGGACTGGCGCGCTGCCTCCGGTGTCCGGGCCGAGCATCCGCCGCTCTGCAGGATGGCCCGGTCAAAGAGGCCCTTGGCTCCGGGCGAAGCCATCTGGGCGCAGGTGTTCGAGGCGCCCGCAGACTGACCGGCCAGGGTGACGTTTCGAGGGTCTCCGCCGAACTTTCGGATGTTCTCCCGGACCCACTTGAGCGCCGCCTGCTGGTCAAGAAGACCGAAGTTGCCGGCCGCACCGTCGGGGTTGTCAGCCTCCAGCCCGGCTGTATCCAACCAGCCCATGGCTCCGACGCGGTAGTTGATGGTGACGTAGACGGCCTCAGTCTTGGTGATGAACTTCGTGGGGTCGGTGTCACGCCCCGCGCCGGCAACGTTGCCTCCGCCGTGGTTCCACACGAACACCGGGAGCTTCTTGGAGGACGGCTCGCTGGGGCTGTAGACGTTGAGGTACAGGCAGTCCTCATTCAGGGTCGGCTGGTCATAGCCCGGGTCCCATCCGGTGCCCTGGGTGCAGGAACCGCCAAACTGCGTGGCGTCGAGCACCCCGTCCCATGGTGCGGCCGGTGCCGGAGCTTTCCAACGCAGATCCCCGACCGGGGGCGCCGCATAGGGGATGCCTTTATAGGACGTCACCATCGACGTCGCAACGCCTTTCACAGCGCCGTTGGTTGTGGACACCACAGGGTACTGGCCCCGGTATCCCGATCCGGACTGCGCATCGCCGTAGTCCGAATCCGCGTAATCCGAATCTTCGTACCCCGGCGAGTTGGCGACCGCACCTGTCACGGATGCAACGCCTGTGAAGGATAGGGCCGCGGCAATTCCAGCGGCCAGCCAGGGCCGCGTTCTTCTGCTTTTGATCATTGGAACCTCACTTATAGGCGGCAAGGCCCAAAGCGGGCACCATTGCCGTTCCTGAACTTCCGGTCCATCAGCGTTCCGGACTGCAGTTTTAGTGGTGCGAGTGAACGCTGCGTTCGCCGAGTATTGAGGGCGGATTCAGGGCGGGCAAGCGTTTTTTCGCTCGCGAGGCATGATTGCGCGATAAACAATGTGGGCGCTCGTGTTTCTCTACTAATGCCCGTCATCGGGGGCTAGAGTCCGGAAGCGGTGCCCTGAGTGTCGAGATAGTGGCGCATCGGAACATCCATTGCTGCGCTCATGCCGCTTTGAGGAGCGGATTCCGGCAGGAGCTCTACACTCGGCGGGGGGTAAGCCGCAGGAGCTCGACACTCGGCGGCCGGACAGGACTCGCTGAAGCGGCTGCACCGGCTCTCAGCCTGCAGCGGACGAGGCCCGAACCGCCCCGGCCCAGCGGGTAGTCTGGAACAAAAGCCCCGGGGTTCCTCAGTGAACTTCGGGTTATTTGCGTTGTTTCACGTCAAGGAGCCCCTCCCCATGAGCCTGAACGGACTGCGCGCCGCCCTGGCCGAAGACCCGTCCTACGCACGGGTGCGAACCCTCGCCTCGCGCACCCCCGAACGCCGCAGCGAAGACCTGCAGATCGGCGCCCCGCAGGGAATGCGGGCGGCGCTGCTGGCGGAAATGGTGGACGGGCTCGCCGAAGCAGCCAAGGACGCGGCCGACGACGGCGCCCTTGCCGACGCTGCGGCCGCACCTCCCGTGGTGCTCGCCGTGACGGCCACCGGCCGTGAGGCCGAGGACCTGGCCGCCGCGCTGCGCTCCTATCTGCCGCTGGCCGGCATCGAGGAATTCCCGTCGTGGGAAACCCTGCCGCATGAGCGCCTTTCGCCCCGCTCGGACACGGTGGGCCGGCGCCTGTCCGTCCTGCGCCGGCTGGCCCATCCCGAAGGCCATCCCATCTCCGTGATCGTGGCGCCGGTGCGCGCCGTCGTCCAGCCGCTGGTTGCCGGACTCGGTGATCTGCAGCCGGTGACGCTGAAGGTGGGGGAGGAGCGTCCGTTCAACGACGTCGTCAAGGCACTCTCCGCGGCCGCCTATGCCCGCGTGGACATGGTCTCCCACCGCGGCGAATTTGCCGTCCGCGGCGGCATTCTGGACGTCTTCCCGCCCACCGAGGACCATCCGATCCGCGTTGACTTCTTCGGCGACGAGGTGGACTCGATGCGCTCGTTCGCCGTCGCCGACCAGCGCACCCTCACCGGACCGCACATCACCCAGCCCACCGAGCTCTATGCCCCGCCCTGCCGCGAAATCCTGATCACGCCGTCGGTGATGAGCCGCGCCGCGAAGCTGCAGTCCCAGATGCCCGCCGCGGCGGACATGCTGGAAAAGATTGCCGGCGGCATCGCCGTGGAGGGCATGGAATCCCTGGCTCCGGTGCTGGTGGATGAAATGGTGCCGCTGATGGGCCAGCTGCCCACGGGCTCCCTGTCCGTGGTGATTGAACCCGAAAAGGTCCGCGCCCGCGCCCATGACCTGGCTGCCACGAACGAGGAATTCCTCGCCGCCGCCTGGGCCACAGCGTCCGACGGCGGTGCCGCACCCCTGGATCTGTCCGCCGGCATCAGCGCGGACCTGGAGGCAGCGAGCTTCCGGTCCCTGGCCGATACCCGCTCCGCAGCCCTGGCCAACTCGGTGGGCTGGTGGTCCATCACCTCCTTCAATCCGGACGATGAAACCGTCCTGGACATCGACACCCTGACCATCAACGCCCGCGAACCCCGCGGTTACCAGGGCGACGTGGCGGAAATGATGGAGTTCATCGGCTCCCGCGTCCGCGATGCCTGGCGCGTCGTCGTCGTCACCGAAGGCCCCGGCCCGGCCTCCCGCCTGGCCGAGCTGTTCCGCGACAATGACATTCCGGCCGCGCTGACCGAGTCCCTGGACACCGAGCCGGCGCCGGGCATCATCTCCATCACCACCGCCAGCGCCGGGCGCGGCTACGTCTTTGACGGGCTCAAGACCGGACTGCTGACCGAAGCGGATCTGCTGGGCCGGGCCAGCGCCTACTCCACCCGCGACATGCGCAAGATGCCCTCCAAACGGCGCAACGCCGTCGACCCCCTGCAGCTGCACGAGGGCGACTTTGTGGTGCACGAGCAGCACGGTGTGGGCCGGTTCGTGGAACTCATCCAGCGGGCCACCGGCGCCGGGCAGAACAAGACCGTGCGCGAGTACCTGGTGCTCGAATATGCTCCGGCCAAGCGCGGGGCCCCCGGGGACCGCCTGTTTGTGCCGACCGACCAGCTGGACCAGATCACCCGCTACGTGGGCGGGGAAACCCCGGTGCTGTCCAAGATGGGCGGCTCCGACTGGGCCAAGACCAAGTCCCGGGCGCGCAAGGCCGTCAAGGAAATTGCCGGCGAGCTGATCCGGCTCTACTCCGCGCGGATGGCGTCCAAGGGGCACGCGTTCGCGAAGGACACCCCGTGGCAGCGCGAGCTGGAAGAAGCCTTCCCGTACGTGGAAACCCCGGACCAGCTGACCACCATCAACGAGGTCAAAGCGGACATGGAGAAGGAAGTTCCCATGGACCGGCTGGTCTCCGGTGACGTGGGCTACGGCAAAACTGAGATTGCGGTGCGCGCCGCGTTCAAGGCCGTGCAGGACGGCAAGCAGGTGGCGGTGCTGGTGCCCACCACGCTGCTGGCCCAGCAGCACATGGAAACCTTCGGCGAACGCTTCTCCGGTTTCCCGGTGCGGGTGGAATCGCTGTCCCGTTTCCAGACCGCCAAGCAGGCCAAGGAAACCATTGAGGGCGTGAAGAATGGCTCAGTGGACGTGGTGATCGGAACGCACCGGCTGCTCTCGCAGGAAGTGCAGTTCAAGGACCTGGGCCTGGTGATTGTGGATGAGGAACAGCGCTTTGGCGTGGAGCACAAGGAAGCGCTGAAGAAGATGCGCACCAACGTGGACGTGCTGGCGATGAGTGCGACGCCGATTCCGCGCACCTTGGAAATGTCGCTGACCGGCATCCGGGAAACCTCCACGCTGGCCACCCCGCCGGAGGAGCGGCATCCGGTGCTCACCTACGTGGGCCCGTACACGGACCGGCAGGCCTCGGCCGCCATCCGGCGCGAGCTGATGCGCGAAGGCCAGGTGTTCTTTGTGCACAACCGGGTCTCCTCGATCGACCGCACCGCCGCGCACCTGCAGGAGCTGGTCCCGGAGGCGCGCATCGCCGTCGCGCACGGGCAGATGAGCGAATCCAAGCTCGAGCAGATCATCGTGGACTTCTGGGAAAAGCGCTTCGACGTGCTCGTGTGCACCACCATCATTGAAACCGGCCTGGACATCTCCAACGCCAACACCCTGATTGTGGACCGGGCGGACCACTTTGGCCTGTCCCAGCTGCACCAGCTGCGCGGACGCGTGGGCCGCGGCCGGGAACGTGCGTACGCGTACTTCCTGTATCCGTCGGAAAAGCCGCTGGGCGAGGTGGCGCTGGAACGGCTCAAGGCCGTGGCCACGCACAACGAGCTCGGCGCCGGCATGCAGCTGGCCATGAAGGACCTGGAGATCCGCGGGGCGGGCAACCTGCTCGGCGGGGAACAGTCGGGGCATATTGCCGGCGTCGGCTTTGACCTGTACATCCGGCTGGTGGGCGAGGCCGTGGCGGATTACCGCGGGGAGGCCGAGGAAAAGGCCGCCGAAATGAAGATCGAACTGCCGGTCAATGCGCACCTGCCGCACGATTACGTGCCGGGGGAGCGGCTGCGGCTCGAGGCCTACCGCAAGCTGGCCTCCGCGGTGACGTACGAGGCGATCGACGAGGTGCTGGCAGAGCTGGTGGACCGTTACGGCGAGCCGCCGCTGGCCGTGAAGAACCTGATTGATGTGGCCCGGTTCCGGGTGGGAGCGCGCGAGGCGGGCCTCACGGACGTGGCGCTGCAGGGCAACTTCATCAAGTTTGCCCCCGGAAACCTGCCCGAATCCCGCGTGATGCGCCTGCAGCGGATGTACCCCGGCGCCCAGGTGAAGCCGGCGCTGAACGCCGTGCTGGTGCCCAAGCCGAAGACCGCGCGGATTGGCGGCCGGGACCTGGTGGACGCCGAGATCCTGGCCTGGGCGCAGCAGGTGGTGGACGCGGTCTTCAAGGAGTGACCCTGCCGGACGGGGCCCGGATATGAGGGACCCCGTCCGTTAAACAGATCTGCACGCAGCCGGACCGGCTGCGTGCAGATGTTGTTTAAGGGGTGCTGCTACTTGCCTGCAGCCCGGCCCTCGGCCAGAACCTTGGCCGTGTCGGAGCGTCCCGTGACAAACGGCACAAAGTAAGCCAGCGTGCACAGACCCAGGCAGATAGCCATCGGCCAGACGTTGTCCAGGCTCAGCCAGGTCAGCGAGTACAGGCCGACGAGGAAGATCGCCAGGTAGATGATAAAGCTGACCAGGTTGCTGCCAAGGTGCCCTTCACCCGAGTGCGTGGGCTGCTTGACCCGTGTTCCTGCCATGGTTTTCTCCGTTTCACAAAGTGTTCAGTAGCCGGCGGATCAGTAGTCCGACGCGGCGTTCCCACCGTTAACAATAGCGATACCTGAGCTTGCTCCGATACGCGTGGCTCCGGCGTCGATCATAGCCTGCGCATCTTCGCGCGAGCGGACACCTCCGGATGCCTTTACTCCCAGGTCCGGTCCGACCGTCCGGCGCATGAGGGCGACGTCCTCAGCAGTGGCTCCGCCGCCGTTGAATCCGGTGGAGGTCTTTACGAAATCGGCGCCGGCTTCCACGGCTGCTTCGCAGGCGAGGACCTTCTGCTCGTCCGTGAGCAGGGAGGTCTCGATGATGACCTTGAGGATTCCTCCGCCGGTGTGGACCTCATCGGCGACGGCGGCGATGTCCCGGACCAGCGTTTCGCGGTCTCCGCGGCGGGCTGCGGCGATGTCGATGACCATATCGATCTCATCCGCGCCGTCCTGCAGTGCACCGCGGGCTTCGAAGACCTTCACCTCGGTGGTGGTGGCACCCAGGGGGAAACCGATGACCGAGCAGGTCAGCACGCCGCTGCCCTTGAGCGCATTGCGCACGGTGCCAACCCACAGGGGGTTGACGCAGACAGACTTGAATCCGTATTCGGCTGCTTCGGCGCAGACTTTCAGGATGTCTTCACGGCTCGCTTCGGGCTTGAGGAGCGTGTGGTCGATATAAGAGGCAATGGCATTAGACATGCCCTCTATCTTGCCACAGGGGTGCATTGCCGTTTTCGGTGCCGGATAAACGTATGGCCGGGAATCGTCTAACGACGACGCCCGGCCATACGGTTGCTGCCGAATTTTCCCTACAGGAAATTGACCGGAAACATCGTCTGCGGCTTTACCACGGACGGAGCGGAATTGAGCTCTGCTGCCGAAGCAGGAGCTGCGGCGCCAACAACTGCAATGCTTGCGGCAAGCAGCACAACGGATCCGAACTTCTTCATTTGGTTCCTCCAAGTAGTGGTTAATAACAACAGAGATAAGCATCGCCGATAGGACTGTAAAAAACGAGACCTCGGGGATATTATTCTGCACTTTTTTTAGACCGCACCGCAGGAAGAACAGAGCTGAGGCTGGCAGGGACCTTGCCAATGCCGATCTGGAGTAGTGTATGGGCAGAAAGAACCACCGGGGTTGAGCGCGTAGTAAGGGTGCACTGGGAATTGGACAACTCTGTCGATCAAATGTTGAACGAATACCGCGCGCGTCTGCACTGGGACCGCCGGGAATACAAGGATGCTTTGGCGCACGCTACTGAGGCCGCTTCGAAAGCCCTGGTCAAGGATGACGTCACAGGGTACTGGAGAATGACATTCCTCCTTGCGGAATGCCAGATGGAGCTGGGGTTGCTGCAGGAATTCGCGGCCAGCGCCAAGGAGCTCGCGGAAAACCCCTCGGTGCGGGATGACCCGGCGCTGATGGCCCGGGCCAAGGCGCTGTATTCCAGGGCACTGGAAACCCTGGGCCACATCAGCGAATCGCTCGTTGTGGCGCAGGAGGCCGCCGCTATCGATCTCACCGGTGTAACACTGGACGTAGTCGAAGAACTTGAAATGCTGCACGGGCTCGTTGCCGCCCTTGCGGAAAGCGACCAGGCAGGCGAGGCATGGAGCTATGCCTTAAGGATGGCCGAAATCGTCGCCTCGCAGGACGATCAGTTGATGGCGGGCAAGGCGTACTGGGCAGTTGGCAACGTTGCTTTCCTCAACGACGATCCTGAAAACGGTGTCCGTTATCATAAACTTGCTGCTGAAAATCTCGCTCCGGATAATGATGTTAATACGTGGGCGTTCTTTAACAAGGGATCAGCGCAGGCCCGTCTCACTGCAGGCATTGTGGACCAGGAAACCCTGGAATGTATTGAACGTGCCGAGCTTGCCAACTCGGTTACCGGAGGTAGTCCTCTCCTTGAACTGGAGATTTCCACTGCTCGTGCGCATTGGCTAACTGCTACGGGTGAGGCCGCGGCGGGAGCAGTAATGGCTGAGCGAATTCTTGAGCACCGGGATTTGCTGCCTGAACATACACTCGCCGAGGTTGAATACGTCGCGGCTCTTGCACTGCATGACCTCGGGCGGGATGATGAAGCCTTGGCATCAGCAGCTCATTCCGAAAAGGTCTTTATCGGGCTTGGTGCACGGCGCAGGGCGATCGAGGCCCGCGACCTTATCGAGAGCATTACCGGCACTTCAGCAACAGCCTAAGCAGTAGTCCGGGGGCAGCAAAAGCAGGGATTTGGTCTAAGCGCGGAACGGGATGCTGCGGAGTCAGTGTGCAGAAATGTCGTGACGCTTCTGGGGGGAAGCATGGCACAGCAAAGATCTACGGAATATGAAGTGGGGAGCGACTTTCCGGACGGCTCAACGTTTTTGCACACCGCAGCGATCAGCGTCCGCATGGCACCGGAAGGACATCTTGTCCTCATGCTGCCGCCCGGGGGAGTGGTCACCGGAGCAATGGCGGAGGCCGCCTCCGCAGAGCTGGCCAGGCTGGCAGGTTCACGGAAGGTTCCGCTGCTGCTGGTGCTGACCGGGGTGGAGGCTGTCACCCGGGAAGCCCGCAGCATTTTCAGCGCTGCGGGTTTTTTGGCCGCTGTTGCCGTTCTCGGCGTCACACCGGTAGACCGGGTCATCGCGAACTTCCGCCTCGGCGGAATGGCCGAACCCTGCCCCACCCGCTACTTTTCAACCGAGCAGGAGGCCCTGGCCTGGCTGAAGAGAAAGACAAACATTGCCTGTGGCTGAAGATGACCGGCTGAGCCAGGTTGTTGAAGGCATCATCCGCATGGCCTCCGGGGACCTCAACACGTACATTCCGGTGTCTCCGGCCCGGGACCAGGTGGACGCCGTGATCACGGGCATCAACCTGCTGGCCGGGGAACTCAACGAGGTCTATGCCGACTTTGAACAGCGGGTGGAGGTGCGGACCCGTGAGCTGCAGGAAGCACATCTGACCATGCAGCAGATGGCTATGGCGGACCCGCTCACCGGGGCCGGCAACCGTTCTTCCCTGCACCAGAAACTAGAAGCGGCAGTTCGCGAGCGAAAGGACGGGGAGCCCGGCCCGGCGATCCTGATGATCGACCTGGACAACTTCAAGGACATCAATGACAGCTTCGGCCACCACGCCGGGGATCTGGTGCTGATCGAAATCGCCGGCCGGCTGGTGGAGGCAGCGGGCGCCGGGACCTTCGTCGCCCGCTTGGGCGGAGATGAGTTTGCCGTGCTGCTGCCGGTGTCCACGGTGCAGCAGGCCCGGAAAGCGGCAGCAACAATTACGGAGGCCCTGAACCGGCACATCCTGGTGGATGACGTGGACCTGTGGCCGCGGGCGAGTATCGGCATTCATCTGGCCGCTCCCCTTGAGGATGCCGGCGGAATTCTGCTGCGCGCTGACACCGCAATGTATGCGGCGAAGGAAGACGTGCACCGGCGGATCAAGGTGTTTGAACCGGTGATGCTGTACAGCAGGCAGCTGCGCCGGGATATGGCGCAGGAGCTTCGCCGGGCCGTGCCCAATGGTGAATTCTTCCTGGAATACCAGCCCGTGGTGGATCTCGCGACCGGACGGATGCAGGGTGTTGAGGCCTTGGTGCGGTGGAACCACCCCACGCGCGGGCAGGTCATGCCGGATGCCTTTATCCCGTTGGCTGAGGAGACGGGGCTGATTGTCAGCATTGGCCGGTGGGTGCTGCGCGCCGCCCTGGAACACCATGCCCGCTGGCGGCCGCTCGTCCCTGCGGGGGAGAAGTTCCTCCTGCGGGTCAACCTGGCCGCAGCGGAACTTCAGAGCATGGATCTGGTGGACTTCGTCCGCGGGACCCTGCGGGAAACCGGATCGCAGGCCGGTGAACTCGTCCTGGAGATTACTGAAAGTGCCTTCATCTCCGGAGGTGACGTGGAGACCTACTCGCTGAGGTCTCTGCAGGCGCTGGGCGTGAGCCTGGCGATTGACGATTTCGGCACGGGTTATTCCTCGATCAGCTACCTGCGGCGGCTTCCCGTGGACACCGTGAAGGTGGACCGGACACTCATTGCGGACATCGACGACGACGACGGCCAGCTGCGGTTTGTCGACGCCGTGCACCACCTGATCCGCGCCGCCGGAATGGAAGCGGTCTTTGAAGGCATTGAAACCGCGGAGCAGGCCCGCCGGCTGCAGAAAATGGGCTGCTGCAGCGGGCAGGGCTATTACTTCAGCAGGCCGGTCCCGGCAGATCAGGTGACCGCCCTGCTGCGGGAGGGCCGCGCCCTGCCCGCTGCCGCCGTCGTACTTCCGAAAGCCGCCGGCGCCCTTCCCTGAAGGAACAGCCGGCGGCCCGCGAAGCTACAGCCCGAGGGCGGTCTTCACATCGGCGAGGACCGCATCCAGCCGGGCCCGTCCCTGCTCGCGCGCGGCCGGAAGGTCCGCGGCGGCGTCCACCGGCACAATCACCTCGAGGTAGCACTTGAGCTTGGGCTCGGTGCCGGAGGGCCGGATGATGACGCGGGTGTTGTCCGAGGTCAGGTAGAGCATGCCGTCGGTGGGCGGCAGGTCTGCGGTGCCCACCGCCAGGTCGACGGCGGAATCCACCGGCGAGCCGCCCAGAGACGCGGGCTTGTGCCAGCGCAGCCGGTTCATCATGGTCCCGATCAGGTCCAGGTTCTCCACCCGGATGGAGAGCTGGTCCGTCAGGTGCAGGCCGTGCTGCACCGCCAGGTCATCCAGCTCGTCAAAGAGGGTGCGCCCCTTGGCCTTCAGCGCTGCGGCCAGCTCGGCCAGCAGCAGGCCGGCGGAAATGCCGTCCTTGTCCCGCACCAGGCCCGGAGCCACGCAGTAGCCCAGCGCCTCCTCGTACCCGTAGGTCAGCTGCGGCACGCGGGAGATCCACTTGAATCCGGTAAGTGTTTCCACATGAGCAAACCCGGCGTCCTCGGCGATGCGGGCCAGCAGGCGGGAGGACACAATGGAGTTCGCGAAGACGACGCCGGAGCGCGCCTTGTCCCCGCGGACCTTCCAGTGGCCGGACTTGATGCGGCGGGTCAGGTGAGCGCCCAGCAGGGCACCAACCTCATCTCCGCGCAGCATCCGCCACTGCCCGTCGGCCGGATTCTTTGCGGCAATTGCCACGCGGTCGGCGTCGGGATCATTGGCGATCACCAGGTCTGCGTTGTGCTCGACGGCGGTTTCCAGTGCCATGTCCAGGGCGCCGGGCTCCTCGGGATTGGGGAACGCGACCGTAGGGAAGTCCGGGTCCGGCTCGGCCTGGGCAGCCACGGGGATGACGCTGTAGAAACCGCCGCCCTTCAGGGCCGCCTTCATGGTTGCGCCGCCCACGCCGTGCAGCGAGGTCAGGACAATCTTCAGGTCCCGCTCCGGATAGTGCTCCTGGGCCACCAGCCGGTCCACCACGCTGGTGTAGTCCGCGACGATGGATTCGGAGACATCGGTCCAGCCTTCGGGCGCCGTCTCGATGCTGTCCAGCGGCACGTCGTAGTTGATGCGCGAGGCAATTTCGGCGTCGTAGGGTGCAACAATCTGCGCCCCCTTGCCCGGGCCCTTCACCGTCCGTCCGCCCAGGTAAACCTTGTAGCCGTTGTCCGCTGCCGGGTTGTGGCTGGCGGTAACCATGACACCGGCGTCGGTGTCCAGGGCGCGGACCGCGTAGGCGAGCACCGGCGTCGGAAGCGTGCAGGGGAGCAGGAAGGTTTCGATCCCGGCGGCGCTGAACACGGCAGCGGTCTCCAGGGCGAAGGCATGGGAGTTGTGCCGTGCGTCGTAGCCGATCACGGCGCTGGGCGTGTACTTGTCGCCGGAAGCGTCCTGCAGGAAGGAAGCAATTCCGGCGGCGGTGCGGCGCACCACCACGCGGTTCATCCGGCGCGGCCCGGCACCGAGTGCGGCACGCAGGCCGGCGGTGCCGAACTCCAGGGTTCCGGCGAAGCGGTCTGCCAGCTCCTCGGCGGCCGCTGCCGCTGCGGGGGCATCGGTGCTCAGGGCTGCGAGCAGGGTCCGCAGCTCGGCGGCCGTGGCCTCATCGGGATCTTCATCCGCCCAGCTCTTGGCGGCGGTCACGAGCTCGGCGAGCTCAGTGGGGTTTAGCGTCATGGGGAATACCTACGGATCGGGGTAGTTCGGGATGTGCGGAAGAGGCAGCTGCGTTAGAGCTTGCCGATGATGTCTGCCAGCAGCCGGGAGATCCGGGGGCCGGCGGCTGCTCCGGATTCCAGGACCTCGGCGTGGCTGAGCGGCTCATCGCTGATGCCGGCGGCCAGGTTGGTGACCAGGGAAATGCCGAAAACCTCCATGCCGGCGTGCCGGGCGGCAATGGCCTCGAGGGCGGTGGACATGCCCACCAGATCGGCGCCGATGGTCTTGGCGTACCGGACCTCGGCCGGGGTTTCGTAATGCGGGCCGGTGAACTGGGCGTAGACGCCCTCATCCAGGGTGGGGTCCACGGTGCGGGCCAGATCCCGCAGGCGGGAGGAGTACAGGTCCGTCAGGTCCACGAACGTGGCGCCTTCGAGCGGGGAGGTTGCCGTGAGGTTCAGGTGGTCGCTGATCAGGACCGGGGTGCCGGGCTTCCAGCTGGGGTTCAAGCCGCCGCAGCCGTTGGTCAGGACCATCACCTTGGCGCCTGCAGCGGCTGCGGTGCGCACGCCGTGGACGACGGCGCGGACACCCTTGCCCTCGTAGTAATGGGTGCGGGCACCCAGGACCAGGGCGCGCTTGCCGGAGGGGGTGAGGACGGAGCGGATGGTGCCCACGTGGCCCTGCACGGCCGGGGCGGAGAAGCCGGGGATTTCGCTCGCGTCGAGGGTGGCGGTGGTTTCGCCGATCAGGTCGGCGGCCTCACCCCAGCCGCTGCCGAGGACCAGGGCAATGTCGTGGCTGGGCACGCCGGTTTTCTCGGCAATGTACGTGGCGGCCTGCTGGGCTAGTTCAAAAGGATCATTGTTCACCCGTCCAACTTACCGTGATATCTGCCACCCCCGGCAGAAGCAGCAAAGTCCCGGCGTTTGAGCGGGCGGCGGGGATGGGACAGAATGGACAACTGTGACGACCCAACTTGATTTCACTGCTCGAAAAATCGCAATCCTCGGCGGCGGCCCCGGCGGATATGAGGCTGCCATGGTAGCCGCATCCCTCGGAGCAGACGTCACCATCGTGGAACGCAACGGTTTGGGCGGCTCCGCCGTGCTGACCGACGTCGTTCCCTCCAAGACACTGATTGCAACCGCGGACGTGATGACCCGCTTCGCCTCTGCCTCCAGCCTCGGCGTGGACTTCGGCACCACCGGCCAGCCCGCGGTGGCCGATCTGAAGATGGTCAACAACCGCTTGCTGGCGCTGGCCAAGGAACAGTCCAATGACATCCGCACCACGCTGGAACGTGTGGGCGTGAAGGTCATCATCGGAGACGGCCGGCTGCTGGACAACCGCACCATCGAGGTCACCACGGACAGCGGCACCGAGACCGTGGAGGCCGAGGCCCTGCTGATTTCCGTGGGTGCCAACCCGCGCGAGCTGGAATCCTCCATGCCCGACGGCGAACGCATCTTCACCTGGAAGCAGATCTACAACCTCACGGAAATCCCCGAGCACCTGATCGTCATCGGCTCCGGTGTCACCGGGGCCGAATTTGCGTCCGCGTACAACGGCCTGGGCACTAAGGTCACGCTGATCTCCAGCCGCGACCGCGTGCTGCCCGGCGAAGACGCCGATGCCGCCGTCGTGCTGGAAGACGTCTTCCAGCACCGGGGGATGACCGTGCTGAACCGCTCCCGTGCGGAAAGCGTGAAGAACACCGGCGACGGCGTGGTGGTGCAGCTCGAGGACGGCCGGACCGTCGAGGGCAGCCACTGCCTCGTTGCTGTGGGTGCCATTCCCAACACTGCGGGCATCGGCCTGGAGGAAGCCGGCGTGACGCTCGACGAGCGCGGCCAGATCAAGGTCGACGGCGTCTCGCGCACCACGGCCTCCAACGTCTACGCCGCCGGCGACTGCACCGGAGTGTTCAACCTGGCCTCCGTGGCCGCCATGCAGGGCCGGATCGCCATTGCGCACCTGATGGGCGACGGCGTGAAGCCGCTGAAGCTCAAGAACGTCGCCTCGAACATCTTCACCTCGCCCGAGATTGCCTCCGTGGGCGTGTCCGAGCAGGACATTGCCGACGGACGCTACCAGGGCGACGTCATCAAGCTTTCCCTGCATACGAATGCCCGGGCCAAGATGATGGAGGTCAAGGAAGGCTTCGTGAAGATCATTGCGCGGAAGGGTTCCGGCACCGTGATCGGCGGCGTGGTGGTGGGTCCGCGTGCCTCCGAGCTGATCTTCCCGATCGCCATCGCCGTCACGCAGAAGCTGCACGTGGATGACCTGGCGAACACCTTCACGGTGTACCCGTCGCTGACCGGGTCCATTTCCGAGGCTGCCCGGCGCCTGCACGTGCACATGTAGCTTTTCCCAGCCGACTGAGATTGTTGAGCCCGCATCCGCGGCGGATTTGTTCCGCTGCGGGTGCGGGCTTTTTTGCGTCTCGGGTGTTCGTATTGCGGGTTATCCGCGCTGGGGGCTGTTGGGGGATCAAGTTCGGGGAGTGGGGAGCGGGGAGCGGGGAGCGGGGAGCGGGGAGCGATGGGAGCGATGGGGTGATGGGGAGTGGGTCGATGGGGCGACGATATTCCTTCGTGCAGGTAACGGGTCCATGAAAATTCTTTCGTGCACATAACGGGCCTATTTCGGGATAAATCCCCTGTTTGAGCCCGGTTGCTGTACGAAGGACTTGGGGAGGCCCTGTTTGAGCCCGGTTGCTGCACGAAGGACTTGGGGAGGCCCTGTTTGAGCCCGGGAGCTGCACGAAGGACTTGGGGAGGCCCTGTTTGAGCCCGGGAGCTGCACGAAGGATCGAAGCGGCAGCGGCAACCCAAACAGGCTCCGGCAGCTGTCGCAGATCTGGCGGGTAGGAGCACGGAGAAGTCCCCGGACGAACCCGCACCCTGTCTCGGCAGCTAGGGAAGGCCTCGCGGGTGGGCAGGGCAGGTGCCGGCCGCCGTCGTCGGGCCCTGAAAACTCCCGAAAAGAAACATAGTCCATACTGTGGACACAATGTCCGAATGGTGGGATGAAACTCTTAGCATTGTCGATAACCTCACTCCCACCTGAGAAAGACTCCTCATGTCTACTACGAATCCCTCTGCGGCGCCGGCACCTGCCAAGGCCAATACCAAGGGCCGGGTGATTGTTGCCAGCCTCGTTGGAACGTCCATTGAGTTTTACGACTTCTATGTTTATGCCACGGCTGCCGTCCTCGTCTTCCCGCGGTTGTTCTTCCCTAACGCGGAAGGCGTCACGGCACTGCTGAGCTCGTTCGCGGTTTTCGGCGTGGCTTTTGTTGCCCGTCCGCTGGGATCCATCATTTTCGGACACTTCGGGGACAAGGTGGGGCGCAAGGGGACCCTGGTGGCATCGCTGCTGACCATGGGAATTGCCACCTTCCTGATCGGCTGCCTGCCCACCGCCACGGACGGCTGGACCATCCTGGCCCCGGCCATGCTCGTGGTCCTGCGCTTTGCCCAGGGTCTGGCCCTTGGCGGGGAATGGTCCGGCGCCGCTCTGCTGGCCACGGAGAACGCCCCGGCGAACAAGCGCGCGGTGTGGGGAACCTTCCCGCAGCTTGGCGCGCCGATCGGCTTCATCCTGGCGAACAGCCTGTTCCTGCTGCTGAGCCTGCAGCTGGATGCCGACCAGTTCGACTCCTGGGGCTGGCGCGTACCGTTCCTGGCCAGCGCCGTCATGGTCATCATCGGCCTGTACGTGCGGCTGAAGCTCGTCGAGACCCCGGCGTTCCAGAAGGTGGTCGACTCCGGTGAAATCAGCAAGCTGCCGCTGAGCCGTGCCTTCAAGTACAGCTGGCGCCAGATGATCGCCGGCACGTTCATCATGCTGGCCACGTACGTGCTGTTCTACCTGATGACCACGTTCACCCTCTCCTACGGCACCGCCGCCAAGAGCGAGGACGCAGCCCGGGCCGCCGCAGAGAAGGCCGGAAAGGCCTTTGACCCGGACACTTTTACCGCCGGCCTGGGATACGCACGCAACGACTTCCTGCTCATGCTGATTGTGGGTGTGGTGTTCTTCGGAATCTTCACGCTGGTCTCCGGCCCGCTGGCCGAGAAGTTCGGCCGCCGCAAGACGCTGCTCGTGGTGACCGCCGGGATCTTCCTGTTCGGGTTCACCTTCTCGCCGCTGTTCGATGGCGGAACCGTGGGGGTCATGGCGCTGCTGATCATCGGCTTCACGCTGATGGGCCTGACCTTCGGACCGATGGGCGCCATGCTGCCGGAACTGTTCCCCACGAACGTGCGGTACACCGGCTCGGCCATTGCCTACAACGTCTCCTCGATCCTGGGTGCGGCCGTGGCTCCGTTCATCGCCGTGGCCCTGTGGCAGGCAGCGGACGGCAGCCCGTGGCTGGTGGGCGTGTACCTGTCCTCCATGGCAGTGCTCACGCTGATCGCCCTGTTCGTCACCAAGGACACCAAGAACGTGGATTACGCGAACCACTCCAGCTAAGTCCCTGAACTAACGAAAACGGCTCGGCTCCCGATCAAGGGGGCCGAGCCGTTTTTGCTGCTGCCTAAGAGCTAGTCCAGGATCGAGGCGATCACTGCACCCGCGGAGACAGTGGCGCCGGGAAGCGCGCTCAGCCCGGACACGGTGCCGGCCTTGTGCGCGGTCAGCGGCTGCTCCATCTTCATGGCTTCCAGCACGACGACGAGATCGCCCTCAGCGACTACCGAACCGTCCTGCACGGCCACCTTCACGATGGTTCCCTGCATGGGGGACGTCAGGTCCGCACCGGTGGCGGCCGGGTTCGCCCCGCCGCGGCTGCGTGAGGACTTGCGGGCCTTGCCGTTGGCACCGGCACCGCGGCCTGCTGCGCCGTTCGAACCGTTGCCGCCCAGTCCGGCAGGGAGCACGACGTCGAGCCGCTTGCCGCCGACCTCGACGGTGACGCGCTGGCGGCCGCCGTCGTCGTTCCGTGAATTCTGCTCACCGGACCAGGCCGGAATCTCGTTGACGAAGTCCGTCTCGATCCAGCGGGTGTGGACCTTGAACGGGCCTTCTTCGGGCGCGAAATCGGGATGCGACACCACCGCGGCATGGAAGGGCAGGACGGTGGGCATGCCGGTGATTTCCATTTCGGCCAGGGCACGGCGGGCGCGCTGGAGGGCCTGTTCGCGGGTGGCGCCGCTGATGATCAGCTTGGCCAGCATGGAATCGAAGTTCCCGCCGACGGTTTCACCGGCTTCGATGCCGGAGTCCACGCGGACGCCCGGGCCGGTGGGCAGCTTGAAGGTGTCCACGGTGCCGGGGGAGGGCATGAAGCTGCGGCCCGGATCCTCACCGTTCAGGCGGAATTCGAAGGCATGGCCGCGGATTTCCGGATCGCCGTAGCCGAGCTCCTCGCCCCGGGCCACGCGGAACTGCTCGCGGACCAGGTCCAGGCCGGTGACTTCCTCGGACACCGGATGCTCCACCTGCAGGCGCGTGTTGACCTCGAGGAAGGAAATAGTGCCGTCGGTGCCCACGAGGAACTCGCAGGTGCCCGCACCCTGGTAGCCGGCTTCGCGCAGGATCGCCTTTGATGCGGCGTACAGGCGCTGGTTCTGGTCCTCGGTGAGGAACGGGGCCGGAGCCTCCTCCACCAGTTTCTGGTTGCGGCGCTGCAGCGAGCAGTCGCGGGTGGAGACGACGACGACGTTGCCGTGCGCGTCGGCGAGGCACTGGGTTTCCACATGCCGCGGGGCATCCAGGAAGCGCTCGATGAAGCACTCGCCGCGGCCGAACGCAGCCGTGGCCTCGCGGACGGCCGACTCGAACATTTCGGGGATTTCAGCGCGGGTGCGGGCTACCTTGATGCCGCGCCCGCCGCCGCCGAAAGCTGCCTTGATGGCCAGCGGTAGGCCGTGGGTGTCCGCGAAGTCCAGGACTTCCTGTGCGTTCTTCACCGGATCGGCGGTGCCCGGAACCAGCGGTGCGCCAACCTTGGCTGCAATGTGGCGGGCCTGCACCTTGTCGCCGAGCTGGGAAATGGAGTAGGGGGAGGGACCGATCCAGGTCAGGCCGGCGTCGATGACGCGCTGGGCAAACTCCGCGTTCTCGGAGAGGAAGCCGTAGCCGGGGTGGATGGCGTCCGCGCCGGACTTGCGGGCGGCATCGATAATCTTGCCCATGTCCAGGTAAGACTCCGCTGCGGTGCTCCCGCCCAGGGAATACGCCTCATCGGCGAGGCGGACGTGTAGGGCGTCCCGGTCAGGATCGGCGTAGACGGCAACGGAGGCGAGGCCTTCATCGCGTGCTGCACGGATGACGCGGACGGCGATTTCACCGCGGTTGGCGATCAGGACCTTGGTGATGCTTCGGGTGTTCGGGGTACTGGTCTGCGGGCGGTCCTGGTCCTGCAGGGTCTCCTGCGCGGATCCCTCGGGGCTGCCGGCGGGTGCGGGGTTGAACTGGCTCATTGAATGCACTGGCTCCTTTTGATCTTCTCGGAGCCTAGCGCGATTTTGTGGTCTCCGGCCATAATGCGTGCTGTTTCTGCGTGGGACGCGGCGTTTCGTTGTGGAGACCCTACAACTGGACCTGCTGTCCGGACATCCCTGCACAGGTAGATGCCGGGACATGGCTGTACCCAGCGGCGCCCGCAGAAGGCCCGGAATCCGGCCGGAAATGATTCATGGAATGCATGAGACAGCCGAACGCCCTCCCTCCGCGGCTCGGGGAACAACCCTTTACCGTCGTCGAGGCTCAAGCGCTGGGGATCGGGGTTGGACGGCTCCGTGCCTCTGACCTCCGTACTCCTGGCCGTTCCATCCGGATTCCCCGCGATGCGGCGGGGAACCTGGCCAATAGCTGCCGACCGTACCTGGATCTGCTCCCGGACGCCGTCATCAGCCATTCCACTGCGGCAAGGCTTCATGGCCTGGTGTTGCCGCGGCGGCTGGCGGTGGAACCCGTGCTGCACCTGAGCCGCGGAGCTGGAAAGGGCAAGCCGAGGAGAAGGAATGTTGAAGGCCACCGGCTGGACCTGAGCTCCGAAGACCTGAGCACAGTTGCGGGCCTTGCCGTGACCGGCATAGCGCGAACCTGGCTGGATCTTGCGGGGCTGCTGTCCTCGGAAGAACTTATTGTCATGGGCGACCAGATAGTGAGCGCGCACCACCGGAGTTTCGGTCCTGCCCGGCATGCACTCGTTCCCTTGGATGACCTTCGAGCCTTTATTGGGGGCAAGAAGCGTGTCGCCCATCTCCGAAAGTGCCAATCCGCGCTGGCGCACCTTCGTGTCGGCGTGGACTCACCGCCCGAAACCCTGCTGCGGCTCATGTTGTCGAATGATCCGGAGATGCCGGAGTTTGTACCGAACTTCGCTATTTGCGACGAGCACGGAAAAGCGCAGATCTGGTCGGACCTGGGCTGCCATGAATTCCGTACCTGTCTGGAGTACGACGGTGCGCACCACCTCACCCCAGAGCAGCAGGCACGGGACCATTACCGGGACTTGAAAACGGCTGAACTCGGTTGGGTGCAAGTCAAAATCAGCAAAACGGATTTGGCCCTGGGACCGCGCGCCGTTGGAGCGAAGGTGCGCAGAGGTCTGTCCCTGGCCGGTTGGTGCCCGTCATAAGCCGGTCATTCGTCTAGGGAGCCATTCGTTGTACAGATAACGGGCTTCTGAACTCGGAATGGGGCCGTTAGCTGTACAACGGATGGGAGCGGAGCCGGAATGGGGCCGTTATCTGTACAACGGACGGCAGCGGAGCCGGTTTGGGGCCTTTATCTGTACAACGGACGGGAGCGGAGGGGGTTTACCGGTCCCAGAGGTCCGTGATCTTCACGCCGGCGCTCGCCAGAAGCTCGCGCAGCATCGAGACGGACAGGCCGACGACGGCGTGCGGGTCGCCCACAACCTTCTCGATGAACGCTCCGCCCAGGGAATCGATCGTGAAGGACCCTGCCACCTGGAGGGGCTCTCCGGTGGCGACATAGGCGTCGATTTCCTCGTCGGTGAGCTTGGCGAAGTGGACCGAGGCGGAACTGACGCCGCCCAGGGTGGCGCCCGAGCCGCCGTCGTCGTCCGTGTCGCGGCAGTCCACGAGCCAGTGTCCGGTGTGCAGCACGCCCACGTTGCCGCTCATCCGGCGGATGCGTTCGCGGGCCACTTCGGGCTCCCAGGGCTTGCCGTGTGCTTCGCCCTCGAATTCGAAGACCGAGTCGCAGCCCACCACGAGCGATCCCTCGGCCTCGGGCAGCGCAGCAACGGCTTCGGCCTTGGCGCGGGCGAGCAGCAGGGCGGTGTCGTGCGGGTCCGGGGTGCCGTAGCGGGCGGTGACGGCGTCTTCGTCGACGTCGGACACCATGACGCTGTGGGCGATGCCGGCGTTGGTCAGCAGCTTGGTGCGGGCGGGGGAAGCGGAAGCGAGGATCAGATTCAGGTCAGTCACCCCTCAAGCCTAGCCCGGCCGGCGCACAGTCCCGGAGCGCCAAGAAGGCCGCCCCGGACATCCGGAGCGGCCTTCGGTGACACAGTCAGAGCCTTAGCGGGCCCGGGCGGTCTCCGGCACCGGCACCTCAACGCGGGTGTCGATGTCCGCGGAGTCATCCGCGAACGGATCGCCGGTCCGCTTGGCGTTGTACATGGCCGCGTCCAGCAGGCCGTTGCGCTTGGCCACGATTGCCGGGACCACGGTCTGTCCGGCAACGTTCACCGCGGTGCGGCCCATGTCCAGGATCGGATCGATGGACAGCAGCAGGCCGACGCCGGCCAGCGGCAGGCCCAGGGTGGACAGCGTCAGGGTCAGCATGACGACGGCGCCGGTGGTGCCGGCGGTCGCGGCCGAACCCAGCACCGAAACCAGGGCAATCAGCAGGTAATCCGTGAAGCCGAGGTCAACGCCGAAGAACTGGGCCACGAAGATCGCGGAGACGGCCGGGTAGATCGAGGCGCAGCCGTCCATCTTGGTGGTGGCGCCCAGCGGCACGGCAAAGGAGGCGTAGGAGCGCGAGACGCCGAGGTTGCGCTCGGTGACGCGCTGGGTCAGCGGCAGGGTGCCCACCGAAGAACGGGAGACGAAGCCAAGCTGGATGGCAGGCCAGGCGCCGGAGAACCACTGGCGGACGGACAGGCCGTGGGACTTGATCAGCACCGGGTAGACCACAAACAGGACCAGGAACAGACCGATGTAGATGGTCAGGGCGAACATGCCCAGGGAGCCGATGGTGTCCCAGCCGTAGGTGGCCACGGCGGTGCCGATCAGGCCGATGGTGCCCACCGGGGCCAGGCGGATGATCCACCAGAGGACCTTCTGGATCACGGCGAGGGCCGAGGCATTCAGGGCCAGGAACGGTTCGGCCGGCTTGCCGACCTTCAGGGCCGCAATGCCGACGGCGATCGCGATCACCAGGATCTGCAGCACGTTGAAGCTCACGCTGGTGCTGACTTCACCGCTCTCCGCGACCTTGGAGCTGGCACCCAGACCCAGGAAGTTTCCCGGAACCAGGCCGGTCAGGAAGCCGACCCAGCTGCCCTGGCTGCCGGTGTAATCCTTCCCGGAAACGTCGGCGTTGCTGCCGGGCTGCAGGATGACGCCGAGCAGGATGCCGATGACCACGCTGATCAGCGCGGTGATGGCGAACCACAGCAGGGTCTGCCAGGCCAGCCGGGCGGCGTTGGACACGGCGCGCAGGTTCGCAATCGAGCTCACGACGGCGGTGAAGATCAGGGGGACGACGGCGGCCTTCAGCAGCGAGACGTAGCTCGTGCCGATGGTGCTCAGCGTGGTCGTCAGCCAGTTGGGCTCGCCGTCGCCGGCAGTGCCCATGTTCTTGGCCAGCAGGCCCAGCAGCAGGCCGGCCACCAGGGCGGCAATGATCTGCGGTCCGAAGGCGGTCATCCAGTGGGGCAGCCGTCGGCCGGCCGATGTCTTGGGGGAGGGGGTCTGTGTGGTCACCCTGAAACACTAGCGGGGGGCCATTAGCAGACTCGATTGCCCGTTGCGAAATGTTACGTCCGCCGATTGGGTGATTTCGCGCCAGCAAAAGCGAAAACCCCCGGAACATGGCGGTGAATCGCCCGTCCCGGGGGTTATTCCGGAGAGTGCTGTGAGGAATGTCGCACCGTGCGGCTGAGGGAAGCCGTCATCTGATGCGGATGCTAGGCCTCCAGCAGTGCCCGGCGCAGAGTGTCCAGTCCGACCGAACCCAGCTCCAGTGCCCGGGTGTGGAAGCGCTTCTGGTCGAAGTCGTCGCCCTCGCGGGTGCGCACCTCGTCGCGGATCTGCTCCCAGAGGCGCTGGCCCAGCTTGTAGGCGGGGGCCTGTCCCGGCCAGCCGAGGTAGCGGGTGAACTCGAAGTTCAGCTGACCCTCGGAGATGGCGATGTTCTGCTTCAGGAATTCGTAGCCCTTTTCGGCGGTCCAGGTGCCGGAGCCCCAGCGTTCGGGGACGTCCAGTTCCAGGTGCACGCCGATGTCGAAGACCACCCGGGCGGCCCGCATGCGCTGGGCGTCCAGCATGCCCATCTTGTCTCCGGGATCGCTGAGGTAGCCCAGCTCATCCATGAGCCGCTCGGCGTACAGGGCCCAGCCCTCACCGTGTCCGGAGACCCAGCAGATGTTGCGGCGCCAGTTGTTCAGCAGCCCGCGGGCCGCCGTCGCCGTCGCGATCTGGAGGTGATGGCCCGGCACACCCTCGTGGTAGACCGTGGTGGTTTCCCTCCACGTGGTGAAGGTGTCTTCGCCGGCGGGAACGGACCACCACATGCGGCCCGGGCGGCTGAAGTCGTCGCTGGGGCCCGTGTAGTAGATGCCGCCTTCCTGGGTGGGGGCAATCATGCACTCAATTTCGCGCATGGGGCCGTCAATCTGGAAGTGGGTGCCGGCGAGGTCGGCCACGGCGCGGTCCGCCAGGCCCTGCATCCAGGCCTGCAGCTCTGCGGTGCCGTGCAGCTGCCGTTCGGGATCCTCGTCCAGCAGGCGCATGGCCTCCTCAACGGTGGCGCCGGGTTTGATCTGCTCGGCAACGGCTTCCTGTTCCGCGATGATGCGGTCCAGCTCGGCCACGCCCCAGGCGTAGGTCTCTTCGAGGTCCACGGCGGAGCCCAGGAAGCGGCGGGACATCAGGGCGTAGCGTTCGCGGCCCACGGCGTCCTTTTCCGGAGCCTCCGGCAGCAGTTCGCTTTCCAGGAACGCGGCCAGGTTGCGGTAGGCGGCGCGCGCCGCGTCGGCACCGTCGCGCAGCGCAGCGGTGAGGCTCTCGGAGAGGGCACCGCCGTCGGCCAGCGCGGCGCCGGTGACGTAGCTGTCAAAGAAGCCGCCGTCCTCGGCGTACTTGGTGGTCTGTTCCATGACGATCAGCACCTGGCGGCGGGCCGGCAGCAGGCCGCGTTCCTTGCCGGCGCGCAGGGAGGTCATGTAGCCGGAGACAGCGTCCGGAACGTTGTGCAGGCGTCCGGCAATGTGCTGCCAGTCCTCGACGGTGGCTGCGGGCATGAGGTCGAAGATGGAACGGATTTCCTGGGCCGGGGACGCGATGTTGTTCAGGTCCGAGAGGTTCCAGCCGGAGGCGTGGATTTCCAGTTCCAGGCCCAGGCGCTCATGCATGGCGTCGAGGGTGACGCGGTCAACGTCGTCGGTCGGCTGCAGGCCGTCCAGGCGTTCCAGCGTCTCGCGGATGGCTTCGGCACCGGATTCAAGTCCGGCGGGGGAATAGTCCGCGTACTCGGTTTCGTGGCCGGGGATTCCCAGCGAGGTGGCCAGGGAGGGATCCAGCTGCAGCAGCGTCTGCGTGAACGCATCGGCAACGGCGTCGATGGCGGTCGGCTGGCGGTTGTGCGAGCCAGCGAAGGACAGGGGATCTGATGAAGGAGTCTGTTGGGTCACAGGTGAAGCCTAACGCGTCCCTCGGACATCCCCGGATGAATGAAACCCCAACGTAACGCAAACAGTTGCCCCGCGGGCCGCCGGCTAGCGGAAGCTGCGCCGCCAGGAACCGGGGCCGGGCTTGGGCGCGAGGCTGAGCATCCGACGCCGGTGCCACGTGCGGCGGGCGGACTCCGGCGCGGGGCGGGAGGCGCCGTCGTCGGCCGTGAGGCCCATGACGACGGCGGCCAGCGCCGCCAGCTCCTCGTCCGACGGATTTCCGCCGAGCACGGAGAACAGCGGCGGCTGCGGCGGTGCGGCCTGCGGTTCCCGGCCCCAGGTGTCGGGCATGTCCCAGGCCGTCACAGCGGGATGTTCCCGTGCTTCTTGGCGGGCAGCGACGCGCGCTTGTCCCGCAGGGCGCGCAGGCCGCGGATCAGCTGCAGGCGGGTTTCGGACGGTGCGACGACGGCGTCCACGTAGCCCAGCTCGGCGGCCTGGTAGGGGTTGAGCAGCTCTTCTTCGTACTGGGTGATGTAGTCCGTGCGTGCCTGCTCAACGCTCTCGCCGGCGTCGGCCGTCTGCTTGAGCTGGCCGCGGTAAAGGATGTTCACCGCGCCCTGGGCGCCCATGACGCCAATCTGGGCCGTGGGCCAGGCGAGGTTCAGGTCCGCGCCGAGCTTCTTGGAACCCATCACGATGTACGCTCCGCCGTACGCCTTGCGGGTGATGACGGTGAGTTTGGGAACGGTGGCCTCGGCATAGGCGTAGAGCAGCTTGGCGCCGCGGCGGATGATGCCGTTGAACTCCTGGTCCGTGCCCGGCAGGAAGCCCGGAACGTCCACGAAGGTGAGGATGGGAATGTTGAAGGCGTCGCAGTGGCGGACAAAGCGGGCGGCCTTTTCCGACGCGGCGATGTCCAGGGTGCCGGCGAACTGCATCGGCTGGTTCGCCACGATGCCCACCGTGTGTCCCTCCACGCGGCCGTAGCCCATCATCACGTTGGGTGCGTAGAGGGCCTGCATTTCCAGGAAGTGGCCGTCGTCGAGCACCTGTTCGACGACGGTGCGCATGTCATAGGGCTGGTTGGCGGAGTCCGGGATGAGCTCGTCCAGGGCGAGGTCGCCGTCGTTCAGTTCCATGTCCGGGGCAAAGGCGGCCAGCGGAGCCTCGGCGAGGTTGTTGGAGGGCAGGAAGTCCAGCAGTTCGCGGACAAACTCGATGGCGTCTTCTTCGTCGGAGGCCAGGTAGGTGGAGGTGCCGGTGTTGGTGTTGTGCTGCCGGGCGCCGCCGAGGGTTTCCATATCCACGTCCTCGCCGGTGACGGTCTTGATGACGTCCGGGCCGGTAATGAACATGTGGCTGGTCTTGTCCACCATGACCACAAAGTCGGTGAGCGCGGGGGAGTAGGCGGCGCCGCCGGCGGACGGACCCATGATCAGGGAAATCTGCGGGACCACGCCGGAGGCATGGACGTTGTTGCGGAAGATGTCCGCGAACATGGCCAGCGAGGCGACACCTTCCTGGATGCGGGCGCCGCCGCCGTCCAGGATGCCGACGACGGGGCAGCCGTTGCGCAGGGCATGCTCCTGGACCTTGACGATCTTTTCGCCGTTGACCTGGCTCAGCGAGCCGCCGTACACGGTGAAGTCCTGGCTGTAGACGGCGATCGGGCGGCCGTCCACCGTTGCATAACCTGAAACCAGGCCGTCGCCCAGCGGCTTCTTCTTTTCCATGCCGAACGCGGTGGAGCGGTGCACGGCCAGGGCATCGAACTCCACGAAGGATCCGGCATCAACCAGCATCTCGATGCGCTCGCGGGCGGTGTGCTTGCCCCGGGCGTGCTGCTTCTCTACGGCTGCCGGCCCGGACGGCATTTCAGCCTGTGCCTGGCGGCGGCGGTACTCCGCGATCTTGCCCGCTGTGGTCTGCAGATCAAGGTCCTGGTCGATGCTCATCTGGTCTCCGGAGTGCTGAGTGGGTGGGGCGTTCGCCGTGCGGTGTTGATGCGGGGTTACTGCGTTAAGTAGGAACTGCACAACGCACACGGCGATTTATCCAGTCTAATGACGGCAATCGTCCGCCCCCGGTGTAGGGATCCTACAATTTCGCGCCGCTGCCCTTGGCCTGAGTGGTGCGGCGGGTGTGTTGGTGGTGCTCGGATTGCTGTGGCCCGGCGAGGTTTCCAGGTGGCTGGATCGTTCGGGCAGCTTCCGGGGTCAAAACCGGGAAGCTGGGATCCTTCGTGCAGATACCGGGGTCAAAACCGGGCTGCTGGGATCTTTCGTGCAGCTTCCGGGGTCATAACGGGGAAGCTGGGATCTTTCGTGCAGCTTCCGGGCTCAAAACCGGGAGGCTGGGATCCTTCGTGCAGCTTCCGGGGTCAAAACCGGGCTGCTGGGATCCTTTGTGCAGATACCGGGGTCAAAACCGGCTTTTTGCTCGATATAAGCCCGGGAACTGCACGAAGGAATGTGGAAACCCCCGTTATCTGCACGAAGGACAGGTTTCGCCCCAGGTGTGGGCTCCTCAGGGTCTGAGAATCGGTCTCCGCGTTCCTGACCCGCTCATTGCGGGGGAGCCAGTCGGCTCGGCTTCGCGGCGGGCGTCCAACTTCGACGTTCCCACGGAACCTCGGGCAATTGTGGCAGTCTCTGGCCGGTGCTGGTGTGGACTGTTGTACAGATAACGGGCCTAAGCAGCGGATTTAGGCCCGTTATCTGTACAAACGACGGACCCGCAGGCACCGAACTGCACCGGAGTCCGCCAAACCCGGTTCGAGCCGATGTTACTGGCGAGTAACATATTCCTGCCGGGTGCATTACCCTGTCCGTATGACCTCGAATACACCTTTCGTGAATACGCGCTCGCTGTCCGGGCGCACCATCCTGATGTCCGGCGGCAGCCGCGGCATCGGCCTGGCCATTGCCCTGCGCGCAGCGGCCGACGGCGCCAACATCGCCATCATGGCTAAAACTGCCGAGCCGCACCCCAAGCTGCAGGGCACTGTCTACACCGCCGCCGAGCAGCTGCAGGCCGCCGGCGGAAAGGCTCTGCCAATCATCGGCGATGTGCGGAACGACGACGACGTCACCCGCGCCGTGGCCGAAACGGTGGAGGCATTCGGGGGCATCGACATTGTCGTCAACAATGCCTCCGCGATCGACCTGCGCGGCACCGATGACGTGACCATGAAGAGCTACGACCTCATGGCCGACATCAACGCCCGCGGCACCTTCATGCTCTCCAAGTTCTCCCTGGACGCCCTGCGCCGCTCGGAAAACCCCCACATCCTCACGCTCTCCCCGCCGCTGAACCTGGATCCCAAGTGGGCCGGTTCCTACCTCGCCTACACCATGGCCAAGTACGGCATGTCGCTGACCACGCTCGGCCTGGCTGAAGAACTCCGCAACGACGGCGTCGCGGTCAACTCACTCTGGCCGGTCACCTCGATCGACACTGCAGCCATCCGCAACCTCGGCGGCGAGACTATGGCAGCGGCCTCGCGCAGCTCCGACATCATGGCCGATGCGGCGCATGCCGTCCTGACCCGGCCCAGCCGCGAAGCCACGGGCAACTTCTATACCGATGAGCAGGTGCTGCGTGAAGAGGGGGTCACCGACTTCCGTCCCTATTCGCTCGGCGCGCCCGAGGACCAGCTCATGCAGGACTTCTTCCTCTAAAGAGCTGCCCGCGTAACGTGCAGCCCGCAGCGGCCGGGCCGGGGACAGGAACACCCCCGCCCGGCTGCGGCCGCCGGGGGCAGGAACACCCCGCCCGGCTGTCGCCGCCGGGGAAAGCCGGCCCGGCGCGTAAGATCGGAAGCATGCATTTGCGTTACTCCAGCATGGAAAGACCAGGGCTTGACCAGGAGCGCCTTCGCGCTGCTCTCACGGCACCCCACGGGCCTCTGTCCCAACTGGACGTGGTGGCGGAAACGGGCTCCACGAATACGGATCTCGCGGAGCGGGCGCGCCTGAACCCGGCCGAGGTCCCCGACCTGTCCGTGCTGACGGCCGACATGCAGACCGCCGGCAAGGGCCGGCTGGGCCGGGCCTGGATCGCGCCGCCGCGCTCTTCGCTCTTTGTGAGCGTGCTGCTGCGCCCCGTGAACGCCGACGGCCGCCCGCTGCCCACCCAGTCCTACGGCTGGCTGTCGCTGCTGGCCGCCCTGGCCCTGGCCGAGTCCGTTGCCGCGCGCACCGGCGTCGAAGCCCGGCTCAAGTGGCCCAACGACGTCATGGTCGACGGACGGAAACTCGCCGGAGTCCTGGCCCAGCTGGTGCCGGATTCGTCCGGTGCTCCGCCCGCCGTCGTCGTGGGCGCGGGCATGAACGTTTCCCTCACGGACGAGGACCTGCCGGTCCCCACGGCAACGTCGCTGCTGATGGAATATGCCGCCACCACGGACCGCAACATCCTGCTGGAGGACTATCTGCGGCAGCTGGCCCGGAGATACGAACAATTCCGGGCGGTCGACGGCGACGCTTCCCGGCCGTGGGCGGACGGGACGTCGCTGCTGGAGAAAATCAGCGCCCGCATGAATACCCTCGGCCGGGAGGTCCGGGCGGATCTTCCGGGCGGGGTCTCCCTGACGGGCCGGGCGGTTGCCCTGGACCCGCACGGCTCACTGATTCTCGTGGACGGAGCCGGCGAGCGGCACGCCGTCGTGGCCGGTGACGTGGTGCACCTGCGCGCCGTCCAGGCGTGAGCATCCGGCTGAAACTCTCTCCCGGCGAACGGATCATCGTGGCCAGCAGGCCGCATGCCCGCCAGCTGGTCTGGCCGGTGGTGCTCGCCGTCGTGGTGTGCGCCGTCGCCGGTTTTGGCTGCGGCTACCTCAGCCGTAACGGACTGCCCACCGGTCTGGCCAGCTGGAGCGGGTACCTGCAGGCCGCCGTCGTGCTCGGTGCGGCGGCAATGCTGGCGCGGTTCTGCGTTCCTCCGGTGCTGCGCTGGGCTTTTGCCTCCTACATCGTGACCAACCGGCGGCTGATCCACCGGCAGGGAGTGCTCCGCCGGCGCGAACGGGAACTGGGGCTGGCCTCGGTTGTCCAGCTTGAGGCGTGGCAGACCTTCGCCGACCGCATTCAGCGCTCCGGAACGCTGGCCGTAGACGTGGGATACAACCGGATGGTGCACTACGAACACGTTCCGGAGGTGCACAAATTCAAGGCCATTGTGGTGGGGGCGATCGACCAGCTCCCACTGACCGCCATGTTCGATGGTGTAGATATTGAAGGAGATGGGGAATACGACTACGAAGGGAGGGGAGATGAGTGAGGAAGGCCGCGACACTGCCGCGGATCCCGAACCCATGACCCTGTCCATGCCCACTATCCGCCCCCGGATTCAGCACGACGACGACGGCGCCCCCGGCACTGCGGGCAACGTGGACTCTGCGGCTGCTGACGCTGGAGCGGATTCCGCCGTCATTGACCGCGAGGACATCCGGAAGCTGGAAGCGCAGCTGATCGGCGGCCCGCGGACACTCAAGCGGCGCGAAGCTGCCGCCGAAGCAGGCGTGTCGCTGCTGTCCGCACGCAAACTGTGGCGGGCGATGGGCTTCCCCAACCTCGACGACGACGCCGTGTTCTTCACCGAACAGGACCGCGAGGCCCTGACGACCGTGATTGAACTTGTCCGGGATGAGCAGCTGACCGAAGAAGCGGCTATCTCGATCATGCGCTCCATCGGCCAGATGACGGACCGCATGGTGGTCTGGCAGATCGAAGCCCTGGTGGAGGAAATGGTGGTCCAGCGCGGCATTCCCGACGCCGAGGCACGCAAGGCTTTGGTGGCGGCGCTGCCGGCCCTGATCGAACCGCTGGAAAAAACCCTTGTCTACGCCTGGAAACGCCAGATGAACTCCGCCGTGCAGCGGCTGGCCCTGCGCGCCGAGGCCGGACTGGCCAGCCACGACGGCTCAGCCTCGGACGACAATCCGCTGCCGCTGGCCCGCGCCGTCGGGTTTGCCGATCTGGTGTCCTACACCTCCTTGTCCCGGCAAATGAACGAGAAAACCCTGGCCCACATGGTCCAGCGGTTTGAGCACAAATGCGCCGAAATCATCTCCGTGGGCGGCGGCCGGCTGGTGAAGACCATCGGCGATGAAGTGCTCTTCAACGCCGAAACCCCCGAGGCTGGAGCAGAAATCTCGCTGGCGCTGGCCAAGGCTTTCACCGAGGATGACCTCCTGCCGGCCGCTCGCGTGTCCCTGGTCTGGGGACGGGTGCTTTCACGGCTCGGCGACATTTACGGCCCCACCGTCAACCTTGCCTCCCGGCTGACTTCCCTCGCGGAGCCAGGCACCGTGCTGACCGACGCCTCCACCGCGGCGGCGCTGCGCAACAACGAGAATTTTGTTTTGATCCCGCACCAGCCGCGCAACGTTCGCGGTTTTGGGGAAATCCATCCGGTGACTCTTGCCCGCGGTACGGGGCAGGGGCTGATTCTTGACTAGTACGGGGACTGCCCCGGATTCCGCTAGGGTGATCACCACAAGGCGTAATATGTGTCACTGCTGTGGTCCACACAGCGGGCAGCTTCCGGATAGGGCGTGAATTGAACTCCGACGATACGACATCCCCGGGCATGGAACTCCGAGCAGTCTTTGGCTATGCCTCGGACCGCGGCCTGCGGCGGGAACAGAATGAAGATTCGCTGATCGCTGCGGACCCTGTATTTGCCGTGGCCGACGGCATGGGCGGACACGAGGCCGGGGAAGTGGCCAGCAGCATCTGCGTCCGTACCCTGGGCGACGCCCCTTTTGTCGGCCAGCATCTCCCGGAGATCGGGGCTGATGATTTGCGTGTGCTGCTGCGCGACGCCGACGCCGGGATCCGTGAGGCCACCGGCGGCCGTGCAGGCACCACGCTCACCGGCGCGGTCCTGGTCCGCGAAGCAGGCGTTCCGTCCTGGCTGGTCTTCAACGTGGGCGATTCCCGGACCTACCGCCTGACCGGCGGCGCGCTGGAGCAGATCACGGTGGACCACAGCGAGGTTCAGGAACTGGTGGACATGGGCCAAATTACGCCCGATGAAGCCCTGATCCATCCGCGCCGCCATGTGGTGACCAGAGCGCTGGGAACCGGCAGCGACACGGAGGCCGACTACTGGCTGATCCCGGCCGAACCCGGAGACCGGCTGCTGGTCTGCTCGGACGGACTGACCGGGGAAGTCAGCGACGGACAGCTGGAGCAGATCCTGCTCTCCGTGGACAACCCGCAGGACGCCTGCGCCTCCATGGTGGACGCGGCGCTGCGGTCCGGAGGCCGGGACAACATCACCGTCCTCGTAGTTGACGTTGAAGGCGCCGGGGAACGCAGCGGCGCGTCCGCCGCGACCCTGCCCGGCGCAGCGGAGCATCAGCCCGCGGCAGGATCCGCAGGGGCGTAGCTGCTGGTCCTTTTGGGGAAACAGCTGCCTTAGGACGTGGCCGCCGCCGAGTCGGCGGCCGCGTGTACCACTTCGTTGTGGAACAGCTGGAGTACCCGCACCGGTTTGCCGGCCTGGACCAGCTGGGCCCGCCCCGGGGGAAGCATCCGGGCACGGACGCCGTTGATCAGTGCGCCCTCCGCGCGGTCCCCCGAGAGGATCAGCGCGCTGCTGCCCGAGTCCCGCAAAGAGGTGAAGAACGGCTCGTACATGCCCCGGCTGGCTCCCCGGACCCGGCGTGTGAGGACGGCATGGAGGCCGATTTCCGCTGCCAGGGGCAGGAAAGGCGTCAACCGGGCCAGCGGCGAAGAGCCGCCGGCAGTCAGGACGTCATAGTCGTCGATGATCAGCACAATGCGCGGCAGGCCGGCCAGTTCCGCGGGAGCGGCCGAGATCCGCTTTTCGAGTTCGCCGGCGACGGCCGCGGCGAGCTGGTCTGCCAGGACGGCGCTGGTGGCATATCCGCCAACCGATGCCGCGGGCACCTCGCCGGCGAGCGAACGGCGGGGATCGAACACCGCAAAGACAATGTCCTCTGCCCGGTGCTGCTGACTGAGGCGGCGGATGACCGACCGCAGGGCATTGGTCTTACCTGTCCCGTCATCGCCCATAATCACCAGATGCCGTTCCCTGCCGTGCAGGTCCAGGATTTCGGTGCCCAGGTCGAATTCACGCAGACCCAGCGGGACCGACGCCGCTGCCTCCGGGGTGGGCACCGTTGCGGCGGACACCAGGCCGGGCAGGACCCGGACCTGCATGGCGCGTTCCCCGGTGGAAGCGGCAACGGCCGCCACCAGGTCGCGCAGACCCCGGGCTGCGGTCGTGTCTTCCGGATCCGAATCCACCCGCGGCAAAGCGAAATGTCCTTGCAGCCTGCGGTCCGTCAGTGCCCGGCCGGGGCTGCCCGGGCTGACTGCTTCGGCGAGATTGCGTCCGTGGACGGATTCCCCGGGATCGGCCAGCCGCAGCTCAATCCGGTTTCCGAAGAAGCTCTGCTGCGAAATACGGATTTCATTCATCCTCGAGCAGGTCGCAATCACATGGATCCCGTAGCCCGCGCCGCGGCTGATCAGGGCGTGGACGGGTTTTTCAATGTCCTCAAACTCGTCACCGAGCTGTCCGTAGCCGTCCAGCACCAGGATGACGTCCGCGCTGGACAGCTCAGGGATCAAGCCCTCTGCCGACATCCGCCGCAGCGTCGGCAAGGAATCCACCCCGTATTTCTCGAACACCTGCTCACGCACGGCCAGCATGGCCAGGAGCTCGTCGACGGTGCGCCTGATGACTTCCCGGTTGGTGCGGACCGCTATCCCGCCCACGTGCGGGATGCCCTCGAGCGGCATCAGCGCACTGCCGAGCAGATCAATGCCGTAGATCCCCACTTCCGACGGGCTGTGGGTCAGGGACAGCGCCGCGACGATGGTGCGCAGGGCCGTGCTCTTGCCCGTTTGGGGGCCGCCCACAATGGCAACGTTTCCGCCGTTGGCAGCCAGGTCCAGTTCCCAGATGCCCTGCCACTGTTTGGCCGGGTCATCAAGCAGCCCCACGGGTATCCGCAGGGATCCGCCCTGAGACAGTCGCAGGCCCTGCCCGGTGGAGAAACCGCCCGCAGCCCGGTCGAGGGCTATCCCCTTGGGCAGCGGCGGCAGCCAGATGGGCGCGACGGCACGCGGGAACGCCGCCAGCGTATCCATGAGCGCCGACAGGACAGTGGGCCCGGTGGTGCGTTTGGCTGCCGCCGACGCCGGGCCGGTGCCTTGGCCAGCCGGGGAGGGATCTGCGGCCTCCAGCGAGGCAGCATAGCGGGGGACCGCCAGGACCTGCGGCGGGAGTTCCTCGGCGTCCGCCCCCTCCGGCCTGCCCAGGATGCCCGACCCGTCGGATTCGTTCTCCTGCCGGTTGATGTCCTGCCGGTCGGCCTCCAGCGGCCCCGACACGTAGCCTGCCTTGAACCGCGTGTAGGTGGTGGTGTCCACCTTCAAATATCCGAATCCCGGCACCGGAGGCAGGTGGAAGGCGTCAGGGGTGTCCAGCACAGTTCGGGACTCTGCTTCGGACAGCGTCCGCAGCCCGATCCGGTAGGAGAGGTACGTGTCCAAACCGCGCAGCTTCCCGGATTCGATCCGCTGGCTGGAGAGCAGCAGATGCACGCCGATGGAGCGGCCGATCCGGCCAATGGACAGAAACAGTTCAATGAAATCCGGGCGCGCGGTCAGCAATTCTCCGAACTCATCAATGATGACCACCAGATGCGGCAGGGGAGCTGCCTCCCGGCCCTGCGCTTTCAGCTCCTGCCGGTACAGCCGGTAATCGGTGATGTTGGCGAGGTTCCCTGCGCTCTTGAGGACTTCCTGACGCCGATGGATTTCTCCGGACAGACTGGCATACACGCGCTCGATCAGGCTGACGTCGTCGGACAGGTTGGTGATCACCCCTGCCACCTGGGGTGCGCCGGCAAACGGAGCAAAGGTGGCTCCTCCCTTGTAATCCACCAGCACCATGGCGAGGACGTCGGGGGAGTGGGTGGCCAGCAGCCCCGCCACCATGCTGCGCAGCATCTCGGATTTGCCCGATCCGGTGGCACCCACACAGAGTCCGTGCGGTCCGTGCCCGGACTGGGCGGACTCCTTCAAATCCAGCAGGGCGGGCCTGCCCCGGTCATCGGGCCCCAGCGGAACCCGCAGGAAGTCCACGTCACTCCGGGGTTTCCATAACCGCCGGATATCCGCGGCATCCAGGTTGGGGGAGAGACCCAGCATCTCCAGAAATCCCTGGCCGGTGTCTTCGGCGTCGTGCTCCAGCGAATCCGGGGACAGGCGCAGCGGCGCCAGTTCCCGGGCGAGGGCCTCGGCCACAGACAGCGGAAGGGCATCCAGCGTGCCGTGCTCGACGGCGGGAAGCAACGGATCCCCGCGGTAGTTCTCCACACTGAACATCCCCGGATTGGCCGGGTCCTCGCTGATGCGCAGTGAGACCTCGCCCGGTTCCTGGGAACGTTCGGACGCCAGGAAGATGGTGGTGATCCCCAGGGACCCGGGTGTTGCCTGCTGGTCCGCCGTCTGAAGTTCCGCCGGGAGCCGGCCATAGGAATCACTGAGCACCAGCAGCCGGGGCAGGGCTGCGCCCACGCTGCCGCGGAGGAAGTTCTTGCGCGATTGCGCGGCGAGGGTGGAGCGGTGGTTCAGGTCCTCGACGAGGACGTCGCCCAGGGCATCCGCTGAGGGTGCCAACCGGCGGACCGGCCCGGTGGGATGAACTGACCGCTGGTCCGCCAAATGCGGAAGCCAGGTGGCCCAGTTCCACTCATCCCGGCGGTCAGGCGGCAGGACGAGTGCAAGATGAAGGTCCTCGGGAGAGTGGAACGCTGCGGCTTCAAGGAGCAGGAGGCGAGCCACCTGCGTCACGAAGGTCCGGGATCCCACCACCGAGACGTTTCCGACACAGTCCAGCGGAAGGGTCAGCGGCAGCTCCGGACCGGACTCGTAACGGCGTTTGAGGATTTCCGCTTCCGCCGTCATGAAGGCGTCGGTCTGGGCCAGCGCGGATCCGGCATTCTGGATGATGATGTCCCGGGCGTGCCGGGAACCGCAACCGATCCTCACCTGCAGGAAGTCCTCGTGACGGCGGCGGCGTTCCCAGATGCGCCGGGGATCCCTGACGATGTCGAACAGCGCATCCGGAGGCGGGCTGACCTTCCGCGCCACGGCCAGGGCCGTCTGCTCATCTGCGCGAAGGGAGGCCCGGGAGCGTTCCAGATATTCCAGATAGTTTTCGCGCTGCTCCCGGCGCTGCTTTCCCTGCCGGCCGCGCTGGCTGAGCATCATCAGCACCGAGGCAATAATCGTCGCGATCATCGTGAGCGCTCCCACTGCTGCCAGCGGGGATCCGCGGAACAGCATCATGACCGTCATGGACACGCCGGCTCCCAGCAGGGGAACCAGTGACATCATGTTCATGCCGGTTTTGCCGCCTTCAATCGGCGGTGGAGCGTCAAGGGTGAACGCGTCCATGGTGCGTGCCGGTGCCGTGGTCCGGGACGGCCGGTGCAGGATCTTGGTGCTCATGCGGAAGCTCTCCGGGGCGGCCGGTCTGCGGCGGCTGGTGCAGCAGCGGGTGCGGCGACGGCGGCGGACAAGACGCGCGAGGCCAGCGATGCCGCCTCCAGCCGGGTGCGGCGGGAACACCGGGCCGGGTCCACTTCCAGTCCCGCCGCCAGGTGCCGGTCATAGCCCAGTGAAGCGGCGTCGATTCCGGAGCGGCGCAGCTTGCGCGCTTCCCGGGCCGCGTTAAAGCCGCTGTCCCTGTCCGACTGAACCACCAGAACCAGCAGGGGTACACCGCCCCGAAGGGGGTCCAGCTCCCAACCGGACGCGTATTCGGCAGCATCGGCCAGGCCGGAAGCGCTCGCCGGCGTCACGAAGAGAGCCAGATGGGCCTGATCCAGGACCCGCCGAGCGTCCGGATCACCGAGGCCGGGACCGCAGTCGAAAAGAGTGACGGGACAGTAGCGGGAAATGATCCGCAGCAGCGAGGCAGCGGCGTCGTCGGGCCCGTTGTCCGTTCTTTCCCCGTTGTCCGTTTTCTCCCCATTGTCCGTTTTCCCGGTGCCGTCCGGCCGACAACCCGGGCCGCCCGCAGCGGGGCCGGGCGGTAGCCAGGCCGCCGGCACCGGCCGAACCCGGGCCGGCCCGGCTCCCGGTCCGACCACCGTCCAGGACCGGGGACGACGGCGCCCGGTGACCAGCAGGTTGGCCGGCCCTGCCACCGTCAGCAGGGCGGCGAGCTCGCGCAGTGAATCCGGGGCGGCAGGCCCACAGCGGGCAGCAACTGCGTCCAGGGACGGTGCTCCCGGAACGCCCATCCGGAACCCGAGGGTGCCGCTCTCCGGGGCATTGTCGACGGCGGCCACGGCGTCAGCGCGCAGGGCGGCGTAGATGCGGGCCAGCAGAGCTGCCGCCGTGGTTTTGCCTGCTCCGCCCCTGGAGCCCACCACGGCGATGCGGCGGCCGGTGGTGACGGGAAGCTGGGTTCCTGCCGCTGCTTCCGCCAGGCGCTGGGGATAGTCATCCCCGCGGAAGAGACCGGCCGATCCTGCCAGAACACGCAGAAGAGAGGACCCGGCGGGCCGCAGGACGGTCATGAAAAGCTCACGGACAACTGGCTGAAGATGCCGAGCATGCCTGCTGCCAGCGGGACGGATGCCAGGATGGCCGCAGTTTCCACCCGTTTGGCCAACAGCCGGAAACGGGCCTGGGCATGGTCCGGGAACGTACCTGCTAGGAAGACGCAGGCGGCGGCGGCAAGGCCCAGAACCGCCGCACCTACGGTCCAGGACGGGATGTCCGGGAGCCGAAGTCCCGCCAGCACCGCGGACACCAGCCCGACGGCGGCGGCAAAGTAAAGCGCAAACCGCTGCGCGGCCAACGGAAAGGACCTCGTACGCAGGAACACTGCCAGGGTCAGTGCCAGCAGCAGCGGAAGCGTCCAGGGTGAACGCTCCGTGTCCGTACCGAGCAGCCACAGCCCCGGCGCGAGGCACAGGCCCGCAATCACGGTTCCCAGCGTCAGCCCCTCGTGCGCAGCGGCCACGGCGTTCCGTGCATCGGTCCGCGGAACCGTGCTGCCCGTGGCCCGCTGGTCATCCAGAGCGGCCAGGCCGGAGGAGACCAGTGCCAGCCGAGGCAGCACCCCCAGGAGCACGGTCCCCGCCAGGGCCGCCAGCGCGCCGGCCTGCACCGGATCCCGGGCAACAGCGGCAGCTCCGGACCACAGCAGGGCCGCCAGAACCAAGGTTCCCGCTCCGCTGACCAGGGCGCGCGGACGGGCGGAACCGGCGGCCAGCGCCACCAGGGCGAGCGCGGACAGCCCGGCCAGCAGCAGGGCAGCAGCCGGAAGCCGGTGCGGGGCGCCGTCGTAGGCATGGAGGGCGGCGCCGAGCCCGGTGAGCCAGCCGGCGCAAACCACGGTGAACGCGAAGGCGCCCCGCCGCGGCGGACGCCCCGCGGCCGCTCCGGCAGCCAGCAGCAGCACCGAGAGCACCGGCAGCAGCCACTGCACCGATCCCGGTGCGAGGATGTCCAGCAGAATCTCCGCAGCGGACCAGAACCCCGCAGCGGTGAAGGCTCCTGCCGTCAGGGCACTGAACCGAGGGGACCATCTGCCCGCCACGGCGCTGCCCTCCTCCGACACCAGGTCCGTGACGTCATAAACCACCGCGGCGGGCGGGGCATCGGCCGCGTTGCAGAGGAGAAGCGACGAGCCGTCCAGCACCCGGGCCTGATCCAGCGACTGTTCGGCGTGAAGTTCGGTGCCGTCACCGGCCACCAGGACCTTGGCCGCTACCTGCTCCGCCGGCGCATCCTCCAGAAGGTTCAGCACCTGCGGCAGGAGCAGTCCGACCGGCTGGTCTGACGGCAGCAGCAGATCGGCGTGTTTGCGCGGTCCCACCAGCGTGACGCGGGTGAAGGAGTGTGCCATGGCGGTCACGCTTCCAGCAGGTTGCTGACGAAGGAGTAGCCCACGCAGAGGGCGGCAATCACGGCGGCGGCAGCAATACTGAGGAAAAACAGCCTGTTGCTGTCCATCCAGCGCCTTTCATGGGGGTTCTCCCCGAAGAGAAACGCGGTAAGCAGCCGGTGCCGGCGCACGGTGACCGACTCAATGAGCTGATTGTCGTAGTCGCTGGCCATGAAGGTCCCCTCGCCCTTGGACACGTTGGGCTTCATCCTTACACCGCAGGCAGGCATTCGCGGCAGGTGAGGCGCAGCTGTGGACAACCTTGTTTGCGAAGCGGCGGGACGGGGCGTTGTGCAAAACTGTGGCCGGTGCTAATGCTTGTTGCACCAGCCCGCACCTAAGGAGATGTTATGAGTACCAATCCCGACACCGAAGAGCGCACTCTGAGCGAATGGAGCCGCCGCCTGACCCAGGCGCTGCAGATCCTGGACCTGGAAGTGGACCACAAGATGCTGGTGGAGCTGGCGGACAAGTCATCCAGGGCCGTGGGTAACAATGCCGGCCCGATCAGTACTTTTTTGGTGGGGTATGCAGCGGGGCTGTCCAAGACCAGCGGACGCAAGGCGGCGGATGAAGCGGTTCAGACAGCCGCTGAGACGGTCTCCACACTCGCAGAAACCGGGCTGGATGGTCCTGACGAGCCAGGCTGGAAGAACTCGGCACAGTAGCCGCGAAAAACAACGGAGGGAGCTTCAGCCAGTGGCCGAAGCTCCCTCCGTTGTTGATTGCCGGCTTTAGGCCGGAGTGCGGGTCTTGAAGTCCTCAACCTGCTCGTGCTCGGGATCGAGGTTGCGCTCCACCCGCACCAGCACGGTTTTGGACACCGGGGTATTGCTTCCCTCTGCCACGTGGTCCATGGGGACCAGGACGTTGGCCTCGGGATAGTAGGCGGCAACACAGCCGCGGGGCGTAGGATACGAGACCACACGGAACTTCCGCAGAACCCGTTCAACGCCGTCGTGATGCACCCCGTGGATGTCCACGAACCGGCCGTCCTGCAGCCCCAGTTCCATGATGTCTTCCGGGTTCATGAACAGCACGTGGCGGCCGCCGCGGATACCCCGGTAACGGTCGTTGTGCCCGTAGATGGTGGTGTTCCACTGGTCGTGGGAGCGCAGCGACTGCAGGATAAGCGTTCCCTCGGGGCGTTCCACGGCCTCCAGGTCGTTGACCGTCAGCACCGCCTTGCCCGTGGGGGTGTGGAAGGTGCGCGAATCGCGGGGACCGTTGGGCAGGACAAAGCCGCCTTCGTGCCGGACCCTCTCGTTGTAGTTGTCGCATCCCTCCACCACGCGGGCAATGTGGTCGCGGATCAGGTCATAATTCTTCTCATATCCGGCCCAATCGGCGTCTATCCTGTCGCCGACGACGAGCGCCCCCAGCCGGGATACGATGGCCGGCTCCGAGAGCAGGTTGTCCGAGACCGGCTTGAGGTTGCCGCGCGAGGCGTGCACGTTGCACACGGTGTCCTCCACCGAAACGAACTGCGGACCGCTTTCCTGGATGTCCTGTTCGGTGCGCCCCTTGGTGGGCAGGATCAGCGCTTCCTTGCCGGTAATCAGGTGCGAGCGGTTCAGCTTGATGGAAATCTGCACGCTCATGTCGGTCTTCTGCATCGCCGCTTCGGCGAACTGGGTGTCGGAAATGGCCGAGATCAGGTTTCCGCCGAGTGCCAGGAAGAACTTGATCCGTCCCTCCTGCATCCGGTAGAAGGTGTCGACGGCGTCAACACCGTGGTCCCGGGGCGGATCAAAGTTGAATTCCTTGCCCAGCGCGTCCAGGAAGGCCGGGGGCATCTGTTCCCAGATCCCCATGGTGCGGTCACCCTGGACGTTGCTGTGTCCGCGGATGGGAGCGGCGCCGGCTCCGGGCTTTCCGATGTTCCCGCGCAGCAGCAGCAGGTTGATGATTTCCTTGATCGTGGGCACGCCCTTCTTCTGCTGCGTGATGCCCATGGCCCAGGTGATGATGACCTTGTCCGCCTTCAAGTAGCGGTCGGCGAGTTCGTTGATCTGTTCGATCGGCAGGCCGGTGGCCTCCACCACGGTCGCATCATCAAGCTGGAGCAGATGCTCCTTGAGGTCCGCCAGTCCTTCGCAGTGCATCTCGAGGAAGTCGTGGTCCAGGACGCTGCCGGGATTGCGTTCCTCGGCCTCGAAGACGCGCTTGGAGATGGCCTGCAGCAGTGCCATGTCCCCGCCAAGGCGGATTTGCAGGAACTGATCCGCCAGTTCCGTTCCCTTGCCGGCAACCCCGCGCACTTTCTGCGGATTCTTGTACCGGCGCAGGCCCGCCTCGGGCAGCGGATTCACGGCGGCAATGCTGCCTCCGTTGCGCTTGCACTCCTCCAGAGCGGTCAGCATGCGCGGATGGTTCGTTCCCGGGTTCTGGCCCATCAGGATAATCAGATCGGCCTTGCCGAAATCGTCGTAGGTCACGGTGGCCTTGCCGACGCCGATGGTCTGGCCCATGCCCCAGCCGGAGGACTCATGGCACATGTTGGAGCAGTCGGGCAGGTTGTTGGTACCGAAACCGCGCACCATCAGCTGGTAGAGGAACGCCGCCTCGTTGGAGGTGCGTCCGCTGGTGTAGAACGCCGCCTCGTGCGGAGAGTCGAGGCTGTTGAGCTTGTCGGCCACGATCCGGAACGCTTCGTCCCAGCTGACGGGGTGGTAGTGGTCGGCACCGGCCGGCTTGTACACGGGTTCGGTCAGCCTGCCCTGCATGCCCAGCCAGTATTCGGTGCGTCCGAGGAGTTCGCTGATGCTGTGCTCGGCCCAGAACTCCGAAGAGATGACGACGGGCGTCGCCTCCCAGGTAACTGCCTTGACCCCTTCTTCGCAGTATTCGAACTTGCTGCGGTGATTGGGATCCGGCCAGGCGCAGCTGGGGCAGTCGAAGCCGTCCTTCTGGTTCATCTTGAAGGTGGCGTCCAGTGTCCGCTTGACGCCCATGTGCTCAATGGCAGGCCTGAGCGAGTGATAGACCGCCGGCGTTCCCGCGGCCCACTCCCTCGGGGGTTTGACCTGAATATCCTTCTCGTCCACGTTTTCCACCCGCGGTTCTTTCCGTACCACTTATGCACTTCCCTTCACCGTCCGCCGTCGGCAGTCCGGAACCTTTTTCTCCGGGCAAACCGCCCCATCCGTAGGAACAGGCCTAGCAGGTGATGCATCTCATAGCAAGGTTTGTGCCGTCGCACCCCCGATGTGAGGCCAGCCGGAAGGGCCTGCGGACGTCTTTTCACCCTGCCGGGGTGAAGGGCCGGCGAGGCGGCGGCAGGTTTATCCACAGCCGCACGGAGCCTCGTGGTGTTGTGCGGAGCCTGCGCATTGGATGGTGCCATCGGCGGACGGACCAGACAGTCCCGGCAGGGAAGCGGGGTCCTGCGCCGGATCAACCGGATGAGGGCGCGCAGGCGCTGAAAGTGAGCAGTAATGAAATTCGACATGGGTTCGCAGACGCTGGGAACACTTGCCCGGCAGACGGGTTCTTCGAGCGAAGACCTGGGTCAGCTGGTTCGTGCGCTGGTGGAGGCGGCAGCCCCTTTGGAAGGCAAATTCAACGGTTCGGGCCGGGTGAAGTTTGACGAGTTCAAGGCCCGCACCGACGAGGTGGCGAAGGAGCTCAACGGGTCGCTGGCGGCCATCCTCGCGGGACAGTCGGAAATGGACCGTTCCTTCCGGCTCGGGGATCAGGAGGCTGCGGACAATGCCGCGCAGCAGCAGGGATCTGCCAGCTTCGATTCTGCGCGCTTCGGCTCCTCCCACTGACGGCCTGACTTCCCTGCACCCCTTTGTTTCTGATCGTGAAAGGCTTTGCCATGTCCCCGGACCGTTTGAGCTATGACACCGACACGTCCTCCGCCGTACAGGGGGAAATCCAATCCCTTGCGGGCCGCCTCGAATCGCTCATCGGCGAGCGGGAGAAAGCGGTCAATTCCGCCATGTCCGATTTCTGCGCCGACGGCGTCTCAGAGGAGTACCAGTCGGTGGAGAACCGTTTCCGCAACGCTGCCACCGAAACCCGTCACATCATCGGGCTGGTGAAACAGACCCTGAACCTGAACGACCAGACCGCGTCCGGTGCCGGGTCCCGGGCTCGGAGTGCGGTGCAGAACATCGGCTGAGGGCCGCCGTCAGCTGTGCGGCGGGGCGAGGGGACCAGGCCGGAGTGTCAGGGCTGCCACGGAGGGGGCGGAATGCGGCAAGATTGGTTAGGTGAGCATAGCCAAGACATCCCCGGAAGAATCCGGCCCCGTGAAATCGTCCTCTGCCGCCGCCGTCGATTCCGTGAGCACTGATACCCCTCCCGCTGACGCCCTGCGCGAGGAATACCAGAGCCTCGCCGACCAGGTGCGCAGGTACCGCTTTGCGTATTACAACGACGACGCCCCGCTGGTCTCGGATGCCGAGTTTGACGGGCTGTACCGCAGGCTCGAAGAACTTGAGGCGCTGCATCCTGAACTGGTCAGCAACGATTCACCCACCCAGGAAGTGGGCGGGGAGGTTTCCGCCGCGTTTGCCCCGGTGGAACATCTGGCACGCATGTACAGCCTGGAGGACGTTTTCTCGCTGGACGAGCTGGATGCGTGGGTCCGCAAGACCGAGGCATCCGTTGCGAACATCGCGCCCGGCGAGAAGATCAAATGGCTGACCGAGCTCAAGATCGACGGCCTGGCCGTGAACCTGCTCTACCGGAACGGCGAACTGGTCCGGGCAGCCACCCGCGGCGACGGAACCACCGGTGAGGACATCACTCACAACGTGCTCACCATTGCCTCCATCCCGCGGAAACTCGCCGGGGAGGATCTGCCGGCCGAGATGGAAATACGCGGCGAGGTGTTCATTCCCTCCCGGGAGTTCACCCGCCTGAACGAGTCCATGGTGGAAGCCGGGAAGGCGCCGTTCGCCAACCCGCGCAATGCCGCCGCCGGCTCGCTGCGGCAGAAAGACCCCGAGGTCACCGCACGGCGGCCGCTGAGCATGTATGTGCACGGCATCGGGGCACGCGAGGGACTGGCTGCGGGTAGCCAGTCCGAAACCTATGAGCTGCTCAAGCAGTGGGGCCTGCCGACGTCGCCCTATTACAAGGTGCTGGACACCTATGACGAGGTGCTCGACTTCATTGCCACCAACGGCGAGCACCGGCACGATCTGTCCCACGAGATCGACGGCATTGTGGTCAAGGTGGACGACTTCGCCCTGCAGCGCGCCCTGGGCAACACCTCCCGGGTGCCGCGCTGGTCCGTGGCCTACAAGTATCCGCCGGAGGAAGTGAACACCAAGCTGCTGGACATCCGGGTGAACGTGGGCCGCACCGGCCGCGTCACGCCGTACGGCATCATGGAGCCGGTGCTGGTCTCCGGCTCCACCGTGGAAATGGCCACCCTGCACAACCAGGACGTGGTCAAGGCCAAGGGCGTGAAGATCGGCGACATCGTGGTGCTGCGCAAGGCCGGCGATGTGATCCCCGAGATTGTCGGCCCGGTGATGGCACTCCGTGATGCCCAGGATCCGCCCGTCCGCGACTTCGTGATGCCCACCCACTGCCCCTCCTGCGGCACTGAACTGAAACCGGCCAAGGAAGGGGACGTGGACATCCGCTGCCCCAACGCCAAATCCTGCCCCTCCCAGCTGCGCGAACGCGTGTTCCATCTGGCCGGCCGCGGCGCCTTCGATATTGAGGCCCTCGGCTGGGAAGCGGCCATCGCGCTCACCTCGCCCACCGAACCGGAAATCCCGCCGCTGACCAGCGAGGCCGGCCTGTTCGACCTGAAAATCGAGGATTTGGCGGACGTCCGGATCGAACGGCCCAAGCGCGTCAAAGGTGTGGTGGACGGCACCGAGCTGGTCCCGTACTTCTACACCAAGGGCACGGCCAAGAAGCCGTCCGAGCCCAGCGCCACCACGCGCAAGCTCTTCACCGAACTGGAGAAGGCCAAAACCCAGCCGCTCTGGCGGGTCCTGGTGGCCCTGTCCATCCGGCACGTGGGCCCGACGGCGGCACGCGCCCTGGCCGGTGCCTTCGGTTCCATGGAGGCTATCCGGGCTGCGTCCGAGGAGCAGCTGGCGCACGTCGACGGCGTGGGCCCCACCATCGCCGCCGCCCTGACGGAATGGTTCGCCGAGGACTGGCACCGCGAAATCGTGGATGCCTGGGCTGCCGCCGGAGTGCGGATGGCGGACGAGCGCGACGAGTCCATGCCGCGGACCTTGGAGGGCCTGACCGTCGTCGTCACCGGAACCCTGCCGAACTTCAGCAGGGATGAGGCGAAGGAGGCCATCCTGACCCGCGGCGGCAAGGCCTCCGGCTCGGTCTCGAAGAAAACCGACTATGTGGTGGCCGGGGAGAACGCCGGAACCAAGCTGGACAAGGCCGAGTCCCTGGGTGTCCGGGTGATCGACGAAGACGGCTTCCGCATCCTGCTGGCCGAAGGTGCGGTGCCGCTGGACACTGCAGCTGACGGCCCCGTCCCGGAGGAAGGCACCGAATGAGCCCGCTGCCCGATCCCGCTGATCCGCTGGAGCTGCTCGATGTGGCGCGGGAGGCGGCCGCGGCAGGCGCGGCTGTCCTGGCCAGGCGGACCGCGGAGGGACTGAACGCGGTCAACAAGAGTGCCGACGGCGACTGGGTCACCGAATTCGACACGGCCGCCGAGCGGGCGGTCCGGGAGGTCCTGGCCCGGCTGCGCCCGCAGGACACCGTCACGGGTGAAGAGCTGGAGGCCAGCGTTCCGGCGAACGCCTCGGGCATCCGTTGGTCCATCGATCCGCTGGACGGCACCACCAACTTCATCCGCAACATCGTCTATTACGCCACCTCCGTGGCCGCGGTGACCGACGACGGCGTCTGGCTGGCCGGCGTCGTCCACGCACCGGCGCTGGTGCGCGTATATTCGGCCGCCCGGGGACACGGGGCCTGGCTGACCGAACACGGCACGGTCCGGAAACTGACCGGACCGGACCCGGAACGCACCGGCAAACTGCTGGGCACCGGATTTTCCTATGACGCCGGAGTGCGTGCCGAACAGTATTCCGCGCTGGGGGAGCTGGCGGCCGGATTCGCCGATGTGCGCCGGCTCGGGTCCGCAGCCCTGGATTTGTGCATGGTCGCTGACGGCACGCTGGACGCCTACGTGGAGCGCGGCCTCAACGAATACGACTACGCCGCCGGGGCACTGATTGCCGAGGAGGCCGGAGTTCCGGTCCGGCGCCCGGGAACACCGGGCAGCGATGCGGAGCGCCTGCAGGCTGTGACGGCAGCCGGAGCTGCCGTAATTTCTCAGCCGTAATTTCTGAGCCGTGATGCCTTACCCGTGTTGCCTCAGGCATGATGCCTTAGGGGAGTGATTTCAAGCGCGGGCGGCGACGATGATCTCGCGGCTGGATTGCGGGTCCAGCGGCCCGCCGTTCCAGTCGCCGTACCAGTCCACCGGTCCGAAGCCCGCCTCCTGCAGCAGTCGCGCGAGGACGTCGGCCGGTGTGAACTTCAGGGTGCTGCGGCTGGCGAAGCGCTCGCCGTCGGCCAGGAAACGGGTGCGGTCCTCGAAGGTGACCAGGACGCCGTCGGGCTCCTCCGTGACGGAAATCAGTTCCCATTCCACTTCCAGCGTTCCCGCGGAGGATTCCTGCAGTTTCGGTCCCGTGCTGGCGCTGTCCCACTGAAGCCACGCCTTCGCAGCCGGGTTCCGGGTTTCAAAATAAAAGGTTCCCCCGGGGGCCAGCCGGGCATGCACCGCTTGGAGCGAGGCGAGGATCCCGGCTTCGGAGAGCAGGCACTGAAATGCGTGCCCGGTCATCAGCGCTGCATCAAAGGGACCCGCCGGCAGATTCTCGGCGGTTCCGTGCAGCCACGTGACCAGTTCCCCGCCGTCACGTGACCGCGCGGCATCCAGCATCCCCGGTGCCGGATCAATGCCGGTCACCGCATGCCCGGCCCGGGCCAGTTCCACGGCAAAGCTGCCGGTGCCGCAGCCAACGTCGGCAATCCGCAGCGGCCCGCGCTGTTCACTGAGCGCGCCGAGCATGCCGGCATAAAAGTCGATGTCCCAGCGGCCGGCATTGTCCTCGTCGTAGAGCGCCACCAGACGGGGCTCGTTGTAGTGCGCATCAACCATTCGTGTCCCCGGTCCTGTTCGGCGCACCGCTCCTGAGGGCAGGCTGCGACTGTTGGTGTTCCGCAATGCTAGCCGGAATGCGGCGCCCCGATGGTGTGCAGCAGGGTGTGCAGCGATTCGTCCACCAGCCGGTAGCGGTGCTCACGGCCCACTTTCTCCACCACCGCCCATTCCCGGTCCCGCAGCGGGCGCAGCGATTGGCTCACCACCGTCTGTGACACCCCGGCCGCGGCGGCCAGCCGGGTCACCGAGATCTCCGGGCTGAAGTGCAGGCACAGCAACAGCTTGAGCCGGGTGGGATCGGACACCAGATCAAAACGGGCGGCCCACCCCTGCACATCAACGGCTCCGGGCACGTCCTCCACGGCGTCCACGGCAGCACCGGCCGGCAAGGGTTCCATACCTCGGAATCCTCGCAGAGCCCCGGCACGGCGCACAACCGGTTCCGGGGCAAGGAACGCAATTGGTGAATTGGTGCCGTGGACGGGCGGAAAGGATGGTGCCCGCCCAGACGCTGATTCATCATTGTCTGCACAGGCATGCATACGTCGACGGGAAGCCATCATGGTAGAAACCAGGTTCCGGAAACTGTCCCTAACGGCAGCCGCAGCCCTGCTGCTGGCGGCGTCGGCCGGCTGCGTAACGGCCCCGGAGAACTCCACGGACAGTGCCGCCCTGGTCCTTGCGGATGCAAACGAACTCGGCCGGTTCAACCCGGTGGGCGGCCACGGGGATAGCGGACAGTCGCAAATCTATGACGGACTCCTGCGGCTGGCGCCCGCGGACGGATCCTCCTCCCTGCCCGGCCTCGTTCCGTGGCTGGCCACCGACATGCCGCAGAGCAACGCCGACGGCACCCAGTGGACCGCCAGCATCCGCGACGGGGTGAAGTTCAGCGACGGCACCGCCCTGGACGCCGATGATGTTGCTGCCACATATCAGGCCGTCATCGACCCGGGCTCGGCGTCCGAGCTGGCCCCTTCCTACGACATGCTTCAGGAGGTCACCGCCGGCCCGGACGGAACCGTCACGTTCACCCTGAAGTATCCGTATGCGGGGTTTGCCAGCCGGCTGCTGCTGGGCATCGCGCCGTCGGAGCGGCTGACGCCAGGCCTCGCAGCGGAATCACCCCTGAACTCCGACCCGGTGGGAACAGGCCCCTATACTGTCACGTCGCTGCGCGCGGATGAGATGGTCCTGCGCGCCAATGAGGACTACTGGAACGGTGCGCCGGAGGTAAAGACGGTAACCATCATCCATGTGCCCGACGACAACTCGCGGGCCCAGCGGCTTCAGTCGGGGGAGATCGACGGAACCGTCCTGCCGCCGCGGCTCGCCGCCGACTATGAAGACAAACCGGGGTATTTGCACGAGGCTGTGGGCACCGCTGATTGGCGTGGGCTGTCCCTGCCGTCCGGCAACGCCTTCGCCAGTGACCCCCAGGCCGTCATGGCAATGAATCTGGCTGTTGACCGGGCGGGCATTGTGGAGCACGTGCTGGATGGCCGCGGTACTCCCGCGCACACACCGGTGGCAGCGGTTTACGGAGAAGCGTACGATCCGCAGGCCGAGTTTGCCTCCGACCCGGAGGCGGCCGCGGCGCTCCTCGATGAGGCAGGCTGGGTCACGGGCGAGGACGGAGTGCGGGCCAGGGACGGTGTCCGGGCAGCCTTTGAACTGGCCTACAACGCGAGTGACACCCTCCGCCGGGACCTGTCTCTGGCGTTTGCCTCGGACATGTCCAAACTCGGGGTGGATGTCACGCTTCTGGGCACGGACTGGAGTGTCATCGAGGAACGGCGCAACGACGTCGCAATCCTGCTGGGCGGCGGCGACAAACCCTATGATTTGGATTCGCAGCTGTTCGAGACCCTGCATACGGCGCTGCCGGGCTCCGGCTCACCGTTTGCCAACCCGGGCAATACCGGCAGCACCGCGATGGATACCCATCTGGAGGCGGCCCGGAAGAGCCCGGATCCCGCCGAACGCACCGCCCACTATCTGGCGGTCCAGGACCTGTACATGCAAGAGCCCGGCTACGTCATGCTGGCCTTCATCGACCATAACTACATCCAGCGGGAGATGGGCTGGCAGAACGTCCAGACCGTCCTGGAACCGCATGCCCACGACGTCGGGTGGGGCTTCTGGTGGAGCCTGCGCGACTGGACCCGGGACTAGCGCGTGCCTGCGGAAGCTCAGCTGCCCGCACGGCGGTCACGCCGGCGGCGCGCGGAGCTCGGAACCATCATTTTCCGGCGCTGCGCCCTGGGGCTGCCGGTTGTTCTGGGTGTGAGCCTGCTGGTTTTCCTGCTGGCCGGAATCTCGCCCTTCGATCCGCTTGCCGCCTACTTGGGGGACCGCTATGTCCAGGCCACGGTGGAACAGAGAGCGGAGCTCTCGGCAGCCCTCAGCCTGGAAACCCCCTGGTACTCCGCCTGGTGGCAGTGGATAGGTTCGGCTCTCACCGGTGACCTTGGACAGTCAAGAGTCTTCCGGCAGCCGGTGACAGCGGTCGTGTCCGAGCGGCTGCCCTGGACACTGCTGGTTGCCGGAGCAGGACTGTTCCTCGCGATGGTCAGCTCGCTCCTGATGGCCATGCAGTGCGCCCGCCGTCCGGGCGGACTGCTGGACCGGGGCGTGGGTGCTGCGGCCGCCGTCCTCCAGGGGCTGCCTCCGTTTGTCATTTCACTGGGTCTGCTGGGAGTCTTCGCCGTGGCCGCCGGATGGCTGCCCGGCGGCGGGCTGACGGATCCCGGGGCCGAGCTCAGCGCCGGACAGCTGGCCCGGCACATGGTGCTGCCCGTGCTGGCCACAGCGTTGTCGCAGCTGCCCTGGCTGCTGCTGTCCCTGCGCGTTTCCGTGACCGGGATCCTGGGCTCCGATGCGGTGCGCGGTGCCCGCCTGCGCGGGTTGCGCGAGAGGACGGTGATCCGCAACCATGTGCTGCCGGCAGCGCTGGCGCCTTTCATCGCTGTGCTCGGATCGCGGCTTCCCGAAGTGATTGTTGGGGCTGTGCTGGTTGAGACGGTGTTTTCCTGGCCTGGACTGGCCGCGGCAGTGGTGTCTTCGGCGCAGGCACTGGACTTTGCCCTGCTGGCGGCCCTCACGGTGATGACCACCGTTGCCGTGCTGGCAGCAGCCCTGCTCACGGACCTCCTGTACGTGCTGATCGATCCGAGGGTGACCGCCGATGTCTAGTTCCAAAGTTTCCAGCCATCACCTCGGACCGGTCCTGCGCCAGGTGGTTTCCCCGGAGCGCAGCCGTGCCGGCAAGCGCACGGGTGCACTCATCGGCGCGGCCGTGCTGGTGTGCATTGCTGCCTATGCAGTGTTGGTTCCCCTGCTGGCCGGCACGGACCAAAAGCTGACCGATTTCAGCTCCGGCCGCCTGCCGCCGTCGTCCTCCCACCTGTTCGGAACAGACCACGCCGGCCGTGACCTGTTTGTCCGGCTGGCCTCAGGGCTGCGGATCTCGCTCCTCATTGCTGCAGTCTGCGCCGTGCTCGCGATGGGCCTGGGAATGCTCGCGGGCTCCGTCTCCGCGGCGCTCGGCGGCCGGGCAGACCGAATCATCATGCGGTGTATCGACGCGGTCAACGCTGTTCCGCATCTGCTGCTGGGGGTGGTCATCGTGGCAATGTTCAGGGGGTCGGTCATCGCCATCATTGCCTCCATCGCTCTGACGCACTGGACCCAGGTTGCAAGGATCGTCCGGGCGGAGGTCCTGTCCGTGCGCGGCCTTGAATATGTGGAAGCGTCCTATCTTCTGGGCAGGACGCGTGCCCAGGTCCTTCGGCGGCATTTCCTGCCTGCGGCGCTGGGGCAGGGAACGGTGGCCACGGTGATGCTCCTGCCGCATGCCATCTGGCATGAGTCCACCCTCTCCTTCCTGGGACTTGGTCTCTCCCCGGACCGGGCGTCCCTGGGCACACTGCTGCAGGAAGCCCAGGCCGAGGTGATGCTGGGCGGATGGTGGGCCCTGGTGTTCCCCGCGCTGCTCCTCGTCGTTACGACCCTGGCAATTGCCGCCTGCGGGTCCGGAGTGGTGTCCGGAACGGGAGGCCGGTCGTGAGCGTCGCCATTCGGGCCGAAGGACACACTGTTCGAATACCGGTCACTGTTCGGGGAAGGGCAGCATGGGTGCATGCTGCCACTGATGTTGCCTTCACTGCCTGCCGCGGCAGGATACATGCAGTTGTAGGGGAATCAGGCTGCGGCAAGACAACTCTGGCCGCTGCCGTCCTGGGCATGCTGCCGGCGGGTACGCAGGCCGGCGGCCGGCTGGAATACGTTGACCGTGACGGAACGGCCACTGCCCTGACCGGTGCTGGGCGTGCCGCGGCTGCCCGGACGGCCGCGCTTCGGGGCCGGAAAATCGGCTATGTTCCGCAGTCCGCAGCCACCTATCTCACGCCGGTTCGACGTGTTGGCGCGCAGTTGCGGGAGACGGTCAGCGAACTTCGGGGAAAAGCCACTGCGGAGGAGCTGCTGGACCGGGTTCACCTGGATGCGGCTGCTCTGGAGGCGTTTCCGCACGAACTGAGCGGCGGCATGCTGCAACGCGCCGCCCTTGCCTTCGCCCTCGCCGGGGACCCTGACGTACTGGTGGCGGATGAACCGATCTCCGGCCTGGACCCCGGCCTGGCGCAGCTCACCCTGGGACTGCTGCGCAGCACAGCGGACTCCGGGACCGCCGTCGTCCTGATCACGCATGACCTGCAGGCGCTCGCCGCTGAAGGCACCGCAGACGAGGTCTCCGTGATGTATGCAGGGCGGATCATCGAGACCGGCCCTGCCGCCCGGATCCTGACGGCGCCCGCGGAGCCGTACACCATTGATTTGCTCGCCGCCCTTCCGGCCAACGGGCTGCATCCAATGCGGGGACTGCCGCCGGAACTGACAAATCTTCCGCCGGACTACACCTACGCGGACCGGCTGCAGGCGGCGGAAGAACTGGAGACAGACCATGCCCGGTGAACTCAGTGCCGTAAAAGTGGGGTTCTCCTACGGCGGCAGGACGGTGCTGCAGAACGTGAGCCTGAGGATCCCCGCAGGCAGTCAGGTGGGGCTGACAGGGCCTTCGGGCAGCGGTAAGACAACCCTGGCCCGGGTACTGGCCGGCGTGCTGCCGCCGTCGGCGGGGCACGTCGCCTGCAACGGTGCGATTGTCCGTGGGGCGGGCGACGGCGGCATCGCCATGCTGTTTCAGTCCCCGCGCCGGTCCTGCAGTCCCCGGATGACACTGCGCGCCGTTATCGCGGAGGGCTTTTCCGGTGTCCGCCGTTCCGCGCGGCGCAGGGAGGTGCACGCGGGCGTGGCGCAGCTCGCGGGCAGGGTGCAGCTGACCGCTGACCTGTTGGACCGGTATCCCCACGAGGTTTCCGACGGCCAGCTCCAGCGGGCCTGCCTGGCCCGCGCCTTGGCCGCCAAACCTCACTACCTCATCTGTGACGAGGCGACTGCCATGCTTGATGCCGCCACAACTGCCGCTGTGGTCCGGACCATCGGTGAGGAAGTTGCTGCCCGCGGTCTTGGAGTCCTGGCGCTGAGCCATGACAGCCGGCTGCTGGATGCCTGGTGCGGGACCGTCACGCATCTGCCGTAACCGGTTCTGCGCGCAGAGTGGTCAGTGCTGCAGCAGGCCGGCGCTTCTGGGAAGTGTCCATAGCCGGATCCGCCCGATCGGAGCCGCTTTAAGCCCTGAGGAAAGCGGCGTTCTGCGGCCGGGAGTTCGGACGGGAGGGAGCGGATAATCTATGACACTGCTTGGCATTCAGGGACCAGGAGGAACCCCCATGACACGTAAAGCACCTGCCGCTCCGCGCAAAACCTCAACAGCTGCGGCCGCAACCGTTCCGGCTCCCAAGCGTGCCACCCCCGCTGATTTGGACAAGGCCCATTTTGAGCAGCTTCTGGACGAACGCATCGACTCTGCCCGGGAAAAGATCAGCCGTGTTGTGGCGGACATCCGCGAGGTAACCCTCGCCGCCAAGGACACTCCCGCCGACGACGAGCATGATCCCGAAGGATCCACCGTCTCCGTGGAACGCAACAATGAAATGGCCCTGCTCGCGGCAGCGGAAGCCTCGCTCATTGAACTCCTTGATGCGCGGGTCCGGCTGGACGAAGGCACCTATGGAGTCTGTGAGATGTGCGGCAATCCCATTCCGGCGGAACGCCTGGAAATCCGGCCCGAGGCCCGTTTCTGCGTTGCCTGCGCGGCGGCCGCGCGCCGCCGGTAGCCGGCTGTTGCCGGGGCTGCATGCGTGCCCGTTCGCCCCGGCGGCGTCCGGCGGCACGACCGGCATTAAGGAGCTGATTTCGGCGGCTAGAATCATCGTTGGAAATCAAGACCGACGCAAGGATTCGTACCACGCATGAGCATCACAATCCGGCAGGCTACCGAGGCAGACTTCGACGACATCCGCCGGATCACCCGTGACGCGTACCTCAGAGCCAACTTCATCGAGGCGGACAACCCCTACGTCAAGGATCTGGAAAACGTAGAGGACCGCGCCGCCAACGCGCTGGTCTGGGTTGCTGAACTGGACGGCAAGGTGGCAGCTTCGGCAGCCATTACTTTTGCAGGCCAGCCCTACACCGACATTGCGATCGAGGGCGAGCTGGAGTTCCGCATGCTGGCCGTGGATCCCGCATTGCAGCGCGGCGGCGTCGGCCGGGCCCTGGTTGCAGCCATCATTGACTACGCCCGCAGCCTTGACGGCATCCATGCCGTCAGCCTGACCAGCATGACGCCCATGACCGGTGCCCACGCGCTTTACAGGTCCATGGGCTTCAAGCGCGTTCCGGAACGCGACTGGGTTGTGCCGGATGAGGACATCCTCCTCTGGGTTTTCGTTTTGGAGCTCTGACCCGCACCTCGGCGCCTTCGGGCAAGGCAGTTGCGAGACCCCCATCCGTGCTTTCTGCGGGTGGGGGTTTTCCTGTGGCCTGCTCCGGGGTGCAGGGAGAATGGTCGGAGGGGCGCGACGACGGCGCTTCCCCTCCCGCGCGCTCCGAAAAACGGCACCACCAAACGCCGTAGACTGGAACGGATACCTTTTTATCCGAAAAAAGACGCATGGGAGACTCATGTCTGAGATCAATCGTGAGGCTGTGGCGCACCTGGCGCATCTGGCCCACATTGAGATGACCGAGGATGAACTGGCCAAAATGGCCGGCGAACTCGATGTCATTGTTGATTCGATCAAATCCGTTAGCGAAGTTGCCGGTGAGGACATCCCCGCCACTTCCCACCCCATCCCGCTGGTCAATGTGTTCCGCGAGGATGTTGTAGGGCAGACCCTGACCAATGAAGAAGCGCTCTCCGGTGCTCCCGACAATGCGGCCGGCCGCTTCAAGGTCCCTGCCATCCTGGATGAGGAGTAAAGACTTCCATGAATGAACTGATTACATCGAGCGCTGCCGTCCTGGCAGACAAGCTCGCCGCCGGCGAGGTATCCGCCGTCGAGGTCACGCAGGCCCACCTGGACCGCATCTCCGAGGTGGACGGCGCCGTCAATGCCTTCCTCCACGTGAACACCGACGAAGCGCTGCAGGTTGCGGCCGACGTCGACAAGGCGCGCGCCGCCGGCGAATCGCTGCACACCTTGGCCGGCGTGCCGATCGCCATCAAGGACCTCATTGTCACCAAGGGCCAGCCCACCACGGCCGGCTCCAAGATGCTTGAGGGCTGGATGAGCCCGTACGACGCCACGGTGATCACCCGGATCCGTGCCGCCCGCATGCCGATGCTCGGCAAGACCAACCTGGACGAATTCGCCATGGGTTCCTCCACCGAGCACTCCGCCTACGGCCCCACCCGCAACCCGTGGGACCTGGACCGCATCCCCGGTGGTTCCGGCGGCGGTTCCGCAGCCGCCGTCGCCGCCTTCGAGGCTCCGCTGGCGCTGGGCACCGACACCGGCGGATCCATCCGCCAGCCGGCCGCCGTCACCGGTTCCGTGGGCGTCAAGCCGACCTACGGCGGAGTTTCCCGCTACGGTGCCATTGCCATGGCCTCCTCGCTGGACCAGATCGGCCCGGTATCGCGCACCGTCCTGGACGCTGCACTGCTGCAGGAAGTCATCGGCGGACACGACCCCCGCGACTCCACGTCGCTGCCGGATCCCGTGGGCAACCTCGTGGAAGCTGCCCGCAACGGCAGCGTCGCCGGGATGCGCATCGGCATCGTCAAGGAACTGCAGGGCGAAGGCTACGAAGCGGGCGTCCTGGCCCGTTTCTCCGAATCCCTGGAACTGCTCAAGGATGCCGGCGCGGAAATCGTTGAGGTTTCCTGCCCCAACTTCAAGTACGCGCTGGGCGCCTACTACCTGATCATGCCGTCCGAGGCTTCCTCGAACCTGGCCAAGTACGACGGCGTCCGGTACGGCATGCGTGCCCTGCCCGCCGACGGTCCCATGACCATCGAACGGGTCATGGCCGCCACCCGCGCCGCCGGTTTCGGCGACGAGGTCAAGCGCCGCATCATTCTCGGCACCTACGCCCTGTCCGCCGGCTACTACGACGCCTACTACGGCTCGGCCCAGAAGGTGCGCACCCTGATCCAGCGCGACTTCAACGCCGCGTTCGCCAAGGCTGACGTGCTGATCTCCCCGACCTCGCCCAACACGGCGTTCAAGCTGGGGGAGAAGCTGGACGATCCGCTGGCCATGTACCTGAATGACGTTGCCACCATCCCGGCCAACATGGCCGGCGTTCCGGGCATCTCCATCCCCGGCGGCCTTGCTGACGGACTGCCCGTGGGCATCCAGTTCCTGGCTCCGGTCCGGGAAGATGCCCGCCTGTACCGCGCCGGTGCCGCTCTCGAGGCCCTGCTGGAAAAGAAGTGGGGCGGCCCGCTGCTGGCCTCTGCACCCGTACTCGGAGGAGTCAAGTAATGTCTGTGCACATCCAGGACGACACCCTGTCCTTCGAAGAGGCCATGGAGAAGTATGATCCGGTGCTCGGTTTTGAGGTCCATGTGGAGCTCAGCACCAACACCAAGATGTTCTCCGATGCGCCCAACGTCTTCGGCGACGAGCCCAACACCAACGTCACGCCGGTGTGCCTGGGCATGCCCGGCGTCCTGCCCGTGGTGAACAAGACCGCCGTGGAATACTCGATCCTGATCGGCCTGGCGCTGAACTGCAAGATCGCTGAATCCTGCACCTTCGCCCGGAAGCAGTACTTCTACCCGGACACGCCCAAGAACTTCCAGACCTCGCAGTACGAAGATCCGATTGCGTACGACGGCTACCTGGATATCGAGCTGGAAGACGGGACCGTGTTCCGCGTCGAGATCGAGCGCGCGCACATGGAGGAAGACGCCGGCAAGCTCACCCACATGGGCGGCGCGACCGGCCGCATCCAGGGCGCCGACTTCTCCCTGGTGGATTACAACCGCTCCGGCGTTCCGCTGGTGGAAATTGTCACCAAGCCCATTGAGGGTGCCGGTTCCCGTGCACCCGAACTGGCCAAGGCCTACGTGGCGGCAATCCGCGAGATCGTGAAGAACCTGGGCGTTTCCGACGCCAAGATGGAACGCGGCAACGTCCGCTGCGATGCCAACGTATCGCTGCGGCCGTACGGCCAGGAGAAGTTCGGCACGCGCTCGGAAACCAAGAACGTGAACTCGCTGCGCGCCGTCGAACGCGCCGTCCGCTTCGAGATCCAGCGCCACGCTGCCGTTCTGGACTCCGGCAACAAGATTGTCCAGGAGACCCGGCACTGGCATGAGGACACCCGCTCGACGACGTCGGGCCGGCCCAAGTCCGACGCCGATGACTACCGCTACTTCCCGGAGCCCGATCTGGTTCCCGTAGTCACCACGCCGGAATGGATCGAGGAGCTGCGCTCCCGCCTCCCCGAGCCGCCCGCCGAGCGCCGCAAGCGCCTGCAGGCGGACTGGGGCTACTCGGATGCCGAGTTCCGCGACGTCGTCAACGCCGGCGTCATGGACTCCATCGAGGAAACCGTCGCCGCCGGCGCCTCCGCACAGGTGGCCCGCAAGTGGTGGATGGGTGAAGTGTCCCGCCGCGCCAAGGAAGCCGAAGTGGATCCCACCGAGGTGGGCGTGACGCCCGAACTGATCGTGGAGCTTGACCGCCTCATCCAGGCGGGCAAGATCAACGACAAGCTGGCCCGCCAGGTCCTCGACGGCGTCCTCGCCGGCGAAGGCACCCCGGAGGAAGTCATCGACGCCCGCGGCCTCGCCGTGGTGTCCGACGACGGCCCCCTGCTCGAAGCCATCGATGCCGCCCTGGCAGCCCAGCCCGACGTTGCGGACAAGATCCGCGGCGGCAAGGTCCAGGCTGTCGGCGCCATTGTTGGCGGCGTCATGAAGGCCACCCGCGGGCAGGCCGACGCCGGCCGCGTCCGCGAGCTGATCCTGGAACGCCTCGGCGTGCAGGGCTAATCACCGCAGCGCCAACCGCCATCACATTGCCGGCTCCGGGATTCCCGGGGCCGGCAGTGCTTTAACCGGACGCCGCTTGGGAGCAGACGCCGGACTTGGACGGACTGTAGGGTTCTGGCATGGCCAACCATCCCGCGGCAGAAATCTTTGTGGATGCTGATCTGGTGCAGCGGCTGCTGCGCGAACAGCATCCCTCCCTGGCTGACGAGCCGCTGTTCCCGGTCGCCAACGGCTGGGACAACTACATTTTCCGGCTCGGAACCGACCACGCCGTTAGGCTTCCGCGGCGGGTCTCGGCAGCGCAGCTGGCGGCCAATGAGCAGCAGTGGCTCCCGGGACTGACCGGCAACCTCCCGGTGGCGACCTCAGCGCCCGTCCTGGCCGGCCGGCCCTCCGAAGCATTTCCCTGGCCCTGGAACATCACCCGCTGGTTCGACGGGGTGGAGGTTTCCCTGCAGCCGAGGGACCGAAACACGGCGCTGGCCCATCAGCTGGCAGGGTTCCTGAACGCTTTCCATCAGCCTGCCCCGCCGGGCTTTCCCTACAACGCGGTGCGGGGCGTACCCCTGGAGGAACGCAATGATGCGGTGAGGGACCGGCTGGCCAGCGGCATGGTGCCGCATGCGGCCCGGGTCCGTGAACTCTGGGAGGCCGGCCTCAAGCTCCCGGCCTGGCCAGGCCCGGCACTGTGGCTCCACGGTGACCTGCATCCGGCAAACCTCGTGGGCACGGCAGACGGCAGCACACTGCAGGCCGTCATCGATTTCGGCGACCTGACCGCCGGAGACCCGGCCACTGACCTCGCAGCGGCGTGGCTGGTCTTTGATCAAAACGGGCGCAGTGCCTTCCGGGCATCCCTGGGAAGCCAGTACGACGGCGATCCGTACGTCTGGGCCCGGGCGCAGGCCTGGGCTGTCTGCATGGCCTCAGCTCTGCTGTCCAACTCCGACGACCATCCGGGCATGTACCTGCTGGGCTCGGAGACCCTGATGGAGATCCTCACCGACGTGCCGGACTGGCTGTGACAGGGATATCCGGTCTGGATAAAAAGGAGAATGCGGTGGAGTGTGATGTTTTGGTGGTCGGCGGAGGAATCGCCGGGCTGTCGCTGGCCTCGGCACTGGCCGGCCGGACCGGCGTCCTGGTGGTGGAGGCGGAGGAGACGCTGGGGTTCCACACCTCGTCCCGTTCTGCGCGGCAGCTCATTCCCAGTTACGGCCCGCCGGTCATCCAGGACCTGACCATCCGGACCCTGGCGCTGATCCGGGCACTGGAAGTCCATTTGCCGGAGCCGGTCCTCACCCCGCGGAGTTTTGTCCTGGTGGGCAGCGAAGAAACCGTACGGGACCGGGCCAGCGGCCACATGCATCCCATCACGCCTGCGCAGCTGCAGGCGCTGGCCCCGGAGCTGAAGCAGGACCGCTTTCCCGCCGCCGGCCTGGATACCTCCTCCGTTGCCTGCAACACCGATGCGCTCATGGAGTACCACCGGGAGCGGATCCTGGACCGCGGCGGCAGCATCCGGACCGGTTCACCGGTTCACAGTGCTGTGTTCGAGGACGGTGTGTGGCGGACCGAGGCGGGACAGGCGAGCATCCGGTCCAGGACAGTCGTCAACGCCGCAGGGGCCTGGGCCGACGAGCTGGCAACCCTCTACGGTGCCCGGCCGCGCGGACTGCAGCCCTACCGCCGCACCGTCGCCGTCGTCGACGCCGAGAATCCGCCGGCCGACGGCGCTCCCATGGTGGCCGCTGCCGACGAGTCCTTCTATTACCGTCCCGAAGGAAGCCGGGTCCTGATTTCGCCGTCGGAGAGTGTTCCCAGTGATCCGATGGATGCCAAGCCGCTGCCCGATGACGTGGCCGCCCTCGTGGAGCTGGTCAATTCAGTCACGACGCTGGGCATTACCGGGGTGGCAAAATCCTGGACCGGGCTGCGGACCCAGGCCGCTGACGGCCTGCCCGTGGTGGGGTACGACGACGTCGTCCCGGGTTTCTTCTGGCTTGCGGGACAGGGCGGTTACGGGTTCCAAACTTCATCCGGAATTGCCGAACTTGGTGCTGCGCTCGTGCTCGGCCAGGGGCAGGATTCACCGGCTGCTGAAGCGCTCAGCCCGGCCCGGCTCACGTTATGACCAATATCACACTCACGGTTGTATAACGAATCGCTCCGGGCCGGTGGGAATGGTCTTTTTTTCGGGCCCGGGTGCCTAGAGTTGGAGAATAAACCCAGGCGGTTGTTCTCCTCTTTTTTGATCCGCCTTTTGCTTTGAAAGGTCTGTCCCAGTGCCAGATATATTGCCGCCACAGCTGGTTGGCGTGCAGCAGCGTTCCCTCTACATAAAAGCCCGAACCGTGCTCACTGTTATTTCCTGCCTATGGCTGCTGATGGCAATAACGGGGATCGGATTCTTTTCCGGCGGAACCACATCCCTGGCCTTTTCCCTGACCCTTCTTTACGGCACCGGCATCGCGCTGATCGTGGTGCTTGCGGCAATCTACCGGTACGTCCAGAAATTCCTGCTGCAGCGGGCTGAGCGAACCCAGGAGCACACAGCGGCGGTGGCACTTGTTGATACCGCCCGTTCCGCCACCCAGGAATTCCGGGCGGCCCTGCGGCCCCCGGCGGCAACGGGACGGTATGCCCCCGCGGTCCGCAATGTCGGTCCGGGAGTGCCGATGACCGACGCCGTGGCAGCGGCACGCAGGGCCGCCGTGGCAGAGTCCGTGGCCCAGGCTGTTGCTGCCGCCCAGGCGGCGGCAGTGCGCCCGCCCCTTCAGGAGAACCCTGAACCGAACAAACTTCAGCAGAAGAACCCTGAACCGAAGAAACCTCAGCAGAAGAGCCGCGAACAGAAGACCAGCGGCACGGCCGCTTCCGAACCGAAGGCGTCTGCGGCCAAGCGCCCCAGGCTGGTCCTGGCGTCCAGCAGCGCTCCGCAGGATGTCCAAAAAGTGCGTCAGGCACCCGGGTGCCAAAAAGCTTCCTGATCTGCGGGTTTACCCGCAGGATGGGCACTCAGGAAGTTGCCAGCTTTCCTACAGTTCCCGCCCAGCCGGTGTGACTACTGTTGGAGATACCTCATAAGGGTGCGAGTGATGAATGGATAGAGTAGTGACCTATCCGGCGCCGGCAGACTAGGGATGTTCCCCCAACTTCCCCACACAGTCTGCCGGCGCTTTTCTTTTGCCCAAATCAGACCGTCTTTGAAAGTTACTTGCGCCATGATGTCACGGTGTGAATACTATTTGCAGGCCATCTCGGGCATCTGATCTCACAGGGGAGACTTCAATGAAGAAGACTGACGGATGCTCCGCTGCAGCATGTTCCCGCTCACCGCGGTGAAGGGATGAGCATCCCGGCGCTGATCCCGGACCCGGCGGTGCTTGAAGCAGTCAACGGAGTCATCGTCCCCGGCTTCTTCGGCACCGAGCTGCCCCGGTGGCTCGCCGCCGCCCTGGACGAAGGCCTTGCGGGAGTTGTCTACTTCGGCCAAAACATCTCCGAAGACACCGCGGCGCTCTCGGCCTCCGTCCGCGCCCACCGGTCCAACGCACTCATCGCCATCGATGAGGAGGGCGGTACTGTGACGCGGCTGGAAGCGGTCCACGGTTCCACCATCCCCGGCCCGGCACAGCTGGGCCGGGTGAACGACGTCGGACTCAGCACCGCTGCAGGTGCGGCGATTGCCGCCCGCGCCCGCGCCGCCGGCGTCAACCTCGTCCTTGGACCGGTTGCCGACGTGAACACCAACCCCGCCAACCCGGTCATTGGGGTGCGGTCCTTCGGCGCCGAGGCTCCCGCCGTCGCCGTCCATACTGCGGCAACGGTTCGCGGGATCCAAGCATCCGGGGATATCGCCGCCTGCGCCAAGCACTTCCCCGGGCACGGGGACACCCACTCCGACTCCCACCTTGACCTGCCGGAGCTGGACATGGGAGCCGCCGAAATTGAAGACGTCCACTTTGAGCCGTTCCGCGCGGCGATCGGTGCCGGTGTCCGGACCATCATGACGGCGCATATCCGGGTTCCGGAGTGGGGCCAGGCGCCGGCGACCCTTAATCCGCTGATCCTGGGCAAGCTCCGCGCCCTGGGGTTTGAGGGCGTCATCATCACGGATGCGCTGGACATGGCAGCCATCCGCGAAAGCGTGGGCGCCGGACCCGGTGCCGTCGCGGCAATCCGGGCCGGCGCGGATCTGCTGTGCATCGGCAATCCCCGGACCAACCCCGGCACCATGGGGGAGCCCGACGCCGATTACTCCGACTACCAAGAAGTGCGGGATGCGCTGCTCGCGTCCGTCGCCTCGGGCGAGCTCGACCTGGACCTGCTGCAGCGCGCAGCCGCCCGCGTCCGATCGCTGGCGGACGGTCTGGAAGCAGCCCGGACCCTGTCCAGGCCGCAGACTTCGGGTCCGGTCGCAGGTTCGGGGCTGAACACGGAGCCTGAACCGGACTGGGCAGCCGAAGTGGCTCCCGGAATGCAAATACAGGGCAGCCCGGCACGGCACGGTTCGCGCATTTCCCTGCTTGATCTGCGGGCCCGGGCAACCATCGCCGTGGCTTCGGAGTCCGATGCCTTCCGGCGGGCCTTCGCGGCGCGCCGGGAGCTGGATCCGGCCCTGTCTGCGGCTGCTCTTCCGGACGGCCTGGGGCAGGCAGGCGCAGATACCGACGTCGTTGTCCTGGTGGACCGCATCGGGGTTCCGGGAAGCCAGCGGGAGGCACTGGAGCAGATCGAGGCGATCCGCCCGGACGCCGTCGTCGTCAATGTGGGCGTGGCCCCGGGCGCCGGATACCGTTGCCGGCTGGACCGCATCGATGCTTTGGCCAGTTCCGCGCTGAGCGCCGGCATTGCGGCCGGGCTCATCTGCGCGGAGGGCACCGCATGATCATCGTGTCGCTGCAGTCGGGCACGAGCGCGGACGGCATCGACGTGGCTGTGGTGGAAGCGGCCACGAGCGGTGATCCGCTGGCTCCGGATGTCGCCCTGGCTCCGCTGTTGACCCGCACGGTGGACTGGGCGCCAGAACTGCAGGCCCGGATCCTGGCCTACGCCGACGGCACGGCCCTGGACGCGGGAGCGCACACCGCCCTCACGACCGCCCTCGGGCAGGGCTTCGCTGCGGCAGCGACCGCGGCGATCACCGACTGCGGTGCTGTGCCGGATCTGGTGGTCTCGCACGGACAGACGGTGTTCCACTGGGTCGAGGAAGGCCGGACCCGCGGAACCCTCCAGCTGGGCGAACCCGCGTGGATCGCTGAGGCCGCCGGCTGCCCGGTCCTGTCCAACCTGCGGGCCGCGGACATTGCTGCCGGCGGCCAGGGGGCTCCGCTCATGGGACTGTTCGACGCAGCCTTCTTTGATCCCGACGCCCGGACCGCCACCCTGAACCTCGGCGGCATCGCGAACCTGCAGATTCTGCGCGGGGACGGTTCTGCCCTCGCCTTCGACACCGGCCCGGCCAATGTCCTCCTGGACGCGGCCGTGGCGGAGCAGACGGACGGCGCCCTGGGCTTTGACCGTGACGGAACACTTGCGGCCGCCGGTACAGTGCACGACGGCGTACTCGCGGCGCTGCTGGAACACCCGTTTCTGCAGCGGCCGGCACCCAAGAGCACCGGCCGCGAAACCTTCACCCTGGCCGGCGTGCTCGCCGCTGAGGAAACCGCCGGAGTGCGGCTGGACCTTCCTGACCGGCTGGCAACCCTGACCCGGTTTACGGCAGCCACCGTCGCTGCTGCCCTGCGGAACCACGGGCCCGAGGTCCGTTCGGTGGTCGCCTCCGGCGGCGGCGTGCGGAACCCCAGCCTGCTGCGCGAGCTCTCAGCCGCCCTGGCCGTCGACGGCGTGAGCCTGCGGACCAGCGACGAGTTGGGCATCAACCCCGATTTCAAGGAGTCCCTGCTGTTCGCCTTCCTGGGTTTCTGCTCATGGCACCGTGTACCGGTAAGCCTGAACCGGGGAACCGCCCGGATCGCCGGTACCATCAGCCCGGGGCCGCTCGGATTCACCCTGCCGGCACCGTTGCACGGCATCGGCCGGCTGACCATGATTCCGCCATCAACCCGGAGAGCACAGTGCTGACACAACCCCGCCGCCTGGCGGTAGACCTGGGAAAAACCTCCTGCCGCATTCGGCTCTTCGATGCCGGCGGGATCATCGCGGAAGAGAGCGGGCCGGGTGCTCCCGGCCTGGCCGACTTTGACGGCGCGGCCAAGTCCGCCCACGCCATCCGCACCGTACTGAACCGATTCTCCCCGGAGAACCGCGCGGAGATCGAGGGCGTAGGCATTGGCGCGGCCGGCGTGGAGGCAGCCCGTACCGCGGCTCAGGACTTTGTGGCCCGGGTGCGCGCCTTCACCGGAGCACCGGTGGCCCTGATCAATGACGCCCTGGCCGCGCATGCCGGCGCCTTCGACGGCGGCGCGGGAGTCATCCTCATCATCGGAACCGGGGCGATCGCCTACGCCGTGGCGGAAGACGGCAAGACCCGCCAGATTGACGGCTGGGGGCCGTGGCTGGGGGACGAGGGAAGCGGCCGCTGGATCGGACAGGAAGGCCTGCTGGCGGCGCTGCGTCATTTCGACGGCCGCGGGGCGCCCACCGCCCTGACCCTTCGCGCCGCCGACCTGGTCGGTGACCTGGCGGCCATGCCGGCGTGGGTGGGAGCCGAAAGGAACCCGGCCCGCCGCCTGGGCCGCTTCGCCCCTGACGTACTGGACACCGCCGCCGACGGCGATCCCGTCGCCCGGGACATCGTGAGCCGGGCGTGCGCCGCCCTTGCCGCCACGGCCCGCGCTGCCGGATCCCCGGAGCTGGCAGTGTGGGGCGGCGTCGCCGGGCATCCGTATTTCTCCGCGGAGCTGACGGCGACGTTCGCCGCAGCGGGCATCACCATCATCCCGTCGCGCGGGGAGGCCCTGGACGGAGCAGCGCTCATCATCACCCGCACCGATCTGGGCTACGAAGAAAGGATCATCCGTGGATAACGCGAACCGAACCGAGGACCGTGCGCACCTGCGCGATTTTCTCGGCACCCTGCCGACCGAAACGGCGGGCGAGCGTTATCCGGACCTCGATCTGCTCACCGATGACGAATTTGTGCACGCCATGATCGACAGCGAACGTGCGGTGGCCGACGCCGTCGCCGCCCAGGCTGCCCGGATTACGGCTGCGCTCAACGGGATTGTCGCGGGCATGGCCCGCGGCGGCCGGCTCATCTACATGGGCGCCGGCACCGCCGGACGGATGGGAATCCTGGACGCAAGCGAGGCCCCGCCCACCTTTGGGATCAGCGACGACGTCATTATCGGCCGGATCGCCGGCGGTGCCGGGGCCATCCGCACCGCCGTCGAAAACGCCGAGGACGACGCCGGTTCCGGAGCCGGTGACGTGGATGCACTGGAGCTGGGACCCGATGACACCCTGGTGGGCATCTCCGCCTCGGGGCGGACTCCGTACGTGATCGGCGCACTGCACCGGGCCCGGGAGCGCGGCGCCTTCACCGTGGCGCACTCCTGCAACCCGAATTCAGCAATCGGGGCTGCGGCGCATGTGGCCATTGAAACAGAGGTTGGCCCCGAGCTTCTCACCGGCTCAACCCGGCTCAAAGCAGGTTCCGCGCAGAAGCTTGTGCTCAACACCATCAGCACCGGTGCCATGGTTCGGGCCGGCAAGGTTTACCGTAACTTTATGGTTGACCTCCGGGCTACGAATGAAAAGCTGCGCGCCCGCAGCGAGCGCACCGTTATCCTCGCCACCGGGGCCGAGCCCTGCGACGCCGCTGCTGCGCTTGAGGCCAGCGGAGGCTGGGTCAAGGCAGCCATCCTGGCGATCGAGGCCGGCATTCCCGCCGCCGACGCCGTTGCTGCGCTCCAGGCCAACGGCGGCTTCCTGCGCACCGCAATTTCCGAAGCGACCGCACGCTGATGCGCGCCCTCACTCGGATCCAGGGTTCACTGGACCGGTTCAGCACCGCCGAGGCCAAGGTGGCCAGTGCGATTCTGGCCGATCCGCACATCGTCGTCGACAACCCCATCAACCGGGTGGCCGAACTCTGCGGCACGTCGGCGGCCACGGTGGCCCGGTTCTGCCAGAGCCTGGGCTACTCCGGGTACCGCGAATTCCGGTTCGACCTGGTGGGAACCACCAGCCGGGACCAGGCGGATCTCGACCGCTCCAACGTGTCCACCGGGGACATCGATCCGGCGGACACCGTGGCCGACGTCGCCGCAAAAGTACTCTTCCAGGAGACCCAGGCCATTGAGCACACCCTCCGGGAGCTGGACCAAGAGGCCGTTGACCGGGCCCGGGACGCACTGGTGCAGGCACCGGATGTGGTTATTGCCGGGTTTGGTTCCTCCGGCCTGACGGCGCATGACCTCAACATGAAACTGCAGCGCATCGGCCGGCGCAGCTCCCATCACGCGGACGTGCACCTTGCCCTGTCTTCAACTGCCCTGCTGCGCCCGGGCGGCGTGTTCATTGCCGTGTCCCACTCCGGCGTCACCCCGGAAGTGCTCGGCCTGCTGCGCGAGGCCCGGCGCACCGGTGCCACAACCGTGGGCATCACCAACGACTCCGGGTCTCCGCTGGCGGAGATGTGCGACATCCTGCTGACCACGCAGGCACGCGAGCATGCGTTCCGTTCCGGAGCGACGGCGAGCCGGACCGCTCAGCTTGCCGTGGTCGACGTGCTTTTTGTGCGGCTGGCGCAGAGCCTGTTCGACACCGTAAACGACGCCCTCAGCCGCACCCGGGAAGCGGTGATCCGGCAGCGTTCGAACCCGGACTTTCCCCGCCGCGACCGCACCGGCAGCCAGCAGAGCTCCGTTCAGTCCGTGCGGAAATCCGGAAACTCCCCGGTGGCGTCGGACGAGGACGCCTCAACGCCGGCGACGCTGCCCGGAGCGGCCGGGGATTCCAGCCACTGAAGCAGGCTGTCCAGATCCGCCGGGGAGCCCTCCGCCACCACCTGCACCGAGCCGTCGTTCTGATTGGAAACCACCCCGGTGAGCCCTAGCCGGGTGGCCTTCTGCAGGGTGCGGTAGCGGAAGCCCACCGCCTGCACTTCGCCGGTGATCCGGGCCGTCAGGCGGCGGGCGGGGGAGCTGGAATCCGTAGGCGTCATGAGCCCTAGAGTAGCGGCCCGTCCAGCGCCGAGTCAGCAGCAGCGAGCAGGGAACCGTCCGCCACGGCCACCCGGCAGGCCTCAATCTCCGGCGCCAGGTACCGGTCCGGACCCGGCCCCGGCACCACTTCACGCAGGGCCGCCCGCACCGCGGTGACTGCCGGGGCACTGCGGGAGGTGGAGACACCGCCGTCGCGCATGTCCAGTGCCCGGGCGGCGGTCAGCACCTCGATGGCCAGGACCCGCGTCAGTCCGTCAATCGCGCGGCGCAGCTTCAGTCCGGCAGCCCAGCCCATCGACACATGGTCTTCCTGCATTGCCGAGGACGGGATGGAATCCACGGACGCCGGAACGGCCAGCCGCTTGAGCTCGGAAACGATACCGGCCTGCGTGTACTGGGCGATCATGTGCCCGGAATCGACTCCCGGGTCAAAGGCCAGGAACGCGTTGAGACCGTGGCTGCGGGAACGGTCCAGGAAACGGTCCGTGCGGCGTTCGCTCATGGAGGCGACGTCGGCGACGGCGATGGCCAGGAAGTCCAGCACGTAGCCCACCGGGGCGCCGTGGAAATTTCCGTTGGATTCCAGCCGGCCGTCCAGGGTGACCACCGGGTTGTCGATCGCCGACGCCCGCTCGCAGGCGGCCACATTCTCGGCATGGAGCAGCGTGGACCGGGCAGCGCCGTGGACGGAGGGAACGCAGCGCAGTGAATAGGCGTCCTGCACCCGGGTGAATCCGCCCGTTTTGTGCTCCTCAATCAGCGCTGATCCGGCCAGCACAGCCCGGACGTTGGCGGCAGATTCGGCCTGTCCGGGCTGGGGCCGCAGCGCCTGCAGATCCGCCGCAAACACCGCGTCGCTGCCCAGCAGGCCCTCCACGCTCATGGCCGCGGCGAGGTCGGCAGTGGAGAGCAGCAGATGCAGGTCAGCAATCGCCAGCGTGAGCATGCCCAGCATTCCGTCGGTGCCGTTGATCAGGGCCAGGCCCTCCTTTTCCTGCAGTTCCACCGGTTCCAGGCCGGCAGCTGCGAGCGCTGCAGCGGCCGGCACCCGTTCGCCGTCGGCCGTGCGGACCTCACCTTCACCCATCAGGGCCAGCGCACAGTGGGACAGGGGAGCAAGGTCACCGGAGCAGCCCAGCGACCCGTATTCGCCCACCACCGGGGTGATGCCCGCGTTGAGCAGCCCGGCATAGGCCTTGGCCACTTCCGGGCGTACACCCGTGCGGCCGGTGGCGAGGGTGGAGAGCCGGTTGAGCATCAGGGCCCGCACCACCTCCGTGTCCACTTCCGCGCCCGACGACGCCGCGTGGCTGCGGATCAGCGAGCGCTGCAGCTGCCGGCGCTGTTCGGGAATGATTTGTTTGACAGCCAGGGCACCGAAACCGGTGGACACGCCGTAGTGCGGCTTCTCATCGGCGGCGAGCTCTTCGATCACGGCGCGCGAGGTGCGCATCGCGGAGATTGCCTCGGATGCGAGCGCAACGGAAGCGCCGTGCCGGGCGACGGCGACAATATCCTCCGGCGCCAGGGCGCCGGTTCCAAGCTCGACGGCGGTGCGGGGAGTCTGCAGGGTTTCCATCGTCCTATCTGAGCACGGCAACGGCGGCGTGCCCTAGCCGGCGGCCGATTCCGTTTCTGGGATCCCAGACTGCACTAGGATCTGCATATGCCAGAGAGCTATTCCAAGGTGCAGGTTCCTGCCGCCGCGCAGGTCCTGTCCATCCTGCGTTACCTGGGGAAGCAGGCCGGACCGGTCAGTGCCACCGCCATTGCGCGGGACCTGGCGCTGCCGCGTTCCACGACTTATCACCTGCTTGCAGCCCTCGTCTCGGACGGCTTTGCCGTACATTTGCCGGAGGAACGCAAATACGCACTGGGTGCAACGGCACACGAGCTCGGCACCGGGTATGCCCGGCAGGCACCGCTGCAGCGCATCGGACGCTATCCGCTGCGGAATCTGGTGGAACGTACGAGGCTGACCGCGCATCTGGCCGTGCTGCAGGGCACCGACGTGATCTACGTGATTGAGGAACGCGCCCCCCGCCAGCTGCCGCTGGTGACCGACGCCGGGATCCGGCTTCCGGCACACCGAACCGCCAGCGGGCGGGCCCTGCTGGCGACAATGACCGACGCACAGCTGCACGCGCTTTATCCGGATCCGGCGTCGATGAGGTCCGGCCGCGCCGGGCCGGCTTTGGCCACCCTGCTGGACCAGGTGCGGGAGCTTGGTTATGCGTGGGAGGAAAACGAAGTAACCGACGGCTTCTCCTCTCTTTCAGTGCCCGTCCTGGACCGGTCCGGACGAACCGTCGCCAGCGTGACGCTGACGGCGCCGAATGACCTGGTGTCCGGTTTCCCGGCGGGACCGGGAGGACGAAAGATTGGTGAGTTTGCAGGCCGGTGGCTCCCCGAGCTGGCCAGATGTGCCGCGGAAATCTCCCGCCGGCTGGGCGTGCAGTCCGGGACAGGACACGTAACCAAAGTGTCATAGAGCGTTCTGTGAGGGCGCGGATTGCCCGGGCGGTACCCCGCCTCGTGGGTGATCGGACAGTCCCCGTCTGGGATACCAGACACTGTGACCGTGTTCACGTCCGGGAAACGCGGCGCAGTTACGGTCGGAGCATGCCTACTATCTCCGATCCCTCCCGCAGCATCCGCGCCGCCCGCGGCACCTCCCTGACCGCCAAGAGCTGGCAGACCGAAGCGCCGCTGCGCATGCTCATGAACAACCTGGACCCGGAGGTTGCTGAACGCCCCGAGGACCTGGTGGTCTACGGCGGCACCGGCCGGGCAGCCCGCAGCTGGGAGGCCTATGACGCGATCACCCGTACGCTGGCCACCCTGGAGGATGACGAAACCCTGCTGGTGCAGTCCGGCAAACCTGTGGGTGTGTTCCGCACGAACGAGTGGGCGCCGCGGGTGCTGCTTGCGAACTCCAACCTGGTGGGGGACTGGGCCACCTGGCCGGAGTTCCGCCGGCTGGAAGCCGAGGGTCTGATGATGTACGGGCAGATGACCGCCGGCTCCTGGATCTATATCGGCACGCAGGGCATCCTGCAGGGCACCTACGAGACCTTCGGCGCCGTCGCCCGGAAGCTGTTCAGCGACGAGAACGCCACCCTGGCCGGCACCCTGACCCTGACCGGCGGCTGCGGCGGCATGGGCGGCGCGCAGCCGCTGGCCGTGACCCTCAACGGGGGAGCGGTGCTGATTGTGGACGTTGACGAAACCCGGCTGCGGCGCCGCGCCGGCAAGCGCTACCTGCATGAGGTCGAAACCGACCTGGACACCGCCGTCGCCAAGGTCATGGCCGCGAAGGCGGAGAAGCGTGCGCTCTCAGTGGGCCTGGTGGGCAACGCTGCCGAGGTCTTCGAAGAACTGCTGCGCCGGCAGCTGGCCGGGGACATCACCGTGGATATCGTCACCGACCAGACTTCGGCCCATGATCCGCTGAGCTACCTGCCGGCAGGTATCCCTGTTCAGGAGTGGAAGGCGGAAGCCGCCGCCGATCCAGAAGGATTCACTAAGAAGTCCCGCGACTCCATGGCCCGCCAGGTTGCGGCCATGGTGGGCTTCCAGGACGCCGGTGCGGAGGTATTCGACTACGGCAACTCCATCCGAGACGAGGCCCGCCAGGGCGGCTATGACCGGGCCTTCGAGTTCCCCGGCTTTGTCCCGGCTTACATCCGCCCGCTCTTCTGCGAAGGCATGGGTCCGTTCCGCTGGGTTGCCCTCTCCGGCGATCCGCAGGACATCGCCGTCACTGACGCGGCCATCAAGGAGCTCTTCCCGGAGAACACGCGCCTGCACCGCTGGCTCGACGCCGCGGCGGAACACGTGGAGTTCGAGGGGCTGCCGGCCCGCATCTGCTGGCTTGGGTACGGCGACCGGGCCAGGGCAGGGCTGCTGTTCAACCGGCTCGTGGCCGAGGGCAAGGTCAGCGCACCGATCGTCATTGGCCGTGACCACCTGGACTCCGGCTCGGTGGCCTCGCCCTACCGGGAAACCGAAGCCATGGCCGACGGCTCCGACGCGGTCGCAGACTGGCCGCTGCTCAACGCGATGCTGAATACCGCCTCCGGTGCCACCTGGGTCTCGATCCACCACGGCGGCGGCGTCGGCATTGGGCGTTCCATCCACGCCGGACAGGTGTCGGTGGCCGACGGAACGGAACTGGCGGCGCGCAAGCTGGAACGGCTGTTGACCAACGATCCGGCCACCGGCGTGATCCGCCACGCCGACGCCGGTTATGACCGCGCCACCGAAGTTGCCGCCGAGCGCGGCATCCGTATTCCGATGGCAGAGTAGAGCTATGGACCCGTCACCTGCTTCGCCCGTCAACGCCCTGCTGTCCGCCATTGAGGACACCGGCCGGGATGCACGCCGCGGCGGCTACAGCCGTCCGGTCTATTCGACGGCAGAACTGGACCTGCGCGAATGGTTCACCGCCGAAGCGGGTCGCCGCGGACTTGCCGTGGAAACGGACGCCAACGGCATCCTCTGGGCCTGGTGGGACCTGCCCGGGGATTCTGCAGCGGGGATCGACGGGACGCCCGGCGTACCGGAGCGCCGCGGCGCGCTGGTCACCGGCTCCCACCTGGATTCCGTGCCCGGCGGCGGTGCCTTCGACGGACCGCTCGGAGTCGCCGGTGCCCTGGCGGCAGTGGATCTCCTGCAGGCGCGCGAAAAGGAAGGCAGCCTCGTCCGCAACCGGGCCCTCGCCGTCGCAGTGTTCCCGGAAGAGGAAGGCTCGCGTTTCGGCGTCGCCTGTCTTGGCTCCCGGCTGCTGGCCGGCACCATCGATCCGGCCAAGGCACTGTCCCTGCGCGACGCTGACGGCAACACCTTTGCCGACGTCGCCCGCGCCAACGGACTGAACCCTGACCTGATGGGACGCGATGACGCGGCCCTGGGCCGCATCGGCGACTTTGTGGAACTGCATGTGGAGCAGGGCCGCGGCCTGAACACCGAGGAGTACACAGATGCCGCCGGCCGGGGTCCGGCCGTGGCGGTGGGCAGGTCCGTGCTGGGCCACGGGCGGTGGCGGTTTTCCATCACGGGGCAGGGCAACCACGCCGGAACCACCCTGATGGCGGACCGCGCCGATCCCATGGTCGCAGCCGCGCAGCTGATCGTCGCCGTCCGTCAGGCAGCCGCAGCCCAGTCCGGCGCCCGCGCCACCGTGGGCCGGCTGGAACCGGTTCCCGGCGGCACCAACGTCATCGCCTCCCGGGTGGATCTGTGGCTGGATGTCCGCCACCCCGAGGACGCCGTCACGGCCGCCCTGGTGGAGAAGGTCCACGGGCAGGCGCAAAAGATCGCCGCATTTGAGGGCTGTACGGTGCACATGACCGAGGAGTCCTATTCCGGCACGGTTCACTTTGACGCCGCCCTGCAGCGCTCACTCGAGCAGTCGGTCGCCCGGACCGTGCCCGGTGCTCCGGTACTGGCAACCGGTGCAGGGCACGACGCCGGGGTGCTGGCCGCCCGCGTGCCCACCGGCATGCTCTTTGTCCGCAACCCCTCCGGGATCAGCCACTCGCCCGAAGAATACGTGGAGGACGACGACGCCGAGGCCGGGGCCGCCGCGCTCGCGGACGTGCTGGAGGACCTGCTGTGACGGCGCCTCAACCGGTCCGGGCTCTCTGGTGCGAGCAGGGCTGGCTGAACGGAGCCGTGAAGGACGGGATCCGGCTGGAGGTCGACGACGCCGGAACCGTCCTCTCGGCGACGCCCGGCACCGCGCCGCAGCCGGGTGACACGCAGCTGTCCGGGGTTACCTTTCCTGCGGCGTCGAACGCCCACTCCCACGCCTTTCACCGGATGCTGCGCGGACGCACGCACGACGCCGGCCCCGGCAGCTTCTGGACCTGGCGTGAGCAGATGTACGGGGCCGCCGCCGCCCTGACCCCGGACCTGTACGAGCAGCTCGCCACTGCGGTGTTCGCGGAAATGGTGGTCACCGGCTGGACGTCCGTTGCCGAGTTCCACTATGTCCACCATCAGCCCGGCGGCAGCGCCTACCCGCAGGAACATGCCATGGAACGGGCGCTGGCACGGGCCGCCGTCGCCGCCGGCATCCGGCTGACCCTGCTGGACACCTGCTATTTGGCCGGCGGGTTCGACGCGCCGCTCACTGCCGGCCAGCTGCGCTTCGGAGACCGCGACGCCGCCGCCTGGCTGCAGCGGCTGGCCTCCCTGCGCACCGCGCTGGCCGAGGAGTTTGATCCGGCGCAGGTCAGCGTGGGAGCGGCCCTGCACTCGGTGCGCGGTGTTCCCGAAGCAGCTCTGGCGGTGATCGCCGCGAACCTCCCCGCGGACCTGCCGCTGCACATCCATCTCTCCGAGCAGCCCGCCGAAAACGAAGCCTGCCTGGAAGCCACCGGACTTACCCCGGCCCAGCTGCTGGCCAGGCACGGCCTGGTCACCCGGCGGCTCTCTGCAGTCCACGCCACCCATCTGAGCCCTGACGACATCGCGGTCCTCGGAGATGCCGGGGCAACCGTGGTTCTGTGCCCCACCACGGAGGCGGACCTGGCCGACGGCATCGGCCCCGCGGCAGAGCTGCGCGCGGCCGGTGCACGGCTGGCGCTGGGCACCGACCAGCACGCCGTCGTCGATCCCTGGCTGGAGATGCGGGCGCTGGAACACGGCGAACGCCTGCGCTCAGGGGAACGCGGCCGCTTTGCCCCGGCGGATCTGCACGCCGCCGTCTCAGCTGCCGGGGCAGCCGCTCAGGGCCGGCCGGAGCCGGGGCTGACGGTCGGGAACGTCTGTGACCTCATGTCGGTCAACCCCGCCAGCCTCCGCACCGCCGGTGCACGCCCCGCCCAGCTGGCCTTTGCCGCCACCGCCGCGGATGTGCACACCGTCGTCGTCGGCGGACGCATCCTCGCCCGGAACGGACAGCACACGCTGCTCGGGGATCCGGCCGCACTGCTGTCGGCGGCCATTGGCGCCGTTGACTCCTCCCGCAACCCAACGCCCGCCACTCCAACGGAAGTTCCATGAGCACACCGACTGCACTCCCGGCATCAACACTGATCACCAACATCGGCGAACTCTCCACCCAGGACGCGTCCCGGGGGCCGGTGGGCTCCGTGCTGCGGGACGCCGCCGTGGTGTTCGAGGGCGAGCGGATCAGCTGGATCGGCGCGGCGTCCGAGGCGCCGGCCGCCGACCGGATGGTCGACGCCGGCGGCCGGGCGGGATTGCCCGGCTGGGTGGATTCACACACCCATCTGGTCTTCGCCGGGGACCGCAGCGCGGAATTCGAAGCCCGAATGGCGGGGGAGTCCTACACCGCCGGCGGCATCGCTGTCACCACCGAAGCCACCCGGGCCGCCTCGGACTATGACCTGACCCGGCTGCTGCTGGCACGCGCAGCCGAAGCGGCAGCCGGCGGCACCACCTATCTGGAGACCAAAACCGGCTACGGGCTGACTGTGGAGGAAGAGCGGCGGCACGCGCGCATCGCCTCCACCGTGGCCAACCAAGTGACCTTTCTGGGCGCCCATCTGGTCCCGGCCGGCGCTGATGCTGACGAGTACACGGATCTGGTGTCCAACGAGATGCTCGAAGCCGTGCTGCCGTATGTGCAGTGGGCGGATGTCTTCTGCGAGCGGGGTGCCTTCTCCGAGGAACAGTCGCGCCGGGTGCTGCAGGCGTGCCGGGATGCGGGCCTCGGGCTGCGGGTGCACGGCAACCAGCTGGGCCACGGGGCCGGGGTGCGCCTGGCCGTGGAGTTCGCGGCCGCCAGCGTGGACCACGTGAATTTCCTGACCGATGACGACGTCGAGGCCCTCGCGGGCACGTGGGCCGGCTGGAAATCTGACACCACCGGTGCTGCCGGTGCGGGAGCTGCGGGAGCTGACGTCCCGGGAACCGGTGTTCCCGGGACAGGTGTTCCCGGTACGGTGGCCACCTGCCTGCCGGCCTGTGATCTGTCCACCCGGGCGCCGCTGGCTCCGGCCCGGAAGCTGCTGGACGCCGGAGTGCAGGTGGCGCTCGCCTCCAACTGCAATCCCGGAACATCCTTCACCAGTTCCATGAGTTTCTGTGTGGCCACCGCGGTGCTGCAGATGGAACTGACGGTTCAGGAGGCCATCCGGGCCGCGACCTTCGGCGGTGCACTCGCGCTGCGCGTGCACACCGGAGAGGACCGGAACGGTCACCGGGCGGTGGGCTCCCTCGCCGTCGGGCACCGCGCGGACCTGCAGCTGCTCAACGCGCCCTCGGCCGCGCACCTGGCGTACCGGCCGGGGATGCCGCTGACCGGTGCCGTGTGGCGGGCCGGACAGCAGCTGGGCCTGGCTGCCCGGTAGCGCCCCTGGCCGGTGCCTCATCTGACTCCGGTGCCCCATCAGCGTCCGCCAAACGTGTGGTGCCCGCCATATCCTGCACAATGGTAGGCATGCGTGCTGCCTACCCCTCCGTGCCCGCCGAGTCCCTTGATCCGCGGGCGCGGAAGATGCTGGTTTTTGAAATCCTGATTGTGCTGGGACTGTCCCTAGGCCGCTCGGGTGTTTACGCCGTCGTCGAACTCATCGAGAAAGCGACCCAGGCACCGCTGGGGGACCAGACCACCACCCTGAACCCGGTGCTGGATGAGAGCCCGTGGTTTGACCTGACCTATCAGCTGCTCGGAATCTTCTTCTCCCTGCTGCCGGTGGCGCTGGTGCTGTTCCTGCTGACCGAGCCCGGGAAGAGCGCGTTCCGGCGGATTGGCTTCACGTTCGAGAAGCCGCTGCGCGACTTTGGGCTGGGCGTGGGGCTGGCGGCGGTGATCGGCGTCGGAACCCTGGGCGTGTACGCCGCCGGCCGGGCACTGGGCATCACCACCGCACTGGTGCCCGCAGCGCTGGACACCTACTGGTGGACGCTGCCGGTGCTGATCCTCTCCGCCGTGCGGCACGCGGTGCTGGAGGAAGTCATTGTGGTGGGATACCTGTTCCTGCGGCTGCGGCAGCTGGGCTGGGGAACACCCGCGATCATCCTCACCAGCGCCCTGATCCGGGCCAGCTACCACCTTTACCAGGGGATCGGTCCGGGGATCGGCAACTTCCTGATGGGACTGCTGTTCGGCTACGCCTACGTCAAAACCCGCCGGGTCATGCCGCTGGTCATTGCCCATGCCCTGGTGGACATCACCGGGTTTGTGGGCTTTGCGCTGTTCGGTCCCGCCATCGGCATCGGCAACTGATGTCCGTCCGCACCACTCAAGGAGAATGCTGCCCGTGACACTTTCAACCCCGTGGGGAGCGGAGCTGGATCCGACCTCCGTGCTGCAGGAATATCCCCGTCCCCAGCTGGTCCGGGACAGTTACCTGAACCTGAACGGATACTGGCAGTACGCCATCACCTCCACCCGGCAGTCCGCAATCCCCGCCGGCGACGACTGGGACGGGCAGATCCTGGTGCCGTTCTCGCCCGAAGCGCCGCTGTCCGGCGTCGGCTGCCAGCTCCAGCCCCAGCAGGTCCTGTGGTACCGGCGCACGGTCGTGCTGCCGGCGGGGTTTGCCGGCGAGCGGGTGCTGCTGCACTTCGGTGCGGTGGACCAGAGCTGCACCGTCACCCTCAACGGGACGGAGGTGGGCGGGCACGACGGCGGCTACCTGCCCTTCTCCCTTGATGTCACCGATGCGCTGGTTTCCGGCGCCGAGCAGGACCTCGTGGTCCGGGTGCGCGACATCAGCGACACCGGCTATCACAGCCGTGGCAAGCAAACCCTGGACCGCGGCGGCATTTGGTACACGGCGCAGTCGGGCATCTGGCAGACGGTGTGGCTGGAGTCGGTGCCGCGGACGAGTATCTCGCAGCTGGCCCTGGTGCCGGATCTGGACTCCGTGTCGGTGACGGTGCTGCTGGACAAGGACGACGACGGCGGGCGCGGGCGGGGAGCTGCCGACGGCGGCGGCGACCTGTCCGCGGTGATTACCGTGTCCGCGGACGGACGCACTGTGGCGGACGCCGTCGTCGTACCCGGGCAGGCGACCCGCATTCCGGTGCCGGATCCGCACCTGTGGACGCCGGAGGATCCGTTTCTGTATGACGTGGACGTGCGGCTGGTTTCCGGCGGCCGGGACATCGACAGCGTCCGCAGCTATACCGGACTGCGGACGTTCGGCACGGGACCGGATGCGGCCGGCCGGACGCGGCTGCTGCTCAACGGTGTGCCGTACTTTCATGCCGGGCTGCTGGACCAGGGGTACTGGCCGGACGGGCTGTATACGGCGCCGTCGGATGAGGCTCTGGCCTATGACATTCTGACGGCCAAGGAGCTGGGCTTCACCATGCTGCGCAAGCACATCAAGGTGGAGCCGCTGCGCTGGTATCACCACTGCGACCGGCTCGGCATGCTGGTGTGGCAGGACCTGGTCAACGGCGGCCGGAGCTACCGGCACTCCGTGGTCACGGCCCCTGCCGTGGGAGTGCCGCACCGCGATGACAGCGATTACGTTGCCTTTGGCCGCGCCGATGAAGAAGGCCGGGCGGAGTTCCTGGAGGAACTGCGGGAAACGGTGGATCTGCTGCGCAACTGCACCTCGCTGGCCGTGTGGGTTCCGTTCAATGAGGGGTGGGGCCAATTCGACGCCAACGCTGCCGCTGAGATGCTGCGCTCGCTGGATCCGACGCGCAGCATCGACCATGCCAGCGGATGGCATGACCAGGGCGGCGGAGACCTCAAGAGCGTTCATGTCTATTTCGTTCCCTTTGTGCTTCGGAACGGGTGGCTGCGGGACGGGCGTGCCGTTGCATTGTCCGAATACGGCGGCTACAGCCTGCGGCTCGAGGGCCACACGTTCAACGAGAAGGAGTTCGGATACCGGCGCTTCAAGACCAGGGAAGCCCTGCGGCGGGCGTGGATCAGGCTGCACCGGCACCAGATCGAGCCGGCGGTGGCACGGGGTTTGGCCGCAACCGTCTACACGCAGCTCACGGATGTGGAGGACGAAGTGAACGGGCTGCTCACCTATGACCGGCGGGTGGTGAAGATCGACCCCGCCACGGTGCGCCAGACCAACGCCCGGCTGATCCGGGCCGCCCGCAGCTCCTGAGCATCTCCCACTCAGCCCGAAATGCCGGATCCCTCCGGTTTGGGAAATCCCTGCATCGGCGGAGCGGAGGGATGTCCCAAACCGGAGGGAAGCCCCAAAGTGGAGCAGCATCAGCGGGCGGAACTGGTTCTGGGCAGTCCGGCGCGCATGAGCCGCTGCACAAGCCCATCGGGATGCTCCGGCGGGCGGCCTATTTCACGCCAGGACCAGCGGACAAAGCCAACGCCCGTGGCCCGGATCGCATCCTCGCGGCGTTTTTCGCGTTCCAAGGTCTCCCATGACGGAGGAAGCGCCGCCCCGTTCACGCCGTACTTGACCGCACCGTCGAACTCCCCGACGAGGGCGTGATCCTCCCAATAGAAATCGGTTCGGAACCGTCCTGAAGGAGTCATGAACTCGCGCTGCAGCTCCGGCACCGGAAAGCCGCGCCGGTGCAGAACGGCCCGTGAATAGGATTCGCCGGCCGACTCGGCGAGTGGATTGGCGCACTCGATGACGCGCAGAGCCCGCTGGCGCTTTGCCTCGGTGGGAAGCTTCCGGGCAAGGTCCCGCAACGACTCCTTATCCAGCGCAGCCAGATTGAGGGCTGAGTCGGGACGCAGCACATGGTCCATTGGCGGGAGAGCTCGGTCGAAGGCCAGATACGCAGCCATGTCCAGGACTGTCTGGGCTCTGGATGTGACTGCAAGGCCCTCCCGGACTGTTAGTGGCTCCAGCAGGCGGCGCTCGACCCAATGGAGATCCCCGCGACGATGGCCGCGCGAGGACTCCGGCGCCAGCAGCAAAACGCCGGGGGAGCGGAGGACAACAGGCAATCCCCAGATGACCGCTGCAGACTCTTGAACCAGAACGCGCCTGACATGTCCCCCTTCCGCCACCGCTCGGATGCGGAGGCGTTCTCGGTCCCACACCGGCAGCTGCTGCCAAGCTTCGGTTCGGATATACACGCCGTCGCGCACACGGGTCAGTTCACCGGCCCGGCACCGCAGAGCCAGGGAACGTCTCCCCTCGCCGTACGTCTCGGCGTCGGACGTGTAAAAGAGTTCGGGGTCCATCCCTCAAGACTGGATCGCGGTAATTGTGTCCGCGAGGGACGCAGGCACGTCTGTGGATAATTCAATAACCGGACACCATGGGAAAACGTGGTCACATTGGGAAAATCCGGACGCAGCGGACCGTCCGGGAATTCCCACAACGTCCGGGAATTCCCGAAACGGCCGGAGAACTAGATCTCGACGAGACCCTTGGCCGTATTGAAGGTGACGGACATGATGCCGGGGGTTCCCTTGGGCGAAATCCACGTGACGCCCACGTTTTCCAGCGGTTCCTCGACGGGCGTGCCCAGCCACTGGGCGACCCGGTCAGCGGAACCGGCGATGGTCAGCGAGGCCAGCTTCACGGCACCGGGCATTCCGGGCAGCGCGGCGGACGGGTGCAGCGCTTCCGTGCCGTCATCCCAGCGCAGCATGTACGGCACCTGCGGGTCGGCGATCAGACCGTTGATGCCGATCTGCTGCCAGGTCAGCTCCTGGCCGTCCGGAAACTTCCGGTTGCCCGGTACGGCATTGCGGCCCAGGCGCTCTTCGAAGGGGGAGAGATCATCCACGGCAACGCACCAGCCCATCCAGCCGCCGCCGCACTCGGAGCGCTGGCGCACGGCCTGGCCGAACGGTGCCTTGTCCGACGCCGGGTGGTTCAGGGCCTCCACCACTTCAACGTACTGATGGTTGGCCAGAGGCAGAATCATGTTCCGGGTCCCGAAACGGGGATGCACACCGCCCTTGACGAAATCTGCTCCCAGAGCGGCAGCGATCCTCTCAGTCGTGGCCAGAAGACCGTCGGATTCACAGGCATAAGATACATGGTCCAAGCGCATGCGGCCCATAATGGCACGTTGTGACTCACCTCTCGACTTAGGGGAGCCTAATTTACTCGGAACACCTGCCTTCCGCGGAAATCAACAGCATACTGACCGTTCGCCCTGCTCGGCGTGCCACTCTTTTCCGGGCCCCGACACGGCAGGACATGAGCCGTCACAGACCTTGCGGGCTTGCTGCTAATCCGTTTTCATAGGAGGCATAGGTCATGAGTGCCAGCAGATAGCCCCGGCTTGCTGGCCGGCAACCCTCCAACCGCGGTGGGGTGCCCCGGGTGAAGACCTGGCCCTGCGTCAACGGATTCAGGGCAAGCGCGGGTCCCACGTGGCTGCCGGTCACCTTTTTCCGGCCGGAAGTCTCGGGGCGGCCCCTGGTTTTAGGGAGCAAACAATGTCAGGAAACTGGTCTTTCGAAACCCGCCAGATCCATGCAGGACAGGAGCCCGACGCCGCCACCGGCGCCCGCGCCCTGCCCATCTACCAGACCTCATCCTTCGTCTTCCCCAGTGCCGAGGCGGCAGCCAACCGGTTTGCCCTGGCTGAGCTGGAGCCCATCTACACCCGGATCGGCAACCCCACCCAGGAAGCGGTGGAGAACCGGATCGCCTCGCTGGAGGGCGGCGTCGGTGCGCTGCTGCTCGCCTCCGGCCAGGCCGCTGAAACCTTCGCCCTCCTGAACGTTGCGGAGGCGGGGGACCACATTGTGGCCAGCCCTAGCCTCTACGGCGGCACGTACAACCTGCTCAAGCACACGCTGAAGAAGTTCGGCATCGAGACCACCTTCGTGTCCGATCCGGATGACCTGGAGCAGTGGCGGGCAGCGGTCCGGCCCAACACCAAGGCCTTCTTCGGCGAGGTGGTCTCCAATCCCCGCCAGGACGTGCTGGACCTTGAGGGCATCAGCGCCATCGCCCACGACGCCGGCATCCCCCTGATCGTGGACAGCACCCTTTCCACGCCGTACCTCATCCGCCCCTTCGAATGGGGCGCGGACATTGTGGTGCACTCAGCTACCAAGTACCTCGGCGGTCACGGCACTTCCATAGCCGGGGTCATCGTGGATTCGGGCAACTTTGACTTCGGCGCCGATCCGGAGAAGTTCCCCGGCTTCAACACCCCCGACGAGAGCTACAACGGCCTGGTCTACGCCCGGGACCTGGGCGTCAACGGTGCCCTCGGCGCCAACCTGGCGTACATCCTTAAGGCCCGGGTGCAGCTGCTGCGAGACCTCGGTTCCGCCGTATCGCCCTTCAACGCGTTCCTGATTGCGCAGGGTCTGGAGACCCTGAGCCTGCGCGTGGAGCGGCACGTGAGCAACGCCGTCGCGGTGGCCAACTGGCTGGAAGGGCACGACGACGTCGTCTCCGTTGCCTATGCGGGGCTGGAATCCAGCCCGTGGTTTGAGCGCGGGCGCAAATACGGGCCGCGCGGAACCGGTGCCATTGTCTCCTTCGAAATCGCCGGAGGCATCGACGCCGGCAAGCGCTTCGTCGACGCCCTTGACCTGCACTCCCATGTGGCGAACGTGGGCGACGTGCGCTCCCTGGTCATCCATCCGGCGTCGACCACCCACAGCCAGCTCGGTGCCGAGGCGCAGCTGGCAGCCGGCGTCAGCCCCGGACTGGTCCGGCTCTCCGTGGGCATCGAGCACATCGACGACATTATTGCGGACCTCGACGCCGGGTTCCGGGCCGCCAAGGGAGCGTAACGGTTAGCGTGGCGCGCCCTTCTGCCAATACCGCCGCAACCGGCTCTGTGCCGGCCTCCGTGTCCGTGCCAGACGGGCCGGCCGGGCCAGCCGTGCCGCAGCACTCCGCCCCGGCCCGGGACGGAGTGCTGCGGCACGCCCGCATCGGCGACCTGTTCCTGGAAACCGGCGGGTATCTGCCCTCCGTTTCCCTGGCCTACGAGACATGGGGGACCCTCAACCCGGATGCCTCCAATGCCGTGCTGGTGGCCCACGCCCTGACCGGCAGCACCCACGTGGCCCGCGGGGACAGCGGCGAGGACGGCTGGTGGGATGCCCTGGTGGGCCCGGGAAAAACGGTGGACACCGACCGGTTCTTTGTCGTCTCGATCAACATGCTCGGCGGCTGCTACGGGTCCACCGGCCCTTCGTCCGCTGATCCGCAGGGGCTGGCCTGGGGTTCGCGCTTTCCGTTTGTCACCATCAGGGATTCTGTCCGCGCGGAGGCCCGGCTGGCGGATCTGCTGGGGATCGGCTCCTGGCACACCGTGCTCGGCGGATCGCTGGGCGGCGCCCGGGCCCTGGAATGGGCGGTAACCGAACCCGGACGGGTGCGGCGCTGCGCAGTGATCGCCTGCACCGCCGCCAGCTCGGCGGAGCAGATCGCCTTTGGCCGGGCCCAGCTGGAAGCTATCCGGCTGGATCCGGACTTCAATGGCGGGGACTATTACAACGGCAGGCCCCCGACGGCGGGACTGGGCCTGGCCCGCCGGATTGCGCATATTACCTACCGGTCCGAGGCCGAGCTGGAGCACCGGTTCGGTCATGTTCCGCAGGCGCAGGAGGACCCGTTCGGATCACCCCTGCCGGCGTTCCGCGGACGCTATGCGGTGGAGAGCTACCTGGATCATCAGGGCAAGAAACTCTCCAGCCGGTTCGATGCCAACAGCTACCTGCTGCTGACCGAGGCGCTGATGAGCCACGACGTTGCCCGCGGCCGCGGAACGCTGCGCCAGGCACTGGCCGGAACGGACAGCGAGTTCTTCATTGCCGCTGTTGATTCGGACCGGCTCTACCTTCCCCGGCAGTCCTTCGAACTGGCAGCGGCACTTCCCCAAAAAACCGAGGTCCGGATGATTTCAGCGCCGATCGGCCACGACGGCTTCCTCACCGATGTGGAGCAGATTGGGGCGCCGCTGCGGGAACGGTTCTTCGGCTCGCCCTAGTTTCCGACTTCGTCCGAACATCGGTTGGCCCCGGAGGCAGGGCCGCCGGCGCCGTCTCCCTTGCCAAGACGGGACGAACATGGAAGAACATTCGCATGGGTGATTCCATTCGCGTGGCGGCGCAGGCACAGTGTTCTCCGGAGCAGATCTGGCATGCGCTCGTGAACAACCGGGCCGCGTGGTGGCCGGCCATGGATTTCACCCCCAGCCCCGGGTCACCGCTCGCAGAACGGGCGGCCGACGACGGCGGGCAGCGTGCCAGCGGCACTGTCCTGGCGGTGGCACGGGACAGGCTGCTGTCCTTCCGCTGGACCATGCCCGACTGGAATTCGCACACCGTGGTGAGCTTCCAGCTCGCAGCCGTGCCGGGGCCTGATCCGGAAACGGACTACACCGACGTCGTGGTCACCGAAAGCGGACTGGGCGGCCTGGCGGACGGCGCCGATGTAGGCCGGGCCCACACGGAAGACTGGGCCGACCATCTGGCGAACCTGATCGCGCTGGCCGAACGCGGATCTTCCGGCTGAGTGCTCCGGCAGATTGGTCCGGATTGCCGGCGGATTGCCGGACGCCGCGGTGCTAGCGTTGCGCCATGGCATCCGATGAGAGCCCCCGGCCGTCCGCTGCGTCCTCCGGCAGGTTCCGCCTGCGCAGGCTCTGGATGCCTGCGGGCGGCGCCCTGCTGCTGGCCGCCGGCATCGTACTCCTGGCACAGGGGCCCGGGGCCGGAATGGTGAACTACGCCTGGGTGGCATATACACCTGACGGAGGGTCTCCGGGCCCTGCGCTCCTGATCAGCCGCAGCATGCAGGCGGGTGCCCTGCTCGTGCTCGCCGGTGCCGTGGTTCTCGCGTTTTGGGGCGGCCTGCAGGCGGGCCGCCGACGCCGTCCGCCGGTGCCGCGCGCTTCGGCTTAGTCCGCAGAACCCGGCGGCATGCCCGGCCCGCCGAAGATGGGACCGGCGTCGGGACGCTTGGCAGCAATGCCGTCTCCGGAAGACCGGTGGCGCATCCGGCGCACCACCCACGGCACGAAGTACTCCCGCGCCCACGTCAGATCCTCGGTGCGGGCTGTCCGCCAGTTCCGGGCCGGGATGGGTTTGGGCTCGAACGGCTGCAGGGTGTGGGGTACGCCAAGGGTATCCAGCACCATGGCTGCAATGGTGTGGTGGCCCAGCGGAGAGAAGTGCAGCCGGTCCGGAGCCCACATCTCCCGGTTGCTCAGGTCACGCAGCGCCCAGGTATCTGCGATGACGGCGTGGTGCCGGGCAGCAACGGTGCGGAGATTCTCGTTGTAAATCGCCACACGCCCGCGGACGCTGCCGATCACCGGCGTGGTCCCGAGGTCCGGCCCGGTGAAAAGCACCACGGTGGCACCGCCCGAGGCCAGCGCTTCGATCGCCGCATCCATCTTTTCGGCCAGCTTGTCCGGGTCGCCGCCGGGACGGATGACGTCATTGCCTCCGGCACAGATGGTAATCAGATCCGGATGCAGCTCCAGGGCCGGTTCCAGCTGTTCGTCAATGATCTGGTCCAGCAGCCGCCCCCGGATGGCCAGGTTGGCGTAGGCAAAGTCCTCCCGGCTGCGTGCCAGTTCTTCGGCCACCCGGTCCGCCCATCCGCGGTGTCCGCCGGCGCTCTCCGGGCTGGGGTCACCGATTCCCTCGGTAAAGGAGTCACCGATGGCCACATAACGGGTCCAGGGGTGGAGCCAGGGCTCCTCGCCGGCAGCAGGTAACGGAGCTGCAAAACCCGATGCTGCAGCCGCGGAGGTGGACGCTGCGGCGGCTGCGGATGACGAGGGGATGGAACTGCTTTCGGGGATGGAAGGAGAAGTCACCAAACCATCCTGCCAAGGAGGGGCCCGGCTACGCGACCGTAGGTTGGACAACCGGCCGTGCCAGAATGAACATTATGCCTAAAACTGCTCCCTGGAACCCCACTGTCCTTTGGTCCAAGCCGGAAGCCGAACGTGCCGGAACTCCGCTGCTGGTCCTCTTCCACGGCTACCTCGCCAACGAGGAAGACCTGATGGGACTGGCGGACCACCTGCCCTCCGAGTTCACCATCGCCTCCGTCCGTGCACCCCAGGCACTGGGCCCCGGCTACACCTGGTTCCCGCTGATGAATGACGCGGATTTCTCCGTGGAGCGCGTGGTGGAATCCGTGTCCGACGTCGCCGACTGGCTGGACGGGGTCAAGGACGCGCACAGCAGCGTGTCCCTGCTCGGCTTCTCAATGGGCATGGCCGTGGCCAGCACGCTCCTGCGGCACCGGCCCGCGGACTTTGCCGCCGTCGTCGGCCTCTCCGGCTTTGTGGTTCCGGACGAGGGGAATGCGTTCTTCCATGACGATGAACTGCGCCCCGGCGGCGTGCCCTTCTTCTGGGGCCGGGATCAGGCGGATCCGGTGATTGACGCGCCGCGCATTGAATTCACCCACGCATGGCTGAACGAGCACACGGCGCTGACCAAGATCCTGTACGCCAACATGGGGCACGGCATTAACATGCAGGAGCTGGGCCATGTGAAGGAGTTCCTCACCCACCTGGTGCTGAAGGCCTGAGCCGCCGGTCAGGACGAGCAGCAGAACAGGACTGAGCAGCCGGTGAAGACTGCGCAGCCGGACCCGTCCGGCGGATGGGCCCCGGCGGCCGGTTAGTCTTCCTGAACGATCCGGAGAGCTTCGCCGTTGACGGTCACCACGTCACCGGGATGCAGCTGGCGTCCGCGGCGTTCTTCGATCTCGCCGTTGACCTTCACCAGGCCGTCTTCGATGAGCTGTTTGGCCTGAATACCGTCTTCAGCCAGGCTGGCAAGCTTCAGCAGCTGGCCCAGGCGGATCATTTCGTCGCGGATGGGGAGGTCTTGGGGGTCGAAATTACTCATATGTCCATTCTGCCCGACATTCAACTACGCCGATTCCTGCCCGGCCCCGGCGCTGCCGTAGGGTAAGTCCGTGCCAAATGCCCTGCGAATCACACCGATTATCGGTCTACCCGCTGCTGTTGCAGCGGGGATGGCCATTCCCGTCCAAGCCCGCATCAACGGTGCGCTCGGGGAGAGGCTCGACGACGGGCTCGCCGCAGCGCTGGTCAGCTTCTCCGTGGGGCTGGTCATCATGATCCTGATTTCCGTGCTTCTGCCGCGCGGCAGAGCCGGGGCCGCGCAGCTGCTGCCGGCGCTGCGCGAACGCAGGTTTCCGCGCTACTACGTGCTGGCCGGTGCCATTGGTGCCTACTTTGTCCTCTCCCAGACCCTGACCGTCGCCGTACTGGGCGTAGCCGTGTTCACGGTGGCCGCCGTCGCCGGCCAGACCATGACCGGGCTGGTGGTGGACCGGCTCGGCATCGGCCCGGCGGGCAAGAAAGCGCTGACCGTGATGCGGGTGGTGGGCGCTGTGCTGACTATCGCCGCCGTCGTCTGGGCCGTCAGTCCCAAGTTCAGCGGAACCTCCTCGGCCGCCGACCTGGTGCTTCCCGTGCTGCTTCCCCTGACCGCCGGCATGCTGATGAGTTTCCAGCAGGCCATGAACGGCACCACGAGCATGCATTACGGAACACCGATCACCGCCACCCTGGTGAACTTCATTTCCGGTACAGCGGTCCTGCTGGTGTTCTGGCTGGTCAAGGTGATGGTTTCCGGCTTTGGCGAGCCGCTGCCGGGGGAGTGGTACCTGTACCTCGGCGGGGCGATGGGCTGCGTGTTCATTGGTGTGAGCGCCGTGCTGGTGCGCGGCCTGGGCGTGCTCCTGACCAGCCTGGGAATGATCGGCGGCCAGCTCGTCGGGTCCCTGCTGCTGGACATTTTCCTCCCGGCGCCGGGCAGTGTTGTGGTGGCCGCAACCGTCCTGGGCACCCTGCTGACCCTGGCTGCCATCGTCGTGGCCACCCTGCCGTGGAACATGCCCGGGGTGCTGCCCCGGCGCGCCGGCCGTCGGTAACCCGGCCGGTAACCCCGCCGGCAACCCCGCCGGCAACCCCGCCGGGGAACGGCCGCAAAGGATTTCGGTAACGGGGTTTCGGCTCCATGACCTTAAGCTTGTAGTTGTAGCTTTTTCCCCTCCGCAGTTCCCCGCCGTGCAACCGCCGGCGCCGCTGCGGGCGGGACCACTTGCGGACCGCACCCAGCGGCCTGCGCAGACACGAAAGAACGGCGGTACCACTGAATGGCTTCGACCAAATCCAAACTGGATCCGATCATCTCCCTCGCCAAGCGCCGGGGGTTCGTCTTCCAGTCGGGTGAGATCTACGGCGGGTCCCGCTCCGCATGGGATTACGGCCCCCTGGGTGTCGAGCTCAAGGAAAACATCAAGAAGCAGTGGTGGCAGCACATGGTCCGGGGGCGCGACGACGTCGTCGGCCTGGATTCCGCTGTGATCCTCCCGCGCCAGGTCTGGGAGGCCTCCGGCCACGTTGAGGTGTTCTCCGACCCGCTGGTCGAGTGCCTGAGCTGCCATAAGCGCTACCGTGCAGACCACCTCGAAGAGGCATACGAGGAAAAGAAGGGCCACGCACCGGAAAACGGCCTGGCCGACATCACCTGCGCCAACTGCGGCACCAAGGGTCAGTGGACCGAGCCGCAGGAATTCTCCGGCCTGCTCAAGACCTACCTCGGCCCGGTCGCCAGCGAAGAGGGCATGCACTACCTGCGCCCGGAAACCGCGCAGGGCATCTTCGTGAACTTCAACAACGTGCTCACCACCTCGCGCAAGAAGCCGCCGTTCGGCATCGGCCAGATCGGCAAGAGCTTCCGCAACGAAATCACGCCGGGCAACTTCATCTTCCGCACCCGTGAATTCGAGCAGATGGAAATGGAGTTCTTCGTCGAGCCGGGCACTGACGAGGAATGGCACAAGTACTGGATCGAAAACCGCTTCAACTGGTACACCCAGCTGGGCATCAATCCCGATAACCTGCGTCTGTTCGAACACCCGCTGGAAAAGCTCAGCCACTACTCCAAGGGCACCACCGACGTCGAATACCGCTTCGGCTTCGCCGGCTCTGAGTGGGGCGAGCTGGAAGGCATTGCCAACCGCACCGACTTTGACCTCGGCACGCACTCCAAGCACTCCGGCACGGACCTGAGCTACTTCAACCAGGCCACCAACGAGCGCTTCACCCCGTACGTGATTGAACCTGCGGCCGGCCTGACCCGTTCCTTCATGGCCTTCCTGGTGGACGCCTACACCGAGGACGAAGCCCCCAATGCCAAGGGCGGCGTGGACAAGCGCACCGTCCTGAAGCTGGATCCGCGCCTGGCCCCGGTCAAGGCTGCCGTGCTGCCGCTGAGCCGCAACGAGGACCTTTCCCCCAAGGCCAAGGACCTCACCGCGCAGCTGCGCCGGAACTGGAACATCGACTTCGACGACGCCGGCGCCATTGGCCGCCGGTACCGCCGCCAGGATGAAATCGGCACCCCGTTCTGCATCACCGTGGACTTCGACACGCTCGAAGATCAGGCCGTCACCGTGCGCGAACGCGACACGATGGCCCAGGAGCGGGTGAGCCTGGACAAGGTTGAGGGCTACCTCGCGGAAAGGCTGATCGGCGCGTAATGGCACTGACGTTCCGCGAATGGCGCGAAGACGACGATCTTAAGCTGAACCAGCTCTGGGGAGATCCGGAAACGGTGCAGTCCGGACAGTTCCGGGCCGTGTTCCGCCCGTCCTCCAACGAACCCTGGAGCCGCTGCATCGTGGCCGAAGACGACGGTGTTCCGGTGGCAGCCGGCGTGGTCTACGAAACCTCGCTGCATCCGGACCGCCTCTGGGTCTACGTGGAGGTGGCCCGGGAGAACCGGCGCGCCGGCCTCGGCTCCATGCTGCTGGCCATGCTGCGCCGCGAAGCTGAAGCGGCGCCGTCGGGCGTCACCGCCATGCGGGCAAAGGTGGAGCCGGGTTCCTCCGGTGCCGCATTTGCCAAGGCTGCCGGGTTCTCGCGGATCCAGCGCTCCCGCATGGTTGTGGTGGAGCCGGGCCGGATCCGCCTGCCCGTCTTTGCCGACGACTCCGGCCCCCAGCTGGAGGAAGCCGCCACCGGATCGGTGGAGCTGACCCAGACCGTGGCCGAGTTCTATAACAATGTGCACGGCTGGGACCGGGCGGACATGACGCTGGGCCGGGCCCAGCAGATGTTGCTCAATGATGCCACCGGTGCCGCCGGCGCTGTGGTGCTGCGCGATGCGCCCAAGGACAAGGGCGGCAAGATCGCAGCCTTCGCCGTGAGCTACACGCACAACCGAACGGACGAGCCGGCCGACGTTTTCCTTGGTTATGACACCAAGCTGGAACGCTCGGAGCAGGAAGCGGCTCTGGAATCCATGCTGGCCATGCTGACGTACCAGTACCCGGTGCAGCTGGAGGTGGACGAGTCCATGGTTCCCGTGGCCCGGATCATCCAGGCGCTGCTGGAAAAGGGTGCGGCACGCGAAGTCGGTCCGGCCACCGAGGTTGTCAGTACCTAACCGGTACTTCGGCTTCGCGCGGCTCTGCTGCGACGGCTCAGACGACGACGGCGGGGGCCGGTTCCTACGGGAGCCGGCCCCCGCCGCTGTCGTTGGATGGGCAGAGCCGTCGTTGGATGGGCAGAGCCGTCGTTGACGGACAGAGAAGAAGCTAGGAGGCGAGTCGGCCGGACAGTCCGTACAGCACCGACTCGGCCACCTCGTCCAGGGACCGCTCCGGGCTGAATACCAGCCAGTCGAGGCCGCCGATCAGAGCTGCACCGAACACGCCGCCGGCCACCAGGCCGAGCCGGTCCTCCATTTCCGCCGGCGGTGAGGTTTCCCGGATGGCGGTGACAAACTCGGCCAGCACCTCCCGGCGGAGCAGTTCCAGGGAATGCTGCCAGGTGCGGTCGGTCCGGAAGATTTCCGCGGCGAGCAGCCGGGCCAGGGCGCGGTTGTCGGCCACCGTTTCCAGCAGCGCCCGGACCATGGCCTGCAGGGCCGGCCATCCGGTCAGTGCGGAGCGGCGCTGCGCACCGTTTCCGCCAACACCCCGACGCCCTCCAGCAGCAGTTCCTCGAACAACCGGTCCTTGGATGTGAAGTTGTAATAGACGCTGCCTTTGGCCACCCCGGCCCGCCCGGATCAGTTGACTGGGAGAAATCGTGCGGACTTGGGACAATGATGCCGATCCGTGTTTCCTGCACCCGTTCCCCAGGGCTGCAACCCTGCACAGCCTCCGCTTCAACTCCCCGCCAAAGCCGAAGGACACTTCCCATGGGACACAGCCATGCCCCGCATTCCGATGAACCGCCCTCCCCGGCAGCGCTGGCTGTCCGGCGCCGGGCGAACCTCCTGCTGACCTGGATCCTGGTTCCGCTGGGGCTGCTCGCCGTCATCGGCATGGTGTTGCTCTGGCCCTCCGGGGACCGCACCGGGGCCACGGTGTCCGATCCCTACGCCACCGCCGACGGAGTCACCTTCGACACCGGCAAGGTCCAGCTTGTCAGCGAGGAGGACTGTCCGTCCTCGCAGGCACTGGTCGATGCCGGGGGTACCGCCCAGCAGTGCCTGGTGGCCTACACGGTGCCCAGCTCCGGCGGCACCACCATCCAGGTGGAAGTTCCGCCCGAGGTCGCCAAAGGCGGAGCGATTGAAGCCGGAGACACCATCCGCTACCTGAACCTGGAAGCCATCATGGCCCAGGGCGGCGGCGCACCGCCGTATGTCTTCGTGGACTTTGTCCGGTCCATTCCCATGGCCGCGCTGACCGTGCTGTACGCGGGCGTGGTGATCGCCGTCGCGCGCTGGAGGGGGTTGCGAGCCCTGATCGGACTCGCCGGCGCTTACGCCGTGCTGGCCGGATTCATCCTGCCGGGCCTGGTGGAGGGCAAGCCGCCGCTGCTGCTGGGGCTGATCGGTTCGAGCGTGATCATGTTCGGGGTCCTGTACTTTGCGCACGGCCTGACGGCCCGGACCTCGACGGCGCTGCTGGGGACGCTGTTCGGCCTGTCCATCACGGCCTGCCTGGCTGCGTGGGCCACCGATGCCGCCCACCTGGTGGGGGTCGACGACGATAACGCCTACGCGCTCATCAACTCCTCGGACAACATTTCGGTGTCCGGCATCATCCTGTGCGGACTGATCATTTCCGGCCTCGGTGTCCTGAATGACGTCACCATCACCCAGTCCTCCGCCGTGTGGGAAATGTATGAGCTGGCACCGCGGGCGAGCGCCAAGCGGCTGTTTTCCGGCGCCATGCGGGTGGGCCGGGACCACATTGCCTCCACCGTCTACACCATTGCCTTTGCCTATGCCGGGGCGGCGCTTCCGGTGCTGATCCTCGTTTCGCTCTACGACCGGGCGCTCCTGGACAGCATCACCAGCGGCGAACTGGCCGAGGAAGTGATCCGCACGCTCGTCGGCTCCGTGGGCCTGGTGCTCGCCATCCCGGTCACCACGGCCATCGCCGTCCTGGTGGTCAAGGCGGTAGGCATCAAGGCTCCAGCCGCCGGCGCCGAGCCTGCTGCTGCGGGTTCAGCCGGTGCCCCGGATTACGCCGGGCAACCGTCCGACGCCGGAATCACCCCCACCGGCCCGCCGACCCGCCACTCACTGCGGAACCGGCCGTAACAGGGCCGGATCTGCCTGTTCCGGCTAGGGGCGGCGGTGGGGGTCAGACAGGAAGCCCTAGCGGGTCAGCCCGCCGGAAAGTCCGTACAGCACCGACTCGGCCACCTCGTCCAGGGACCGCTCCGGGCTGAATACCAGCCAGTCGAGGCCGCCGATCAGAGCTGCACCGAACACGCCGCCGGCCACCAGGCCGAGCCGGTCCTCCATTTCCGCCGGCGGTGAGGTTTCCCGGATGGCGGTGACAAACTCGGCCAGCACCTCCCGGCGGAGCAGTTCCAGGGAATGCTGCCAGGTGCGGTCGGTCCGGAAGATTTCCGCCGCCAGCAGCCTGGCCAAGGAACGGTTGTCCGCTACTGTCTCCAGCAGGCCCCGGATCATGGCCTGCAGGGCGGGCCAGCCGGCCAGAGAGGCCCGGGCGGTGCGCACGGTTTCCGCCAGTACACCCACGCCCTCAAGCAGGAGCTCTTCGAAAAGACGGTCCTTGGACGCGAAATTGTAGTAGACGCTGCCTTTGGCCACCCCGGCCCGTTCCGCCACATTCTCCATGGTGGTTCCGCTGATGCCGTGGTCGGCAGCCAACTCCAGCGCGGCGTCGAGGATTGCACGCTTGGTACCTGACTGGCGTGGCATGAAAGTTCCTTAAAGTCGTAACGGCCTTGCTTCGATCTTAGAGGTCCGGGCGGGACGGGGAGGACCCGGGCATCCGCTGCAGCCGGGGCGGTCCGCCCGGTTTTGCCCGCCATACGACGACGGCGCCGCTCCCGTGGAAGGGGGCGGCGCCGTCGTTCTGTGGAGTCGGCTCGCCGATCCTAGAGGTGCAGTTCCGGGTGCAGCCGCTTGATCGTCCACATCCGCTGTTTGCCGGCAACCAGCGAGCTGATGGCGATGCACACTGCAGCCAGGATGCCCAGGAATGCGACGGCGATCCACATCCGGGCGTCCACGCCGCCGGTGATCAGGGCACGCAGCCCGTTGACCACATAAGTTGCAGGCATGAACGGATGCAGCGCCTGGAAGAACCCGGGCGTGGTTTCCACCGGATAGGTACCGCCGGAGGAGCTCAGCTGGAGCATCAGCAGTACCAGTGACGCCACCCGGCCGGCCGCGGTGCCCAGCACAATGATCAGCATCTGCTGCAGGGCCAGGAACGCGACTGTGGTCAGGTACAGGAAGGCGCCGGTGGCAATCAGATAGGCGGGGTGGATATCCAGTCCCCACACCAGGACCGCCATCATGATGACCACCTGGCCCAGGCCGATGGCCAGCGCCGGAACCAGTCCGGTGGCCAGGGCGCGGAAACCGGAGACACCGGCGGCCAGGGCCCTGGTGGGCAGTGCCCGCAGCAGCAGCCAGGTGATCAGCGCGCCCACAAAGGTGGCCAGCGCCAGGAAGAAGGGAGCAAACCCTTCACCGAAGCTGTCCGCCTTGGTGGAGTAGTCCGCGTCCAGTTCCACCGGGGCTCCCGCAACGGAGGCCTTGGTGTCGATCAGCTCATCGGAATCCTGCGGCAGCGCCTGGGCGCCTTCGGCGAGGGCATCGGCCAGTGTGTGGCTGCCCGTGGAGAGCTGGGCAGCTCCCGCGGACAGGGCGTTTCCGCCGGTGAGCAGTTCGCCCGCTCCGGCGGCGAGGTCATTGGTGCCGCCGCTGAGCGTGTTGGCTCCGGCGGCGAGCTCGCCGGCACCGCTTTCGGCGCTGTGGGCTCCGGCATCCACCTGGGCGGCACCGGAGGCGAGGTTGGCGGCGCCGGCGGAAAGCTGGGCGGCCCCGGCCGCAGCTGACTGCGCGCCGGCTGCTACTTCACCGGCACCGCCGGCGAGGCTGGAGCTGCCGGCAGCGAGCTGTCCGGCTCCGGCTGCTGCCTCGGAAATACCTGCCTGCAGGCCCGCATTTCCGGCGGACACCTGCTGCGCGCCTGCGGCCAGCGGCTGCAGCTGGGCAAGGAGCGGGTTGGCCGGATCTGCTGCCTGGAGTCCGGCAACCACCTGGTCCAGTCCGGTGGAGACCGAGGACGCACCGGCGGCCAGGGACTCCGACTGGGGAACAGCCGCGGTCAGCCGCTCCGAGAGCGTGCCGAGGTTGGTGTTCAGGGCCGCGGCACCGGAAGCTACGCTGCCGGCACCGTCGGACAGGGTGGACGTTCCGGCAGCCAGGGACTGTGCACCGGCGGAAAGGTCATTGCTGCCCGCGGCCAGCGAGGATGTTCCCGCAGAGAGTTCGGTCAGGCCGGAGCTGAGCTGGTTGGCGCCGGTGGAGAGCCGCAGTGCTCCGTCCTGAAGGGTGACGGTGCCGGTGGCGAGGCTGTCCAGCCCGGCCACAAGTTCGCCTGCCCCGGAAACGGCGGAGTCGATGCCCGTGCTGAGTTCACCCGCGCCGTCGGCCGCGTCGCGGAGGCCGGAACCGGCGTCATTGAGTCCCACCAGCAGGGTGGAGGCAACCTGCTCGCCCAGCTGGGAGGAGACTGCTTCCTTGACCTGTGCCATGGCCTGCTTGCCCAGCACGCCGGCGAGGAAGTTGTTGGAATCGTTGTACGTGGCGCTCAGCCGGGCGGGCACGGGGTTCTCCGTGCCCACGGAGACGGCGTTGGCCGAGAAATCCTGCGGAATGGTGAGGGAAAGGTAATAGGTTCCGTCCTCCACACCCTTCGCTGCGTCGTCGGCATCCGTGGGATGCCAGTCGAGGTCCGCTCCTTCCAGGAGCTTGGTCTCCAGCTCATCGCCGGCGTTCAGGGCGTCGCCGTCCCTGGTGGTGCCCGCGTCCTCGTTCACCAGGGCAACGGAGAGGCTGTCCACGTTCTTGTCCGGAGAGTCGAAGGCCCACAGGTACAGGGCGCCGTAGATCAGGGGAATGAAGAGCATGACGACGACGGCGATCTTCGGCAGGGTGCCGCGGCGGAACCGCGCCAGTTCCGTGCCGGGGGAAAACAGGGCGAACATCAGTTGGCCTCCTGGGAAAGCAGCAGAGCGGACGGCTGGGGATCAAGGCCCTCCCACAGGCCGGTTTCAAGGGAAGCGGCGCCGACGACGACGGTGGTGCCCGCTGCGGCGATGGCAGCGAGGCGCTCCCAGACCAGCCGGCGGGCTTCTGCGCTGTGGACCTGCTCAATGTCGTCGACAAAAAGGATGCTCGGTGAGCCGAGCATCGCCAGGGAAAGGCGAAGCAGGAAGTGCTCGGCCTCCCCGAGGTTCCAGATCACAGTGGAGGCGGCGGGGATTTCGGTGGTTCCGAAAACCGAAGCGCAGGCACGGGTGACCTGGCGGTCCGTGGGCTTGCCGAGCATGCTCCACCAGGGGGCCAGCCAAGCTTCGCGTTCCCGCACAGCCTGACCCACTGTGACTCCGGGTTCCAGGACATCAATATCTTCGAAGCCGGCAATGGCCGTGTGTTTCTGGACTTCACGGGCATGACGGGGGAGGGCATGGCCCAGGACTTCCAGCGTTCCGTCCTCGGCCTTCATGCGGCCGGCAAGTGTCAGCAGGAGGCTGGTACGGCCGCTGCCCGCAGGGCCGTACAGAACGTTGAGGGGGCCGTCCACATCGAAACTCAGCGGGCCATACACGGGGCCCCGGGCGGCGGACAGGCTGAGGCCCTCCGCAGTGATCACCGGTTGCACAATTGCCTTTCAGGGAATCCGGGAGAGTCCCGGCGGGGAGACGAGCCAGTAAAACTGACCAGTCAGTACATAATCTGACCAGTCAGTCTAACACTTGGTCCGGCGGTTCCCTGCGGACACGGAATCCACAGCCGCGGCACGATTTGCACGGGTTTGGGAGAATGGGGGCGTGACTGTTTCATCTCTAGAACTCAAGCTCGAGCTGCCACCGCTGCAGCTGGGACCCATCACCGTGGACACGCCGGTGATCCTGGCACCCATGGCCGGCATTACCAACAAGGCTTTCCGGCGGCTCTGCCGCGAGTACGGCGGCGGCCTCTATGTCTCGGAGATGGTCACCTCGCGTGCCCTCGTCGAGCGCTCGCCGGAATCGCTGCGCATCATCGAGCACGATGAGGACGAAAAAGTCCGCTCCGTCCAGCTCTACGGGGTGGACCCCGTCACCGTCGGTGCCGCCGTGCGCATCCTCGTGGAGGAAGACCGCGCCGACCACATTGACCTGAACTTCGGCTGCCCCGTGCCCAAGGTCACCCGCAAGGGCGGCGGATCCGCCCTGCCCTGGAAGCTGGACCTGTTCACCGCCATCGTGCAGACCGCCGTGAAGGAAGCCTCCCGCGGCAACATCCCGCTGACCATCAAGATGCGCAAGGGCATTGACGAGGACCACCTCACTTTCCTCGAAGCCGGCCGCATCGCCCGCGACTCCGGGGTTGCCGCCGTCGCCCTGCACGGCCGCACCGCGTCCCAGTTCTACTCCGGCAAGGCCGACTGGTCAGCCATCGCCGAACTGCGCGAAGCCCTCCCTGATGTGCCGGTGCTGGGCAACGGAGACATTTGGTCCGCCGAAGACGCCATCGCCATGGTCCGCCAGACCGGCGTCGACGGCGTCGTCATCGGCCGCGGCTGCCAGGGCCGGCCGTGGCTCTTCGGTGACCTGCAGGCAGCCTTCGAAGGCAGCGACACCCGTCACCGGCCGGGCCTGAAGGAAGTTTCGGACAGCGTCTACCGGCACGCCGAACTGCTGGTGGAAACCTTCGGTGGGGAAATGATGGCGCTGCGGGACATCCGCAAGCACATGGCCTGGTACTTCAAGGGATATGTGGTGGGCGGAGACCTCCGTGCGCAGCTGGCCACCGTGCCTACGCTGGAGGTCCTGCGCGAGCTGCTCGACCAGCTGGACCCGGACGCCCCGTACCCGGGCGCCGACGCCGAAGGCCCCCGTGGCCGCGCCGGCTCACCCAAGAAAACAGCACTGCCGGAAAACTGGCTGGAATCGCGGGAACTCAACGCCGCGCAGAAGTCCATCATCTCGGCAGCCGAACTCAACGTTTCAGGCGGCTAAACACCCATGACCTTTCCGCAGGCTTTCCAAACCGCAGGCTATACCGATGTTGACCTTGCACGCTGGGTCACCGAGCCTGCCAAGAACACCAACCGCACCCAGTTCGGCCGCGACCGCGCCCGGGTGCTGCATTCCTCCGCGCTGCGCCGGCTGGGGGCCAAAACCCAGGTGGTGGCTCCGGACACCGACGACTTTGTCCGCACCCGCCTGACCCACTCCCTGGAGGTTGCCCAGGTGGGCCGCGAACTGGGCAACGCGCTGGGCTGCGATCCCGACGTCGTCGACGCCGCCTGCCTCGCCCACGATCTGGGACACCCGCCGTTCGGACACAACGGGGAAACGGCACTGAACGACATAGCCCACGCCATCGGGGGCTTCGAAGGCAACGCCCAGACCCTGCGCCTGCTCACCCGGCTGGAACCCAAGATCATCGCGCCCGACGGCAGCCCGGCCGGCCTTAACCTGACCCGGGCCTCCCTGGATGCTGCCTGCAAGTACCCGTGGTCCATCGCCGACGCTCCACTGGTCAACGGACACCGCACCACCAAGTTCGGCGTCTATGAAGACGACCTGCCGGTCTTCACCTGGCTGCGGGACGGTGCCCCGGCCGGCCGCTCCTGCCTCGAGGCGCAGGTCATGGACCTGGCTGATGACATTTCGTACTCCGTGCACGACGTCGAAGACGCCATTGTGGCCGGCCACGTCCAGCTCAAGTGGCTGGACAATCCGGACCAGCGTGCCCGCGTGGTGGGTTACACCCAGCAGTGGTACCTGCCCGGCACCGACGGCGCAGCGATCGAGGACGCACTCAAGCGGCTGGAAGCCGATCCGGTGTGGGTCCGCGAATCAGACGGCAGCCGCAGGTCCATGGCCGCACTCAAGGACATGACCAGCCAGCTGATTGGCCGGTTCTGCAACAGCGCCCTGGAAGCCACCCGCGGCATCTACGGCACTGATCCGCTGACCCGCTACAACGCGGAAATGGTGGTTCCGGAAGAGACCAAGCTGGAGATCGCCGTCATGAAGGGACTGGCCACCACCTTCGTGATGACCACCGACCAGCGGCAGCCGCTGTATGAGCGCCAGCGCGAAATCCTCACTGCGCTGGTGGCCCAGCTGGCCGCCACGGGGGACCGGCACCTGGAACCCATGTTTGCCGCGGACTGGCGCGAAGCCGCCGACGACGGCGCCCGGCTGCGCGTGGTCGTGGACCAGGTGGCCTCGCTTACGGACGGCTCCGCAGTGGCGCTGCACGAGCGCCTGGTGGGCCCGGTTCCGGCGCTCTGGTAAGGCTCGCTCTTTTTGGATTAGCGACCGGTTTTGAGGGCGCTCCATGGCTCCGGTGAATGAGTCGCGCAGCGTATGCCGTGTCGTCCGAAGGTGATGAAATTCACCAAGACGGTCGGAGGCCAACCACCGCAAATCCAGCACCGCAGTGGACAAGCAGAACGGTTAAGGAACAACTGACAGGGAAATGCCGCCCGGCTCCTGCATCCCAGGCGGAGGGACTTTCACAGATCCCGGGACGAAAAACGGGGGATGACTCTGGTGATGTCCGCGTCCCGTCGTTAGTGTTTCGGCTCTGAGGTACGCAACATCCACCCCTCCGGCTACCACCGGCCGCAGGAGTACCTCTACCGGACAACTTCCACGGGGGACTCTCTATGAGCGACCAACCATTCACCCTTCGTTCGCGGCGCAGCGGGTCGCCCGGGCGGCCTTCCCGGCTGCGGAACTGGGCAGGGATCCTGCTCGCTCTGCTGCTTGTGGCAGCCCCGCTGGGAGCTCCGGCCAACGCCACCCTGAAGCCTGGCGGCCCGGTGCGAGGCGCGCCTACGTCCGATGTGACGGACATCAGCATCAGCTCAACCGGTGAAGGACAAGCTGTCAACGGGGCATTGCCCCCGTTGGGAACCGATTGGCCGGTCACGGAATACCCGACCGCCATCCCTCCAACCTATGAGCGGGAGGACGTGTCCTTCGCCGGAATCATCAATACCCAAGATGTCACGGGCGAAAACACCGCGCAGATGTACTGCATCGATTTGCGGACGGAAACCCGGGTGGGGCTGGGATACACGAACGGCACGTGGGATGAATCCAATGTGCCGAACATCGGGTACGTGGAAAGGATCCTGAACACGTACTATCCGACTACTGATGCTCCTGCAGGCCTGGACATCAATCAGAAGGCTGCCGCCGTGCAGGCCGCCATCTGGTTCTTCACGGACGGCTTCGTCGTCAACCCGCGGCACCCGCTCTACAACACCGTGTCCAACATCGTTGCCGAGACTATTGCCGGCGGGGTGCAGCCCGAACCGCCGGCCCCCGACGTCACCATTACCCCCGCCAGCGCCGTAGGCCCAGTCAACGGAGTCGCCGGCCCGTATACGGTGGCCGCAGAGAATGCCGCTGAGGTGACGGTCATCGTGGATGACGGGTTCAGCCTATATTCTGATGCGGCAGGCAACAATCCGCTTCCGGAGACTGTTCCCAGCGGTACTCAGGTCTGGGTTCGCAGCGACTCGGGGAGCACCGGGCCCGCTGAACTCACCGCGCGGGCCGCGGTGACAGTGCCCACGGGAAACGTGTTCCTCTATGACGGAGCCACACCGGGCACAGCCGCCGCCCAAAAACTGATCCTGGCTGACACTCAGGTTCTGAGCGCAAACGCCACGGCGTCCGCCGAATTCTTCGAAACCGGTTCCCTCGAGGTCACCAAAACCATCGCCGGTGCCGCTGCCGGCAGCCAAGGTGATGTGGTCATCAACATTGACTGCGGCCCGGACTACCAGTTCACCTTCACCGTGCCGGCCGGAAGCACCGGATCCTTGACCTCCGAAACGTTCACCGACATCCCGGTGGACACCGTCTGCACCATCACCGAGCCAACCAATGGCTCCAGCACCAGCGTCTCGGTCATCACCGACCTTCCGGGGCCTCAGACCATTACTTCGGGCGACACCGTCACAGCGACCGTCACTGACACCTACACCTTTACGCCCGGAACCCTGGCAGTCCGCAAGATCGTGACCGGAACTGCAGCAGGAGCCCAGGGCGAAGTACAGATCTCAGTAGTGTGCACCTCGGACGGCGCTACGGTCCTGGACACCACCGTGACCATTGCCGCCGGTGAGACAGAGCCTGAAGCCTCGGAGTTCCCCGGCCTCGCCGCGGGCACGGAGTGCACGGTGACGGAAACTGTGAACGGTGAAACAGAAGCAGTTAGCGTCACTGTCTCCGGGGAGGGCACAGTGACTGTTCCCGCCGGCGGCAGTGTGGAAGCCACCATCACCGATACCTACGAGTTCCGTCCCGGAACTTTCGCGGTCCGCAAGGACATTGCCGGGGAGGGCGCCGGACGCCAGGGTGAAGTGGTCCTGACGGTTACCTGCACCTCCGGTCTCAGCGAGACCATCACCATTCCCGCGGGAACCATTGAATCGACCACTAGGGAGTATGAGAACCTGCCGGCGGGAACCAGCTGCACGGTCACGGAAACCTCGGACGGGACCAACGCTGAGGTCAGCGTCACCACGGTGATCGATCCCACCGGAGGAGCCGTCACCATACCGGCGGGCAACGGGGTGGAAGTCACGGTCACCGACACCTACACGGTGAACGCCGGCGCGCTCACACTGAACAAGGTGATTGCCGGGGCTTCCGCGGGGCAGCAGGGCCAGGTGGAAATTGTCGTGACCTGCACCCTGGACGGCGCCACCACCCTGGAGCAGACCATTACCATCCCGGCGAACTCCACAGGTTCCCTCGAGAACACCATCGATGGAATTCCGGAGGGCAGCACCTGCGCCGTCACGGAACCCGTCACCGGAGAGACCGAGACCATAGAGGTCTCCGTTGACCTGCCCGCCGCCGTCGTCATTTCAGCAGGGGAAACGGCAACCGCAACGGTGACCAACACCTACTCTGATCGGCCGGGAACGCTGGTCGTCACCAAGGTGATTACGGGTGAAGCAGCCGGCAACCAGGACACAATCCAGATCCGTGTCATCTGCACCTCGGACGGGGCCACGGTACTGGACGAGGTGTTCCAGGCGCCTGCCGGAGCCACCGGAGCGGGCACGGGCAGGTACACCAACATTCCGGCCGGAGCGTCCTGCGACGTCACCGAGCCTCAAACCGGCGAAACCGAGACAGTCCTGGTGGAAACCGTCCTGCCTGACCCGGTGACGATTCTTGCCGGTGACACTGTTGATTCCACTCTGACCAACACCTATACCTTCGCTCCGGGGACCTTGACGGTCACGAAGACCATCGACGGGGCCGCTGCGCTTGAGCACGGCGAGATTGTCCTGCAGGTACAGTGCGGCCCGGACGGGGCGGTGCTGGATGAGACGGTGACGATCCCGGCAGGGACGGTTGTTCCGGAGCCTGCAGTCTTCGAGGATCTGCCTGCAGGTACGGAATGCACGGTAACGGAATCCGCGGACGGCGCTACGGAGACGGTCCAGGTCAGCACGGTCCTGCCGGATCCGGTGACCATTCCCCCAGCCGGGGGCTCCGAAGCCGCGGTGACCAACACCTACACCTTCGCTCCGGGCACGTTGACGGTTACCAAGGCCTTCGCCGGGGACGCCGCCGGGCAGCAGGGTGAGGTTGTCCTGCAGGTTCTGTGCGGTCCGGACGGATCCGTGCTGAGCGAGACGGTGACGATTCCGGCGGGAACGGAAGACAGCGTCACCACCTCGTTCGAGGACCTTCCCGCCGGCGCCGAATGCACGGTTACGGAACCGACCAGTGGAGCCACTGAGACAGTTCTGGTCTCGACGGTCCTGCCGGAGCCGGTAACAGTGGTCGGTGCTCAGATCGTCGCGGCAACGGTGACCAACACCTACACTCTGGCTCCGGGAACCCTAGTGGTCACCAAGGTCATCACCGGAGACGCGGCGGGCGCGCAGGGCGAAGTTGCCCTGCGGGTCAGGTGCGGACCGGACGGCACGGTCCTGGATGAAACGGTGAGTATCCCTGCCGGAACCACGGGAAATGTCAGCACCGGGTTCGAGGACCTGCCGACCGGTACCGAGTGCACGGTGACCGAACCCGCCGGCGGCGGAACCAGTACCGTGAACGTTGCGGCGGAGCTTCCGGAGCCGGTCATCGTTCCGGCCGGCGGCGGGGCTGAAGCCATCGTCACCAACACGTACAGCCCGGTGGTCGCTCCGACGCCGAAACCCACCCCGGCACCGGTCAAGCCGGCCCGTCCGGATCTGCCCTCCACCGGCGCCAACGGAACCGTCGGCTTCCTCGCCGCCGGAGCCGGGCTGCTTCTGGTCGGTGGCCTCGCGATGGCGGCCAGCCGCCGCAGGGCAAACAGTGCGGAGGATGACAGCAGCCATCAGCAGTAATCCGCAGTAGCAGTCAGAGAGGATCCCGTGCGGCCGGTGGCCGGGCGGGATCCTCTTTGTGCGGGAGCGCCGGCAAACCGCTGCCTGAGCATCCTCTCCCGTGCTTCACCGCGGCGTTAGGGCAGGAAGAATAGACTGGAGTTATGGCCGGCCTGATTAAACGCGAAGATATTGACGAAGTACGCTCCCGCACCGACATCAAGGCCGTGATTGACGGCTACGTAACCCTCAAGTCCGCCGGCATCGGCTCCTACAAGGGGCTGTGCCCCTTCCACGACGAGCGCTCGCCGTCCTTCCACGTCCGGCCGCAGGTTGGCACCTATCACTGCTTTGGCTGCGGCGAGAGCGGCGACGTCATCTCCTTTGTCCAGAAGATGGACCACGGCACGTTCTCTGAGACGGTGGAGAAGCTCGCCGCCCGCCTCGGCTATGAACTGCACTACGAAGACGGCGGCACCGGCCCGCGCCGCGAAGACGTCGGCAAGCGCCAGCGGCTGCTGGATGCGCACAAAATTGCCGCGGAGTTCTTTGCCGCCCAGCTGCGCACCCCCGGCGCGCAGGCGGCCCGGGACTTCCTGCAGGAACGCGGCTTTGACCCCGCGGCGGCAGCCCACTTTGGTGTTGGCTACGCGCCGCAGGGCTGGGACTCGCTGCTCAAGCACCTCACCGACAAGGGCTTCACCCGCGATGAGCTGGCCGGCACCGGCATGTTCTCCACCGGCTCGGACGCCTCCCGCTTTTATGACCGCTTCCGCGGCAGGCTGATCTGGCCCATCCGCGACCTGACCGGAGCGGTGATCGGGTTCGGCGCCCGCAAGCTCTACGAAGATGACCAGGGGCCCAAGTACCTGAACACCCCGGAGACGGCCCTCTACAAGAAATCACAGGTCCTCTACGGCATTGACCTGGCCAAGCGGTCCATCGCCAAGGACCGGCAGATCGTCGTCGTCGAGGGTTACACCGACGTGATGGCCTGCCACCTCGCGGGGATCACCACCGCCGTCGCCACCTGCGGCACCGCCTTTGGCGAGGACCACGTCAAGATCGCCCGCCGGCTGTTGTCCGACGATGGTTCCGGGGGAGAGGTGATCTTTACCTTTGACGGTGACGCCGCGGGACAGAAGGCTGCGCTGAAAGCCTTCGATCTGGACCAGCGCTTCACGGCGCAGACCTATGTGGCCGTGGACCCGGAGGGCATGGATCCGTGCGACATCCGGCAGAAACACGGGGACACCGCCGTCGCTGAGCTGATCCGCTCCCGGCGTCCGCTGTTCGAGTTCTCCATCCGCTCCACGCTGCGAAAATTCGATCTCAATACGGTTGAAGGCCGGGTCCAGGCGCTGCGTGCTGCCGCCCCTGTGGTGGCGGAAATCCGCGATCCCGCCATGCGCCCGGCCTACGCCCGCGAGCTCGCCGGGTGGCTGGGGACTGACGTCGACGACGTCACCCGCGCCGTTGCCGCGGCCGCCAAGCGGCTGCGGGAGGGCGGCACGCACGGAAAGTCCGCACCGTCCTTCCAGGGGCACGACGACGCCCGCGGCTCCCAGCGCGAATCCCGTGACGTCCGGGGCTCGCAGCAGGGGCGGCAGAGCAGCTCCCAGCAGGAAAACCGCGGCGGCTACCAGCAGGAAAACCGCGGCGGCTACGTCCAGGCGGTGCCGGAACCCGTGCTGGAAGAACCCGCGTTCCTCCGCCCCGATCCCCGGGACCCCGCTGCGCGAATGGAACGCCAGGCGCTTGAGGTTGCACTGCAGCAGCCGGGCCTGCTGGACGAGGGACAGTGGGAGCGTTTCAAGGCTGCCCGGTTCTCGGTTCCGGCCTACCTGGCGGTGCACAATGCCATCATTGCCGCCGGCCATGCCGGCACCGCGCCGGCGCAGTGGGTGGAACAGGTCCGCCAGGAGCTGCCGGACACTCTGCGGGACTTCGTCAGCGAGCTCGCCGTGACTCCGCTGCATGCACGGGACAACGATGCCCTCCAGCGGTACTGCCGGGATATCCTCAACCGGCTCTTTGAACTTCAGGTCACGCATCTGAAGGCAGAGAAGCTGGGTCAGCTGCAGCGGCTGGATCCGTCCGCGGATCCGGCTCTGTTCCAGCAGCTGAACCGCGAGCTGATGGAGCTGGAAATGCAGCGCCGTGCCCTGCGCGGAGACCAGTAGCGGTCCGTTCTCCGTACCGATTTCGCTTCCCCGCAAAACCTCTGTAGAGTAGGACACGCGCTTTCCTCCGTAGCTCAATTGGCAGAGCATTCGACTGTTAATCGAAGGGTTACTGGTTCAAGTCCAGTCGGAGGAGCAAATAAATGAGGCCCGAACCGGGAATACCGGTTCGGGCCTCATTTTTTCATGTGGGTGATGCGGCGGTTAGTGCCTTCCGGAGTGCCGGTGTTTCTTCACCACCACGTCGAAGCTGCTGGTTCTCGTGTTCCCGGCGGCATCCGTGGCCGTGCAGGTGACCGTAGTCGTCCCCACGGCAAAGGTGCTGCCGCGGCGCGGGGAACAGTCCACCGGCACTTTGCCGTCCAGGGTGTCGATCGCCGAGGGCAACGGGTAAGCCACCTTCACCCGTCCGGCGCGCTTCGAATAGGCCACCACGTCCGGCTGATCGGCAATCCGGGGTGCCAGCACGTCGGCGGGCCGGGCGGGCAGTTTCGCGGGATCCACGATTCCCCAGTAGGCCGGCGCAGCCTGCAGATCATCGTCGAACGGAAGCGGCTGCTCCCAGGGCCGGGCCATCGGCCAGGTCCGCAGCCAGGTGCGGGCGTTGCTGATGCCCCAGACCGTCACCGAATCAATAGCCGAACTGTGCTTGCGCAGCATGGCGAACAAATCGCGGTAATAGTATCCGACTTCCGCGGCGGCGTCCTCGTCGTTCTCGAATGCCGGCTGGTACGGATCCACCGGGGCACCGTCCACATCCGCGCCCTGATTCTCGGTGGACGCGTTCACGTCGAGCTCAGTGATCGCCTGCATCAGGTCGGGATTGACCTTCTCCACGGCCTTGATCGAGTCCTCAAGCCACTGAACCGGACGTGCGACGTCGACGTGCGCCTGGTGGCCCACGCCGTCGATCGGTACGCCCCGGGCTTCCAGAGCACGAATCAGCTCGAGATAGTCGGCCCGCTTCTGGGGCATCTCGGTGTTGTAGTCGTTGATGAAGAGCTTTGCCTCCGGGAAGTACTTGTCCGCGAGACGGAAGGCATCATCGACAAAACGCTCACCGAGGACCTGGAACCAGCGGCTGTCCCGCATGTCGTGCGGGTTGGCCGTGTCACCGTCCGCAATGGTCTCGTTGACAACGTCCCAGGCCCAGATGGGGCTGTCCCCATCCGGGTAGCGGGCATTGATGTGATCTGCGATGCCCTTGATGTGCGCCTCCATGCGTCCCCTCAGCAGTGCCCGGTCGGACCGGCTGCTGGTCAGGTCACGGGTCCCGTCCTTGAAGAACCACTCAGGGGTCTGGGAATGCCAGACCAGCACATGTCCGTACACCTTGACATTGTTGGCGTCCGCGAAGTCCAGCAGTTGGTCCAGCTGGGTAAAGGTGAACTCTCCCTCCACGGGCTGCACGCTCTCGGGCTTGCCGGCGTTCTCGGGGGTAAAGGCGTTGAAGTGTTTCCGCAGGAGGTTCGCTGCGCTGCCCGCTGTCTCGCGTGCATCGATCGCCGCTCCCACATGCTCGATGCCCTGCAGGCCAAGGACATCTTTCAACCCGGGTATATCGGTCTGAACGGGAGGCTCAACAATCGCGGCGAGGCTGAAATCGTCCAGCAGGAAATCCACGCCGGCAGCACCTTCGATGTACACCTGTGCTTTGTCCGCAGCGGCACCGAGGGTATACGTCCCGGCAAGTTCGGTCCAGCCGTCGGAGGTGACCGAAGCTCCGGCACCGGCAACGCCTTCATAGGCACTCCCGCCGCCGTTGTCCCGCTGAATGGACATTTTCAGTGCAGCCGGCTGCTGGCCGGGAGCAAGCTTGGCCCAGACGGACATCTTTACGGCCGAGCCGACCGGCAGGGCGCCCGTGATGTCACGTGCGGCACCGTGCCAGTCCTGGGTCCGGTTACTCACCAGCAGGCTTCCGGAACCCGTGCGGGCGTCGGAGCTGAGGTTGACCGCGACTGAGTCCCCGCGCGCGGTCCAGCCATCGGTTCCGGTCTCGAAATCCGAAGACACACCGCCGGAAGGATCCGCCGCAGCGCCGCCCTGCGGAAGGTCGAACGTCCATCCCTGGGCGAGTTTTTCTGTCACGACCGTAGTAGCAGCCTTCACTGTGTTGGTCCGGTCCCCGCCGCCGACGTGCGCCAGCACCACCGCGCCCGGGGTGAACGCGGCACGGAGGTTTGCCGTGAGGGTGGCTTCGCTGAGGTCATTGCCGTCCCAGTCGAAGATGACGTTGCCCAGCCCCAGCGGCTGCATACCCAGCGCTGCAGCTACTTCGCCCGTGACTCCCCAGCTTCCGTTCGGTGCCCGGAAATAAGGGACCTGCAGGTCAGGCGTGCCTGCGGCTTCACGGATGATGCGGAGGTTTTCCAGGAGATCAGCTTCAATCTGTTCCTCCGTCCACGAGCCCATGTCCGCGTACGTGGTGCCGTGGTTGCACAGCGTGTGGCCCTCGTCGACCATGCGCTTCAGCAGCTCGGCTCCGCCGGGGGCTTGGATGTTCTGGCCGATGACGCAGAAGGTGGCGGTAATGCCCTTGTCCTTGAGGAAATCCAGGACAGCGGTGGTTTCACCGGGCTTGGGTCCGTCATCGAAGGTGAGCGCCACGGAGTTGCCGGTGCCGCGGGATGCTGCGATCGGCGTCGCTGTCGGGTTGTCGGCGCCCCCGGGGATAAAGGCAGGATCCGGGGTTGGCTGCCACGGGCCGCCGTCGTCGGGTTTCGGCACCGGATGCTTCAGCGTGTCCCGCAAGGCGTAGTACGCAGGCTTGCGCGTGAAGTCCTCCTCCATGACTGTCGCTTCACCCTCTCCGGCAAAGAAGACCGGAACCCACGAGTACTTGTCCGTGAAGCCCCAAATGGTGAATGAATTGCAGTCTGTCACTGACAGGCAGGCCTCAAGGGCACGCTGGTAATAGTCCGCCTGCTGCTCCAGCTGCTCAGCCGTCGGCTCGGTGCCGGGTGCAATATCCATGCGGACGTCTATTTCCGTAATTGCGGTTTCCAGCCCCAGGTCGTCAAAGCGCTGCAGATTGGCCTGCAGCTCTGAAGGGAAACCGTAACGGGTGCTCAGATGGCCCTGGATGGCAAAACCGTCAACCTGCACGCCCTGTGCCTGAAGCCGGGGGATGAGTTCGAGGTAGGCATCGCTCTTGGCGTTGATATCCTCAACGCCGAAATCATTGAAGAACAGCTTGGCCGCGGGGTCGGCCTCATGTGCCCAGCGGAAGACGTCGGCAATGATGTCCGGGCCCAGTTCACGAAGCCAAATGTTCTCGGTGACGCGCAGTGTTCCGTCGTCGTTGAAGATTTCGTTGGCTACGTCCCACTGCTGGATTTTGCCGGCGTACCTGCCCACGACAGTCTGGACGTGGTCCTTGAGGATTCCGCGCAGTTCTTCCTTCGAAAAGTTTCCCTGCTCCAGCCATTGAGGATTCTGGCTGTGCCAAAAGAGGGTGTGGCCGCGCACCACCTGCTTGTTTTTTTGGGCGGATCGGACAATGGCATCCATTTCCGTGAAGCGGTAGACGTCCTTTTCCGGATGGATGAATTCCCACTTTGACTGGTTCTCCGGTGATACCGAGTTGAACTCGGCGGCCAGCTGCCTGCGGTATTCCTTGTCGAACGTAAAAGGATCGGGGTAGTCCTGGGCCTCATGATGGCCTCCGCCCGCAACGGCGGAACCAATCTTGAAGTCCTTTGGGGCTGCCCGGCGCAGCGTGTCCTGTTTGGACTGGCCCGGAGGACGTTTTTCCTCCGGCTGCACGGCAAGCGCCGGAACCGCCGGCAGCAGCAGCGCCGAGGTTACAGCTAGAGCGGTTAATAAACGCGGAACCTTCATGACTCTCCTTTGAGTGCAGAGCGGCCAAATAAATGGCAGTGATCCGGCGCCGTTATGGGGAGAATCAAGAAAGCGCCGGGCGGGCAACGCTAAGAACGTTTCACGGCGGGGTCAAGGGTAATGCTGCTGCCGGCACCGGAAAACCCGTTGCCGGTTGCGGTTCCTATAAGAATCTTGATAAAGGCGAGCGTTCATGAGCTCCGCTGACCGGGCCGGAGCCTCGGAAGATGAGAGGCAGAACACATCACAATGTGTATAGGCACCCCCAAAACCCTGTATAGTAGAACTCGCGCTTTCCTCCGTAGCTCAATTGGCAGAGCATTCGACTGTTAATCGAAGGGTTACTGGTTCAAGTCCAGTCGGAGGAGCAAGAGGCCCCCTGGAAGGCAGAACATGCCTCCCAGGGGGCCGTTTTTTGTGCGCGGGGACCGCTATCCGCCGGACGCCGACCGTGAAGACTGTCTTCCGCGCGGGCCGGCCTGCAAGCCGGCGGTGTGGTGAAGTGCTTTTCGGCCCCGATTTCGGGTTCTGCTCTGCTGCGGGTCCACCCCGCAGCCGTAGAGTTTTAGGCAACGCGGCACCATGGATATTCTTCGGCGGGCTACGCCGGCCTGGGGCCTCGAATCCGAGGAGCGGCTATGGCGAGCAATCAGACGCGGGCAGAAGACGGCGGTCCCGAAAGCATCCACACCGGCCGTGTCCTGCTGGCCACCGGAGCCGCAGCCGTAGGCGGACTCCTCTTCGGTTTCGACAGTGCCGCCATCAACGGTGCGGTGAACGCGATCGGCGACACCTTCGGACTGGGGTCCGGGCTCCTCGGGTTCACAGTCGCCATAGCCCTGCTCGGCTCTGCGGTGGGCGCCTGGTTTGCGGGCAGTCTCGCGGACCGCTGGGGCCGGCGCCCAGTGATGGTGATCTCCGGCATCGTTTTTGCCGCCAACTCGCTGGGATCCGCGCTGGCCCAGAGCGACGTCGAGCTGATCCTCTGGCGCTTTGTGGGCGGTCTGGCCATCGGTGCGGCCTCGGTGATCGCTCCGGCCTACATCGGCGAAATAGCGCCCTCCCGCTGGCGCGGCGCCCTGGGCTCGGTGCAGCAGCTGGCGATTACGCTGGGCATTTTCGGCGCGCTCCTCTCGGATGCCGTCCTGGCAGACGACGGCGGCGCCCTCGCCGTGCACTGGCTTGGACTGGAAGCCTGGCGGTGGATGCTGCTGGTGGGGGTGGTTCCTGCCGTCGTGTACGGGATCCTGGCCCTCGTCATCCCGGAATCGCCGTACTACCTGGTCCGCAAGAACCAGCGGGCCAAGGCAGCCAGAATCCTGTCCACCATCAGTGGAGTGGAGGACACGGATTCAAAGATGACCGAAATCCAGCAGAGTTTTTCGGAATCCACCGGGAGTTACCGTGCCCTGAGGGGCCCTGCGCTGGGTCTGCAGCCAATTTTGTGGATAGGTATGGCTATTGCGGCGCTTCAGCAGCTCGTGGGCATCAACGTCATTTTCTATTACTCCACCACGCTCTGGGAATCCGTTGGCTTCAGCGCCTCGGATTCCTTTACGACGTCGGTCATTACCGCCGTTATCAACGTCCTGACCACCCTGGTTGCCATTGCCTTTATCGACCGGATCGGGCGTCGAAAGCTGCTGCTCACCGGTTCCATTGGCATGACGGTTGGTTTGCTGGCCACGGCCGTGTCCTTTTTCCAAGCCACCGGCACCGGAGACAACGTTTCGCTTCCGGCACCCTGGGGTGCCGTGGCGCTGGTTGGTGCAAATCTGTTCGTGATTTTCTACGGCGCGTCCTGGGGACCGGTGATGTGGGTGACGCTGGGGGAGATGTTCCCCACAACCATCCGCTCAATCGGACTGAGTATCGGCGCCATGGTGAACTGGATATTCAACTTCGCCATTACGCTGGCGTTTCCGTGGGTGAATTCGAACCTAGGGCCCGCCGCGGCCTATTCGGCCTTTACTTTCTTTGCCTTCATCTCTTTCTGGTTTGTCCGGCAGAAGCTTCCCGAGTTCTCCGGGAAGGACATCGACGACTCCAAACTCTCGCCGCACTGACAGGGTTCCGTTGGCCCATGTGTGTTCCCACGCCAGCCCAACATGCCTAGGGTTATGCGTAGGATTGCTAGGTTTGGGTCGGAAATTTTATTCACAACCATACGAGAGACAGAGGAACCTTCCATGGGCGCAAGCCAGCCAAAGCCTAATCCGGGCGAATCAGAGAAGGTGGCCCATCCCTTCAAGGTGATTGCCGTCACCGTGGCGGCAGCAGTGGGCGGCCTGCTGTTCGGGTTCGACACCGCGGTCATCAACGGTGCCGTTGATGCCATTGGCGAAGAATTTACGCTCAGTCCCGGGGTCCTCGGGTTCACGGTCGCCATCACACTCTTGGGCTGCGCCGTCGGAGCTTGGTTCGCCGGTCAGCTTGCAGACCGGCTGGGCCGGAAGAAGGTGATGGTTGGTGCCGCAGTCCTGTTTGCCGCCAACTCCATCGGTTCCGCCTATGCCTTCAGCGAGTGGGACCTGATGTGGTGGCGCCTGGTGGGCGGCCTGGCCATTGGTACCGCCTCCGTCATCGCACCGGGCTACATCGCCGAGGTTGCGCCGAGCAAATGGCGCGGGGCACTTGGCTCGGTCCAGCAGCTCGCCATCACCCTGGGCATCTTCGCAGCGCTGCTCTCTGACGCTTTCCTCGCGGATTCCGCCGGCAGTGCCATGGGACAGCTGTGGTGGGGGCTTGCCGCCTGGCGCTGGATGCTGCTGGTTGGCGTAGTTCCCGCGATCGTCTACGGCATCCTGGCACTGACCATTCCTGAATCTCCGCAGTACCTCGTCCGCAATAACCGGGATGAAGACGCAGCCAAGGTGCTCCGCTCGGTTTCCGGCGTGACGGACACGGACCTGAAAATCCGCCAGATCAGGGACAGCTTCAATAACAAGCAGCCCACCTTCCGCGATCTGCGCGGCCCGAAGCTGGGCCTCCAGCCCATCCTCTGGGTGGGCATGGCCATCGCCGCGTTCCAGCAGCTCGTGGGCATCAACGCCATCTTCTACTACTCCACCACCCTGTGGCGGTCCGTGGGCTTCAGCGAGAGCGATTCCTTCACGACCTCGGTGATCACCTCGATCATCAACGTGGTCATGACCGTCGTGGCCATTGCCTTTGTGGACAAGATCGGCCGCCGCAAGCTGCTGATGATCGGTTCGGCGGGAATGTTCGTAGGCCTGCTGATGGCCACCCTTTCCTTCTCGCAGGCAGAGGGCATGGGCGACAACGTGGAGCTGCCCGGCATGTGGGGTCCGGTTGCGCTGGTCGGCGCAAACCTTTTCGTGATTTTCTTCGCCGCCACCTGGGGACCGGTTATGTGGGTCACCTTGGGCGAAGTGTTCCCCAATAACATCCGGTCCCTCGCCCTGGGCCTGGGCGCCATGGTCAACTGGATCTTCAACTTCATCGTGACCCTGTCCTTCCCCTGGGTGAGCGATAACTTCGGGGTCTGGATCATGTACGCGATCTTCACCATCTTCGCCGTTCTTTCCTTCTGGTTCGTCAAGACAAAGCTGCCCGAATTCTCCGGCCGTGAGCTTGAAGACCGCGAAGGGCTGGAAACCACCTAGGCGGCTGCCGCCCTGTTCACAGTGTGAAAGCTGAGGAGAATGGTAATTTTGGATAATGGCAACGGCGAAGATTAATCAGGAGACGGAGGCAGGGCGCATGAATCGCTCCGCTAGCACACGAAGGGCCACGGGGAATTCCTCACTGGTCGGGTTGGCAAAGGTGATGGCCCGGCTGACCCCCCGCCAACTGAATGACGAACTAGGCCTGGCTACGGCCGAAATGAAGCAGAAGGGCATGAAGGCCGGCATTGCCGCCGCGTTCATGGTGGTGGCGCTGCTCTTTATCGCCGCCCTGGCCATCGCCTTGATTGTCGCGGCCATCCTCGGACTGGGCACGGTCATGCCTGGCTGGCTTGCCGCCCTGCTGGTGGCCCTGTTGTTCCTGATCATTGCTGCTGTGGGGGGATTCATCGGCTACAGCCGGTTCAAGAAGACCCTGCCGCTGCTGCCCGAAGAAGCAATCCACGGGCTGCGCTATGACCTTGGGGTCCTCAAGGAGGGCCGCAGCTTCGATCCCGCCACCCTGGAGAAGAAGCCGAAGGAACCCAAGGACAAGGACAAGGACAAAAAGAAGAAGGACCAGGAAGAGGACGGCCCCAAGCCGCCCACTCCCGAGGAACTGCGTACCCGCACCCGCCAGCGCCGCGAGCACATGGCAGCTGTCCGTGACGGCCTCGGTGAGAAAGCCGACGTCAAGGAACAGATCAAGGAACTCAAGGCCCGCCGTGCGGCCCAGCACCGCAAGGACGGATCCTCCCGCGGAGCCTCCGGCAGCGAGGACATCATGGCGTTGATCAAGGAACGCTGGCAGCCGCTGACCGTGCTTGCCGCTTCCCTGCTGGCCATGGTCATCATGATGCGCAGGCTCGCCAAAAAATAAGTCCCATCATCGCTGACAAGGGGAGTGGGCCGTGATCAGGTTGATCGGTGCAGGAACGCGTCCGGACCGTGTAACAGCGGAACTGGACACCTTCCGGACCGTTCCCAACCTGGTCACGGCCCTTCGTTTTCTCGGAGTGCCGCTGTTCGTTTGGCTAACGGTCCGTGAAGCCTACGGCCCGGCGTTTTTGACGCTGGTGGCGGTGGGTTCCACCGACTGGGTGGACGGCTATCTGGCCCGCCGGCTGGGACAGGTGTCCAAGACGGGCAAATGGCTTGATGCCGTCGCGGACCGCCTGGCCCTGATCATCGTCGCAGCCACGTTTGTGGTGGAGGGCATTGCCCCGGCATGGCTGGTCCTCTGCATCGTGATTCCTGACGCCGTCCTCATCCTCACCTCGCTGCTGCTGTTCCGCGGCAGCCCCGATCTTCCGGTCAGCAACATCGGCAAGATCCGCACGGCACTGCTGCTGCTGGGAGCCCCGCTGCTCCTGCTCCAGCGGGTGCCCGGGTTCGATTTCGGCTGGCTGTCCGCCGCCGGGACCGCCGTGCTGGCTCTGGGCTGCGCCGGCCATATCCTGGCAGCGGCAGGCTACCTGCAGGCTTCCCGGGCCAAGTTCGCCCGGGCACGCAGCGCGGTCGGCTGATGGTCGGAATAGCCATTGCCTGTGCTCTGGCAAGCGCCGTGTTTTTGGCCTTTGGCGCCCAGCGCCAGGGAAGTGCGGTCAGCGCCAACACCGGCGGGCTGGAACTGAATTCATCCCGGTTCCTGCGGCTGCTGCGCAATCCGAGATGGCTGCTGGGACTGTTTCTGCTGGGGGTCGGCACCGCGCTGAACGTCACGGCGCTGACACTGGCACCGCTGACAGTAGTCCAGCCGATCGGATCCATCGCCCTGGTGATCACCACTGTGGTCAACTCGCGTGACCAGGGGCTGCGGATGAACCGCATCACCGTGGCGTCGATTGTGGCGTGTGTGGTGGGAAGTGCCCTGTTTGTCTCCCTCGCCGTCGGCGTGACACGGGACGAACAGGAGGTCCGGCCTGCCCAGGAGCTGACCATCGTGCTGATCCTCGCGGTGGTCGTGGTGTTTTTCGGCACCATCAACGCTCTCTTTGGCCGGGGCATCGGCGCGATCGGGTTCATCGTGGGGGCGGGAGTCCTCTTTGGGTTCGTTGCAGTGCTGACCAAAGTGATTGCAGGCGACCTGCTCAACCCCAACGGCCGGTTCCTGCTCAACGTGCCCTGGTACACCCTCCTCGGCATCGCGGTTGCCGGCGGTCTCGGGGCCTGGTTCGTCCAGAGCGCCTATTCCAGCGGACCGCCGGACCTCGTTATCGCAGGCCTGACCGTCATCGATCCCATGGTGGGCATTGCCATCGGAATCGGCGTCCTGAACGAACTGGTGCCGGATGTGCCTGCCGTGGCTGCCGTTGCCATGGGAGTCGCAGCTTTGATTGCTATCGTGGGGGTCGTTGCCCTCTCCCGCTATCACCCCGACGTGATCCAACGCAGGGCAGAGGCACGGCGCCGGCAAAAGCAGGGCGCCGCAAAAACTCCGAAAGACCAAAAGAGGGACTCCCAGTGACCGACGACACATCGGCCGACAAACCGCTGACCATCCTCATAGCGTGCGACACCTATCCGCCGCACCTGAATGGTGCCGCCCAGTTTGGCTACCGCCTGGCCCGCGGGCTGAACGGACGCGGCCACGATGTCCATGTGCTGGCCCCCAACGACGTCGACGGCGGAAGCCGCTCGGACCTGGACGGCGAGTGGCCCGTGCACCGGCTCCGATCCCACGGCGTCCCCACCCATGAGTACTGGCGCATCTGCCTGCCGTGGGAAATCAAGAAGGAAATCAGCCTCCTCTTCGACCGGGTCCAGCCCGACGTCGTGCACATCCAGTGCCACTACATGGTGGGGGAGTACACCCTCTACGAGGCGGAAAAGCGCGGTATCCGCGTCATCGCCACCAACCACTTCATGCCCGCGAATCTTGACCCGTTCCTGCCGTTCCCGCGGTGGCTGAAGGACATTGTCGCCAAGAACTCGTGGAAGGACATGGGCAAGATCATGGGCCGGGCCGCTGCCGTCACAACTCCCACGCCGCTGGCTGCGAAGGCCATGCATGCCCATGCTTTCCTGCCGGACGTGCTGCCCCTCTCCAACGGCATCGACGCGTCGGTCTATGAACTGCAGCCGGGCGAGACGATTGAGCCGCACGAACATCCCACGGTCCTGTTTGTGGGCCGGCTGGCCGAAGAAAAGCACGTGGACGTGCTGATCGACGCAGTGGCCAAGGTTCCGGCGCATCTGCGGGTGCACGCCGAAATCATCGGCGGAGGCGAAGTCAAGGGCAGTCTGCAGGCGCAGGCGAAACAGCTGGGACTGGAAGGCCGCGTCGTCTTCCGCGGACTGGTCTCCGACGAGGAGCTGCGGCGGGCCTATCAGCGGGCGGATGTCTTTGTCATGCCCGGCACCGCCGAGCTGCAGTCGCTGGTGACGCTGGAAGCCATGTCCGCTTCCACCCCGGTACTGCTGGCCGATGCCATGGCCCTGCCGCATCTGGTGGATGCGGGCCGGAACGGATACCTGTTCCAGCCCGGCAACAGCGATGAGCTCAGCGAACGGCTGACCTCCATCCTGGAACTGGACCCGGCAGAGCGGACAGCAATGGGTGCACACAGCCGGTCCATGGTGGACCGACACAGCTTGGACGCCACGCTGGATACGTTTGAGGATCTCTACTACGGACGCCCGGTGGTGCAGGGAAGCATCTAGTTCCCTGCCGGGGGAACCCCGGATTGGTGGGACGGACGGAGGTGCCACTAGGATGGCTCTATTGCCCCTTTGGGGCACATGCGCCCCGAGGGGATCCCGGGGGCTGTAGCTCAGCTGGTCAGAGCAGCGGACTCATAATCCGTGGGTCGTGGGTTCAAGCCCCACCAGCCCTACGCAGGTGAAAGCCGCGGCACGAATTCTTCGTGCCGCGGCTTTTTTGCATCCGGAGGGACTAACGGCAGCGTGTTGTACATCATGTTACTCGTGGGTAACATGGGGGAACCCGGCCTTACGGCCCCGGATCACTGATGATCAGCAGCGAAGGATATTTCTTTATGGCAACCATCGACGCCAATAACCTCCCGTACGCGGACGGCGACTTCTACGCATTTGAGGATCTGCTCTCCGACAAGGAACGGGACCGTCTCCACGAAGTCCGTGCCTGGCTGAAGGCCGAAGTCACCCCGCATGCCGCTGATTGGTGGAACGCCGGGGAATTCCCGCACCACATGATCCCGAAGATCGCCGAGCTGGACGTCATGAGCCCGGTCTACCGCCAGGGCCACTCCAACCTTTTTGCCGGTCTCTGCCACGCCGAGTTCACCCGTGCGGACACCTCCTTTGCAACCTTCCTGGGCGTCCACGACGGTCTGTTCACCGGATCCATCGAGGCACTGGCCTCGGAGGAGCAGAAGGCCGCATGGCTGCCGGACATCTACTCCATGAAGAAGATCGGCGCGTTCGGCCTGACCGAACCGCTGGGCGGATCCGACGTCGCCGGCGGCACCCGCACCACCGCCCGCCGCGAGGGGGACAACTGGATCCTCAACGGTGAAAAGCGCTGGATCGGCAACGCCACGTTCTCCGACTGGGTAGTCATCTACGCCCGCGACCTTGCAGACAACCAGGTCAAGGGTTTCCTTGTGGACACCAAGACCGAGGGCTACAGCGCCACCAAGATCGAAAACAAGATCGCGCTGCGCACGGTACAGAACGCGGATATTGTCTTGAACAACGTGGTGGTCAGCGATGACTTCCACCTCAAGGGCGCCAACAGCTTCCGGGACACCAACAAGGTCCTGAAGGTCACGCGCCTCGCTGTTGCCTGGCAGGCAGTGGGCCAGCAGATGGCCGCCTTCGATGTGGCCCGCAAGTACGCCGTGGAGCGCCAGCAGTTCGGCAAGCCGCTGGCTTCCTTCCAGCTGGTGCAGGAGCAGCTCGTCAAGATCCTGGGCAACACCGTCGCCTCGCTGGGCATGATGGTCCGCCTGGCCCAGCTCGAGGACCTCGGCCGCGCCAAGGACGAACAGTCCGCACTGGCCAAGGCCTTCACCACCGCCCGCATGCGCGAGTCGGTGGCCCTGGGCCGCAGCATCCTGGGCGGCAACGGCATTGTCACCGACTACGGCATGGCCAAGATCTTCGCCGACGCCGAGGCGATCTACTCCTATGAGGGAACGTACGAGATCAACACACTCGTGACCGGCCGCGCCATCACGGGCGTAGCTGCCTTCGTCTAACCGGTTCTGCCGGTGCGGCCAGTCCCTGCGGGGACTGGCCGCATTTCTTTAACCGCTTCGAGCGGGCTTTATCCGCTGCTAACCGCTTCCGCTGCTAATCGCGCAGAGGCAGCAGGATGGACGGCCTGCGGTCCGTCACAAACTTCAGCGGATTGACGTACTCGCCGTGGAGCCGGACGCCCCAGTGGAGACAGGAGTCCGGGCAGTGGGACGCAGCCGTCGGTGCGGAAACAACGCCGATGGCTTCACCTTCGGCCACCCTGTCCCCGGGGGACTTTGCCGCGTCGACCGGTTCAAAACTCGCGAGCAGCCCCTCGCCCAGATCAACGGTAATGACCGGACGGTTGACCACCCACCCGGCAAACACCACTGTTCCTTCGTCAGGGCTGAGGACGGGCATCCCCGGCTGTGCGGCAAGGTCAACTCCACGGTGACCGCTCAGCCATCGCTGCGGCGGGGCCTTGAACGGTCGCACCACCCCCGGCACGGGGGAGATCGGCCAACTCCACGCCGGTTCATAGGCGGACGCGGGCTGCGCGGCAAGCCGGGGCGGCCCCAAAGCGCCGGAAGCCGGAGCGGTCCCGCTGCCGGGCAGCGCGGTGAGCACTGCGGTAAGCAGCGCCGCAAAGAGCACTGCGGCCAGGGCGGCTGGGAGCCCTGCCGAGCGAAGAACAGATAACCGGCCTCCCGCCCCGCCCGGGTGACGGCAGGATGAGAATATTCCCGAGGTTCGGGGCCAGCTCCGGAAAATGTCCATGGCTCATCGTGTGCCACCGGTCCGCCGTCGTCGGCCGTTCCGTGCGGCCTGTGGAAAACTCTGCCCCGCCGTCGCCCTCCGCGTCCTGGTGGAGGACAAAAGCCCGCGGAGGCTGGTGTATAGTTGACGAAGCAGTTTGCTGTGCCATGTTCCCTGCCCGCAGGGGGAAAGCCGACACGCGCTTCACCGAAGCGCAGGCGGTTTTCGGCACCGGAAACTGACTACGCGTGCCCCAATTATCCGTGTCCTTCTCTCGGGAAGCCGCGGGTGCCTTTCCATCGGTCCGGTAAGCCGGCAGGAAAGACATGCTGATTCAGCTGATGGGCGCCAGGAGCTTCGCCCGCCCGGGCGTACAGCTATCAACCGTCAATTGGCAGCAGGATCCATGTGCTTCGGCACGCCTACTGCTGCCGGAAGGAGTGACGACATGCCCGTCGTTACAATGCGCCAGCTGCTCGACAGCGGCGTCCACTTTGGACACCAGACCCGTCGCTGGAACCCGAAGATGAAGCGCTTCATCTTCACCGAGCGCAACGGCATCTACATCATCGACCTGCAGCAGTCGCTGTCCTACATCGACCGTGCCTACGAGTTCGTCAAGGCCACCGTTGCCCACGGCGGAACCGTTCTCTTCGTTGGTACGAAGAAGCAGGCTCAGGAAGCCATCGCCGAGCAGGCCACCCGTGTTGGCCAGCCCTACGTGAACCAGCGCTGGCTCGGCGGTATGCTCACCAACTTCCAGACCGTTGCCAAGCGCATCCAGCGTCTGAAGGAACTCGAAGAAATCGACTTCGACGATGTTGCCGGTTCCGGCCACACCAAGAAGGAACTGCTGCTGCTGAAGCGCGAGCTCACCAAGCTGCAGACCAACCTCGGCGGCATCCGCAACCTGACCAAGGCTCCGTCCGTGGTCTGGATCGTTGATACCCAGAAGGAACACCTCGCCATTGACGAGGCCAAGAAGCTGAACATCCCCGTTGTTGCCATCCTGGACAGCAACTGCGATCCCGATGACGTTGACTTCCCGATCCCGGGCAATGACGACGCCATCCGCTCCGTCAACCTGCTGACCCGCGTTATTGCCGACGCCGTTGCTGAGGGCCTGATCGCCCGCCACAACAAGTCCGGCAACACGGAAGCTGCTGCTGAGCCGCTGGCTGAGTGGGAGCGCGAACTCCTCGAAGGCGCAGCTGCCCCCGCCGCTGAAGAAGCTCCGGCTGCAGATGCTGCCGCTGAAGCAGCTCCGGCTGCAGAAGCTGAAGCTCCGGCCGAAGCTGCTGCCCCCGCCGCGGACGCAACAGAGAAGTAAATAGAAGTTCCTTGGATCACCGCTGCCTGTCAGCGGTGATTCGGGGTATCTGCTGGCGCGGCTGGCCGGATTTTCCGGCCAGCCGCTCTGGCGGAATCTCACCAAAACTTATAACGGGAGGACTGGAGTCCAAATGGCGAATTACACCGCTGCTGATATCAAGGCTCTGCGCGAGCGCACCGGCGCCGGCATGATGGATGTGAAGAAGGCTCTCGACGAGGCCAACGGCGACGCCGAGAAGGCCATGGAGCTCATCCGCATCAAGGGCCTGAAGGGCGCCACCAAGCGCGAAGGCCGTTCCACTGCCGAGGGCCTGGTTGCTGCCAAGGTCATCGACGGCACCGTGGGCGTTATGGTCGAGCTCAACTGCGAAACCGACTTCGTTGCCAAGTCCGCCAAGTTCATTGAGCTGGCTGACAAGGTCCTGGCCGCTGCTGTTGAGTCTGCTGCTGCCGACGCTGAAACGCTGCTGGCCTACAACGTCGACGGCAAGCCGCTGTCCGAGGTTGTCATCGAAGAAGGTGCAATCCTCGGCGAGAAGGTTGTTGTCCGCCGCGTAGCGCGCATCGAAGGCAAGACCGTCGACGCCTACCTGCACAAGACCTCCAAGGACCTGCCGGCCCAGGTTGGCGTTCTGTTTGCCGTTGACGGCGACAGCGAAGAAGCCAAGACCGCTGCACACGACATTGCCGTGCACACCGCTGCTTACGCTCCCACCTACCTGACGCGCGACGAAGTTCCCGCCGAAACCGTAGAGAACGAGCGCCGCATCGCTGACGAGACGGCACGCGCCGAGGGCAAGCCCGAAGCCGCGCTGAACAAGATCGTCGAAGGCCGCCTGACCGGTTTCTTCAAGGAAATCGTCCTGCTGGACCAGCCGTTCGCCAAGGACGCCAAGAAGACTGTGGCGAAGGTTCTCGAAGAGGCCGGAACCACACCGTCCGGTTTCGCCCGTTTCCGCGTAGGCGCCTAGCCTCCAAGGCTCTGGATCCGGCGGATACGTCATCATGAACACGAGGGGCAGCCACCAAGGTGGCCGCCCCTTTTGTTTGCCCAAAACCGCTATTTCACCTCTGAGAACATCTTTTCCTATGCCCCGGGAGGCACCATGGCCCACGTCCTGAAAGACACCGATTTGACGCGACGCCGCGTTCTGCTCAAGCTCTCCGGAGAGGTTTTCGGCGGCGGAAAACTCGGCGTCGACCCTGACACTGTGCGTGCCGTAGCCAAGCAGATCGCCGCAACGGTCGGTGAAGTGGAAGTGGCCATTGTTGTGGGCGGCGGAAACTTCTTCCGCGGCGCTGAACTTTCGCAGAGCGGCATGGACCGCTCCCGCGCAGATTACATGGGCATGCTCGGCACCGTCATGAACTGCCTGGCACTGCAGGACTTCCTGGAGCAGGCAGGCGTTGAAACCCGCGTCCAGAGCGCTATCACCATGGGTCAGGTGGCTGAGGCCTACATCCCGCGGCGCGCCATCCGGCACCTCGAGAAGGGCCGCGTCGTGATCTTCGGCGCCGGCGCCGGCCTGCCGTACTTCTCCACGGACACCGTGGCTGCCCAGCGTGCCCTGGAAGTGCACGCAGACGAGGTCCTCATGGCCAAGAGCGGCGTCGACGGCGTCTACACCGCCGACCCCAACAAGGATCCCAGCGCCACGCGCCTCGAGACCCTGACCTACGACGACGCCCTGCGCCAGGACATCCGCGTGATGGACCAGACGGCCATGACCATGTGCAAGGACAATGACCTGAACATGGTTGTCTTCGGCATGGAGGGCGAAGGCAACGTCACCCGCGCCATCCGCGGCGAAAAGATCGGCACCATCGTTTCGAACTAGCGGACCGACGCCGGTCCCTTAGGGTCCTCAGTGTCCCTAGGGGACCCGGAGCGGCGCGGCCGAAGGGGCCTGGAGGAAGGCGGCTTTATTGTTCCGGAGGCCGCCCGCGGCCGAGGGGACATCGTTGCCGCCGGTCCAGGTCCCGCAGGCCCCGCCCCCTCCGCCTCGCAGGCTCGGTGCAGGGAACCTAAGACCCTTTGCGCCAGAGGGGTCCCCCCTCCGCCTCGCAGGCTCGGTGCAGGGAACCCTGACCCTTTTGCGCCAGAGGGTCCACCCTCCGCCTCGCAGGCTCGGTGCAGGGATCCCTGACCCTTTTGGCTTAGGATGAATAGAGAGCCCGGCCACCAGCGCGTGGACACTTTTGGATGTTAGGAGACACCATGATCGACGAAACCTTGAAAGAGGCCACCGACAAAATGGACAAGGCGGTGGAGGTAGCCAAGGAGGATTTTTCAACGATCCGCACCGGCCGTGCCACGCCCGCTTTGTTCTCCAAGGTCCTGGTGGACTACTACGGTTCTCCCACGCAGCTGCAGCAGCTGGCTTCCTTTGCGACGCCGGATGCCCGCACCCTGCTGATCACCCCGTACGACGTTTCAGCCCTTCGCGCCATTGAGCGTGCGCTGAGCGACTCCGAGGTGGGAGCAAACCCCTCCAACGACGGCAAGGTCATCCGGGTTGTCATGCCCGAGCTGACGCAGGACCGCCGCAAGGAGTACGTCAAGATCGTCAAGACCAAGGGCGAAGACGCGAAGGTCTCGGTCCGCAACATCCGCCGCAAGGCCAAGGATGCCCTGGACCGCCTGGTCAAGGACGGCGAGATTGGCGAGGACGACGGCAACCGGGCCGAAAAGGACCTGGATGCCCTGACCAAGGCCCACACCGATTCCATCGATGATCTGCTCAAGCGCAAGGAAGCCGAGCTGCTCGAGGTCTGATGAGCAACGACCAGCCTCCAAACAGGGCTGGCGGTGCGTCCCTTGAGACTGACCCGGCAGCAAAGGCCATGGACATGAGTGCTACCGACGGAACCGGATCTCCCAAACGGGCGAAGGCCTCCAAGCGTGCAACCGCGGTGACGGGGGCAGCTGCGAAACCGCCGAAGCCCCCGGCCAAACCCTCCAAAGCAGGCCGCAACCTGCCGGCCGCCATCGCCGTCGGGGTCATCCTGCTCGGTGCGCTCCTGGCAGGACTGCTGTTCTTCCCGTTCGCGATCGTGGCCATTGCCACGGTGTTTGCCGGCGTCGGTGTCTGGGAAGTCAGCCGCGCATTGGCGGTGCGCGGCATTAAGGTGCCGATGGCACCGGTGCTGGCGGGAACCGTGGCCCTGCCGCTGGCCGCGTATTTCGGCGGCAGCGAGTCGCTGGCCTTCGCACTGGTGGCGACGGTGGTGGCGGTCCTCCTGTGGAGAACCATCGACTCGGCCGAGGACGCCGTGCGCAGCATCATGGCCGGCATCTTTGTGGTGCTGTGGGTTCCCTTCCTGCTCAGCTTTGCCATGCTCCTGCTGGGGGAGCCGGGCGGCCAGGTCCGCGTGGCCGTCCTGCTGCTTCTGGTGGTTTCAAATGACACCTTCGGTTACCTGGTGGGCGCACTCTTCGGCAAACATCCAATGGCACCCAAGATCAGCCCCAAGAAATCCTGGGAGGGATTTGCGGGTTCGGCGGCGGGAGCCACGGTTGTCGGCATTGTTGCGTCCCTGGTGTTCCTGGACCAGCCGTGGTGGTTTGGTCTTGTCCTGGCTGTTGCCACGGTCTCCGCAGCCACTGCCGGAGATTTCTCCGAATCCATGATCAAGCGGGAGCTTGGCGTCAAGGACATGTCCAACCTGCTGCCCGGCCACGGCGGCATCATGGACAGGCTGGACTCGATAGTCTTTGCCTCTCCCGTGGTCTTCATGATCTCGGTTCTGCTGGTCCCCGGCGCCTAGCCGGAACCGGACGGGCACCAACGTAAGATGACCACAGGTTTTTCATCAGTCTCGGCAAGCGGCATGACCTTCGGAGGAACAGCAGAACATGGACGAAGCCCGGCAGGCCGATGCCCCTTTTGAGCGCGTGGGGCGCAGGGAGTACGGGTACAACACCCGGCAGGTTGATGAATTCCTGACCCGGGCCCGGAGCGGCTACGACGCGGGGGGCGCGGATGCCGAGATCATTTCCAGCCGGGACATCCGGTCCGTAGCGTTCGATCCGGCCAAGGGCGGATACGAGCCCCAGGCCGTGGACGCAGCGCTGGACCGGCTTGAAGATGAATTCGCCCAGCGTGAGCGGGACCAGCTGGTCCAGGCCAAGGGCGAGGAATCATGGTTGCTGCAGATCGGGCGAATCTCCGCGGTTCTCCGCGGCCGTCTGCACCGCAAGCCCGGGGAGCGGTTCCGCCGTCCCGGCAAGCGCAACGTGCCCAGCTACAACGTTGATGATGTTGATGCGCTGTGTACCGAGCTGCTGGGCTACTTTGAAAATGACCAGCCGCTGAGCGTGGACGCGGTTCGCCGGGCCGTCTTCCGGGAGGCCAAGGGCCAGGAAGGGTACGAGGAAACACAGGTGGACGCGTTCCTGGACCGCGTGGTGGAAGTGATGGCTTCGGTCGATTAAGGCCGGCCTTTAGCGCCGCCGTTCGGGCGTGTGCAGCCGGGCCAGGGTCTTGGCAGCTCCGGCCGGAGCGAGGCCGGGCCGCAGCAGGGAAAGCCCCACGGTCACCGCGAACGCAGCCGGCACGGTCCACGCGGCCGGCTGTTCCAGCCACACGGGAATCGCCCGTCCGGCCGCCGCCAGCGTGCCGCCGGCCACCATTGAGCCTCCGCACAGCACAGCCCCGGTCACCATCCCGGCCACCGCGCCCGGAGAAGTCAGCCCCCGCCACCAGATTCCCAGCAACAGCAGCGGGCACAGAGTGGAGGCCGTAAAGGCAAACACCATGCCCACGCTTCCGGCCAGGGCCTGCGAGCTGGTCAGCAGCGCCAGCCCCAGCGGCACGACGGCGGCCAGCACGGCACAGAACCGGAACCCCCGGACACTGCCGCGGAACAATTCCTGGCTCAGTACGCCGGCCAGGGACACCACCAGGCCGCAGGTGGTGGACAGGAACGCGGCAAAAGCGCCGGCCGTCACGAGCGCCGAAAGCAGGTCTCCGGCAGCGCCGTCGAACACCCGCCCCGGCAGCAGCAATACGGTGGTATCCGCGCCTCCCGCCGCCAGCTCCGGTGTGTAAATACGCCCCAGCACCCCGTAAATAGTGGGGAAAATGTAAAACAGGGAGAGCAGACCGAGCACAATCAGGGTGGTCCGCCGGGCCGAGGCTCCGTCCGGGTTCGTGTAGAAGCGCACGAGTACATGAGGCAGGCCCAGGGTACCGAACAGCAGCGCAATGGTCAGCGAAATGTTCCGGTACAGGGAAGCGTGAGCCTGGGGATCCAGGGCCGCCGCAAGCGCTGATCCGCCGCTGCTCCAGGGCAGCCCGGCGTCGGAGATCCGGAAAAGGACAAACAGCACGGGCACGGCGATGGCCGCCAGCTTCAGCCAGTACTGGAACGCCTGCACAAAAGTGATGGAGCGCATGCCGCCGGTCATGACGCTGAGGCAGACAATCACCACCACCGCCACGGAACCGGTCCAGCCGGGAAGTCCGGTGGTGGTGCGGATGGTCAGCGCGGCGCCGTGCAGCTGCGGCACTATGTACAGCCAGCCGACGGCGATAACCAGCAGGCTCGTGACCCGGCGGGCCAGCAGCGACTCCAACCGGGCCTGGGCAAAATCCGGAATGGTGTACGCCCCGGACCGGCGCAGCGGAGCAGCCACGAAGAGCAGGAGCATCAGATAGCCGGCCGTGTAGCCGATCGGGAACCACAGGGCATCCACACCGGACACCAGAATCAGTCCGGCCACTCCCAGGAAGCTCGCCGCGGACAGGTATTCTCCGCCGATGGCCGAGGCGTTCCACCAGGGCCGGACCGTCCGGGACGCCACATAGAAGTCTCCGGTGGTCCGCGAGATGCGCAGCCCGTACGCACCGATCAGCAGCGTGGCCGCACTGACCGTTGCAAGGGCGGCGAAGCCGGCGGCCGGATTCATCTGCGCACCCCGGTCTGCTCAGGCATCATCGACCAGGTCCAGGAACCGCTGTTCATTGCGGGCAGCGCTGCGGATATACAGCGCCCCGCAGACGATCACCAGCGGATACACCCCGGCGCCCAGCAGGAACCAGGGCATCGGAATGCTAAACAGCGTCAGATCGGCAATCACCGGCAGGAATGCCAGGAGTACCGGCACGCCCAGCAGAATCAGCAGGAAACCGCCGGCAACCACCAGGGCCAGCCGCAGCTGGGAGCGGATCAGTGAACCGATGAACAGTTCACCCACTTCGGTCTGTTCATCAAGTTCCCGCGACACCGTGTAGGGGGCGGATGGCACGGGCACGCTGAGCGGGGCGGTGACCCGCACGCGCCGCGGCTGCCCGGCCCCCGCGGGAGCATCGCTGCTCATGTGCGGGACCGGACCCGGCTGGCTGAAAGGGTGCTTCGGACCCGGGGCAGGTGGCGCCTGCTGACCGGCAGTTCCGCCGCACCGACGCTGATGCTTGCGCGGCCGCCCACCATCCGCACCTGACGGATATGGGCCCGGGACACCAGGTAGGAGCGGTGGATGCGGATAAAACCCGCTTCGGCCCACTGCTCTTCCAGCTCGGCCAGCGGCACACGGATCAGGTAGGAAGCGTCCTGCGTGTGCAGGCGGGCATAGTCGCCCTGTGCCTGCACGTAGCGGATATCCTCGCGGCGGATGATGCGCGTGGTGCCGCCCTGGACCACAGTAACGACGTCGTCATCCCCGGTCGCCGCCTCCGCCGCCTGATCGCAGATCCGCCGCACGGATTCAGCCAGGCGCTCCGGCCGGACCGGTTTGAGCAGGTAGTCCACGGCGGCAAGGTCGAACGCCGCCAGTGCCTGCTCCTCGTCCGCGGTCACGAACACCAGAACCGGGGGGCGGTCTCCACTGCCCAGGGCACCAGCGAGCTCCAAGCCGGACATCCCCGGCATATGGATGTCCAGGAATACGGCATCCACCGGGTGGTCGCGCACCAGTGCCAGCGCCTGCGCCCCGCTGGTGGCCCGGTGGATCTCGCCGATCCGGGCATCGCGGCCGAGCAGGAACGCCAGCTCATTGACGGCGGGCAGCTCGTCATCAGCCACCACCACGCTCAGGTGCCGGGGAACGGATTTTCCGGGTACGGACATGTGCAACACGCTACAAGACTCAGGCCCGGTGGCCCGGCTGCGACTTGGGTATGCGCATGGTGATGAGGGTTCCGGCTCCCGGAGCGGTGTCAATCACCAGGCCGTGGTCCTCGCCGTAGACCTGGCGCAGCCGGACATCCACGTTCCGCAGGCCCACGTGATCGCCGTCGGCGTGTCCGGCCAAAACCGACCTGAGGTAATCGGGATCCATCCCCACCCCGTTGTCTTCGATGGTGATCACCGCGGAAGAACCTGCGTCGGCGGCTGTGATCGTGATGTGGCCCTCGCCGTCGTCCGCTTCCAGGCCGTGACGCACCGAATTTTCCACCAGCGGCTGCAGCGACAGGAACGGGATGACGGTTCCCAGGACTTCCGGGCCGATCTGCAGGCTGATCTTGAGGCGGTCCCCAAAGCGTGCCCGTTCCAGCAGCAGATAGCGGTTGATCGCTTCCAGCTCCTCGGCCACGGTGGTGAAGTTGCCGCTGCGGCGGAAGGAATAGCGGGTGAAATCGGCGAATTCCACCACCAGCTCGCGGGCCCGCACCGGATCCGTGGTGATGTAGGAGGCGATCGCGTTGAGCGAGTTGTAGATGAAGTGCGGGCTGATCTGGGCCCGCAGTGCACGGACCTCAGCCTCCATCAACAGCGTCCGCGAGGTGTCCAGTTCTGCCAGTTCCATCTGGCCGGACACCCAGCCGGCAACGTCGTTGACGGCACGCACCAGACCGGCACTGACAGAGGGAGTAAAGACGGCGAGCGTCCCCACCGTTTTGCGGTTCACCTGCAGCGGGCACACCAGCAGGTGCCGGCCGCCGTCATCGTCGAACCCCAGGGACCGCAGTGAGGCACCGCGGAAAACCCGGGTCCGGCCACTGTTGAGGACCGTGCGGGCCGCCGCCAGCAGCCTGGCCCGGGACGCTGGCGTGTCCGGGAGTGAACCTTCCCACGCCAGGACTGCTGCCGCGTCCGCCAGCACCAGGGTGTCGCAGCCCAGCAGTGCGCGCAGGTGGCGGGATGCCTTGCCCGCACCCGAAACGGTCAGCCCGGCGCGCAGGTGCCGGGACGCAAGGGTGGCCGTATGCAGAGCGGCGTAGGCGGCGCGCTCCGAATCCGAGCCGAGGTCCCGCTGGGACCTGCTGAGCCGGTAGCCCAGAAAACCGATGACCGCCACGGTCAGGAGCGCGACGGCGCACACCACGGCAACATCGACGGCGGGGCTGAACATGCCCCCACCCTAGCCGCCGCCGGGGCAGCACCCGTTCCGACACTGCGAAGGCCGGCCCGGCGAGCGGCGGCGGGACCGTTCACCGCAGGGAAATGACCGCTCATCGAGGCACGCGCGGTGAAACTGGTTCGGAGGTGCCAGCCATAGGACAGTGATGGGGATCACTATTCATGCGTAATGCCCGGGCCCGGTGCCGGCTCCCGACGGCGGTTCGGGACGGCCCGCGGCCGATGTGCCCCACTCAAGGAGGAGCGATGGCAAGAAAACAAGTCCCGCGATCGGGCGCCCACGCGGCGGCGGTCGATTTCACGGAGGTCCAGAAATCTCCCGAGCTGCAGGAGCTGCGCAAGCGGCAGCGCAGCTTCATTTTCCCGATGGCCGTACTCTTTCTGCTCTGGTACTTCGCGTACGTACTGCTGGCCGACTACGCCCACGACTTCATGTCTACCCCGGTCTGGGGGAACATCAACGTTGGCCTGATCCTGGGGCTGCTGCAGTTTGTCACCACCTTCGCCATCACCATGGGGTACGTGAGCTACGCCAACCGCCGGATGGATCCCATTGCCGCGGACCTGCGCGAAAAACTTGAAGCTAAGGGCGTCCGGCGTCCGGAGGAGGCCAAATGAATCCCCTGAACATTACGGCGAACCTCACATCGGCGGATACACCCGTTTCCGCCGACGCCGTCCGGGAAACCGGCTGGCTGAACATGCTCATCTTCGGCCTCTTCGTGGCCGTGACGCTGATCGTTGTGCTGCGGGCCAGCCGCAACAACAAGACCGCGGCTGACTACTACGCCGCCGGCCGGTCCTTCACCGGACCGCAGAACGGAACGGCCATTGCCGGTGACTACCTCTCGGCGGCGTCGTTCCTGGGCATCGTGGGCGCCATCGCCATCAACGGATATGACGGCTTCCTGTACTCCATCGGCTTCCTCGTGGCCTGGCTGGTGGCACTGCTGCTGGTGGCGGAAATGCTCCGCAACACCGGCAAATTCACCATGGCCGATGTGCTGTCCTTCCGCCTGAAGCAGCGCCCGGTCCGCATCGCCGCGGCCATCACCACCCTGGCCGTCTGCTTCTTCTACCTGCTGGCCCAGATGGCCGGAGCCGGCGGACTCGTCTCCCTGCTGATGGGCATCGACTCGAAGATCGGCCAGTCCCTGGTGATCACCGTCGTCGGCGCCCTGATGATCATTTACGTACTGATCGGCGGGATGAAGGGCACCACCTGGGTGCAGATCATCAAGGCCTGCCTGCTCATTGCCGGTGCCGGAGTCATGACCGTCTGGGTCCTGGCCCAGAACGGCTTCAACCTCTCCGAACTGCTCGGTGCGGCGGTGGAAACCTCCGGCAACCCGGATATCCTCAACCCCGGCCTGGCTTACGGCAAGACCGGAACCACCCGCCTGGACTTCGTATCCCTGGGCATGGCCCTGGTGCTGGGCACCGCAGCCCTGCCGCACGTGCTGATGCGCTTCTACACGGTGCCTACGGCCAAGGAAGCCCGCCGCTCCGTGGTCTGGGCCATCTGGCTGATCGGCATCTTCTACCTCTTCACCCTGGTCCTGGGCTACGGCGCTGCCGCGCTGATTCCCGCGGAGACCATCACATCCGCCCCCGGCGGCGTGAACTCGGCAGCTCCGCTTCTGGCCTTTGCGCTGGGCGGGCCGGTGCTGCTGGGCCTGATATCCGCGGTGGCATTCGCAACCATCCTGGCTGTGGTGGCCGGTCTGACCATCACGGCTGCGGCGTCCTTTGCGCATGACATCTATGCCAACGTGATCCGCAAGGGCAAGGTGGACCCCGACGGCGAGGTCAAGGTCGCCCGCCGCACGGTGCTGGTAATCGGCGTGATTTCCATTCTCGGCGGCATCGGTGCGCAGGGTCAGAACGTGGCCTTCCTGGTGGCCCTGGCCTTCGCGGTTGCCGCCAGTGCCAACCTGCCCACCATCCTGTACTCGCTGTACTGGCGCCGCTTCAACACCCAGGGTGCCATTTGGAGCATGTACGGCGGCCTCATCTCGGCGATTCTGCTGATCATCCTCTCGCCGGTGTTCTCCGGGGCCGAGACGTCCATGGTCTCGGGGATCGACATCTCGGTCTTCCCGCTGAACAACCCGGGCCTGGTGTCCATCCCGCTGGCCTTCCTGCTGGGCTGGCTCGGCACCGTCCTGGGCAAGGACGACGAGTCCCCGCAGAAGCAGGCGGAGATGGAAGTCCGGTCCCTGACCGGTGTCGGCGCGGAAAAGGCTGTGGACCACTAGCCTTCCGCGCATCTTCCCGGACCAACACCCGGTTCCCCGCTTCGGCAGGGGACCGGGTGTTTGCGTTGGCGGGGCTTTTGTGGGCGGGGCGGAAGCCTTTGGCGCGGGCCGGGCGGCGTCCGGGAGTCAGTCTTCGGCGTCGCCGCGTTCGAGCAGGGGAGTGACCCGGAACGGAATGAGCTCGCCCATGGCCAGATTGGTATCGCAGCGTTCGACGCCGGGCACCGCGAGAATGGCCTTGTTGATCCGAAACAGGTCCTCGGCGTCAACGGCGGCCACGCGCAGGAGGATGTCCGCGTCGCCGGTCAGGCCGTGGGCCTCCACTACTTCCGGGATGCCGGCCAGCTGGGCGGTGATGGCGGCCAGCTGTTGCTGCTGCACGTGCACATGGACAAAAGCCATCAGCGGATAACCCAGCGCGGCCGGGCTGATCCTGCGTTCGAAGGACAGGAACACTGCCTTCTTTTCCAGCTGCGCCAGCCGGGCCTGGACCGTGTTGCGGGAGATTCCCAGGGCCGTGGCCAGAGCTACAACCGTGCGCCGCGGATCCCGGGCCATGGCAAGGAGCAGGCGGGTGTCGGTACTGTCCAGAGGCATAGTGCGAAAGATTAGCACGGCCGAATGGCGACCCGTAGAGCATAATGCGCAGCGAATCCGGAAACGGTTGTGCCGCCTGATAAGTGTGAGTAGTGTCACAGTTATCCGGGCAACGTCGCCCGGGCATCGGTTCGGTCCCGCCACCCCTGGGGCCCAACACGGAAGGATGCGTACCGACGTGTCTCTGCATACTCCTGTTCGAATTTCCCATGACGGCGCTACCGCTGCCGGCCCCTACGTCCAGCTGATCCGTCCCGACGGTTCCCGGGCATCCTCCGACTACGACCACTGGGTCTCCGATGTTGATGCAGACCAGCTGCGTGCCCTCTACGAAGACATGGTGGTCATCCGCCGGATCGACACCGAGGCCACCGCACTGCAGCGCCAGGGTGAGCTGGGCCTCTGGCCGCCGCTCCTGGGCCAGGAAGCCGCCCAGATCGGCTCCGCCCGCACCCTGCGGGCCAGCGACTTCGTGTTCGGGAGCTACCGTGAAAACGGGGTTGCCTGGTGCCGCGGCGTGGACCCGGAGTCCCTGATGCGCATGTGGCGGGGCAACGCCGCCGCCGGCTGGGATCCGTTCACCGTCAACATGGCCCCCACCCAGGTCATCATCGGCGCCCAGGCGCTGCACGCGGCAGGCTACGGCATGGGCGTGGTTGCCGACGGAACGGACGACGCCGTCATCACCTATTTCGGCGACGGCGCCACCAGCCAGGGCGACGTGAATGAGGCGATGGTCTTCGCGGCCAGCTTCCATGCGCCCGTTGTCTTCTTCTGCTCCAACAACCAATGGGCCATTTCAGAGCCGGTGGGCCTGCAGGCACAGGTGCCCATCGCCAACCGCGCCCCGGGCTTCGGCATTCCCTCCGTCCGGGTGGACGGCAACGACGTCCTCGCCGTCATGGCCGTCACCCGCGAGGCCCTGGAACGGGCACGCAGCGGGGGAGGGCCCAGCTTCATCGAGGCCGTGACCTACCGGATGGGTCCGCACACCACCGCGGATGATCCCACCCGCTACCGCGACGCCGCGGAACTGGAGGAATGGCGGGCCAAGGATCCGATCAGCCGGGTGGAAGCCCTGCTGCGGTCCGAGGGCCTGTTCACCGGCGAGTTTGCGGAATCGGTGGCCGCCCACGCCAACGCTGTGGCCGCTGAACTGCGCCAGGCCTGCATCGGCATGGCACCGCCTGCGGCAATGGAACTCTTTGCGCATGTCTACGCCGAACCCAACTCCTGGCTGGAGAACCAGCAGGAGGAATACGCCCGCTACCTCGCCGTGTACGGCACGGAAGACGACGGCGGCACTGACCAGGCTGCGGCCCACACGAAGGGAGAGCGCGCATGAGCACCATGACTTTTGGCCGTGCCATCAACGCCGGGCTCCGCGCCGCCATGGACGCCGACCCCAAGGTCGTCCTGATGGGGGAGGACATCGGCACCCTCGGCGGCGTCTTCCGCATCACCGACGGGCTGAAGAAGGATTTCGGCGGACACCGCGTCATTGATACCCCACTGGCCGAATCCGGCATCATGGGCACCGCCGTCGGGCTGGCCTTCCGCGGTTACCGTCCGGTGGTGGAAATCCAGTTCGACGGGTTCATCTACCCGGCCTTTGACCAGATTGTCTGCCAGGTCGCCAAGATGCACTACCGCACCCGCGGTGCCGTCAACATGCCGCTGACCATCCGCGTGCCCTTCGGCGGCGGCATCGGTTCACCTGAGCACCACTCGGAGTCTCCGGAAGCATATTTCACCCACACCTCCGGACTGCGCGTGGTCAGCGTATCCAACCCGCAGGATGCGTACACCATGATCCAGCAGGCCATCATCAGCAACGACCCGGTGCTGTTCTTTGAGCCCAAGCGCCGCTATCACGTCAAGGGCGAAGTTAATGAGGACCTTGACGGCGCGCTGCCGCTGGGCTCCGCACGCGTGGTCACCGAAGGCACCGACGTGACCCTTGTGACCTACGGTCCGCTGGTCATGACCGCCGTTGACGCGGCCGTGGCCGCCTCGGATGAGGGCGTTTCCGTGGAAGTCATTGACCTGCGGTCCCTGTCACCGGTGGATTTCGCCACGGTGGAAGCCTCCGTCCGGAAGACGGGCCGGCTCGTCATCACCCATGAGGCCGGAAAATCCGGCGGCGTGGGCGCCGAAATCTCCGCCAGCATCACCGAGCGTTGCTTCGACTTCCTCGAGCATGCACCCGTTCGGGTCACCGGCTTTGATGTTCCGTACCCGTCTTCCAAGCTCGAGCACCACCACCTGCCGGATCTGGACCGGATCCTCGACGGCGTGGACCGGGCCCTGCGCCGCCCCAACTCGCTCAGTGCCCGGGATGCCGCCGGCGAAGCGCGCGCCATCCTGGAAGGAGCCGGTCTGTGATCAAGGAATTCCGCCTCCCGGACCTGGGCGAAGGACTCACCGAGTCCGAGATCGTCAGCTGGCATGTGGCAGTAGGGGACAAGGTCACCCTGAACCAGGTCATTGCCGACGTGGAAACGGCCAAGGCCGTGGTGGAACTGCCCTCACCCTACGCAGGAACCGTGGCGCTGCTGCATGAGCAGGCCGGATCCGTGGTGGAAGTCGGCGCTCCCATCGTGTCCTTCGACATCGGCGGCGGGGATGAGGGAGGACTGGCCGAGGGCGTTGTGCGGGCAGATCTGTCCGGTTCGGAACCGCTGAAGCGCACCCCCAACCTTGTCGGCTACGGGGCAGTTCCCGAGAAGACCGGCCGGCCGGCGCGGCGCCGTTGGCTGACCGGGGTGTCACCGCAGGCTGCCGCCACGGCGGTGGAACCGGCTGCCCCGGCGCCGCCTGCCCCCGCAGCGCCGGTTCGGCCTGTCGAACCGGCCCTGCCGCAGGAAGCCGCTGCGCCGCCGCGGGAGCGCCCCCGTTCGTCTCCGCCGGTGCGCAAGCTCGCCCGGGATCTCGGGGTGGATTTGGCAAACCTGGACGGAACGGGACCGGACGGCCTGATTGTCCGTTCCGATGTGTCCCGGGCCGCCGAAAACCTGGCAGATGGCACGGGCGAGGCAGCTGTGCAGCAGCCGCCGGAGGCCGGCACCCCGTCGCTGCCGCCGCCGTCGTCCGCCGTTTCCCCGGGTGTCCGGGAGGAACGGATCCCGATCGCCGGAATGCGCAAGCACACCGCCGCGGCAATGGTAGCCAGTGCCTTCACGGCACCGCACGTGACCGTCTTCCTGACCGTGGACGTCACGGCTTCGATGGAACTGCTGGCGCGCCTTCGCGGCCACAAGGCGTACGACGGCGTGAAGCTGACGCCGCTGACGCTGGCCGCCAAGGCTGTCTGCCTGGCGCTGGGACGGCATCCGTCGCTGAATTCGCGCTGGGACGAGGCCGCACGGGAAATCGTGCAGTACCGCTATGTGAACCTCGGTATTGCCGCAGCGACACCGCGGGGCCTCATGGTTCCCAATGTGAAGGACGCGCAGTCCCTGGGTCTGCGTGCCCTGGCCGACGCCGTAGGCAATCTGGCGCAGACCGCCCGCGCCGGCAAGACCACCCCGGCGGACCTGTCCGGCGGAACCTTCTCGATCTCCAATGTGGGGGTGTTCGGCATCGATGCCGGAACGCCCATCCTCAATCCGGGAGAGGCCGGCATCCTGGCACTCGGCGCGGTGCGGGAACAGCCGTGGGTCCATGAAGGGGCACTCGCGGTGCGGTCGGTCATGACCCTCAGCCTGTCCTTCGACCACCGGCTGGTCGACGGCGAGCAGGGTGCACGTTTCCTCAACGACGTGGGGACGGTGCTGGCGGATCCCGCCATGGCCCTGACCCTGATCTAGCAGTCACTGACGACAGAACCCGCCGTCCCAACTTCGGGACGGCGGGTTCTGTGCGTGCCGAACCAGTTCAGCTCACGTTGATGTGCAGTGTAGGTGCAGTGTCGGAGGTGCGGCGTCGGGTTGGTGCCCCTCACCGCCGTCGAATGACGCAGTGATGCCGCTATCCCCGCCCCCAAGCGGCATCGTCTCGACACTGGATGCGGGTAAGCGGCCGTATCTCGACACTCGGCGGAGGGAAGCGTGCCGGATTAGTTCAGTTCAAGTTCAAGTTCCCGCACGACGGCGCCGCGGGCGTTGGCGAAGCCCTGCGCCTCGCCCACCACCTTGAAGCCGTACTTCTCCAGGATGGCGATGGAACCGGCGTTGTCCGCGACGGCCCGGGCGCGGATGGGGCGCTCGTCGAACTCCTGCAGGAACTGGCCAACGGCGGCCGTGGTGATGCCCTGGCCCCACCGCTCGGTGTCGATCCAGTAGCTGATCTCCGGGATGCCGCCTTCACGGTAGGCCATGATGCCGCCAACCACGTCACCGTCGGCCACAATGGTGCGGACAGTGACGGTGGGATCGTTGAGGATGTTCTGCCAATGGTGATCGAAGACACCGCGGTCAGAGGGATTCTTGGCGGCAAAGCCAACCATATGGTTGGCGCTTGGATCCAGCTGATGGGAAAAGAATTCATCCAGGTCGGCGGGAACTACGGCACGAAGCTCAATCACAGCAGGTCTTTCTGCTCGAGGGGTTTGATTCAGGGTACTAGGCATTCAGGGCAGCCCATGCCATGGTTTCGAGCAGCGACCGCAGCCGTGCCGTGTCCCGGGCCAACATTTTTGTGTTCAGCGTGTGCGAGGTCGAATTGATCAATCCGAAGACGGCCTGGGCGCGGTCCCGCAGCAGGGGCGGAGCCGAACCGGGATGCAGAGCGGAGAGGGCATCAACCCATACTTCCACGTACTGGCGCTGGAGCTGCCGTACGGTGCGTTTGTCCGGCGCCGGCAGGCTGTTCAAATCCCGGTCCTGGACCCGGATCACGTTCGCCTGGCGCAGGGCGAAGTCCACCTGGAATTCCACCAGCCTGCGCAGCGATTCCTCGGGGGTGGAAGACTCGGCGGCTACGGCTTTTCCGCCGTGGAGCAGGTCCTCGCTCACGCCAACCAGCAGGGCTGTCAGGACCCCGGGCTTGCCGCTGAAGTGGCGGTACACGGCAGGGCCGCTGACGCCGGCGGCTGCCCCGAGCTCTTCAATGGACACGCCGTTGTAGCCGCGTTCGGCGAAGAGTGCTGCGGCGGCGTTGAGTATGGCCGTCCGGCGGGAGGCCTTGGCCAGGGTGCGCCCGGTGGGGCCGCCGGCGGAGCGCCCGGCGGGACTGGCGGGCGCTGCGGGCGTTTCCCGGTTCGGCCGGCTCGTCCCGTTGGCCGGGGCCGCGGGAAGCGCTTCTTCTGGAACTGCGTCCATGCCCGCCTTTCCGGCCGCTTCGGTTGAGGAACTGTTTCCATTGTGGTGGACAGCTGGGTTAATAACCAATAACCTGATTTGAGTTAGCCGTCATTAACCGGCGCTGGAGCTTCCGGCAAATGTGCCGAGCAGCTGTCCGCACTGAGCAGAGAGACGTCAATGGAGACCCTTGCAACCCGGCTCGACCCCGCCTCACCGGATTACGCCCGCAACGCCGTCGCGCAGGCTGAATTGGTGCAGGACCTGCGCAAGCGGCTGGAGCAGGCCGCGCTCGGGGGACCGGAGCGTTCCCGGGAACGCCACGCGGCCCGCGGAAAACTGCTGCCGCGCGAGCGCGTGGACCGGCTGCTGGACCCGGGCAGCCCGTTCCTGGAGATCTCCCCGCTGGCCGCGGACGGCATGTACGACGACGAGTGCCCCGGCGCCGGCCTGATCGCCGGCATCGGCCTGGTGCAGGGCCGGCACGTGATGGTGCTGTCCAACGACGCCACAGTCAAGGGCGGCACCTACTATCCGATGACCGTGAAGAAGCACCTGCGCGCCCAGGAAATTGCGTTGGAAAACCGCCTGCCGTGCATTTACCTGGTGGACTCCGGCGGCGCGTTCCTGCCCAAGCAGGATGATGTTTTTCCGGACCGGGACCACTTTGGCCGGATCTTCTACAACCAGGCCCAGATGTCCGCACGGAAGATCCCGCAGATTTCCGCCGTGCTGGGATCCTGCACCGCCGGCGGCGCCTACGTGCCGGCCATGAGCGATGAAACCGTCATCGTGCGCAACCAGGGGACCATCTTCCTGGGTGGACCGCCGCTGGTGAAGGCCGCCATCGGCGAGATTGTCACGGCCGAAGAGCTCGGCGGCGGTGACCTGCACTCGCGCATCAGCGGCGTCACCGACCATCTGGCGGACAATGACGCCCACGCCCTGGAGATCGTGCGTACCATCGTGGAAACCCTGCCCGTGCATCCCCCGGCCTGGGAGATTCTGCCGACCCGGCCGCCGTCGCACTCCGAAGCCGAAATCTACGGGGCCGTGCCCGCGGACCTCCAAACCCCCTACGACGTCCGGGAGCTCATTGCCCGGCTGGTGGACGGCAGCGAATTCTCCGAATTCAAGAAGGAATACGGCGCGACCCTGGTCACCGGCTTCGCCCGGCTGCACGGCCACCGGGTGGGCATCGTCGCCAACAACGGCGTTCTCTTCTCCGAATCAGCGCTCAAGGGCGCACACTTCATTGAACTGTGCGACCAGCGCGGCATTCCGCTGATCTTCCTGCAGAACATTTCCGGCTTCATGGTGGGCCGCGACTACGAGGCCGGCGGCATCGCCAAGAACGGCGCCAAGATGGTCACCGCCGTCGCCACCTGCCGGGTTCCCAAGCTCACGGTCATTGTGGGCGGCTCCTTCGGCGCCGGGAACTATTCCATGTGCGGCCGGGCCTACAGCCCGCGCTTCCTCTGGATGTGGCCGGCGGCCCGGATTTCCGTGATGGGCGGCGCCCAGGCCTCCTCAGTCCTGGCCACCGTCAAGCGCGATCAGCTCGAAGCCCGCGGCGAGGAATGGGCCGCGGAGGACGAAGAAGCATTCAAGGCACCCATCCGCGAGACCTATGAAGCCCAGGGCAGCCCGTACTACTCCACGGCGCGGCTGTGGGACGACGGCGTCATCGACCCGGCGGACACCCGCACCGTCCTGGGCCTGGCCCTGGACGTGTGCGCCAACGCCCCGCTGCCGGAGACCTCCTTCGGCCTGTTCCGGATGTGAGGCAGAAATGACCGAGAAGCTCTTTGACACCGTCCTGGTGGCCAACCGCGGCGAGATCGCGTGCCGCATCATTGCCACCCTGCGGCGGCTGGGCATCCGTTCCGCCGCCGTGTACAGCGACGACGACGCCGGCGCCCGGCACGTGCGTGAAGCCGACGTTGCGGTGCGGCTGGGTCCGGCCGCACCCCGGGAAAGCTACCTCAACGTGGACGCCGTCCTGGCTGCCTGCCGGAGCGTCGGCGCCCAGGCCGTCCACCCCGGCTACGGCTTCCTCAGCGAAAACGCCGACTTTGCCCGCGCCCTGGACGCAGCCGGGATTGTGTTCATTGGTCCCGGAGTACGCGCATTGGACCTGATGGGGGACAAGATCCGGTCCAAGAACCACGTCTCCTCGCACGGCGTGCCCGTGGTTCCCGGCATAGCCGAATCCGGGCTAAGCGATGAGCAGCTCATTGCTGCCGCGGCGGAGGTGGGGTATCCGCTGCTGATCAAACCGTCAGCCGGCGGCGGCGGCAAGGGCATGCACGTGGTGGAACACGCGGACCAGCTGCCGGAAATCCTGCCCACCGCACGCCGGGTCGCGGCGTCCGCCTTCGGCGATGACACCCTTTTCCTGGAACGGCTCATCGCGGTGCCCCGGCACATCGAGGTCCAGGTCCTGGCGGACACCCACGGCAACGTCATACACCTGGGGGAGCGGGAGTGCTCCCTGCAGCGCCGGCACCAGAAAGTCATCGAGGAAGCCCCGTCCGTGCTGCTGGACGAGGTGACCCGGGAACGGATCGGCCAGGCCGCGTGCGATGCGGCCCGCTCCGTGGACTACACCGGCGCCGGCACCGTGGAGTTCCTGGTCTCCGACGCCGCACCGGGCGAATTCTTCTTCATGGAGATGAACACCCGTCTGCAGGTGGAGCATCCGGTCACCGAAATGGTCACCGGCCTGGACCTGGTGGAGGAACAGGTACGCATTGCCGCCGGCGAAAAGCTGCAGCTGGACCAGGGCGACGTCCGCCTGAACGGACACGCCGTTGAGGCGCGCGTCTATGCGGAAAACCCTGCCTCCGGCTTCCTGCCCACCACCGGAACCGTGCATTTTTTGCAGGAGCCGGCGGGGGAAGGCATCCGGGTGGATTCCTCCCTGCTGCCGGGCCTGCCGGTTTCCTCCAGCTACGATCCGATGCTGGCGAAAATCATCGCCTGGGGTCCTGACCGGGACACCGCGCTGAGCCGGCTGGACGCGGCGCTGGCGGACACCGTCATCCTGGGCATCGGTACCAACATCGAATACCTGCGCCTGCTGATCAACGATCCCGAGGTGCGCGCCGGACGCCTGGACACCACGCTGATTGAACGCAAGCTGCCGGACCTGGCCTTCCGCCGTCCCGGTGAGCCGGAACTGGCGGCCGCTGCCCTGGCAACAGCGGCTGACCTGGCAGCCGGACCGTCCCCCTGGGGCCGGGCCGACGGCTGGCGGCTGGGGGCACGGGCGCCGCTGACCCTCGTGTTCGCCGCAGCCGATTCCCAGCTGCCGGACGACGTCGTCGTCCTCCGCGGCACCGTCTCCGGCGCCGCAGTCACCGTCAATGACGGGCCCGAGCGGCAGGCCTCGCTGCTGCGCGAGGGGAACCGCGCCATGGTGACGCTGGACGGCGTCGTGCATCCGCTCACGTTGGCTTCAGTGCCGGGGGAGGGAAGCGCCGCACCCACTCTGTGGACCGCAGGTGCCGGTTACGCCGCACCCCTGCGTCTGCGGAGCCGGACCGAGCTGCTCGCCGCCGAGCGTGCCGCTGCCGGTCGGGCGGAGGGAGCCGCCGATCCGGTGCTGCGCTCGCCGATGCCCGGCACCGTGGTGGCCGTGGCAGTGGCCGACGGCGACCGGGTCACCGCCGGAGCGCCGCTGCTGAGCGTGGAGGCCATGAAGATGGAGCACCAGCTGGTTGCTCCGGCGGACGGCTTTGTCTCCCTGAACCTGCGCCCCGGTGACCTGGTGAAGGCGGACCAGGTGCTGGCCGTGGTGACGCCGGATCCCGAAACTGAAGCACCCGCAGCACCCCAACCACGTCCGGCAGCGGAGCCCGCCGCCGGAACAACCGAACCGCTTGAAGGAGCAGGACATGCCGGACTTTGAACTGAGCGAGGACCACCAGGACCTGGTGGACATGGTGCGCGATTTCGCGGACAACGTGGTGGCACCGGTGTCCGCCCAGCATGACGAGGAGCACAGCTTCCCGTACAAGGTGGTGGCGCAGATGGGCGAGATGGGCCTGTTCGGGCTGCCGTTCCCGGAAGAGTTCGGCGGCATGGGCGGAGACTACTTTGCCCTGGCGCTGGCACTGGAGCAGCTGGCCCGGGTGGACCAGTCGGTGGCCATCACGCTCGAAGCCGGCGTGTCCCTGGGCGCCATGCCCATCTACAAGTTCGGCACCGAGGAGCAGAAGCAGCAGTGGCTGCCGATGCTGGCCTCCGGCGAGGCGCTCGCGGGCTTCGGACTGACCGAGTCCGAGGCCGGATCCGACGCCGGCGGCACCCGCACCAAGGCATACCGCGAGAACGGGCAGTGGGTGATCAACGGAACCAAGCAGTTCATCACCAACTCCGGCACCGACATCACCCGCCTGGTCACCGTCACCGCGGTCACCGGCACCTCCGAGGTGCCTGACGGGCAGGGCGGAACCAAGGTCAAAAAGCAGATCTCCACCATCTTGGTGCCCGCCGAAACCCCGGGGTTCACCGCGGAGAAGGCGTACAACAAGGTGGGCTGGAACGCCTCGGACACGCATCCGCTGACCCTGGACAACGTCCGCGTTCCGGAGGCCAACCTGCTGGGCGCCGAAGGCCGCGGCTATGCCAACTTCCTGCAGATTCTGGATGAAGGACGCATCGCCATTGCCGCACTGGCCACCGGAGCGGCGCAGGGCTGCGTGGAGGAAGCTCTGCGCTACGCCAAGGAACGCGAACAATTCGGTGCCCCAATCGGCACCAACCAGGCCATTTCCTTCCGGATCGCCCGCATGCAGACCCGTGCCCACACCGCCCGCCTGGCCTACTATGATGCCGCGGCGCGGATGCTGGCAGGCAAGCCGTTCAAGACCCAGGCCGCCATGGCCAAGCTGGTGGCCGGTGAAGCAGCCATGGACAACGCCCGCGACGCCACCCAGATCTTCGGCGGCTACGGCTTCATCAACGAGTACCGCGTGGCCCGGCATTACCGCGACTCCAAAATCCTGGAGGTGGGCGAGGGAACCACGGAGGTCCAGCTGATGCTCATCGCCCGCGAGCTGGGGCTCTAGGATAAGCGGAATACTCCGGTGAGAAGCGGCGGCTCAGGCCGGCGGCAGGTTGGTCAAGGACGATTAACGAACGGACACAGTCATGATTGACAAGGTGGTAGGCACACCCGCCGAAGCGGTGGCGGATATCGCCGACGGCGCTTCGCTGGCAGTGGGCGGCTTTGGGCTCTGCGGAATTCCCGTCGCGCTGATCGATGCCCTGCATGATCAGGGCGCCGCGGACCTGGAGACGGTCAGCAACAACTGCGGCGTGGATGACTGGGGGCTCGGCCGGTTGCTGGCCGATCACCGCATCCGCCGCACCGTCAGCTCCTATGTGGGCGAGAACAAGGAGTTCGCGCGGCAGTTCCTGGCCGGCGAGCTGGAAGTGATCCTGACTCCGCAGGGCACGCTGGCTGAAAAGCTGCGGGCCGGCGGGGCGGGCATTCCGGCCTTTTACACCAGCGCCGGAGTGGGCACCCAGGTCAGCGAGGGCGGGCTGCCGCAAAAGTACGACGGCGACGGTTCGGTCCTGCAGGCCTCCGAGCCCAAGGAGGTGCGCACCTTCAACGACGCGCCGTTTGTGCTGGAGGAAGCGCTGACCCCGGACTTTGCGCTGGTGCACGCCTGGAAGGGGGACCGGCACGGCAACCTGGTTTTCCGCGCCACGGCCATGAACTTCAATCCGCTCTGCGCCATGGCCGGACAGACCACCATTGCCGAGGTGGAGGAACTGGTGGAACCGGGCGAGTTGGACCCGGCGCAGATCCACGTCCCCGGAATCTACGTCCAGCGTGTGGTGGAAGTGGGAACCGGCGAGAAACGGATCGAAAAACGCACGGTCCGGCAGCCGTCCGATACACCGAAGGAGGCCTGACATGGCCCTGACACGTCATGAACTCGCCGCTCGGGTGGCCCGGGAACTGGAGAACGGCCAGTACGTCAATCTGGGGATCGGCATGCCCACGCTCATTCCCAACTACATTCCCGACGGCGTGGAAGTGGTGCTGCACTCCGAAAACGGGGTACTCGGCGTCGGGCCCTATCCGCTGGAAGCGGACCTGGACGCGGACCTGATCAATGCCGGCAAGGAAACCGTGACGGTGAACTCCGGTGCCTCGTTTTTTGACTCAGCGGCCTCCTTTGGCATGGTCCGGGGCGGGCATGTGGACGTTGCCGTGCTGGGAGCCATGGAAGTGGCAGCCAACGGCGATCTGGCCAACTGGATGGTTCCGGGCAAGATGGTCAAGGGAATGGGCGGTGCCATGGACCTGGTGTTCGGCGCCAAACGGCTGATCGTCATGATGGACCACACGGACCGCACGGGGCAGCCGAAGATCGTCACCGAATGCTCCCTGCCGCTCACCGGCCGGGCCTGCGTGGACCTGATTGTCACCGACCTCGCCGTGATCGAGGTGGGTCCGGAAGGGCTGATCCTGCGCGAAACCGCTCCGGGTGTCAGCGTGGATGAAGTCCTTGCCTCCACCGGCGCACCCCTGGAGGTGGACCTTGACGTATGAGGCACCGGACGCCGGCACCGAAGAACTGGCCATGGCTCCCCGGGTGGTGGAGCAGCGCGGCCTGTGGTTCGAGGAATTCGAGCCGGGAGTCATTTACCGGCACCGGCCCGGACGCACCCTGACGGAGGCGGACAACGTCCTGTTCACCACCCTGACCATGAACACCCAGGGCCTGCACCTGGATGCGGCCTACAGCGCGGACCAGCCGTTCGGGCAGCGGCTGGTGAACTCCATGCTGACCCTGGCCACAATGGTGGGCCAGTCTGTGGGACAGCTGACCCAGGGCACGCTGGTGGCGCAGCTGGGGCTGGGGGACATCAGCTTTCCGCATCCGCTCTTCCACGGGGACACCCTCTATACGGAAACCGAAGTGGTGGACAAGCGGCTCTCCGGCTCCCGGCCGGGGCAGGGAATCGTCACGCTGACGCACACAGGACGGAACCAGACCGGAGACATTGTGGGGCGGTGCACCCGGACTGCACTGGTGTGGACGCAGGCTGCCGGAACGGCCGCTGAGATAGGTTGAAGGCAACGTTCCACACTGAAAATGTTCCACACTGAAGGAGACCCCGCGTGACCACATTCCCCATGGGACCTGCACTGCTCTTCTGCCCGGGAGACCGGCCGGAACGGTTCGCCAAGGCGGCCGACCGGGCGGACGCGGTGATCCTGGACCTGGAAGACGCCGTCGCGCCCCCTGATAAGGAGGCGGCGCGCCGAAACCTCATTGCTTCCACCCTGGACCCGGCCACCACCATGGTGCGCGTCAACCCGGTGGGCACCGCGGACTTCGAGAAGGACCTGGCCGCAGTGCGGCAGACCCCGTACCGCACGCTGATGGTGGCCAAGGCCGAAGAGCCCGCGGCCATGGAGGAGGCGCTCGCCGGCTTCACCGTCCTCGCGCTCCTGGAAACGGCGCTGGGCGTGGTCCGTGCCGCGGAGATTGCACAGCTCTCCTGCGTTGCGGCCCTGATGTGGGGTGCCGAGGACCTGATGGCATCCCTCGGCGGGGACTCCAGCAGGGGACCGGACGGCAGCTACCGGGGTGTGGCACAGCACGCACGCGCCACGGTGCTGCTGGCCGCCGGTGCCTTCGGCAAAGGCGCCGTGGACTCGATCTACGGCAACATCCCGGACGTCCAGGGCCTGGAGGTCGAGGCACGTGATGCCGCGGCCTCCGGATTCGCTGCCAAGGCCTGCATCCATCCGGGCCAGGTGGCAGCTGTGCGGGCCGCCTACGCGCCGTCGGAAGAGGAGCTGGCGTACGCGCAGGACGTGACCGCAGAGGCCGCCAAGCACGGCGGGGTGTTCAGCTTCCGCGGTGAAATGATCGACGGTCCGCTGCTGAAGCAGGCCCGCCAGACCCTGCAGCGCGCCGGCCGCTGACCGGGGCTGCTGCGGGTTTTGGTCCGGCCCCGGGACACCGGGACCGCGCTGCGCTACCTTCGAAGGATGCGCATAGTCATAGCAGGAGCCCATGGACAGATTGCCCGCGAACTCGGGCGGCTGCTCGCCGCCCACGGCCACGACGTGGCTGGACTGATCCGCAACCCTGACCAGGCGGCGGACTTGGAGGCCGACGGCGTGGCGCCGGTGGTCATCGACCTGGAGAACAGCACCGCCGATGACGTCATCCAGGTCCTGACCGGCGCGGATGCAGCGGTGTTTGCTGCCGGCGCAGGACCGGGCAGCGGCGCGGAGCGCAAGGACACTGTGGACCGGGGCGCCGCCGTCCTGCTGGCGGAGGGCGCCGAACAGGCCGGTGTGGTGCGGTTCGTTCAGATTTCGTCCGTGGGACTGGACGCCGTCCGCGGAGGTGCCCGGCCCGACGGGCTTGACGATGTCATGTATGCCTACCTCACGGCAAAGCTGGCCGCGGAGGAGGACCTGGTCACCCGTGACCTGGACTGGACGATCCTGCGGCCCGGACGGCTTACCAACGATCAGGCCGAGGGGCTGGTGGATCTGGCTGAGTCCGTGTCACAGGGCAGCATTTCCCGCCACGACGTCGCTGCCGTCCTCGCGGAGCTGATCAACAGCGGCCGCGGCAGCCGGCAGATCCTGGAAGTTGTCTCCGGCTCGTCGAGCATCCCAGATGCCGTGGCGGCACTGCCCATTACCCTTTAGTCGCCGGCGCCTTCTTCGGGTTCCGGCCCGGCCGCCCGCTGCTGTGTGTGCAAATCCGGCGGGAAACCGGACTCAGCAGTCCGCGCGGGTGATCCAATCTGGCAACGGCATGCGGGGTAGCCGCCATGGCTGCCGCACCTGCGCTCGTAATGACGCTGTCGGCATCCATCGTGCAGATAACGGGCTTTGCCAAAATCCTCCGTGCAGATCAAGGGGCTAAACGGGGCGAAATCTCCTTTTTGAGCCCGGGAGCTGCACGGAGGATTGGCGGGGCTCCTTTTTGGGCCCGGGAGCTGCACGGAGGATTGGCGGGACTCCTGTTTGGGCCCGGGAGCTGCACGAAGGTTGGGGCGGGAACCGCGCAGCGGGCAATCCCCGGCGGCGCCCGTGCGCGATACTGGAAACATGCAGCTTTCAGGAACTTCCGGCACCCCGTCCGCAGCAACCGACCGGCCCTTCGGCAGCACCGAGGGGGTTCCCCGCCGCATCGTGCTCCTGGGCTCGACCGGTTCCATCGGTACCCAGGCCATTGACGTGGCCGATGCCGCACCCGAACTTTTCACCATCGTTGCCCTCGCTGCCGGCGGGTCGAACCTGGAGCTGCTGGCCCGGCAGGCCGTCCATACCCGGGCGGCCGCCGTCGGCTGCGCTCTCGTGGACAACGCAACCCTGTACAAAGCGGTGCAGGACGCCGCCCGTAACGCCGGCGTTGCGGATTACGATCCGGAGCTGTTCACCGGTCCCTCGGCCGCCACCGCCATTGCCGCCTGGCCCGAAGCCGAAGTGGTCCTCAACGGCATTACCGGCTCCATCGGACTGGAACCCACCCTGGCGGCCCTGGCCGCCGGACACCTGCTGGCCTTGGCCAACAAGGAATCCCTGATCGTCGGGGGAGAGCTGGTCAAGAAGGCCGCCGCCCCCGGACAGCTGGTTCCGGTGGACTCGGAGCACTCCGCTCTCGCCCAGGCGCTGCGCTCCGGCACCGCAGAGGAAGTGGACCGGCTCATCGTCACGGCCTCCGGCGGACCGTTCCGCGGCATGAAGCGCGCCGAGCTGGAAAACGTCACCCCCGACCAGGCGCTGGCACACCCCACCTGGAAGATGGGCCGGATGGTCACCACCAATTCGGCGTCCATGGTCAACAAGGCCCTCGAAGTGATCGAGGCGCACCTGCTCTTCGACGTCCCGCTGGAGAAGATTGACGTCGTCGTTCATCCGCAGTCCGTAGTGCATTCCATGGTTCAGTTCGTGGACGGCTCCACCATTGCGCAGGCCTCGCCGCCGGACATGCGCCTGCCGATCGCGCTCGGTATGGGGTGGCCGCACCGCGTGCCCGGTGCCGCCAAGCCCTGCGACTGGTCCAAGGCCACCGAGTGGACGTTCGAGCCGCTGGACGAGGAAGCCTTCCCCGCCGTCGCGCTGGCCAAGCGCACCGCCGCAGCCGGCGGCACCGGCATGGCCGTGTACAACGCCGCCAATGAGGAGGCCGTGGATGCCTTCCACGACGGTCTCATCGGTTTCACAGACATCGTTGATACGATCGCCGCCGTACTGGCTGAACACACCGACTCTGCGCCGCTGACGCTGGAGTCGGTGCTGGCGGCGGAGAAGTGGGCCCGCGAGGCCGCACGGAAACGCTGCGGACGCTAAGGCCATGACCCGTTGTTCCCCTGACCCGAAGGAAATCCGTTGACCGTTCTGCTCTTCATCCTGGGCGTGCTGTTCGTGGCGGTGGGAGTCGCCGTGTCCATCGCCCTGCACGAAGTGGGCCACCTGGTGCCGGCCAAGGCCTTCAAGGTCCGGGTGACGCAGTACATGATTGGCTTCGGTCCCACCGTCTTCTCCCGGCGCCGCGGGGAAACCGAATACGGATTCAAGGCGCTGCCGCTGGGCGGTTATGTGTCAATGGTGGGCATGTACCCGCCCAACAAGGCCGACGACGCCGAGGGCACAGTCCGTGCCTCCAGCACCGGAATGTTCCAGCAGCTGGCCACGGATGCCCGCGCCGCCGCGGCCGAGCAACTGCAGCCGGGCGACGAGAACCGGATGTTCTACAACCTGCCGATCTGGAAGCGCATCATCGTGATGCTCGGCGGTCCCTTCATGAACCTGGTGATCGGCACCGTTCTTTTTGCCGTCCTGCTCATGGGTTTCGGCACCGCCCAGAGCACCACCACGCTCGCCGAGGTCAACCAGTGCGTCATCACCTCCGATCAGGCAGCACAGGGCCAGACCGAGTGCACGGATGCCGACCCGGCCGCTCCCGCATATCAGGCGGGGCTGCTGCCCGGCGACACCATCACCGCATTTGACGGAAACCCCGTGTCCGGCTGGGATGACCTCTCGGCGCAGATCAAGGAAGCAGCCGGCCGCCAGGTACCGATCACTTACGAGCGCGACGGCGTGGAACAGGAAACCGTCATTACGCCGCTGCTGACGGAGCGGCCAGTGGCCGGCGACGACGGTGCGCCCGTCACGGACGACGCCGGCAACCCCGTGACGCAGGAAGTGGGCTTCATCGGAGTGGCAGCTTCCACGGAGCTGGTCCGGCAGTCCGGTGCTGCCGTCCTGCCGGCGGTGGGGGACAACCTGAAAAGCATTGCCGGCGTCATTGTCCATCTGCCGCAGCGCGTCGTGGATGTGGGCAAGGCTGCTTTCTCTTCGGAAGAGCGGGATCCCAATGGCCCCATCAGCGTGGTGGGCGTGGGCCGCATAGCCGGAGAAATTTCCGCCCTCGAAGAGGTGCCGGTTGCCAGCAAGGTGGCATCACTGGTTGGCCTGGTAGCCAGCGTGAACCTCGCTCTCTTTGTGTTCAACCTGATTCCGCTGCTGCCCCTGGACGGCGGCCACGTGGCCGGAGCCCTGTGGGAAGGGCTGCGCCGCCGCACCGCCAAGCTCTTCAAGCGGCCGGACCCCGGTCACTTTGACCTCGCCAAAATGCTGCCGGTGACCTATGTGGTGTTCGCCCTGCTGATGGGAATGAGCGTGCTGCTGATTTATGCCGACATCGTGAAGCCGGTCAGCCTCTTCAACTAGGGGGCTGGTACCGTGCTCCGGTGCGGGCGCCGTTCCGCGCGGGGGTGCGTACTCCAGCGGGGCTCCTAACGATGGAGCCGCATGGAGCCGAGGCGCCAGACACGCGCGCCCAGCAGGAAGGCCACCAGGGCGATGACAGCCGGTACAACGAGCCACGCCCATTCACTGGTCCACCCGATGCCTATCCCGTCCGCTCCGGAGAACGCCAGCACATCGACGAAGAGGAAGCGGCCGTGTGCCTCGGCTTGTCCGGTCGACTCGACGGCAGCGAGCATTCCGAAGGCAAATGCCAGAAAAACCGTCCAGTAGACCAGCAGGGCCGCGCCGGCAGTTATGGCGCCAACAGACCAAAAGGGGCGGCAGGCACCGTCCTCGGCATACTGCTGCGCGAGGGAGCGGGGCGATCCCAGATCGCGCAGGGCCGCTGCGGTGCCGCGGGGATCGGTGGCCAGAGCCTGCCGCAGTTCCCGAACGATTCCCCGGCGTTCCTTTCCCGGCATGACTCCCTCCAGATGCCATTCCAGGCGGGTCAGATACACTTCCGTTCGCCGGCGCCCGGGAAGTGAACGCCTCGAAGTTGCTGCGGGCCGCGAGCTGGTGTCAGTCATTTCGGGAGTGCTCCTTTGCAATGGTTTCCCCGACAACGGCCGACACGAGATGCCATTGTGTCTCGGCAGATGCCTTGGCAGCTTCTCCGCTTGCCGTGAGGGAAAAGCACTTCCGGGGAGGCCCGGAGGTGGACGCAACCATTCGTGAGCTGACCAGGCCGTCCCGCTCAAGACGGCTCAGCAGCGGATAAACCAGTCCCGTGGTGACCTGCAGGCCGTAATCCGCGAGCCGTTCCACGAGCTGGTAGCCATAGGACTCGTCCTGGCTGATCAGGGTGAGGATCAGCAGGGGCAGGGCGGCCCGGACGAGCTGAGCATCCTGCTGTGCCTGAATTCTGGACATAGTAGTAATGAAACATTAGTAGTGCCACTGCACAAGGGTGGTTCGGCATCGCCCCAGCTGACGGTTGAAATCACAAATGAACCCGATTTAGGTTGCAATTCGATTTGCATACGTTTACGGTTGCAGGATGTTCGTCCTCACGATCGACCAGCGCAACAGCCAGGGGAGCGGAGACCGCGTTCCGGGGCTTTTGGCTGCCTTGGCGGACCGGCCCATGGTGCTTGGGTTCGAGCGGTCGGTCGGCGACGAAATCCAGGGAATCTGTGACAGCGCCGAAACTGCCGTGGATGCCGCGCTCCAGGTCCTGCGGTACGGGAACTGGTATGTGGGGATCGGCGTCGGTCCGGTGCATGATCCCTTGCCGCGCAGTCCCCGGGAAGCCGGCGGTCCGGCCTTCGTCGCCGCCCGGCGGGCCGTTGACCGGGCCAAGAAGACGGGGGACCGGCCGCCGGTCGCGGTGGAAGGTTCCCCCGGCGCTCCGGAGGCGGAAGCGGTGCTGGTTCTCCTGGCCAGGCTGGTGGCCGAGCGTACCGAGGCTGAATGGCGGATCCTGCAACACGTCGAGCCCGGCAAATGGGGAGCTCAGACCGCTGCCGCCCGGATGCTCGGCATCAGCTCCCAGGCCGTGAGCAAAGCCGTAGCGCGCTCGGGCTGGCAGGAAGAATGGGCTGCCCGCCCGGCAGCCGCCGTCCTCCTGGCCCGTGCCGATGACCTGGCCCGTATGGACGGGTCAAGTTCTGCAGTGTCAAAGTCCGCAGCGTTGGACTCCGCAGCCGATGAGACGGAGCACAAGTGATGGAATTCATCTGGATAGTCCTGACCCTGCTGGCGGCGGCACTCCTGGGCTGGCCCGTCACGGCCGGAGTGCTCCGGCTGGCCCGCGCGGTGGAAGCGTCCGGTCCGCCGTTTACCGAAGCCGATCCCGCCGCTGATCAGGATCTGGACGGCGAACTGAGGGCCGCCGGCCGGGTGCAGGGGCCGGTTCTGTCCGGCGGGGCGTCAGCAGTTCCGCCGTCGTCGGCACCGCCTCGGACTGTCAGCCGGACTCCTGCCGCGGGCTCGGTACTCCGGGGCGGACTGGTGATCGGAGTCCTGGAACGGCTGGCCGTCGCGGCCGCCGTCCTGGCATCCGAACCGGTGGCCATCGCCTACGTGGTGGCGGTCAAGGGCCTGGGCCGGTACGCGGAGCTGAAGGAAACTCCCGCAGCAGCTGAACGGTTCATTATCGGCACCCTGGCCTCCATGCTGTGGGCGGCTGGCGTGGCGGCTGCAGCCCGCGCCTTCCTGCTGTGACGGTGACATCCCGTAGGGTGGAGCAATGAGCATTTTCGCAGTTGAATACGTGTACGACTCCGACTCCGCCTCGATCCGCGACGAGCACCGCCCCCGCCACCGTCAGTGGCTTGCCGGGCTGGCAGAGGAAGGCCGGATGCTGGCCTCCGGTCCGTTCCTGGACGGTGCGGGTGCCCTGCTGATCTTCACCGCAGAAGATGAGTCGGACCTCATGTCCCTGCTCAAGCAGGACCCCTTTGCTTCCGCCGGAGCCATCTCCGGCATGAAAACCACCGCATGGTCCCCGGCCGTGGGAGCCTTCGCACACCTGGTCTAAGCCCCAAGCTCTAAGCCCAGAACGATATTCGTACATCCCGCACCGGTGCGGGTGGATAATGGACTAGCGCATCTTTCGCGGCGCATTAGCTTCAGTCGAAATTACTGCCGATAAGGCACATGGAGGACGTTTTGACCTCGGTCAACCTTGGAATGCCAGCAGCACCGCCGCCCACCCTTGCACCGCGGCGCAAAACCCGCCAGATCAAAGTGGGCTCGGTGGGGGTTGGTTCAGACTTCCCCATCAGCGTCCAGTCCATGACCACCACGCCCACCACGGACATCAACGCCACCCTGCAGCAGATTGCGGAGCTGACGGCGTCCGGCTGTGACATTGTCCGCGTGGCATGCCCCAGCGCCGACGATGCCGCGGCCCTGCCGATCATCGCGAAGAAGTCGCAGATCCCCGTGATCGCGGACATCCACTTCCAGCCGAAGTACGTCTTTGCAGCGATTGAGGCCGGCTGTGCGGCCGTCCGGGTGAACCCGGGCAACATCCGCAAGTTCGATGACCAGATCAAGGAAATCGCCCAGGCTGCCAAGGACCACGGCACCTCCATCCGGATCGGCGTCAACGCCGGCTCGCTGGATCCCCGCCTGCTCGCGAAGTACGGCAAGGCAACCCCCGAGGCCCTGGTCGAATCTGCCGTCTGGGAAGCGTCCCTCTTTGAGGAACACGACTTCCACGACTTCAAGATCTCCGTCAAGCACAATGACCCCGTGGTCATGGTGCGCGCCTATGAGCTGCTGGCTGAACGCGGCGACTGGCCCCTGCACCTGGGCGTGACCGAGGCCGGCCCTGCGTTCCAGGGCACCATCAAGTCCGCCACCGCCTTTGGCGCGCTGCTGTCCAAGGGCATCGGCGACACCATCCGCGTCTCTCTCTCCGCTCCGCCGGTGGAGGAAGTCAAGGTCGGCAACCAGATCCTGCAGTCGCTCAACCTGCGCCCGCGCAAGCTGGAGATCGTGTCCTGCCCGTCCTGCGGCCGCGCCCAGGTGGACGTGTACACTCTCGCAGAGCAGGTAACCTCCGGTCTGGAAGGCATGGAAGTTCCGCTCCGCGTCGCCGTCATGGGCTGCGTCGTCAACGGACCGGGCGAAGCCCGCGAAGCTGACCTCGGCGTTGCCTCCGGCAACGGCAAGGGACAGATTTTTGTGAAGGGGGAAGTCATCAAGACTGTCCCTGAGGATCAGATTGTTGAGACCCTCATCGAAGAGGCTATGAAGATCGCAGAGAGCATGGGGGAGTCCGATGGCGAAAATGCTGGCACGGGTGGCCCCATGGTTGTTGTCGGCTAAGACTGCCGACTCCGGCGGACCGGACGTCCGCGGGGGCAGCTCCGGCGCGCTCCGCCTTCTGGGCAAGGAGGACACCGAAGCCCTGTGGTCCCTCGCGGAGCAGGACCCGGTAGCCAACATCTTCCTGCTCTCCCACCTCGAAACAACCCGCACCGCTGCGCCCACGCCGGCCGGCGGGCGGGTTGTCGGCGTTTTCGACGACGACGGCGCCCTGAGCGCCGCCTGCTGGGCCGGTGTCAATGTGGTTCCGGTGGGCGTGACTCCGGAAAACGGCCCCGAGATCGGGCAGTTCCTGGCCCGGTCAGGGCACCGCTATTCCTCCATCTTCGGTCCGGCCGAAGCGGTGCTGTCCATCTGGTCCGAGCTGCAGCATTCCAGCCCCCGGCCCTTCGACGTGCGCAGCGACCAGCCGCTGCTGCAGATGACCGGGCTTTCACAGGTACAGCCGGCGCCCGGGCTGCGCTATGCCCAGCCCGCCGAACTTGATGTCCTGCTCCCTGCCTGCGCTGCCATGTTTGAGGAGGAAGTGGGATATTCGCCCCTTACGGGCGGAGGCCACCACTACCGGCAGCGGGTGAAATCCCTCATTGCCCGGCGGCAGTCCCTGGTGGATTTCGATTCCTCCGGTCAGGTGGTGTTCAAGGCCGAACTGGGAACGGTTTCCAGCGGCGCGGTTCAGATCCAGGGTGTCTGGATGAACCCCGCTTACCGCGGCCGCGGCCTCAGCGCCTCCTACATGTCCGCAGTGGTGGAAGCCGCCAGGCAGGTTGCGCCGTTGGTAAGCCTCTACGTCAATTCCTACAATGCACCCGCCCGCGCCACCTACGAAGCCGTGGGCTTTGAACAGGTGGGCACTTTCGCCACCATCCTCTTCTGACGGAATGCCCTAACTGACTGCCACCAACCGGGGGAAAAGAAACACCATGAAGAACACCATGAAGACCGGCGCCCTCTGCCTGGCCGGGATCCTGGCCCTTTCTGCCTGCGGCAGCTCCGGAGAGAGCGTCTCATCGGCTTCGCCCGCCTCGCCGGATTCGCCTGCTTCCGCACCGGCCTCCTCCGCGCCCTCATCCACGCCGGCTCCGGCGGCAGGCCGGGAGCAGTACACGGCGGATGAACTTGAGGCGGCGCTCACCGCAGTCAAAGCCAGCCAGGGACTGAGCGGCGAAGTGCAGAACGACGACGCCGTGCGCCCCCTGCTGGCCGAGAATCCCCTCACGGGCGTTACCATCACGCCGGAGCACTGCAACAGCCTTGTTTCATCCTTCTTTGACGAGAAGATCTCTGACGGAAATCTCGCCGCCGTGGGAATGGACGGCACCGACCTGCTGATGCTGATCAGCTACGACGATGCGTCAGTGCCGGATCAGCAGACCGGGAGCAGCAAGCAGCTCATTAAGGACTGCGGGAACTTCACGATGGAGCTGAGCGGGACGGTAATCGACGGCTCGGTGGAAACCATTGACGCTTCCACGCAGGCACCGTCCACACAGGCTTTCCGGACTGAGCTCAGCCGGGATGGAAAGCCCGAGGGGGCGGTCCTCCAGGTCAGCGGAATCTCTGGCACCGTCACCGCCAGTGTGACCCTGTTGAACCCCGAAGATGACGACGCTGCGGTGACGGCAGCCGAGAAGACCATCAACGCGGCGCTGGCCGAGCTCGAAAAGAACTAATCTGCTTCGGGTCCGGGTCCGACGCCGGAGAAGGGCGAACCGGGGCCTGGCCTGCAGCGCAGGCCAGGCCCCGCCGTCGTCCTGCCGCTTGTCCGGGAGCGGGGGCAGCACGCGCTAGATTAGAGGGGAGCAGTATTTCCCTCATTTGTCCCAGCATGAATGCAGCCACCGGCTGCAGAAACGGATTCCCAGCGTGGTCCTTCGACTTTCCACTCTTTTCCTGCGCACTTTGCGCGACGACCCCTCCGACGCGGACGTCGCCAGCCACCGCCTGCTGGTGCGTGCCGGCTACATCCGCCGCGCCGCCCCCGGCATCTACTCGTGGCTGCCGCTGGGCCTGCGCGTCCTGAACAAGGTGGAGACCATCATCCGCGAGGAAATGGCCGCCATCGGAGCCCAGGAAGTGCACTTCCCGGCCCTGCTCCCGCGCGAACCGTACGAAGCCACCAACCGCTGGACCGAATACGGAGACAATCTCTTCCGGTTGCAGGACCGCAAGGGCGGGGACTACCTGCTGGCTCCCACCCACGAGGAAATGTTCGCGCTGCTGGTCAAGGACCTCTACAGCTCCTACAAGGACCTGCCGGTCTCACTGTTCCAGATCCAGAACAAGTACCGTGACGAAGCCCGCCCCCGCGCCGGCTTGCTGCGCGGCCGCGAATTCATCATGAAGGATTCCTACTCCTTCGACATTGACGACGAGGGCCTGGAGGCCAGTTACCAGGCGCACCGCGGCGCCTACCTGCGCATCTTCGAGCGCCTCGGCCTGGAAATTGTGGTTGTCTCCGCAGTCTCCGGTGCAATGGGAGGTTCCAAGAGCGAAGAGTTCCTGCACCCGACTCCGGTGGGCGAAGACACCTACGTGCGTTCCGCCGGCGGCTATGCAGCCAACGTTGAAGCCGTCACCACCGTGGCCCCGGCCGAGATCGACTACGCCGCTGCTCCGGCCGCGCAGGTGGTGGACACCCCGAACACTCCCACCATCGAAACCCTGGTCGCCGAGGCCAACGCACGGTTCGGCCGCGAGTCCGGCGAATGGACTGCTGCCGACACCCTGAAGAACGTGGTCCTGGCCGTGACGCTGCCCACCGGCGAACGCCGGATCGTCGTCGTCGGCGTTCCCGGAGACCGCGCCGTGGACATCAAGCGCATCGAAGCGAACATCGCCGCGCATGTGGAAATCGGCGGCGAGCTCGAAGTTGAACCCGCCACCGACGAGGACATCAAGAAGCACCCCGGCCTGGTCAAGGGCTACATCGGCCCGGGACTGTCCCTCACCGAACCCGTCCTGGGCACAGAGTCCGCCACCGGCCTGCTGTACCTGGTGGATCCCCGCGTGGTCTCCGGCACCAGCTGGATCACCGGCGCCAATATCTCCGGCAAGCACGTGATCGGGCTGGTAGCCGGCCGCGACTTCACCTGGGACGGCGTCATAGAAGCCGTTGAGGTTCGTGAAGGCGACGAAGCTCCGGACGGAACCGGCCCGCTGGAAGCCGCCCGCGGAATCGAGATGGGCCACATCTTCCAGCTTGGACGCAAGTACGCCGAGGCGCTGGGCGTGAAGGTGCTGGACAAGAACGGCAAGCTGGTCACGGTCACCATGGGCTCCTACGGAGTGGGCGTTACCCGCGCCGTCGCCGCACTGGCCGAGTCCAACCACGATGACAAGGGCATTATCTGGCCGCGCGCCGTCGCCCCGGCCGATGTCCATGTTGTTGCCACCGGACGCGGTGACGAGATCTTCGAGGCGGCTGCCAAGCTGTCCGAAGAACTCGAAGCCGCGGGACTGGAAGTCATTTACGATGACCGTCCCAAGGTCTCCCCGGGCGTGAAGTTCGGTGACGCCGAGCTCATCGGCGTTCCCACCATTCTGGTGGTTGGCCGCGGCCTGGCCGACGGCGTCGTAGAGGTCAAGGACCGCGCCACCGGCATCGCCGAAAACGTGCCCGTGGCTGAAGCGGTGGAGTACGTCCGCCGCGCAGCTGCACAGTAACGGCGCAGCGTGGTCTCCGGTCTCGAGGAGATTCAGCTCGCCACCATCCTCCTTGTGGTGGTGGCGGGCCTTGCCGCAGGCTGGATCGACGCCGTCGTGGGAGGCGGGGGGCTGCTGCAGCTTCCCGCCCTGCTGCTGATTCCGGGGATCACGCCGGTCCAGGCGCTGGCCACCAACAAGATGGGTTCCATCTTCGGCACCACCACCAGCGCCGTCACGTACTACCGCCGCGCCCACCCGGACCTGAAGACGGCGCTGCCCATGGCCGCCGTCGCGCTGCTGGGCAGCTTCGGGGGAGCGGCCCTGGCCGTCTCCCTGCCGTCGTCGCTCTTCAAGCCCATCATCGTGGTGGCGCTGATCGCCGTGGCAATCTTTACGGCGCTGCGTCCCACGGTGGGGGAGCTAACCAAACTGCGGCACACCGGACGCCGGCACTACGGCACGGCAGTCGGCATCGGCCTGGCCATCGGGTTCTATGACGGTCTGATCGGGCCCGGGACCGGATCCTTTTTGATCATCGCCATGGTCACCTTCCTGGGCTACAACTTCCTGGCCGCGAGCGCCAAGGCGAAGATCGTGAACATGGCGACCAACCTCGGTGCCCTCGCATTCTTCCTGCCCAACGGCGCCCTGCTCTGGGGCGTGGGACTCATCCTCGGTGTTGCCAACATGGTCGGCGGCTACCTTGGTGCACGGATGGCTGTAAAGCAGGGCAGCAAGTTCATCCGCGTCGTGTTCCTGGTGGTGGTGGGCGCGCTGATCTGCAAGCTCGGTTACGACGTGTGGGTGGAAAACATCAGGGCATAACCGCCCGCCGCATTACCCGGCGACGGCGGCAGCCACCCACACTGAACGGTCGGCGTCGGCCCGCTGGCCGTTCCGGATGTAGTCCAGGGCGTTCTCCACTTCCCGCAGCACACTCCACTGCCGGGCAATGTCATAATCCAGCCCCGCCGCGCTGCACAGCCGCTCCAGCCGGCCGCGCAGATCCGCCTGCGGCCGGTTCTGATCCAGCTCCTCCATCCGGTTCCACAGCATCGGAGCGGCAGCAAATTCGGCCTCCCCGATCATGGCCTGGGGATCGATGGCCACGAATCCCTGCCCGGCGGATGAGCCGTGGTTCCGGTACAGGATGTTTTCAAAGTGCAGGTCCGTGTGGACCAAAACGTCATTGCTGCTGCGGCGGCCAACGGCGCCGCGGGTCTGGCAGACCTCCAGGGCAGCCTCCAGCAGGGTCCGTTCAAAGGGCCGGCCCAGGTCCTCCCAGTCCGCGGGCAGCTCATCGGAGAGCTGTTCCACCCGTTCGGCCAGCGGCGGGATCGCGGCCCACAGCGGGGATTCCGTGACGGGGAGGGAGAGTTTGCGCATCACGGCTCCCCACGCCTCCACTGCGGTTTCCATATCCGTGCTGCGCAGGTCCCGCCGGTGGTCGAGCCGTTCCAGCAGCAGGGTGCCGCTGGAGGAATCGCTGGCGTGCAGGTGCACGGCGCCGTTGCCTGCCCACAACGCCAGCGCGGGGGCCTCTGTCAGCGCTTCCGCGTGCGGAAAGGCAACTTTCAGGACCGCAGGACCCCGGGGTGAGTGCACCGGGAGGACCAGGGCTCCGTGGCCATGCCACGGCTCGGCACCGCGAGGAAGATCCGGCGCTGCCTCCCACCGCTCCAGCGCCTCGGAAATGACGGCAGGCAGTCCCGCCAGCCAGTTCCGTCCTGCCCGGGTACGGCCATAGCGCTGCGCAAGCGCACCGGGGATGCGGATGGGAAAGGGCATGGTCATCGGCCAGGAGGCGCCGGCGGGTACGGGAGTCCGGCGGGCTCAGCGTCGAGCCCCGGAGCAGCCGGTACGGGGACAGCGGAAACGCCCGAACCGGACTCAGCAAGGACATCGGCGGCTGCTGTGTCCGCGTACAGGTCCGCACTGACCTGCACCAGGCGCTCCGCAGCCAAGGCGCGGACGCTTCCACTGCTCAAGGCGGCCAAATCTGCGTAAACGCCGGGAAGGGATCCTTCCAGCGCCGCCAGGGCAGCGGCCGGGTCCAGGGCGAACGACGGCGGCAGGGAGTAAGCAGGCACCGGAGTCAGCGCCGGCAGGCAGAACTGCGGCAGCAGCTGGACAGCGAGGGCGCCTGCCGCCACATGACCGTTTCGCGCTTCGCGAAGTGAGGCGCGTCCGGCCGCATCCGGAGTGCGTGCCATCGCCACCTCGTAGGCGTAAGCGGCGCCGTATTCAGCGTCGACGGCACCCTGGAGGGCTCCGGCCGCATCAGGACCGCTCTGCGCTTCGGCCGGAACCGAACCATCCGGCTCCCCGCGGCAGCTGCCGTCCGAAGCGGGATCCGAATCCTTGTCCGGGGCCGGCCCCGGAGCGGGTGCCGGTGTCCAAGCTTCCGGTGCGGGCAGTCCTGCGGCACCGGCGGCCCGGACGGCCAAAACCTGCTGGGCCGCACCGGTGGAAGCAAGCAGGCGCGCGGTGCCGCCGTCGGCCCGCAGCGCCGCATCCAAGCTGGCCCGGGCGGACTCGGCAAGTGCCGAAACGTACTCATCGGCAGCTCCGGCGTGCGCTTCCGGGGACGGGAGCGTGAAGGCGGGGGTTCCGTCCCGCAGGCTTTCGGGCGAGGCAAGGAGCGCTGACTGTTCAGCGAGGGTTCCCGCCTGGGTGGTGGCCTCGGCGGCCAGGGTCTGTGCGTCCTGAGTCTGTGCGTCCTGAGGTGCGGCGGACTCCGCAGGGCCCCCGGATAGCTCCCGGGCCAGCCGGGAGAGCTCGGCTGCGGAAGCGCGTGCGTCGGCCAGTGCAATCTCCGAAAAGCCGGCGGGCCGGTCCTTGGAGGTGTTGGTTCCGGCGGCGAGGTTGAAACTGAGGACCACGGCGGCCAGGACAGCCAGCAAAGTGGTACGCCTCACCCCGCCCAGGACCGTCGTCGCCCGTCCGGCGCGGCCGGCCGCGGGCTCTGCACGGTTCGGGGGCTTCTTCACTACATCTGATGATGCCATGAAACGAGCCCCCATCAGCGGCGATGCCGTAGGGACTCAGGAATGTCGGTACGCTAGTAGGTACAACATCATCTAGTGGGAGGCACCTATGGCGGTTCGGCCCAGCCCCAAAAAAGACACGTCATCGGATTACCGCAAGAAGGCCATGCACGCAGAAATAACCGCTGAAACCCAGCGCCTCAAGAACTTCCTTGCTCCCACGGTTGAACAGCAGCAGCTTTTCCTCGAGGACATCGAGATCAAAATGGCCGGTGCCACCCGCACCGTGCACGTCATTGTGGACCTTCCCGAGGGACAGGCCGGAGGCGTCAGCCTGGACCGGATCTCCGACGTTGCGCACGCCGTATCGGAAGCCATGGACGCCGATCCCAATGACGACGGGCGCGCGTACAACTTGGAGGTTTCCTCTCCCGGTGTATCGCGTCCCCTGACGGAACCGCGCCACTGGCGGCGCAACGTGGGACGCATGGTCCGGGTAAACCTGGTGGCCGGCGATGACATCATGGGCCGTTTGGTCTCCGTGGAAGAGAACGGCATCACCCTGATACCGGAACTGCCGGTGAAAAAGGGCATGAAGGCCAAGCAGGGCGCGCAGACCACTGTGCCGTTCAGCAACATCCGCAAAGGACGCGTCGAAGTCGAATTCGCGCATATTGACGACGTACCGCTGGACGGCCCTGCCGACAGCGATGAAGAAACCACAGCTGAGGAGGCCTAAATGGATATTGATATGAGTGCGCTGAGGCTGCTGGAACGCGAACGGGAGATCCCTCTGGATCTGTTGATTCCGACCATTGAGCAGGCGCTTTTGGTGGCTTACCACAAGACGTCCGGTGCGCAGGACAAAGCCCGCGCCGAACTGGACCGCAAGAATGGCCACGTCACGATCTGGGCCACGGAAGTGGACGACGACGGCGAGCCCGTGGGTGAGTTTGACGACACCCCCACCGGTTTTGGCCGGATCGCTGCCAGCACTGCCCGGCAGATCATCCTGCAGCGGCTGCGCGACGTCGAAGACGACGCCATCGTGGGGGAGTTCAAGGGCCGCGAGGGTGAAATCGTCTCCGGACAGATCCAGCAGGGCAACAACCCGCACATGATCCAGGTGAACCTGGGTGCCGTGGAAGCGCTCCTGCCTCCCACCGAGCAGGTGCCGGGCGAGAAGTACACGCACGGCTCCCGGCTGCGCGCCTTCGTCGTTGATGTGCGCCGCGGCTTCAAGGGCCCGTCCATTACGCTGTCCCGGTCCCACCCGGGCCTGGTGCGCAAGCTCTTTGAGCTGGAGGTCCCCGAAATCGCGGACGGCAGCGTGGAAATTGTGGCCCTGGCCCGCGAAGCCGGCCACCGCACCAAGATCGCTGTGAAGGGCAACGTTCCGGGCATCAACGCCAAGGGTGCCTGCATCGGAGAAATGGGTTCGCGCGTCCGTGCGGTCATGACCGAACTCCACGATGAAAAGATCGACATCGTGGACTTCAGCGAGGACCCGGCAACCTTCATTGCCAACTCCCTGTCGCCGTCGCGCGTCAACTCCGTGACCATCACGGATGAGGACACCCGCTCAGCGCAGGTTGTGGTTCCCGACTACCAGCTCTCGCTGGCAATCGGCAAGGAAGGGCAGAATGCCCGCCTGGCAGCCAAGCTGACGGGCTGGCGCATCGACATCGTTTCCGACGCGAAGACCGCCTAAGCAGGCAGGTCGGCGCGTGGATGCGGCACACGGAGAGAAACGCGTTAGAATGGACAAGGCCGGGTCACCGTCCGCTTTCTTTTTGTCCCCTGCAGCCTCAGGCGCTGCAGCGCATGTCCCGCAGAGGACGTGCATTGGGTGCAGGAAAACGGATGACCAGGCTGTACTGATGCGGCTGGTGGCCGTGAACACGGAAGGCAAAACTGCCGTCCGCGTTGACGAAAACCGCCGCATGTCTGGCCGCGGCGCCTGGGTGCACCGCGGGACAGCATGCTTTGCAGCAGCGCTTCGGCGACGCGCGTTCAACCGGGCCTTCAGGGGTCCGGTTGACACTGCGGACGCGGAAGCTTGGTTCAAGGCTCTTGAGCACGCTCCGACCGGGAGCGGACTCGAAACCGTCCAACCTGGAAGCGGGTCAGCAATCTGATGGAAACCCGATGAGTACCCAGCGATGAGTACACAACGATGAGTGCTTTGTTGTGCTCTGTGATGGGCTTTGCTGCGACTGCAGTGGAAGCCCGCAGGAAATAGACGGTTCGTACCTGGCTCGGTGCGGACCGAGACAGGAGAAATGTGGCCAAGGTCCGCGTACACGAGCTCGCCAAAGAGCTCGGCATCACCTCGAAGGACGCAGTTGCAAAACTGCAGGAGCTGGGCGAATTCGTCCGTTCCGCTTCATCAACAATTGAGGCACCCGTAGTCAAGAAACTTCGCGGCGCCTTCCCGGCGTCCGAATCGAAGTCCGATTCCAAGCCCGCGGCATCCGCAGGCACCCCCGGTCCCCGCCCGTCGGCAGCACCCGCTGCTCCGGCACCGGCGGCGCCCACCCCCGCCGCATCGGCTCCGGCAGCTCCGGCTCCCGCGGCACCGGCTCCGGCAGCTTCAGCTGCTCCGGCACCGGCGGCACCCGCCCCGGCAGCACCCGCTTCGGCTCCGGAGGCTCCGGCCCCCGCTGCGCAGAAGCCTGCCGCTGCTCCGACGTCGGGCGCCAAGCCCGGTGCCCGTCCGGCTCCCAAGGCCCCCGAGGCTGAAAAGCCTGCTGCTTCCGCCGAAACCGGCACCCGCAGCAACGCTCCCCGTCCGGGTGCACCGCGTCCCGCGGCACGTCCGGGCAACAACCCGTTCGCCCCTTCGCAGGGCATGCCGCGACCCCGCGGCCGCGGCGAGAACGACCGGGGAACCGGCGCACCGCGTCCGGGTAACAACCCGTTTGCTCCGTCCCAGGGAATGCCCCGTCCGGGCCGTCGTGACGAGAACACCGAGCGTCCGGCAGCAGCCGGCGCCGGCGGTCCCCGTCCGGCAGCAGGTTCCGGCGGACCGCGTCCGGGCGCCCCGCGTCCCGGCGCACCCCGTCCGGGCGCCCCGCGTCCGGCATCGGCACGTCCCGCCGGCCCCGGCGGTCCTCGTCCGACTCCGGGCATGATGCCCAACCGCACCGAGCGTCCGGCAGCCCCGGCACGCGGCGGTGCCGGCGGCGGTCCCCGCAGGGGACCGGGCGGCGCTCCGGGCGGAGCTCCAGGTGCAGGCGGCGGCGCACCCGTTGGCGGCGGCTTCGGCAAGGGCGGCCGCGGACGCGGCGGCACTGCCGGTGCTTTCGGCAAGGGCGGCGCAGGACGCGGCAAGCAGCGCAAGTCGAAGCGGGCAAAGCGGCAGGAACTGGAGCAGATGTCAGCTCCGTCGCTGGGCGGCGTTTCGGTGCCCCGCGGTGACGGCAACACTGTTGTCCGTCTGCGCCGCGGTGCGTCCATTACGGACTTCGCCGACAAGATTGAGGCAAACCCGGCAGCACTGGTGACCGTACTGTTCCACCTCGGTGAAATGGCAACGGCTACTCAGTCCCTGGACGAAGAGACGTTCGGCGTCCTGGGTTCGGAACTGGGCTACAAGATCCAGGTTGTCTCGCCGGAAGACGAAGAGCGCGAACTGCTGAGCACCTTCGACATCGACTTCGATGCCGAGCTGGAAGCAGAAGGCGATGAAGACCTCGAGGCACGTCCTCCGGTAGTCACCATCATGGGTCACGTTGACCACGGTAAGACGCGCCTGCTGGATGCCATCCGCAACACCAAGGTGGTTGAAGGTGAAGCCGGCGGCATCACCCAGCACATCGGTGCCTACCAGATCCAGTTCGATCACGAGGGCACTACGCGTCCGATCACCTTCATTGACACCCCGGGCCACGAGGCGTTCACCGCCATGCGTGCACGTGGTGCGAAGGTGACCGACATCGCCGTCCTGGTTGTCGCAGCCGACGACGGCGTCATGCCGCAGACGATTGAAGCGCTGAACCACGCCCAGGCAGCAGATGTGCCGATCGTGGTCGCAGTGAACAAGATCGATAAGGAAGGCGCCAACCCGGAGAAGGTCCGCGGCCAGCTGACCGAATACGGCCTGGTTCCCGAAGAATACGGTGGCGACACCATGTTCGTAGAGGTCTCTGCCCGCCAGAACCTCAACATTGACGCCCTGCTCGAGGCCGTGCTGCTCACCGCAGACGCTGCCCTGGACATGCGCGCCAACCCGAACAAGGACGCCCGCGGTATCGCCATCGAAGCGAACCTGGACAAGGGCCGCGGTGCAGTTGCCACCGTTCTGGTCCAGTCCGGAACGTTGAAGGTCGGCGACACGATCGTGGCGGGAACGGCCCACGGCCGCGTCCGTGCCATGTTCGACGAGAACGGCGAAAACGTCACCGAAGCCGGACCTTCCCGTCCGGTGCAGGTGCTGGGTCTGTCCAACGTTCCCCGCGCCGGTGACACGTTCTTCGTGACCGACGACGAGCGCACCGCCCGCCAGATCGCTGAAAAGCGTGAAGCAGCGGACCGCAACGCCGCCCTGGCCAAGCGCCGCAAGCGCATCAGCCTCGAAGACTTCGATCAGGCTGTGGCTGACGGCAAGGTCGACACCCTCAACCTCATCCTCAAGGGTGACGTTTCGGGTGCCGTGGAAGCTCTGGAAGACTCGCTGCTCAAGATCGACGTTGGCGAAGGCGTGCAGCTGCGCGTCATCCACCGCGGCGTCGGTGCCATCACGCAGAACGACGTCAACCTGGCGACTGTGGACAACGCAGTCATCATTGGCTTCAACGTCAAGCCGGCCGAGCGCGTTGCCGACCTGGCAGAGCGTGAAGGCGTGGACATGCGCTTCTACTCCGTCATCTACGCAGCAATCGATGACATTGAGCTTGCACTCAAGGGCATGCTCAAGCCCGAGTACGAAGAGGTCCAGCTCGGCACCGCCGAGGTCCGCGAAGTCTTCCGTTCCTCCAAGTTCGGAAACATCGCCGGCTCGATCGTCCGCTCCGGTGTTATCCGGCGCAACGCCAAGGCACGGGTCACCCGTGACGGCAAGGTCATCGGTGACAACCTCACCGTTGAGTCGCTCAAGCGGTTCAAGGACGACGCCACCGAGGTCCGCACGGACTTCGAGTGCGGTATCGGCCTGGGCTCGTTCAACGACGTCAACCAGGGCGACATCATCGAGACCTTCGAAATGCGGGAGAAGCCGCGCGTCTAGCAGTACCCTGCGGGGCCGCCGGTATTCCGGCGGCCCCGCCCCGGCGGGAGGGCCAGCAGCCATGGTGCGGCTGGCCTCCGCCGAGGTCGGCCCGGCTTCCGGATTGCTCCGGTCCTGCCCGCCGACACATGACGCACACGACTGACCGGCCTCCGCCGTCGTCGTGCTGCGACCCATAAAACTTAGTTAAGGAGAGGTAATGGCAGATCCAGCACGCGCTGCAAAGCTCGCTGACCGAATCAAGGTTGTAGTTGCCCAGGCGCTGGAACGGCGGATCAAGGATCCCCGGCTGGGGTTTGTGACCCTCACTGACGCCCGTGTCACCAACGACCTGCAGCACGCCACGCTGTATTACACAGTTTTCGGCGATGAAGCCCAGCAGGCAGACACCAAGGCAGCACTGGAGTCCGCCCGCGGTATCCTGCGCGCCGAGGTCGGCAAGAACATCACCGTGCGCCTGACGCCCACGCTGGAATTCGTCCCTGACGAGATCCCCGTGAACGCCAGCCACCTTGAGGAACTGATCCGGGCCGCCAAGGCCCGCGATGCAGAGCTGGAGGCCCTCAAGAAGGGCGCCACCTATGCCGGCGACGCTGACCCGTACCGCAAGGACGAGGACTTCGAAGACGACGACGAAGCCGACGAGGAAACTCAGGCCGGCTCCGACGCCAAGTAGGCTTTTCGCGCATCAGACAAAGAGGACGGTTTCCCTGCGGGGGAGCCGTCCTTTTTGCTGTGACCCCTCGCTGCCGGGCCGGCGGAGAGCTGGTTCAACCGGCGGCTCCACGGGCGGGGCGGATCCTTCGTGCAGTTCCCGGGCTCATACGGGGGTCGGCAGATTCCTTCGTGCAGTTCCCGGGCTCAAAGGCACGTTTTGGAGACGAATAAGCCCCATATCTGCCCGAAGGATCGCACCATGCCCCGTGATCTGCACGAAGGATTGCGCGAGCCCCTGATGGGCCCGACTGTCGAGTTCGTGCGGTAATGCTGCATCCACTGACGCGACGATGGCCTTCTGAGGCTCCGGAAGCGGCACTATCTCTACACTCGGGGCATCAGGAACATCAGGAACATCAGGAACATCTGGGGCAGCCGGGGTCCCGCCGCGGCGCCGGAAGCGCCGGGCACGTGGTAATTATTTCGCCTCGGGCACGGTGAGATCGGAAGGGGCGGCGGGGCCGGCGCGGTCCGGAAGCCGTCCCAGCCCGGTCACCAGCTCCTCGCGGGATCCGCACAGGGCAATCCGGATCCACCCTTCGCCGATGGAGCCGAAGGCGGTGCCCGGAGCCACGGCAACTCTCTGCTCGGCGAGGAACTTCCGCGACCACGCCCGTACGTCGCCCGCCGATGCATGGGAGACGTCCGCCCAGAGGTAGAACGCGCCCTGAGCTTTCAGATACGGAATTCCCTTGGCATCCAGGACGGCAGCGGCGGCGTCCCGGTTGGCCCGGTAGTGCTCGGCGGCTTCGCTGACGTAATCCTGCGGACCGGTCAGGGCAGCGAGAGCAGCGTACTGCGACGGCGAGGCCACGCAGGACACGATCGACTCCATGACAGTGCTCATCTGCGTTTCCAGGCCGGCCGGAGTGATCAGGGCACCGATCCGCAGGCCGGTCAGGCCGTAGGTTTTGGAAAGCGTAACGGACACGATGACGCGTTCCCCGCCGTCGGCCGGCGCATCGGAACCGGTCCCGGCGCCGTCGTACGCCAGCGGACTGACGTGGGGGACGTCGTAGGTGAACGCCTCGTAACACTCATCGGAAATGATCCACAGGTCCCGGCGGCGGGCGAGCCGGACCAGGTCCGCCACGAGGTCCGCGCTGAATACGGCGCCCAGCGGATTGGACGGGGAGTTCAGCAGCAGGACTCGGGTCCGCGGGGTAATCAGCGCCTCAATGTCGTCGATGCGCGGCTGGAAATCGTGTTCGGGGTACAGCGGATACTCCACCGGCGTCGCGTGCAGCAGCCGGGCCGTCATGGCGAAGGTGGGATAGCCGGGATTCGGAATGAGAATTTCATCGCCTGCGTCCAGCAGCATGCTCATGGCCAGGTGCAGGCCCTGCTGGGCGCCGGACGTCACAAAGGCCCGACCCGGGGCAACCTCGACACCGTTCTGCCGGCCGGCGCGCTCCGCGAAGGCTGCGCGCAGCGGCATGATGCCGGCGTTGGGGGTGTACCCGGTCTCGTCCCGGCCCAGCGTTGCGGCGGCGGCTTCGAGGATGTGCGGCGGTGTGGGAAAGCCGGGTTCGCCGATGCTGAGCACAATCGAATTCGGCTGCGCCCAGGCCGACTGGGTGATTTCCCGGATCTGGTTGGCGGACGCATTCCGGACGTGGGGTGAGAGCTCAGGCATCTGTGCATCGTATCGCCACTGCGGCGTCAGGAACCTTAGGCCGGGGCCGCATATACTGAAAGGCGTGAATTCCGGGCAGGTCCGTTCAGGGCTGATTATTGTGGACAAGCCGCAGGGATGGACCAGCCACGATGTGGTCGGCCGCCTGCGGAAACTAGCGGGAACCCGAAAAGTGGGGCATGCAGGGACATTGGATCCCATGGCCACCGGAGTGCTGGTGGTGGGCATTAACAAGGCCACCCGGCTGCTGACGTACATTGTGGGCACCTCCAAGACCTATGAAGCCACCATCCGGCTGGGCCAATCAACGGTCACCGATGATGCCGAAGGCGAGATCACGGCCGAGACCATTCCGGCTGCGGTCACCGACGAGGACATCATGGCAGCCGTCGCGGATTTGACCGGCGACATCCAGCAGGTCCCCAGCAGCGTGAGCGCCATCAAGGTCAACGGCGAGCGTTCCTACGCCCGCGTCCGCGCCGGGGGAGAGGTCAACCTGCCCTCCCGCCCGGTGACCGTGTCCCGCTTCGAGGTGCACGATATCCGCCGCGAACACGGCGGGAAACTGCGCGACGTCGACGTCACCGTTGACTGCTCCTCCGGTACCTACATCCGTGCGCTGGCACGCGACCTGGGAGCGGCCCTCGGCGTCGGCGGCCACCTGACCGCCCTGCGCCGCACCTGCGTGGGCCCGTACAGCCTGGAGCAGGCCGCCACGCTGGAGCAGCTGGCCACGGACCTTTCGGTCCTGGAGCTCGACGACGCCGCCCGGGCCCTGTTCCCGGTTCGTGAACTCAGCGACGCCGAAGCAGCCGATCTTTCCCACGGCCGCCGCATCCCGCCGTCGGACATTGCAGGCGTGGACGCCGCCACCCCGGTGGCCGCGTTTGCCCCCAGCGGCACGCTGGTGGGACTGCTGGAGAACAGGGGCCAGGCCACAGCGTCCTTCCCCGCCGCTTATGCCAAGGCCCTGCTGGTCTTCGCTCCGGGAAACGAGGCGGCGTAAGTGGTAGTCGACCCGCTGTTCATTGTGGGCACCGTCGTGTGCCTTGTATCGGTGGTGCTGTGCTTCGGTGCAGCCATCCTGAAGCACGGACCCAATGACCTCACCATTCTTTCCGTGGCGGCCGTGGAGCTCTTCCTCATCGTCTACGGTGTGGCTGCTGTTATCCGCCAGGTTGGCGGCGAAGGGGTTGCCGGAGAAGTCTGGGAGTTCTGGGGATACCTTTTCACTGCCCTCATCGTTCCGATCGGCGCAACGTGGTGGTCCCTCATGGACCGCAGCCGCTGGAGCAACCTTGTCCTTGGTGCCGTGGGCATCACGGTATTTGTCATGCTGTTCCGGATGGAACAGATCTGGGATGGAGCCCCCCTCGCATGAATGTGAATAAGTCCGAACAGGGTGCCGCCTCCGGCCAGGACGCGGCGCAGCCTGCAGCCCGCAACACCGGAGCAGGCCGCCTGCTGGTGGCTGTCTACGCGGTTTTTGCACTGTCCTCGACAGCCCGCGCCGTGTTCCAGATAGCCACCAAGTTTGACCAGGCGCCGCTGGCGTACCTGCTCTCTGCCCTGGCTGCCGTGGTCTACATCATTGCCACCGTGGGACTGTCCAAATCCGGGGCGTCGTCCTACCGGGTTTCAGTGGCCGCCGTCGGCATTGAAATGTTTGGTGTGCTGGCCGTGGGCATCTTCGGACTGGTGGATCCCGCCGCACTGCCCGATGACACCGTCTGGTCAGGGTTTGGAGCCGGATACGGCTACGTCCCGCTGATCCTTCCCGTGCTTGGCCTGTGGTGGCTTTACCGGCACCGGGCGGACGCGTCAGCCCGCGGCTGAGTCAACCCGCCTAAATCAACCCGCGGCACCCTGGCCGCCGGGATGCCTGATGCGTGAGACGATGGCAGAAGAATGCATCACATCCGCACGTTTTCCATTCCTCCAGGGGGAAAAATGAGCAACTCGGCTTCCACACCCAGCGACCGCCAAAGCGGGACCGGCCCCGGGCAGTCCGCCCAGGGTGCAGCCGCGCAGTCTTCCGGCCAGCAGCCTGTCGCCGGAGGCCGGAAACCGCATGTTCCCGGCGTCAGCCAGGAGGCCCGGCCCACCGAGCGGCTGCAGGTTCCTCCGGCGGGCAAGCCGTCCGGGACCACCCCGGCCGGACCCGCATCCGGCACCGGCGGCAAGCAGCGGACCAAGACCCGCAACAAGCCCTACAAGAGCAGCGATGACTGGGGCGTCTTCCGCGCCGTCGTCATTGGCGTGGGTGTCCTCATCGCCGGCGTCGGTGTCTACTACCTGACCACCGGAACGGCGGGGGTAGCGGACACCGGCGGAGGAGAAGTCAACGCCTCCCTGGAATCCCAGTTCCGCTTCTTCTCGGCCATGATGGTGGGTGTCGGCGCGGCCTTCATCGCCATTGCCGTGAAGTTCCAGTGGGCCAACATGCTGTGGCTGGTCTGCCTGATGGTCTTCCTTGGAGGCATTGGACGCGTGCTGTCCTGGGCGTTCAGCGGCACACCGCACTACACGATGATCATCCTCATGATCCTGGAGCTGGCGTTCCCGCCGGCCCTGCTGGTATGGCACCGCTTCATTGCCAAGACGAGCGAGCTGAAGCGGGAGTACAGCGAGGGTGCATCCGGCCCGCAGGGGACCGCTTCCGCCGGCGGTACGCAGGGCTGAACCTTTTTCGGCCATAATGGATAGGTCCGGTGCAGCCATGTGCTGCTCGGGCCGTATCTTCCGCGGCTCCGCCGCGACCCCGGAACGCCCGTTTTAAGGAGCTTGTGTGCACTACTGGAATGGCCTGGCAGAGGTTCCTGCCGGCATTGGTCCGACAGTAGTCACGCTCGGCAACTTCGACGGTGTCCACGTGGGCCACCAGCACGTGCTGGACCGGCTGGTGAAGGTGGCCCGCGAAAAGGACGCCGCCGCGGTGGCGATTTCCTTCGACCCGCATCCGGCCCAGGTGCACCGCCCCGAGGCGGCCCCGGAGCTGATCATGGGAGCAGTGGACCGGCGCGAGGCGCTGGCCGCCACCGGTCTGGACGGGCTGCTGATGATGCACTATGACCTGCAGCTGGCGTCCCTGACCGCTGAAGAATTTGTCCGCACGGTCTTCGTGGACGGACTCCATGTCCGCGCCGTGGTCATTGGACATGACGTGCGCTTTGGACGCGGCAACGCCGGCGACCTGCAGACAATGCGCGAGCTGGGCGACAAGCTCGGCTTTGAGGTCCAGGCAGTCGAGGACTTCGGTGCCCTGCCGCAGGGGACCGGTGCCGAGGGTTCAGCAGCGTCCGAAGGCCGCCGCTGCTCCTCCACCTGGATCCGCGAAGCGCTTCGCAGCGGCGACGTGCGCACCGCCGCCCGGCTGCTGGGCCGCACCCACCGCATGCGCGGAGAAGTCATTCACGGCGCTGCCCGGGGGCGGGAGCTCGGTTTCCCCACCGCAAACCTGGCCCCCGAAGCCAGCGGCCTGATCCCCGCTGACGGAATTTATGCCGGTTGGCTGGTCGATGAAGCCGGCATCCGCTGGCCCGCCGCCATCTCCGTTGGATCCAATCCCACCTTTGACGGTGTCAGCCGGCAGGTGGAAGCCCATGTGATTGACCGGCCGGACGAGAAGATCACCGATTTTGATCTGTACGGCCAGCACGTGGTGGTGGAATTCGTGGAACGGCTCCGCGGCATGGTGGCGTATACGGGCCCGGAGGCCCTGATTGAGCAGATGCGCCTTGACGTGGCGCGCACAAGGGATGTGCTTTCGACAGATAGCAGCGGGGACAGGTAAACTGTTATCAAATTCGGCTGCGGTCCGTGGCGGCTGAATTTCTTTGTGTCTTTCAGGATTTATCCTAAGGCGCCAAGATCCCCGGCAGCGCAGTGCTGACTCGGGCCTCACGGCACAACTCTAGGAGAGTTACATTGGCACTTGATCCCGTAGTCAAGCAGGAAATCATCAAGGAATACGCTCGGGCCGAAGGCGACACCGGTTCGCCCGAGGTTCAGGTTGCAGTGCTTTCGCGCCGCATCCTCGACTTGACTGAACACCTGAAGACGCACAAGCACGACCACCACACCCGCCGCGGCCTGATGGCCATGGTTGGTCGCCGTCGTCGTATGCTTTCGTACCTCAAGGATACGGACATCACCCGCTACCGTGCGCTCATCGAGCGCCTCGGCCTGCGCAAGTAGTCTTTGGAGAGGGCGGCCCCTGCGTTTCGTGGGTGCCGCCCTTTTTCAGGCAGACATGGACACCGGCTCTGACCGGAAGCGCACCTGCCCTCGAATGATCCAGGCACTACGGCAGTAACCAAGCAGTACAGCACATATCAACAGGAGTCAGCCAGCATCGCAGCATTCGCGGTCCTCGGTAGTGGTCTCCGGGAGTTTCTGCCCGTGGACCTCGATCGAAGACCGGGTGTTGAACCGAACCGCTTACCAGCGGCGAACGCGTTTATTGGGACGGTGCTGGATGCCTCCGCCAACAAAGAAACGGAGGTGACTCTCTATGGAGGGTCCCGAAATTCAGTTCTCAGAAGCCGTCATTGACAACGGCAAGTACGGTCAGCGCGTCATCCGCTTCGAAACCGGCCGTCTGGCCCAGCAGGCTGCAGGCGCAGCCACTGTGTACATCGACGATGACACCGTCCTGCTGTCGGCCACGTCCGCCGGCAAGTCCCCGCGTGAAGGCTTTGACTTCTTCCCGCTGACCGTGGATGTCGAAGAGCGGATGTACGCCGCAGGCCGCATCCCGGGCTCGTTCTTCCGCCGCGAAGGCCGCCCGTCCACCGAAGCCATCCTGGCCTGCCGCCTGATGGACCGCCCGCTGCGCCCCGCCTTCGTGAAGGGCCTGCGCAACGAGGTCCAGATTGTGGTCACCGTTCTGGCGATCAACCCCGACGTGCTGTATGACGTCGTTGCGATCAACGCTTCCTCCATGTCCACCCAGCTGAGCGGCCTGCCGTTCTCCGGTCCGATCGGCGGCGTCCGCGTTGCCCTGATCGACGACCAGTGGGTTGCCTTCCCGAAGCACTCCGAACTGGATCGCGCAGTGTTCTCCATGGTGGTTGCCGGCCGCATCGCCGGTGACGACGTTGCCATCATGATGGTGGAAGCCGAAGCCACCGACGCCGCCTGGAACCTCATCAAGGAAGAGGGCGCCACCGCCCCGACCGAAGAGGTTGTCGCCGAGGGCCTGGAAGCTGCCAAGCCGTTCATCAAGGTTCTGTGCGAAGCACAGTCGGACCTGGCTGCCCGCGCCGCCAAGCCCACCGTCGAGTTCCCGATCTTCCTGGACTACCAGGACGATGTCTACGAAGCCGTGGAAGCCGCAGCCGCTGACAAGCTGGCCAAGGTCTTCTCCATCGCTGACAAGCAGGAGCGCGACATTGCCGCCGACGAGCTCAAGGACGAAGTTGTTGCTTCACTCTCCGGCCAGTTCGAAGGCCGCGAGAAGGAAATCTCCGCAGCATTCCGCTCCGTCACCAAGCAGGTTGTGCGCCAGCGCATCCTGAAGGACCAGGTCCGCATCGACGGCCGCGGTCTGACGGATATCCGCCAGCTGACCGCCGAGGTTGAGGTTCTGCCCCGCGTGCACGGTTCGGCCATCTTCGAGCGCGGCGAAACCCAGATCCTGGGCGTCACCACGCTGAACATGCTCAAGATGGAACAGCAGATTGACTCGCTGTCGCCGGTAACGCGCAAGCGCTACATGCACAACTACAACTTCCCGCCGTACTCCACCGGTGAAACCGGCCGCGTGGGTTCGCCCAAGCGCCGCGAAATCGGCCACGGCGCCCTGGCAGAGCGCGCGCTCATGCCGGTGCTGCCGACGCGTGAAGAATTCCCCTACGCCATCCGCCAGGTCTCCGAAGCCCTGAGCTCCAACGGTTCCACCTCCATGGGTTCGGTCTGCGCCTCGACGCTGTCCATGCTCAATGCCGGTGTTCCGCTGCGCGCTCCGGTTGCCGGTATCGCCATGGGCCTGGTCTCCGACCAGGTTGACGGCGAAACCCGCTACGCCGCCCTGACCGATATCCTCGGCGCCGAAGATGCTTTCGGTGACATGGACTTCAAGGTTGCCGGTACCTCCGAGTTCGTTACGGCCATCCAGCTGGACACGAAGCTCGACGGCATCCCCGCTTCTGTGCTGGCAGCAGCACTGAAGCAGGCCCGCGAAGCCCGCCTGCACATCCTCGGTGTCATGGACGCTGCGATCGATACCCCGGACGAGCTCTCCGAGTACGCCCCGCGCATCATCTCGGTGAAGATCCCCGTGGATAAGATCGGCGAGGTCATTGGCCCGAAGGGCAAGATGATCAACCAGATCCAGGAGGACACCGGCGCTGACATCTCCATTGAAGATGACGGCACGGTCCTCATCGGTGCAACCAACGGCGAATCCGCCGAGGCTGCCCGTGCGGCGGTCAACGCGATCGCCAACCCGCAGGTCCCTGAGATCGGCGAGCGTTACCTGGGTACGGTTGTGAAGACCACCACGTTCGGTGCCTTCGTTTCCCTGACACCGGGCAAGGACGGCCTGCTGCACATCTCCGAGCTGCGCAAGCTCGCCGGCGGCAAGCGCGTGGACAACGTTGACGAGGTTGTCTCCGTCGGCCAGAAGATCCAGGTGGAAATCACCAAGATCGATGACCGCGGAAAGCTCTCCCTGTCTCCGGTAGTTGCTGACGACGCCGAAGGCGCAGAAGCAGCGGAAGCCGAGTCCGCAGAGTAAATGCCGCATATTACTGATGGAAACCGTCCCGATGCCGGACACGCTCCGGCATCCGGGACGGTTGTCCGCCTTCCGCTGACCACTCTTCCCGGCGAACCGTCCCTGGTGACGGGAACTCCGGGAGGCGCCGTCGTACGCCGTTCCGTCCTTCCGGGCGGGGTACGCGTGCTGACCGAGGCCATGCCGGGCCAGCGGAGCGCCACCATCGGTTTTTGGGTTGGTGTCGGCTCGCGGGATGAAGCCGCGGGCCGGCACGGCTCAACCCACTTCCTTGAACACCTGCTGTTCAAGGGCACCACGCGCCGTTCCGCGCTGGACATCGCACTGGCCTTTGACGAGGTCGGCGGCGAATCCAACGCAGCCACGGCCAAGGAAAGCACCTGCTACTACGCACGGGTGCTGGACAGCGATCTGCCGATGGCCATCGACGTCATCACGGACATGATCACCTCCGCGGTCCTTGACCCGGAGGAACTGGAGCAGGAACGCGACGTCATCCTGGAAGAAATCGCCATGGATGCCGACGACCCCGCGGATCTGTGCCACGAAAAGTTTGCCGAAGCCGTGCTGGGCGACCATGCCCTGGGCCGGCCCATCGGCGGCACTCCCGAAGCCATTATGAGCGTTCCGCGCGAAGCCGTGCTGGAACACTACCGGCGCTACTACCGGCCCACCGAACTGGTGGTCACTGCTGCGGGCGGCCTGGAGCACGACGACGTCTGCGCCATGGTGCTCGACGCCCTGAAGAAGGCCGGCTGGGATCTTTCCGAGGATGCCTCGCCCGCCCCGCGCCGCAACACCGACCCGGCTGTCATCTCCGGTACCGCCGGAGTGCAGGTCATCAACCGGCCTGTGGAACAGGCAAACGTGGTGATGGGGTGCCCGTCCCTGACGGCCACTGATGACCGACGCTTTGCCATGAGTGTCCTGAACACCATATTGGGCGGCGGCATGTCCTCGCGGCTGTTCCAGGAGATCCGCGAAAAGCGCGGCCTGGTGTACTCCACCTATTCCTTCTCCGCGTCCTACGCAGATGCCGGCTACTTTGGCATGTATGCAGGCTGCTCACCGGCCAAAACCCGTCAGGTGATCGACCTGATGGGCAGCGAGCTGGAACGCCTGGCAGCGGACGGCGTGGACGAGGCTGAGCTGAAGAAGGCCCGCGGCCAGATTGCCGGCGGCATGGTCATGGCACTGGAAGACTCCAGCTCCCGCATGTCCCGCCTCGGCCGGGCCGAGCTCGTCAGCGGAGAGTTCATCGATATTGACGAGTCCCTCGCCCGCATCGGTGCCGTCACCGCGGAGCAGGTGCAGGCGCTGGCTGCCGAACTCGCTGCCGCACCGCGCACCATCACGATTGTCGGACCGTTCAAGTCGAAGGAAGAACTGGGCTTTTAGTCTTCCCCTCGTGTTTGCTCGGCATCGGGCAGGAGTGGAATGCGCGAGCAACGTTCGGCGCAGTTGAGGTACCCGGTTCGGGGTGCCATGAAACCATTGGCCCGGACGGGCAGTGTCTGATTACCGGCAACCGGGGCTCCGTGCTTGAATGGTCTGGATGAAACCACAGGAAAAGAAGCCAGATTCCGCCGAGGAAGTAACGGCGGAATCTCTGAGCAGGTTGGCCGCCCGCCATGTGAACGAACTGACTTCTTCAGCTGACGAAAACCTGATGGACCTTGGTCTCAACCTGGTGCGTGCTTCGGGAAATTATGTCCAGATGGCAGAACGCAGGGGCTTGAGGCTGCGCGATCTTCGATGGGCAAGTTTCAGCACGCTCTTCATGGCCTCCCTCTTTCCCGGCATCGAAGCCCGTTCCATTGCCAAATTGACCGGGGTCACCCGTCAGGCAACCTCACAGGTGCTCATTTCCTTGGAACGGGCCAAGCGTATTTCGCGACGGAATACGGATCCCACCGATAAACGGCTCATCGAGATCCAGCTCACCCCGGAGGGGCGAACGGATCTCCAAGAGGCCATGAGGCAGCATATGAAGGTCTCCGGGGAGTGGTTCAGCAGACTGTCGTCTGAAGAGCAGCTTGAACTCAACCGACTGTTGAAAAAGCTACTCGCAGGCTGAGCATCAGCCCTTGGCTTTAGCGGCCAGACCGCGAAGGTCCCGATGCAGGATCTTCCCATTTGCGTTCTTCGGCAGTTCCTCCAGGAGCTCCACGCTGCCGGGCACCTTGTAGGCGGCCAGGTTTTTGCGGCAGTGCGCGATGATCTCCTCGGAGGAAAGCCGCGCCCCCTCCCTGACTGAGACGAAGGCTTTCACCGTCTCTCCGCGGTAGTCATCCGGCACGCCGACCACGGCCACCTCAAGGACCGTGGGGATCAGACCAATGACTTCCTCAACTTCCCGCGGCCAAACCTTGTAGCCTGAGGCTACAATCATGTTCTTGGTGCGGTCGACGACGTAGACCCACCCTTCGTCGTCCATGAATCCGACGTCGCCGGTATGCAACCATCCGTTGCGGAACGTCGAGGCCGTGGCCTCGTCACTGTGCCAGTAGCCGGCAACCACCCCGGGTCCGCGGAGACACACCTCGCCGCGCTCCCCGCGCTCCAGAACCTCCTCATTCGGCCCGAGGATGGTGACTGCAGCCCCTGGATGCACTACACCTGCCGAGGGCACGCCCGTTGCCGGATCGATTTTGGGGCCCCGGTCGAAGGGAGTCGAACAAATGCTGCCCGTGGTTTCGGTCATCCCGAACCCCGGGAGGAGAGCGAACCCAAAGTGCCCTTCAAAGCGTTCCAGCATGGCAGCGGGAACCGCCGCGCCACCGGAGGCGGCCCTGCGGAACGAGGACGTGTCGAGTGTGGATTTCTCCGCCTCTGAAAGCAGTGCCCCGAAGGCGGTGGAAGCCCCCGCCGTCCAGGTAACCTGCCAGCGTGAGATGTCCTCCACGGCTTGCCCGGGGTGGAAACGATAGCCCAGCACCATAGTGGTTCCCGACAACAACCACGCGAGCACATTTACGCCAATACCGGTGATGTGGACCAGGGGGGCGATGCAAAGCAGTACCTCGCGCTCTCCTTGGACGCCGTTGAACACGGCAAACGCCCAAGCGGATTCGACCAGGTTGCGGTGGCTGACCATCGCACCCTTCGGAGGACCTGTGGTTCCCGAGGTGTAAGCCAGAAGAGCGGTGGCGTCGGCATCCGGCACTTCTGCGATGACTTCGAGCGGTCCCGAGGAGACCGATGCCCCCTGGCGCAATGCGGCGGTGAGGTCAACGATCTGCACGGACGGATCATCCGGCAGGGAGGAGACGTTTTCCCGAAATGTGGAAAGCGGTGGTGGAACTTCGGCGGCGAAGTCTTCCATGGCCGTGAGGAACACCGTGCCGAGCAGCGAGTCCTCGACGACGTCGGCCCCCTGGGACACCCACAGCGCCGGGCTCATCACGATGGCCTTGGCACCTGAATCAGAGGACAGCTTGCGGACCTCACGAGCCCGGTACATCGGGCTGACCGGGACGACCACAATGCCGCGGCTCCATGCCCCCAGCAACGCCACGACGAACTGAGGCACGTTTTGGAGCTGGATGATCATGCGATCACCGGCAACCAGTCCCGCCCGGTCAAAAGCTGCGGCTGCCGCGGTGCACATGCCCATCAGCTCGGCATAAGTGAAGGCTCGCCCAAAGTAGGCGAGGGCCGTTTTGTCCGGGGTGGTTCCGGTGGCCGAGACGAACGCGGCCACCGGGTCGCTGAAAGGTGGTGCGAGATGGCCGGGGGTCTCGATGTGGGAAAGCATGGTTACTCCTGGAATGGATCCGAATTCGGATATGTCTAGATGAATGCGGAGTGGCCCGTGATGGACCGCCCAATGATGAGCGTGTTCATCTCCCGAGTGCCTTCAAAGGAATATAGGGCCTCGGCATCGAGGAAATGGCGAATGACGTCATGCTCGAGGGTGATTCCGTTGCCGCCCATGACTTCCCGGCATCGGGCTACGGTTTCGCGTGCCGTGGAGGTCGTGAACAACTTCGCCATGGCGGAGAACTCGTCGCTTTCGATGCCTTGTTCGAGCATCTCGGTGGCACGGATCGTCATGGCCAGCCCGGCAGTGACGTTCGACAGCGCCGTCACCAGGTGCTGCTGCACCATCTGGTTGGCGGCAATGGGGCGCCCGAACTGCTCGCGTTCCAGGGTGTAGCGGAGGGCAGCCTCGTACGCACCCATCGCGTTGCCGATCGCCGCCCAGGCCACATCCACCCGGGTCTGGCGCAGGATCCGGGTGGTGTCGGCAAACGAGTTGGCATGGGCGAGCTTGAGGGAATGGGGGATGCGCACGTTGTCCAGGACGATGTCGGCATTCTGGACGGGCCGGTGGCTCATTTTCCCTTCGATTTTCGTGGCGGTGTAGCCCGGGGTATTGGTGGGGACGATAAATCCCTTGACCTGTCCGTCCTGCTCGTCACGGGCCCAAATAATGACAATCCGGCTCCATGTGGCGTTTCCGATCCAGCGTTTTTCACCGGTAAGCACCCAGTGGTCGCCGTCGCGCCTGGCCACTGTCTGTAGACCCCGGGCTGCGTCCGAACCCGAATGCGGTTCGGTCAGCCCGAAAGCCCCGACGCAGTGGCCGGCTGCCATGGCCGGCAGCCAGTCGGCTTTCTGCTCCTCGGAGCCCAAGATGTGGATAGACCCCATGGCCAGACCGCGATGCACGCCCAGGAAGGTGGAAAGGGAAGCATCAACGCGGGCGAGTTCCAAGGTCACGAACCCGCGGAACACCGCGGAGTCCTCGACCGCGCTCAAATCACCAAAGCCCGTGCCGAGCAGTCCAAGGGTGGCCAGGGCCTTTGGCAGGCCGATGGGAAATTCGGCGTCTTCCCACAACCGGGGAAGATGCGGACGGATTTCGGTAGCCAGGTACGCGCGCAGGCGCTGGATGACATCTTGCTGCGATTCGGTGAGGTCGTTCTCGAATCCGTAGAAGTCGCCGTTCAGCTGAGGGGGAGCGGTGGTGGTGATCGTCATTATGTGGTCCTCGGTTCTAGCAGCGCGGGTCAGTTGAGTCGTTCGAGCAGCACGGCCATGCCCTGGCCACCACCGATGCAGAGCGTGGCAACACCCAGGTGACCGTCGCGTTCGTTGAGCCCATGGATAAGCGTCTGCACCAGGCGGGCACCGGTGGCGCCGAAGGGATGCCCCAGTGCCAGGGCGCCTCCGTGTGGGTTGACGCGTTCCGGATCAAGGCCAAGTTCGCGAATGGTGGGAACTGTTTGGGCGGCGAAGGCCTCGTTGAGCTCCACCACGTCCAGGTCGGCGGCGGTCAACTGGTGCCGGTCCAGCAGCTGGCGGGTAGCCTCCACTGGTCCAAGCCCCATGATTTCCGGCGACAGGGCGGTGACCGTGCTGCCCAGCACCCGGGCGATTGGTTGCACGCCCTCGGCACGTGCACGGCCGGCACTCATGACCAACAACGCGGCGGCGCCGTCGTTAAGGGGGCAGGCATTGCCGGCGGTGACCGTGCCCTGCTCCGCGAACACCGGATTAAGTCCGGCCAGCTTCTCCACAGTGGTTCCGGGACGGGGGGAATCATCCGTATCAACGATGCCGCCGGCGGCAAGAGCTACCGGAACGATCTCCTGCGCGAAGTAGCCACTGCTCATTGCCTTGGCGGCACGGAGTTGGGACTGTGCGGCGAACTCGTCCTGGTCGGCGCGTGTGGTGCCGGTGACTCGTGCCACGAACTCGGCAGTGGCCCCCATGGAGATGTAATAGTCGGGAAGAAGGTCCAGCTCCCGGGGATTCTTCCAGCTGTTGCTCTCCAACTGGCGGCGTGCATGTTCCGCGGCATCCGCGAATGCCGGATGGGCCTGCGGAGGGTCCGGCTGGGTCCGGGACACCGACTCCGTTCCGGCGACAACGAAACAATCTCCCTCGCCCGACCGGATTGTGTGGAAGGCCATGCGCAGGGCCTGCAGCGATGATGCGCAGAACCGGTTTACCGACGTCCCGGGCAGCGTATCTGCGCCCAGCAGCAGCGCCACGCGGCGTGCCACGTTTTGTCCTTGCTCCCCCCGCGGCTCGGCACAGCCCATGATCAGGTCGTCCATCCTCAGGCCGGAATCGACGCCGGCCCGCCGCAACGCGCCCTCGATGGCGGTCACGGCCAAGTCGTCGGGGCGCACCGTAATGAGGGATCCCTTGTGGGCCCGTCCGATGGGCGTGCGGGCAGCGGACACTATCACTGCGTCCTGGTCGGTGGGCTGCATGATCTCTCCTGCTTGGAATGGCGTGTGGCTCTGATCACACAGTAGAGTGCCACTAGCAAACAAGTCAAAGGCTTGACAACAGGTGGGCGGGTCGCATCAGATGGACCCCCTCAGTGAAAGGACTTCCATGCACCAGCAAAGTACCCTCCCGCACCAGGCCGCCCGGCGGCTTGGCGTCGTAGGCTCCGGCCTTATGGGCGGGGGAATAGCCCAGGTTGCCCTGCAATCCGGCTTCGAAGTTGTGCTCTTCGATTCCGCCGACGGGGCGGCGGACCTGCGCCGCACGGCCATCCTCAAGAGCATTGCGACCGCCGTCGAAAGGAACCGCATCGCCGCCGCCGACGTCGCAGATGCGGCGGAACGGATCTCGGTGGCGGCCACCCTTGCAGACCTGGCAGGCGTCCAGACTGTCGTGGAGGCAATAGTCGAGGATCCCGACATCAAGAACCAGGTATTCCGGGAGCTCGAGACCATCGTGTCCGATGACACGCTCCTGGCGACCAATACCAGCGCCATTCCCATCACCCGGCTGGCAGCGGGCCTTCGCGCCCCCGAGCGCGTGATTGGTATGCATTTCTTCTCGCCGGTTCCTGCAACCCGGCTGTGTGAAATCGTGCAGGGCCTGCAGACCAGCGACCGCACCCTCGATCGTGCCCGCCGTTTGGCTCAGGACCTGGGCAAGGATTCGATTACGGTGTCCCGGGATGATGCCGGGTTCGTCACCTCCCGGCTGATGACGGTCCTGGGTCAGGAGGCCGTCCGCCTGGTGGAAGAAGGACTGGCCACCGCCGAGGATGTAGACAAAGCCTGCGTGCTGGCCTTCGGCCACCGAATGGGCCCCCTGGCCACCTTGGACTTGACCGGGCTGGATGTCGCGCTGCGGGCTGGCGACGGGATGCACCGGGAGACCGGCAATGCCTCCTATGCCCCGCCCCAGCTGCTGCGCCGCCTGGTCTCCGCAGGCCGGCTGGGGCGCAAAAGCGGCCGGGGTTTCCATGACTACACCGAGGACAAGAAACCATGACCACTCCCGCAACCCAAGAACAGGCAGTCTCCAGAGAACACCGCGGCCAGGTGCTGGTCCTGCGCATCAACCGCCCAGCGGCCCTGAATGCCGTCAACCAGGGCGTATCCACCGGCATTGCAGCAGGGCTTCTCCACGCCCAAGGCAATCCGACCGTGCGCGCGGTGGTCATCACCGGAACCGGGGAGAAGGCATTCTGTGCCGGAGCGGACCTCAAGGCCCTGGACCGAGGGGAATCCCTGGTCCCCGACGATCCCGAACTGGCCTCGTTCGGTTTCGCCGGCTGCACCGAGCGGCTCATCGATCTTCCCGTCATCGCGGCGGTGAACGGACTTGCCTACGGAGGTGGAATGGAGATTGCACTGGCCGCCGATATCATCGTGGCTGACCCGCGGGCACGCTTCGCCCTGCCGGAAGTGACCCGGGGAATCGTTCCGGGTGCCGGCGGTGCCCTGCGGCTGCCGCGCCAACTGCCCGAAAAGGTGGCGCAGTGGATGCTCCTGACCGGAGAGCCCATCGACGCCCAGCGTGCGTACAACCTCGGACTCGTGAGCGTGCTCTCCGAGGAAGGCAGCGCACTGGAACGAGCCCTGGAAATCGCGGAAGCCATCGCCCGCAACGCCCCATTGGCAGTCAGCGCCACCCAGCAGATCTACCGCGAACCGGTGGCCGGGCTGCCGGCCCGGGAACTGGGGGCGTGGCGCATCAACAATGAGGCAGTCCCACGTGTCCAGGCGTCGCTTGACGCCGGCGAAGGCGCGCGTGCCTTCGCGGAACGCCGCTCTCCGGTATGGGAGGGAAAATGACCGTCGTCGACGAAACCATTCTGTCCCTAAGGGAGAGACTGGACGCAATCCACCAAACCGACGAGGCCGTGCTGGGCCTGGGGATCGAGCTGAATGAGGTCGAGCACGGCCGCGTGTCCATGACCATGGCAGTGGCCGGCACCATGGCAAATGGGCATGGCGTCTGCCATGGCGGGTTTCTTTTCACGCTGGCCGATTCAGCCTTGGCCTACTGCTGCGCCACGGCGGGCAGCACAGTCCTCACCCGCAATGCGGAGATTACCTTCATCGCACCCGCCCGGCTGGGCCAGACCATTACCGCGACCGCGACCCAACGCGTGGTCTTCGGGCGCAACCAAATCTGCGACGTGATCCTACAGGCAGACGGCGCCACCGTTGCCTACTTCACCGGCCAGGGAACCACTCTTCCATCCGATCCCTCAAGGAATAATTCGTGAGTAACAAAATGATGGGTACACGACAGCAACCGGTGACGGGGCCGAAAACAGGCGTGCGTGGCTGGGTCGTGCTGGTGATGCTGTTTATCTTCTATGTCATCAACTTCGCCGACAAATCAGTCCTGGGGTTGGCAGCCGGACCGATTATGAAGGAACTGAGCATTACGCCGACGCAGTACGGGTTGATTTCAAGTGCTTTCTTCCTTGTCTTCAGCATTTCGGCACTGCTCGTGGGCTTCCTCGTAGACTCTTTCCGCACTAAACCGATCCTCGTCATCATGGCTCTGGTGTGGACAGTCGCCCAAGCACTCCTCCTGGCACCGATGGCGGGTCTCGGGGCACTGGTGGCCAGCCGCATGCTGCTTGGAGCCGGAGAGGGTCCCGCTTTCGGGGTGACCAACCACGCCGCTCTAAAATGGTTCCCGCCCGAGAAGCGTTCACTGGCAGTTACCGGCATTGCGCTGGGCGTCCCCATCGGAACCATGGTCGCCATACCCGTCCTGTCCTGGATGATCAGCGGATATTCCTGGAAGATCACGTTCGGCGCGTTGGCCTTTGTGAGTCTGCTCTGGGCCGTCGTCTGGGCGATCGTGGGCAAGGAGGGCCCCTTCGTCGAAGGACCTGCCGCAGACAAGACAGACCAGACCCCGAGAAGAGCCGCCGGTTATCTTCAAATCCTCATGACCCCTTCCTTTATCGGTGTACTGGTTGCCGGCATTGCCAGCTACTGGTCAGTCACTCTGTTGCTGGCATGGGTTCCCTCGTACCTGAGCACGACCGTGGGATATTCCATGACCGAAACGGCCGGCTTCACCATGTTCGCCTGGTTGGTCCAGGCACTGTCAATCTTCATCATCGTGGGTGTCGTCTCCACGATGATGGTCAGGCGCAAGATCGACACACGCTGGGCCCGAGGAACACTGGGCGGCTCGATGGTCCTGCTGTCGGGGTTGGCCATGCTGGGCTTCTACTTCGCGCCCCGGGGCATACTCTCGGTAGTACTCATGGCGCTGGCTTTTGGCCTGAGCGCGTGCATCATCCCGATGTCCCAGGCCGTGATCAGCGAGCTCGCACCAACCGGAATTCGCGGCGGAGTGCTTGGTGTCTATACGGCGATCTACTCCCTGACCGGCGTCATCGCCCCGGCCCTGACCGGCTTCCTGGTCGATCGTTCCGAGACCCCGCAAGCGGGATTCAGCATCATCTTCATGTTCTCATCCGTTCTCCTCGTCGGGGCGGGGGCCCTGTGCATGATCCTGACAAACCCCGGGCGGGACAACGCGCGTTTGCTCGAAAAACAATCACGGCTACGGCCCTGACCCACCCCGGGCCGCGACCCGGCGTCCCTGCGCATCACCTACTGTCCTCCAGAGTGTTCGCGTACAGCCCTGCCCGGTTGCAAGTGCGAATCGTCAAATTCTTAGACCATGCGTCCGGTTCTGCGGAACTTCGATGCCAACCGCTAACAGCGAAGTGAGGAAACGGTGCAGTTTCACCATCACGGTTACGTGTCCGAGGACCCCCGGGTCCAGCCAGCAGCAGGAACCGGATTTAACAGGCCGGCCAAGCTGCCGGACCAGGTCGATGTCTTGATCGTGGGCACTGGTCCCGCCGGTATGCTCGCGGCCGCGCAGTTGTCCCAGTTCCCAGGTATCACCACCCGCATCGTGGAGCGCCGCCCCGGCAGGCTCGCCATCGGCCAGGCCGACGGAATCCAGGCCCGAACCGTCGAGACCTTTCAGGCCTTCGGCTTTGCCGAGAGAATTATCGCTGAGGCCTACCGGATCAACGAGACGGCGTTCTGGAAGCCGGACCCAGCGGATCCCTCCCGCATCATCCGCGCTGCCCGTACCCCGGATGACCCGGCCGAGATCAGCGAATTTCCTCACCTCGTCGTAAACCAGGCCCGTGTACTGGACTACTTCGCCGAGTTCATGGCCAACTCGCCCACGCGCATGACACCGGACTACGGCTTCGAATTCCGTTCCCTCAACGTCGCGGACGAGGGGGAGTACCCCGTTACCGTGACTCTTCTCCACACCTCCGGTCCCCACGAGGGCCAGGAGCGGATTGTCCGGGCCAAATACGTTGTCGGTGCGGACGGAGCACGCAGTAAGGTACGGGAGTCAATTGGCAGCACTCTCGCAGGAGACCAGGCCAACCACGCCTGGGGGGTCATGGATGTCCTGGCCGTTACCGACTTCCCGGATATTCGTCTCAAGTCCGCCATCCAGTCCGGTACAGGCGGAAGCATCCTCCTGATTCCGAGGGAAGGGGGTCACCTTTTCAGGATGTACGTTGATCTGGGCGAGGTGGACCCCGGCAACAAGGGTGCAGTGCGCCGCACCTCCATCGAGGACATAATCGCCAAAGCCAACACCATCCTTCACCCCTATACCCTCGACGTTCGCGACGTAGCCTGGCACAGCGTCTACGAAGTGGGTCACCGCCTCACCGATCGGTTCGACGACGTGCCGCCGGAGGAACTAGGGACCCGCGCGCCGCGCGTGTTCATCACCGGCGACGCCTGCCACACCCACAGTGCCAAGGCTGGCCAGGGCATGAATGTCTCGATGCAGGACGGCTTCAACTTGGCTTGGAAACTCGGCCATGTTCTTGAGGGACGCAGCCCCGAAAGCCTGTTGGGGACCTACTCAGCGGAGCGCCAGGTGGTCGCGCAAAACCTCATCAATTTCGACAAAGAGTGGTCCACGCTCATGGCGAAGAAGCCGGAGGACTTCGAGAACCCCTCCGATCTGGAGGATTTTTACGTCCGCACCGCCGAGTTCCCGGCCGGATTCATGACCGAGTACACCCCCTCCATGCTCATTGCTGAACCTCAGCATCAGGAGCTGGCTGCCGGATTCCCTCTCGGCAAGCGCTTCAAGTCTGCGCCCGTGATGCGTGTCGCGGACGCCAGCCGCATCCACCTTGGCCATCACGCGACCGCGGACGGCCGGTGGCGAATCTACGTCTTCGCCGACGGGGCACAGCCCGGCACCAGATCGGCCACCGACCTGCTCGCCGACTGGTTCATCAACTCCCCGGAGTCCCCCCTGGCAGCCATCCCGGAAAGGGCGGACGCGGATGCGTGGTTCGATGTGAAGGTCATCTACCAGCAGCCGTACAGCGCCATCGACATTGGAGCGGTTGCGACCGTCTTCCGACCCCAGGTCGGCCCGTTCCAGCTCACCGATTATGAAAAGGTTTACGCGGCAGATCCGAACGCGGATATCTTCGAACTGCGCGGTCTGGACCGTAGCGGCGTCGTCGTGATTGTGCGTCCTGACCAGTACGTGGCAAACGTCCTGCCGCTCACGGCGACGGCGGAGCTGGCCGCGTTCTTCGAACCCCTCCTCAGCCGCCGCAGCCGGAGGAGCTCTCATCCTGCACATGTTCCGTTCGCGGACACAGCGGCTGCAGCTACCGCACCATCATTCCCAGCGAAGACCTGAAATGTAGGCGCTTAGTGGTCGGTCTTTATGCTGGCCTCGAAAATGAGAGGGTCATGGTGAGGAGCGCTGCTCTTCACCATGACCCTCTATTCCACCGTATGGGTGGATTAGCGTTGTTAGACGGCAGCGGACTGCGTCAGAACCGTTCGACCGCGGGACGTACCGTTCTCAAGTCCGTCGAGTGCCTCGGTAACAGCGTCGAGTGACATTTCGGCTTCGATGAGCGGGATTTTCGGAAGCTTGCCGTCTCTGGCCAATTTGATCACCTGGTGGAGATCATTGAGGCCGCCCACATAGTTGCCGATCATCCGGATCTGGCGCAGTGACGTGAGGGCGGTTGGCAGCGTCACTTCGCCGCCGAACAGGCCCACTTGCACCAAAGTACCCGCTGTTCGCAGCGATCCGTACGCGAGTGAAGCGGTTGCTCCGCTGTTGACGAAGTCGATTATGACGGCTGGTGCACTTCCTACCAAGTTCGTGAGCTCCTCGGGTGTGGTCGAGTCGCTAGTGACGCCGGTCTTGCGGGCACCGAGGGCGCTGGCGCGCTCGAGGTTGCCATCATTCCGGTCGACAACGACGATATTGCGATGTCCGAGTGCGGTCAGGGTGGCGATGGCCATGAAACCCACGCCGCCAGCACCAATGACGACTACGGGATCCTCCGGATCCTGGGGGAGGGCCGTGGTGGCAGCGGCGTACGCGGTGATACCTGAGCAGGTGAGGACGGCACCCCATGCGGGGTCGAGCCCTTCGAGGGGAATCACGTATCGGTCATGGGGGACCAGTACCCGTTCGGCGTAGCCGCCCGGCTGCGAGATGCCCAGGGCGTTGGTGACGTTAGGGCAGCGGTTTTCGTTTCCGCTTTGGCACGCGGTGCAAGATCCACAGCCAAGCCACGGGTAAATAACGACGGCATCTCCGACGGCAACGTCGGTGACTTCGTCTCCAACCGCTGCGACGATTCCTGCCATCTCGTGTCCCATCACAATCGGGTACGAGTTGCCGAGGGCGTCAATGGTCAGGAACCCGGCGGATCCGAGGTCAAACCCGCCAAGGCGGATGTGGACGTCACTGTGGCAAACGCCTGAATGGGTCAGATCGACGAGGACTTCATGCGACTCAGGAGACGGCTCCTTGAGGTCGATCTCGACAATTTCGGGGCTGTCCGGGGACAGAACGGCAAATGCTTTCATGAGGCATTCCTCTTCTAATAGTGCGAAAACTGTGAATAGCGATGCATTGCACGACCGGGTTTCAGCACACGGACGCGAGCACACGGTCAGCCGTCGATGGAGCGGACGAGCTTCCGGTTTGAGAATTCCTCGAGACCGAGCAGGCCAAGCTCGCGACCACTGCCCGAGCCCTTCACTCCGCCAAAGGGAAGCTCGGGTGAAGTCATCGCGATGCTGTTGATGAACACCATGCCGGCTTCTATCCGCGCTGCGAGGTCGTGAGCGTGATCGAGGTCAGTGGTGTAGATGGAGCTCGAGAGCCCGTAGGGCGAGTCGTTAGCCATGCGAATCGCCTCGTCCTCGTCGGCAACGCGATGGACTACCGCGACTGGGCCGAAGAGTTCTTCTCGGAAGGCCCGGGCATCAGGAGTGACGCCTGTCAGTACGGATGCCGGATAGAAGTATCCCGGACCAGCTGGAATCTCACCGCCAACGAGCACCTGTGCGCCCTTGCTCACTGCATCACGAACCTGTTCGTGCAGGTCGGTGCGTCCGCGCTCGCTCGACAGCGGCCCCATCATGCTTCCGGGCAGCATCGGGTCGCCGGGCTGAACCTGCTTCATCCCCTCGACAAATGCGGTCAGGAACTGGTCGTATACAGAGTCGACCACGATGAAGCGCTTCGACGCGACGCAGGTCTGGCCGGAGTTTTGCACACGGCCGATGACGGCGTCCCGTGCAGCCCGCTGCACATCAGCGGATTCAAGAACAATGAAGGGATCTGATCCACCTAGTTCCAGGGCAACTTTCTTCACGTACTTCCCGGCAACCGCGGCAACAGCGGCGCCGGCCGCATCGGACCCGGTGAGGGCAACGCCCTGCACGCGATCGTCTGCGATGATCTGCTCAATCTGGCTGTGGTCGACGAAGAGGTTGATGTAAACATCGGCAGGGAGATCCGCTTCCTGGAACAGGCCTTCGATGGCCTGTGCGCTTGGGCCACAGATCGAGGCGTGCTTGAGGACGACCGTGTTTCCAAGGAGGAGATTAGGTGCGACGAAACGCGCGACTTGGTAGTGCGGAAAGTTCCACGGCATGATCCCGAGGAGCACGCCTAGCGGGTCGCGGCGGAGGTACGCCGAGCCTCCGCCGCGGGCGGCGATCGGCTCATTTTGGATTGACTCGACCACCTCGTTGGATGCGTAGTATCGGTAGATGTCGATGACGATTTGAAGTTCGAGGCGGGATTCGGTGAGGGTCTTCCCCATCTCCTGTGTCACCGTTTCCGCCAGTTCCTCGAGGCGCTTTTCGTAGCGGTCAGCGATTGCCGAGAGAGCTGCAGCGCGGTGTTCGATGGGGGTCGCTCTCCAGTCCGTGAATGCTGTGTGCGCACGGGCGACGGAGGCCTCCACCTCCTCGTTGGTCAGTGTGGCAAAGGTTTGGACCTCGTCGCCTGTGGCGGGATTTATGGTTCGGTACGGGGACATGCTGGGGTTGCTCCTTCATCGTTGAAGTGGACTGCTGGTGACCCGGGTAGACGCTGATGACGTTCGACGGCTCATCCGTTCTGGTAACGATAGTCAAGACATTGACAAATGTATACGCCGAATGGTCCGTCGTGTGATTTTGGAATTCGGTACGAGTAATCCAGCAGACTGGATTGATGCCGTACGGAGGTCGGCGCAGCGGTGCGTTCCGTCTTGAGGAGCGAGTCCGCCTGCTCCCGGATCTTGGCTGCTTGCCCGCAAAGGGCGGCATTCAGTGCCGTTGATGCAGGTCAGGGGTGTTGGCTGGGTGCGCTGTTCTCGCGGGGAAGGTATGGGCGCCAGCCCACTGTGGATTCCTCCATGACGGCGTACGCAGCTTCGCGGTCCCGGCTTTCCAGGGCCGTGGTCATTCGAGTGAAGAATGCCAGGCGAGCACGAAGACCTTCTTCGGTTAGGGCACGGCTCATGGTTGAGACCGGCACCCCTTCACGTTCCAGGATGTCCAGTAGTGCACCGAAGACCGGGCGCAGCATGGCGTTTGGCGACAGCGAGAGCACATGTCTTTGATGGTTGGTGCATGCCTTCATGAAGCCGTTTATATCCCAGGTTTCAATTGCCTGTTCCATTCGGCTTAGCTGTTCGCGCAATAAGGCGATGTCGGCCATGGTGGCATGATCCAGTGCATCTGACACAACGAGCGGATCGAGGGTATTGCGCATTCGCAGAGCCTCAGCCACGCTGGGGTCGCCGGTGTCCAGGGTCATCAGCTCGTTGCCGAGACGGCCAAGGATGGTCCGCTCCACAGCAAAGATGCCCCCGCCGGGCCCCCGGCGGACTTCCACGGCACCTCGGTCCTGTGCGATTTTGAGACCCTCGTTGAAGGATCCGGAAGACGCTCCGCTGCGTTCGCGGAGCTCATCCTTCTGCCCCAACCGAGCCCCAGGGCGGGAGCTCTCGGAAAGGGACGACAGCAGGGCAGCCACGGCCTGGGCTCGACTGCTTGGTTGGGTTGTCATCCGATCCTCTTTTTGACCCCAGAGTTTCGGGCCGCTTGCGTTACCCGCCCCATTTGACGGGAGTCTGTGCTCAGTTTATGGTGGAATTCATAGTGATGAATATGGTATTCATCATACTCTATTTGGTTGTCCCTCACGTAGCCGGTCTAAGGCCTGTGTCAACCCGAGAGCATATTTCCTAGGAGAGACGATGGCTGAAGCCGCTAACCACCTGGACGTCCTGATTATCGGAGCCGGCCTTTCCGGTATTGGTGCCGCCGCCCATCTCGTCAGGGAGTGTCCGGGTAAGCGGTACGCCGTCCTGGAGTCGCGCGGTGCCATTGGCGGGACTTGGGACCTTTTCCGTTACCCCGGCATCCGGTCGGATTCGGACATGTACACCTTCGGCTACTCCTTCAAACCGTGGCAGGAGCCGAAAGCGATATCCGAGGGGGAATCGATCAGGCGCTACGTCGAGGAGACCGCTGACGAGTACGGAATTACCAGCCACATCCGGTTCCACCACAGAGTCTTGTCCGCGGACTGGTCCACGGCCGACGCCCAATGGACGGTGGCCGCAGAGCGGACAGACACGGGGGAGACCATTCACTTCACCGCCTCGTGGGTCATCGGTGCCACCGGGTACTACCGATACGACGAGGGCCACCGCCCGGTGTTTGCAGGCCAAGAGGGTTTCCGCGGCCAGATCGTGCATCCCCAGCACTGGCCTGAGGATCTTGATTACACGGACAAGCGTGTGGTTGTCATCGGCAGCGGTGCCACCGCTGTGACGCTGCTCCCGAGCATGGCCGAGAAGGCTGCACACGTCACCATGCTGCAACGCACTCCCACGTACATCGCGTCCGTGCCGGCCGCCGATCCTCTGGCAGATGTGCTGCGGCGCGTGCTCCCTGCATCCGGAGCCTATTCGGTCCTGCGGTGGAAGAACTGGCTGAACCTGCACCTGCGGTACACACTGAGCCGCAGTAAGCCCGACATGGTTCGTGCCAAGATCCGTCGGGACGCCATCAAGCTGCTTCCCGCGGGGTACGACGTCGATACGCACTTCAATCCGCCCTACAACCCTTGGGACCAGCGCATATGTGCGGTCCCTGACGGCGACCTGTTTACTGTCTTGCGCGGCGGCAAAGCCTCAATCGTCACCGGCAACACCCGGACCTTTACCGAGGACGGGATCGAGCTTGAGTCCGGCGAGCAGCTTCCCGCCGACATTATCGTGACTGCCACCGGGCTGAATCTGCAGTGGCTGGGCGGCATGACGTTGAGCATCGACGGCGCGAAGGTCAACGTTGGCGAGCGGTTCGCTTATAAGGGCATGATGATCTCGGGTGTTCCCAACCTGAGCGTGGTCTCGGGATACACCAACGTTTCCTGGACAATGAAGGCTGACCTGATCAGCCGATACGCCTGCCGCCTGCTGCAGCATTTGGACGCGAACGGGTATGCCAGTGCAACCCCGCTCACCCCCGACGATGAAACTCCCCATCCTTTCCTCGATCTCAACGCCGGCTACATCCGGCGGGGAGTCGACGGAATGCCTAAGCAGGGTTCGCGGGTGCCTTGGCGGCTGCACCAAAACTATATAAAGGACATCCGGCTTTTCAGCGGCCGCCGGCTTGAGGATGGGTCCATAAGCTTCCAGCGCAGGGACGGGGCTCCGGTCCCGCCGTCGGTGCTGGCAGAGGGGCTCAACACTCCTCATACGCAGAGCGTCCTGGTCGGCGGCGGCCGGGTCCGGTACCGCGATGAGGGGGACGGCACCCCGGTCGTGCTGGTGCACGGAATTGGCCGCAGCCTCGAGGACTGGACTGAGCAGCACGAGTTGCTCGCGGGCCAAGGCTACCGCGTGGTAAGTGTCGACTTGGCTGGCTTCGGGGAATCCGCGCCTTTGCGGGAACCGTACACGCTGCCGGCCCTGGCCCGCTTCCTGGAGGCCTTCCTGGACGCGGTGGGTATTGCATCGCCCGCGCATTTTGTGGGCAACTCCCTTGGTGGAGCCGTCGCCATGCAACTGTCGCTGCAGTCTCCCGAGCGGGTGAGCAGCCTCGTGCTCGCCGGCAGCGCCGGTTTCGGCCGCGAGGTCGCTCTGCCGGTTCGGCTGGCGTCGGTCCGGCCGCTGGGTAAACTGCTCATGGGCAAGCCCAGTCCGGCCTCGGCGCGACGGGTCGAGCTCAACCTCTTCCACGACCCTGCACGGGTCACAGCCGAGAGGGTTAGCCGTGGGTTCCTTTTGGCCTCGAGACCGGACGCCACCCGTGTCTTCCTGGACACCGCTGCGGCACTCGGCACATTCCGTGGTTCCCGCGGGGCCTGGCGCGAGGAGTTGATGACTGGAATCGCAGCACAGGACGTGCCGGCCCTGGTCGTGTGGGGCGATAAGGACAGGATCTTTCCGTTCGCCCACCTCGCCGCCGCCGGCAAGCACTTGCCACAGGCCCGCACGCACGCTTTCCGAGACACCGGGCACATGCCGCAGATTGAGCGGGCAGAGGAGTTTGCCAGTCTGATCCGCGACTTCTGGGCCGAGACACCCCTCCGGCTCTAACCCGCTGGGGAAGGTGCCCCGTAATTCAGGAATCGGGTTCTGGCGTGGAGCCACGGCCTGTTGCTCTCCGAGACGCTGGATTCCCCGGAACAAGAGGTGCTCGGCAAAAAAAGAACGAAGAGTCTCTGCAAAGGCTAAAGCAGGCGATGGTTCCTGCTTCCGGTGTGCTGCGGCTACCCGCCGGCGAACGGCGGCAGGATATCAACGACGTCGTCCGCCTGCAGCAGCAGATCGGGGTTCCGTGCTGCGATCTCGTTGACCAGGAACGTGCTGCGCGCAATGACGGTAGCCAGGGCGGGGACCCCTCCTCCGGATGACGGATACCGGGCGGAGAGTTTCTCCGTCAGTTCGGCCAGCGTCAGCGGTCCTTCGTCCAGGGTTTCCTCTTCCGTGCCGGAGGCCGCCTTGGCTGCCCCAAAGTATCGAATCAGCACTTAGCCGCCTATCGCGCTCATGGTCCGGTCCGGCTGCACATAGTCAGCGTCGCCCAGGCCTGTATGGTCCATTCCGTGTGCCTTGGGTTTGCCCCACATGGCGTCCTGCCAGCGTTCCGCAACTGCGGCGTCTCCGGCCTCGGGAGACCGGAGCAGCTCCAGCAGATCCGTTTCCTCGTGCGAGAACAGGCAGCTGCGCACCCTGCCCTCGGCGGTAATCCGGGTCCGGCGGCAGTCCGCGCAGAACGGCTCGGTCACCGAGGCAATGATGCCCACGGTGCCCGCGAGGACGTCAGGGGCGCTGCGGCGGCGGACTTCCCAGCGTTCGGCCGGGGCGCCGTCGCGCTGCCGCGGATCCGGGGTGAGGATAAAGTCCCGCTCCATCCGACCGCGGATTTCCGCGGCCGTGATCATTCCGTCGCGGGTCCAGCCGTGGTCTGCGTCCAGCGGCATCTGCTCAATGAAGCGCAGCTCAAAACCGTGGCTGACGGCCCATTCGAGCAGCTCGGGGGAGTCGACGTCGTTAATCCCCCGCATGAGGACGGCGTTGATCTTGATCAGCCCCAGCCCCACCCGTGCTGCTTCCTCCACGCCGGCCAGTACCCGGGTCAGGAACGGACGGCGGGTCAGCTGTGCAAAGGTGTCCGGATGCAGGGTGTCCAGTGACACGTTGATGCGCGTCAGGCCCGCGTCTTTGAGCGCCTGGGCTTTCTTGTCCAGCCCCAAGCCGTTGGTGGTCAGGGAGATGGGAAGCTCCGGGTGGTTGCTCCGGATGCCGGCGATGATGTCCACCAGATCGGCCCTCACCAGCGGCTCGCCGCCGGTGAGCCGCAGCTCCCGGACCCCCAGCATCTCGACGCCGATCCGTACCAGCCGGATGATCTCGGCCCCGGACAGCACCTTGTCCTTTGCCAGCCAATCCAGCCCTTCGGCGGGCATGCAGTAGGTGCAGCGCAGGTTGCATTTATCGGTAAGGGACAGGCGCATGTCCGTGGCCCGCCGGCCATAGCGGTCCAGCAGTCCGTCAGCGGCACGGATCCCGGCCGCAGCGGCGGAGCCCGAAACCACCGCCCCGGCGGAGTCGGCAGGTGCTGCTCCCGCATCGGCTGTGGTGGAAACGCCGCAGCCGGCGGAAGCGGACACGCCGGAGCCCGCCGCGTTCAGCGGCGCACCAATGGACGGCATTCCCAGCTGGATACCCATGGGTCGAGGTTACGCCCTTTCACGGTTAGGCTCTATCAATGCGTTTTATCTGTCGAAGCAGCAGAGCCCTGGCTCTCTCCGCCGCCCTGCTGGCGGTGGCCGCCGGCTGTTCGGCGCCCGGGACCGGCAGCGGGTCCGAGGACTCGCCGGAGCCCGACATAACAGTCTTCGCAGCTGCCTCGCTCACGGATGTGATCGGAGCCCTGAATGAAGCCTACGACGGCGGCGGCCGGCTGCGCATCAATCTGGGCTCCAGCGCTCAGCTCTCGGGACAGCTTTTGTCCGGCGCTCCGGCCGACGTCGTCATCACCGCGGATATGGAGTCCCTGGACGCAGCCCGCGACGGGGGTCTGATTTCCGCCGAACAAGTGGTGGCCGGCAATACGACAGTGCTTGCGCTGGCACCGGGCAACCCTGGCCGGGTAGCGTCGCTGGCTGACCTGGCCTCGCCCGGAGTGCAGGCTGCGGTGTGTGCTGCTTCGGTTCCGTGCGGCCGTGCTGCCGGGCGCGTGCTGGATTCCGCCGGGGTGGCATTGTCCGGGGAAAGCCGGGAGGACAGCGTCCGGTCGGTCTTGACCAAAGTGGCCACGGGACAGGCCGATGCCGGGCTGGTGTACCAAACCGATGCGCTCTCGGCTGCGAATCAAGGGGTGACGTATCTTGAAGTGAGCGATCCAGACCCCAACCAGTACCCCGCGGCACTGACCGCGGAGGGAGCAGAGCATGAGGCAGCTGTCCGATTCTACGAGTGGCTTACAGGGGAGGACGCCGCCCGGATCTTCCGCGAGGCGGGCTTCCGGCCTCCCGGACAGTGACCGGGACCGTGACCCGAACGGTGACGCGGGCAGCGGCGCCGGCAGCGGTGCCGGCCGGAACAGGCGCACGACGGCGGAACGGGGTTCCGCTGTGAACCGCGGCGCGCGCGCCACCACTCCGGCCTGGCTGTGGGTGCCGGCGTCCCTGGCTCTGCTGTTTTGTGCCGGACCCGTGGCCGCACTGCTGCTGAATGTGCCCTGGACGTCCCTGGGGTCGCTGCTGACAGCCTCCGAAGCACGCACCGCTCTGGGGCTGTCATTGGCCACGTCCGTGGGCTCAACGCTGATCTGCGTGGTGCTGGGCCTGCCGCTGGCCGTGCTGTTCAGCAAGCTGGCAGGTCCGTGGATGCAGCTGCTGCGCGGCATCCTGCTGATACCGCTCGTGCTCTCGCCGGTGGTGTCCGGAATTGCCCTGCTGTACTTCTGGGGACGGCAGGGCCTGGCCGGGCGGGTGCTGGAATCCGCAGGCCTCGGCGTCGGGTATTCACCGGCCGCCGTGCTGATTGTCCAGGTCTTTGTCTCGCTGCCGTTCTTTGTGGTGGCGTCCCTGAGCAGCCTGCGGGCCGTGGACCATGACCTGGAAATGGCAGCCGCCACGTCCGGGGCCGGACCCACGGCCATCCTCCGGTACATCACGGTTCCGCTGGCTTTGCCGGGCATCATCGTGGGCGCACTGCTGGCCTTTGCCCGGTCGCTTGGGGAGTACGGCGCCACCATCACGTTTGCCGGCAGCATCGAGGGCCGCACCCGGACCCTCCCGCTGCAGATTGAACTGAGCCTCAATTCCAACCAGCCCGAAATTGCGCTGGGCATTTGCCTCATCCTGATCTCCCTGTATCTGGTGCTCGTGGCGGTGGCCCGCTTTGGAGTGGCACTGCTGCTGCCGCGCTGAATCCACCCCTCCCGGCACCCCTCTCCCCAACGAAAGCGTGCAGCATGATCCCGCAGGGCAGCAGAACACCCAGCAGAAAACCCACCGGAAACCCCGCCAGGGAATTCACGGCCCGGCACCTGTCCCTGTGGTCCGCCGCCGCCGGAGTGGTGGCCGCGGGCCTGGGCGTGGCGGCGGGGGAGCTGTCCGCAGCACTGATGAGCCCGTCGCTCTCCCCAGTCTCCGCAGTGGGCTCGGTTGTCATCGATGGCATGCCCGCTCCGGTGAAGGAATGGGCCATCGGTTTGTTCGGAACGGCCGACAAGACAGCGTTCCTGGTGTCCATGGCAGCCCTTATTGCCGTCTGCGGTGCGGTTGCCGGCATCCTGCAGCTGCGCCGCCCACCCAGCGGCAGCGTACTCATCGGCCTCCTGGGCGCGGCGGGGCTGGCGTCCGTAGTGACCCGGCTGCAGATGGGCGCACTTTCGCTGGTGCCTCCGGGAATTGCGGCAATCGTCGGGATTGTTGTGCTGCGCGCCCTGCTGGCCCGCATCGAGGCATGGCGGGACGCCGTCCCCGAGGAGGCCGGCCCCCGGCGGCGGGAGGTGCTCCTGGGCGTGGGAGGAGGAGCCGCCGTCGGCGTGGTGGCCGGCGCTCTGGCGGGAGGCTCCCGCGCGGGGCAGGTCACTACGGCGGCCCTGCGCGACGGCGTGGCCCTGCCTGCCGCCGTCACTCCGGCAGCACCAATCCCCGCCGGGGCGGAACTGGGAATTGCCGGACTGGACCCGGTGCTGACTCCGGCAGCCGACTTCTACCGCATTGACACCGCCCTGAGCGTGCCGCTGGTGAACCCCGACCAGTGGACCCTCAGGGTCACCGGCCTGGTGGACCGTGAGGTGGAGATCAACTTTGCCCAGCTGCTGGCCAAGCCGCTGCAGGAAAGCTACGTCACCCTCGCCTGCGTCTCGAACGAGGTGGGCGGAAGCCTGGTCGGCAACGCCAAATGGCTGGGCTGGCCGGTGCGCAACCTGCTGGCCGCCGCCGGTGTGCAGTCCGGTGCGGACATGGTGCTGTCCACCAGTAAGGACGGCTGGACGGCCTCCACGCCGCTGGAAGCCCTGACGGACAACCGTGACGCACTGCTGGCCGTGGGCATGAACGGGGCAGCGCTTCCCCTGGAGCACGGTTTCCCGGTCCGTCTGGTGGTCCCCGGACTGTACGGCTACGTCTCGGCCACCAAGTGGGTCACCGAGCTCAAGGTCACCCGCTTCGCCGACGAGGTGGCCTACTGGACACAGCGCGGCTGGACTGAACGCGGCCCCGTCAAGCTCTCTTCACGCATCGACACGCCCGCGCGCGGCGCCGCGGCGGACGCCGGCACTGTCACCGTGGCAGGGATGGCCTGGGCACAGCACACCGGTATCAAGGGAGTGCAGGTACGGGTCGACGGCGGCGCCTGGCAGGACGCGGACCTGGCCTCTTCGATCTCGGCGGACACCTGGGTCCAGTGGTCCGCCCGCCTTGACCTTGAGCCGGGGGAGCATGACATCACCGTGCGCGCCATCGACGCCAACGGCACCGAGCAGGATGAAACGGAACGGCCGGTTGTTCCCGACGGTGCCACCGGCCTGCATACAATTCGGGTGAAGGTCCGCTAGGAACTGTTCCCGCCAGCAAAGGAATCCGGTGTCCACTCCCAACACCCCGCCCGCCGATGAGCCCGGCGGCCGCCCGGCACAGCGTTCGCCGCGCAGCGTGGCCGAGCACCAGGACACCGTGCGGAACCTGCTGGCAGCAGGATTCCGCGAGCGCCCCCCGGGCACTGAGGACACGGACCTCATCAGCGCCCGCGGACGGATCCTCGCGGCCGATGTTGCGGCACCCGGGAGCCTGCCGCCGTTCGCGAATTCCCAAATGGACGGGTACGCCGTGCATTCGGCAGACCTGGCTGCGGCCGGCACCGGGACAGGGGAACCTGCCGCACTGGTGGAACTGGCCGTTGCGGCACCCATCCCCGCCGGTTCCGATCCGCCCGCCCTGGCCCGCGGCACAGCTGCCCCCATCATGACCGGTGCCATGCTCCCGCCCGGTGCGGACGCCGTCGTCCCCATTGAGCAGGCGGTACCGGATTCGTTTCCGGCGCCGGAGAGCACATCTCCCGCGGAGTCAGGAGTTCCCTCCCCGCCCGCCGTCCGGCTTCCCGCCGGCGTGCCCGCAGGGCAGTATGTGCGCGGCGCCGGCAGCGACATCAAGGCCGGAGACCCCGCGCTGACCGCCGGCACGGTCCTGGGACCCGGGCAGCTGGGTCTGCTGGCGGCACTGGGACTGGACCGCGTTACCGTGCTGGCCCGGCCCCGGGTGCTGCTGCTGACCACCGGAGACGAGGTGGTGCCGCCGGGACATCCGCTGCAGCCGGGCCAGATCCACGACGCCAACACCACCTTGCTGCGCTCGCTGCTGGAGGAAGCCGGAGCGCAGGTGCAGCTCACCCGGGTGCTGGCCGACTCGCCGCAGGAGTTGAGCGCCCGGCTGCACGCCGACCTCGCCGAAGGGCAGCCCGATCTGGTGATTACCTCCGGCGGCATCAGCAAAGGCGCCTACGAAGTGGTGAAGCAGGGCCTGGAGGCGGAAGACGTGCACTTCCTGTCCGTCGCCATGCAGCCCGGCGGCCCGCAGGGGATCGGCCGCGTTGCCGGCATTCCCTTCCTTGCCTTTCCCGGCAATCCGGTCAGCTGCGTGGTGTCCTTTGAGATGTTCCTGCGCCCGGCGCTGAGCAGCGTCACGGGCCTGCCCCGGCCGCGGCTGCAGCTGCCGGCCGCACTGCGCGAGGACACCCGCAGCCCCGCCGGCAAGCATCAGGTCCGCCGCGGCCGGTATCTGCCGCCGGCCGTCCCCGGCGGCACCGGCGAGGTGGAACTGGTGGGGGGCCCGAGCTCGCACCTGGTCCATGCCCTGGCCGCTTCCAACGCGCTGGTGCACCTGCCCGCCGGCCGGGAGTCCTTTCCCGCCGGCACCGAAGTGACAGTATGGCTGTTGGACCGGTAACTCTTCCGGGCTCCGAAGCGTTGACGAAAGACTTATTTGCCTGCGGGGTCCGCCCGCATCTTTGAAGGGATTTATCCATGGCCGGCAGCAACGAGCAGCAGCTCGGGCTCACCCATGTCCGCGACGACGGCACCGCCCACATGGTGGACGTGTCCGCCAAGACTGAGACCGCGCGGGAAGCCACAGCCGCGGCACGGCTGCGCACCACCCCCGAGGTCCTCAAGCTGATCTCCGACGGCGGACTGCCCAAGGGCGACGCCCTGGCCGTGGCCCGCATCGCCGGGATCATGGGCGCCAAACAAACCTCCACGCTGATTCCGCTGTGCCATCCGCTGCCCCTGACCAAGGTGACAGTCGACTTTGACACGGAAGAATCCGACGTCGTCATCCGGGCCACCGTGAAGACCAAGGCGCTCACCGGCGTCGAAATGGAAGCCCTGACCGCCGTGTCCGTGGCCGCGCTGACGCTGTACGACATGATCAAGGCCGTGGACAAGCACGCCTCTATTACGGATATCCGGGTCCTCGCCAAATCCGGCGGCAAGAGCGGAGACTGGACGCTGTGAGTTCCCATCCGGGCGGCCGGCACGAGCCGCCGCACCAGCAGCCGCGCCGCACCGCCGCCGTCCTGATCGCTTCCACCCGCGCGGCCCGCGGGGCATACGAGGATGAATGCGGTCCGCTGGCCGCGGACTGGCTGTACGCGCTGGGGTTCGACGTCGTGCTCGCCGAGGTGGTGCCCGACGGCATTGCCGTAGGCGAATCGCTGCGCCGGATGCTCGCGCTGGAACCGGCCGTGATCCTGACCAGCGGCGGCACCGGGCTGAGCCCCGACGACCTCACGCCGGAACAGACCCTGCCGCTGCTGGACCGGGAGGTGCCCGGGGTGATGGAGGCGCTGCGCGCGGACGGGCGCACCAAGACGCCCATGGCGGCCATCAGCCGCGGCCATGCCGGCACCGCGGGACGGACGTTCATCGTGAACCTGCCCGGTTCACCCGGGGCCGTGGCGGACGGACTCGCGGTACTGGAACCGGTCATCGGACATATCTGCGGACAGCTGGAAGGACGAAATGAGCACTGAAACTCCGGCGCCGGGAGGCGCCAACGCCATGTCAGAGGTCATCAACGCCACCGTTTCAGACCTGCCGCTGAATGCCGAACATGCCAACGGTGCCGCCTGGAGCCCCGAGTGCGGGGCGGTGGTGGGCTTCAGCGGAATTGTCCGCAACCACGACGGCGGCCGCGGGGTGGCCACCCTGTCCTACAGTGCCCATCCGAGTGCGGAGGAAGTCCTCGCCGCAGTGGCGGCGGACATCGCGGACAAGTACGACGGCGTGCGGATCTGGGTGGGGCACCGCACCGGCCCGCTGCAGATCGGTGAGGCGGCCCTGGTGGCTGCCGTCGCCTCGGCGCACCGCGGCGTGGCCTTCGCCGCCTGCTCGGAACTGGTGGACACCGTTAAGGCACGGGTGCCCATCTGGAAGGAACAGGGATTCTCGGACGGAACCACGGAGTGGGTGGGAGTCGGCGAGTCAGACGGTGTTCAGGACGCTCCGCTGTGACCGGTAATCTGGGGGTATGACTGAGCAACTAGCCGTAGCGGTCCTCGGTGCCGGCGGCCGCATGGGATCCGAAGCCGTTAAGGCCGTTGAAGCGGCCCCCGATCTTCGCCTGGCAGCCGCCCTGGGCCGCGGGGATTCCCTCGAGACCCTGGTCTCCGCCGGGGCTCAGTACGTCATTGACCTCACCGTTCCGGACAGCACGGAAGCCAACGTCCGGTTCGCCGTCGAACACGGCATGCACGCCGTCGTAGGCACCACCGGCTGGGACGCGGACCGGCTGGAGCGGCTCGCGGCGCTGCTGCAGAAGCATCCCGGCACCGCCGTCCTGATCGCCCCCAACTTTGCCCTCGGCTCCGTCCTGGCCTCGGCCTTCGCTGCGCAGGCCGCCCGGTACTTCGAATCGGTGGAAGTCATTGAACTGCACCATCCGGACAAGATCGACGCTCCGTCCGGCACCGCCGTCCGCACCGCGGGAATGATCGCGCAGGCCCGTGCCGACGCCGGCGTCGGACCCTCTCCGGATGCCACCACCAAGGAAGTTCCCGGCGCCCGCGGCGCGGACATTGACGGTGTCCGCGTGCATTCCGTGCGGCTGCGCGGCCTGGTGGCCCACCAGGAGGTGCTGTTCGGCGGTGCGGGGGAGCAGCTGACCATCCGCCACGACTCCTTTGACCGGGCCTCCTTCATGCCCGGCGTCCTGCTGGGCGTGCGGGAAGCGGCGGCCCATCCCGGCCTCACCGTTGGCCTTGACGGCTACCTGAACCTGAACGCTCCGAACTCCTAAACGACTGCACGGCTAAACGACTGCGCGGCACTGATGCCGTGGCTCACTGATTGCTAAAGGAACACCTTGTCTTTTTTTACCGGGCTTTTCACGAACAAAGCCAAGATCGGCGTCCTGCTGGTCACCCTCCTGCTGGTGTTCTACCTGGTGATTTCCTTCCAGCGCGGCTGGACGCTGCTGAGCGCCGATGAGTTCAGCGCCAAGGCCCTGGGCGCGGCCTACCTGGTGCTTCCGATCGTGGGAGCCTGGGCACTGATCCGGGAACTGCAGTTTGGCGGGCGGACCGAGAAGATGGCACACATCCTGGCCGGCGAGGGCGGGCTGCCGGTGGATAACCTGCCGCGCACCCCGGGCGGCCGGATCATCCGCGAGGCTGCGGATGCCGAGTTCCCCAAATACCAGGCCGAGGTGGAGGCCCAGCCGGATTCCTGGCGCGCCTGGTTCCGCCTCTCCTGCGCCTACGACGCCGCCGGGGACCGCAAGCGGGCACGCGACGCGATGCGCCGCGCGGGCCGGCTCTTCAAATAGCACCTCCCCGCCAACAGTCCCACCCGCGAGGGAACCGTGCCTATCTCGTGAGGGAACCGTGGCGGGCCAGCGAGGACGCTCCGTGGGTCACCATTTCCAGCGGCCCGCGCGAGCCGAGCTTGGCAAAGGCGATGCCAATCGCCGCCGCCGCCACCGCCGAGATCCAGAAAAGCCACACCGGCTCCGGCGGCACGGGCAGGGCGTCGGTGACGCTCATGATCCACACATGCACGCTGTAGAGGGTCAGGGTCATGGCTCCCGCTGCGGACAGCGGCAGCAGCAGGTTGGGCCGCGCCCGGGTCAGCAGCAGGCACACACCGACGACGGCGGCTGCCGTGCCGGCCGTGTGCAGCAGGTCCAGCGGGGTGCCCGAGTGCGGGCCGCTGACCGCCAGCCACCACCAGGAACCGGTCTGTTTTACTCCGGCGAGATTGACTTCCATCATCTGCTCCAGCGGCCAGATCCGTCCGGAGTTGGTGGCCAGGATGGCCTCCAGGCCGCCCTTGTCCAGCAGCAGGTAGTAGCTCAGGAACTTTGCCCCCGCAGCAGCGGTAATGCCGGCCGCCACCAGTCCCGTCTGCACCGGCAGCTCGCCCAGCCGCAGGCGGCCGATGAGCATGCCGATGAGCAGGTAGCTCAGCCACTGGACCACGGGGTAAAAGCCGGTAAACAGGACGTCGGCGGCCAGGGTGGCCGGCTGCAGGAACGCATCCCAGGTGATGTTGGTGTCCAGCGTGGGCGGCGAGACGTGCTCATAGAGCCAAGGCCGGATGAGGTACGCGGCCACGGGGGAAAGCAGCAGCCAGCCGCCCGCCCAGAGGGCCAGCTTCGGCACGCGCATGCCCACAAACGGCAGGGCCAGCAGGAACAGGACGCCGTAGTGGAACAGGATAATGGCGATTGACGTGTCCAGCCCGCCCAGCGTCAGCCCCGCCAGCGCAATAATGAGGGCCCGCACGGCGATGCCCCGGCGGTCTGCAGCCAGCGCGCTTCCGGAGCGGGGCTGGCTGCCGCCGGTGAGCAGCGCCAGGCCGATCCCGGCCACCACCGCGAACAGTGCCGAAGAGCGTCCGGACAGCACGAGGCCCGTCCAGGACGGTACGCCCGTCTGCTCGTTGTACAGGGGAAAAATGTGGGTCGCCATCATGCCCAGAAGCGCTATGCCCCGGGCCGCGTCAATGCCCGTAAGCCGCCGTCCGATCATGCTCCGATCGTCTCACAGCAGTACCGGACTTCCGCAGTGCGTCCACGGTGCGGGCAGATACGGAAACCGCGCGTCATCCCGGGCCCTCCGCCGGGCTGGAACAGTGCCGCGTTGTCCCAAGGCCGTGTGCAGCGGGTAACGTTTTACCCATGGCTGACTCTGATATTCGTGCACTTCCGTTTGGAACCCTCGTCACCGCAATGGTGACACCGTTCACCGAGGACGGTGCCGTGGACTTCGAGGCCACGGCCACCCTCGCCAACAAGCTTGTCGAAGACGGCTGCGACGGTCTCGTGGTTTCCGGAACCACGGGGGAGACCTCCACGCTGGAGGACAGTGAAAAGGAAGACCTGTTCCGGGTCGTCGCCGAAACAGTGGGCGGCCGCGCGAAGGTCATTGCCGGCACCGGCACCAACCACACCTCCCACTCAGTGGAAATGGCCCGGCGCGCGCTCCGGGCAGGCGCGGACGCGCAGCTGGTCGTTACGCCCTATTACAACAAGCCCACCCAGGCCGGCGTCGTCGCCCACTTTGAAGCCGTGGCCGCCGCCACCGACCTGCCGATCATGGTCTATGACATCCCCGGCCGCGCCGGCATTGCCATCTCCACCGACACCATGGTGCGCCTGGCCAACATTCCCACGGTCCTGGCCCTGAAGGACGCCAAAGCGGACTTTGCCGCGGTCACGCAGGTCCTGGCGAACACGACTTTGGACGTCTATGCCGGCGATGACAGCCTGACCCTTCCGTGGATGGCCGCAGGAGCCGTGGGAGTTGTCAGCGTTACCGCCCACGTTGCCACCGCACAGTTCCGCGCCCTGGTGGACGCCGCAGCAGCAGGTGACCTGGCCACCGCACGCCGGATCCACTTCGAGCTGGACCCCGTGGTGCGTGCCGTGATGACCCACATCCCCGGCGCCGTGTCCGCCAAGCAGATCCTGAGGATGCAGGGAGTTATTCCGAACGCTGCCGTACGGCTGCCGCTGGTGGCCCCCGACGCCGTCGAAATGGAAACTGTCCTGACTGATCTGGCCGAAGCGGGCTGGGACTTTTCCCGGGCCCTTTCCACCAACGAGGCGTAAGGCACCATGACTGAAACAGCGGACTCCGCACTGAGAACCCCTCCGGCCCTGGAAGAAGGGACCCTGCGGATTGTTCCGCTGGGCGGCCTCGGAGAAATCGGCCGCAACATGGCCGTGTTCGAGATCAACGGCAAGCTGCTGATCGTGGACTGCGGCGTCCTTTTTCCGGAAGAGAACCAGCCCGGCGTTGACCTGATCCTTCCGGATTTCTCCTATATTGAAGACCGGCTCGACGACGTGGTGGGCGTGGTCCTGACCCACGGCCACGAGGACCACATCGGCGCCGTGCCGTATCTGCTGCGCCTGAAGCAGGACATTCCGCTGATCGGTTCCCAGCTGACACTGGCCCTGGTGGAAGCGAAGCTGCAGGAACACCGGATCAAGCCGTTCAGCTTCACCGTCACTGAGGGCCAGGTGGAGCAGTTTGGCCCGTTCGAGTGTGAATTCGTGGCCGTGAACCACTCCATTCCGGATGCCCTGGCGGTTTTCATCCGCACCGAGGGCGGCACCGTCCTGCACACCGGTGACTTCAAGATGGACCAGCTCCCGCTGGACGGCCGGATCACCGACCTGCGCGCCTTCGCCCGGCTGGGACAGGAGGGCGTGGACCTGTACATGGCGGACTCCACCAACGCCGATGTCCCCGGTTTCACCACGGCCGAGCGGGAAATCGGTCCGGTGCTGGAGGCCCTGTTCGGCAAGGTCAAGAAGCGTATCATCGTGGCGTCCTTCTCCTCGCACATCCACCGGGTCCAGCAGGTGCTGGACGCCGCGGCCGTGCACAACCGCAAGGTCTGCTTTGTGGGCCGGTCCATGGTCCGCAACATGGCCATTGCCGAGAAACTCGGATACCTCCACGTGCCCGACGGCATCCTGGTGGATTTGAAGAACGTCGATGACATGCCCGATGACCGGCTGGTGCTGATGTCCACCGGATCCCAGGGCGAGCCGATGGCAGCCCTGTCCCGCATGGCCAACGGCGACCACCGGATCCGGGTTGGCCGGGGTGACACGGTGATCCTTGCGTCGTCGCTGATTCCGGGCAATGAGAACGCCGTCTTCCGGGTCATCAACGGCCTGATGAAGCTCGGTGCCGACGTGGTGCACAAGGGCAACGCCAAGATCCACGTTTCCGGCCACGCTTCGGCCGGCGAACTGCTGTACACGTACAACATCCTCAAGCCCAGGAACGCCATGCCCGTGCACGGCGAGACCCGGCACCTGATTGCCAACGGCAAGCTCGCCGAGGCCACCGGCGTGCCGGCGGAGAACGTGATCCTGGCCGATGACGGCACGGTGGTGGACCTGCGCGAGGGCAAAGCCAGAGTGGTGGGCGCCGTCGACTGCGGTTTTGTCTACGTGGACGGCTCCAGCGTTGGCGAGATCACCGACACGGACATCAAGGACCGCGTCATCCTCGGCGAGGAAGGCTTCATTTCCGTCATCACCGTGGTCAACCGCAGCACCGGCACCATAGTTTCCGGGCCGGAAATCCATGCCCGGGGCTTCGCCGAAGAGGACGCGGTGTTTGACGAGATCAAGCCCAAGATCAGCTCTGCGCTGGAGGAAGCGGTGACGTCCAACAAGGACCACACCACGTACCAGCTCCAGCAGGTGGTCCGCCGCGTGGTGGGCACCTGGGTCAACCGGCGCCTGCGCCGGCGTCCCATGATCGTTCCCGTGGTTCTGGAAGCCTAGGCGGGAAACCCTTTCCAGCGACTCCAAAGTACGGTATCCGGCGGGGCCGGGCAGACGCGTAAATCCGCGGTTTGCCCGGCCCCATCGGGTACGGTGGAGCGTATGGCCACTCGTACTTCCCCTGCCGCACGCGGCGGTGCTTCCGGCCGGCCCACCAGCCGGAACACCGGGGGCACCTCAGGAAAAAACTCCGGCAAAACCCAGCCGCGGGGAAAAGCGACCGGCCGCTCGGGTGCTGCCGCCAAAGCACAGGCCGACGCCGAGCAGGTTCCGCTGCCGCTGCGCGCTGTCCAGGGTGCCTGGATGGGCATGGCCCGGCTGGCCGGAGCGGGCATCCGCAAACTTGGTGCCGACGTCAGCCCGGACCGCGACGTCCGGCGGGACGGCACCGGATTCTTCCTCATCCTCACGGCACTTGCCGTGGCCACCGTTGAGTGGTGGGCGCTGCGCGGCCCGGTGGCGGACATCATCCACGCCGGCGCCGCAGGCACTTTCGGCTGGATGGCCGTGGTCCTGCCCTTCCTGCTCCTGACCGGCGCCGTGCGGCTTTTCCGCTATCCGGAGCGCCACCGCGCCAACAGCCGCATCAGCATTGGGCTGACCCTCATTCTTTTCGCCGGCTCCGGCATCACGCACATTGTGGGCGGCTCGCCGGCCCTGTCCGACGGTTTTGACCGGCTCTGGGAATCCGGCGGCATTGTCGGATTCCTGGTTGCCGGCCCGCTGTCCGCGGCGCTGACCACCTGGCCCGTGGCCATCCTGCTTGGCCTGCTGGTTTTTGTTGGCCTGCTCATCATTACGGCCACGCCGTTCCGCCACATTCCGCTGCGCCTTCGCGCCCTCTACGAACACCTGATGGGGCAGGACCTTGCCCCGGATGATCCCGAGGCGCATGACCAGAGCTATCTCTACGAACGCGACCACCTCCCGAAAAAGGCACCGAAAAAGAAGTCACGGATGTTCAGCCGCGGCCCCGAAACTCAGGAGCATCTTGCCCCTGAAGGTTTTGCCGGCGACGAGGCCTTTGAACGCGCCGTGCTCGCGGACGAAGAGGAACAGGCATCAGCGGCTGCAGCGGCTGCAGCGGAACCGGCTGTTCCGCCGGGCGTGCGCCGCCCCACCCGGTCCGAACTGGCCACCCAGAAGATCCGCCGGGCGCAGGGTCTGCCCGCGAAGGGTGCCTTCGACGGCGGTTTTGACGGCGCCGAACCTCCCACCGAGGCCATCGCCCTGGTTCCTGAGGCCGCAGCGGAGCTCACCGCAGTGGAAGGGCTGCCTCCCGTTCCGGCCGTGCCCCCGGTTCCCGAGCGGACCGTCCGGAACCTCACTCCGGCCACGCCCATTCCGCAGCGCACCGAACAGCTGCAGCTCTCCGGCGACGTGACCTACACCCTGCCGCCGTCGGAATTCCTGCCCGCCGGGCCTCCCGCCAAGGAACGCTCCGAGGCCAACGACGCCGTCGTCGACGCGCTGACCAATACCCTGGACCAGTTCAAGGTGGAAGCACACGTCACCGGATTCAGCCGCGGTCCCACGGTGACGCGCTATGAAATTGAGTTGTCGCCGGGCACCAAGGTGGAGCGGGTGACCGCTCTGTCCAAGAACATCTCCTACGCCGTGGCTTCCTCCGACGTTCGCATCCTCTCGCCCATCCCCGGGAAGTCCGCGATCGGCATCGAGATTCCCAACGCGGACAAGGAAGTGGTGGCCCTGGGCGATGTGCTTCGCTCCAACGCCGCCCGCAAGACCGAACATCCGATGGTGATGGGCGTCGGCAAGGACGTGGAGGGCGGCTTTGTGGTGGCGAACCTCGCCAAGATGCCGCACCTCTTGGTGGCCGGTGCCACCGGTGCAGGCAAGTCCTCGTTCGTGAACTCCATGATCACCTCCATCCTGATGCGCTCCACCCCTGATGAAGTGCGCATGGTGATGGTGGACCCCAAACGTGTGGAACTCACCGCGTATGAGGGCGTGCCGCACCTGATCACGCCGATCATCACCAATCCCAAGAAGGCCGCCGAGGCCCTGCAGTGGGTGGTCCGTGAAATGGACACCCGCTATGACGACCTGGCCAACTTCGGTTTCAAGCACATCGACGACTTCAACAAGGCCGTCAAGCTGGGCAAGGTTGTTCCGCCGGCCGGTTCCAAGCGCGTAGTGCGTCCCTACCCGTACCTGCTGGTGATTGTGGATGAGCTCGCGGACCTGATGATGGTGGCCCCGCGCGACGTGGAGGACTCCATTGTCCGCATCACCCAGCTGGCCCGTGCCGCGGGCATCCACCTTGTCCTGGCCACCCAGCGTCCCTCCGTGGACGTGGTCACCGGCCTGATCAAGGCCAACGTGCCCTCCCGCATGGCCTTCGCTACGTCCTCCGTCACCGACTCCCGCGTGGTGCTGGACCAGCCAGGCGCCGAAAAGCTCTTGGGCCAGGGTGACGCGCTGTTCCTGCCGATGGGCGCCAACAAGCCCATCCGCGTGCAGGGTGCCTGGGTCACCGAGTCGGAAATCCACCGCGTGGTGGAGCACGTCAAGGGACAGCTGGGCGCCGTCTACCGCGAGGACGTCACGGTCACCGCGCCGAAGAAGCAGATCGAAGATGACATCGGCGATGACATGGACGTCCTGCTTCAGGCCACCGAACTGGTGGTCACCACCCAGTTCGGGTCCACCTCCATGCTCCAGCGCAAGCTCCGCGTCGGGTTCGCCAAGGCCGGACGCCTGATGGACCTGCTGGAGTCCCGCGGCGTCGTCGGGCCCTCCGAAGGCTCGAAGGCCCGCGACGTGCTCGTCAAGCCCGATGATCTGGCAGCCACGCTGGCAGCCATCAGCGGGGGAGAGGGCGCCAGCGGGCCGTCGGCCGCTGAAACTGCCGCCCTGGCGGACAACGCCAACGTTAACCACGGGTTCGACTCCGATCCGCTCGCCGGCCCCGTGGACCTGGTGGCCCAGGACCTGGAGGGCCGCCAGCAGGCGACCGAGTACCACGACGGGGGAGACGACGGCGAGGACGGCGGATCCGAGGACGCGTGGAGTCTGACCGGCCGCTGAATCCCCGCTAGGCTGGATGTGTGAGCAACTCTTCTACCGGGAACGCCCCCCTCCTGAACATCGCCAACGTCCTGACGGTTGTGCGGATCCTGATGGTTCCGCTTTTCATCTGGCTGCTCCTGGCCGATGACGGCCGGCACGGCCTCTACCGCTGGCTGGCCGTGGCCACCTTCGCCGTCGCCATCTACACCGACAAGCTCGACGGCGACCTGGCCCGCAGCCGGGGACTGATCACCGACTTCGGCAAGATCGCGGATCCGATCGCGGACAAGCTGCTGATCGGTTCAGCATTGGTGATGCTGTCCGCGCTGGGCGAGCTGTGGTGGTGGGTGACCATCGTGATCCTGGTTCGGGAAATCGGCATCACGCTGCTGCGGTTCGTGGTGATCCGCTACGGCGTGATGGCAGCCTCACGCGGCGGCAAGCTCAAGACAGTGATCCAGACTTTCGCGATCTTCCTCTTCCTGCTGCCGCTGACCACGTGGCTGGGCAGCTGGGCCTGGTGGATCAGCGCCGTGGTGATGGCCGCCGCACTGGTGGTCACCGTGGTGACCGGTGTTGACTATGTCGTCAAGGCGCTGCAGCTGCGCCGCAGGGCGCTGCAGAGTCCGGGCGCCAGGTGACATCGGCTCCCGATGCGGCCGCTGTGGTTTCTGCGGCTTCGGACGCAGGCCTCACCGTGGCAACTGCGGAGTCCCTCACGGCAGGCATGGTGGCTGCCGAGCTGGGCGCGGTTCCAGGCGTATCGGCAGTACTTGCCGGCGCAGTGGTGGCTTACTCCAACTTTGTGAAGAATAAAGTCCTGGGAGTCGACGCCGACCTGCTTGCCGCGGCGGGATCCGTCGACGCCGGGGTGGCGGGGCAGATGGCCGAGGGTGTCCGGCGGTTGCTGGAGACGGACCTGGGCGTGTCAACCACGGGAGCCGCCGGGCCTGAGCCGCATGACGGCAAGGCTGTGGGCTGCGTGTTTATCGCCGTCGCATCGCCGCAGGGCACTGTGGTGGAAGAGTATTTGTTTTCCGGAGACCGGGCAGCCATCCGCCGGCAGGCCTGCGACGAAGCACTTGTACTGCTGGGCCGGGTCCTTGCGGAGCACCCCTGAATCGGGTCCTGAGAACCGGGCAGCGGCAACGGGAACAAATCCCGGAGACGCTCAGTTGTTAGTATCAGGAACCGCCAAGGTTTCCCGATTACGATCTTTAAATATCTGCGGGGCAACCGCAGCCGGACCACATAGGGAGCAGGACGATACAGATGGTTAAGCAACCCGTATCCGTGAACGGCGTTATTCGCTGGCGGGATGTAGGGTTGGCGGAAGATGCACACCGGGAGCCAAAGGAGCGCAAAATGGTTGTTCTTCGTCATGAAATTGGCGATGTCTTGCGCGATGTCCGTCAGCGTCAGGGTCGTACCCTGCGCGAGGTATCGCACAGCGCACGCGTTTCACTTGGCTACCTTAGTGAGGTGGAACGAGGCCAGAAGGAAGCATCATCGGAACTTCTGTCCTCCATCTGCACCGCACTTGATGTGCCATTGTCCCTGATGCTTCGTGAGGTCAGTGACCGGGTGGCGAGTGCAGAAGGCATCGCCATACCTGACACCGTGCCGTCGGAATTCTCGCGCGAGTTTGCCCGCGAATTCCCCGAGGACATGGCTCGGGACCTGGCCCGCACACCGTAGACCTACATCAACAAGGCTGCAGCTCCTCGGCAGCTTGTCCACCAAAACCAAAAAGGCCCCGCCGCAAGGCAGGGTCTTTTTGCTGTCTCCACAGGCTGTTCACCTCTCGCGGCCTTTTGAGGTTCGGGCCGGCGGGCTCAGTGTTCGCGGGCGTACGAGTCGTTGAGCTTGGTCAGCAATGACCCCAGCTGGACAAGGTCCTCTTCCACCCAGTCCTGGAGCAGGGTCCGGAACAGGTCCTTGCGGGCCGCCTGGGTCCGCGCCAGTGCCTGTGAACCGGCCGGAGTCAGCGAAATGGTCTGGGCCCGGCCGTCGAGCGGGTCGGCATGCTTCTGCACCAGGCCAAGGCTTTCCAGCATGACAATCTGGCGGCTCACGGACGGCTTCCCGATGCCGATGCTTGCCGCGATATCTGTCAGCCGCATCTCCTGATGCTGCTGCAGCAGCACCAGGAGGCCGTAGGCCGCCGGTTCCATATCCGGATGCACCTGACGGGCAACCTTGCTCGAATTCGAACGGGCACGGCGCCACAGTACTGACAGCTCATGTTCAAGGGTGTCTATCGCGGTTTCATTGTGCTGCAGTTCGGGGGAGGACTCCGTCTCGCTCATAACTCCTATTCTAGGCATTTGAGCACAGGGTCCCCTGCGGAGGCCCTTGGCCTGAGCCGGTACGAAGTCATCAGCCGGCTCCTGCGGACGTGAGAAGATTAAGCGATGCGACTCAGTGATTTTTGGCGGCTTATGGACGACGAATTCGGTTCGGCCTACTCCCGTGTGCTGGCTTCGGACCTCGTTCTGGGCTCCCTTGGCGGCAAGACGGCAGAAGAGGCGCTGAAAGGCGGAATTGAGCCCAAATCCGTGTGGCTGGCAGTCTGCGATGTTCAGGAAGTGCCCCCGGAACGGCGGCTGGGCAGGGACATTCCGCCAAAGAATTAGCAGTTGGCTTGATCTGCAGCAGGACACGCCGAAGCACATATTCGAATACCTGTTCGGATGCGGCTATGCTCCTACACAAGGGCGATGCGACCGCAGAACTGCCCCGGATATCCCCACGGCAGTCCGCTCCGCTGTTTTGTCAGTGCCGCCGCATATGGTCGTAGGTGAGCAGGACAACCGGCCTTCGGGCCACGTAAAACTCAAACAACCGAGGTGAAGAATGGCAGCAGCAGTCGACCGCGCAAAGGCTCTTGAAGCAGCGCTGGCCCAGATCGACAAGCAGTACGGCAAGGGCTCGATCATGCGGCTCGGAGACGAGGTCCGTGCTCCGGCAGAAACCATCTCCACCAGCTCGATCGCGCTGGACCTGGCGCTCGGCATAGGCGGACTCCCGCGGGGCCGCGTCGTGGAAATCTACGGCCCGGAATCCTCGGGTAAGACCACCCTGGCACTGCATGTTGTGGCCAACGCCCAGAAGAACGGCGGCATTGCCGCCTTCATCGATGCGGAGCACGCCCTGGACCCCATCTACGCCGCGCGCCTGGGCGTAGACACCGATTCCCTGCTGGTATCCCAGCCGGACACCGGTGAACAGGCCCTGGAAATCATGGACATGCTGATCGGTTCAGGATCGGTGGACGTAGTCGTCATCGACTCCGTGGCAGCCCTCGTTCCCCGCGCCGAAATCGAAGGCGACATGGGCGACAGCCACGTCGGCCTTCAGGCCCGCCTCATGAGCCAGGCGCTCCGGAAAATCGCCGGTCGCCTGAGCCACACCAACACCACGGCAATCTTCATCAACCAGCTCCGTGAAAAAATCGGCGTGATGTTCGGCAGCCCGGAAACCACCACCGGCGGCAAGGCCCTGAAGTTCTATGCTTCAGTGCGCATTGACGTGCGCCGCATTGAGACGCTGAAGGAGGGGACGGTTCCGGTAGGTAACCGCACCCGCGCCAAGATCGTCAAGAACAAGATGGCCCCGCCCTTCAAGCAGGCCGAGTTCGACATCATCTACGGCACCGGAATCTCCCGTGAAGGCGGGCTGATCGACATGGGCGTGGAGCATGGCTTCGTCAAGAAGTCCGGCGCCTGGTTCACCTATGACGGAGACCAGCTGGGCCAGGGCAAGGAAAATGCCCGCAAGTTCCTGCGCGACAATCCTGAGCTCACGGATGAACTGGAACGCCGGCTGCGCGAAAAGCTGGGCATCAACGGACCGGCATCCGAGGAAGCTCCGGCTGAACCGAAGCTCAAGGCCGTTCCGAAGAACTCATAGTTCACATGCACGAGCAAAACAGCGGGTTTTCCGGTGCCGATGAGGCGGCCGGAGAGCCCGCTGCCGTTCCTGCGGACCGTGAGCGGGATCCGTATGCCGCAGCACGCAACATTGTGCTGCGGCAGCTGACGAGTTCTCCGAAGAGCCGCCGCCAGCTGGCCGTCAAACTGGCTGAAAAGGAAATACCCGAGGACGTTGCCGGGGCCGTGCTGGACCGTTTCGAAGAAGTGCAGCTGGTGGACGACGCTGAGTTTGCCCGCATGTGGGTGGCCAGCCGGTCCCGGTCCAAGTCCCTGGCCCGGGGAGCCCTCAAAAGGGAACTGGCCGAGAAGGGCATCTCCGGGGACCTGGCCGCCGAGGCGTTGGAACAGGTCAGCGACGAGGACGAATATGGTGCAGCCAGGGCACTGGCCCGCCGCCGGCTGCAGTCCTCAGTGGACCTTTCGGACCGGGCGGCAAGGGACAAACAGGCCAGGCGCCTGGTGTCCATGCTGGCCCGCAAGGGCTACTCCCCGTCGGTGGGCTACCGGGTTGTCAATGAAGTCATCGGCGATGTGCTGGACCAGCCGCCCGAAGAGGACTGGTAAAAAACCCTAGGTTGATCCGTGGGCGGTACCGTATGCTGAGCCACGATGTTAACACTGTTGCTGCCGGGGAAGAAGTCAACTGCTGCTTCCCTAGGTTCCGTCGTATTGGCCGGAGTGCTTACCGCCTCCGCCTTTACTGCTGTGCCTGCGGTGCTCGCTCCTGCCCCTGCTGCCGCGGCGGACTACCCCTCGTGGGAAGAAGTTGAGCAAGCCAAACGCAGCGCCGGGGCCAAAGCGGACCAGGCCGCGGAAATTGAAGCACTTCTGGATGAACTCTCTGCTGACGCCGGCACGCTCGGAACCGCCGCCGTGCAGGCCTCTTCCGACGCCCGGAGAGCGGCCGCGGAAGTTGATGCCGGCAGCCGTGCCGTTGACGTCTTATCCGCCCAGCGGGCTGAGGCCGCCGGAGCCGCAGCGGCGCTCACCGAGCAAATGGGCGCCCTTGCCGCGCAGACTTACAAAACCGGCGGAATGGACTCCAACTTGATAATGCTCCTGGATGCCGATGCAGGGGCCGGAGCTCTGGACCGGCTCGCCGCGCTGCAGGGGATCAGCGGCCGGACGGACAGCCTGCAGGCTCAGGCCGCGGCCGCCGAATCCGTTTTGGGGAGTCTCGAAGAGCGGGAAGCTGCCGCCCTGAAGAGCCGGGAAGAATCCGCTGCCGAGGCCCGCCGGCTTGAGGCCTCGGCCCGGGCCGCGGCAACTGACGCAGATGCTGCGGTACGGGAAGTCCAGGTGCGAAGCGCTGTCCTGCTGGAACAGCTGGCGGCCCTTCGGAGCACCAGTGCGGCAGTGGAAGCAGAGCGGCTGAAGGGCATGGAGGCGGAGCAGACATACATCAGGCAGCAGCAGGAAGCGGAAGAAGCGGCCCGAAGAGCCCAAGCAGAAAAGGATGCTGTGCCGGACAGCACACAAAAGCCTGTTCTTCCACCTTCTGCGGGCCCGGATCCGGTGATTAATCCCACGGTTGCGCCCTTGGTACCAGCTCCCCGTCCTGCCACTCCAGCCCCATCACTCCCTCCGTCCTCACCCGCTCCGCAACCGGATCCAAGGCCGGAACCTGCGCCGGCCCCCGGTCCGGAGCCCGTTCCAACCCCGTCTCCCGGGCCGGTCGACGACCCTGCGGGGGCACAGGCCTACGCTGCCGGACGGCTGGGCGCCTATGGTTGGGGACAGGACCAGCTCAGGTGCCTGATCAACCTGTGGCAGCGTGAGTCCGGCTGGCGGACCAGCGCAAACAACCCCTACAGCGGCGCCTACGGCATCCCCCAATCCCTGCCCGGGGACAAGATGGCAAGCATCGGACCGGACTGGCGCACCAACTACCGGACCCAGATCGAATGGGGTCTGGGGTACATCCAATCCCGGTACGGCAGCCCCTGCTCCGCCTGGCAGCATTCTGAAGAAAAAAACTGGTATTAGAACTTCTTCTTCCTGGACCTGTCAATCCGGCCGTTACCGATTCGAGACACTGACCCAGAATCCATCTGTACCGTCTCGGTGCTATGACTTCCCCCCACAAAGATGCCCTCGGCAACGAAGACACCGCAGTACGGAACGCCTCCGGCCAGGACGGCTCCCACCACATCCTCAACCAGGAACGCCTGCGGATCCACCGCAGCCGCAAGCTCCGTATTGGTGCCGTTGCCGTGGCAGGCGCGCTGGCGTTCTTCGGTATTGCCGGAGCCTCGGTACAGAACGACCAGCTGCGCGCCAACCTGGTGAGCCTGACTTCACCGACAGCTGCACCGGAATCGATCTCCACCCCCTCCTCAGAGGACGACGCGGAGCCCGCCGCGGACGCCACCCCTGAAGCGCAGCAGAAGGCGGCCGACGAAGCGGCTGCCGCGGATGCGCAGAGCCAGGAGGCCGAAGCGGCCGCATCAGCCGAGCAGGCCAAAGCAGCACAGGACGCCAAGGCAGCAGAGGACGCGAAGGCAGCAGAGGATGCAAAGGCCGCCGAAGCGGCCGCCGCAGACGCAGCCAGGGCCGCCGAAGAAACCAAGGCTGCAGAAGCCGCCGCCGCCGAGGCCGCCGCCGCGGAAAACGCCCGGCTTGCGGCCGAGCAGGAAGCAGCGGCACGGGCAGCTGCAGCCCGGGCTGCCGCCGACCGTGCGGCAGAGGAAGAAGCTGCTGCAGCTGCAGCAGCGGTCCCCGTGGATGATCCCGCCGGAGCCAAGAGCTACGCGGCGTCGGCCCTGGCCGGCCACGGCTGGGCAGCCTCCGAGATGACCTGCCTCAACACGCTGTGGGAGAAGGAATCCAACTGGATGACCAGCGCCACCAACGCCAGCAGCGGAGCGTACGGGATTGTGCAGTCACTTCCCGCGGAGAAAATGGCCTCATCGGGACCGGATTACCTCACGAATCCCAAGACCCAGATCAACTGGGGCCTGAGCTACATCGAATCCCGGTACGGCAGCCCCTGCTCCGCACTGAACTTCCACTACGCAAACAACTGGTACTAAACCCGGCAGCAACTTCCCCCGGGGGCAGCGCCCGCCCGGGCGTCCTGCGGCAGGTACCCTAGGACTGTGAGTTTGACTGTATCTTCCCCCGAATCTTCCCCCGTATCTGCGCCGCTTGCTGCCGAGCACCTTGAGCACCCGCGCACCTATCAGGTGCGCACCTTCGGCTGCCAGATGAATGTCCACGATTCCGAGCGCATCTCCGGACTGCTGGAGAACGCCGGTTACGTGCCGGCTGTCGGGGAGGAAGCCGACGTCGTCGTCTTCAATACCTGTGCGGTGCGGGAGAACGCGGACAACAAGCTGTATGGAAACCTGGGCATGCTGGCCCATGTCAAGGAAACCCGTCCGGGCATGCAGATAGCCGTGGGGGGCTGTCTGGCGCAGAAGGACCGCGACACCATCCAGCGCAAGGCTCCGTGGGTGGACGCCGTGTTCGGCACGCACAACATCGGATCCCTGCCGGCACTGCTGGAGCGGGCCCGGCACAACGACGATGCACAGCTGGAAATCCTGGAATCCCTGGATGTTTTCCCGTCCACGCTGCCCACCAAACGGGACTCTGTGTACGCGGGGTGGGTCTCCATTTCCGTGGGATGCAACAACACCTGCACGTTCTGCATCGTTCCCTCCCTGCGGGGCAAGGAACGTGACCGGCGCCCCGGCGAGATCCTTGCCGAGATCCAGGCGCTGGTGGACGACGGCGCCATCGAGGTCACGCTGCTGGGACAGAACGTGAATTCGTACGGCGTGGAGTTCGGCGACCGCGGCGCGTTCGCCAAGCTGCTGCGTGCCTGCGGCAGCATTGAGGGCCTGGAGCGGGTGCGCTTCACCAGCCCGCATCCGGCGGCCTTCACACAGGACGTCATCGATGCGATGGCTGAAACCCCGAATGTCATGCCGCAGCTGCACATGCCGCTGCAGTCCGGCTCGGACAAGGTCCTCAAGGACATGCGCCGGTCCTACCGGTCCAAGAAATTCCTGGGCATCCTGGACAGCGTGCGTGAACGGATGCCGCACGCGGCCATCTCCACCGACATCATTGTGGGCTTCCCGGGGGAGACGGAAGAGGACTTTGCCGCAACGCTGGACGTCGTGGAGAAGTCCCGCTTTGCCACGGCCTTCACCTTCCAGTACTCCAAGCGCCCGGGCACTCCCGCCGCTGACCTTCCGGACCAGCTGCCCAAGGCCGTGGTCCAGGAGCGCTTTGAACGGCTGACCGCGCTGCAGGACCGCATCGCCGCCGAGGAAAACGCCAAGCAGGTGGGAACCACGGTGGAAGTCATGGTCACGGCCGGCTCCGGCCGCAAGTCCGAGGAGACCGGACGCCTCTCCGGCCGCTCCCGCGACCAGCGCCTGGTGCACTTCTCCGTTCCCGAGGGCTGCGAGGTGCCCCGTCCCGGAGACCTCGTCACCGTGCCCGTGACCTCCGCGGCTGCCTTCCACCTGGTCTCGGATCCTGCCACCGCGGCCGACTATTCCCTGCGCCGCTCGCGTGCAGGGGACGCATGGGACCGTTCGCAGGCAGAATCCTGCGGAGTTCCCGCTCCCGGAACAACAGGGGGCAAGACCGGGGTTTCCCTCGGCATGCCAGCCCTGCCGCCGCGCTCCTAATGCCGGGCTTTATCTTCCGGTGCGGCCGGTGCGGCCGGTGCGGCCGGTGCGGCCGGTGACTGCCGCAGCCAACGCGCCCGCCCGCCCGGTCATCGCCGTCGTCGGACCCACCGGCTCCGGCAAGTCGGACCTCGGCGTGTCCCTGGCCCTGCAGCTCGGCGGGGAAGTCATCAATGCCGATGCCATGCAGTTCTACCGGGGCATGGACATTGGTACCGCCAAGATCAGCGTCGAAGAGCGCCGCGGCGTTCCGCACCACCTCCTGGACATCATGGATGTCCGGGAGGAAGCCAGCGTTTCGGCCTTCCAGGCCTCGGCCCGCGATCTCATCACGGAGATCCAAAACCGAGGAAAGTATCCAATCCTGGTGGGCGGTTCCGGTCTCTATGTGCGTGCGGCGCTTGATGTGCTGGAATTTCCCGGTACGGATCCGGCCATGCGCGCTGCCCTGGAACAGGAGCTTGAGGAAGTGGGCCTGGAGGCGCTGCGCGAGCGGCTGCGGGCAGTGGATCCGGTGTCCGCGGACCGGCTCGGCGACGGCCGCCGGGTGGTGCGCGCCCTGGAAGTCCACCGTCTGACCGGCAGGCCGTTCAGTTCCTTCATGCCCGTCCGCGAGTACTTTCAGCCGGCCGTCCAGATCGGCCTGAGCGTGGAACGCAGTGTGCTGCACCGCCGGCTGGCAACGCGCGTGGACCAGATGGTGGACCGCGGGCTGCTGGCGGAAGTGGAAGTGCTGGCGGGGCGCGGGCTGCGCGAGGGCCGGACCGCCGGCCGCGCCCTGGGTTACTCCCAGTTCCTGCGGGTGCTCGACGGCGAATCAACCGTGGCCGAGGCAGCCGAACAGACCGTGGTTGCCACCCGCCAGTTTGCCCGCCGCCAGCTGACCTGGTTCCGGGCAGACCCCCGCATCACCTGGCTGGACTGGGATGATCCCGATCTGACCGCCAGGGCCGCCGCCGTTATCCTTGAACAGTGAACACAACTCTTTCTGCTCCGCTGTCCGCTTCCGGCCTGCCCGCGTCCCTGGCCGGTCTTCCCTTTGCCAAGGGCCACGGCACCGGCAACGACTTCATCCTGGTGGCCGACCCCGCCGGGGAACGGAACGTCACCGCCGAGGAAGTGGCCGCCGTGTGCGACCGGCACCGCGGCATCGGCGCCGACGGCTTCATCCGGGCCGTGCGCTCGGAGCACCTGCCGGAGGGCCAGGGCCTGCTGCAGAGCGACCCCGCAGCGGAGTGGTTCATGGACTACCGCAACTCGGACGGCAGTATTTCGGAGATGTGCGGCAACGGAGTCCGCGTCTTTGTGCACTTTCTGCTCGCCGAAAATCTCGTGACCCTGGAAGACGGCGAGACCCTGACCATCGGCACCCGTGCCGGCCTTAAGACCGTCACCCGGGTGGACAGCGGCTACGCCGTGGACATGGGCCCGTGGGAATTCATCTATCCCGACCATGCGGCCGCCAAGGCCATGGACGCCGTCGTCAACGCGGCAGGCCTGGAAGTTCCGCGGCCCGGACTGTCCGTCAGCATGGGAAACCCGCACACCGTCGTGGCCCTGGCCGAGCTGTCGGAACTCGCCGCAACCAGCCTAACCGTGGCACCGACCGTCCAGCCCGAACCGGAGCACGGCACCAACGTGGAATTCGTGGTCCCTGCCGAGCCTTTGGTGGAGAACGGCGTGGGAATGCTGACCATGCGCGTGCATGAACGGGGAGTGGGAGAGACCCTCTCCTGCGGCACCGGAGCCTGCGCCGCTGCCGTCGCCACCCGTTTCTGGGCCGGCCGCGAAGCCCCGAACGACTGGGCAGTCACCGTGCCCGGCGGCGTCGTCGGCGTCCGGTTCCTGACCGCCGAGGACGGCCGCGAACACGTGGAACTCAGCGGCCCCGCCGTCCTCGTGGCCCGCGGAACCCTGCTCTAGCAAGCACCTGCGGAGCCGGCCCTGGGCAACGGCCCGAGGCCGGCTCCGGGAGCGGGAAATGCCCGGCTTACCGCCGGAATAAAGCACTGCGGGGTGCTGTTGAACCAGTCATGGTATTGAGCACGCAGTTAGATCCACCCCACGGTTAGGCACTTAGCCAACGGCGGGCTTACGCACAATCTTCAGCACACGGAAAGACTTCGCGGTGCTGTGCCGGGACACCGAGTAGGCAGTCCCCAGTTGATCAGCAATCCACTTTTGCAGCGAATCGGCACCCAAATTCTTCTGCACCACCAGCCACGCGGTTCCCTCCGGCGCCAGCCGGGGAAGCCACAGGAGCAGCAGGGCATGGAGTTCGTCCTTGCCGATGCGGATGGGCGGATTGGACCAGATGGTGTTGAACCGGAGGTCCGGATCCACGTCTTCGGGCTTGGAGACGCTGACGTTGTCCAGGCCGAGCGCGGCGGCATTGTCGCGGGTCAGGCCCAGGCTGCGCTCATTGACATCCACCGCGTACACGCGGGCACCGGGGGACTTCAGTGCCATGGTCAGGGCCACCGGTCCCCAGCCGCAGCCGATGTCCAGCAGGTTGCCGGTGGGGGAGGGCGCAGGAACTTCATCCAGAAGCACCACCGTCCCCTTGTCAATGGCATCGGGGCTGAAGATGCCGCCGGAGGTAACGAGCGTGCGTTCGCGCCCGTCCAGGAAAACGTGGAGCGGCCGGCGGACCTCGGGCCCGGACGGCTGTGAACTGAAGTAATGGTCTGAACCCATAACAAACCAGATTAGTGGGTCTGCTGCAGGCAGCGGAAACCGGATTCAGCGGCGGGCAAATTCCGCCCCCAAATGTCCGTGCCCTGACTTACCATGGATAACACGGCTTATAAGGAGAATATGACGATCAACAATTCCCGTCCTGGCACGTCCGGTTCCGCTCAGCCCACACCGGAGCTGAGCCCCGAAGACATCCAGGGGGTCATTGACAGGATCCTCGCCAAGGAAAGCGCTGCGGAGGCCAAGGCTCCCGCCCGGGACGCCCCGCGGGGCAGGGCCCAGGCCCTCTCCTCCGAGGACGCCGGGCACTCGGTGCACGACGGCGACCAGGAGGACCTGCGCGAGCGGCACGCACTGCGGCGCGTGGCGGGCCTGTCCACCGAACTCGAAGACGTTACCGAAGTTGAGTACCGCCAGCTGCGCCTGGAGCGCGTGGTGCTGGCCGGCCTGTGGAGCGAAGGAACGGCGGCCGACGCCGAGAATTCCCTGCAGGAACTGGCAGCCCTCGCCGAAACGGCAGGCTCCGAGGTGCTCGACGGCGTCATCCAGCGCCGCCTGAAGCCGGACCCCGGAACATTCCTGGGCTCGGGCAAGGCGCAGGAGCTCAAGGACATTGTGGCCGCCACCGGTGCGGACACCGTCATTGTGGACAGCGAACTGGCCCCGTCCCAGCGGCGCGGACTTGAGGACATCGTCAAGGTCAAGGTCATCGACCGGACGGCCCTGATCCTGGACATCTTTGCCCAGCATGCCAAGTCCCGCGAGGGCAAGGCCCAGGTGGAACTGGCGCAGCTCGAATACCTGCTGCCGCGACTGCGCGGCTGGGGTGAATCCATGTCCCGGCAGGCCGGTGGCCAGGTGGGCAGCGCAAGCGCCGGTATGGGTTCGCGCGGTCCCGGTGAAACCAAGATTGAGCTGGATCGGCGGAAGATCCGCACCCGGATGGCGAAACTCCGCCGGGAAATCGCGGGCATGAAACCTGCACGCGAAACCAAGCGTGCCAACCGGCAGCGCAACCAGGTTCCCTCCGTGGCCATTGCCGGTTACACCAACGCGGGCAAGTCTTCGCTGCTGAACCGGCTGACCGACGCCGGTGTCCTGGTGGAGAACGCCCTGTTCGCCACCCTGGATCCCACCATCCGCAAGGCCCAGACCGAAGACGGCATCGGCTACACCCTGGCCGACACCGTCGGGTTCGTCCGGTCGCTGCCGACACAGCTGGTGGAAGCTTTCCGCTCCACGCTGGAAGAAGTCGCGGACGCCGACCTGATCCTGCACGTCGTGGATGCATCCCATCCTGATCCCGAGGGCCAGATCGCTGCGGTGCGCACGGTGCTCACCGACGTCGACGCCCGCAACGTGCCGGAAATCATTGTCCTGAACAAGGCCGATGCCGCCGACCCGTTTGTCCTTGAACGGCTTCGCCAGAAGGAACGCCGCCACGTGGTGGTCTCCGCCCGGACCGGCGAAGGTATCGACGAGCTGCTGCAGGCCATCTCCGAGGGGATTCCCCGTCCGGCCGTGGACCTGACACTGATGGTTCCCTATGACCGCGGAGACGTGGTGTCGCGGCTGCACAGCCCGGACACCGAGATCCTCTCCGTGGAGCACTCCGAAACCGGAACCAGGCTGCACGTCAGGGTCCGCGAAGGCCTCGCTGCTGAACTGGAGCCGTTCGTCACCCATGAGTAAGGACACCACCGGCGAAGTCCTGGAACTGCTGGACACCGCCGTTGCCGGCATGGGCGGCCAAAACCGCCCGGGCCAGCATGAAATGGCCCGCCAGGTTACGCAGGCCATTGACGAAGGCAAGCACCTGCTGGTCCAGGCCGGCACCGGGACCGGCAAATCGCTGGCCTATCTGGTCCCGCTGATCCACCACTCGCTCGAGAGCACCAAGCCCACGCTGGTCTCTACGGCCACGCTGGCCCTGCAGTCCCAGATTGTGGGCCGGGACCTGCCGCGGCTGCTCGAGACGCTCAAGCCCCAGCTGCCGCGGGAAGTGGACGTGGCACTGCTCAAGGGACGCAGCAACTATGTCTGCCTGCACAAGACCGGCGGGGGTTTTCCCGAAGAGGAAGACCCCGCCGGTGCTTTGTTCACCCTCGGGGACGACCACGGAGTGGCTCACCCGTCACCGGCTCCCACCTCGGCCATGGGCCGCGAGGTGGTGCGGCTGCGCGAGTGGGCCGAGGAAACGGACACCGGAGACCGGGATGACCTGGTTCCGGGCGTCAGCGACCGTGCGTGGCGGCAGGTCTCTGTCACCTCCATGGAGTGCCTGGGCGCCCAGCGCTGTCCCGTGGCGGCCGAGTGCTTCAGCGAGCGGGCACGCGCCTCCGCCGCCGTGGCCGACGTCGTCATCACCAACCATGCGATGCTGGCCATCGCTGCCTTTGAGGGTTTGGCTGTGCTGCCGGACTATGACGTGGTGGTCATTGATGAGGCGCATGAACTGCAGGACCGCGTCACCGGAGCCGTTACCGGGCAGCTGTCCGGCACTGTCGTGTCTGCAGCTGTGACGGCTGCGCGCAAGCACACCTCCGCCAGCGTGGAAGAGCTGGCGCAGGCGGAGCGCGCCTTCGAGAAGTCCATGGAGGGTGTGCCGTCGGGGCTGCTGGCCAGCGGGCTGAACGAGGAGCAGGAGCAGGCCGTCAACCGCATCCGTGAAGCGTGCCGCGTGGCCCTCTCCGATTCGAAGCCCGAACCGGGGGAATCCGCCGACGGCGGCCGCCAAACGGCGCGCTCACGGCTGATGGCGGTGCTGGAGGTCTGCGAACGGCTGGTCTCGGCTCCGGCGGCCGGCGAGGTGATCTGGGCCTCCCGGCCCAGTTCGTTCTCGCCGTCGGGCGGGTTCTCGCCCCCGGACGAAACGGCACCGGCCACCTTGAACGTGGCTCCGCTGTCAGTGGCGGGGCGGCTGCGCGAGGGATTGTTCGACGGGCATACCGTAGTCCTGACCTCGGCCACCCTGGCGATCGGCTCCGAGTTCGGCCCGGTGGCCGGTGCCCTGGGCCTGCTGGGCCCCGGTGCGCCGTCCTGGACCGGAACCGACGTCGGCAGTCCCTTCGACTATCCCCGCCAGGGGGTGCTGTACGTGGCGAAGGACCTGCCGAAGCCCGAGCGCGGCACTTCGGAGGCCCAGCTGGACGAGATTGAAGCGTTGCTGAAGGCGTCCAACGGCGGTGCCCTGGGTTTGTTTTCCTCGCGCCGGGCGGCTGAAGACGCTGCGGATGCCATGCGCACCCGGGTGGATTTCCCCATCCTGTGCCAGGGGGAATCTTCCATGTCCTCCCTCGTGAAGCAGTTCTCGGAGGAACCCGACACCTGCCTTTTCGGCACCATGTCACTGTGGCAGGGCGTGGACGTTCCGGGTGCCGCCTGCCGGCTTGTGCTGATCGACCGTATTCCGTTCCCGCGCCCCGATGATCCGCTGATGACCGCCCGCACCCGCGCGGTGGCCAAGGCCGGGGGCAACGGCTTCATGTCCGTGGCGGCCACCCACGCCGCAGTGCGCCTGGCGCAGGGCGCCGGGCGGCTGATCCGTGCTGCGGGGGACCGCGGCGTGGTTGCCGTGTTGGACTCGCGGCTCGCGACGGCCCGCTACGGAGGATTCCTCCGGGCCGCCCTGCCGCCGTTCTGGTCCACTACGGATCGTTCCGTGGTGCTGTCGGTCCTGGGCCGGCTGGCGGAGCAGTCCGCTGCCGAGGAGCTTGCCACAGACAAGCCGGGATCCCGGACGTAAGAGGGCGGAACATCAGGGGAACGCAAATGGCGGCCGGAAGAATCTTCCGGCCGCCATTTGCGTCCCGGCGTTCTGGCCCGGGACGGGGATTCTCGCCCTAGAGCGAGCGCATCACCGAGACAACCTTGCCCATGATGACTGCATGGTCGCCCACGATGGGCTCGTAACGCGTGTTCTGGGGCAGCAGCCAGGTGTGGCCGTTGCGCTGCCGAAAGGTTTTGACGGTGGCCTCGTCATCCAGGAGGGCGGCCACGATGTCGCCGTTTTCCGCTGTCGGCTGGCGGCGGACAACCACCCAGTCACCGTCGCAGATGGCGGCGTCCACCATGGAGTCACCCGAAACCTTCAGCATGAACAGGTCGCCGTGGCCCACCAGCTGGCGCGGCAGCGGCATGATGTCCTCCACAACCTGCTCGGCGAGGATGGGCCCGCCGGCTGCGATACGGCCAACGAGCGGCACCATGGCGGTATCCACTGCCGTGGCCAGCTCCGTAACGGACGCCAGTGCCGGGGCAGGAGCAGGCGCACTTCCGGCGCCTGTGGGGGCATCAGATGCGGCGTCAGCGCCGGCGGCTGCCGACACGGATCCTGCCGCGTTCCCGGCAGCGCCGGTCTGGCCTTCAGCGGAGCCAGTGGCTGCAGTGCCGTCCCGCAGCATCAGCGGAATGAGGATTTCCATGGCGCGGGGACGCTTGGGATCACGGCGGATGTAGCCGAGCTTCTCCAGCTGCATGAGCTGATGGGTGACGCTGGAGAGGCTGGCCAGCCCCACCGTGTCACCAATTTCCCGCATGGTGGGCGGGTACCCGTTGGTGCTGACTGACCGCTGGATCATCTCCAGGACGGTCTTCTGCCGTGGTGTGAGCCCCTTGACACGCGCACGGGTGCCTGCGGCAGCTGGCTTGTTGGTGCTGTCTTCGGAAGCAGTGGTGCGGGCCACGTGGGGTTCCCTTCGGGTCAGCTGGTCCGGGAGGTGCCGGAGCTGGTTTGGTCTATGGCTGGTCGGGTCAATCTGTAACGCTGGAACATCTTTTGAAGCTGGAACATCTGTAGCTGAACATCTGTAGCTGAAACGTCTGTTGCTGGAACACCTGTAACGAGAACCGGATCGCTGGGTCAGCCGTCCCGGCGGTTATGTCAGAGGCAGCTGGTTCAGTGGTCCCAACGAACCATTCCGGGGCCAACGCTCCGGATCCGGTCCGGTTGACACCGGCTGAACCCCTTCCATGTCCTCAACGCTAAGGGAGTGGAGCAGCGTTTTCAAACATTTGTTCGAGCGAGTCTCGACTTTGTTAGTAGATAGGTGCTAGAAATGACTTCACAACAATCGAACACACTTTCGACAAAAGTTCTCCGCTGCGGCGCAGTGATGTCAGATAACTTCCAATCGTTCGAACATCGCTTCGGGTTATTTCCGAAGCTGACGAACCGGAAAGGTGCAGCAATGCCCACTCAAACCTTCAGGCCCATTCAGATCGCCAGACCCAAGCGGGCCAAATCCAACTCAGCGCTCACGCCCAAACTGACCGTTGTATCTGACCAAAAGGGTGTGCCCGGCAAAAGCCTGCTGACGGACCGGACGGAGATGACGCCGTCGGTAACGCCCAGCCAGTCGGTGACGCCTGCTGCCCCGGTCTCCGGGCCTGCCGTGAAATCTCCCCGCCTTTCTCGTTTGCGCATTCCTTCCAAGGCGTCCTCCTTGTGGGCCCGGGCTGCGATGCCGGCTCCCTCCGCGGATTCGTCACCCTCTGGTCTGGTCTCTCCAGTTGCTCTGGCGTCTTTAGCAGCACCGGCTGTTTCAGCTGCACCGGCCATGGGAACTGCAGCAGCTATTGGGGCTGCACCGGCTGCGTCCGTTCTGCCGGAGACTCCGGCCCGCCAGCATGGACTGCATCTCACGCGACGGGGACGGCTGGTGTTTATCGGCCTGCCGATAATGCTTACCGCCGCAGCGGCGCTTACGCTTCTTGCGTTCTTCACGGCTCCTGCCATGGCCTCCAGCGGAGCCCCGGAGGTTACCCGGACCATCCAGGTGAGTGTGGCTGCCGGTGAGTCTCTGTGGGAACTTGCCGAAGAATTCGCTCCGGAACGCGACCCGCGGGATGTGGTTGCAGACATCATGGAACTGAACAACCTTTCCGATGCCAGCATCCCCGTGGGGATCCAGCTGTACATCCCCGTTGAAGGCTGACGCTGTCATAGCGCTGCACAACACGGCGTAACAACGCCGGCCCGTCCGGGCGGCGATTCTTCCCGCTCGACAACAAGTCTTAAGCTGTACAAGTGACTGATCAGCTGGAAAGACTCAACCGACTTCCCCTGCGCGATGACCTTCGCGGCCTGACGCCCTACGGCGCGCCGCAGCTGGACGTGCCCATCCTGTTGAACGTCAACGAAAACACCCATGGACTGCCGGAGTCGGTGCGCAAAGCGATCACGGCCTCCGTGGATCAGGCCGTGTCAGGCCTCAACCGTTACCCGGACCGGGAGTTCACCGAGCTGCGCAAGCGCCTCGCCGCCTACCTGGGCCACGGACTCGGCACCGAGAACATCTGGGCCGGCAACGGCTCCAATGAAGTCCTGCAGCAAATCCTGCAAGCCTTCGGCGGCCCGGGCCGCACTGCCATGAGCTTCCCTCCCACCTATTCCATGTACCCGCTGCTGGCCAGCGGTACCGGCACCCGCTATGTCACGGGCACCCGCAGCGATGACTTTGGGCTCACCGCCGAATCGGCGGCGGAACAGGTCCGGGCGCAGGCGCCGAACATCGTCTTCCTCTGCACACCGAACAACCCCACGGGCACCGCTCTGCCGCTGGATGTGGTGGAAGCCGTGTATGAAGCCGGGGAAGCATCGCAGGCCATTGTGATTGTGGACGAGGCCTACGGAGAGTTCTTCCATGCCGGAACCCCCAGCGCCCTGGAGCTGTTGCCGGGACGGGAGCGGCTCATCGTTTCACGCACCATGAGCAAGGCTTTTGCGCTGGCCGGAGCGCGGGTCGGCTACATGGCGGCCGCCCCCGAGGTTACCGATGCCCTGCGCCTGGTCCGCCTGCCCTATCACCTCTCCGCCATCACGCAGGCCACCGCCAACGCAGCCCTGGACCACGCCGACGCGCTGCTGGCCAACGTTGAAGCCATCAAGGTCCAGCGTGACCGCATTGTCTCCGAGCTGCTGGCCATGGACCTGAAGCCGGCTCCGTCCGACGCGAATTTCGTATTCTTTGGCGGGCTGGAGAACCCGCACGCCGTGTGGGAAGGCCTGCTGGAAGCCGGCGTGCTGGTGCGCGACGTCGGGATCCCCGGACACCTGCGCGTCACCGCCGGGACGGAGACCGAAACCAGCGCCTTCCTGGACCGGCTCCGCGAGCTCCTCGCCGCAGGCATCCGCTAGGCTCCCGCCGCCTGTGTATCAGCGCGGAAGGCTTCCGCGCCAGACACTAAACTGTTAGACGAGACTCCCTTCTTTCAAAGGAAAACCATGACCGTGGAGACCACCACCGGACGCACAGCCCGCCTCGAACGGGTCACCAGTGAGTCGTCAGTGGTAGTGGAGCTGGACCTGGACGGAACCGGCCAGTCCAACATCAGCACTTCCGTGCCGTTCTATGACCACATGCTGACGGCTCTGGCAAAGCACTCCCTGATGGATCTCACGGTCCAGGCCACCGGCGACACCCATATCGACGTCCATCACACAGTGGAGGACATCGCCATCAGCATCGGCGAGGCGCTGAAGACAGCGCTGGGCAACAAGGCCGGCATCCGCCGCTTCGGCGAGGCCACCGTGCCGCTGGACGAGGCGCTGGCCAACGCCGTCGTCGATATTTCCGGCCGGCCCTACCTGGTGCACACGGGTGAACCTGCCGGCCAGGAATACCACCTGATCGGCGGGCACTTCACCGGCTCGCTGACCCGCCACGTGTTCGAGGCCATCACGCTGCACGCCCAAATCTGCCTGCACATGACCGTTCTTGGGGGCCGCGACCCGCACCACATCGTGGAAGCCCAGTTCAAGGCCTTCGCGCGTGCGCTGCGTGCCGCCGTCGAACCTGATCCGCGAGTAGAAGGCATTCCGTCAACCAAGGGAGCCCTGTGAGCAGCCGCAACGTCACCGTTCTTGACTACGGCTCGGGCAATATCCGGTCCGCTGTACGGGCGCTGGAACACGTCGGTGCCAACGTCACCCTCAGCAGCAAGTCCGACGATGTCCTCAACGCCGACGGACTGCTGGTGCCCGGAGTGGGTGCCTTTGCCGCCGTCATGCAGGGCCTCAAGGAAGTGGATGCCCTTCGCCTGATCGGCCGCCGCGTTGCCGGCGGACGACCCGTCATGGGCATCTGCGTGGGACTCCAGGTGCTCTTTGACGAGGGCGTGGAACACGGTGTCCGCACCCCGGGCATGGGGGAGTGGCCCGGAGTCGTGGAGCGGCTGGACGCTGAAGTGGTGCCGCACATGGGCTGGAACACGGTGCAGCCACCCGAAGGATCCAAGCTGTTCGCCGGGATCGAGGACGAGCGGTTCTACTTTGTGCACAGCTACGGCGTGCAGAAATGGGATTTCGACGTCACGCAGCCCGCAATGCGCGCACCGCAGGTCACATGGGCCGAGCACGGCAGCCGTTTTATTGCCGCTGTGGAAAACGGGCCGCTGACCGCCACGCAGTTCCATCCGGAAAAGTCCGGTGACGCCGGAGCGGCGCTGCTGGAAAACTGGCTGAAGACGCTGGGCTAGAGCCATGTGGAGCATTCTTCTGATGGGCTTGGCCGGACTCCTGATCGGCGGAGCCATTTCCTTCCGCCGCCAGGGCATGTCCCGGATTATCACCGTTAGCTTCTGGGTCCTCGCAGGATTATCCCTGCTCGGCGCCTACCTCCTTATCGACAGCAGCGTCTGAGCATTCCGCCGCTGCCGAAACACCACGAAAGCAGAATCATGTCACTTGTTGAAACACCCGTCCTTGAACTCCTGCCCGCCGTGGACGTAGCGGACGGCCAGGCTGTCCGCCTGGTCCAGGGGGAAGCAGGCAGCGAAACCAGCTATGGCGATCCGCTGGATGCCGCCATGGCTTGGCAGAACGACGGGGCCGAATGGGTTCACCTGGTGGACCTGGACGCTGCCTTTGGCCGCGGGTCCAACCTGGCGCTGCTCAAGCGCGTGGTGGACCAGCTGGACATCAAGGTGGAGCTTTCCGGCGGCATCCGTGACGATGCTTCCCTGGACATGGCCCTGGAACTGGGCGCCAGCCGCGTCAACCTGGGCACCGCCGCGCTGGAAAACCCGGAGTGGACCGCCAGCGCGATTGCGCGCTACGGCGAGGCGATCGCCGTCGGCCTCGACGTCCGGGGCACCACCCTGGCCGCGCGCGGCTGGACCAAGGAAGGCGGAGACCTCTGGGAGGTCCTGGCCCGCCTCGAAGAGGCAGGCTGCCCGCGTTACGTGGTGACGGACGTGACCAAGGACGGAACGCTGCGCGGACCGAACCTGGAGCTCCTGCGCGAGGTCCTGCTGCGTACCGACCGGCCAGTGGTGGCCTCCGGCGGCATCTCGTCACTGGATGATCTGGCGGCCCTGCGCGAGCTCGTTCCCCTCGGACTGGAAGGCACGATCGTGGGCAAGGCGCTCTACGCCGGCGCCTTCACCCTGCCTCAGGCCTTCGACGTCGCCGGACACCCGGAGCGCTAGAACCCATGGCTGAACGTGCTCTTCCCGGCCACATTGCCGCTGCCCTTGCGGGCGCCGGCGGCCCGGCCGACTCCGCCGGCCAGTCCTGGTCCGGTCGGGATCTTTCCGGCGAGGGAAACCCGCTGCACAATTTCGACGCCGACGACGGCAGCGCCGACGCCGGCTACCTCGCCGCCCTTGCCGCACTTGAGGCAGGCACCGGCACTGAAGCGCAGGTGGTCGCCTCACTGGCGACCGCCCGCGTATTCGTGCCCATTGTGGCGACGCTTGCCGAGGAAGCGGAATCCGACCACGGACTGGCCGCGGACAAGGAAGCGGACATGGCTCTGGTCACCCTGACCGCACCGGACGGACGCAAGGCCCTTCCGGTGTTCACCTCGGTGCCCGCTCTGCAGCAGTGGCATCCGGAAGCCCGCCCGGTAGCGGTCTACGCCGCCCGTGCCGCGCTCTCCGCTGTCTCGGAGGAGGCCCAGCTGCTGGTTGTGGATCCCGGTGCCGACGTCACCTTTGTGGTGCGCCGGCCCGCCATGTGGGCGCTTGCCCAGCAGCGGGCGTGGACGCCGTCGTACGCCGACGAAGAGGTGGCCGGCGCCGTGTCCGCAGCGGTCCACGCCGAACCCTCCGTCACCGGAGTGGAATTGGTCCAGGGGCCCGGAACTGCGGCGAGATCGGCCCGCGGGACGGTCCTGGCAGGAGGCGGTGCCGGACCTGAGCTTAGAATGGTTCTTCACCTGGCACCGGGACTGGATGCGCAGGCGGTGCAGAGCATCGCCGGAACGCTGCAGCAGCGACTGGCTGCCGATCCCTTATTTGTTGAGCGTGTAGATTCCCTGGAACTCAAAATCACGCGCTGACCCGTTGGGCGGGGGACCGCCGGAAGAGAAGTGCCGTGAATTTTGCCGCCTACGGGGAGCTGCTCCGCATTGCCCCGATCCGACGCCTGCTGCTGGTGGGCATGATTGCCCGGTTCCCGCATTCGGCGGCCGGAGTGCTCCTGACCCTGCACGTGGTCCTGACCATGGACATGGGTTACGCCAAGGCCGGCGCAGTTGCTGCCGTGGTCACCGTAGGCATTGCCTTCGGCGCCCCGTGGCGCGGTCGGCGCGTGGACAATGTGGGACTTCGCCGGGCCCTGATTCCCTCGGTGATCTCCGAGGCGGTCATCTGGTCGGTTGCTCCGCATGCCAGCTATGAGTGGCTGCTGGTTCTGGCACTGATCGGCGGGGTCTTCACGCTTCCTGTGTTCAGCGTGGTCCGGCAGTCGCTGGGTGTGCTGGCAAAGGGGGACCAGCGGCGCACGGCGTTTGCGCTGGACTCCATTGCCACCGAAGTGGTCTTCATGGGCGGGCCGGCGCTGGGCGCCGTCCTGGCCACGTCCTTTTCCTCCGTGATCGGCCTGACCCTGGTGGGTATTACGACGTCGCTCGCCGGGCTTCTCCTGATCTGGTTCAACCCGCCCACACGGTCCGAGAATCCGCTTGATTCCGCCAGCGAGGTCCAGGAACGCGAGGCCGCCAACGCCGCCGTCGTCGCCGCAGCCCCCGCCCATCTGGCCGAAGCCTCCTCCGAACTGCAGCCGCTTGCCGTGTTGAACCGGCGGGCGCGGCTGCGCTCCGGATTCTCCTGGTTCACGCTCAGCGTGGCGGTGGTCTTTGCCGTGGCGGTGGGCGCCGGACTGCTGTTGTCCAGCTCCGACGTCGGCATCGTGGCCCTGGTCGAATCCTCCGGCCAGCCCGGGCAGGTGGGCGTGGTGTTCGTTGCCTGGTGCGCAGCGTCAGTGGTGGGCGGCGTCATCTACGGCGCGATGCACCGCAGGATTTCGCCGATGCTGCTGCTCCTGGCAATGGCTGTCCTGACTCTGCCCATGGCTCTGGCAACCGACACCCTGAGCCTGGCACTGCTCTCCATTCCTGCCGGTCTGCTCTGCGCCCCGGTGCTCTCTTCCGCGTCGGAACGCGTGGCGGACCTGGTGTCTGAAGAGCGCCGCGGTGAAGCCATGGGCTGGTACGGTTCTGCGCTCACCTCCGGCACCGCCCTGGGGGCTCCGCTGGCTGGTATGGCAATTGACCTTGCCGGACCATGGGCGGGCTTTACGTTTGCCGGTGTTTCGGCGTCGCTGCTGGTGCTGGTCACCCTGACCGTGCGGAAGTTCAGCCGGCGCGGCGAGCGGCTCTCAACGGTGTGACCTTCGGCGGGGAGCTGCACAGCAGTCTCGGAGGCAAATCCCAGTACCCGGCGGGTAATCAACTTCCGGTCTGAGCGCAGTTAGCCGCCGTTGTTCAGGCGCGAATAGACAGCCACGTCCATGCGTCGGTTCCCCACCGGGAGCGCGGAGCGCAGGACACCGTGCAGGTCGAAGCCCAGCCGCTTGGCCACTGCCGTACTGCGCTGGTTGTCAGCAACCGTTCGGATTTCCACCCGGAGCATGCCGGCTTTCCGGGTGTGCTCCAGCAATGCCCGGCAGGAACGGGCCACGGCGCCCCTGCCTTCATAACCCGCGTCGATCCAGTAGCCCAGCTCCGCGGTTTTCAGGTAGGAGTTGAGCCGCACGGACGCGGCGCCGATCAGCGAGTCTCCGCAAATGATTACGGCGGGAAGTACGGTTCCGGCAACGAAATCCGCAAGCTGTGCGCGGGTGAAATCCACCGACCCTGACAGGGTCTGTGCCTCATGAGCCCAGGGTTCCCAGGCCCGGAGCCGGTCCAAGTTCCGAAGCGTCAGCTGATGCATCTCCTCGGCCGTGTCCAGCGTGCGCAGTCCAAGGGAAAAGCCGCCGCCGATGTCATGGGTGAATTGCATGAGGTACATCCTGCCGTGCCGCCCGGTGGACGCAGCGTGTATCCCTTAGCGTGTCCAATGCTGGCTTGGGCTAATCCAACGGAGTCTTTAACGACGTGTTCAGAGGTCAGGCCTCGCCCTGTGTCCGGTGCCACCGTCTGCGCAATCCGCCGCGCAGACGGTGCACCCACCCGCGAAGTCCGGGCTGCTGCGTCCTGGCCGCCGTCCCGCCCGCGGCAGCTTCCGCAATGCGGACCCCGGCTTCCGCGCCCGGTGCCACTGCGGGCAGCCCCCGGCGCTCCCGCCAGCCCCGCACTTCGTCCTCAACTCCGCGGATCCTGGTGATGACGGGAGGCCCGCCCAGCAGCTGGCGGCGTGCTTCGATGACCCGCGAGTTAAAGTCCTCCACGGCGTCGCGCACCTGGCGCTCGGACGGGAGCTCGTCCAGGCGGGACGCAAAATTCTCATCTTCCACCCTCAGCAGCAGGGCCGGCGGACCCAGCCCGCTGATGTTCTCCCTTTTGATCAGCCGCTTGATCCACCAATCGGGATCGGGGTCATCAAGTCCGGGAATGAGTTTGCCTGCATAGCGGAGGTTGTCGAATTCACCGCGGTTCATGGCGTCGCGAATAAGGTAGTCCGCTTTTTGCGCCTCGGTGAACTTCCGGCGTTTCTCGCGTGCCTCCACGCTCTCGGAAGCGCCCAGCCCCTCGGGCACTTTGTACCCGGCCGCTTCGGACGTTCCTGCGGCCTTGAGCCGTGCCGCATGCTCCAGCCGTTTCCGGTATGCCTCCGCACCGCTGCCGGTCATCACTCGTCACCGCCTTTGTTGAATGTCCCCAACAGGTTACGCAACCGGAACGGGCAGATAAAAGCCCGGCGGGCCAGCCGCGAACGGCAGGCCCACCGGGCTTCGAAGGGTGGAGAGTTTAGTTGACGGGGCCGGTGAACTTCTCGCCCGGACCCTTGCCCGGAGCGTCCTGGAGTTCAGAGGCCTCGCGGAAGGCCAGCTGCAGCGAACGCAGTCCGTCGCGCAACGGGCCGGCATGCTGGCTGCCGATTTCCGGAGCTGCTGCGGTCACGAATCCGGCCAGGGCGGTGATCAGTTTCCGGGCTTCGTCCAGATCCTTCAGTTCTTCGGCGTCGTCGCCGTCGGCCAGGCCGCACTTGACGGCGGCAGCGCTCATCAGGTGGACGGCAGCGGTGGTGATGACTTCAATTGCGGGGACTTCGGCGATGTCACGCATCTGTGCCGCCACTTCCTGCTCTTCAGCGGAAGGTGCGTGCACCTCTTCCGTGGTGCCGGGGAAGGAATGGCGGGTGGGTTCGCCCGCCGGGTTGCTCTGTGGGGTACTCATACTGGTAAGCTTGTCACAGACCGACTGGTTGTCGTTACTTTCACTGCCCTCACCGGCGCCGCCCCTCACGGAGCGGCCGTTGAATGTCTCGCATCAGCCAGTATGCAAGCGGAGACTCCTCCCACCCGCGTCAGCCTGAATCTTCAGTCCGCGTGCCCCAGGGCGTGTGTGCAGAAGCAGAGTTGCCGGGTATGGTCGGCCCCCTGTGGCGGGTCCAGGCACTGCCTGGCCAACCATCCAGGGAGGTTGCTGCTGATGCAGCTCCCGCCGACCCCTCGAGGCCTCCGATTGCGCTTGCAATTGGGGGCCTTCTTCAGTTGCAGGCGGTAGCCGTTTTGAATTAAACAGGAGCTGCAACATTAGCGAGCCAAGAATCAATGATCGAATCCGCGTCCCTGAGGTGCGGCTGGTAGGACCGGCTGGAGAGCAAGTTGGGGTCGTCCGTATCGAAGACGCCCTGCGTCTCGCTGCTGAATCCGACCTGGATCTTGTTGAGGTGGCACCGCAGGCCAAGCCTCCGGTGTGCAAACTAATGGACTTCGGCAAGTACAAGTACGAAGCCGCCGTCAAGGCCCGTGAGGCACGCAAGAACCAGACGAACACCGTGCTGAAGGAAATCCGGTTCCGCCTGAAGATTGACACTCACGACTACGAAACCAAGCGCGGCCATGCCATGCGCTTCCTCGCAGCCGGTGACAAGGTCAAGGCCATGATCCAGTTCCGCGGCCGCGAACAGCAGCGTCCGGAAATGGGCATGAAGCTGCTGAACAAGTTCGCAGCTGACGTCGCCGAGGTGGGCATGGTTGAGTCCACGCCCCGCATCGACGGCCGCAACATGGTCATGGTTATCGGCCCGCTGAAGAACAAGGCCGAGGCCAAGGCAGAAGCACGCCGTGCAACACAGCGTGCCGACGCCAAGGCAGCCAACGAAGCTGTCAAGAACGGCGAGGCACCCGCCCGGGTGGATACCTCCGCTGAGAACAAGGCGCCCCTGACGCAGAGCCTGGCGGATCTTCTGCCGGACGGCCTGCGACTGGGTTCCTCCGCTGCCGAGGCCGACAAGGCCCGTGCAGAGAAGGAAAAGGCTGACAAGGAAATGGCTGAGAAGCGCGCGCAGGCAGCAGCTGAAAAGGCTGCGTCGGATGCACGCCGCGCAGCACAGGCAGCCAAGGCGCCGGCTCCCCAGCCGGTTGCAGAGGCTCCCGCCGCTCCGGCCGCTCCCGCGGAGTCGAAGCCTGCAGCCGCGCCCAAGCCGGCTGCTGTGCCCAAGCCCACGGCAATGAAGCCTGCACCCAAGCCCGCAGCGCGGCCGAAGCCGGCTGCTGCGCCCAAACCTGCTGGCAAGGCTGCTCCTTCACGGGGCGCAGCAAGCCAGAACAAGCCCGGAACTGCGGAGTAAAGTCTCAGCTTTTCCCGCAGGACGTCCAGGCGTCCAGTAACCCCTGGCATCTGCAAAGGTGCCCAAAGCCCCGCGGGCCAGCCCGCGGAAACCTAAAGGAGATCGGTAGTCATGCCGAAGATGAAGACCCACAGTGGCGCCAAGAAGCGCTTCAAGCTGACCGGTACCGGCAAGCTCAAGCGCCAGCAGGCCAACCGCCGCCACTACCTCGAGCACAAGCCGTCCACGCTGACGCGCCGCCTCGCCAGTGACAAGCTTGTTGCCCCGGCAGACGCCAAGGTCATCAAGAAGATGCTCGGCATCTAGTCTTTCCCCCTCGACAGGCGGCCCGTCCGGGCCGCCGTCACCCCATCAAGCTTTTCCGGGCCTGAGTACCAGGCCGAGCACCTCGCAGTGCACGGAAGATTTATCTAAAGGAGTACGCACGTGGCACGTGTGAAGCGGGCGGTAAACGCCCACAAGAAGCGTCGGGTTATTCTCGAGCGCGCCAAGGGTTACCGCGGACAGCGTTCACGCCTGGTCCGCAAGGCCAAAGAGCAGCTGCTGCACTCATTTGTGTACAGCTACGGCGACCGCCGCAAGCGCAAGGGTGACTTCCGTCGCCTGTGGATCCAGCGCATCAACGCTGCATCCCGCGCCAACGGCCTGACCTACAACCGCCTGATCCAGGGCCTGAAGGCCGCCGAGATCCAGGTTGACCGCCGCATGCTGGCTGAACTGGCCGTCAACGACGCCGCCGCGTTCGCCACGCTGGTCCAGATCGCCAAGAACGCTCTGCCGTCCGACACCTCCGCTCCGGCCGTTGCCGCTGCTCCGGCTCCCGCTGCGAAGGCTGCTCCGGCTGCCTCCAAGCCGGCTGCTGCTGTCGCCGACGCTCAGGGTGGCTTCAAGGCTTCCGAGGGCGACGCTCCCGAGGGCTTTGTCATCAAGGGCAACCTGGGCTCCGGCAAGTACCACGTTCCGGGTTCCACCTGGTACGAGCAGACCGTTGCTGAGTACTGGTTCAACTCCGTCGAAGCCGCCAAGGCTGCCGGCCTGGAGCCTGCTGGCGGAGAATCCCGCCAGAAGTTCCAGGGCTAGAAATCGGTTATTAGCCGATCATGAGTATCGATGGGCGCCCGCCGGCTCCGCTGATGTCCAACCCCCGAGCAGATCGGGTCAGGGATGTTGCGAAGCTGGCCGGGCGCCCAGCGCGTTTAAAATCCGGCCGCTTTGTGGCCGAGGGTCCGCAGGCTGTCCGTGAGGCACTGCTGTCCCACCGGGACGACGTCGAAAACGGCGGTCCCGGCGTCGTGCTTGAAGTCTTTGCCACCGAGGGCTGCCTGGACCGGCTTCCCGAACTGGCCGATCTGGCGTCGGGCGTGACGCTGCGCCTGGCCACCGATGAGGTCATCGGAGCCATGGCCACCACTATTTCTCCGCAGGGGATCGTGGCAGTGTGCCGCATCGCGGAGTACGACCTGGATGATGTGCTGGCCTCGGGAGCCCGGCTCATTGCCGTCCTGTGCGAAGTCCGGGACCCGGGCAATGCCGGCACCATCCTGCGGGCTGCCGATTCGGCCGGTGCCGATGCAGTGGTGCTGACCGCCTCCAGTGTGGACATCCACAACCCCAAAGCCGTGCGTTCCACCGCCGGTTCCCTGTTTCACCTGCCGGTGGTTACCGGCGTCGAGTTCGACTTCCTGATGTCCGCCTTCCGCGCCCACGGCCTCACCGTCCTGGCCGCCGACGGGTACGGCAGCGTGGACCTGGACCGGCTCCAGGACGAAAGTGCGCTGCGCCGCCTGGCTCCGTCACCTTCGGAAGAGGCCGACGGCGGGGACGCGACGAACGCTGCCGTTGAGCCGTCCCAGCCGCGGCTGGAAAACTCCACGGCCTGGCTCTTCGGCAACGAAGCCCAGGGCCTGTCCAGAATCCAGCTCTCCGAGGCCGACTACCGCGTGGCCGTGCCGGTGTACGGCAGGGCTGAAAGCCTCAACGTGGGAACCGCCGCCACTGTGTGCCTCTACGCCTCTGCGCGCGCCCAGAACCGCTGAAAGAGCAGCCAAAACCGGGAGTAAAGTAGGCGCAGGACAGATCCCGCCCAGCGGGGTACACCACTCCTACGAAACAGGTCTTAGCCATGTCTGCCAGCGGCGGTAACAAGGCGGTGGTTGCGGCACTGTCCGCCAACCTCGCCATTGCGGTTCTCAAATTCATTGCGTTTGCTCTGACGCGTTCTTCGTCAATGCTTGCCGAAGCGATCCACTCGGTGGCGGATTCCGGCAACCAAATCCTGCTCCTGATAGGCGGCAAGCGCGCGGCGCGCCAGGCCAGCCCCGAGCACCCGTTCGGCTACGGACGCGAACGCTACATTTATGCCTTTATTGTTTCAATCGTCCTGTTTAGCCTGGGCGGTCTTTTTGCCCTTTACGAGGCCTACCACAAGTGGCAGGATCCGCATCCGATTGAGGGGCAGTGGTGGTGGGTTCCGCTGGCCGTCCTGGTGGGCGCCATCATGGCGGAGGGCTATTCCTTCCGGACAGCGATGCGCGAATCCAACCACACGCGCGGCAAGAAGTCCTGGGTGGAATTTGTGCGCACGGCCAAGGCGCCGGAGCTTCCCGTGGTTCTGCTGGAGGACTTCGGTGCCCTGCTGGGTCTGCTGTTCGCGCTCATCGGCGTGGGCATGACCCTGATTACCGGCAACGGACTGTGGGATGCGGCCGGCACCGCCATGATCGGCCTCCTGCTGGTGGCCATTGCCGCCGTCCTTGCGGTGGAGACCAAGTCCCTGCTGCTGGGCGAGTCGGCCACCTCGAGTGATGTGCGCAAGATCGAGGAAGCCATCACCTCGGACGGCACCCGGATCATCCACATCAAGACTCTGCACCTGGGTCCGGAGGAACTGCTGGTTGCCGCCAAGATCTCGGTGGCCGAGTGCGAGACAGGCCAGCACATTGCCGAGGCCATCAACGGCGCCGAAGAACGGATCCGTGCCGCAGTGCCTATCGCGCGTCAGATTTATCTGGAACCGGATGTGTACGCGCCGAGCGCGCAGCAGCTGCCCGCGGATCCTTCCGGTCCAGCCAGCCACTAAGCAGGGCGATGCCCAGTCCCATCAGGGCCAGGACCGCGCCGACGACGGCGGGGGAGCGGTAGCCCCAGCCCCAGGCAATAACCAGCCCGCCCAGCAGGGCTCCGAGCGCATTGGCCATGTTCAACGCCGAATGGGTCAGCGATGATGCCAGGGACTGGGCATCGGGGGAGACATCCAGCAGCCGGGTCTGCAGCGGCGGAACGAGCATGGATCCGATGGCTCCGACCAGGAACACCAGGGCGAGGGCTCCGGCCTTGTACTGCACCAGCCAGGCGTAGGACGCCAGGATGACGACGGTGCCCGCCAGGATTCCGTAAATGCTGCGCATGACACTGCGGTCCGCCAGGCGTCCTCCGGCAATGTTCCCGAAGACGTTCCCCAAGCCGTACAGGCCCACGATCAGGGGCAGCAGGTCTGAGTTGAATCCGGCCACATTGGTCATGGTGGGGGAGATATAGGCGTACACGGCAAAGAACCCGCCGAAGCCCACCGTTCCCACCAGCAGTGCCAGCCACACCTGGATCCTGCGCAGGGCGCCGAGTTCGCGCCGGATGCTGGCTCCGGGAAGGACTGCTTCGTGCGGAACAAACCGCACCATCAGGGCGACCGTCAGCAGCCCTATCGCCCCGACCAGGACGAACATCCAACGCCACCCCGCCTGCTGTCCCAGCCAGGTGGCAAACGGAACACCGATAACGTTGGCGATGCTCAGTCCCAGCATCACCATGGAAATGGCACGGGCGCGGCGGGTGGGCGCCACCAGCGAAGCGGCGATCACGGCAGCAACGCCGAAGAAGGCGCCGTGCGGCAGTCCCGAAACAAACCGGCTGACCAAAAGCCAGTGGTAGTCGGGTGCGAAGAACGAGGACAGGTTGCCGACGGCGAAGAGCATCATCAGCCCCACAGCCAGCCGCTTCCGGGGCATGCGGGCACCCAGAGCTGCAAGGACCGGAGCGCCGACCACCACGCCCAGCGCGTAGGCGGAAATCACATGGCCGCCTGCCGGCACGGAAATGCCCAGATCGGTCACCATTTCCTGGAGCAGACCCATGATGGTGAATTCAGTGGTGCCAATGGCGAATCCGCCTACGGCAAGGGCGAATATGGCCAGTGAAGCCCGCTTGGCTTGGAGCGCGGGGGTGGAAGACATGAAACTCTTTCAGAACGAATGTGGGTTGAGGGCACGGATGCCGCGGATTACACGCAGAAACCGGAAGAACCTGCAGCTGCCTGCGGGGGGGCCGCAGACCGGTGCGGACGAAAAACCCTGAGATTCGAAAGGGACGCGCAGGGACCTCCGGCGGATCGGAACACCGGGGCTTCGCGGTAACCGCAACAGCGCTGTCCAATCCAGCTTAGTTCAGGGCTGCCCGTAGACTCGATCCGTGTCTATTTCCGAACTGAAACAAGTTGTTGGCGCCGCTGTCGTGGACAGCCTTGCCGCTCCTACAAAAATGCTGGCCGCCCGGCGCACGGCTCCGGAGCAGTATGCCGGGATGTGGGAATTTCCCGGGGGAAAAGTGGAACCCGGTGAAACGTGCGAAGAAGGCCTGCACCGGGAGCTGCAGGAAGAACTCGGTATCCGGGTCCGGCTCGGTGCCGAGGTCCGCGGACCGGGGAAGCAGGGATGGCCGCTGAATGCAAAGGCGGCCATGCGGGTGTGGCTGGCCGAGGTTACCGAAGGCACTCCGGCTCCCCTGGAGGATCATGACGAGCTGCGGTGGGTACCGCTTGATCCGGAGGAGCTGAAGCTGCTGGCCTGGATCCCCGCCGATCTGCCCATTGTCGGAGCGATGCTGGAGACAGCCTGCCGGCCGTAGCAGGCACAATTTAAATCCGGCCGCGACCGCCACGACGTGAATCCAGACGTACCTGGCACGCTCAGAACAGGGTTTGTACAGCGGGCTCCGAGAGTGCGGGCCCGGACAGGGCCGGCGCCGCCTGGGCTGCCCCGGTGATACGGGTCGGCTGCTCCGGCCGGTTGGCGGCCGCACTCCGGGAGGGAAGGAACTCGGCCCTGGACGTGAAGCCGTGCTTTTTCTTGAAGTACTGCACACGGCCCGCAAGCCACTGGCGGTATTCCTTGGAGGCGTATGTTCCGCCGCCGTAAAGCCGGGCATATTTGCCGGACAGATGAGGGTAATCGCGGGCGATCCAGGCGAGGAACCATTCCCGGGCTCCGGGGCGCAGATGCAGCGCTCCGGCAGTGACCCCGGTGGCGCCGGCGGCCGACAGGGCACCGAAGAGGGCGTCCAGCGACTCATCGCCGTCGGTCAGCCAGGGCAGGATCGGCATGGCCATGACGGAGCAGGGCAGCCCGGCTTCGCGCAGCCGGCTGATCAGCTCCAACCGGGCCTTGGGCGCCGGGGTGCCCGGTTCCACCCGATGCGCAAGATCCGGATCCAGCAGTGCCAGGGAGATGCCCATTCCAATCTCCGTGTCCCGGCCGGCGCTCTTGAGCAGGGGAATGTCCCGGGCCAGCAGAGTTCCTTTGGTCAGGATCGAAAACGGTGTTCCGGAGGCCGCCAGCGCCTTGATGATGTCCGGCATCAGTTTGTACCGGCCCTCTGCCCGCTGATACGGATCGGTGTTGGTGCCCATCGCCACGTGCTCACGCTGCCATGACGGACGGGCCAGCTCCCGGCGCAGGACCTCCGCCACGTTGGTCTTCACCACCAGCTGGCTGTCAAAGTCCAGCCCGCTGTCCAGGTCCAGATACGTGTGGGTCTTCCGGGCAAAGCAGTACACGCAGGCATGGCTGCAGCCCCGGTAGGGATTAATGGTCCACCCAAAGGGCATGCCGGAGGTTTTGCCCACCTTGTTCAGGGCGGATTTGGCGATGACTTCGTGGAAGGTGATGCCGGCAAACTCCGGGGTCTTGACGCTGCGCACCACGCCCTGCAAAGCCAGCAGGGCATCCTGCGAACCTGCGGCCTTGGGTTCCTGCGCTTCCCATCTCATGCCCACCATTAGAACACATGTACTAATGCGCGGAAAGATGGAAGACAGATCAACGGGCCGTCATCGACAACCTCACATCCGGTGCCGGCGTGGTGGGGTTCGGCGTTCCCGGGTCTCGTAGCCGCCGTCGTGCAATCCTGCCCATTGCTCAAAGACATTGCCCGACGCCGGATCCCCCTTCCGCAGCACGGAGACTCCGGCGGCAGCAAAGTACAGCGGATAGAAGAGCAGTCCCAGTGCCGCGTACTGGCTGCTGTGCCGGGCTTCGTGGCGCAGCAGCGGACTCTGCCCCGCTTTGCCTCGTCGGGGCCCATGGCGGTCCGGACGAAATGAACCGGCAACCCGGGAACGGTAGAGGATTACGTTGCCTACGGTGAAGGCGGCGGCTTTGGGCAACATCCAAGACCAGCCTTCCGCCAGCAACAGTCCGTCGGGTCCGGGGGTGAGGCGGCACTTCCCAATGCGGGCCAGGACCAGTCCGGCCGGTGTCGTCAGGTTCACCAGATTGGCGAAACGGCGAATCCGGACTGCGGAACTCAGGGGGAGAAGCGGGCGGGGATTCACGCTGCCAGTGTATGTCGGACCCATCCCGCCGGTCCCTTGACCGGCCGCATAAAGTGATCCTGTTGAGCCAGCTGCAGGAAGGCACCCATGGAGTTCACCAGCCCCCAGATCATCCTCTTCGTTTCCGACGTGGAGCGCGCCGCGCAGTTCTATGCCCTTTTCGGATTCGTCGAGACTTTCCGGCATCCCGAGATCAACCCGGCCAAGATCGAGACTTCCCTGGCCGGCTTCGAAGTCGGATTTGCGCTGCCGCGGCCGGCGGCTCAGGCACATGGGATAGATCCGGTTACCGAGGGTCACAGGGCATGCCTCACCCTATGGACGGACGACGTCACCGCCGCGTACCGAGCCGCTCTCGACGCCGGAGCAAAGGACCACCGCGGACCACACCCATTCCGTGGCGGGGAACTGCTGGTGGCCTTCGTCGAGGACTTGGACGGGCACCCGATTCAGTTCGTGGAACGAGTGAAATAAACGGCGGGGCCGAACATCTGCCCCGCGCCCGGCGTCGCCCACCCTCTCGTGTCACATCCTGCCATCCCGTCATCCAGCCGCTTCTGCCCCGGTTCGCAGGCTGCGTTGGTTAGACTGGAAGCTACGGGCATTTTCGCTTGCTTTTACATAAACCAACGCCCATCAAAACGTCCATCAACAGGGCCGGAAATAGGTAAGAACTGTACATGTCGAACTCCATACCGGGGACGCACTCCCCAGACACCGTCCCCGAACCGCCCAACCCGCTCGATGAGGCGGCCGTCGCTGCCGCCGTCGACTCCGCGCTCGCAGCCATTGCCGCTGCGGAAGATCTGGACGGCCTCAAAGACGTCCGCATCGCCGTCGCCGGTGACAAGTCGCCGCTGAGCCTGGCCAACCGGACCATCGGTTCCCTTCCCAAGGATCAGAAATCTGCCGCCGGCAAGCTCGTGGGCCCCGCCCGCGGACGCATCAACGCCGCGCTCGCCGCCCGCACCGTTGAACTGGAAGCAGAGCGCGACGCACGGATCCTCGTTGAGGAGGCGGTGGACGTCACCGCCGCGCCGCGCCGCCGCCGCATGGGCGGCCGCCACCCGCTGTCCACGCTGCAGGACCGCGTCATCGACGTCTTCGTGGGCATGGGCTGGGAAATCGCCGAAGGCCCCGAAGTGGAATCCGAGTGGTTCAACTTCGACGCGCTGAACTTCAAGCCGGACCACCCGGCCCGCGAAATGCAGGACACCTTCTTCGTGGAGCCGCCCGAAGCCCACCTGGTGATGCGTACGCACACCTCGCCGGTGCAGGTGCGTTCCATGCTGGAACGTGAGCTGCCGATCTACGTGCTGTGCCCGGGCAAGGTATTCCGCACCGACGAGCTCGACGCCACCCACACTCCCGTGTTCCACCAGTTCGAGGGCCTGGCCATCGACAAGGGCCTGACCATGGCTGACCTCGTGGGCACGCTGGAGCACTTCACCCGCGTGCTGTTCGGCGAGGAAGCCAAGGTGCGCCTGCGCCCGAATTATTTCCCGTTCACCGAGCCCAGCGCCGAGCTGGACATCTGGCACCCGGGCGCCAAGGGCGGCCCGCGCTGGATTGAGTGGGGCGGCTGCGGCATGGTCAATCCGAACGTGCTGCGCGCGGCCGGCATTGATCCCGAGGTCTATTCAGGTTTTGCCTTCGGCATGGGTATTGAGCGCGCACTGATGTTCCGCAACGAAGTGGGGGACATGCGCGACATGATCGAGGGCGATGTACGTTTCAGCGAACACTTCGGGATGGAGATCTAAGTGAGAATCCCACTTTCCTGGCTGCGCGAGTATGCCCAGGTTCCGGCGGATGCAACCGCCGAAGACGTCATGGCGGAACTGGTCAAGGTAGGCCTGGAGGAAGAGGACGTCCACCGTCCCTCCGACGAGCTGTCCGGTCCGATTGTTGTGGGCCAGGTGCTCTCCATGGAGCCCGAGCCGCAGAAGAACGGCAAGACCATCAACTGGTGCTCCGTCCGCGTGGTGCCCGAGGGCGCCGGGCAGCCGCTCACCGGCGACGGCATTGACCCCTCCGGCGTGCAGGGCATTGTCTGCGGCGCCCACAACTTCACGGTGGGCGACAAAGTGGTGGTCACCCTTCCCGGGGCCGTGCTGCCCGGAGACTTCCGCATCAGCCCGCGCAAGACCTACGGCCACGTGTCCGCCGGCATGATCGCCTCGGTGCGCGAACTGGGCATCGGCGATGACCACGACGGCATCCTGGTCCTGTCCCGTCTGGGACTGGACCCCGAAGTTGGCACCGACGCCATGGACCTGCTGGGCCTGCATGACGAAGCCGCCGAAATCAACGTCACCCCTGACCGCGGTTACGTGTTCTCCATTCGCGGCGCCGCCCGCGAGTACGCCCACGCCACCGGAACGAAGTTCACGGACCCGGCTGCCGCCGTCGTCGTGCCCGAAGCGGACGGCAACGGTTACGGCGTGCGTCTGGAAGACCAGGCTCCGATCTACGGCAAGGCCGGCTGTGACCGCTTTGTGGCCCGCACCGTCCGCGGCGTGGATCCCACCCGCCCGACTCCGCCGTGGATGGCCGCGCGCCTGCGCCTGGCCGGAATGCGCTCGATCTCGCTGATCGTGGACATTTCCAACTACGTCATGCTTGAACTTGGCCAGCCCCTGCACTTCTACGACCTGGACAAGCTTTCCGGGGACATCGTGGTGCGCCGGGCCGCCTCCGGGGAGACGCTGAAGACGCTGGATGAAAAGGTCCGCACCCTGGACCCCGAAGACCTGCTGATCACCGACGACTCAGGCGTTATTGGCATTGCCGGCGTCATGGGCGGTGCAGAGACGGAAGTTTCGGACGGTACCCGCAACGTCCTGATCGAAGCTGCGCACTTCGAGGAAGTCAGCATCGGCCGCTCGCGCCGCCGTCACCGCCTCCCCTCGGAAGCATCCAAGCGCTTCGAACGCGGAGTGGACTGGAACGTTGCCGACATCGCGGCGCAACGGGCCGTGGACCTGCTGACCGAATTGGCCGGCGGAACCGCCGATGCCTCAGTGACCGACGTCGGGACCGCTCCGGAGACCAAGGACATTGACCTGCCTGTGGACTTCGCCTCCAAGCTGATCGGCTACGACTTCAGCGAGGACCAGATCACCGGAACGCTGACCGATCTGGGTGCCACAGTGGTGAAGACGGCCGCCGGCTACTCTGTGACCCCGCCGAGCTGGCGCCCCGACCTGGAGACGCGAGAGGACCTCACCGAGGAAATCATCCGTCTGGTGGGCTACGACAATATTCCGTCCACGCTGCCCACGGCTCCTCCCGGCCGCGGCCTCACCCGGATCCAGCAGCAGCGCCGCCGCCTGCAGCAGGCACTCGCCGCTGCCGGACTGACCGAGGTGCTGTCCTACCCGTTCGTCACGGAAGAGGACAACAACACCTTCGGAACGCCCGACGCCGGTGCCCCGCTGCGTGCGGTGAAGCTCGCGAATCCGCTGAGCGCCGAGTTCGGTTTCCTGCGCACCTCGGTGCTGCCGGGACTGTTTGAGGTGGCCAAGCGCAACCTCTCGCGCGGGTTCCGGGACCTGGCCCTGTTTGAGTCCGGTTCCGTGTTCCTGCCCGGCGAGCAGCTGGGAACGCCGTCCATTCCTCCGCTGGGTGTCCGACCCTCGGAGGAAGTCCTGGACGCCCTGTACGAGGGAGTTCCGGATCAGCCGCTGCACATTGGCGTCCTGTTCACCGGCCACGAGTCGCAGCCCGGCGCGGGTTTCACCCCGCGTGCCTGGGACTGGGCCGACGCCGTGGACACTGCGCGCCTGATGGGCGACGTGCTGGGCGTGGAACTGGTGGTGAGCCAGGGCGAGCACCAGGCCTTCCACCCCGGCCGCACCGCCAAGCTCTCCCTGCGCAGCGGCGAAACCGTGGGCTACGCCGGCGAGCTGCATCCGAAGCTGCTGGCGGCACGGGACATGCCGGCCCGCACCGTGGCTTTGGAGCTCGACGCCGATGCCCTGTTCGACGCCGCGCCCGAGGTGATCGTGGCCCGGAACATCTCTTCCTTCCCGGCCACCACGCAGGATGTGGCGCTGGTGGTAGAGGCCGGAATTCCCGCCGAAACCGTGCTGGAGACCCTGCGCGAAGGTGCCGGAGAACTGCTGGAGGACATCTCGCTGTTCGATGTCTACTCCGGCAAGGGCATTGACGAGGGGCACAAGTCCCTGGCCTTCGCCCTGCGCTTCCGCGCTCCTGACCGGACCCTGACAGCAGATGAGGCGTCCGAGTCCCGGGCTGCCGCCGTCGCGCTGGCTGCCGAACGCTTTGGTGCCGTGCAGCGGTAACTGGGTTCTGCCCGGGGGATCCAACCCCCCCCGAAGGGCTCCGCCGAAAGGGCTCCGCCGGATCACCTCCGCCGGATCACCTGAGGCGGGGCCCTTTTTGCTCATGTGTTCCGTCTGCTTGGCCGCGCGGGCGGTCAGGCAGCGCCCCTGGCAAGCCCCGGGCGGCTGAGCTACTTCCCGTACTTGGTATCGAACCGCTTCATGAAGGCCGCCATGGCATCACGTTTCACAGCTGTTAAGGGACGGAAGGTCGTGGTGCCGTTTGCCTCAGTCCAGCCCGTGGAAATGCCTGATGAAGCGAGCCAAGAGATTTCCCGGTAGAACGCGTTGCCAATAGGAACATCCTGGAAGGCCGGTCTTAGGGGAGCCGTGTAGTCCGGGGACCCCGCAAACCTGTGCAGGAAGGCAGCCATGGCGTCGCGGTTTATCGCCTGCAGCGGCCGGTAGGTCCGGGTGCCGTCTGCCTCGAGCCAGCCGGTGGAGTTGCCTTCTTCGGCCATCCAGAGGATCTCGTCGTAGAACTGCGTGCCCGGCGGAACGTCAGTAAACACAGGTTGGACGGCGTCCGCAGGGCAGGCCCACCGCTCCGCCGTGAGATCCAGCGGCTTGAGCATGGATGAGAACCCCCGCCGCCGGGACTCAGCACAAAAGTCCAGCTCCCCTTGGTATTCGACGTGCAGCACGGCTTTGCCCGCATCGGTGAAGGGAGTGTAGAGATCACACTCGTCATAGAAGATGCACTCTTCATTTACGGCGAAGTCGAAGCTGTCCACCAGCTCCGGGATCTGGTCGAGGTCGTTCTTCAGTGCCACCGACAGCCCGCGGTCATGGGCCAGCCCGGCAATTGCCCGGTTATACGCCAGTTGGTCGTCCGCGGTCAGGCCGAACCCCGACTCGTTTTGGTACCCGTCCACATTGTCCGGTTCGACGGCGTCGAACCCCTTGTCCACGCAGGTATCCATTCGTGCTGCCATGATCGGCAGAAGGAGGTCCGTGCGCCTGATGTCCAGCCACCGTTCGTCCGGCCAGCCGTCCAGCACCTCGCCCAGGACGGCGTCCGGGAACTCGGCAGCATCTGGTCGGAATTCCTCCCAGGAACCCACCGAGAGGTAACAGACCGTCCGACGGCCGTCCTGCTTCAGCCTGTCGAGATCCGCTTGGGTGGTCGTTTCGTAGTCAACGTCGAAGATCTCCGCCTCCACCTCGAAATCCAGGGCGCCGCTCAGCTGCCACTGCCAACCGGCACCAGGGGCAGGCACCCAGTACGGGACCGAACTGCCCGCCTGCTCCTGAGCAGCGTTGCCCCGGCTGTCCGCCCGGCCGGGGTCCGGAGCACACCCTGCCAGGGCCAAGGCGAAAGTCAGAAGCGCTGCGCAGGCTGCTCCCCGGCGGGTGTTCTTCATCGCTGAATCCGATCGCGCCCGGCCCGGAGGAAAGCGGAAACCCCGGCGGTACGGCCCGGCAGTGCGTGGAGCAGAGAGGGGTGCAGCTCATCCGGCATTGTGTCTCCCACTTGGTAGAGCCTTTGTCCTGTGAGATCCCGGTCACTGAGCCGGCATCGGAGCGGTTGCGGGATGAAGCTACCACGGCGGCGCTCGCCGGGCAGCCCCCTGCGTATGCCGCATTCCGGAAGGTCCGCTCACTGGCAGACCGCCTGTTGGTCGGAGGCCAATCGGGCGGACACCGCAGTGGGCGTCCCCCGCCACGGGTTGGGCAGGGCACGGTCGGTGGCGAAAGCGTACCCCGCTCCGCGTTTTGCCGCTGCGGTGTAGACGGCGTCGACCTCTTCGGGGTCGCAGCCGTACACCAGATGCCACAGCTGCGACGGCGGCACGCGGCGCGCCCATTCGGGCTGCGCGAAGTCAGCGTAGTCCTTCGCCGTGCCCTCGAAGACGGCCGTGACGTCGAACAGAAACAAATGTTCCGGCGACGGAAACCGGCCGGGATTGGCAGCCAGGAAGGTGATCCCGGCCGCCCGGGCCGCAGCGGCGTATTGAGCACACCTTTCCAGGCTCTCCGGTACGGAGGGAAGTTCATCAAGCATGATTGCCTCAAGCCCGTATGTCCTTTGCCAGCTTTCAATATCCCGGGCGACGTCCGCTACGGGCCGGTTCCCGTAATCGACCGGAACATATCCCAGCAAACGTGCGTGCGGGCGCAGTTCCGCCAGCGCGGCAGGGTAGTACGCGTCGTCGTCGCGCCCCGGTCCGTTGTGGACATTGACGACGGCGAAGGCTAATTTGCGCCGCCGGGCCGCCAGCCAGGCCCATTCCTGCGGAGCTTCTGCCGGATGGACGTACCAGGGAATTGCGGGCCGTGCTTTTCTCATGCGTAGGTCCGCGGATCGGAAACGCGCATCAGCAGTACCCCGATGCCGGCGCACAGGAATGCCACGGCCACGAGCAGGCCGGGCAGGTTTCCCGCGCCAATCCAGGCCCCCGCGGAGAGGCAGGCACCTCCGGCAAAAAGGACTCCGCCGCCCGGCAGTCCAAAGGCGGCAAGCGTTGTTGCCGTGGTGGCCAGGGAGCTGAAGGCCGCGGCGACCAGAACCGTGGTGGCGGTCCTGGTGTCGTCGACCAGGAAAACCACCACAATCATCGACACCGAAGCGGAGATGACAACTATTGCCGCCGATATTGCCATGGTGAGTGTTCGTGCGTTGCGGGCTGCGTTGCGCAGCAGCGGTGTCCGTTTGGAGGACCAAATGAGCCTCTGGCGCATAAGGACCAGGGCCGGGTCCGTGGAGGCGGCGGCGACGACGGTGGCCACGACGAGTGCGGTTCCCTCCCAGTCCGGCAGCCGGGTCAGAGACAGCGACAGCGCGGCAGCGAGGAAGGCGGCCTGGGCTGCCGGTGCGACGGCGGCGCCCCAGCCCCCGCGCCCGAGCAGGCGCCGCTCGCTGCTTGCCCGCAGGTGCTTCACCAGGGCCAGAATGACCGCTGCCAGTACGAGGACTGCCACAGCCAGAACGATGACGGTGGCAGCCCCGTGGCCGAGGACCAGCGCCAGGGCCACGAGGGGAACAGCGACGGCCAGGATCCTCAGCAGATACCAGGAGCGGCCCAGGATGATGAGCATGGAGACGACGCAGGAGTACCCGACCCAGGCCATCACAAGGCCCGCCAAACTCCCGTCACGGCCGGGAATAGCCAGTGAGATCAGCATGCAACAGGCCAAGACCAGCATGATGAGAATGGTTGCTCCGGTTCCGCGGGCAACTCCGCGGTGCACCTGCCCGTCACTGGCGTGTGACCAGACGATGCCCGACACCGACTGCCCGATAATCCAGGCACCGATTCCGGCAATCAGGACTTCCCGGGTATTGGCCGCCATGACCGTGGCGGTGAGGCCGCCCAGGATGGCGCCCAGAATAAGGACGATGCCGCGTCGGACGGCCTCCAGCAGCTCATCCCGGGATACCCAGGACTCCTGGTTGTCAGCGACGTGGGTAACGGCACGCACCTGGACAAGGGAATGTGCGTAATCGAAGACATCCTTGGCTCCGTGGCGTTTCCGTGCGGTACGGTCGCTGACGCCTGACGCCTCCAGCCGGGCGGTGATCTCGTACACATCAACGGCATCGAAGCCGGCCTGGTCATTCTCGAATACGGCCATCGGCTCGCCGGCTCCGGGCACCGCGGGACTGTCCGCGCTCATACGGACAGTCCCAGCTCAGCTGCGTCCACCCGGAACGACGACGACGGCGCCGCCAGGGGAGCCGGCGGCACCAGGACGGCAGCGCTTTGCGTCGGTGCGAGGAGCCGGCCGCTGCGAGCTGCGGCATAGGCCTCCCGATACCGGGTCAGGCACCGTTCCAGCGTGAATTCGGCAAGTGCCCGCTGACGTGCGGCCGCACCCATGGAGGCCCTGCGCTGCGGATCGGACAGGAGCGAGACGCAGGCGTCCGCAAAAGCAACGTAGTCCCGGGCGGCAACCAGCATGCCGGTTTTCTGCTCCTCGTCCAGACACTCACCCACCCCTCCCACATCGGTGTTGACGGTGGCCCGGCCGCACATCATTGCTTCAATCAGGGTGAAGGGCAGTCCCTCCGAGACGCTGGACAGTGCTACTACGTGACCGGCCTCGATCGCGGGCCGGCTGCCTTTGCTGGGTCCTTCCCAGTGGACCGCATCAGCCACGCCAAGTGTGTGGGTCAAGGCAACCAGCAGCTCTTTATAGGATGCGTTTTCCGCCGGCGTCGGACCGAAGATGCGCAACTGGGCGTTCGGCACCCGGTTACGGACCAGGGAAAAGGCGGAGATCAGTGTGTCCAGGTCTTTGAGGGGATCGACGCGTCCCACGAAGCTGATGGTTGGTTTATCGGGTTCCGTGGTGACCGGCAGGAAAATCTGGGGATCGACGCCGTTGGGAATGGTGTGGATGCGCTCCGGAAGCGCGCCGAGCCGGCGCTCCCACCGGGCGTTGAACTGGTTTACGGGAAGGACCATGTGCGCCTGCACGTTGACCACCTGGCACAACCGCCGCAGGAACGCGGTCACCGCACGCCGTACAGGCCACGACAGATTGGCGCCGTAAAGCGCCAGATAGCGTTCGCGCAGGTATACCCCGTGCTCGGTCAGCAGGATGGGAGTTCCGTGGCGCCATGACTGTGCCAGCGCGAGCAGCGACGAGGGGCCGTTGCTGGAGGCATGGACCACGTCCACTTTTCCCAGCCGGTGATCGACTAGGGCAAGTGCGCGGTCCACGATGCCGGCAGCCATGACCGCATCTGCGACCGAGATGGGAGGCTCACCGGCACTGACCATGTGCCGTGTCCACGCAGCGATGATGGGGGCCACGGATCCACGGGTTGCAAGAGAGTGGGCCAATCCGACACGGTCGCTGATGCCTACCAGGTGCTGCAGTGCGCTCGCGGTCCGGCCCACGGGGTCATGCTGATCGGATCCGAGGGCGGCGTCCCACAGCCGGGTCAGTTCATATTGGGTGGATTCAATCCATCTCCGGCGCCGGAGGGTGGGACGAAGCGGAGAGGCGGAGGGTCCCCACACCGGAATCAGGCGGAGCGACCGGACGTTCGGCGGCACCTCCCACACGGGCTTGTCGGCTCCGCTGCCGGTCAACGCGACGATGTGGAAGTCGTGCTCCGGAATTCCGCTCAGGAGCTGGTTGCACCAGGTGCTTACGCCGCCGGTGACAACCGGGTAGGTCCCTTCAGTGATCAGCGATATTTTCATGCGGTTGCCCCTTCGGCTCGGCTGCGAAGCCGAGATGTCAGCGGGTTTCCCATTTCGGGCAGGACGGATATACAGAACATCTGAGGCTTTCGGACGAGATTGGCGACATCGGTTGCAACGGTCAATGCCGTCGGCAGATATCGATCCCAGTAAATATGCTGTCCGTGCCGCAATCACGAGTAACACCTACGTGCCTGCTACGTACGCACTCTTGAATAGGTGTTGAGGGAGGTTTGTGCTTCCCGGTGTCATCCGTCCCGGAACCGGGTGGCAGTACCCATCGCGGCTACGGAACCAGCAGCACCTTGCCCGTGGTTTTCCGCCCTTCCAGGTCCTCCTGTGCGCGGGCAGCCTCGGCCAGCGGATAAGTGGCGCCGATCCGTACATCCAGGGTTCCCTCGCGGACCATCTCAAACAGGTCGTGTGCCCGCCACTGGCGTTCCTCCGGGGTCAGCAGGTAATCGCCCAGCGTGGGACGGGTGAGGAACAGGGATCCGCCGGAGTTCAGCCGCTGGATATCGAAGGGCGGAACCTGGCCGGATGCGCCCCCGAACAGGACCAGCATGCCGCGCTTGCGCAGGCTGGAGAGGGAACCGTCGAACGTTGCCTTGCCCACGCCGTCGTACACCACGTCCACGCCCTTGCCGTCCGTCAGCTGACGCACCTCCTCGGCAAAGGTGTCATAGCCGAGGGCATGGTCGGCACCCGCGGCGCGGGCCAGCTCCCGCTTCTCATCAGTGGAGGCCGTGGTGATGACCCTGGCCCCTTTGGCCTTCAGCAGCTGGATCAGCAGCAGGCCGACGCCGCCGGCTCCCGCGTGGGTCAGGACAGTCTGGCCCTCCTCAACGGGGAAGGTTGAGTTGCACAGATAATGGGCGGTCATGCCCTGCATCGGCAGGGCCGCGCCCACCTCGTCGCTGACGCCGTCGGGAAGCGGCAGGGCCTTGTCCGCCTCCACGATCATGTACTCCGAGTAGGTGCCGCCGCCCTCGGCGGTGGCAACCCTGGCGCCCTCACGGAAGGCTGCCACGTCGCGGCCGGCGCTGACCACGGTTCCGGCGGCTTCCACGCCGGGGATGAAGGGATACTCCATGGGATAGACGCCGCTGCGCTTATAGGTGTCGATGAAGTTCACACCGGCGGCGGCCACGCGCACCAGCAGTTCCTTGGGGCCGGGCTCGGGAAGGTCCACGTCTTCAAAGCGCAGGATTTCCGGCCCGCCGGGTGCGGGGACCACAATAGCTTTATGCATGGAATGTCTCTTCCGTCACGGCGTTCGTTTAGCTGCCATGGTAGGGCAGCGGCGACCATCCGCACAGCTCCGGGCATGAACCCCGCCGGTGGGGCAGGATGGCGCACCCCCGTCATCAATGCATAAATATGAACATCCCTGTATAAATCTGCTGTAGGGTGAAGCTATGACGATTTCAGTTGCTGTCTCAGGAGCCTCCGGTTATGCCGGCGGCGAGGTGCTGCGCCTGCTGGCCGGACACCCCTCCGTCTCCATCGGCGCGATCACCGCGCACAGCAACGCCGGTTCCCGGCTGGGGGAGCTGCAGCCGCATCTGCATGCGCTCGCGGACCGGGTCCTGGAGGACACCACCGTGGAGAACCTGGCCGGACACGACGTCGTCTTCCTGGCACTGCCGCACGGCGCCAGTGCTGCCATTGCAGCTCAGCTGGACCCGTCCGTCCTGGTGATCGACGCCGGAGCCGACCACCGGCTCGAGGATCCGCTGGCCTGGGAAAAGTTCTACGGTTCACCGCATGCCGGGTCCTGGCCCTACGGGCTGCCGGAACTGCCGGGCCACCGTGACCGACTCAAGGGCGCCACCCGGATTGCCGTCCCCGGCTGCTATCCCACGTCCTCACTGCTGGCGCTGGCTCCGGGGTTCTCGGCCGGACTGCTGGAGCCCGACGACGTGGTCATCGTTGCTGCCTCCGGAACCTCCGGTGCGGGCAAGGCCGCGAAACCGCACCTTCTGGGATCCGAGGTCATGGGCGGAATGAGCCCCTACGGAGTGGGCGGCGGACACCGCCACACACCGGAAATCGAACAGGGTCTCTCCGCAGCGGCAGGTGAATCCGTGGCCGTGTCCTTCACTCCCACCCTGGCCCCCATGGCCCGCGGCATCCTCACCACGGCCACCGCGAAGGTGCGCCCGGGCGTAACCGCCGAACAACTGCGCGCTGCCTGGCAGGAAGCGTACGGCAATGAGCACTTTGTCCGTCTGCTTCCCGAGGGCCAGTGGCCGGCCACCAAAATGGTGGTGGGTTCCAACTACGCTGCCCTGCAGCTTGCCTACGACGCCCGCGCCAACCGCGTCATTGTCACCTGCGTGATTGACAACCTGAACAAAGGCACCGCCGGCGGCGCGGTGCAGTCCATGAACATTGCCCTTGGCCTGGACGAAACCGCAGGCCTCATGACGCAGGGAGTTGCCCCGTAATGAGCACCACCGAAAACAGCATCGATGCAGCGCACGAAAGCTCCGAGACCGGTGCCGCCAGCGGAATCACAGGCGTCACCGCTCCGGCAGGCTTCCGTGCATCGGGTATCACTGCCGGGTTGAAGCTCTCCGGCGGACGCGACATGGCACTGGTGGTCAACGAGGGCCCCGCCAAGGCCGCCGCCGCCGTCTTCACCCGCAACCGGGTTGCCGCCGCGCCGATCCACTGGTCCCGGCAGGTCGTTTCCGACGGCCGGGCCGACGCCGTCATCCTCAATTCCGGCGGCGCCAACGCCTGCACCGGACCGCAGGGCTTCCAGAACACGCACGCCACGGCCGAGAAAACGGCCGAGGTTCTGGGCATATCGGCCGCCGACGTGGTGGTCTGCTCCACCGGACTCATCGGCGAGCAGCTGCCCATGGAGAAGATGCTGCCCGGTGTCGAGGCCGCAGCGCAGGCACTCGCGGCCGACGGCGGTGCTGCCGCCGCCGAAGCCATCATGACCACCGACACCGTTTCCAAGCAGGCGGTGTTCTCCGGCAGCGGCTACACCATCGGCGGCATGGCCAAGGGCGCCGGCATGCTGGCTCCGGGGCTTGCGACCATGCTTGTGGTGCTGACCACCGACGCGAAGCTCCCCGCAGCCGACCTGGACGCGGTGCTGCGGACGGCAACCGCCGTCACGTTTGACCGCACCGACTCCGACGGCTGCATGTCCACCAATGACACCGTGCTGCTGATGTCCTCCGGTGCTTCCGGGACCGAACCGGATGCCTCCGAGTTCGCCGCCGGCCTCACCGAGGTATGCCACTGCCTGGCCCAGCAGCTGATCACGGACGCCGAAGGTGCCAGCCACGACATCGCCGTGACCACAATCAACGCCGCCACCGTGGCCGACGCCGAAACCGCCTCCCGCGCCGTCACCCGCTCCAACCTCTTCAAGACCGCAATCTTCGGCAACGATCCGAACTGGGGGCGGGTCCTCTCCGCCGTCGGCACCACCGACGCGGCGTTTGAACCCGACCGGATCAATGTCACCATCAACGGAGTGCAGGTGTGCCGAAACGGCGGCATCGGTGATTCACGCGATCTGGTGGATCTGACGGGACGCAAGGTCACCGTGGAAATCGACCTGAACGCCGGCACGGAAAGCGCCACCATCTGGACCAATGACCTGACCACGGACTACGTCCACGAAAACTCGGCCTACAGCAGCTAATCGGGGACTGACATGAGCACAACAGCAGAAGTTCGGGAACAGCTGGCCGCACAGGACAAGGCCGCCACGCTCATTGAAGCGCTGCCCTGGATCCAGCGGTTTGCCGGCAGCATCATGGTGATCAAATACGGCGGCAACGCGATGGTCAACGATGACCTGCGGCGCGCCTTTGCCGAGGACATCGTCTTCCTGCACCACGTGGGAGTGCATCCCGTGGTGGTGCACGGCGGCGGTCCGCAGATCAATTCCCTGCTGGAACGCCTCGGCATCAAGTCCGAGTTCAAGGGCGGCCTGCGGGTCACCACCCCCGAGGCCATGGACGCCGTCCGCATGGTCCTTACCGGCCAGGTCGGCCGCCAGCTGGTAGGCATGATCAACGCCCACGGCCCCTACGCCGTCGGGCTCTCCGGCGAAGACGGCGGGCTGCTCCAGGCCGAACGCATCGGAACCGTCGTCGACGGCGAAGAAGTGGACCTTGGCCTCGTGGGCGAGGTGACCGGAGTAAATCCCGCCGCCATCGTTGACCTGCTCGACGCCGGCCGCATCCCCGTGATTTCCACCGTGGCTCCCGAGATCAACGCGGACGGTGAACTTACCAGCGACGTCCTGAACGTCAACGCGGACACCGCCGCGGCTGCCCTGGCCGTGGCCCTGGGCGCGTCCCGGCTGGTGGTCCTGACCGACGTCGAGGGTCTGTACTCCAACTGGCCGGACAAGACGTCCCTGATCTCCGCCCTGACTGCGGGAGAGCTGCGGGAGATGCTGCCCTCCCTGGAATCGGGCATGATCCCCAAGATGCAGGCCTGCCTCACAGCGGTCGACGGCGGCGTGGACCGGGCTGCCGTGGTGGACGGCCGCATGGCCCATTCCATGCTGCTGGAAGTCTTCACCACCGCCGGCATCGGCACGCAGGTTGTTCCGGAGGAGCAGGCATGAGCAATTTGACCCCCTTGCAGAACGAAGCGGACACACCGGATGCCGCCGGGACGCTGAACACCCCGGTCTCGGCCGGGGATGCTGCCCTGGCCGGGCTTACCGGCTCGTCCGAGGACTGGCTGCGGCGTTACGGCTCCGCCCTGATGGGAGTCTTCGGGACACCCCAGCGGGTCCTGGTCCGCGGCAGCGGCTGCACCGTGTGGGACGCTGACGGCAAGGCCTATCTTGACCTGCTGGGCGGCATTGCCGTCAACGCGCTTGGCCATGCCCACCCGTTCCTCACCTCCGTGATCGGCAGCCAGCTCGCCACTCTCGGCCATGTCTCCAACTTCTTCACCAGTCCGACGCAGGTTGCCCTGGCCGAAAAGCTGCTGCAGCTCTCCGGAGCCCCCGAAGGTTCCAAGGTTTTCTTCGCCAATTCGGGCACGGAAGCCAACGAGGCAGCGTTCAAACTGGCCCGGCGCAACACCGGAGCGCAGCCGGCGGATGCTGCGGGGGACGGTAAAGCAGCGAACGGGGACAGCGGGCAGCCCCGGCGCACCCGGATCATCGCGCTGGAGGGCGCCTTCCACGGCCGCACCCTCGGCGCGCTGGCCCTGACGGCCAAGAAGGCCTACCGGGCGCCGTTCGAACCGTTGCCCGGGGGAGTGGAGCACGTGCCCTTCGGCGACGTCGAGGCGCTCCGGGCAGCGGTGGATGACACTGTTGCCGCCGTCTTCGTGGAGCCCATCCAGGGCGAAGCCGGTGTGGTCCCGCTGCCTTCGGGGTACCTGCAGGCTGCCCGGGAAATCACCGCCGGCGCCGGCGCCCTGCTGATCGTGGACGAGGTCCAGACCGGCATTGGCCGCACCGGAAAATGGTTCGCCTCCGAGGGTGTGACGCCGGACGCCATGACCCTGGCCAAGGGCCTGGGCGGCGGGTTCCCCGTGGGCGCGCTGATCACGTTCGGGGAGTCGACGTCGTCGTTGTTGGCCGCCGGGCAGCACGGCACCACGTTTGGCGGCAACCCCGTGGCCACGGCAGCGTCGCTGGCCACGCTGCACGTCATCGAATCCACCGGGCTGCTGGACCAGGTCCGGGACACGGGCGAATATCTCCGCGGGGCACTGGCCGCAGTTCCCGGCGTCGTCCAGGTCCGCGGGGATGGCCTGCTGATCGGCTTTGACCTGGCCGGGGATACGGCACCGGCCGCGGTGGCTGCCGCCCTGGACGCCGGATTCATCATCAACTCCACCGGACCGCACACCCTGCGCCTGGCCCCGCCACTGATCCTGACCCGTGAACAGGTTGATTCATTCGTGACTGCGCTGCCGGGAATCCTGGCGTCCGCAGCCGCACGGACCACCGGAAAGACAGAAGGAAAATCATGACCCGCCATTTTCTGGTCGACACCGACCTCACCCAGGCCGAGCAGGCCGAGGTGCTGGATCTTGCCGACGTGCTGAAGAAAGATCCGTACAAGTACCAGCCCTTCGCCGGTGACTCCACGGGCCGCAAGACCGTGGCCGTCATTTTCGACAAGACCTCAACCCGCACCCGCGTGTCCTTCGCCGCCGGCGTGGCCGACCTGGGCGGTGTTCCGCTGATCATCGGCGCGGGCGAGTCCCAGCTGGGGCACAAGGAAAGCGTTACGGACACCACGAAGGTCCTGGAGCGCATGGTGTCCACCATTGTGTGGCGCACCTACGCGCAGGCCGGGCTGGAGGAAATGGCAGCCGTTTCCCGGGTTCCCGTGATCAACGCCCTGTCTGATGATTACCATCCCTGCCAGCTCCTCGCGGACCTGATGACCATCCGCGAGCACAAGGGAACGCTCGCCGGGCTCACCCTGACCTACCTGGGTGACTGCGCCAACAACATGGCCAACTCCTACCTCCTGGCCGGTGTCACGGCGGGAATGCACGTCCGGGTTGCCGGCCCCATCGGCTATCTTCCGGATCCCCTGGTGGTCGACGCCGCCGCCGCCCGCGCGGAGGAAACCGGCGGATCGGTAATGATCACCACCGACGCCGCTGAAGCTTTGGCCGGAGCCGACGTCGTCGCCACCGACACGTGGGTCTCCATGGGCCAGGAAGATGAGAAGGCGGCCCGCTCGGAGCTTTTCCGCAGCTATGCAGTGGACGCTGCCGCCATGGAGCAGGCTGCGGACGACGCCGTCGTTCTCCATTGCCTGCCCGCCTACCGCGGGTACGAAATTTCCGCCGATGTCCTCGACGGGCCGCAGTCCGTGGTCTGGGACGAAGCGGAGAATCGTCTGCATGCACAGAAAGCCCTCATGCTCTGGCTGATGGCCCGTTCCGGCCTGACCGGTGTTCCCGAGGGCAAGTTCGCGGAGGAGGCCGCATCATGAGCATGCCCGCCACCAAGACGGCACGGCAGGCCCGCATCCGCGCCCTGCTGACCGGACTGTCGGTGCGTTCCCAGGCTGAGCTCGCTGCCCTGCTCGCGGACGACGGCGTCCAGGTCACCCAGGCCACCCTGTCACGGGACCTGGTGGAACTGGGCGCGGTGCGCATGCGCGGCAAGGACGGCGTCCTGGTTTATGCGGTGCCTTCAGAGGGTGGGCAGCGGGCGCCGCAGTCCGGCGTCTCGCCTGAGGTCCTGGACGCACGCCTGGCCCGGCTCTGCGGTGAACTGCTGGTCACAGCGGAGGCCTCCGGCAACATTGTGGTGCTGCGGACCCCTCCCGGTGCGGCAAACTTTCTGGCTCTCGCCATCGACCACTCGGTGATTCCGTCCATTCTTGGCACCATTGCCGGTGATGACACCGTGGTGATGGTGACCCGCGAACCCAACGGCGGCGCCGACGTGGCAGCACGCTTCCTGCGCATTGCGGACGAAGCCACCGCCAACGGCCAGGCTCCGGACAGCCGCATCCTGTGATGCCGGATTCGTTCCCGGCTCCGGCCCCGTAACTTTCCACTTACCTTCATCAACACAGCAGCCCGCAGCGGCTGCGCACTACGCAAGAGGAGCATATTTCGTGAGCGAACGCATTGTTCTGGCCTACTCCGGTGGCCTTGATACTTCGGTAGCCATCGGCTGGATCGCCGAAGCAACCGGTGCCGAAGTCATCGCCGTGGCGGTGGACGTTGGACAGGGCGGCGAGTCCCTGGAAACCATCCGCCAGCGCGCCCTGGCGTGCGGCGCCGTCGAAGCCTATGTTGCCGATGCCCGGGACGAATTCGCCTCCGAGTACTGCATGCCGGCCCTGAAGGCCAACGCCCTCTACATGGATTCCTATCCTCTGGTTTCCGCCCTTTCCCGTCCGGTGATCGTCAAGCACCTCGTTGCAGCGGCACGCCAGTTCGGTGCCACCACCGTGTCCCACGGCTGCACCGGCAAGGGCAACGACCAGGTCCGCTTCGAGGTCGGCATCCAGACCCTGGGCCCGGACCTGAAGTGCATCGCACCCGTCCGCGACCTGGCCCTGACCCGTGACAAGGCCATTGCCTTCGCCGAGCAGAAGAACCTGCCGATCGTCACGACCAAGAAGAACCCGTTCTCCATCGACGCCAACGTCTGGGGACGCGCCGTGGAGACCGGCTTCCTGGAAGACATCTGGAACGGTCCCACCCCGGATGTGTACGAGTACACCTCCGATCCCGCAGCCGGCCTTCCCGCCGACGAAGTGGTCATCAGCTTCAAGGAGGGGGTACCGGTCGCGATCGACGGCAAGCCCGTCACTCCGCTGCAGGCCATTGAGGAAATGAACCGCCGCGCAGGAGCCCAGGGCATCGGCCGCATCGACATCGTGGAAGACCGCCTCGTAGGCATCAAGAGCCGCGAAATCTACGAAGCCCCCGGCGCCATGGCCCTGATGACCGCCCACCGTGAACTCGAAAACGTCACCGTTGAGCGCGAGCAGGCCCGTTTCAAGAAGACCGTGGGCCAGCGCTGGACCGAGCTGGTCTACGACGGCCAGTGGTTCTCTCCGCTGAAGAAGTCCCTGGACGCCTTCGTGGAAGACACCCAGAAGTACGTGTCCGGCGACGTCCGCATGAATATGCAGGGCGGCCGCGCAGTAGTGACCGGGCGCCGTTCGGATTCCTCGCTGTACGACTTCAACCTGGCCACCTACGACACCGGTGACAGCTTCGACCAGTCCATGGCCCGTGGCTTCATCGAGCTGTTCGGCATGTCCTCCAAGGTGGCCTCCGGCCGCGACCAGCGTTTGGCAGAAGGTAAGTAAGAAATGAATCACGGCAAGCCGCCGGCGAAACCGGCCGGACCCGCAGCAGCAGGTTCCACCGTCCAGGGCGCGTTGTGGGGCGGCCGATTTGCAGGCGGTCCCGCTGACGCCCTCGCGGCGCTGAGCAAGTCCACCCACTTCGACTGGCGGCTTGCCGGCTATGACATTGCCGGCTCCCGGGCGCACGCCCGCGTGCTGCACACGGCCGGCCTGCTCGACGACGAGGAGCTGGCGGGCATGCTCGCCGCCCTGGACGAGCTCGACGCCGATGTCCGCTCGGGTGCCTACACGCCTGCGGACTCCGATGAGGACGTCCACGGTTCCCTGGAACGCGGACTCATTGAGCGCGCCGGACCGGCTCTGGGCGGAAAGCTGCGCGCGGGTCGGTCCCGCAATGACCAGATCGCCACCCTGGGCCGGATGTACCTGCGCGACCATGCCCGCATCATCGCAGCCGGGGTACTGGCCACCGTCGACGCTCTCGTTGAACAGGCGGAAAAGCACCTGGGCGTGGCCATGCCCGGACGCACCCACCTCCAGCACGCCCAGCCGGTGCTGCTCAGCCACCACTTGCTGGCCCATGCCTGGGCACTGCTGCGCGATGTGCAGCGTCTGGTTGATTGGGACAAGCGCGCAGCGGTGTCCCCGTACGGTTCCGGTGCTTTGGCCGGCTCGTCGCTGGGGCTGGATCCCAACGCGGTGGCCACCGAGCTCGGATTCACCTCAGCCGTCTGGAACTCCATTGACGGAACCGCCTCGCGCGATGTCTATGCGGAGTTCTCCTGGGTGGCCGCCATGATCGGTGTGGACCTGTCCCGCATCAGCGAGGAAATCATTGTTTGGGCCACCAAGGAGTTCTCCTTTGTGACCCTCGATGATGCCTTCTCCACCGGCTCGTCCATCATGCCGCAGAAGAAGAACCCTGACGTGGCGGAGCTGGCCCGCGGCAAGGCCGGCCGCCTGATTGGTGATCTCACCGGGCTTCTGGCCACGCTCAAGGGTCTTCCGCTGGCTTACAACCGTGACCTGCAGGAGGACAAGGAGCCGGTGTTCGACGCTGCCGACACCCTTGAAGTGCTGCTGCCCGCGGTTTCGGGCATGATCGCTACGCTCACGTTCAACACCGAGCGGATGCAGGCTCTGGCACCCCAGGGGTTTGCTCTCGCTACTGACATTGCGGAGTGGCTGGTCCGCCAGGGCGTGCCTTTCCGCGAAGCGCACGAACTCTCCGGTGCAGCCGTGAAGCTGGCGGAAGGCCGCGGCGTCGAGCTCTGGGACCTGACCGACGAGGAGTATGCAGGTATTTCTCCGCACCTGACACCAGAGGTCCGCTCCGTACTGAGCACCGAAGGATCCCTGGACAGCCGCAGCGGCCAGGGCGGAACGGCCCGGTCTGCCGTGGAAGCGCAGCTCGCAGCCCTGAAGTCTGAGGTGGAGACGGTTCGCAGCTACGCTGCTTGATCAGAACCGCTGCCTGAATACACGCACCTCGGAAGGACCCCGGAGAGCTGATCGCTTTCCGGGGGCCTTTCGGCTTCTCTCGGGACGCTTTCCGTGTGGCTTCGAGCGCCGTGGGCGTGCCGCATATCCGGCGGCTACCCTTAGGCCATGAGCGACTCCTTCCGATTGATGCTGCGCGCGTTGCCCGACTTCCCTGAAGATCTTCCGGGATTCGACCCTGCCCGGGCGCCGGCTGATCCTGCTGATCTGTTCCGTTCCTGGCTCGACGAAGCCCTCGCCGCCGGCGTACGCCAGCCCCATGCCTTTTCGCTGGCGACGGCAGATGCAGGCGGGAACCTGTCTTCACGGATGCTCATTCTGAAAAACCTCGACGACGACGGCTGGCACTTTGCGACTTCCCGCACCTCGCGGAAGGGCCGGGAACTCTCAGCCAATCCCCGTGCCGCGATGAACTTTTACTGGTCCGAGCTGGGGCGGCAAATTCGGGTCAGCGGCAGCGTGGTCCAGCTGTCTGACGAAGCATCGGCACGGGACTGGGACGAACGTCCTGCCGGTGACGGCTCGGCCAACCCCGAGTGGCAGTTGTACGCACTGCAGCCCGTCGAGATTGAGTTCTGGCAGGCTGACCCCGGTCGACGGCACATCCGCCACCGTTACCAGCTCTAACCAGTTCTAAAAGCAGTTCTCAACCAGCTCTGATTGCGCTTCTAACCAGTTCTCAACACGTCAGGAGCTGCTACCGGCCCGGTTGAAGCATCTGACACGTGCCGGGGTTTCGAGTGCACAAGATTCCGGGTGCCCTGAATCCCGGGTGTACCAATCCCGGGTGCCTAAATCCCGGGTGCCTAAATCCCGGGTGCCCTGAATCCCGGGTGTACCAATCCCGGGTGCCTAAATCCCGGGTGCACCAAAAGCCGCTCCGAGTGGTGGCAAACCGGTTCCGGCGCTCTATGGTGTGTCAATGACTGGTCCCTCCGATGCCACGGGTTCCTCCCGGCCCTCCGTTCCCAAGCCGTCGCCCCGGCCGTCTTCCTCCCAGCTGATGTCTTATCTGGAGTCCGCCGCAGCAGGCTTCATGGAGCACGCGGGTTCTCTGCAGGATGCCGATGTCCGGGATGCGTCGCGCCTTCCAGGATGGACACGCGGACATGTTCTGGCGCACGTGGCCGGAGTCGCTGATGCCATGGAACGACAGCTCAGATACGCTGCGGACGGCGAGACCATTGACATTTACGACGGCGGGTCGGACGGCCGCAACCGGGCGATCGAAGAAGGAGCCGTGCGTTCAGCCGAGCTGCACAGACAACAGCTGGATGCAAGTTTGAACGGCGCGTTGTCTGCCTTCCGCAACTTGCAGGAGTCCGACTGGCGCATTCCGATCTCGTACCGCGGCGGAGTGGTGCGGGACGGCGGACTGGCACTGTGGCGTGAACTCGTTATTCACGGAACCGATTTGGGAACCGGAGGCGAAGCCGACGCCTGGTCCCCGCAGTTCTGCGAACATCTCTTTGGTTTCCTCTCCGCCCGCGTTCCTTCCGGAGTACGGCTGAGGATCCAGCCGATTGGAATGTCCCCTCGAGTCCTCGCAGCCGTTCCGCTGGCTTCAAGCTCAGCGGGGGACGGAAGCACTGGCTCGGTGCACGGAAGCACTGTCTCGGTTAACGGCACGGCGACAGACATCGCCGCTTGGCTCGCCGGCCGAACCCCCAATCTGGGGAGCCTGCGGGCTGAAGCAGATGCCGATGCTGTCGACCTTCCCAGCCTCCTGCCCTGGCCGTCAGGTACCCCGGCCAAGTAGCGGCCGCGGAGCCAGCCGACTGTAAACCGGGTGCTAGCCGTTCACGTTCAGGTGCACCGCTCACGTTCAGTTCCCCCGTCAGATGCACCCGGTAACGTCCAGTTGTCCCGTTCAGGTGCACCGGCCACGTTCAGTTCTCCCGTTCAAGAACACCGGGAGAGATCAAAACGGCGGCGGTTCGACATACTCCGAGCCCGACTCAGACCCTGCGTTAGTATGCGTTGCGTCCAGAGGGGATCGGAGTTGGCCGAGGGTAAGCTCCGGCTGGGTTTGATAATGCCGTCCCAAAGGTGAGATCCACTCCAGCACGCCCGGTGATACCTGTCGGGCTTTCCAGTGGCCCAGGGTTTTCAGCCGATGGTGCTTCTTGCAGAGGTTCGCCAGATTCCAGTGCTCGGTTGGACCGCCCTGTGCCCACGGAATGGTGTGGTCCGTTTCGGTCCTGGCCGTGCCGGTACTGCAGCCCGGGAACCGGCACGTTTGATCCCGCGCCTGCAGCCAGCGTCGAAGGCCGGCCGGCACCTTTCGCCGCCGCCCCACTCCCAGAACTTCGCCTGTGCGGGCATCTTGGACCAGTCCGGTCCACCGGCAGGCGGTTCGGGCGAGCCTGCGGGCGGCCTCTGCGCTGATAGGTCCGTAGCCGGCGAGTTCTGCAGGGGCATTATCGGCGCCGAAGAGCGTGTCGGCGTTGATGAGCACCATGATCTCCGCGACGGTTCCGGAAGGAAGCTGAGGAGTGTCGCGACTGCCTCCAGGGCCGGTCTCGCGTTCATTTCTCACGTTGGGTGCACCCTTCTGGCTGGTCTCGCGTTCATCTCTCGCGATCGCCCCACCTCCGGCAGACCCAGCCCCGGACCCAGACCCGGCCTCGGCGTCATCCCGGCCGCTGCAGGCATCCGGTTCGCCGATCCACGGTTCGGGCGTGTGCAGGAGCAGGCTGGCCAGGATGTCAGCGCGAAGTTGGTCCAAGCCGCGCGGGTCGCCCAGAAGCTGTTCTCCGCGCGCTGCGCCGGTGAGGGCGCCGAAGATGCCCTGCCCTTTGTCCGCGGGCAGGTACGCCGTGAGGTGTCCCATGCCGTCGGGCTGAGGCTGGAACCAGACCCTCCGCTGCTCAAATGCTTTCCGGTGGCGTACGGGAGTGGTTTCCGGATAGCTCCTTTCCCGAAGGCGGCGGGCCTTCCGGACCAACTGCGCGTTCGTCAGTCCCGGGGCCAGCTTCAATAGCTCTTGTTCCATGGCAAGGGCTGCACCGGGAGGAAAAACCTGTGCCTCCTGGGCAGGAACCGCATGGGGAGGAAGCTCCTCTGCGACAAGCGAACGCGTCTGGTCAAGGATCGTCAGGGCCTGGGCCGGAGTAACTGCCGCACGTTCCAGCGCGTCCAAGGTGCTGGGGCATCGTTCACAAAGTTCGCAGGCTTCATCAACCAGGGCCTTGGCTGTCCCCTCCGGGATGCCAAGCATCGTTGCTACTTCAGTCGCGGTGAGACTGAAGGCCAGACCGGGGTCCACTGCTCGCGTAACGGCAGCTCTGCCGCTGGCTGCATCCTCCGCGGCACGCTCAGCGTTGAAAGATTGGAGTTCCTCAATCATCAGCAAATGCTGCCGATAGATCAGACGCACCCTGGCCGCTGCTGCCCAACCCTCCAGCAGCCGCAGGCCCTGCAGGGCTGAACCTGTTCGCTCCTGATTCAAGGAACCGGCCGGGCTTAGCCGCAAGCAGCCGCTGAGACCGTCGGGAAAACCTGAAGCCGACCGAGGAATGCAATCGCTGCCCCGAAGCTGATCCGCAGAGAACATCGATCCTTCATCTGTACCGGTTTCACACGCTCCATCGTCCAGCCCCGCCGAACCCTCCGCCCGCGCTGCAAGCCCTCCGTCGGAACACCCGTCATCGTTCCGGCCGGCGGGCCAGCTCGAATCAGGAAACCACCAAGGATCGGGAGGAGGGTCTACCCGCTTGCCGTACGCCGTCGTATCCATGACTTAAGGCTGTCAGCCGCCACCGACATTTCAGGTCCCTTTAGCCCGGCCAGATCACCGCGTAGTACGTGGAAAAAAGCGAGTATTGTGACCGGTCCCCGGCCCTGTCCGGCGAGCCTTACGGTACCTCGGGCTGGAAGCTAGGCTGGAAAAGCCCACCCCGGTGGATTCCGGACAGGAGGACCTTGTGATGCCAGGACAGTTCAGCTCCGCGCCCGTTCCCGAAGGCCGCATCGAGAAGCTTTCAGACGGATTTGCTTTGGCCTTTGACCGCCAGTTCGACTATCCCGCCGCACACATCTGGGACATCCTGACCAACCCCGGGAAGATCTCCCTTTGGCTTGGGCAGATAAGCCCCGAATGGCAATTGGGCAAGGAATACACGCTGGACATGGACGGCGGGTCCAGTTCCGGAACGGTGCTCCAGCTGGAACCCCGCTCGAGCCTGCAGATCACGTGGGAAGACCAGCTGGGCTCAGACTCCGTGCTGGAATGGCAGGTGCTGGAGAGCAGCGGGGGAGCGTTGCTGCTGTTTCGCTCCCGGACTGACACGCCCGATTTCCTGGCTGAGGGCAGCGCGGGCTGGCAGGGCATCCTGGACGCATTCGCCCACGTCGCAGCAGGCAGGGAACCCCAGCCGGACAGCAGGGAGCAATGGCTGACACTGCGGGATGCCTACGCCGAGGACTTCAACATCTCACCCACGATGGGTCTGGTCTCGGGCTCGGGACCCGATGCCGAACTGGTATTTGAGCGCTGGTACCGTGCGCCGTCCGAGGATGTGGAAGCCGCCGCCAACGCCGCCGCCCGGAGGCTGGGTTTAGGCGCTGAGGCGCAGATGGAAATGGCCGACGACGGCGATGAAACAAGGCTCACGCTACGCCAGCCCGCAACCGTAAGCCCGGACCAGACGGCAGCGCTGCTGGCGGCCTGGCATGTGACGCTGGACGCGGTTCGCGATCAGCTGGACGGCAGCATGCCCCACCCCAATTCGCACCGCTTGGCGGCATTGGAACAGTTTTACCGGTCCATGGTCTAAGCAGGCCGCAGGGAAGCACGGGGTCCGGCACTGCGGCGCTGATTCTGCTGAGCCGCCCTGCACTTGCTACGGTCAAAGTATGGAAGACACAAGCGCAAGGTCGCGGCTTGCGGTGCCGGCCACCAGCGCCGCCCGCCTCCTGTTGGGATCGGTCCTCACGCACGACGACGGCGGGGGTCCGGTGAGCGTCCGCGTTACCGAGGTGGAGGCTTACATGGGTGATGTTGACCCCGGGTCCCACGCTTTCCGCGGACGCACGGCACGGAACAACACCATGTTCGGTCCAGCCGGCCATCTTTACGTCTACTTCACGTACGGAATGCATTACTGCGCCAACGTGGTGTGCGGCGAGGAGGGGTTTGCCACCGGACTGCTGCTGCGGGGCGGGGAGATCGTTGAGGGAATCGAAACCGCACGGTCCCGACGCAACAATCCGCGCACCGACCTGGATCTGGCCCGCGGACCGGCCCGGCTGGCCCAGGCCCTCGGCATCAACCGGGATCTCGACGGAGCCGACGTCTTTGCGGCTCCGCTGCGCCTCGAACTGCCCGATCAGCCGGTGGCAGACGCACTGGTTTCCTCCGGCCCCCGTGTGGGAGTCAGCGGAGCCGGCGGCAGCGACGAATACCCGTGGCGTTTCTGGCTGACCGCCGATCCCACAGTCTCCAAATACCGTCCGGCAGTCGCCCGCAAGCGCCCGACTGCCGCTGGTGCGACTGCCCGGTAGCCGAAAAAGGCCCTAATAGTCGGGCCCGGCAGCCGGAAAACGCAAAGGCGGCGTCCGGGATGAACCTCCCGGACGCCGCCCCAACCTGGATCCTGCCGGCCGCAGGATCCTTCTATGCGCCGCTCGGCAGGGGCGCCTGCGCAGAGATCAGCTTGTTCTCCAGCAGTTCGTCCCAGAAGGCGCCGGGAATCTGTGCCTTCATGGCCGCGACATCCTCGGCGACGCGCTCGGGCCGGCTGGAACCGGGGATGACCGCAGCCACAGCGGGGTGGGCCGTGGAGAACTGCAGCGCAGCTGCCTTCAGGCTCACGTCGTGGCGCTGGGCGATTGCCGTCAGCCGCGCGATCCGCTCCTTGACCGCCGGAGGAATCTCCGCGTAATCGAAGTAGTCCCCGCCCAGCAGGGCACCGGAGTTGAACGGACCGCCGACGACGATTCCCACACCCTTTTCCTGTGCAGCGGGCATCATGCGCTGCAGGGCACGCTCGTGCTGCAGCAGGGTGTACTGGGTGGCGGAGAGGCTCATGGTCGGAGCCGCCACATCCATGTCCATGGCCAGCTCGATGGGCTCGGTGGTGTTGACCCCGAGGCCCCAGCCCTGGATCACGCCTTCGCCCTGCAGCCGGGCCAGAACGCGGAACGCACCGGTTCGGGCCTCATTGAACTTGGCCACCCATTCGTCGCCCAGGAAGTCCCGGGACGTGTCATGGATGAAGACAAAGTCCAAGCGGTCGGTCTTTAGCCGAGTCAGGCTTTCCTCGATGGACCGCAGCGTGGCATCAGCCGTGTAATCCGTGGCGATCTTATTCGCCCGTCCGTGGTTGAAGAGGCCGTCGCTCTTCTCTTCCTCTTCGTCCAGGATGAGCCGCCCCACCTTGGTGCTCAGGGCAAACTCGTCGCGGGGGTGCTGGGAGAGCACCTCGCCCAAGCGTGATTCAGCCAAACCGGCGCCGTAGAACGGAGCGGTATCGAAGTAACGGATGCCTTCGTTCCAGGCGGCCTCGACGGTGGCCAGTGCCTCGTCCTGGGGAATGTCACGGAACATGTTTCCCAGCGGAGCCGTCCCGAATCCGATCTTGTTCTTCAGCACTTCGTGCAGGTTAACCATGTGTTTCAATCCTTGCTGTTGATTCCGGGTCCTCTCCGAAGGACCCGCTGAAACGTGGCAACTGCCTTCCCGGAGGCTTTATTCCGCCACCCGTCGGAGTCGCGGGCCGTCGAGAGAAGTGCCACAGCTGCCCCCGTCAGCCACGAGGCGCCGCAGCTGAGCGGGTAAGGTGGATGCGTGAAAGAAACGCCCGCGGACGCCGCACAGAACATTGAGCCCATTGCCGAAACCATTGAACGACTGGGCGCAATTGTGCCGGATTACCCCAAGCCGGGAGTCGTCTTCCGCGACCTGACGCCTGTTTTTGCCGACGGTCCCGCGTTCCGCGGCGTTGTCGATGCTCTGCTGGCCGAGTATGAGGGACGCTTCGACTACGTAGCGGGGGTTGAAGCCCGCGGGTTCCTCCTCGCCGCAGCAGCGGCCTATGCGGCTGACAAGGGCGTCATCACCATCCGCAAGCCCGGCAAGCTGCCGCGCCGCGTGTTTTCCGAGAGCTTCTCCATGGAATACAGCGAAAACACGCTGGAAGTTCATCAGGATGACATTCCGGCCGGCTCCCGCGTCCTCATCCTGGACGATGTGCTCGCTACCGGCGGGACCCTCGGTGCAACGGCCCGGCTCATCGAGAAGGCCGGCGCCGTAGTGGCCGGATTCGGCGTCGTCCTGGAACTGAAGGACCTCGGCGGACGCGACGCGCTGGCAGGTTACCCGGTGCACGCCCTGGTCGCTTACTAACCCTATTTTCCGCTCTTCCGCACGGCGGAGCATCACCGCGTCTCCGGAGTGAGACGCACTAAGACCCATCCGGCAAGGGCCGGCGTCACTTAAATAGCTCAGTGCATGGAAAAAGTCCAAATGCACGCTAAACTTGTGGGTCTGCCTTTGCGAGAGGGAACGCGAACATGCCTGAAACGTCTTCTGCCCACCATGAGCTGGAACATGAGCGACACTACGTCGCCGGTTTGTACTCACGACTCGATGAACTCCGTGAAGAAAAGCGCGAGCAGCTGGCCCAGGTGCGGCGCAGCACCTCGGCCGGTTCACATCAGAACCGCTCCGAGCGCGATGCCTTTGCCACGATGTATGAGGATCGCCTGGCACAGCTGAACGCCGTTGACGACCGCCTGGTTTTCGGCCGGCTGGACCTCGACGACGGCGAGGAGCGTTACATCGGCCGGATCGGCCTCTCCACCGCTGATCTGCAGCGGCTGATGGTGGACTGGCGGGCGCCGGAAGCAGGCACCTTCTACCAGGCCACCGCCTTTGAACGCCAAGGCGTTCGACGCCGCCGCCACCTGATCCTCAAGGGCCGCAGCGTCCAGGCCATCGAAGACGACGTGCTGGACTACAGCATGCTCGAGGAAGAGGAAGCGCTGCAGGGCGAAGGTGCACTGCTGGCCGCCCTGAACTCCAAGCGCACCGGACAGATGTCGGACATCGTCGGCACCATTCAGGCCGAGCAGGACCGCATCATCCGTGCACCGCTGGCGGGCACGCTCGTCGTCCAGGGCGGACCGGGAACCGGAAAGACCGCCGTCGCACTCCACCGTGCGGCGTACCTGCTGTACACGCACCGCGAACGGCTCAAGTCCGCCGGCGTGCTGCTTGTGGGTCCTTCCAATGCGTTCATCCGCTACATCGAACGCGTCCTTCCATCCCTGGGTGAGACCGGCGTCGTCATGTCCAGCCTGGGACAGCTCATGCCGGGCATCACCGCCGTTCCGGAAGAGAACGCGCACGTTGCCGAGATCAAGGGCCGGATTTCCATGGCCGACGTCGTCGCGCGCGCTGTTGCCAACCGCCAGCGCATGCTGCCGGAACCGCGGAAGCTGAACGTGGAGGGAACCATCCTCACGCTGACGCCGAAGATGGTCCAGCGTGCCCGCGACAAGGCGCGCGCCACCGGCAAGCCGCACAACGAGGCCCGCGTTACCTTCGTGAAGATCCTCCTGCGCGAACTTACCGAACAGCTCACTGAACAGCTCGAAGAGTCCGCCGGTGCCGGCAACAGCACTGACCGCGCGTATTTGGCCGAGGACGTGCGTGCCTCCCGCGACGTGCGCGTGGCCTTGAACCTGTGCTGGATGCCGATGACACCGGAGAAACTGCTCTCCGAACTCTTCAGTAAGCCCGGACACCTTGAAGGGGCCGCTCCGGACCTGAGCGACGAGGAAATCCGCCTGCTGCGCCGCAGCCCGGATGCACCGTGGACGGAAGCCGATGTTCCGCTGCTGGACGAGGCAGCCGAACTGCTCGGTGAGCTGGATGCCTCCGCCGGCCGCGACCATGCCCTGCGCGAAGAACAGCGCAAGCGGGACCTGGCCAACGCCGAGCGCGCCATCGAAAACACCGAAGGCTTCCTGGAAGATTCCGGTGCCCACGGGATCCTGTCCGCCGAGGACCTGGCGGACCACAACACCGTAGGGGAGGCGCGCCTGACCGCCGCCGACCGCGCCGCCGTCGACCGCACCTGGGCCTTCGGGCACATTGTGGTGGATGAAGCGCAGGAACTTTCCGCCATGCAGTGGCGCCTGCTGATGCGCCGTTGCCCGCTGAAGTCCTTCACCGTGGTGGGCGATATTGCCCAGACCAGCTCCGCCGCCGGCGCCACCTCCTGGCAGCAGGCGCTGACGCCGTTCGTGGGGGAGCGCTGGACGCTGGAAGAGCTGACCGTGAATTACCGCACTCCGGCGCAGATCGCCGAAGCCGCGGTGCGCATGGCCAACGCCGCCGGACTGGTGGTTTCCGCGCCGAAGGCGGTCCGCGAGGGACGCTGGGCGCCGTTCGTTGACCGGGTGCCCGAGGGCGGTCTCGTTGCCCGTTTGATGGAGACGCTGCCGGAGGACCTTGCCGCCCTGGAAGGCGGCCTGCTGGCGGTCATCGCCGAGGAACACCACCTCGATGCCGTGCGCCGGGAAATCGGAGCGGTGTACGGCAAGCGCCTGGGCACCGGAGCCGGCGGACTGGAACAGGACATCGTGGTCACCTCGCCGCGCGAGGCCAAGGGACTGGAGTTCGACGGCGTCGTCATCCTTGAGCCGGAAGAACTGCTGACCGCTGCCGCCGGAAAGGTGGGGGACCTGTACGTTGCGATGACCCGTCCCACGCAGCGCCTGCGTCTTATTGCCGCCGGCCCGGTTCCCGCGGGCATTGTCGAAGAAGAAGACTGATATTTTGGAAGACGTGACTATCGAAACCCCAGCGGGCCTGAGCGCCCAGAAGAATGACCCCACCTTTCCCAACGTTTGGCAGGAACTGAAGTGGCGCGGCCTGGTCCAGGTCTCCACTGACGAAGCCGAGCTGGAGAAACTGCTCGCCGGGGATTCGATTACCTATTATTGCGGCTTCGATCCCACAGCGCCGAGCCTGCACCTGGGCAACCTGGTGCAGCTGCTGACGATGCGCCGCCTGCAGCTGGCCGGCCACCGTCCGCTGGCCCTCGTGGGAGGATCCACCGGCCTGGTCGGTGACCCGCGCCCGACGGCCGAACGCACCATGAACACCAAGGAAACCGTCTCCGAATGGGTCGGCTACCTGCAGGGACAGGTGCAGCGCTTCCTCAGCTTCGAGGGGCAAAACGCCGCGCAGATGGTCAACAACCTTGACTGGACCGCTCCCATGAGTGCCATCGACTTCCTGCGGGACATTGGCAAGCACTTCCGGGTGGGCACCATGATCAAGAAGGAGATTGTCTCCTCGCGCCTCAACTCCGACGAAGGCATTTCCTACGCCGAGTTCAGCTACCAGGTGCTGCAGGGCATGGATTACCTCCAGCTCTTCCGCGACTACAACTGCGTGCTGGAAACCGGCGGATCGGACCAGTGGGGCAACCTCACCTCGGGCACCGAGCTGGTGCGCAAGGTGGAGGGCAAGAGCGTCCATGCTCTGGGTACCCCGCTGATCACCAACTCGGACGGCACCAAGTTCGGCAAGAGCGAGGGCAACGCCATCTGGCTGGACAGCGCCATGACCAGCCCGTACGCGATGTACCAGTTCTGGCTGAACACGTCGGATGCCGACGTCGTGGACCGGCTCAAGGTCTTCACCTTCCTGACCAAGGCGGAAATCGAAGAGCTTGCCGTCTCCGTTGCCGAAGAACCGCACAAGCGGGCAGCGCAGCGCCGGCTGGCCTACGACGTGACGTCCCTGATCCATGGGGTGGAAGCAACCGAGAAGGTTATTGCCGCCTCTGCCGCACTGTTCGGACAGGGTGAAATCAGCGACCTTGACGAAGCCACACTGAGTGCAGCCACTGCGGAACTCCCGCGGGTGGTTGTGAACAGCAGCGGACTGGGAATCATTGACCTGCTGGTTGCCTCCGGACTGTCCGGCAGCAACTCCGCCGCGCGGCGGACGGTCTCCGAAGGCGGGGCATACGTCAACAACCGCAAAATCACTGATGCAGAGGCAGTCATTGGAAGTGATGACCTGCTGCACGGCAAGTATCTGCTGCTGCGCCGCGGCAAGCGCACTCTGGCCACGGTGGAAGTCAGTGCTTCCTGAGTTCATCGCATTGATCAGCGTGTTCTGATCGTGCATTGATCACAGTGGAAGGCCGGTTTTCGGCTCCCGTCATCCTGGATATCCGGGGTGACAGGAGATCGAAAGCCGGCCTTCTGCATACCCCGGAGTTAACGGGCGCACAGCGTGCAGCAGATCACATGCTTCCGGGTTGCACGGACCGGTAAGGCTGTGTAAAGTTGAGTGAGTTGCCCCGGAGAGCGCCCAGCGGACATGGTCTGCAAGCGAGACTCCCGGATCCGGCAACATCCCACAACACAGCGGCGGAGATAATCCGGATGCTTTGTGGTGGGTTCGTCCGGTCGGATGAAGCGGTAACCGGGAATTATCCCGAATTGCCAAACACGGTCCGGATGAAATAGAATAAAGAAACACTGCAGCGAAGAGAAAAGAAAAACATTAATTGTTTTTCCGAGTATTTCGGATGCATCTGTTGTTTGAGAACTCAATAGTGTGCCAAGTTTATTGATACCAATTTATTTTAATTGGTTGAACAGGCTGTGACCGCCCACCCCGTGGGTATGGGACAGCTTTTTTAGCTGGTTTCGAATTTAGTGCAGGACCGTGCAGCCAATTTTCCTTGGCTCCGGTCTTGTGTCTGTAACACATTTACGGAGAGTTTGATCCTGGCTCAGGATGAACGCTGGCGGCGTGCTTAACACATGCAAGTCGAACGATGACTTTTGTGCTTGCACAAAATGATTAGTGGCGAACGGGTGAGTAACACGTGAGTAACCTGCCCTTAACTTCGGGATAAGCCTGGGAAACCGGGTCTAATACCGGATACGACGGACCGCCGCATGGTGGTCCGTGGAAAGCTTTATGCGGTTTTGGATGGACTCGCGGCCTATCAGCTAGTTGGTTGGGGTAACGGCCCACCAAGGCGACGACGGGTAGCCGGCCTGAGAGGGTGACCGGCCA
>NZ_JBZCNM010000004.1:0-185344 GCF_058269295.1 Arthrobacter sp. TJ-58
GGGTGCGTTAGCGTGGGTCACGAGGGTCTCCGTTGGCCGATACGAGTGTGGTAACCCATATCGAACCGGAGACCCTCGCCTATTTAACTCTTGCCACGCCGTTCACAACCACCGTAAGAGTTACAGCTAGGCCAGCGAAGCCAAACCGAAGGCCGCTGCCGCCAGGGCGAAGCCCATGACACCGATCAGCGTTTCCAGCACGGTCCACGTTTTCAGGGTGGTTTTGACGTCCATGCCCATGAAACGGCCCACCAGCCAGAAACCGGAGTCGTTCACATGGCTGACCACCACTGAACCGGCGGCGACAGCCACCACCATGGCGGCAATCTGCACCGTGTTGTACCCCGACTCCAGTACCCCGGGAGCAATCAGGGCCGCGGCCGTGGTCAGTGCAACGGTTGCCGACCCCTGGGCGATGCGCAGAATGGCGGCGATCAGGAAGCCGGCCAGGATCAGGGGAACGCCCAGATCGCTGAGCACGTCGCCGAGGGCGTCGCCGATTCCCGAGGTGCGCAGGACGCCGCCGAACATGCCGCCGGCGCCGGTGATCAGGATGACCGAACATACCGGGCCCAGGGCGGACTCCAGGACTTTCTCGATGGCGGTCTTGGACTCTCCGCGCCGGGTGCCCAGAACCACCGCAGCCACGAGCAGGGAGATCAGTAGCGCCACCGGTGTTTCACCCAGGGTGCGCAGCAGGGCATACCAGGGCTGTTCGGCGGCCTGCTCGGAAACAACGCCGGCCGAAGAGAGCGTGTTCAGTCCGGTGTTCAGGAAGATGAGGACCAGGGGCAGCAGCAGGACGGCAACGACGGTGCCGAACTTCGGCGGGTTCTTTACATCGTCTTCATTGATTTCCCCCAGAATGGCCGGAACCGGCAGCACAAAGCGTTTTCCGGTCCAGAGACCAAACAGGTAGGACGTGACATACCAGGTGGGCAGGGCAATGATGAGGCCCAGGATCAGGACCACGCCGATGTTGGCTTCAAAGAACCCGGAAGCGGTGACCGGACCCGGATGCGGCGGAACAAAGACGTGCATGACCGAGAAGGCACCCGCGGCGGGAAGGCCGTAACGAAGCACGCCCCCGCCGAGCCTCCGGGCCACGGAGAAGACCACCGGAAGCATGACCACGAGGCCGGCGTCAAAGAAGATGGGGAAGCCGAAGATCAGGGATGCCACGCCGAGGGCGAAGGGAGCGCGTTTTTCACCGAAGACCCGGATGAGGGTTTCAGCCAGCACCTTGGCGCCGCCGCTGGTTTCCACCAGGCGGCCGAGCATGGCACCCAGACCCACGAGCAGGGCGACCGTTGCCAGCGTGTTGCCGAAGCTGGTGGTCAGCACGGTCACCACGCTGGCGGTGGGAATGCCGGTGGCGAAAGCGGTCAGCAGGCTGACCAGGATCAGCGAGACAAACGCGTGCAGGCGCAGTTTCAGGATCAGGAACAGCAGCAGCGCAATGGCTCCTGCCGCGATCAGGAGGAGGGGACCCGCACCAAGGGTTTGGGACCAGCCTTCAATTGTCATGGGTTTAGCTCCGTTACTAAATGAGTGACTGAGATGTCTGGCTGCGGCACGGGGTGCCGGAAGAGGGGCTAGTTGGCGGGCAGATGAAGCCGGTTCAAAATTTCATCGGCAAGTTCCGCGGGGGAGTGGAGGATGTCGACGACGATGCCCGGTTCGTCGTCTGCCAGCGGTTCCAGGGTGTTGATCTGGGAGGGCAGCAGCGACGGCGGCATGAAGTGGCCGCTTCGGGTCTTCATGCGTTCACGAAGCACATCTGCGCTGCCGTTGAGATGGACAAAGTGCACTTGGCCGGCAGCTGTAGCCAGGACATCCCGGTACGCCCGCTTCAGCGCGGAACACGTGACGATGGTTGACCGCCCGTTTTCGGCCTGCGTGTCCATCCAGTTCCGGATCGAGTCCAGCCACGGCCACCGGTCATCATCCGTCAGCGGTGTGCCGGAGGACATTTTGGCAATGTTGGCTGCCGGATGGAACTCATCGGCTTCGGCGGCTATCCAACCCAAGTGCTTGGAGAGCAGTGTGGAGATGGTGGTTTTGCCGGAACCGGACACACCCATGATGACGAGGTGCTGGGGGACGGGGCTCATGTTTCTCCTTGGGACGCCGTTGTCGCCGGAAGCGGTCGAGCCTCCTCCGAAGTGATCTTGCTGCACAAAGGTATCACCATACAGGTGATTGATAACACCATTGCCGCGTTAGGCTTGTCGATTGTAGATTTCGGTCATCACCGATGCGGAAGACGGTCTTCATCAGCCGGGTGCGGACTGCACGTTTGGGAAAGTCAGAGGAACAGCGTGGACAGCAACGGGGTCAGACCGGCAGCAACCGTCATGAACGGGGCCATCATTGACGCCATCGGGGCCGATATCGTGGCCGGTGAGCTGCTTCCCGGGGACCGGCTGACGCTGGAGGGCCTGCAGGAGGAATTCGGTGTGTCCCGGACCGTGGTCCGGGACTGCATGCGGATCCTGGAATCCATGAACCTGGTCTACTCCAAACGGCGCGTTGGAATAGTGGTGCAGGACCCGTCACTGTGGAGTGTTTTTGATTCCCGCATTATCCGCTGGCGGCTGGACGGTCCGGGCCGCGACAGCCAGTTCAGGACGCTGACCGAGCTGCGGGTGGCGGTGGAGCCCATGGCGGCGGCAGGAGCTGCCCGCTACGCCGGGGCCCAGGACCGCAAAACACTGGTGGAATTGGCCGGACGGATGCGGATACTGGGTGAACAGGGCAGCCTCGATGACTTCCTCGCCGCAGACATTGCCTTCCACAAGCTTCTGCTGCGCTCCAGCGGCAATGAAATGTTTGCTTCCCTCGACGAGGTGGTGGCGGCAGTGCTCACGGGACGCACCAGGCAGGGCAGGATGCCCGATCATCCGCGCGAAGTGGCGCTGCAGGGCCACGAGCGCGTTGCGCAGGCAGTGGCCGAGGGCAACGGCGAAGCGGCCATGGAAGAGATGGCTGTCCTGATGGAGGAAGTCCGGGCGGCCATGGTTTAGCGACCGGACACGTTTAATACGTCCGGACACAGCTGCGGCCGGCTCCTCCTCAAGGAGGGGCCGGCCGCGGAGCCGCGATGCTAGACCGTTGCCCCGGTGTTGGCGTCCTCCGGGGTGACCACAACTGCCGTGGCCTTGACGTTCTCGGCATCCACCATCCAGGCGTACTGCTCCAGCTTGCTGATGAAGCCGTGCAGGATATCCGCGGTGGTGGGGTCTTCTTCATCCACCTGATCGTGAACCTTGCGCATGGTGCCCACCGCTGCGTTCAGCATGGCCACTGTCAGGGTCACGGTGTCCTTGGTGTCCACCAGTCCGGCAGGGAACGGCGCCAGCGAGGTGCCCTCGGCCACTGCAATGCTGCGGCCGTCGGGGACGGCCTGCAGGGCGCGCATGCGCTCGGCCAGCTCATCGGCGAACGCGCGGGCGTCCTCGATGATTTCATCCAGCTGCAGGTGAAGGTCGCGGAAGTTCTTGCCCACAACGTTCCAATGTGCCTGCTTGCCCTGCAGATGCAGCTCAATGAGGTCCACCAGGACGGCCTGAAGATTGGTGGTCAGTTCTTTAGATGCCTTCACGTTTCCTCCAATAGTGACGAAATATGTTGACGCAAGACGCCTGCATTTTGCGGATTTCCGTTTCCGGAGCCGCCGCAGCCGCCAACCTAAGCAACCTTACCTTCTGGTTGAAGTCCGCAGGTCCGTTGGGTAGCGTGAGGGGCCCGGAGGCAGAGCAAGGGCTTCCGCCAGGCACGATCAAACTACCGGAGGGACCTTCATGACCACCGTAGAAGAATCCATAGACGTTGCAGTTCCGGTATCCACCGCTTACAACCAGTGGACACAGTTTGAATCATTTCCCCAGTTTATGGGCGGAGTTGTCTCCATCACACAGGCTTCGGAAACTCAGAACCACTGGGTCACCAATATTGGCGGAGTCCAGCGCGTTTTCGACACGGAAATCACCGAACAGCATCCGGACGAGCGGGTTGCCTGGAAGAGCACCGACGGAACCTCCCACGCCGGAGTGGTGACCTTCCACCGGCTTGGCGACGCGGAAACCCGCGTGAGCGTGCAGCTGGACTGGGATCCGGAAACCTTTATTGAAAAAGTGGGTTCCGTGGTGGGCGCGGATGACCGTCAGGTCAAGTCCGACCTCAAACGGTTCAAGGAATTCATTGAGGGCAAGGGGAGCGCCACGGGCTCCTGGCGGGGCAATGTCGATGCACCGCCGACGGCGGCGGACGCGGCGCCTGCGCCCACCACCTCCACTTCCACCTCGGGGCTGGCAGCTGCGCCGGAAGCGGATCCGGCAATGGATGACCCCGAATCGGGCGGACCGCGGGCGGGGTTCTAGCCCTCACCGCGCCGGAGAACCGGCGGGGGCTGGAGCGGCAGGTGTGTCAGGCCGACTCCCGCCCCCGAACGGCCGGTCCTTCCGGCAGTGTTCCGTCCGCCGCAAAACGTGACCCGTGCAGCGGACAGTCCTACGAGGACTGGGTGATGGGCGGAGCAGCGGCGAGCCGGAGAGATTTCATCTGTCACGCCTCCAACCAGTCGGTGGAGACAATGTGGGAACCGCCCTGCGGCCCCATCTGCAGCATCCCGCCGTCCACGGGCCAGGAGGCACCGGTCACGTAACTGGCCGCCGGGGAGGCAAGGAACGCAACAACCGCCGCAATTTCCCGGGCGTCTCCCGGCCGTCCCAGGGGGATGCCCGGGCGGTGCGCCTGATGCGGATCCTCGTCAGCCTGGTCCGTCATCGGGGTCGCAATCTCCCCGGGTGCCACGGAGTTCACCGTAATGCCGTAGCGGCCCAATTCCAGGGCCATGACTTTCATCAGGCCGCCCAGGCCGTGCTTAGAGGTGGTATAGGCCGCCGAACCAACCCGAGGCTGGGTTTCATGAACGCTGGTGACGGCAATGAGCCGGCCTTCCCTGCCGGCATCGACCATGATTTTGGCAGCGTGCTGGAGGCACACAAATGCTCCGTTGAGATTGGTGTCCAGAGTCTGCTTCCAAGTGCTGAAGTCCAGGTCCAGGAAAGGTTTTCCGTCTCCGGTTCCAGAGTTGTTGACGAAGACATCCAATCCACCCAGCTCTGCCGCCAGCCGGTCGATGACCTCTCCGCAGCCGGGAAGGTCGGTAGTGTCCAGGTGAGCGGTAAAACTCTTGCGGCCCTGCGCCCGGACCTCCGCCGCAGTGTCTTTAGCCCCTGCTTCATCGGTGTGCCAGGTGATGCCCACGTCCATTCCGGCTGCAGCCAGGGCAACTGCCGCGGCCTTGCCGATGCCGGAGTCAGAGCCGGTAACTATTGCTGTGCGGGGAGTAAAAACCATGGCTGTATTCCCTTTCAGAGTCCGGTCAAACGATGATGCTAAGCATGCTTCCCATGTTCAGGGGGTTGTGCAAGAGTTGAAGAACCATTCGCCGCGGGGAATATGTCGTGAGTATCAGCGGCCGCAGCCGGTCAGGCAAAGGAGTTTCCAATGTCCTATCCCATCAGCGGCAGGTCTCTTCGCCGCACCAACGCCCAGAAAGCTTCCTGGTATTTCGGTTTCGTCTTTCTCCTGATCGGGGTCCTGGGTTTTGTCCCGGGAATCACGGGGAACTATGAAGCCCTGTATTTTTCCGGCCATACGTCCGAGGCAGTCCTGCTCGGCGTCTTCCAGGTTTCCATCCTGCACAACATCGTTCATCTGCTGTTCGGCTTCCTGGGGCTTCTCATGGCCCGGACCCACAGTGCGGCCAGGATCTACCTCATCGGCGGCGGCATCGTTTATCTGCTGCTGTTCATCTTTGGCCTTGTTGTTCCCCATGACTCAGCAGGGAACTTCGTCCCCCTCAATACTGCGGACAACTGGCTGCACCTGATCCTGGGCGTCGTCATGGTGGGGCTGGGCCTGCTGTTCGGCACACGTTCAGCGACGACAGGGCGCACCTCTCCCGCCTGACCAGCCGGCAGCACGGCGCCGGCCGCCGGCACCGGGCTGTCTGGGTGTCGAGGTGGAAGGTAAAGGACCGGGATCTTCCGGTCCTTTACCTTTGTCCCCGGCGGCAGGGCCGCTCTGCCGGAGAATGGCGTCCACGCGCTGCGAATAGGAATCCGGGCCGCGGTGCTGGCAAACTTGGGGCAGAGATTCCCAACACAGCACCACGGGCGGGCAGCACCGATCCTGGAGTGAGGACAGGACACGGTGGACAGCACAACTATTTCCTCCGCGGACCGGCGGTTCGGCGCGCGGGGCGCGCCGGGACTGCCCGACGTGCACCGGAAAGCGGCGGCGGCAGCGGGCAGCGCCGCGGACTCGCTGGCACTCGCGCAGGAACTTTCGCAGGAAGCTCCGTTCCCCGGACAGGGGCGGACCGGGCAGCTGTGGTCCATTCTGGCCACTGTTGCCGCCGCCGACCTGACTGCCGCCCGAGCCGTTGAACCGCATCTGGACGCCCTTGCCATTCTCAACCAGGCCGGCATCGCCGCGTCACCCGGAACTTGGGGGGTCTTCGCCGCGGAGGGTCCCGGCATGGCCCTGAACGCCGTCCAGTCGGCCGGCGGCTGGGAGCTCACCGGACGGAAGCCCTGGTGTTCGCTGGCGGCCGGCCTCGACCATGCAGTGGTGACCGCGCACACCGGCGACGGCCGCCGTCGTGCCTTTGCCGTAAACCTGCGCCAGCCTGCAGTGGAACCGCTGCCGGGACGCTGGGTCAGCCGCGGGCTGGCCAACGTGGACAGCGGACCCGTGGATTTCCACGGAGCTGCGGCCCGCCCGGTCGGAGCGGACAACTGGTACCTGGATCGCCCCGGTTTTGCCTGGGGAGGAATGGGGGTTGCCGCCTGCTGGTACGGCGGGGCAGCAGGGGTGGCACGCCGCCTCTACGCTTCCGCTGCGGATCGGGAACCGGACCAGATTGCCCTGATGCTGCTGGGCAAGGCGGACACCCGGCTCCAGGGTGCCCGCGCGGTGCTGGAGTTCGCTGCCGGGGAGGTCGACGCCGGGCGGGCGGAAGGCGTTGACGGAGCCGTATTGGCCCACCGGGTGCGCAGTGTTGTGGCAGATGCGGCCGAAGACATTCTTGCCCTCACGGATCACGGACTGGGTCCGGGCCCGCTGGCGCTTGAAGAGGACCACGCCCGACGCACGGCGGACCTGCGGATCTATCTGCGCCAGCATCATGCTGAGCGTGACTCTGCGGCCCTGGGCCGGGCCGTGCTGCAGGGCGGGGATGCCCCGTGGTGACCTTCAGCCACCTGGACCAGTCCGTGCCGGAAGAAGAGTGGATCCGGGTTTTGGACAGCTGCAGCTCCCTGGACCTGGACCGGTTGTTTCCGGGGGCATCCTCCCGGCTGGTGGTCCTGGCCGCGCATCCCGATGACGAGACGCTTGGTGCCGGCGGGCTCATCGCGACCCTCGCGTCCCGCGGCGCTGCCGTCGACGTTGTGGTGGCGACGGCTGGCGAGGCGTCCCATCCTGATTCGCCCACCAACACGCCTCAGGAACTGGCCCGTGTACGCCGGGGAGAGCTGGCCGCTGCCGTGGCGGAACTGGCGCCCGGAGCGGCCGTTCATTTCCTGAATCTGCCCGACGGCGCGCTTGCGGAGCACCGGAGCGAACTCGACGCGGCCCTGGCCGCCGCCGTGGGCACCGACACCGAACACACTGTGCTGGTTGCCCCCTGGCGGACCGACGGGCATACCGACCATGATGCGGCCGGCCGGGCTGCCGCAGGACTCGCCCGGACCCTGGGGCTGCCGCTCCTGGAATATCCGATCTGGCTGTGGCACTGGGGAAAGCCCGCGGATGTCCCGGCGGACCTGATGCTGCTTTCCCTCGGCGATGCCGCGCCCGCCAAGGCCCGCGCCATGGCGGCGCATGTCAGCCAGGTGAAACCGCTGTCGTCGGCGCCGGGCGATGAAGCACTGCTGAGCCCGGGTGTGCTGGCGCATTTTGAGCGAAACTTTGAGTCCTTTGTGCTGACCCGCCCGCGTCCGCCCCGCGAGGTGTTCGAGGACCTCTACCGAAGTTCGCCGGACCCCTGGGACTTTGAGGACAGCTTCTACGAGCACCGCAAGCGTGCCCTGAGCCTGGCCATGCTTCCGCGCCCGCGGTTCGCATCCGTGTTTGAACCCGGCTGTTCCATTGGCGTGTTCACCCGGGAGCTGGCCGGCCGCGCCGATGCCCTGACCGCAACGGACATCAGCGAGCGGGCGCTGGAGCTGGCCCGGACCCGGCTGTCGGGGCTGGACCAGGTGCGCCTGATGCAGGGTGCCGTGCCCCGGGACTGGCCGGCGGGTCGCTTTGACCTGGTGGTGGTGTCGGAGATCGGCTATTTCCTCCAGCACAGTGAGCTGGAGGAACTTGTCCAGCGGACCGAAGCGTCGCTGACGGAAGACGGCGTGGTGCTGCTGTGCCACTGGCGTCATCCCAACGAGGGCTGGGAGCTGACCGGGGACCAGGTCCATGAAGCCTTCCGGGCACAAAGCGGACTGCGCGTGGTTGCTGAATACTGCGAGGAAGATTTCCGGATTGATGTCCTGGCCCGGACGGCAGCACCGTGACTCATGCCTGCGCCTGAATATCTGGCCGTGGTCATTCCGGCCCGCAACGAAGAACAGCTGCTGCCCGCTGCTCTGTCCTCGGTTGCCGCTGCCGTCAGGTTCCTCGCCGAAGCCTGCGGTGTCCGCGCCGGGATAACCGTGGTGCTGGATTCCTGCACCGACGGAACCGCAGAGGCGGTGGCCGATCTGCAGGCCCGCTGGGCGCCCGAGCTGCAGCTGCAGGCAGTGGACGGGGCCTTCGGCACAGTGGGCGCGGCGCGCGCCGCGGGAATCGCCTCCCTGCCGCTGCTTCCCGGGCTTTGGATTTCCACCACGGACGCGGACACAGTGGTCCCCCGGGACTGGCTCCTGGGCCAGTACCGTCTTGCCGCCGCAGGCTACGGCCTGGTTTTGGGCACTGCAGTTCCGGATCCGGAAGATCTGACCGCGGAGGAACTCTCGCGGTGGCAGAGCCTCCATGCCCTGGAGGAGGGCCACGCCCATGTGCACGGTGCGAATCTGGGTTTCACCGCGGAAGCGTACAACCGGGCCGGAGGCTTTGCGCCGCTGTCTGCCCATGAGGATGTGGACCTGGTCGCCCGGCTGAAGGCGTGCGGGACGCCGTGGATCGCCACGGACAACATCCGGGTGACCACGTCCGGACGCCGGGACGGACGGGCACCTGATGGTTTTTCCCTCTTCCTGCGCCAGTTGCTCGGCACATGATCCGGGGCTTCCCGCAACGCAACTTCCTGCTGCGGGTTCTGGTCACCGGTGAGAGGGATGGTTAGCGTAGGGGAATGGACGCTACCGAAATTCAGCACCGCATCTCAGAACTCGTGGAGAAGGAACAGGCCCTCCGTGACTCCTCAGCCACGGACCACCCCGAAGACCGGCTGGAGCAGCTGAAACGGGTGGAAGAACAGTTGGACCAGTGCTGGGACCTGCTGCGGCAGCGGCGGGCCCGGATCGATGCCGGTGAAAATCCCGACGACGTGAGCATCCGGCCGGTGGGTGAAGTCGAAGGCTACCGACAGTAGGCACAGCCGCCCTAGCTGCGGGGGAGGACCTCGCGGGCAAGCGTGGACATGCCCAGGACGCGCCGGAAGGGACTGTTTCCCCGCACCGCTTCCAGCAGTGCCCACACCAGCAGGGAACCCTTGCTCAGGGTGCCCATGACCTCCCGGTATTTCGGCGTCAGCGCCATCATGGAGGCAGCGCCGAACCCGGCCCAGGCGAGGATGGGCAGGTTGGGGACTTCGGCGATGCGGATGCGTCCGTTGCGGTCCCGGAAAAAATTGGTCAACGCCATGGTCTAGGCACCCTTCCTGGTTTTGGTTGCGGTCTTGCGCGCCGCGGGCTTCTTTTCCGCAGGCTTGTCCTCTTCGCTCTTAGTGCCCGACGACGACCGTGTTCCGGAACCGGAGGACTTTGAGCCGCCCGATTTCTTGTCGCGGTTCTTTTCCACGCTGCGGCGGAGGGCTTCCATGAGGTCCAGGACCTTCCCGCCCTCCTCTTCATCTTCGGCACCGAAAGTCTCGTCGGTATCCACGGCTTCGCCCTTTTCCAGCTTTGCCTCGATCAGCGTTTTCAACTGCTCCTGATAGTCGTCGGTGAACTCTGCCGGGTTGAAGTCGGAGCTGAAGGATTCCACGAGAGTCGAGGACATTTCCAGTTCCTTGGCGCTGATGCGCACCTTTTCGTCCAGCGACGGGAAGGCCGCTTCCCGGACTTCGTCCTCCCACAACAGGGTTTGAAGGGTCAAAACATCGCCGCGGACCCGCAGGGCACCCAGCCTGCTCTTCTGCCGCAGCGAAAACTGCACAATGGCCGTGCGGTCGGTGTCCTCCAGGGTACGGCGAAGCAGCACATAGGATTTGGTCGATTTTGAGTCAGGTTCCAGGTAATAGGTCCGGTCAAACAGGATGGGATCCACCTGATCGCTGGGGACGAATTCAACGACGTCGATTTCGCGGCTTTTCTCCACCGGCAGGGATGCCAGATCCTCGTCCGTGAGGACAACGGTCTGCTCGCCGTCGTCGTACGCCTTGGCTATGTCCTTGTACTCCACCACCTCGCCGCAGATTTCACAGCGGCGCTGGTAGCGGATGCGCCCGCCGTCCTTCTCATGGACCTGATGCAGGCTGACGTCGTGGTCCTCTGTGGCGGCATAGACCTTGACCGGCACATTGACCAGCCCAAATGCTATGGCTCCCTTCCAGATGGCTCTCATGTAGTCCAGTGAACACTAAACCCGGGCGCCCCGGCCAGAGTGCCGCTAACCGCTCAGTGCAGCCAGTTCTTCACGGATTGCGCCGTAAACCTCCGGGTTGGAAAAATAAGCGCTGTGTGAGGCCGGAAAAGGTTCCCCCGACACCACTTCCCGGTCTGCAATCCGAGCGCCGCGCCCGGCGAACACCTGCTCTGCGCAAAAAGACAAAAGATCCCGCTCATCCCAGAAGTTCAGCCAGGGCACCGGAACGATTCCCTGCCCGTCCGGCCCCAGATACGTGAGCCCGCCGAGCAGACAGAGCCAGGGACTTTGGGAGCCGGCAGTGACAAGCAGGTCCACCCGGGGCCCCTCGGCCTGCCATTCGGGGCTGCTCACAAGATCGACGGCGGCTACAGAACCCAGGCTGTGGCCGAAGAGAATCACCGGGGCATTTTGGTCCACCATGCTCATTGCCTGAGTGACGGCGGCGCGGGCCGCAGCTCCGCGGCGCAGGTAGAAGACGATGCTGCGGGAGAAATCCGAGGCTGCCACCATGAGCGGAACCCGGCGGCGCACCGCGACGTCGGTGACTAGGTTCAAGGTCAGACGCTCCACGGTGCTGCCCAGCAGAGTCTCCATGGCGTCCGGGGACGGAGTGTTCTCCGCTGGAGCAGTGTCTCCGGGCTGCGGGTTGGCGGGGGTTTCCGACGCGGGGGCGGGCCCGGTTTCAGCCGCGGACACGGGCACGGCGGGGAGATACAGGGGCGGAGCGGAGTGCACCTCCAGTCCGGCCAGCGCCAGCGCCCGCCCGGTGTCCGATGCCGGCGGTGCTGCCGCTGTTTCCTGCCGGTACCGGGGAGGCAGCGCCGGAACCACGCTGACGTCCGGGGCACCGCCGGCTTCCCAGGCCACATTCAGGACCGTATAGCGCGAGAGCACCGGATCCTGAGCCAGCATGGAACGGATGGTTTCCGCCGGCACGGGGTCCGGATCGCCGGTGCCCTGCAGGAAAACCAGGGTTCCGGTGCCGTCGGGATTTGCGGGGGACATGAGGGCCTTCCTGGTGCAATCGGGTGTCGGGCTTTGGGGCTGTCCGCCTCGATTGTGGAGACAAGGCCACTCTGCCCGCCGAATTCGGGCGTGAGCTCGACACTCGGCGGGACTCTCGGTCATAATCCCGACACCCGGGCGGAGTTGAAGCATAGTCAGGGCGCTACTCTCACATCTTTGGGCCCGGACCGCCAGAGCCGAAAGGCGGAACAGTCCGCCGGCTCATGCCGAGGTTCGGGTCAACCTCCAGGGGCAGCTGGCGGGCTCCGGAGGCAGGTGGTGAGCGGCGGACCCGGCAAGCGGATAATGGAACCGGTGACGAAGGACAGGACTCTGGACAGGGCAGATTCAACGGGCGAGGACCTTCCGGGCGGTCCCGAACTGACAGTGGGCCAGGTGGCCGAGCGCAGCGGCGTGAGTGTTTCCGCCCTGCACTTCTACGAGCGGCAGGGGCTAATTTCCAGCCGGCGCACTGCCGGAAACCAGCGGCGGTTTGACCGCTCGGTGCTCCGCCGCGTGGCCGTGATCCGGGCGGCCCAGCATGCGGGGATTCCGCTGGCCACCATTGCCCAGGCTTTTGAGGAACTGCCCAGGGACGGGGTGCCGGACCAGGTCGACTGGCAGCGGCTCTCGGGGGCCTGGCGCCAGGATCTGGACCGCAGGATCCACCAGCTCACGGCTCTGCGGGACCGGCTGGGCGGCTGCATCGGCTGTGGCTGCCTCTCTCTGGCCGACTGCCGCTTTGTGAACCCTGATGACGCGTCGGCAGCCGGCGGCACCGGCGCCAAGGTCCTCGAACCCCGACGGATTTGACCTCAACCAATGTTGAGGTTTTACCGTGGAATGGATTCACCCCGGATCTGACAGAGGCGGCAGACGCCGCAGCACAGGAAGCAGTGCCTTGACCATGACTTTCCCTGCCACAAACGACGTTGTGGAACAGTTCAAGAACGTCTTCCGCGCGCACCCTGCCGGAGTGGCCATCATTACTGCCGCTGACGGCGACGGCGGCGGCGCGCCCGCGGGCCTCACGGCGTCGTCGGTCTCCTCAGTCTCCGCGCAGCCGCCCATCCTGGCCTTTTCCCTGGCGTCCGAGAACGGATCCGCAGGCGTGGTGGCGAACGCCGAGACCCTGGTGGTCCATCTGCTGGACGCCGGACACACGGATCTGGCCTCCCGGTTTGCCCGTCCGGGCCAGGAGCGCTTCACGGAGGATCTGCAGTGGAGCCGTCTGCGCACCGGCGAGCCGCTGCTCGCCGGCATTCCCCGGGCCCTGCGGTGCCGCATCCTCTCCCGCACGCCGGTGGGCAGCTCAGTGCTGATTGCCGCTTCCGTGCTGGAGATCGTAGGGGACAGCAGCGCGTCCGAGCCGCTGGTTTATCACAACCGCACCTATCACCGCCTCAACGGAGACTCGGCCATTTCATAACACGGCCAGCGCAGGACCTGCTGGCTAGGCTTGGGGCACCATCCTCCCGCCCGCTCGAAGGATCGCCGTGGCCTCAGTTGTCCAGTTCCGCGTCCACCCCGTTAAAGTTCCGCTCCTGCGCCCGTTTACGACGGCGGTGCGCAGCGCGGACACGCTGGAAACGGTCCTGCTGGAGCTGGTTGACGACGGCGGACACACCGGCTGGGGCGAGGCGCCGATCAGCCGGGTTACCGGAGTCAGCACCGCGCAGGTGCTGGCCGCGGCGGAAGAGACTCTCGCGCCCCTGGTGCTGGGAACGCAAACCCGCGCCTTTCGGGAGACCGCCCGGGACATAGCCGCAAGTACTGCCCCGGCCGCGGCCCGCATGGCCGCGGACTGTGCGCTGCACGACCTGGCCGCGGCTGCGGCGGAACTGCCCCTGGCACAATTCCTGCTGGACTTTTATCCGGGGCTCTCCGGCGGAACCGAGCAGCAAGTCATCTCCGGACGCCTGCTCACTGACATGACACTTTCCGTTGACGAGGCACCCGCGCTGGCTGCGGCAGCACGCGGCTACGCGGACGATGGTTTCCGGTGCCTCAAGGTGAAACTCAACGCAGACGGTGATCCCGTCGGCCGGCTGCTGGCCGTGCGCAACGCCGTTGGCCCCGGCATTGCGCTTCGGGTGGATGCCAACCAGGCCTACACGGCGGCGGAAGCCATTGCGGCGATCCGGGGGATGGAAGCCGCCGGCGTGGGGCTGGAACTGGTGGAGCAGCCCGTACCCGCCGGTGATCTGGCCGCATTGGCCGAGGTTCGCTCCCGGGTAAAGACGCCGATTATGGCCGATGAAGCCGTATGGGACCGCTCCGATCTGGAAGCCCTGCTGGCCTGCGGCAGTGCAGACCTGGTCAACGTGAAACTGGCCAAGGCGGGCGGGATCTACCCGGCCGTTGAGCTGGTGCTGCGGGCCAGGGCAGCCGGACTGGGAGTGCTGGTGGGCTGCATGCTGGAGAGTACCGTGGGCATCGGTTCCGCGGCGGCTCTGGCAGCGGCCGCCGGTTTGCACGGCACCTTTCCGGGCAGCAGCGGACAGGATCTTGACGGCGGCCTGTGGCTGCGGGAGCCGGCGGTTACCGGAGGTCCGGCCTACGCCGGCGCGGAAATACTCCTGCCCGACCTCCCCGGACTGGGAATCCGGGGACTTGCCGCCCAGGTCGCCAGCCAGAGCTGAGCCAGCGGTCCTAAACGTGCTCGCCGGCGGTCAGCGACCACGCGAGGGTGGAGACGGCGGCAATCACCTCGGCCGCCGCGTCCGGTTCATAACCGCGGGTGCACACTGCCAGGAGGATCCCGCTGCGCAGCGGAGCAACAACCGCTGTGCCGAAAGGCGCCAGAAAAGCGGCGTCGTGGGTGATGCCGGTGACCCACCCCGACTTGCTGCCCCACACCGGGCGAAAGCCGGCGGCTTCGAGTGCGGGGCCAATCCTGCCGAATTCCTGGGCCTGCAGAAAATCCAGCATGAGCGCGGTTGATTCGGGGCCGGCAGCTTTCCCCGTCACCACGGCGTGGAGTACCCGGACCAGGTCAGTGGCAGTGATTTCCTGGGTCCGGCCCGCCTCCAAGGCAGCCAGGTCGCCGATCAGACGTTCCATTTTGGACGACCCGGCGCCCAGATCGGCGAGCACCGCGTTGACGGCATCGAACCCCACCAGCTCCACCGCCAGATTGGTGGCTTCGTTCGAGCTGACAACGATCATCCGTTCCAGGACGCGGCGCAGCGTTGTTGCCTCCCCCGGGGCGGGCATGCCGGGATCCACTTCGTCGGGCTCGAAACCGAATTCGCCGGCGCCGGGCACGGAACTGGTAAAGGTCGTGCGGCTGGTCAGTGTCATGTCCAGGGAAAGGTCCCCGGAGTCCACCGCGCGCAGAACCGCAATCAGGACCGGAAGTTTGATGGTACTGGCCGAGTAATACCGCACGTCTTCGCGGTATCCCGCAAGCTGGTTCCCTTCCATGCTGCTGAGGGCATATGAGACGGAGGGAACCCCGTCACTGTAATCCGAGACAACAGGCATCTGTCTTCCTTCCAGGCTTCGGGCTTCAGGTTTCAAAAGTCGGGTGCTTCAGGGATCGCAGGGAAGGGCCGCGTAAACGGTTTCGTTGACCGACGGGCGCAGGCGGCTGATGTCCGAGGACGTCCGGCTTGGGTGCACCCGGTTCGTCAGGAGAACCACTGTGACCCGCCGGTCCCGGTCCGTGAGCAGACTCGTGCCGGTAAACCCGTTGTGGCCCCGAGCCTGGGCGGCGGGCAGGCCCATCCAGCCGGTCTGCCCTATCCGCAGTCCCAGCCCCTGTCCGTAGCCGCTGGCCTCCTGAGCAGCACCGGCAGCTGCCGGGCCCATAAGCGCCGGCAGCTGGTTGGTCCACATCTCCTGCGCGGCCGCCTCAGGCAGCAGCTCCGGGAATCCCGCACGCAGCCGTTCTCCAAAGGCCAGCAGTGCGGACGCCGTGCCGAACAGGCCGGCGTTTCCGGCGGCGCCGCCCACAACAAAGGCACTTTCATCATGGACCTGGCCGCGGACGGTGCCGCGTCCCAGCTCCGGGCAGAATTCGGTGGCGGCGCAGCGGTCTGGATCGGGGGCGAAGGTCAGGTCCGGAATTCCCAGCGGATCCAGCACCCTGGAAGTGAGAAGGTCCGGCCAGGGCGTGCCGGCAGCGGTTTCAGCCACCGCCATGGCGGTGTTGTATCCCACGCAGGAATAAGCAAAGGACCGGCCGGGGCGGTGGAGAAGCCCGGTGTTCAGCAGATCATCGAGGAGCTCGCGGCGTTGCGGACTGCGGACGCCGGGCGGAGCCTGGGGGAAGGGCCGTCCGCGCCATCCGGACCAGGTGGGCGGCAGGCCGGACGTGTGGGTGAGCAGGTGCCTGAGTGTGAGTGCCTCCCGGTCCGGGTTCCCCCGGTATGCCTCCAGCGTGCGGGAAACCGGGGCATCAAGGTCCAGCAGACCCTCCTGAACCAGCACCAGGCAGGTCAGAGCGGTGAAAATCTTGGTAATGGACGCGAGGTCGTACACGGTTTCCGCCGCCGCGGCGACGCGCGCTGGCGGAGCCAGCAGGCCGCCGTCGTTCCCGTACCGCACGCTGTCTCCCGCCGCCACCGGTGCCAGAGCCTTGCCGTCGACGGCGACGGCGCAGACAGCGGAGGGGGTGTCACCGTTTGCCGCGGCAGACTCCAGCAGTTGCCGGAGCCGGTGAAGCAGGCCGCTCTCCTGCGCCGGTGAAAGGGGCATGTCAGTTCAGGACCAGCCGCGGGGCAGGTCCCGCCTCCAGGGTGGCGGTGACGCCCAGCGGCAGGCTGGCTGCGGCGTCGCCGTGCCCAAAACCCAGTTCCTCCACCAGGGGGATATTCAGCGGAGCGAGGACTTCAAGGCAGAGATCGCGGATGGGGGCATAGTCGCCGCAGTCCTTCCAGGAGCCCAGGGCAATCCCGGCCATACCCTCAAACCAGCCGGCCCGCAGGAGGGTCTGCAGCATGCCGTCAATCCTGAAGACCTCTTCGGTGACGTCCTCCAGCAGGCCGATGCAGCCGGCGTTGGATGGTTTGGCCTGCCCCCGGGCGCCCATGGTCATGGCCAGCAGGGAGAGGTTTCCGCCCACCAGGCGTCCGGTGGCGGTGCCCGGCACCAGCGCTGCCGCCGACGGCGACGTGTAAACGCGGCCGGAGAAGGACGTGAAGAGTGCCTCGTGCACTCCGGTGCGGGCAGGTTCATCCCGAAGGAAGGCATTGGTGGCAATCATGGGAGTAAACCAGGTGGCAAGTCCCAGCTGCTCGGCCCAGTATTCGTGCAGCGCCGTCACATCGGAGGAACCAATCAGGGCTTTGGGCCGGGCGGCCGCCAGCGCCGCCGGGTCGAGCAGGTCCAGGACGCGCACGGCGCCGTAGCCGCCGCGGACCACGAAGACGGCGGCCAGCGAGTCATCACACCATGCGTCCTGCAGATCGGCGGCGCGGCTGGCATCCGTTCCGGCCAGGTACTCAGCCCGGGGATGCCGGTCCCGCAGATGCTTGCCGGGAACCGGGACCAGGCCCCAACCCTGCAGGACGGTGATTGCCTCAGCCAGGGAGTCCGGCAGGGGAGGCCCGGAGACAGCCACCAGACCCACGCGGTCCCCGGGCTTCAGCGGGGTGAGTTCGGGGAAGTCCGCTGCGCTGTTCATGCGGTGCTGCCGATCGGTGCCTCCGGCTCTGCGGCATCAACCGGCACGTTGTTGGTGGGGACCACGCTGAGCAGCCGGCGGGTGTATTCGTGCCGCGGGTGGAGCAGCACCTGTTCCACGGGGCCCTCCTCCACGATTTTGCCCTGGTACATGACCACCACGCGGTCGGCAATGTTCCAGGCCAGGCCCAGATCGTGGGTGATGACCAGGGCGCCGAGCCCGAGTTCACAGCGCAGGCGCAGGAGCAGGGCCAGGATTTCCGCCCGGACGGAGGCGTCCAGGCTGGCCACGGGCTCATCGGCTACCAGGAACTCCGGATCCAGGGCCAAAGCTCCGGCGATGACGACGCGCTGGCGCTGGCCGCCGGAGAGTTCCTGCGGGATGGCCGAGAGGTAGCGATCAGGCGGGGACAGTTCGGCCCGCCGCAGGGCTTCCACCACGAGTTCACGCTCGTCGCCGGGCATCTTGTGCAGGCGGGGTCCTTCGGCGACCGCTTCGTAGACGCTGTGCTTGGGGTTCAGTGCGGCGGTGGGATCCTGCAGGACGAATTGGACGCACCGCCGGTAGGCCTTGAGTGCCTTGCGGTTGTGGGCCAGCGGTTTGCCTTCGAACAGTACCTCGCCGGACGTGGGTTTCTGCAGGCCCAGCAGGGTCCGGGCCAGAGTGGTTTTGCCGGAACCGGACTGGCCCACCAGGGCCACGATCTCGCCCCGCCCGCAGCGCAGGTTCACGCTGTCCACGGCCCTGACCGCGCCGGCGCCGCGGCCGGCAAAGCTGACGGACAGATTGCGGGCCTCCAGCACCACGTCCTCCGGGTCCCGCACCGCTCCGCCGGCAGCCCGCTGCTCCTGCGTGGCCGAGGGAGCATCCGGAGCGGTGTACTTGGGCAGCCGCAGCCGCGAGGACAGATCGCCAATCAGGGGAAACGCTGCCGCCAGGGCCCGGGTGTGGGGGTGCCGGGGATTGCGCATCACCTCCGCGGAAGGACCGTCTTCCACGATCTTTCCGCGCTGCATCACCACAATGCGCTCGCAGGTGGCGGCCAGGACGGACAGATCGTGGCTGATCATCACCAGGGAGAGCCCGCGGGAGCGGACCAGTCCGGTCAGCACGTTCAGGACCTGCGCCTGCACCACCACGTCCAGCGCGGTGGTGGGCTCATCGGCAATAATCAGTTCGGGTTCGCAGGCCAGGGCCATCGCGATCATGACCCGCTGCTTTTGTCCGCCGGAAAGTTCATGCGGGTAGGAGGCACCTTTTGCCGCAGGCAGGTCCACCAGTTCAAGCAGTTCGGCAACCCGGGCCAGCCGCTGCTTCTCCGTGCCGTAGGAACCCTTCAGCTCCTTGGCGTGGATCATCAGTGCCTCCGCAATCTGGTCCTGAACCCGGCGGACCGGGTTCAGGGAGTGCATGGCGCCCTGGAAAACAATGGAGGCCTCCGTCCAGCGGACCGCGCGCAGGCGTCCCCAGCTGAGGTCGGCAACGCTCTGGCCGCCGAGCAGGACCTTGCCCTCCACTTTCGCGTTGGAGGGCAGCAGGCGCAGGACGGACATGGCCAGGGTGGACTTGCCGCAGCCTGATTCTCCGGCCAGGCCCACCGTTGAACCGGGTTCCACCGTGAGATTCACGCCGTCGACGGCGACCATGGGCTTGGGGCCCTCGTCCGTCTGCGTGGTGTAGGTGACCCGTACATCGGAGAATTCGAGCCTGGGCATTAGCGTCCTCGCAGGGTGGGATTGATGACTGATTCGACGGCGCGTCCCACCAGGGTGAAGGACAGTACCACCACCACAATGGCCAGCCCCGGGGGCAGCACGTACCACCAGAAACCGCCCGTGGCGGCGCCGGTGTCCAGGGCAGTCTTGAGCATGGAACCCCAGGAGATGCTGCTGGGATCGCCCAGGCCCAGGAAGGACAGGGTGGACTCGGCGATGATGGCGGATCCGACGGTCAGCGTGGTATTCGCCAGCACCAGCGGCATCACGGCCGGCAAGACATGCTTGCTGATGATGTGCGCGTCCGACGCGCCCAGGGCCCACGACCGTTCAATGTAGGGACGGGATTCCACGGTCAGGGTCTGCGCCCGCACCACGCGGGCCGTGCTGGCCCAGGAAGTAATCCCGATGGCCACCACAATGGTGGCGACGCCGGCGCCGATGATGCTGGACAGGACAATCGCCAGGACGAGCCCGGGAACCACCAGGAAGAAGTCGATGACGCGCATCAGGACAGCCTGCGTGGCTCCGGTGAAGTGGCCGGCAGCCATGCCCATCAGGGTACCGATCACCATGGACACCGCCGTGGCGGAGAAACCGACGAGCAGGGACACCCGCGCTCCCCAGATCAGCAGGGCGAGGACGCTTCGTCCGGAGGGATCGGTGCCCAGCGGATTGGCGGCGGAAGGCGGATCATTCTGCGGCGAGGTCAGCTGCGTGACGTCCAGCGTGGACGCCGGAGCCAGGACGGGCGCCAGCAGGGCCAGGGCAATCACGGCCAGCAGGATCACAAGACCCGTGACGCCGGCCTTGTTGCGGCTGAATTCCTTCCAGGTCTCCCTGGCCTGGGCCGCCCGCCTGGCGGCGGCCACGTTCCGCCGGCCGCCCCGCGCCGGTCCGGCAGCGGGGACCGGGGAATCCGGAGCGGGAACGGTTTGTGGATCCTTGACACTCATGAGGCACGCAACCTGGGATCGATGATGCGGTACACGATGTCCGCAAAGAAGTTCATGATGATCACGATCGAGGAGAAGACCACGAAGGTGCCCTGCAGCAGCGGGAAGTCCGGGGCGGACAGCGCCTGGAAGGTGAGGTAGCCCAGCCCCGGCCAGGAAAACACGGTTTCGACCGTGACTGCTCCGCCCACCAGCCCGCCCAGCGTCAGGAAGATCAGGGTCACGGTGGGCAGCATGGCGTTGGGGACCGCATGCCGGCGCCGCACGTCGTCTTCCCGCAGGCCCTTGGCCCTGGCTGTGACGAGGTAGTCAGCGGACATTTCCTCGAGCAGCGACGCCCGCATCACCATCAGGTACTGGGCGTAGACCACGGCAACCATGGTCAGCACGGGAAGCACCATGTGCCGGCCCACATCCACGATCATTGCCAGGCCGGTATCCGTGCTGCCGGCCGTGACCATGCCGCCGGTGGGGAACCAGCGCAGTCCGCCGGCGAACACCAGCAGCATCAGCAGCCCTAGCCAGAAGGTGGGCACGGACCAGAAAAACAGGGCCAGCCCGGTTTGGGTCTTGTCGAAGGCCGATCCCCGCCGCCATGCCGCCCGCTGGCCCAGCCACAGGCCCAGGACAACGGACAGCAGGGCGGCGGTGCCGGTCAGGAGCAGGGTGGGGCCGATGCGGTCTCCGATGAGCTCCATGACCGGCCGGTTGTACGTGTAGGAATCACCCAGCTTCCCCTGGAACAGGTCGGTCAGGTAACGCCAGAACTGTCCCAGCAACGGCTGGTCCAGCCCGTACTGGCGGCGCAGGATGTCCATCTGTTCGGCAGTCACCTGGCGTCCGTCAGCCAGGGAACGCACCGGATCCCCGGGCAGGATCCGGAAGGCGAAGAACCCCAGGACAATGACCATGATCAGGGAAACGGCGGACCCGCCCGCCTTCATACCGATGTAGTAGAGCCAGGAGGAGCCCCGGCGCGGTTCATCGATATCCAGGCGGGCGGGAACGACGTCGCTCTCGCTGAGCGCTTCAGCCATGGCTAGGCGCGGTCTTCCGCGCTGCTGCCGCGGCGGCGGATAAAGACGATCACGGCGATTCCCAGGATGACGACGACGGCGATCGAGACGATGAGGGCGGTGTTGGTTCCGCTCTCCTCGCTGGTGCCGGCTTCGGCAACATCGGCACCGATGGGGGTGGCGCTGTAGTAGCCCCACGGCCCGTTCTGGGAGGTGATCACGCCGCCCTCCGACGGCTGCGTGGTGAACGGTTCCCACTTGTCCGAGCGGTAGGCCTCAAGGCTGTTGGCGTAGAAGAGCACCTTGTTGACGGCGGAGTTGTAGATGATTTCCTGGGCCTGCTGGACCAGTTCGCTGCGCTTGTCCTGGTCCAGTTCGGCGTGCTGGGCGAGGTAGAGCTTGTCGAATTCCGGATCGCAGAGACTGTTCTCCGATGTGGCGCCGGTGCCGTCCGCGTTGGGACGGGAGCTGCACTGGTTGATGGACAGCTGATAGTCCGGATCCGGGCCAATGCCCCAGCCGGTGAAGTACATGTCGAAGTTGCCGAAGGTCGAATCATCATTGACCTGGGCCGGAGCCTTCATTTCGGTGTTGATCTCAATGCCGATGGCCTTCATCCACGGACCGATGTAATCAGCCATCTGCTGGTGCGTGGGATCAGAGTTGCGCCCCATCAGGCGGAGCTTGAGGGGCTTGCCCTCCTTGTCCAGGCGGATGCCGTCGGGGCCCATGGCGTAACCGGCCTCGTCCAGGACCTTGTTGGCTTCCTCGGGGTTGTAGGCCAGGGGCAGCTCGTCCGTGTCCCAGTGATAGAGCGGATAGGTCATGGGAATCTCGCCCGTGGCCTCCTGGCCCAGGCCCTGCAGGACCTTTTCCAGCAGGGTGTTGCTGTCAATGCCCATGGCAATGGCCCGGCGCAGTTCCGGATCCTGCAGCGCCGGATTACCGTCCCCGAGCACTTCGTTGTCCACCGTGGTGGTGCCGGGGTTGATGGCGATGGCCTGGTAGCGGCGGCCGGTTCCGGCGTTGGTGGTGATGCCCGGCTGGTTCTCCAGCGCCTTGTACTGGACCGGGGTCAGTCCGCTGACAACGTCGATTTCCCCGGTCTTCAGGGCCTGCACGGCGGCGTCGCTGTTCTTGTAAGGGACCCAGGTGATGCCGTCCACTTTGGCCTTGCCCTGCCAGTAGTTGGGGTTGGCCTTCATGGTGACCCCTGCGGCTTTGTCATAACTGACCACTGTGAACGGGCCGGAGCCAACGGCATCCTTGTCATTCTCGAAGGCAGCCGGATCGCCCACCTCGGACCAGATGTGCTCAGGCATGATCGGCAGCTGGGTGCCGGGGTTGGAGGCCTGCGGCGCGCTGAGGGTGATGACCAGGGTTTCGTCATCCTCGGCCACCACCTGGGACACGCTGGTCAGGAGGGCGCCGTTGGCCTGCTTGAGCTCATCGTTGTTCTGGATGGCGCTGAAGGTCCAGGCGGCGTCATTGGCGGTGATGGGTTCGCCGTCGGACCATTTGCGGTCCGCGGGGATCTTGAACGTCCAGACGGTGCCGTCTTCGGAGGTCTCCCAGCTTTCGGCCATGCCCGGAATCTCTTCGTTCTGGTCCGGGCCGTAAGCCACCAGGTTCTGGTACTGCAGGGCCAGGATGTTGGAACTGGTCGCGAGGATGGCGAGGAACGGGTTGAGCGTGTCGATGTCGCCGGTCAGGGCCAGTTTCAGCGTGGAACCGCTGGATTCATCCGCCGCATAGGCTGCCGGCGCGGCGGCCGGACCCGTGGTCAGGGCAAATGAACCGGTCATGGCGGCGCAGAGGATTCCGGCAGCTGCCGCGCGGCGCAGCAGAGGGCCGGAACCCCGGGGGCGCCCCCCGGCGGCAGGGTTTTTCTGTCTGAACTGCATAGCGTCCCCTTCATCCAGCTGTGGAGTGACAGGTACCCAAAGCGCTTCCCGCTGCCCTGTACCGATAGCGGGATCCGGCGGCAAAAACTGCGGACGAAACGGCCTGCGCCCTGTGAGCAGCACCACATTGGTGCACCCTGTGGGGACAGTGTAAGTAACTAACAGGGATATACCAACTGTTGCAAAACACTTTCGGAAAGAGCTGCGTCACCGTTATCGTTTCTCCAAAACTAAAGGAGCGTCCGTGCCCGTTGACCCCGCCCGGCTCTGTGCAGAACTGATTCGTTTCGACACCTCAAACTTCGGCGAGGGCAAGAGCAACGGGGAGCGGGGCGCGGCGGAATACGTCCTGAACCTGCTGACCACGGCGGGTTACGACGCCGTGCTGCTGGGGCCGGAACCGGACCGCAGCTCGGTGGTGGTGCGGGTTCCGGGCACGGATTCTTCCCTGCCCGGGCTGCTGGTCCACGCTCATCTGGACGTGGTGCCGGCCGAGCCCGAGCAGTGGAGCATGGACCCTTTTGCCGGCACTATCCGGGACGGTTACATATACGGCCGCGGCGCCGCAGACATGAAGGACATGGTGGCCATGACCCTGGCCACGCTGCTGAACTGGGCAGAGGAGGGGGTCCGTCCGAGGCGGGACATCGTGGTGGCTTTTGTGGCGGATGAGGAAGACAAAGGCGACTACGGCGCTCTCTGGCTGGCCGCGGAGCATCCGGAACTCTTCGCGGGGGTGGAAGCCGCAATCGGGGAATCCGGAGGCCATGCCACCCTTCTGGAGGCAGCGGACGGTTCTGAGGTCCGGCTCTATCCCATTGCCGCAGGCGAGCGGGGCACGCTCCACATCAGGGTCCGGGCGGAGGGCATTTCGGGCCACGGATCCCGGCCCGTTCCGGTCAACGCCGTACAGAACCTCATCAATGCCCTCCACCGCGTGGGCAGCTATTCCTGGCCGTTGGTCCTCACCCCGGTGGTCCGCCGGTACATCGAGGAGACGACGGCGGCACTGGGATTCTCCGCCGACCTGGGCTCGGATGCCGGCGTGGAAGCTGCCATCGCCGCCATGGGCGAAGCCGGAACGGTGGCCGGCGTGACGGTCCGCTGCTCCTCCACCCCCACGGTGCTGCGGGCCGGCTACAAGGTGAACGTGATCCCCGGGGTGGCGGAAGCCGACGTCGACATCCGCTGCCTTCCCGGCACCGAGGAGGAAACCTTGGCCACCGTTCGGGAGCTGCTGGGGGACGCAGTTACCACCACTTTCCTCTCGCACCAGCCGCCGGTGCAGTCGCCGGTCGACTCCCCGTGGTTCGAGGCAATGCGCGGGGCACTGCTCCGCCACGATCCGAAGGCCGTTGTGGTGCCCATGTGCATGGGCGGCGGAACGGATGCCAAGGCCTTTGCTCCGCTGGGAATCGACTGCTACGGGTTTGCGCCCCTGGCCACGGATCCGGAAGGGCGCAGCATCCAGGGCGTCCACGGAGTGGATGAACGGGTTCCGGTTGCCGCCGTGCAGGGAGGCCAGCAGATCCTTCAGGACTTCCTGACCGGCGTCTGAGCCGCTGCACGCCGGACCCGGCCGGCCCCTCCGGCACGCGGAGCGCAGCGGGGTGTGCTTCCACCGGCCGGCTGGCATAGAGTCTTCTGCAGTGACACGGGGTGCCGACAGGCTGAGATGAAACCCGTTGAACCTGATCTAGTTCGAACTAGCGAAGGGATGTCGCGGATGACTATTCGCCTGACACCGTTAACCGTTTCAACGCTCCTGGCGCGCCTGCGCGCCGAACCGCCGCTGGTGCAGTGCCTGACCAACGCCGTGGTAACAAACTTCACCGCCAACGTTCTGCTGGCCCTGGGTGCCGCGCCGGCCATGACTGACATTCCGGGAGAGGCAGGACCGTTCGCCCGGGTGGCCTCCGGCGTGCTGATCAACCTGGGCACTCCGCACGAGGAACAGCGCCGGGCGATGCTGGAGGCCGCCGCGGCCGCGAATGACGCCGGCACGCCCTGGGTGCTGGACCCGGTGGCCGTGGGCAGCCTTCCGGTGCGCACCGCTTTGGCGGCGGAACTGCTGGCCCTGCGGCCAACGGCTATCCGCGGCAACGCCTCCGAGATCATTGCGCTGGCGGGACTGGGCTCCGGCGGCCGCGGCGTCGACGCCACCGACGATCCCGAGAGCGCCCTGCCCGCAGCAGTTCTCTTGGCGGAAAAACACGGTTCCGTGGTCGCCGTATCGGGACCCACGGACCTAATCACGGACGGCACCGGCACGCTGCGGATCAGCAACGGAGATGCCCTGCTGACCCGGGTGACCGGCGGAGGCTGCGCGCTGGGGGCGGTCACGGCCGCCTTCCTCGCCGTGGCTGACGACCGCGGAGCGCTGGCGGCGGTTGCCGCTGCCACCGCCGCGTACACAGTGGCTGCGGAACCCGCCGCCGAGGCCTCGGCCGGACCCGGAAGCTTCGCCGTCGGATTCCTTGATGCCCTGGCCGCCCTTAACGAGCAGGACCTGATGCAGCGGCTGGTAAGCGCATGAACGCCGGCGCGGCTGACATGTCCCGGTCCCGGGAGCGCATCCGCACCAGCGGCATTTACCTGGTGACGGACACCGCCCTGTGCGGGCCGCGCGGCGTCGTCGACACCGTCCGGGCCGCGGTGGCCGGCGGGGTGGAAACGATCCAGGTACGGGAAAAGGACGCTCCGGCGGCGGAGTTCTACGCTTTGGTCCTCGCCGTCGCCGAAGCCGCAGGAGACCGCGCCACCGTGCTGGTGGATGACCGGGTGGACATCTATTTGGCGGCCCGGGCCGCCGGCGCACGCGTGCACGGAGTCCACGTGGGCCAAACGGACCTCCCCGCCGAGCTGGCGCGCACCCTCGTGGGCCCGGACGCCGTCGTCGGGCTGACCGCCAACACTCCCGGCCATCTGGACGCCCTCCGGGCGCTGCCGCCGGGAACCGTGGATTACCTCGGGGCCGGCGTCATCCGCCCCACCCGCACCAAACCGGACCACCCCGAGCCGCTGGGGGTTGCCGGATTTGCCGACTTTGCCGCCCGGACCCCGCTGCCGGTCGTGGCCATCGGCGGGATTGTCCGCGAAGACCTCGGCGCGCTGCGGGCCGCCGGTGCCACGGGCGCGGCAGTGGTTTCGGCGATCTGCGGGGCAGCCGATCCGCGGCAGGCGGCAGCGGAACTCGTCCGTGCCTGGCGTGCGGGGGCCCCGGCATGAGGGCCCGGATTCCGCGGATCCTGAGCATCGCCGGAACGGATCCCACCGGCGGTGCAGGTATCCAGGCGGATCTGAAATCCATTGCGGCCACGGGTGGATACGGCATGGCGGCAGTGACCGCCCTGGTTGCCCAGAACACCCGGGGCGTGCGGTCCGTGCACACCCCGCCCGCTGCCTTCCTGCGCGAACAGCTGGAGGCCGTGAGCGACGACGTCGGCATCGACGCCGTAAAGATCGGCATGCTCGGAAGCGCGGACGTGATTCAGACGGTGGACGACTGGCTGGCGGCACTGGAGGTTCCTGCGGTGGTGCTGGATCCGGTCATGATCGCCACCAGCGGTGACCGGCTGCTGGATCCCGGAGCCGAGGCCGCACTGCGGCAGCTGTTGCACCGGGTGGACCTGGTGACGCCGAATCTTCCCGAACTGGCGGTGCTCGTGCAGGAGCCCGTCGCTGAGTCATGGGAGCGGGCACTCGCACAGGGAGAGCAGCTTTCCGCCGCCTACGCAGTCAAAGCCCTGGTCAAGGGCGGTCACCTGGCGGGGGACAGCTGTCCCGATGCCCTGGTGGATGCCGCGGCTGCACATCCCCTGGTGCTGCAGGTGCGGGCACCCCGGGTGGACACCGTCAACACGCACGGCACCGGCTGTTCGATGTCGGCGGCCCTGGCCACGTATTACGCCCGGACGGGCCGGTGGGACCTGGCGTTGACGGCGACCAAGGACTGGCTGCAGGAAGCCCTGGCGTATGCGGATGAGCTCGACGTCGGTGCCGGCCACGGCCCGGTGCACCACTTCCACGGGATGTGGGCGCGGGGACTGGAGCCCGCCGGGCCGCAGGAACCCGTACAGGAACCGGTGCCGGGGGTGGAACCGGCCGGGCCGCACACAGCCGCGCTGTGGGAGCAAACCGCTGCGGCACGGGCGGAAATCGACGGGCTGGATTTCGTGCGGGACCTGGGAAGCGGGGATCTGGACCGGAGTCTTTTCGATTCCTACCTCACCCAAGACGCGCTGTACCTCCGCGGCTACGCCCGGGCGCTCGCGCGGGCCAGCGAACTGGCCCCCAACCTCGCGGAACAGATTTTCTGGGCCAAGGCGGCCCACGATGCGCTGGCAACGGAAATGGACCTGCACACCTCGTGGCTTCCCGAAACGGGAACGGCGGGGCAGGTCATCCCGCCGGGACCCGTGACGAGCGGATATGTGGAGCACCTGCTCGGGAGCCTGAGCGGTGCCGGTGCCGGTCGCAGCCGCGGGAACTTTGAATACGAACGGCTGGTCGGTGCCGTCCTCCCGTGTTTTTGGATCTATGCGGACGTGGGCGCCCGACTTTCGGAGGCCGGTCATTCCGGCCACCCGTACGCCCGGTGGCTGGCCACCTACAACGACCAAGCCTTTAGGGAGTCCACGGTTTCCGCGGTGCGGATCCTGGAAACCCTGCTTGAACGCAGCGCGGCCGACGCCCGGACGGTCATCTGCGAGGCGTTCAGGGAATCAACCCGCCGGGAGTATGAGTTTTTCGCCGCCGGCACGGCAGAATCGTAACCACGGCATCGGAGCGGGCGAAGGCGGACGTCTCCGCCGGGTACCCGCAAAAAACCTTTCGCCCGGCACCCCAAAGCGGCACCCCAAACCGGCATCACAACAGAAACGAGAGCACCATGGCCAAGAAAATCACTGACCTCACCGCGCAGCAGAAGAAGATGGTGGGTGTTTCCGCGACCGTGCAGTTTGCACTCGCCGGCCTGGCCCTGGCCGATATTTGGCGCCGTCCCGCGTCTGAGGTCCGCGGCTCCCGCGCACTCTGGTCCGCTGCCTGCGCCGTGAACTTCATTGGCCCGCTGTCCTACTTCATCTTCGGCCGGCGCAAGTAGGCGTGGCAGCAGCACCCCGCCGCAAGGCCGGAACCGGTAAGACCAGCACCGGAAAGACCCGGGCCCCCGCACTGGACCCGGTCCGCCTGGACGGGCTGGAAGAGGCGCAGGCACCGGACAGCCCCGGCACCTTTGAAGGGCTGCACTTTGACGGGGTCTCCTTTGACGGCACCGATCTGCAGGGCAGCACTTTCCTGGAATGTGAGTTCAGCGCGGTCTCCATGACGGACACCGGACTGCGCGGCGCCCGGTTCCTGGAGTGCAGGTCCGCCGGCCTCTACGCACCGGTGTTCCGCGCGCCGCGGGCGACGTTCCGTGACGTGGTCCTGGAAGGCAGCCGGCTCGGCTCCGCAGAGCTGTATGACAACGGCTGGAACTCGGTCCATGTGGACGGCGGGAAGCTGGACTACGTGAACCTGCGCAGCTCCCGGCTCACGGACGTCCTCTTCACCGGCTGCACCATCGAGGAACTGGACCTGGACGGCGTCCATGCCGTCCGCGTTGCGTTCCGCGACTGCCGCATCGGCGCCCTGAACCTCTCCGGCGCAGTGCTGCAGGACGTCGATCTGCGCAGTACCGAGTTCCGGTCCGTCACGCACCTGCCGGGCCTGAGCGGAGCCACCGTGGATGACGGGCAGCTGATGATGCTGGCGCCGCTGCTGGCGGCCAACCTCGGCCTGCGCGTGGAGGGCTGAGTCAGTTCTCCTCGGCCAGTTTCGCGGCGTTCTTGATGATGTTCTTGGCCATGGACGGGAAGATCAGGCCGTGGAACGGGGCAATCAGCCACCAGTACAGCTTCCCGCCCAGGCCCTTGGGGAAGTAGATGGCGCGTTGCCGGTACAGGCTGCCGTCGCCGTCGGGATCCACCCGCAGCTCCAGCCAGGCCTTGCCCGGCACCCGCATTTCCGCCCGCAGCCGCAGCAGGCTGCCGCGCTCCAGCACTTCCACCCGCCACCAGTCCACCACGTCACCGGTGAACAGGGTGGTGGGGTTGCGGCGGCCGCGGGTCAGTCCGGCTCCGCCCACGGTCTTGTCCAGCACGCCGCGGATGGCCCAGGCCATCGGCAGCGAATACCAGCCGTTCTTTCCGCCGATCCCCTCGATCACCTTCCAGACATATTCGGGAGCAACGGAGGAACGGCGCTGGCGGGAATCCACGTAGACAGTCTGACCGGCCCAGTCCGGGTCACTGGGCAGCGGCGACGAGGCCTCGTCCGCCGACGGCGACGCGCTTGCCCAGGTGGTTTCCACTTCGCCGCGCTTTTCCTTGCCCAGCGCGCGCTTGACGGCCGCGTGGTAGCCGGTGAGGCCGCCGTCGGGCTCCGGCAGATACTGGTCAATGTCGTGTTCCTTGGACACGGCGTCATGCTGCAGCGATTCCACCAGCGGCAGCGACATGGACCGCGGAATCGGAGTCACCAGCGCCACCCACATGCCCGCCAGCCGGGGCGCGGGCAGCGGCAGCGCGTAGATCCGCCGCCGCGGCAGCCCGGCCTCCTCGGCATAGCCGTTCATGATCTCCGCGTAGGTCAAAACCTCGCGCGAGCCAATGTCGAAGGTGCGGTTCACGTCCGCGGGGAGGTCGACGGCGCGGACCAGATAGTGCAGGACGTCCCGGATGGCGATGGGTTCGATCCGGCGGCGCACCCAGCTCGGCGCCGGCATAACCGGCAGGGTTTCGGTCAGGTGGCGGATCATCTCGAACGACGCCGATCCGGATCCGATCACCACGCCTGCCTGGTAGACGACGGCGGGAACCTTGCCCTCCAGGAGAATCCGCCCCACCTCCGTGCGCGAACGCATGTGGGGGGACAATTCGCCCTCCGGATGCAGGCCGCCCAGATACACGATCCGCTGCACGCCGGACTCCGCTGCGGCGTCCGCCACCAGATGGGCGATCTGCTGCTCCTGGTCCGCAAATCCCTTGCCCGAGGCCATGGAATGCACCAGGAAGTACACGGTGTCCATGCCCTGCATGGCCCCGGCTACAGAATCCTTGTCCGTCAGGTCGCCCTGCACGATCTCGACGTCGTCGTGCCACGGCACATCGTGCAGTTTTTCCGGGGAGCGCACCAGGACGCGGACCTTGTGGCCGTCCTGCAGCAGCAGCGGAACCAGCCGCCCGCCAATGTAACCCGTGGCGCCCGTTACCAAAACCCGCTGTGACTCAGTCATTTTTCCAACTTACACAGTTCTTCGGCCGCTGAGCAGGGGCGCCGGAACGCCCTTGGCGTAATCTGCACACCGGGCCGAAAAATACTGGAATTAGACTGCCGCTCCCGGTAAGACTAGGGACCATGGCGAGCAGCGGAGCGGGTCTGAAACAGCAGGAAACCGTGAACGTGGACGGCCACCGCCTGCGCCTGACGAACCTGGACAAGGTCCTGTATCCGGAAACCGGCACCACCAAGGCCGACGTCCTGTCCTACTACGCCGCCGTCGCCGAGGCTTTGCTGCCGCACTCCCGCGACCGTCCGGCCACCCGCAAACGCTGGGTCCACGGCGTCGGGGTCCCCGGGGATCCCGGGCAGGTGTTTTTCCAGAAGAACATCGAGACTTCGGCTCCCACCTGGGTGAAGCGGTTTCCCATTGAGCACAAGAGCGGCACCAACATTTATCCGCTGGTCAACGACCTGGCGACCCTGACCTGGCTGGCGCAGAGCGCGGCCCTGGAAATCCATGTGCCGCAGTGGCGCTTTGGCCCGCGCGGCAAGATCAACAACCCGGACCGGCTGGTCCTGGATCTGGATCCGGGGGAGGGGGTGGACCTGGCGCAGTGCGCCGAGGTGGCCCGTCTGGCCCGGGACATCCTGGCGGACATGGGCCTGGACGCGCGCCCGGTCACCAGCGGATCCAAGGGCATCCACCTGTACGCAGCGCTGGACGGGAAACAGACCTCGGACGAGGTCAGCGCCGTCGCGCATGAACTGGCCCGGGCGCTGGAAGCCGACCACCGGGACCTGATCGTGTCCGACATGAAGAAATCCCTGCGCACCGGCAAGGTCCTGTTGGACTGGAGCCAGAACAACGGCAATAAAACCACCATCTGCCCCTACTCGCTGCGCGGCAGGTTCATGCCCACGGTGGCGGCCCCGCGCACGTGGGAGGAACTGGAGGATCCGGATCTCGCGCAGCTGGACTATGAACAGGTGATGCAGCGGCTGGCCGGGGACGGGGATCCGCTGGCTGGACTGAAGGCGGGCGGCGGCGAGCTCGATGCGGAGGCACTCGAGGAAGCTGCGGACAGCGCCGGAACCGCTGGCGGGACAGCGGACCGGCTCAGCAAATACCGCAGCATGCGCGACGCCGCCAAAACGCCGGAGCCCGTTCCGGCGGAACCGGCAGTGCCGTCCGAGGGCAACAGCTTTGTGATCCAGGAACACCATGCCCGGCGGCTGCACTGGGACTTTCGGCTGGAGCACGACGGCGTCCTGGTCTCCTGGGCGCTGCCCAAGGGGCCTCCGGATTCCCCCAACCAGAATCATCTGGCGGTGCAGACCGAGGATCATCCGCTGGATTACGGCACCTTTGCGGGGACCATCCCCAAAGGCGAATACGGCGCCGGCGAGGTGCGGATCTGGGACCACGGAACCTACGAGCGGGAAAAATGGCGCGACGGCAAGGAGGTCATTGCCGTGCTGCACGGCCAGCCCGACGGCGGACTGGCCTCCGAGGGCAGCGCGGACCGCCGCTTTGCCCTGATCCACACCGGAGGCAAGGGCGGCAAAGGCGGCGACAGCAACTGGCTGATCCATTTGATGAAGCACCAGCCCGCGCCCGCGGACAAAGTCGACAAGACGGAAACGACAGAGGGATCGGGCACCGCTGAGGCCAAGGCTGACCAATCGGCGAAGAAGACCGACGCTGCGGAGGAGGCGCAGTCGCCTGCTGACACTGTGGCAGCCGCGGCCGCAGCACCTGCTCCCGCGGCCAAGGCACTGCCGGAAACTGCCGGCGTTTCCCAAGCCGTAGCGGCGGACGCCGGGCAACACGGCATGCCGGCGGTGGAACCGATGCTCGCCACGCCCGGCACCCGGGCTGACGTGAACGACGACGATGAATGGGCCTTCGAGATGAAATGGGACGGCGTCCGCGCGATAGCGGACGTGACGCCGGAGGGAACCCGGCTGATCAGCCGCAACGGCAACGACATGACAGCTGCCTATCCCGAACTTCAGGAACTGGGGCGGCACCTCAACGGCGAACGTGCCGTCCTGGACGGGGAAATCGTGGCGATCAACAAGGCCGGCCGGCCGGACTTTGGGCTGCTCCAGCCGCGCATGCACCTGACGAAGAGGCGGGACATTGAAGCCGCCGCGGCCCGCACACCGGTGCACCTGATGATTTTTGATCTGCTCTGGCTGGACGGAAACTCACTGATGGACCTGCCCTACACGCAGCGGCGGGAAATCCTGGAATCCGCAGTCGAGCCCGGCGGGGACGACGGCCACGTCCAGGTGCCGCCGGCGCTGGAGATGTCCATGGACCAGGCAGTGGAAGCGAGCAAGGAACTCGGCCTGGAGGGAGTGATGGCCAAACGCCGAACCGGAACCTATTCCCCCGGACGGCGCTCGCGGAGCTGGATTAAGCTCAAGAACTCCTTCACCCAGGAAGTGGTCATTGTGGGCTGGCGCCCCGGCAAAGGAAACCGGGCTTCCAAAATCGGCTCCCTGCTGGTGGCTGTTCCGGATGGGCATGACCTGTCCTACATTGGCCGGGTGGGCTCCGGGCTGAGCGAAAAAGACCTGGCCCTGGTGGGTGGAAGACTCAAGAAACTGGCCCGCAAGACCCCTCCGCTGGAGGGGGTTCCGGCGGCCGACGCCTCCGATGCGCAGTGGGTTCGGCCCGTTCTGGTGGGCGAAGTGACCTACTCGGAGCGGACAGCCACCGGCAAGCTGCGCCACCCGGCCTGGCGCGGACTGCGCCCGGACAAGAAGCCCTCCGACGTCGTCGTCGAAACCCCCTGACCCGCACCCCTCAACCCCGACCACCCTCAGCCGTTCCAAGCCCAGGAGGCACCGCATGACTGCTGTACCCGTTGCACCGGACCAACCGCTCAGCGACACCCTGCGGGACGTGGACACCTGGTGGCGAGCCGCCAATTATCTTTCCGCCGGGCAGATCTACCTGCGGGACAATCCGCTGCTGCGCCGCCCGCTGGAGAATAAGGACGTCAAGGCGCGGCTGCTGGGCCACTGGGGCACAACCCCCGGATTGAACTTCATCTACGCGCACCTGAACCGGTTCATCAAGGAACAACAGCGCGAGGTCATCTTCATTACCGGACCCGGCCACGGCGGTCCCGCCAACGTTGCCAACGCCTGGCTGGAAGGAACCTATTCGGAGATTTACAGCCACGTTGGCCAGGACGGCGACGGCCTGGCGGCCCTGTTCAAGCAGTTCTCCTACCCCGGCGGCATTCCCAGCCATGCGGCACCCGAGACTCCCGGTTCCATCCACGAGGGCGGCGAGCTGGGGTATTCGCTGGCCCACGCCTACGGCGCCGTGTTCGACAACCCGAACCTGATTGCGGCCACGGTGATCGGCGACGGCGAGGCCGAAACCGGGCCGCTGGCCGCCAGCTGGCATTCCAACAGTTTCCTGGATCCGGCCGTGGACGGTGCGGTGCTGCCGATCCTGCACCTGAACGGCTACAAAATCGCCAACCCCACCATCCTCTCGCGCATGCCCGAGGAGCAGCTGGTGAAGCTGATGGAAGGCTACGGCTACCACCCCCACCTGGTGACCGTGGAGGATCCGGCGTCGACGGCGCAGGCACACGCCGATTTTGCCGAAGCGCTGGCCGCCTGCCTGGCCGAAATCGACGAGATCCAGGCCCCGTACCGAAACGGTGAGCGGGTGGCCGTGCCTGCCGACGCCCCGGATGCCGCCGCTTCCCGTGAAACGCGGAATGAACACGCGCCACGCTGGCCCATGATCATCTTGCGCTCGCCCAAGGGGTGGACCGGACCGGCCGTGGTGGACGGATTGCAGGTGGAGGGCACCTGGCGCGCCCACCAGGTGCCGCTGTCCGGCATCCATGAAAACCCCGAGCACCTGGCGCAGCTGGAAGAGTGGATGCGGTCCTACCGCCCCGAAGAACTGTTCGACGACGCCGGCCGGCTGCGGCCCGAACTTGCCGCACTGGCCCCGGAAGGCAACGCCCGGATGAGTGCCACTCCGTACGCCAACGGCGGCCGGCTGCTGCAGGACCTCAAACTTCCGGCCTACGCGGAGCACGCCGTGGACGTGGAGAACCCCGGTACCAAGCGGATCTCACCCATGATCACCGCCGGTGAATACCTGCGCGACGTCATTTCACTGAACCCGTCCAACTTCCGCATTTTCGGCCCGGATGAGACAGCATCCAACCGGCTGCAGGCCGTCTACGAGGTCACGGACAAAGCCTGGCAGCAGCGCATCGACGAGATTGACGAGCATCTGGCCCGCAGCGGCCGGGTGGCCGAAGTCCTCTCCGAGCACCTGTGCGAAGGCTGGCTGGAGGGCTACCTGCTCACCGGCCGGCACGGCGTCTTCAACTGCTACGAAGCCTTTGTCCACATTGTCGATTCCATGTTCAACCAGCACGCCAAATGGCTCAAGGTCAGCCGCAGCCTGTCCTGGCGGCAGCCCGTCGCCTCGCTGAACTACCTGCTCTCCAGCCACGTCTGGCAGCAGGACCACAACGGCTTCTCGCACCAGGATCCCGGTTTCATTGACCACGTGGTGAACAAGAAGGCCGAAGTCATCCGCGTGTACCTGCCGCCGGACGTCAACACCATGCTGGCCGTCACCGAACACATTCTGGGCACCCGGGACCGGGTGAACGTGGTGGTGTCCGGCAAACAGCCCACCCCGGCCTGGTTGAATCCGCAGGACGCCCGGCTGCATGTGGAGCGGGGTGTCGGCATCTGGGACTTCGCCGGCAGCGAAACCGGGGGACCGGGCGAAAAGTCCGATCCCGACGTCGTGCTGGCCTGCGCCGGCGACGTGCCCACTCTGGAAACCGTGGCCGCGGCCGGACTGCTGAAGAAGCAGCTGCCGGACCTGAAAATCCGGGTGGTGAACGTGGTGGACCTGATGCGGCTCCAGGACCCCGGAGAGCACCCGCACGGGCTCTCTGACAGGGATTTTGACACCCTGTTCACCAAAGACCGCCCCGTGATTTTCGCCTATCACGGCTATCCGTGGCTGATTCACCGGCTCACCTACCGGCGGAACAACCACGCCAACCTGCACGTGCGCGGATACAAGGAAGAGGGCACCACCACCACGCCGTTCGACATGGCGATGCTCAACCAGATCGACCGTTTCCAGTTGGCCATGGACGTGCTGGACCGGGTAGCGTCACTGGGATCAACGCAGGCCGGTTTCCGGCAGTGGCTCCAGGACGAACGGGCCCGCTGCCGGCAATACACGCGGGACGAAGGGCAGGATCCGCCGTATATTACGGGCTGGGAACTGCAGGAAGCTTCCGAACACACCGCGGACTGAGCCTGCGGGTACGTACGATCCATCTATCGAAGGAGAGTTCATTGACCACTGATCAGACGAGCATTGTTGTCTCGCGAATCATCGACGCTTCAGCCGCAGACATCTTCAACCTGCTGTCCAACCCCCAGCGCCACCACGAGCTGGACGGCTCGGGCATGGTGGTTTCGGACGAGAAGACCGACCGCATCACCGCCTCCGGCCAGGTTTTCACCATGAACATGAACAATGAAAAAATGGGCGACTACCAGACGGAAAACCACGTCACCGGGTATGACCACAACAAGCTCCTTGCCTGGCAGACGGCTCCGGCCGGCACCGAGCCCAAGGGCTGGCAGTGGGTCTGGGAACTCGAGCCGCAGGGCGCGGATTCCACCGAGGTCACGCTGACCTACGACTGGTCCCACGTCACCGACAAGGAGACCCTCAAGCAGGTGTCCTTCCCGATGGTGTCCAAGGACGAGCTGGAGCAGTCCCTGAACATGCTGGCTGCCGGAGTTTCCGGAGCCTAGCTCGTTTCACCGCATAACGACGGCGGCCGGTTCCCTTCACGGAGAAGGGAACCGGCCGCCGTCGTTCTGTCCTGCGAGCTGCTTAGACCGCGGACCAGCCGCCGTCGGAGGGCAGGATGGCGCCGTTGATGTTCACGCCGTCGTCGCTGAGCAGGAACGTGATGGAGGCTGCGAGGTCCTCCGCCGAGGCCAGGCCCGGAATGTTCACGCGCGCCGGGGCCAGGCGGGCCTCGCCGTACTCGCTGGTCTTGCCGCCCATCGGAATGCCGGTGGCCACACCGCCCGGAGCCACAGCGTTTACTCGTATGCCTTCACGGGCATACATGAACGCGGTGCTGCGGGTAATGCCCACAACGGCGTGCTTGGAGGCGGTGTAGGCAACGCCGGACGCTGAGCCGCGCAGGCCCGCCTCGGAAGTGACGTTCACAATGGAGCCCTTGCCGGCGGCCAGCATGCCCGGCAGCACGGCGCGGGTCAGGCGCACCAGGCCGTCCACGTTGACCGCGAAGATCTTCTGCCACATGGCGTCGGTGACCTCATGCAGCGGGGAGAAGTCATCGTTGATGCCGGCCACGTTGGCCAGGCCGTGGACGCTCTCGCCCGCGGCGGCCACAATGCGGTCCACGGCGGAGAGATCGGTGAGGTCGGCTGCCACGGGAACCACTGACTCGCCAAGTTCTTCGGCCAGGTTGGTGATCCGGTCCTCGGCGATGTCGACGGCGATGACCCGTCCGCCTTCGCGGACGATCCGGCCGGCGGTGGCACGGCCAATGCCCGAACCCGCGCCCGTGACGATCACGGTGCGGCCTTCAAAGCGGCCCGGAACGGTGGGGAGCACGGCGGCTTCGGTTTCCGGCATTACCCCGCCGTTGGCGGCCTTCACGAGTTCGTCCACTGCGGCCTGCGGGAACTGGCCCTGGCTCAGGTCCACGAGCTGCTGCAGCTTCAGGGTCAGCGCCGGGCCCAATGTGGACTCGTCACTGCCGGCCTGCGCCAGCATGCCGCGGAGGGCGGGGCCGCCTTCGGGGTGGTCGAGCCACTGCTGGACGGTGTTCTGGGCGGTGATTGGCTGGTTGGCCATGGACCGGTCCTTTCGTTGCGGGGGCGGCCACTGCTGCGGCCGCGGGTTGCGAGATCAGCCTACCGGAGGGGTTTTCCCGGCTGCTTATCGTCTTCTCACTCCAACAGGTATCCCCACACCTATGCGTGGGGCCAGGCCGCAACCGCCTGCTCGATGGCACGCCGGGTTGCTGCCGGCACCCGTTCCACCAGCTCGAGCACCGGTTCCGTGCGGGTGCCGGAAGTCCGGGAAAGCCGCCAGCTTCCCACCACCACGCCGTCCACCAGCACCGCGGGGCGGAAGACGCCGTTCCGGCCGGGCACCAGCGCATCGAGCATCGCGTCACTGGCCACCAGGGACCGGTCCGCATAGCCGAGGATCCACTCGTCGAAGCCCGGAACGAGCACCACACCGGTTCCTTGCCCGTCCTGCGCTTCCGGCGGTTCGCCGATAATCCAGGCGGGCCGGCCCTCCACCTCCACATCCATGAGGTCCTCCACCGCGGAGGCTGCAGGCCGCAGCACTGCCAGGGGGAGCTTGGTCCACCAAGCCAGGTCCGCCTCGGTCACCGGCCCCCGGGTTCTGACAAAGCTCCGCACGATCTCCGTCAGGGCAGCCTCGGGATCCGCGGGCGGCAGCAGCGGGGAGAGGGTGAGGAGCTGTTCGGTGCCCTCCGGTGCGAACGAACCCCAGTGGGCGTCTCCGGCCACCGAGAAATGCATGAGCAGGTGGTACCCCGGCCCGCCCGCGGTGGGGATGCCGGCGGCGTCCCACAGGGCAAGAGCCTCGGACCTGCGCAGCGGACGTTCCTCCAGGGCGGCCAGCAGCACGTCCCGGGCACGGGCGATCGTGCGGTCATCCAGCCCGAGTCCTTCCCGGCGCCGGGCCGTCGCCCGGTGGATGCGCGCCGCGGTGAAGTACAGAAGCGAGGCCAGATGCTCCGGCGTCGTGGCAAACAGGGTGCCCCGCATGGGCCACCCCCGTACCAGGGCGCCGTCGTCGAACGCAGCACGGACGTCCTGAACCGTGGTTCCCGGAGCCGATCGAATCGCGACGGCACGCAGGACCGCCGGCAGATCCTGCCCCTGCAGGGCGACGGTGCGGTCCACGACGTCGGCGGGCGGCAGATCGGAGCCGCCCAGCAGCTGGGAGTGCCACCGCATCCGCCGTGCTTCCTCGGCGCTGAGTTGGAGAACCATTCCGTCACCGTAAGCGGGACCGCGCGCCACGGCAAGGATTGCGGGAAACCCTTCGCCATGGGATTTCCGGCCGCTTTGGGAAATTCCGGCCGGTCCGCCCCGTCCGGGGTTTCCCGAAACGACCGGGATTCCCCAAACCAGCTTTAGGCGTTCTCTTCCCGTGCCCGGAAAAGCTGCATCTGCCGGTAGCGCCGGCCCAGGGATTCCCGCCGGGGTTTGACCGGGGCGTCCTCGGGCTCCGCCGTCAGATCGATGTGTTTCTTGCCGAAGCGCCACAGCAGCAGGTCATCGAGCAGCCGGTCGGGTCCGGGGGAGTACCGGTGGTCCAGGGCCTTGCGGACCTTGGTGACGGCGTCGGCCTGCAGCAGTCCGGCCAGGTCCATGGTGGTCTTCATGCCGTGCGCGGCCAGGAGCTCGCTGGCCCAGCCCCAGTCATCCCCGGTCTTCCGGTTCACATGGGGCAGCAGGGTCATCCACACGTCCCGGATCCGGTTCGGTGTCAGCGGCGCGCTGCCCTCCCCGTCCTCGTCCCAGAACCCGGTGACGGTTTCATAGCGCTCATGCAGTTCGGCAAACGCGGTCTCCACGGTTTCCAGCATGGCCGCCGTGGCAGTGAACTGGCGGTCAAAGTACGGGCTCCAGGCCCGCGGATCTCCGGCCTTGAAGCGGATGTCATGCTCAATTTCCGACCAGGCATGAGCGAGGACCGTGCGGATCTGCACTTCAAACTGGTAGCTTCCGTTGGGACGCTGATCCGGGTCCAGCAGCTTGTGGTACTCCCGAACGGTCTCATTCTGGATGGTGCGCAGGACCAGATGCCGGCTCGAGTAACCGTAAGTCCCGGATTCAATGGAGCCGATATCCTTCTCCCGGTCTCCGCGGCAGTCAAACTCGGCCCGCTGGCGCTTGATCAGGTTGGCAGCTTCATCGACCTCATGCGGCAGCGTCACGATCACGCGCAGGCCCACCAAATCGATCAGGTTGCGCAGCGGATCGGGGAACAGCAGCGTGGGCAGATCCTCGGGGTTTTCGGAGGGCAGGGTGCGGGAGGCCTTGTCCCGGAAGGAGTCCACGGTTTTAGTCCGCGAGGCCACAAACAGCGGACGCACGGGACTGTCCGTGAAGATGTGCCGCAGGCTCTCCTCCATCTCCCGGGTGAGCTGTTCCAAGGCAGGGCGGACCCGTGCAAATTCATCCGTGCTCGCCTGGACCACCGGACGCAGCCGGTCATCAAGGCTGTCCCACGCGCCCATACAAAAAACCCCATTCCCCAACGTTTGGATGTGCCGCGCCCGCGTCCGGTGCGCCGGACGCTAGGCTCACTACCACATTAGGCCAGATCAAGGAGAGCAACCGATGCCGTGTAATACGCTTCGCATTCCGTACGGCCCGGACCCGGAACAGTACGCCGAACTCACGCTGCCGCAGGAGCCCGGGCACGACGGCGTGGTGGTCATCATCCACGGCGGCTACTGGCGCGCTCGGTACACCGCGGAGCTGGGCCGGCCCGAAGCAGAGGACCTCGCAGCCCGCGGCTTCGCCTGCTGGAACCTGGAATACCGGCGGGCCGGCAACGGCGGCGGATGGCCGGAGACCTTCGAGGACATCAGCGCCGGTATCGATGCGCTGGAACCCGCAGCCCGGGAGCACGGGCTGGACCTTTCCCGCGTCACCGTGCTCGGGCATTCCGCCGGCGGGCACCTGGCCGTCTGGGCCGCGGGCCGCAGCGGCGCCGCGGTCCCCGTCACCGCCGTCGTCAGCCAGGCCGGCGTGCTGAACCTGGCCGAAGCACGGGATCTGTTCCTCAGCGACGGCGCGGTGCGGAACTTCCTCGGGTCCTCCCCGGACGAAGACCCGCACCGGTACCGCAGCGCGGATCCGATGTGCCGGCTTCCGCTGCCGGTGCCCGTCATCGCCCTGCACGGCGACGCCGACGCCCACGTTCCGCTGAGCCAATCCGCCGGGTTCGTGCAGGCCGCGAAGGACAGCGGTTCGCCGGCCGAGCTGCGGATGGTTTCCGGCGACCACTTTGCCCTGATCACGCCGGGCACCCCGGCCTGGGCCGCCGTCGTCGAAGCGGTGACTGAGGCGGCTGAAGTGCCCCTGTTTTAAGGAAACCCGGCGGCTGCTCTGTTAGGTTGAGCCTGTGCTCACAGTAATTGGCGAAGCCCTCGTGGACGAGGTTCTCAGCGATACCACCCCCAAACGATCCCATCCCGGCGGCAGCCCGCTCAACGTGGCAGTAGGCGTTGCCCGGCTGGGCCGTCCGGTCCAGTTTGTGGGCCGCTACGGCACCGACGAGTACGGACTGCTGATCCAGGAACACCTGCGCGCCAACTCCGTGCTGACCCCGCTGCCGCAGGATGACCTGCCCACCAGCGTGGCCACCGCCGTCCTGGATCCTGCCGGGGGTGCCCGCTACACCTTTGACCTTCAGTGGCAGCTGCCCTCCCTGGCCGAAGCGCTCCCGCAGCTGCTGGACGGCACCACTCTGCTGCACACCGGCTCCATTGCCGCCATGCTCAGCCCCGGCGCGGACGCCGTGCTGCACGCGGTGGAACGGGCGCGGCCCACGGCCACCATTACCTACGACCCCAACTGCCGGCCCTCGATCATCACCGATGTGGCCTATGCCAGGGAACAGGCGGAGAAATTTGTTGCCCTGGCGGACGTCGTCAAAGCCTCCGACGAGGACCTCGCCTGGCTGTATCCCCAGGACAGCCCGCAGGACGCCGCGCGGCGCTGGCTGACCATGGGCCCGGCAATTGTTGCCGTCACCAGCGGCTCCAAGGGAGCCTGGGCTGTGACCGCCGCCGGAGAATCCTCCGCGTCCGTTCCGCCGGTTACCGTCGTGGATACCGTGGGAGCCGGGGATTCGTTTATGTCCGCCATGCTCGTTTCGCTGATGGATCTGGAACTCGACGGCGGTGCCCGCCGTCCCGAGCTGGCCCGGATTGGTGCCGCAGATCTGGACGCCGTGCTGAATTTCGCTGTCCGGGCCTCCGCCGTCACGGTTTCCCGGGCCGGGGCCAACCCTCCCTCACGCGCCGAACTTTCCTGATTCCGGGCGCCTTTCCACTTCAAAGGAGATCATCATGCAGGATTACGATCCGTACGAAGCACTTCCTTCCGTGCCGGCCTTCACAGTAACCAGTGAGGACTTTGGCAACATGGAACCGTTTGCCGCGGCGCAGTACAGCGGCAAAATGGGCATTCCCGGTGGACAAGACGCCTCTCCTCAGCTGAGCTGGTCCGGCGCTCCGGAGGGGACCAAGAGCTTCGCCGTGACCATGTTTGATCCGGACGCGCCCACGGCCAGCGGTTTCTGGCACTGGGCCGCCTTCAACATTCCGGCTTCCACCACGTCGCTGCCCGGCAATGCCGCCAACGCGGATGAACTGCCCCGGGGCACCGTGCAGCTGCGGAACGACGCCGGGTTTGCCGGTTTTGTGGGCGCGGCACCGCCCCCCGGCCACGGCCCGCACCGTTACATTGTGGTGGTGCACGCCGTCGACGTGGAGACCCTCGACGTCCCCGCCGACGCCGCCCCCGCCTACCTGGGCTTCAACCTGTTCACCCACACCCTGGCGCGGGCCCGCATTGTGGGCCTGGCCGAGGTGGCCGCGGCCTGAGCCGACGCCGCAACCGGTCTTCCGGTGCGGATAGGCTGGAAGCCTGCGCAACTGCGCGAAACCACAGCGAATGAACGAGGTGCCGGGTGCGTCTGGTGGCAAGTGACCTGGACGGGACCATCGTGGGTCCGGACAACAGGATCAGTGACCGGACCGTGCGTGCCTTCCGGGACTGCGCGGACGCGGGAATCGACATCGTTTTTGTCACTGGACGGCCGCCGCGCTGGTTGAAACCGCTCTCGGAGGCCCTGGGCCACGCGGGCACCGTCATCTGCTCCAACGGAGCCATTACCTATGACCTGGGCGCCGAGCGGCTGATCAAAGCTCAGGCCATGTCCCTGCCGGACCTCTTTTCCGCGGCTGACATCATCCGGGAACTGTATCCGGCGGTCCGGTTCGCCGCCGAGACCGTGGACGGCTTCCATCTTGGCCCGGGCTTCGTGGAAGCCGGTTCCGAAGAACTGCCGGGAGCTGCCATCCCCGCTCCGCTGGAATCCAGCCTCACCGAAGCGGACACCGTGGTGAAATTCCTGGCCCGGGTGGACGGCACTTCACCGGATGATTTCCTGCAGCGGGTCCGGCCCGCGGTGGCACACCTGGTGTCCACCACACACTCCGCCCCCGCCGTCGCACTGCTGGAAATGTCCCTGCACGGCCTGAACAAGGCGGTCACGCTGGCAGACTACGCTGCGTCCCGGGACATTGATTCCGCAGATGTGGTGGCCTTCGGCGACATGCCCAATGACGTGCAGATGCTGCAGTGGGCCGGCTGCGGCTACGCGATGGCCTCCGGCCACCCCGAGGCGCGGGCCGCAGCGGACAGGGTGGCTCCGGCGTTTGCGGACGACGGCGTTGCGCAGGTCCTGGAAGCGCTCCTGCGCGGGCAGTGACCGGCTCAGGGTTCCATCTGCCGGTGACGTGACTGCAGCAGCCGGTGAGCGGTAATAACCACGGCCAGCCAAGCCAGCCCCAGCGTCCAGGCCACCAGGACGTCGGTGAACCAGTGGTGGCCCAGATAAACCCGGCTCAGGCCCACCGCGAAAGCGAACGCGCCCGCGATGGCCACGGTGAGGATCTTTTTGCCCCTGCTGTGCAGGTGCAGAACGACCAGGTAGGCGACCACCCCTGCAATCACCACGGCGTTGAGGGAGTGGCCGCTCGGAAAGGAGGGTGAGTGCTCGTACGGCGGCACCGCATCTGCCAGATCAGGCCGGAGCCTTCCGACCAGGTCCTTGCCGGCCACAGTCATCAGCAGCGATCCGGCGGCTGCCGGGACCATCATCAGCACCGGCGTCCAGGAACGCCAGCGCAGCACCATGATCATGAGGGCCGCTGCGGCCAGGAGGGGCATGCCCACGGTTCCCGCCAGATGGGTGAACGCCGTGACCGCGCCGTCCAGGCCCGGGGAGCGCAGGGCGAGTGCCACGTCCAGCAGCGGCTGGTCCAGATTCGCGACGCCGTCGGATTCGGCGACTGACTCGTACACCTCTGCTGATCCCAGGGTGAGGAGGATGGCCGGGACCAAGCCAAGCACGAGAGTCATCAGCACTGCGGCGTAAGGGGAGGTCCAGCGGGCCAGCCGGCGGAAGGCCCCGGCCAGCCATCCGGGGAGGTGCGCAGGGGAGGTGTTGCCGGGCGGTGGGGGAGCTGAGTTGTTCCGGGTCATGGAGCCAGTATTCCCAACCGCCGGCAGAGCCATTCCAAATTGTTTTCCAGCCCGGCTTTCCAGACTTCCCAGGAATGGCCTCCGGGCAACCTCTGGAAGGTGACGTCCATTCCCGCCTTCTTTACCGCTTCGAACACTGTTTGTCCCTGCGGGGCGTATACGGAATCGTCCGCCCCCACCACCATTATTCCGGCCGAATCCGGGAAGGACTTCCCGGCCAGTACATCCACGGCGTTCTGGTCCGTGAATGCGGAGGCGTTCCCGTTGAAATAGGTCTGGATCAGGGCGTCACGCCCGTCGGGGATGCTGGGCTCGCTTTCGCCCGAAATATCGATGAACGTGGGATACGTTTCCGGATAGTTCACGGCCAGCTGCAGCGAGCAGGTTCCCCCGTAGGAATACCCTGCTACGGCCCACTGGGTTCCGCCGTTCAGGCCCGAGGCCAGATTCTGCCGCACCCACGCCGGTACATCCACCGCCAGATAGGTCGCCGAATCACTCACCTGCGAATCCAGGCACAGCGGCCAGTTCTCGTTGTTTGCGTTGGATGCGTCGGGCATGACAACCACGGGCGCCAGTCCCCCGTGCTGTGCGGCAAAGGAGTCCATCATCTGGACGAGCTCCCCGCCCACCAGCCAGTCCTCGGGGGTGCCGGGCTGACCGTGTATCAGTACCAAAACCGGGAGATTCACCGCTGCCGGAGTCGCCAGATAGGCCGGCGGCAGGTACACCAGCGCCGGATTGGAGGCGTATCCCGAGACGGTGCCCGGTATCTGCACCGGATAGACGCTGCCGCCGGAGGGCATGCCCGGCGGGGCGGTCCAGTTGGCAGAAGTGGAGGCAGGCCTGCCGGCAACTGTCTCCGGGCTGCGCGTTGGCAGGACGCCGGACTGCGGTTCGGGAGGATCAAGCAGGGACTGCAGGGTCGGATATTGGCTGTAAGCGGCATTCACGGAACCTGCCACGGCAATGACCGCCAGCGCCGTGGCCGCCACGGTCAGGAGCCGTCCCCACGTGGAGGATGCCCGCAGCATGCGCGGCACAGCAAGGATTAGCGCCCATATGCCCAGCCAGGCATATACATACAGGTAGCGCGGAAAAGAGGCGTCCCACCAGTCCAGAACAACCTCGGCCAGGACAAAGAGCAGCAGTGTCAGGACACCGGCTGCGGCGGCTGCCGCCGGGGCCACGACCCGCAGATGGCGCTTGCGGCCCCAGATGAGCCAGATCAGGGACAGCGCACCCAGCCCCAAAAGCACTGCCGGCAGGGCTCCGTCCGTCAGGGAAACCTCGTTCAACGGGCGCCGTCCACAATACGCCGCACCAGCGCCAGCCCCTGGGTGAGGGACATGTGCGGCAGGTAGGCCCGGGCAACTGCGTTGCCGATGGCCGGAAGGGCGGCCGGATCCGGATACGCCATGTACAGGGGAACATAGCTGGGCTGAAACTTCGCCTTGAACGCCAGCAGTGAACGAAAGCCGTACACCGGTTCCAAGGTGGCTCCCAGCACGTCTAGAACGGAATCGAGGAGCCTGGAATCTCCGGATGCAGACTCCGCTGGTGTCCCCGTTCCGCTGTTTCCGTTTCCCGTGCCGTTCCCGGTGCCGTGCGCGCTGCCGAGCCGGGAGGCGCGGGCCAGGGGGGCGCCGGACAGACTCAGGATTTCGTAGCCCTCGTCCTGCAGCAGGACAGCGGCTGAGGCAATGAGGAAATCCATTCCGGGACGGAATCCCGCACCGCGCCGGCGCATGAAGTCCAGTGTCCAGCCAACCACCCGGCCGTCCCGGTAGATTGGCAGCCAGGACGTCACAGCATGGACCGTGCCGTCGTGGTCAACGGCCACCAGGCAGCGCACCTCCGGGTCATTGACCTCCTCCAGGCTTCCGAGGGTAAACCCCATCTCCGGCATGTTCTTATCCGCAACCCATTCTTCGGAGATGGCATGCAGCTGGTCCAGCAACGCCAGCGGAGCTGACGCATAGTCGATCCAGTGCGCTTCGATGCCGGCTTTGCGTGCGTGGTTCAGTGCGGTGCGGATGTCCTGGAACTTTTTGCCCTTGAACTCCAGTGACCCCAGCGGAAGAACTGTCTCCTCAGCGACCTGGAGCCGGGCGAAGCCCATCTGGGTCGTTAGGGTTTCCACCTCGCTGTTCACCGAGTAGAAGCAGGGCGTGAGGCCGCTGGCAGTGCAGAACGCGTAAAATCCTTCAACGGTTTGCGCCAGTTCTTCCTGCGGCCCTACCGGCTGGCCCACGGTCAGCGCCACACCGAAATCCGGGCGGAAAGCTACGAAAGAGTTGCCGCTGGGCGCAAACCAGTAGGTGTTTCCGGGCCAGAGTGTCATCCACGCCATGGTCCCCCCGCCATGCGCCTTGAGCAGCTCCCGTGCCCGGTCCTCGTCTGTGACGGAACGGCTGTGCGGCGGCTGTACAAAGGAACGCAGCAGTACCAGGCAGGTAAAAACCCAGAAGAGAACCCCCACGCCCTCGTACAGCACGCTCGCAGTCATTGTCACCGGGAGCAGCCGGGGCGTCGAGGCGCCAATCTCCAGCACCGGGAGGAAACGTTCGGGCAGGTCGGCCAAAAGAGAGCCGGTGGAAGCCCGCGGAGTGAATCCGCCCGGATCCAGCATCCCGCCGACCACATACAAAGCGCTGAGCAGGACGCCGGCTCCCGCCACCCAGACTGCCGCCTGCCGGTAAGTTCCCGGGGGAGCCGCGACCGTGAACAGGCCGCGGGTGGCGGCCAGCATTACCAGCACGGCCAGAGGGACCAGGATGGGCAGGGTCACCGACAGGGCATCCTGGGCCGCACCGAGGTCATAGCGGGCATCCGGGCTGGTATCCGAGAGGTACCGCAGCGCCCGGACGGCAGCCAGGACCGTCATCACGGCCTGCAGCAACAGGGCGCCGGCCCAGGCGAAGCGGCGGCCCCGCCGTAATCCGTCTGCAAAGACCACCAGCAGCACCTGCGGCAGGGTGGCCAGGAAGAATCCGGCAGGTCCGGCCCGCAGCTCCAACCGGGCGGCCCCGCACTCGACGGCCCGCGCCGGATCGGCACACATCTCCGCAAGGGACTGGGGATCGGTGGCCTGAACCGAGGTGCTCAGGAAGCGCAGCACGGCCAGGGGGCCCACCGCCTGCGAACTCAACGCGGAAAGAACCGGGCCCAGTGCGGAGGCTGCTACCACCAGGCCCACCAGGACGCGGGCTTCGCGGCGGCTGGTGACGAGCCGCCCGGGCCATGCCGGCCGCCGCCCAAAAAGGAAGGGACCGGTGAAGACGCCCACGGTTGCCGCGGCCAGGGCAGTCACGCTGTGGAAGGAACCCCCGTACAGCGCCAGCAGGACCAGCAGGGTGAACATTCCCACCCGAACCCGGCGCCGCCAGAGGGTGGACAACCGGGCACTCGTGGCAGCGGCAGCACCGCACACCAGGGCCACCGGCCCGACAAAAGATTCCGATTCCAGCGCCCGCGACCAGTCACCGGTCACGGCGTTGGCGGCGTGGGCAAACCCGATGGCCAGCAGAGCGCCGAGAACCTGGGAGAACAGGGCTGCTGCAGTGAACCGCCCGGAGCCGATCAGCCGTTCGCAGGGCAGGCCAACCAGCAGGATCAGGAGGGTTCCGGAAAGATAACCGGGCAGACCGGAGGCCCAGACACCGGAGAGGACAAGCGCCGGCCAATAAGCGGGAAGGGAATTGGCTGACAATACCACCCAGTTGGCCAGCGGCCCTGCGGGGCCGGTACCCAAACTGCCGGTAAGCGCTCCTGCAAGCCAAAAGACTGCAGTAAAAGCCACGGTCACCGGCGCCCGCTGCACACTGCCGCGCAGCCATTCGGCCGGCCAGCGCAGGCTTCTGCCCAATCTGGACCGTTTCGATGTCGTGGACAAAGTCGCCAAACCCGGTTACCTCCGCACCACTTCGGCTGTCCCGCCGCGGCAATTTTGCGCAGCCTGGGTGGTGCCAGTCTAGGGCGCGGTACGCACGAAGAGGATGCACCGGGCCGGGCATGACACCGGTGTGGATAAAGTACGCAGATGCGATATCCCTACTTTGAGACGCCGGGCCCGCTGGGATTTGCCCACCGCGGCTTTTCCCTCGACGGTTTCGAGAACACCATGAAAGCTTTCCGTGCCGCCGCAGCGCTGGGATTCGGATATCTGGAAACGGACGTGCGCACCACCCGCGACGGCGTGCTCCTGGCTCTTCATGACGCGTCGCTGGACCGGGTTGCCGGTTCCGGGGGCCCGGTGGGCAGCCGCAGCAGCCGGCAGATCCGTGAAGCCCGGGTTGGCGGCAGCGAACCGGTTCCCACCTTCGAGGAACTGCTGACACAGCTTCCCGGGGCGCGCCTGAACGTGGACGTCAAGGACGCGGCCGGATCCGCGGAACTCGCCCGGCTGCTGGAGAAGCATCAGGCGCATGACCGCGTGCTGGTGACCTCCTTTTCCGACCGGAGGAGGCTCGCTGCCCTGCGGCGGCTCTCCCGGCCCGTCGCCAGTTCAGCCGGCGCCGTTTTCACCGCCCTGACGGTACTGCTGGCGCCGTTGGGCCTGGCCGGAGTGCTGGCACGGCTGGGACGCTACCAGTGCCTGCAGGTCCCCGAACGGCAGGGGCCGCTGGCGGTGGTCACGCCGTCGTTCCTGCGCCGCTGCCACCGTGCCGGACTGCAGGTGCATGTCTGGACCGTGAATGAGCCCGCTGACATGGTGCGGCTGCTGGACATGGGCGTGGACGGGCTGGTCTCGGACCGGGCCGACCTGCTCGCCGGGATCCTGGAGCCGCGGGGTGTGTGGCCGCAGCAGGACCCGCAGGCAACGGAGGGCTGAGTGGTCCCGAACCGGACCGGAGGGCAATCCCCGCCTGCCAGGGAGTCCCCAACCCCGCGTCCGGAGGGATGGCAGTATGGGGGACATGCGCGTTCTCATAGCTCCGGACAAGTTCAAAGGCTCACTTTCCGCAGGGGAAGCCGCCGCCGCCATGGCAGAAGGCGTGCTCGCCGTCTATCCGGAGGCTGACGTGACGCTTGTTCCCGTGGCCGACGGCGGCGAGGGCACCCTGGAAGCGGCGCTGGCCGCCGGTGCGCAGGAGCGTACCGCCAGTGTGCGCGGACCGCTGGGCGGAAACGTCACCGCACTGTGGGCCCTGAACGGCAGCACGGCCGTGATCGAAACCGCCCGCGCCTCCGGGCTGATGCTGGTGGAACCCTCGGTACAGTCCTCCCTGGCGGCAACCAGCTACGGCAGCGGAGAGCTGATCCGGGAAGCTCTGGACGCGGGAGCCACGGAAATTGTGCTCGGCATCGGCGGCTCCGCAATGACCGACGGCGGCTCCGGCGCCCTGGCGGCGCTGGGGCTGCGGATCCTCGACGCCGCGGGGACCCCGGTGCCCCCGGGAGGAGCCGGTTTGTCGCTCGCCGCTGCCATTGACGTATCCGGCCTGGACCCCCGGCTCGCCGGCGTGCGTGTCCGTATTGCCGCGGACGTCACCAACCCGCTCACCGGGCGGGAGGGAGCAGCGCATGTGTTCGGCGAGCAGAAGGGCGCGGATTCAACTGCGCGGCTGCTGCTGGACGAGGCACTGGTGCGGTGGGCGGCGCTGCTGCGCGAAACCACCGGCGTCGACGTCGATATCGCAGGCGCCGGTGCGGCCGGCGGCTTTCCGTCCGCGTTCCTGGCCTTCACCGACGCTTCACTGGAGGGTGGCTTTGAAGTGATCTCCCGGCTCACCGGACTGGACGAGGCCCTGGCCGCGGCGGACCTGGTCCTGACCGGCGAAGGTTCCCTCGATGAACAGTCCCGCTACGGCAAGGCGCCGCTGGCAGTGGCGGAACGTGCCCGCAGCGCCGGCATTCCGGTGGTGGCCCTTGCCGGCCGCATTACCCTGCCGCCGCACATCCTGGCCGAGTACGGAATCGTATCGGCTGTCAGCATTCTGGACCTGGTGCAGGATCCGGCGGACGCGATGGCCCGGGCCGGGCGTTGGCTGACCCGGGCCACCGTTCAGGCGCTTGAAGGAGCCTAGCCCGGCCTAGGGGTTGGAGCCGGGGGCGGAAACCGGATTCGCTTCCGTCGCCGTGCCGTCGGGGTCGGTACCGCGCCACCGGGCGATTGCACTCATGCCGTGGAAGGCAATGAGCGTGACGCCGGTACCCAGGGCAATGCCGCCGAACTCCAGCCCGGCAACAACCCAGGTGAAGTTGGCGATGGCGATGATCAGTCCCAGGCCAGCAGTGGAAAGGTTGATCGGATTGGAGAAGTTCACCCGGTTGTCCACCCAGATCCGGACGCCCAGAATGCCGATCATGCCGTACAGGATGACCCCGGCTCCGCCCAGCACGCCGCCGGGAACGGTGGCGATCATGGCACCGAACTTGGGGAACAGGCTCAGCAGCACCGCCACGATGCCGGCCACCCAGTATGCGGCGGTGGAGTAGACGCGCGATGCCGCCATGACCCCGATGTTCTCGGCGTACGTTGTGGTGGCGGAACCGCCGCCGGAACCGGCCAGGATCGTTGCCAGGCCGTCGGCCATCAGGGCGCGGCCCGCGTAGGGGTCCAGATCCCGTCCGGTCATGGCGGCCACGGACTTCACATGCCCGACGTTCTCGGCTACGAGCACCAGGACCACGGGCACAAAGAGTCCGATGACGGAGAAGTGGAAGGTCGGGGAGTGGAATTCGGGCAGCCCGAACCAGGCGGCGTCCCGGATGGCCTGGAAGTCCACCTCGTTCTGGAGAACTGCGGCAATGTAGCCCGCAACCACGCCGATCAGGATGGACAGGCGGCCCAGGAAGCCCTTGAAGAGGACTGTGGCCAGCAGGATGACCACCACGGTGACGGTGGCGGTGAGCGGGCCTTTCTCAAAGTTGTCCCGGGCGGAGCCGGCCAGGTTCAGTCCGATGAGTGCCACGATGGTGCCGGTGACTACGGGCGGCATCAGGATTTGAATCCACCTGGTGCCGGCGAGCTGGGCAGCCAGCCCGATCAGGAACAGGGCGGCGCCCGCCATGATGATGCCGCCAAGCGCGCCGCCGGGGCCGTGCTGGCTGGTGGCGGCCATAATGGGGGCAATGAACGCGAAGCTGGATCCGAGGTAGCTCGGAACGCGGCCTGCGGTGATAATCAGGAACAGAATCGTTCCGAGGCCGGAGAACAGCAGGGTGGTGGCCGGCGGGAAGCCGGTCAGCAGGGGAACCAGAAAGGTTGCGCCGAACATGGCCACCACGTGCTGGGAGCCAATCCCAATGGTTCGCGGCCAGCTCAGCCGCTCATCCGGGGCGACATATTCTCCGGGTTTGATGGTCTTGCCGTCGCCGTGAATCGTCCAGGCGGTACCAAATTTGCTCATGGGTGTGCCTTTCGAGGACCCGGGGATGGTTCGTGCAGAATAGTACCGGGCAAAAGCGTGCCGGACGTTATGATGCACCGCAGAAATTTTACCGTAGACAAATCGGGCGGACACAGCCGTTCCCCGGTTCCACCGCGAACGGACGGAACAGCATGGGCATATCAGCAGCAGGGCGCACGGTCCTTGTCACCGGCGCTGCCATGGGCATGGGCCGGCTCTACGCCGAACGTGCCGTGCGGGAAGGCGCCGCCCACGTAATCCTGTGGGACCGCAACGCTGAAGCCCTGGAGGCAACGGCTGCGGACCTGCGGACCCTGGGCAGCGGCGCAGTCCATCCCCATGCCCTGGACGTCAGCTCCCTGGCGGAGGTGACAGCGGCGGCCGAGCGTGTCCGGGCGGAAGCAGGAATCCCCGACGTGCTGATCAACAATGCCGGAATTGTGCGCGGAAAGTACTTTTGGGAGCACACACCTGCGGATATCGACGCCGTCATGGACGTGAACACGCTGGCGCCGATGCAGATCACCCGTGCCTTCCTGCCGGACATGATCGCCCGCCGGACGCCGGCGCGGATCCTGAACGTCGCGTCCGCCTCCGGCACCCTTTCCGTGCCCAAGATGAGCGTGTACACCGCCTCCAAATGGGCGGTCATCGGGTGGAGCGACTCGCTGCGCCTGGAGCTGAATGAAGCCGGCAACGGACACGTGCAGGTGACCACCCTGATTCCGAGCTACATCAAGACCGGCATGTTTGCCGGGGCCCGCGGTCCCCTGATGACGCCGCTGATGGAACCGCAGTACGTGGTGGACCGTGCCTGGTCCGCCCTGATGGACGGCAAAGCGCGGATCCAGCTGCCCTGGACCGTGCCTCTGGGCAGTGCACTGCGCGGACTCCTGCCGCAGCCGCTGTGGGACGTGGTGGCCGGACGCGTGTTCAAGGTCTACCAGTCCATGGACCACTTCACCGGCCGTCCCGCCGCGGACACCCCCGAAACTGGTGCGTCGGTCCGGGAAGGCACCCGATGAGCGCCGCAGCCGTGGAGCAGACCCCGGGACACTTCCCCGGCTCCTCCGTTGCCGCAGTGGTGGCAGCGGTGCGGCGGACGTACGACTCCGCCCGGACCCGCCCCCTGGAGTGGCGCCGGAACCAACTGCGCGGCCTGATCCGCCTGCTGACCGAACGAGAGGCCGAGCTCAACGCCGCCCTGGCACAGGACTTGGGCAAGAACCCGCTGGAGGGTTACCTGACCGAGCTGTCGATCACCCGGGCAGAGGCGGAGTATGCGCTCAAGCACCTGGCACAGTGGACCCGCAGCGCCCGTGTTCCGGTGCCGCTGGGGCTGATGCCTGCGTCCGCCAAGACCGAGCCGCAGCCGCTGGGCGTGGTGCTGATCATTGCGCCGTGGAACTATCCGGTGCAGCTGCTGCTGGCTCCGCTCATCGGGGCGCTCGCCGCAGGCAACGCAGCGGTGCTCAAGCCTTCAGAGCTGGCTCCGGCCACGTCCCGGGCCATGGCCGAGCTGCTGCCGCAGTATCTGGACCCGGACGCCGTCGTCGTCGTGGAAGGCGGGCAGGAGGCCAGCACGGCGCTGCTGGCCGAGCGCTTCGACTCCATTTTCTTTACCGGCGGAGAGCGGGTGGGCCGGATTGTCCTGGAGGCGGCCGCAAAGCACCTGACGCCGGTCACGCTGGAACTGGGCGGGAAATCGCCGGCCGTTGTCCTGGACGGCAATTTCCGGGCCGTTGCCCGCCGCCTGGTGTACGGCAAGCTGCTCAATGCCGGCCAAACCTGCGTGGCGCCGGACTACGTCCTGGTCACCGAGGAGGCGGCACCGAAGCTGCGCAAGCACCTGGTGCGGGCCGTGGCTGAGTTGTTCGGCAAGGACCCCGCGAAGAGCGCGGACCTGGGCCGGATCATCAATGCACAGCACTGGGACCGCCTGCACGGCCTGCTGGACAGCGGAACCGTGCTGGCCGGCGGCCGCGGGGACCGGAACTCGCTCTATCTGGAGCCGACCATCCTGACCGATGTATCTCCGGATTCACCCGTGATGCAGGAGGAAATCTTCGGTCCGATCCTGCCGGTGCTGACCGTGAAGGACCTGGACGAGGCCATTTCCTTCATTAACGTCCGGCCGGTGCCGCTGGCGTCCTACCTCTACACTCAGTCCGCTGCTGCCCGGAAGACCTTTGAACGCAGCGTCCGGGCCGGCAGCGTAAACCACAATGTGAGCACCGTGCAGCTGGCCGTTCCGGGCCTTCCGTTCGGCGGGGCCGGAGCCAGCGGGACCGGCGCCTATCACGGCAAATACACGTTCGACACGTTCAGCCAGCTGCGGCCGGTGTTCACCAAGAGCACTGCCCTGGACACCCTGAAGGTGGCCTACCCGCCGTACAACGGTCTCAAGCGCCGGCTGCTGCGCCGCCTGCTCTGACCCCGTCGCCGACTGACTGAACGAAATAGCAGAAGCGGCACTTCCCGGCCCTGGGAACTGCCGCTTCTGCTATTTCGCGGGGGCGCGGAGGCTAGGAAATGACGCCGTCCACAATGGCCTTGGCCTCGGCCTGTACCTGCTTCAGGTGCTCCAGGCCCTTGAAGGACTCCGCGTAGATCTTGTACACGTCCTCGGTGCCGGAAGGCCGGGCGGCAAACCAGGCGTTCTCCGTGGTCACCTTCAGCCCGCCGATGGGTGCACCGTTGCCCGGAGCTTCAGTCAGCCGGGCCGTGATGTCCTCGCCGGCCAGGGTGGTGGCAGTGACGTCCGACGGCGAGAGCTTGGCCAGCGCCGCCTTCTGCTCCCGGCTGGCGGGGGCGTCCACGCGGGCGTATTCCGGATCGCCGAACTGGGAGGTCAGTTCGCGGTAGCGCTGCGACGGAGTCTTGCCCGTCACGGCGGTGATCTCCGTTGCCAGCAGGGCCAGCAGGATGCCGTCCTTGTCCGTGGTCCAGGGCTTGCCGTCCAGGCGCAGGAAGGACGCACCGGCGGATTCTTCTCCGCCAAAAGCCGCGTCGCCGGAGAGCAGTCCCGGAACAAACCACTTGAAGCCCACCGGGACCTCCATCAGGGTGCGGCCCAGTTCCCCGGTGACCCGGTCGATCATGGAAGAGGAGACCAGGGTCTTGCCCACCATGGCATCCTTCGGCCAGCCCGACCGGTTCCGGTACAGGTAGTCGATGGCGACGGCGAGGTAGTGGTTCGGGTTCATCAGGCCGGCGTCGGGCGTGACAATCCCGTGACGGTCGGCGTCGGCATCGTTGCCGGTGGCAATGTCATATTCGTTGGCGCGCGCGATCAGCGAGGCCATGGCGTACGGGGAGGAGCAGTCCATGCGGATCTTCTCATCCCAGTCCAGCGTCATGAAGGCCCACTGCGGATCAACGTTGGGGTTGACCACGGTCAGGTTCAGCTGGTGCCGCTCGGCGATGGCGCCCCAGTAATCCACCGAGGCTCCGCCCAGCGGGTCGGCGCCGATGTGCAGCCCGGATTCGCGGATGGCATCCAGGTTCAGGACCGAGGGAAGGTCCTCCACATATTTCTGCAGGAAGTCGTAGGTTCCCACGGAGTCGGCCAGCCGGGCCTCGCCGAGCGGAATGCGCTTTACGCCCCGCAGGCCGTTTTCCAGCAGTTCATTGGCACGGTTGGCAATCCAGTTCGTCGCCTCGGAACCGGCGGGTCCGCCGGTGGGCGGGTTGTACTTGAAGCCGCCGTCGGCCGGGGGATTGTGCGAGGGCGTGATGATGATGCCGTCGGCCTCCTCGGTGCGGCCGGAGTTGTACTTCAGGATGGCGTGGCTCAGGGCCGGGGTGGGGGTAAAGCCGTTGCGTGCGTCGATGAGCACGTTGACCCCGTTGCCGGCGAGCACTTCAAGAGCGGTGTTCTGTGCGGGCTCGGACAGTGCGTGGGTGTCCTTGCCCATGAACAGCGGTCCGGTGATGCCCTGGCCGTTCCGGTATTCCACGATCGCCTGGGTGATTGCGGCGATGTGGGGCTCGTTGAAGGCGCCGTTGAGCGAGGAGCCGCGGTGCCCCGATGTGCCGAAAACCACGCGCTGGGCAGGGTTGTTCATGTCCGGCGAGATGTCGTAATAGGCATCCAGGAGGGCGGTCAGATCAACAAGGTCGGAGGGTTCGGCAACTGTGCCGGCACGGTTAGACATACCCCTAAGCATGCCAAATAAATGCGTTCGGCGGCAGAAGGGGCGGCGGAAGGCCCCGAATTCAGGTGCCGCAGCGGCCTTAAACGACGACGACGGCGGAAAACCCGCCGTCGTCGTCGTATCCCCGTGAGGGGTGAGGGTGCTTAGCGCACGCCGCCCATGAGCTTCTTGATGGCCGGGGTGCCCGCGGCCAGCGCAACGCCGATGACAATCGCGGTGATGCCGCTGAACAGGAAGTAGCTGACCTCGGTTTCGGGGTCGTAGAACTGTGCCAGCCAGCCGGCCAGGGTGGTGCCCAGCGAGACCGACAGGAAGAACAGTGCCACCATCTGGGTCCGGAAGATCTCCGGAGCCAGTTTGGTCGCCACGGACAGGCCGATCGGGGAGATGAACAGTTCGGCAAAGGTGAACAGCAGCAGGATGACAACCAGGGCCAGCAGCGGGGTGCTGCTGGGTCCGCCGCCGGAGAACGGAATGAAGGCCAGGAATGCCAGGCCCATTACGGCCAGTCCCATGGCGAACTTCAGCGGGGAGGAAGGCTGGCGGTCGCCCAGCTTGGTCCAGACGGTGGCGAATACAGCCGCGAAGATGATGATGAAGATCGGGTTGATCGACTGTACCCAGCTCGGCGGCATTTCCCAGCCGAAGATGCGGCGGTCCAGGGACGTGTCAGCGTAAAGGGCAACCACCGTGAACTGCTGCTGGAAGAGGGCCCAGAAAGCGGCACTGGCGATGAACAGCGGCATGAAGGAGTACACGCGGCGGCGCTCGACGCGGTCCACCTTCGGGCTGCGCAGGATGATCACGAAGTAAGCGATGGAAGCAAGGATGGCTACAACTGCCATAACCACTGCAAGGTTCTCCGCCTTGAGCAGGCCAAAGACCACGGCCAGGGCAATGATGACGATTGCGCCAACGGCAATGCCGGCCATGGTGCCGAACTTGCTGCGCGGCAGCGGGTTGGTCACCTGGTGCGCAGACTCGGGCAGGTACTTGCGGGTCAGGCCGTACTGGACCAGGCCGATGGCCATGCCCAGGGCAGCCAGGCCGAAGCCGTAGTGGAAGCCGAGCTTCACCTGGGCCAGGCCGGTAAGCAGCGGGCCCACCAGGGCGCCCAGGTTGATGCCCATGTAGAAGATGGAGAAGCCGGCGTCGCGGCGTTCGTCCTTCTGGTCATACAGGGTTCCCACCAGGGAGGTGGCATTGGCCTTGACGCCGCCGGAGCCGAGGGCAATCAGGATGAGGCCGGCGGCCAGTCCCGCGGCGCCCGGGAGGACGGCCAGGGAAATGTGGCCGAGCATAACGAGGGCTGCCGAGTAGAAGAGCACCCGCTCGGATCCGAGGACGCGGTCCGCGAGCCATGCACCAATGATTGTGGACAGGTACACGCCACCGCCGTACGCACCAACCAGCGACGTAGCAACGGCAATATCGATGCCGAGGCCGCCGTCGGTGACCGAGTAGTACATGTAGTACAGCAGGATGCCCTGCATGCCGTAGAAGGAGAACCGTTCCCACAGCTCGACGCTGAAGAGGTTCGCGAGCATGCGCGGATGGCCAAAGAAGGACTTGCGGGCCGGCGTGGCGGCTGAGGTGCTGGGATTAGAACTCACAATTGCATGTTCCCACCGGAATATGTGTGGGTTGAAGTGGGAGCAGGTTAGTTTTCGCGCAATTTGGCGGAACGCACTGGAGGAACCGTGTGAAATGTCACTCTCGTTGCGCGCCTTGCCGCTCTGTTACGGACCTGGGCGGGAAACATCGGGAAAAGGTGCGCTATAGTGTCCTGTTTACTTTCCCAGCTGGGCGGCGACGGCGAGCAGTTCTGCTTCCGCCCCGGGGCGCCCGATCAGCTGGATTCCCATGGACAGTCCGCCTTCGGTGCGGGCAGTGGGAAAGGTGATGGCGGGAAGCCCGCACACATTCACCATGGAAGTGAAGGGCGAGTACCGGCACTGCCGTTCATAATCTTCGATCCCGCGGGCATCTTCATCCAGGCTCTCATCCCAGTACCACCCGATGGGGCGAGGCGTCATGCCCAGCGCCGGCGTCAGGATCATGTCATAGGCGCTGTAGGCGCGGATGGTGTCTTCCTCGAATCGGCGGAGAATCTCCATTGCCGTGACCAGGTCGGCTGCGGTGCGCTGCTGCGCACGCCTGCGGACAGCGGCCGTAAGGGGCAGAAGGCGCTGTTCGCCGCCGTCCGGCAGTTCCAGGGTGGACAGGCCGGCCGTCCAGACGGCCTGAAAGGCTTCGGGATAACGCTCGTCGTAACTCAGGCGGGCCGGCACGACGTCGTGGCCGGCGCCGAGGAGGGCTTCCACTCCGGCATCCAGCGCCTGGACGGCCTCGGGTGCCAGGGTGATTTCGAGCCGGGACGAAAACGGCGAGAGTGTGCTGACGCCAATCCGGAAGCGGCCGTCGGCGCGTTCTGCGGCGGACAGGAAGGTTGTGTCCGCCGGCGCTGCGGAGGTTGCGTGCCAGTTGGGCTCGGCCACCATGGCGTCCAGCAGCAGGGCCGCGTCCGCAGCTGTGCGGGCCAGGGGGCCGGCCACCACAAACTGGCCCAGATCGGTCTGCCCTGATCCGGAAGGCACCCGGCCCCGGTTGGGCTTGAGACCGACAAGGCCGGTGGCTGCCGCCGGAATGCGTACTGAACCGCCGCCGTCGGTACCCGGTGCGAAGGGCAGCATTCCTGCCGCCACCGCGGCGGCACTGCCCCCGCTTGAGCCGCCCGGACTGAGATCTCGGTTCAGCGGATTCCGGGCGGGCGGTCCCACCAGATTTTCGCTGTAGCTGCTGAGCCCGAACTCCGGGACCTGGGTCTTGCCCAGGCTGATGGCGCCAGCCCGGCGCAGGACGGAGGGAAGGGGACTGTCCGCCTCCGGCGTATACGGCGGCAGCGCGGCGGTTCCCAAAGTGGTTGGTATGCCGGCGACGTCGGTCAGGTCCTTGTGCGCCAGCGGCATTCCGTGGAGCAGTCCCAGCGGTTCGCCGCGGGCAAAGCGCTCATCGGCCGCTGCGGCTTCGGCCAGAGCAGTTTCCGGTGTGACAAGCAGGAACGCACCCAGGGCAGGATTCAGCTCCTCGATGCGCCGGAGGAAATGCCCGGTGACTTCCCGTGCGCTGATCTCTCCGAAGGCGAGCCGGTTCCGCAGCTGCAGTGCCGTGTTTTCCTGCAGGTCCAGAGGTGGCGCGGGATGGGGCTGGGCGGACATGTGACCTCCGGGACGGGCGTTTATTTTCCGGGCAGGGCTCCCACTATAGGCTGGGAGAAAGTTCACCACGGGGCGTTCTCTCGGATGCCCCGGACGAAAGGACAGGAACCGGAAAATGGAAAGCGTATCGGTAGACGCCATCAGCAAGGATGCCAAGATCCTGGATGTGCGTGAAGACTACGAATGGGAAGCCGGCCATATTGACGGCGCCCTCCACATTCCGCTGGGCACCCTTCCCGACCGCCTGGATGACCTGGATCCCGATCAGGACCTGGCTGTTATCTGCCGCAGCGGAGGACGCAGCGCGAAGGCAACTGCCTGGCTGGAATCCCACGGCTACACCGCCGTCAATGTGAACGGCGGCATGGGAGCCTGGCTGGAAGCCGGGAAGCCCATGGTCTCCGACAACGGCCAGGACCCCACCGTCGTATGAGTTCATCGCTGCGCTCACCGGCGGATCCAACAGCCTCAGAGATGACCTACACCTATCTGGGGCCGGAAGGCACCTTCACGGAGGCCGCGCTTCTGCAGGTCCCCGGTGCTGAGGCGTCCGTACGGATTCCGGCTACGAGTGTGACCGCCGCGCTGGAGATGGTGCGCACCGGACGCGCGGATGCCGCCGTCGTGCCCATTGAGAACTCGGTGGAGGGTGGCGTCAGCGCCACCCTGGATGCCGTCTCCGCCGGTGAGCCGCTGCGGATCCTGCGGGAAATCCTGGTTCCGATCACCTTTGTCCTGGCGGCCCGGCCGGGCAGCGGGCTGGCTGATATCGGTACGGTCTCCACCCATTCGCACGCCTGGGCGCAGTGCCGGGAGTGGGCGAATAAGAATATTCCGCAGGCTGAATATATCCCCGCACCCTCCACTGCCGCCGCGGCCGTGGGCCTGAAAGCCGTGGATCAGGCCTTTGATGCTGCCATTTGCTCACCCCTGGTGGCGCAGCGGCTGGGCCTGAACGTCGTGGCCACGGATATCGGCGATATTGCCGACGCCGTAACCCGCTTTGTGCTCGTGAGCCTGCCGACTTCGCTGCCGGCACCCACCGGTGCGGACAAGACCACGCTGGTGGTTCCCCTGCCGGAGGACCACCCGGGTGCCCTGATGGAGATCCTGGACCAGTTTTCCGCGCGGGGGGTAAACCTCAGCCGGATTGAATCCCGGCCTACCGGATTGTTTCTCGGGGATTACTTCTTCAGCATCGACGCCGAGGGGCATATCGCCGATGCCCGGATCGCGGACGCGCTCAAGGGCCTGCACCGGATCAGTCCCAAGCTGCGGTTCCTTGGCTCCTACCCCCGGGCTGACCGCCGGGAACCGGAAATCCCCAAACACAACACCGATGAAGCGTTCCGGTCCGCGGACCGCTGGCTGGCGGGGCTCCTCAAGGACTAATCTCTCCGCAGGAAGAATCACCCAAAGGGGCATCCCCGGAAAGAGAGGTTCACGGTGCGGCTGCGGCGGACTAACTGTGAGCACCCCGGGTACTCCCGGCGCAGATGGGGCCGCGGATTCAGTTACCGCGGGCTGCACGGGGACATCCTGACAGACCGGCAGACGCTGGACCGGATCCGTTCGCTGGCCATTCCTCCGGCGTGGACCAATGTGTGGATCAGCCCCTACGCCAACGGCCACATCCAGGCCACGGGAACGGACGGGGCCGGCAGGCGGCAGTACATCTACCATCCGCACTGGCGGGAGTTGAAGGACCGGGAGAAGTTTGACCGTTCCCTCGCCTTCGCCCAGTCCCTGCCGGCGGCCAGGCGGCTGATCACAAAGCACCTGCGCTCGGACGGCTCCGGCCCGCAGCGCGCCTACGCGGCCGCCCTGCGCATTGTGGACGCCGGTGCGCTGAGGATCGGGGGAGAGCGCTATGCGGAAGCCAACGGATCCTACGGCACCACCACCCTGCGCGTTGAGCACGTCACGGTGCAGGGCGACGAAGTGCGGTTCGATTTCCCCGGCAAGAGCGGGCAGGAATGGCACACCCTGATTAGGGACCCCGACCTGGTGGCGGCGCTGGCGCCCATGCTTGCCCGCTCCAACCCCGACACTGCGCTGGCATATGAGGGAACGGACGGAAAGTGGCACAGTATTTCCGCGTCCCCCCTGAACGCCTTTCTCCGGGAGCTTACCGGCGGGGAGTTTTCAGCCAAGGATTTCCGGACGTGGCAGGCCACAGTGGTGGCAGCCATGCATCTGGCCCGGGCCTTTCCCCTGGCGTCCACGAAGCGGGAGAAGGTGAAAGCCGCGTCGGCAACCGCCCGCAAGGTCGCCGACCATCTGGGAAACACGCCGGCCATTGCCCGCAAGTCCTATGTCGACCCCCGGGTGGTGGATCGGTTTTTTGACGGGGAAGTCATTGATGTGGCGGGGTTTTCAGCCTCGGAGACCGCTGTCCGGCTCATGCTCACGGAATGAGCTGCGCCCTGTCCCGGCTTTTTCTCCGCCCGGCGACGCTTTTCCCGTTCCCGCGTTCATCAGTATGCTGATGGAAGAGGTGCGGCGATTCTCCGTACACAAGGTGCAGGACTGAAAGCTGGTCCTGTCTCAACGTTCAGGAAGGCTAAGCGAATGTCTGAATACCCTAATGAGGAAGAACAGCTGACCGACCCGAAGCCCAGCGGCCAGTCCACCGGCGATGACAACCTGCGCGGTGATGCCGGCGACCAGGGCAACGACATCCGGTTTGCCGAAGAAGAGGCTTTGATCCGCGAACAGGCTTCCCCCGCCTCGCTGGAGCACAACAATGACGGCGAGTACACGGACCGTGACGACGCCGAAAGTGCTCAGGCTTCCCAGCCTGAGGGCGAGTACACGGACCGTGATGACGCCGACCTCGCGAAGTCCTCCCAGCCTGAAGGTGAGTACACGGACCGCGACGACGCCGACGGCGCCAAGCCCGCCCAGAGCGAGGGCGGCTACACGGACGCCGAGGGCACCCAGGACTAGTTTCGTCCGCCTGCCCGGCCCGGGGAACGCGCACCGCTGTGCGCCAACTGCGGCCGGAGCGGCTGCTGGTCCGGTGAAGGTGCCCGGACCAGCAGCGCCAGGGGATCCACCTGGACCCGAACAGTGGTGGCGGCTCCGGTCAGGTCTCCGTCCAGCTGGGTCTGCGTAGGCTGCGCCACGCGGATCTCCACCGTCTTCGCCCGGCGGTAATCGATCACCGGGATCTTCCGGGGATTCTTTGTGACCACCTTGCCCGCAACCCAGAGCCATCCGGCCAGGCTGCGCGGTGACATGACCACAACGTCCAGCAGTCCGTCGTCCATCCTGGCTTCCGGAATGAAATCGATCCCGGCGGGCAGCCGGCCAAGATTCGCGAAGAGGACGCTGCGGACCTTGCGGGCCACCGGCGGTTCGCCGTCCACCGAAATACTCATGCGGGTCCGGCGCCCGGGCAACAGCCGCACGCCCGCTTCGCTGTAGGCCAGCCAGCCCACCCGCTTCTTCAAATCATCCCGGGTGGCCGCAATAACCTCGGCATCAAGGCCGATTCCGCCCATCACCAGGAACGCGCTGCTGCTGTGGTCGCCGTTGTCCGAGTTTTCAAAGCTGATGGTGCCCATGTCGATGCGCCGCTGATCTCCGTGCAGCGCCGTGCGGATTGACGCCGGAAGATCAGCCACCGGCAGCCCCAGATTGCGCGCCAGGAGGTTTCCCGTTCCCAGCGGCAGCAGTCCGAGCGCCGCCTCAGTGTTGGCCAGGGCGCGTGCCACCTCGCGGACGGTTCCGTCGCCGCCGCCGGCAACTACGACGTCGGCTCCCTGCTCCACTGCCAGCCGCGCCTGTTCGTACCCGGGGGACTGGCGGGTGGTCTCCAGGATCAGGGGCGGGTCCCACCCCGCCAGCTCACACGCCTGGGCGAGCAGCGCGCGCGCCGCCGGCGCCTGCACCTTGACGGGGTTGAGCACCATGGCCACCCGCTGGTGGCCGGGGGCAAGTGTCTTGACGATGACCCGCCCGGCGGCAAGACGCCGGCGCCGCTGCAGCCCGGCCCAAACTGACAGGGCAACCAGGGCAGCGGCCAGCAGTGCCAGAAGGACGATCAGGGGCGTAGACATAGTGGTTCCCAGCCTAACCCCGGCCGGTGCCTGCCCCTGTCCGGCTTTTGGGTACTCTTGAATCGTGATCGATGTAAATGAGCTCCGCGAAAACCCGAATAAATTCCGAGCCTCCCAGCGCGCCCGCCAGGCGGACGAGTCCCTGGTGGATGCGATCATCGCTGCCGACGCCGCGCGCCGTGATGCACGCACCAGGTTTGAAAACCTGCGCGCCGAGCAGAACGCCTTCGGCAAGCGCGTCGCCAAAGCCAAGGGTGAGGAAAAGCAGGCACTCCTGGCCGAGGTCAAGGAACTTGCCGGTGCCGTGAAGGCAGCCGGTGCTGAGGCCGATGCCGCCCAGGCCGAATCCGATGCGCTGCTGCGCCGGATCCCCAACCTGATTTCCGACGGTGTTCCCGCCGGCGGGGAGGATGACTTCGAGGTCGTCAAGACAGTCGGCACGCCGCGGAACTTCGAGGCCGAAGGCTTCACGCCCCGCGACCACCTGGAAATCGGTGAGCTCCTCGGTGCCATCGACATGGAACGCGGCGCCAAGGTTTCCGGCTCACGGTTCTACTTCCTGCGCGGCGTGGGTGCCCGCCTGGAGCTGGCCCTGCTGAACATGGCGATGGATCAGGCCGTCCAGGCCGGTTTTGTGCCCATGATTACTCCCACCCTGGTCCGCCCCGAAACCATGCAGGGCACCGGCTTTGACGTGGCGCACGACGCCGAGATCTACCGTCTCGCCGAAGACGACCTGTACTTGGTGGGCACCTCCGAGGTGCCGCTGGCCGGCTACCATGCCGATGAAATCCTGGACCTGAACGGCGGTCCGGTCCGCTACGCCGGCTGGTCATCCTGCTACCGCCGTGAAGCCGGATCACACGGTAAGGACACCCGCGGAATCATCCGCGTCCACCAGTTCAACAAAGTGGAAATGTTCATCTACACCAAGCCCGAAGACGCCGCTGCCGAGCACCAGCGCCTGCTGGCCTGGGAAGAGGAGATGCTGGCCAAGGTGGAGCTGCCCTACCGGGTGATTGACACCGCTGCCGGAGATCTTGGAATGTCCGCCGCCCGCAAGTTTGACTGCGAAGCCTGGGTTCCCACCCAGAACGCCTACCGCGAGCTCACTTCCACCTCCAACTGCACCACGTTCCAGGCCCGGCGCCTGAACATCCGTGAACGCCAGGAGGGGGAGGGCAAGGGCACCCGTGCCGTCGCCACCCTCAACGGCACCCTGGCCACCACCCGGTGGATCGTGGCCATCCTTGAGCACCACCAGAACCCGGACGGCTCCGTCAACGTTCCGGCTGCGCTGCGGCCCTACCTCGGCGGTCTGGAAGTACTTCCCGTCCTGTAGGCCGCCGGTGCTGAGCAGGCCCTGTTTCGCCAAAGCCGGAACAGGGCCTGCTTTGACCTCACCTGCACACATATGTGAGCCGCGTCCTTTCCGGATCTGCGGTCATCTGTTTAAATGAGGCGATGACTATTTTGACGAGCACCGGCACCGAAGACCGGCAGAATCCTGACCGTTTTGTTCACCTCGTGGCACTGGATGTGGACGGCACCCTAGTGGACCACGACGGACATATGTCCCCGGGTGTCCGCGAATCCGCAGAGGCGGCAATTGCCGCCGGCCACCAGCTGGTGATTGCCACCGGCCGGTCCTACGGCGCGGCACTTCCCGTCCTGGAGCGCCTGGGCATCACCAAGGGGTACTGCGTCGCCTCCAACGGCGGCGTCACCCTGCGTGTGGACACCTCCCTGCCGGACGGTTACGAAGTGATCGACCGCGTGGTTTTTGATCCCAAACCGGCACTGGACGCACTGCGGATCACGCTGCCCACCGCCAAGTTCGCGCTCGAAGATTCCTCCGGCAACTTCCTTTCCACCGAGCGCTTCCAGGACGCCAGCTTCGGTGTGGAGGCTCAGGCAGTGGACTTTGAACGGCTGCGCAGCGCCGAAGCGGTGCGCGTGGTGGTCTTCAGCGTCGACTCCACGGCCGAAGAATTCGGCGAGGCCGTCCGGGCCATCGGCCTGCACGGCGTGACCTACTCCGTAGGATGGACGGCCTGGCTGGACATCGCCGCCGAGGGCGTCACCAAGGCCAGCGCCCTGGAAAAGGTGCGCAGCAGCCTCGGCATTGACCGCAAGTACACGGTTGCCATGGGTGACGGCCGCAATGACATTGAAATGCTCGGCTGGGCCGCCCGCGGGGTAGCCATGGGGCAGGCTCCGCAGGAAGTGCTGGAAGCCGCCACCGAAGTGACGGGAACCGTCTACGAAGACGGTGCCGCCACGGTGCTGCGCAGCCTCGCCGCCGGATAGCCCTCAGGCATCCTGCAGGGCCGGTTCGGCGGCCTGAACAGATGCGCGCACCGGGACAGCGGGCGCAAGTGCCGCGGGGCCGGCACACAGGGACAGCAGGCGTGCCGCGGCCGGCCGGGTGGCCCATTCCTCCTGCCAATGGGATCGCACCACCGCCTTGCTGACGGCCTGGGACGTGATGCCCAGAATCTCCGCAACATACTTCTGCTGCCCGCGGGCGCCCGGCGTCATCAGGTCCAGGACCTTCCATTCGGCGTCGGTGCGGCTGGCCACAATTTGTCCCAGCAGCCGCAGTACGGCCTGCGCTTCCGCAGCAATGCCCGGGTCCGGGCCGTCCACGGCCAGCGGAATGCGTTCACCGGCTTTCCGTGCCCGCTCCACGGCGCGGCGGGCATACACCAGTCCGTAACCGTCATTGTCCAAGACGCCCTGCCGCAGCGGCAGGCGCAGTTCGCCGACGCCGATCCCCACATTCCAGCGCCGCTGCCGGACGGCGGCCAGCGCGGCGTCCACTGCGGCGGACGCGTCGGCCAGCACGCCCTGCGCTTCATCACCCACCGAGCGCTGAAAGGGAACGGCGGCGGGCAGATGGCGGAGCGAACGGATGAGCTCCGGAACCAGGTCCCCCGATTCGCGGGAATCCCGCTGGTTGATGGTCAGCACAAAATGCATGGCATCAGCATGCCAGACCGGCGCACCAAAACAACCAATTCCGGTTGCGGCGCGCTGAGCAAACGACGACGGCGGCTGTCCCCTCCCAGGGGACAGCCGCCGTCGCGCGCTGCACAAGCAGGACCCGCAGGGAGTCCGCGGTGCTGCTAGTTGTTCTTGGGGTCGGCGTCCACGTCGCGGCCCTGGGGCTCGTCGTCCTCGTGGCCTTCGCCGTGTGCCTTGAAGCGCTCCAGGGAGGCTTCAACCTCGGTCTCGGCTGCTTCACGGCCGGCCCAGTCTGCAGCTTCAACCCACTTGCCCGGCTCCAGGTCCTTGTACTTGGTGAAGAAGTGCTTGATTTCATCCAGCAGGAAGTCGGAAACGTCCGAGATGTCCTGAATGTGGTCAAAGCGCGGATCGACCGGCACGCAGAGGACCTTGGCGTCTCCGCCGCCGTCGTCAACCATGTTGAAGACGCCGATGGGGCGGGACTCAACCAGCACGCCCGGCATCAGGTCGAAGTCCTGCAGCATCACCAGGGCGTCCAGGGGATCGCCGTCTTCACCCAGGGTGTTCTCGAAGTAACCGTAGTGGGTGGGGTAGGCCATGGACGTGAAAAGAATGCGGTCCAGGCGCAGGCGATGGGTTTCGTGGTCAATTTCGTACTTGACCCGGGATCCCTTGGGGATCTCGATGGTGACGTCGAGCTTCATGGATACTCCTCTGGGGTGTGGTGCAGGGCACCACAAAACGGAACAGGCCGCGGCGGTGTCTTCAAAAACGGTGCCGCAAACCTAGGCTGATAAAGCGCCAACAGCCGCATCTTTGTCCGCGTCAGTGCGGGCAGCGGCGCCGGTCTAGTCTTAAACATATATGTCTTGGTCCGTAATCACTGTTTTGCCGCAGTGAAAAGCGGTTAGTGGAAAGCATTGGTGAGGCCATGGGTCGGACATTCTTCGGCCTCCTGCTGACCCTGGTACTGGCGGTTCTGGTGGTCCCCCTGTGCTTTTATGCGGGACCTCCGGTGCTGGCAGCTCTGGGGAACGAGCAGCCCCGCCGGCAGGTGGTGGTTCCCGCGCATCAGCAGGCCCCGGCCCGCCTCACCTCGGACGGCACTGAGTTTCCCGTCCCGGCCGGCCCGGGCACGGTTCCGCCGGATCCGGCCAAGCTGGCAGAGCTGCTGGACGCCAAACTGGTGCTTTCCGGCAGCGGAACGTTCTCCGGCGTCGTTCTGGACGGGCTGACCGGCGACGTCCTCTATGACCTCGACGGCGGTGCCCCCGTGACCCCCGCGTCCAGCCTGAAAATTCTCACTGCCGCGGCCGCGCTCTCCGTCCTCGGCTCGGACACCCGGTTCCAAACCGCCGTGTATGAAGGCGCCGAACCGGGCACCGTTGTGCTGGCCGGCGGCGGAGATGTCCTCCTGGGCTCGGGGGCGTCGGATCCGGATTCCACGGTGGGGCGTGCGGGGCTGCAGACGCTGGCCGAAGAAACCGCCGCAGCCCTGGCTCCAAACAGCCGCGGCACCACGGTCAGTGTCCGCGTCGATGACACGCTGTTCACCGGCCCTTCCCTCTCCCCGTCCTGGAATTCCGAGGATGTGGCAGCAGGAGAAGCCGCACCCCTGTATCCGCTGGCCCTTAATTCGGCGTGGGCCGTTGAGGGGCAGCAGTCCGGTCCCCGGGTTGGTGACGCGGCGCTTGCCGCCGGGGAAGCGTTCGCCCGGCATCTGGCAGCCGCCTCGGTGAAATACGGCTTTGACGTGGATCCCGGGGTGCGGCGCGGAACGGCCGACGACGACGCCGCCCTCCTGGCGTCCGCGTCCTCAGCCGCAGTGTCGGAACAGGTGCAGCAGATGCTTCTGACCTCGGACAACTATCTGGCTGAAGCACTGGGCCGGATGACCGCCCTCGCCCGCGGCGGCGAGGCCTCCTTTGACGGTGCGGCAGACGCCGTCGTTTCTTCCGTCTCCGAACTGGGAGTGGACAGCGCGGGCCTGGACCTGGCCGATGTGTCCGGGCTGGGCGTCGGAACAGCCATCAGCGCCCGGCAGCTGGCCGGAACCGTCCAGGCTGCACTGACCTCTTCTGACCAAAGCCTCCGGGACCTGCCCTATTCGCTGCCTGTCGCCGGGCTCAGCGGAACCCTCGCGTCCCGGTTCACCGGCGCCGGGTCCGCGGCCGGAACCGAAACCGCAGGCCAGGCACCGCCCGCGGGACTGATCCGCGCGAAAACCGGAACCCTGTTTGCCGCCACTTCCCTGAGCGGCTTCATGACCGACGCGGACGGCAGGCTCCTGGCCTTCGCCTTTGTGGCCAACGGGCTGGAGGCCAACACCGGTGAAGCACGTGCCGCAGTGGATGCAGCTGCGGCGGCCCTGGCCGGATGCGGGTGCAGCTAAACGCGTTCGGCGTACAGCGAACCCTCCTGAAAATGGGGGACCTGTGTGGTCTGATGGACCAATGGAGAGCTATCAGCAGCACCGTCCCCCGGCCGCCGCCGACTTGGTGAATTGGGATCTGGCCGCCGGGACGGCTGCAACCCTGGTGTCGCCGGGACCCAAGATGCCGGCCCGTGAAATCCGCGCAGCAGTGGCTGACCTGCGGGCCCGCGCTGACGAAGCCGTCACCCACGTGCATCGGATCACCGGACTGGAAGCAGCCCGGGACCTGCGTGACTCCGAGGTGCTCGTGGTGGACCGTGCGTCGTGGGCCAAAGCCAATTCGCGCAGCTTCGCCGCGCTGATGAACCCGGCCCTGGAAACCCTTGCCCGCACGCATCCGGACGAGCTGAAAGGCGCCAACGCCGCCATCAGCGGCACCCTGACCGGTGCCCAGCTCGGTGCGGTCCTGGCCTTCCTCTCCTCCAAGGTGCTGGGACAGTATGATCCCTTCGCTGCCCAAACCCCCGGCGGTCCCTCCGGCGGCCGCCTGCTGCTGGTGGCACCGAACATCATCACCCTGGAACGTGAGCTGAATGTGGATCCGGCTGATTTCCGGCTCTGGGTATGCCTGCACGAGCAGACCCACCGTGTGCAGTTCGCTGCCGCCCCCTGGCTGCGCGGACACATGGTGGAGCAGATGGGCCAGCTGACGAACGGTCTGATGGACAAGGCCCAAACGCTGTCAGAGCGCCTGAGCTCGGCCGCCAAAACCCTTGCTTCCCCTCAGGGGCGCGAGGCCCTGACCGGTGGGAATAACGACGACGGCGTGCCGCGGCGCCCGCTGGACCTCATGTCCCTGCTGCAGGACCCCGAAGACAAGGCCCGGATGTCCCACCTGACAGCGGTGATGTCGCTGCTGGAAGGACACGCCAACGTGGTGATGGATGCCGTGGACGCCAGTATTGTTCCCAGCGTCAAGACCATCCGCCAGCGGTTCAATGCCCGCGGCAAGAGCCACGGCTGGCTGGACCGCTTCTTCCGGCAGATCCTGGGCCTGGACGCAAAGATGCGCCAGTACAAGGACGGTTCGAAATTTGTCCGTTCCGTAGTTGACCGGGCCGGAATGGAAGGGTTCAACCGGGTCTGGGAGGGTCCGGACAACCTGCCCACTGAAGCTGAAATTCATAATCCATCCCTGTGGATGACCCGGATGGGACTCTAACCGCACGTGCCTCAGCAAACTGATTCGAATATGTCTGTTCCACACCCCGAGCCCGCTCCGGCAGGTCGGCTGCGTAAACGCCTGAACCCGACTCTGGGCAAGGCCCGCAACATGCTGCGCGACGCCCTCCGGGATGCCGGCCTGGAACCCCGCGGCACTGCGTCTTCACCGCCGCCCCTGCTGCTGGTGGCCTGCAGCGGCGGACCCGATTCCCTGGCGCTGGCCGAAGCGGCGTCCTTCTTCGCCCGCCGCGGAGACTACCGGGTGGGCGCCGTCGTCGTGGACCATGGCCTGCAGGCCGGCTCTGCCGAAGTTGCCGCCGAAGCGGCGGCCAAACTCATCCGCATGGGACTGGAACCGGTCCAGGTCCGCGCCGTGTCGGTGCCGGCCTCCGGAATGGGGCCCGAGGCAGCAGCACGGACCGTGCGTTATGCGGCGCTGGACGCTGCCGTGGCGGAGACCGGAGCCGACGCCGTCCTGCTGGGCCACACCCTCGACGACCAGGCTGAACAGGTGCTCCTCGGGCTCGCCCGCGGATCCGGAACCCGGTCCCTGGCCGGCATGCGTCCGGTTCGCGGAGCGTACCTGCGTCCACTGCTGGGACTGCGCCGGAGCGAGACCGAGGAAATCTGCGAGAGCCTTGGCCTGGACCCGTGGCACGACCCCAGCAACACGGATCCGGCCTTTGCCCGTTCACGGGTCCGAGCCGAGGTCCTGCCTTTCCTGGAGGAAAAACTGGGCCCGGGCATTGCCGAGGCGTTGTTCCGTTCCTCACGTATCCTCGCCAACGACGCCGATTATCTGGACACCGTCAGCGCGGAGACCTTTGCCCGGCTGCGCACCGCTCCGGCATCCGCAGAGAACGCATCCGCTGCGGAAGCGGACACAATTTTGCTGCCGGAAGCGCCGCTGCGTGAGCTGGCTCCCGCCGTGCGCCAGCGCGTTCTGGCACTCGCCGCCGTAGAACTCGGCGGAGCCCAGCCCAGCTATGAACGGCTTCGTTCAGTGGAAGCCCTGCTGCGCCGCACCGGCTCGGCCGGGCCGGTGGAACTGGTCGGAAAAGTCAGCGTGTACCGGCAGGTGCGCGGTCATCCCGTTCCCCAAGGCCCCTCCGGCTATGGCAATCTTGTGTTTAGGAAAAAGAGCAGCACCTAAAATCCAGCTGCAACATCTCGCACCCGGGAGCCATTCGTGGATTCACACGACGTCCAGTCAGACCTCAAGCACGTTCTCTATACCAAAGAGCAGATCCAAACACGGGTTGCCGAACTCGCAGCCGAGATTGACCGCGACTACGCAGGGCGTGATGTCCTGCTGGTAGGTGTACTCAAGGGTGCTGTGATGGTCATGGCCGATCTTTCCCGCGCCCTGCACAGCCACGTCACCATGGACTGGATGGCTGTTTCCTCCTACGGCTCCGGCACGCAGTCCTCCGGCGTGGTGCGCATCCTGAAGGACCTCGAAACCGATCTCCTGGGCAAGCACGTGCTGATCGTCGAAGACATCATCGACTCGGGCCTGACCCTGTCCTGGCTGCGCACCAACCTGCAGTCCCGCGGACCGGCAAGCGTCGAGATCTGCACCCTGCTGCGCAAGCCCACCGCGGCGAAGGTTGAAATCGACGTCAAGTACGTCGGCTACGAGATCCCCAATGAGTTTGTCGTCGGCTACGGCCTGGACTTCGCGGAGAAGTACCGCAACCTGGACTTCATCGGAACCCTGGCGCCGCACGTCTACGAGTAGGCACCACTGCACCATGCGGCACCGGACGGCGGCCAGCGGGCTGCCGTCCGGTGCCGCATCTGCGATCAGCATCACGCCGGCTGCTACGCCCTGAGGGAACTTTCCCGGTATTCCGGACGTGTTCCTTCGGAGGACGGTGTATAGCTTGTTCGAGTATATTTCCGCGCATTATCAGCGTTGTTGATCAGGAGGGACGGGGCGTCAGCCCTGACGACGAATGAAATCTAAGAACTTCTTCAAGGGCCCGGGCATTTGGATAATCCTGGCACTGGCCCTTCTTGTGCTCATTCTTCCCACCCTTTCCCCCAGCGGGGCAACAAAGGTGGACACGAGCGAAGGCCTGAACCTGCTCAAATCCGGCCAGGTGGAACAGGCCAAGATTTACGACGGTGAACAGCGTGTTGACCTGACGCTGCGCGGCGACGACCCGCAGCCGGCCAAGAATGTCGAGTTCTACTTCGGCGCTGCCCGCGGCGAGGACATTGTTGACGCCGTTAATGATTCAGGCGCAAACGGATTCACCGATCAGCCGGTGCAGACCAACTGGTTTACCAGCTTCCTCGGACTGTTCCTGCCCTTCATCATTCTTGGCGTGATCTTCTGGTTCCTGCTCTCCCGCATGCAGGGCGGCGGATCCCAGGTCATGAAGTTCGGCAAGTCCAAGGCCAAGCTGACCAACAAGGACATGCCGCAGGTAACCTTCGCCGACGTAGCCGGAGCTGACGAAGCGGTGGAGGAACTCCACGAAATCAAGGAGTTCCTGCAGGACCCGGCCAAGTTCCAGGCCGTTGGGGCCAAGATCCCCAAGGGCGTGCTGCTCTACGGCCCTCCCGGCACCGGTAAGACCCTGCTGGCCCGTGCCGTTGCGGGCGAGGCCGGAGTGCCGTTCTACTCCATCTCCGGTTCCGACTTCGTGGAAATGTTCGTTGGCGTGGGTGCCTCCCGCGTCCGTGACCTGTTCGAGCAGGCGAAGGCCAATTCCCCGGCCATCATCTTCGTGGACGAGATCGACGCCGTCGGACGCCACCGCGGTGCCGGTGTCGGCGGCGGAAACGACGAACGCGAGCAGACGCTGAACCAGCTGCTGGTGGAGATGGACGGCTTTGACGGCAACACCAATGTCATCCTGATCGCCGCCACCAACCGCCCCGACGTACTGGACCCCGCGCTGCTGCGCCCGGGCCGCTTCGACCGCCAGATCGGCGTTGAGGCTCCGGACATGCAGGGACGCCTGCAGATCCTGAAGGTTCATGCCAAGGGCAAGCCAATGGCCGAAGGCGTCGACCTCGAAACCGTGGCCCGCAAGACCCCCGGCTTCACCGGTGCGGATCTGGCCAACGTCCTGAACGAGGCAGCTCTGCTGACCGCGCGCTCCAACGCCCAGCTCATTGACGACCGGGCCCTGGACGAAGCCATCGACCGCGTCATCGCCGGTCCGCAGAAGCGCAGCCGCGTCATGAAGGAGCTCGAGCGCAAGATCACCGCGTACCACGAGGGCGGCCACGCCCTGGTGGCGGCTGCACTGCGCAATACCGATCCGGTGACCAAGGTGACCATCCTGCCGCGCGGCCGTGCCCTGGGTTACACCATGGTGCTGCCGCAGGATGACAAGTACTCCATCACGCGCAATGAGCTGCTGGACCAGTTGGCCTACGCCATGGGCGGACGCGTGGCTGAGGAAATCGTGTTCCACGATCCCTCAACCGGCGCCTCCAATGACATCGAAAAGGCCACCTCCACGGCCCGGAAGATGGTCACCCAGTACGGCATGAGCGAGCGGATTGGTTCCGTGAAGCTCGGCTCCGGCGGCGGCGAGCCGTTCCTCGGCCGGGACATGAGCCAGGAACGGAACTACTCCGACCAGGTTGCCTACGTGGTGGATGAGGAAGTCCGGCGCCTGCTGGACAACGCCCATGACGAGGCCTACCAGATCCTGACCGAAAACCGGGACGTCCTGGACCGGCTGGCCCTGGAGCTGCTCGAACGCGAGACGCTTAACCAGGCCGAAATCGCCGAGGTGTTTGCTGACGTCCGCAAGCGCGATGTCCGCGAAGTGTGGCTCTCCAAGCCCACCCGCCCGGTGCACAGCCTGCCGCCCGTGGTTTCCGCCAAGGAACGCCGGGAAGCAGTGGCCAGCGGCCAGCCTGATCCGGACACTGTGTCCCCGCAGGACCAGATTGCGGACGCTGACCTGCCGCAGGACTTCGATGTGTCCAGCAACGGGCTCCCGCAGGCAGAAGGCAGCGGGCCGTCGCACCCCGGTTCCGGCGGAACCGCCAACCGGGCCGGCGGCACGGAGAACCCGGAACAAAACAACCTGTAACCGCAAACGGCGGCCCGGCACGAAAGTGCCGGGCCGCCGTCGTTGGGGCCAGCCACGGTAGGATCAACCAGTGACGGATTTCGACGATGAATTGACCGCGGAGGATCTCTCCGCATCCCTGGCTCCCGTGGACCAGCCCCGAATCGAAAAGGCGGTCCGCGAGATCCTCCTGGCCATCGGGGAGGACCCGGAGAGGGAAGGGCTGCAGGACACGCCCAAACGGGTGGCGAAGTCCTATGCCGAGATCTTTGCCGGCCTCCATCAGGACCCGGCGGACCTGCTGGCCACCACCTTTGCCATTGAGCATGAAGAAATGGTGCTGGTGAAGGACATTGCGTTCTTCTCCACCTGTGAACACCACCTGGTTCCGTTCCACGGCACCGCCCACATTGGCTACATTCCCTCCAAGGACGGCAAGGTCACCGGCCTGAGCAAGCTGGCCCGGCTGGTGGAGGTCTACGCCCGGCGCCCCCAGGTTCAGGAGCGGCTGACAACCCAGATTGTTGAAGCGCTCATGGAGAACCTGGATCCGCGCGGTGCCATAGTTGTTCTTGAGTGCGAACACCTGTGCATGTCCATGCGCGGCGTGCGCAAGCCCGGAGCCAAAACCGTTACCTCGGCGGTCCGCGGACAGCTCCGTGAGACGGCCACCCGCGCGGAAGCAATGAGCCTGATACTCGGACGTTAGGAAGCCTGACCACCATGGATTCACTCGCCGCCGCTCCCGGAACCGGCCCCGCCACCTCGCCGCTTCGGCTGGTGCGGTCCGTCCGGGCGCCCCGCCGGTTCGAGGAACTCCCGGACGGCCGCACGCTCGTGATGGGAATCCTCAACGTGACACCCGATTCCTTCAGTGACGGCGGCAGCTTCGAGGAATCCGGAGCCGCCGTCGACGCCGGGCTGAAGATGCATTACGAAGGCGCCGACATCATTGATGTGGGCGGCGAATCCACCCGGCCCGACTCCGTCCGGGTGAGCCCCGCAGAGGAACAGGACCGAATACTGCCCGTAGTCCGGGCGCTGGTGAAGGCCGGCATCCTGGTCAGCGTGGACACCATGAATGCCTCCACGGCGGAAAAAGCCATTGACGCCGGGGCCGTCCTGATCAACGATGTGTCCGGCATGGACGTGGATCCCCAGATGCCGGAGCTGATAGCCCGCACGGGGGTCCGCTACGTGCTCATGCACAGCCGCGGCGCAGTCCGCAGCAAGGACCCGAACGCGTCCTACACATCGGTGGTGGACGAGGTCATCGCCGAACTGAGCCAGATCCGGGAGCGGTTCTACGCCGCCGGAGTCTCGCCCGAGCAGATCATCATTGATCCCGGTCTGGGGTTTTCCAAGGACGGGGAATCCAACTGGGAGCTGCTGCGGTCCCTGGATCAACTCAACGGCCTGGGCCACCGGGTATTGATCGGCGCCTCCCGGAAGCGTTTCCTTGGCACCCTGCTGGCCACGGGAGGCCGCCCGGTTCCGCCCCGGGAACGTGATGACGCCACCACGGCGGTCACGGCCCTGGCCGCGTTCTCCAATGCCTGGTGCGTTCGCGTACACAACGTCAGCCCCAGCGCGGCTGCCGTCAAAACCACTGCTGCCTGGAAGGGCTAACCCATGACCACATCCGGAAGGGCGAACACCCTGAACACTGAGGCTCCCGCCCGCAGCCCCCTGCGCGACACCATTACCCTTACCGGCATCACCGCGCAGGGATTTCACGGCGTATTTGAAGATGAGCGGCGCAACGGCCAGCCGTTCGTGGTGGACGTTGTGCTGCATGCTGACCTGCGTCCCGCCGGAATCAGTGACGACCTGACGCAGACCGCCCACTACGGTGAACTTGCCGAGCAGGTGGCTGCGATCATTGCGGGGGAACCGCTGAACCTGATCGAGGCCCTGGCAGAACGCATTGCCGGTGCCGTCCTCGCTGGCTATGCCGGCGTTGATGCGGTGGAGGTCACCGTGCACAAGCCGCAGGCGCCCATCACGGTGCCGTTCGGCGACGTGTCAGTCACCATCCGCCGGGACCGCTCATGACCGCGCCGGGCGCGGTGACCGCTGTCCTGGCCCTGGGCAGCAACCTCGGGGAAAGCCGCGACACCCTTTCGCGTGCCGTGGCTGAGCTGGCGGACCATCCCGGCGTGCGGCTGCAGGCGGTTTCCCCCGTGGTGCGGACCCGGCCGGTGGGCGGTCCGGAGCAGCCCGACTACCTGAACCTGGTGATTTCGGTGGAGACGGACCTTGCTCCGCATGAGCTGCTGGCGCACTGCCAGGCGGTGGAAACCCTCCACCACCGCACGCGTGAGGTGCGCTGGGGGCCGCGGACGCTCGACGTCGACATCATCACCTACGGGGACACCGAGATGGCGGACGAAACCCTCACCCTGCCGCATCCGCGGGCGCACACCCGGGCCTTTGTGCTGCAGCCCTGGGCATGGATGGACCCGGACGCCGTACTTTCGGGAACTCCCGTTGCCGAGCTCGCCGCCCGGGCAGAGGACCTTCCCGGCCTGGAAATCTTCGAGGGGGACTAACCCGCCATGGGGAACATCCGCTACCGCTGGCTGGCCCTCATCGCCGTCGGATCCGGTGTGGCCGGCTGGCTGGTCAACAACTGGGCCGCCCGCAATTCCCTGCCTACTCCCGTCCTGAGCATCGTTGGCCTGCTGACTGTGCTGCTGATATCCGGGGCCACCCTGATCCTCGGCCTGCGCGTGCGGCGCTGGCAGCAGGGCAACCGAACCCGCGAGCTGGACCCGATCGCCGCGGCACGCACCCTGGTCCTGGCCCAGGCCGCCGCTTATGCCGGCTCCCTGCTGCTCGGCTGGCACGCCGGGATTTTCATCGACCTGCTGCCGCTGTGGTCGCTGCGTCCCGGGCATGCCGCCACCTGGGGATCAGTGGCTATGATCGCCGGAGGAGTCCTCATGATCTCCGTCGGCCTCCTGGTGGAACGTTTTTGCCGCCTGCCGCCGGACGACTCCAACGGACACGGCGGAACGGCAGCCCGTCCGGACGCCAGGGAAGAACCGGGAGACGGAGAATATGCCTAGTCAAGCGATCGACCCGGACGGTCTGTCCTGGGAGCACGTCTCGCCCAAATACCTCACGGTCCGCCTTATCGGCTGGGCGGTGGAAGCCGTGCTGATGGTGGCCCTCTGCTGCCTCCCCCTGATCATGCTCGCGGCCGCGGACTGGGCCTGGATCCCCTCATGGCTGGCCTGGGGACTGCCCGCCGTCGTAGCGGCCGCTTATCTGTGGCGGGGAGTGCTGCTGCCGCGCCAGGTGCGCGCCGTCTGCTATGCCGAACGCAACGAGGACTTCCTGCTGCGCCGCGGCATCTTTTTCCAGCGCACCCTGGTGGTGCCCTACGGCCGGATGCAGTACGTGGATGTCACCGTTGGGCCCCTGGAGCGGGCCTTTGGCCTGTGCTCCCTCAAACTCCACACCGCCGCCCCCGGCACCAACGCATCACTGCCCGGCCTGCCCGCATCAGAGGGCGCCCGGCTGAGGGAGCACCTCTCCGAACGCGGCGAAGCGCAGCTGGCAGGGTTGTGAGCACCCCGCACAGCGGGGAATGGACCCGCGTCCACCCCGTTTCACCCCTGGTACGCGGCTGGATTGCCCTCGCCGCGTTCGCCTTCATCCTCGGCCGGAACTGGGTGGAGGATTTTGCCGGCCACGACGACGGCGGCGCCCCCGCCCGCCCGCCGGACGGCACCACCTTGCTGATCGCCGCGGCCGTCCTCGCCGGAATCCTGCTGATCCTTGCCGGGCTGTTCTTCCTGTCCTGGTGGTTCACCCGCTATCAGGTCACCGATGATCACGTCCGGGTCCACTCCGGAGTGGTCTTCCGCCAGCAGCGCCAGGCCCGTCTGGACCGGGTCCAGGCCATTGACATTGTCCAGCCGCTGCTGGCGCGGCTCTTCGGGCTGGCTGAGTTGCGGTTCGAAGTTGCCGACGCCGGCGAATCCGCCGTCCATTTGGCGTATCTAAAAGTCGACGACGCCAGGACCCTGCGGGCCCTTATCCTGGGCCGTGCTTCCGGCGCCCTCGCCCCCGCGGCGAATCCCACAGCGGAGACGGCGACGGCAGATCCCGGGACAGCGGCTGCCGGAACAGTTGTTACCGGCGACGACAGCGCCGTCGTTGAAGCCGGAACAGCTCCGGGCGTCGCCGAAGCCCCCGAGCAGCCCATCCTGGCGCTGACCCCCGGAAGAGTCATTGCCGCTACGCTGCTTTCCGGAACCAGCTTGTTCCTGATTGCCGGAATTGCCGCCGTTATTATCCTCACCGCCCTCACCGGCGCGCCCCTCAGCCTGGCCATCCTGCTGCCCCTCCTGTTCGGTGCGGCGGGCGGCTTCTGGACGGAGTTCTCCACCTCCTTCAACTTCCGCGCCTCGGTGTCCCGGGACGGAATCCGGGTCCGGTACGGACTGTTGGACACCCGCACGCAGACGGTCCCCCCGGGCCGGATCCAGGCAGTGTCCGTGACGCAGCCGCCCCTGTGGCGGCTCACGGGCTGGTACCGGATCTCCGTGAACGTGGCCGGTTACGGAACCGGCAGCAACAACGCAGGGCAGGCCCGCACCAAGCTCCTGCCGGCCGGAACCCTTTCCGAAGTCTTTGATATCCTCGCCCTGGTCCTGCCGGAACCGGGCACCGACCGTCCGATTGACGTGTTCACGGCCGGCATTACCGGGCGGGACAACGCGGCCGGCTTCACGACCACCCCCCGCCGGGCCCGCTGGATCGCACCGCTGGCCTGGCGCCGGAACGGATTCGTCCTCACCGACACAGCCCTGCTGATCCGCAGCGGCGCGCTCTGGCGGGTGCTGTCCGTGGTGCCGCATGAACGCACCCAGTCGATGGCCCTGGAGCAGGGCCCGCTGCGCCGGCGTTTTGCCACCAGCGACCTGGTCCTGCACTCAACGCCCGGCCCGGTCCGGCCGCAGATCCGCAAAATGGACGACGACGCCGCCCGCCGGCTCTTCCGGGAACAGGCGACCCGTGCGCGCGAGGCCCGGCGCCGGGACCGTACCGGCTCCTGGAACTCGCCCGCTCCAACCACCTCCACCGATCCGTTTTCCAAGGAGATTCCCCATGAACAGCGCTGAGACGAGCACGGCCGACAAGCGAAGGCGCGGCCGGCTGGGAATTGGCGTCATTGGTGCCGGCCGGGTGGGCGCCGTACTGGGTGCGGCCCTGCGGGCCGCTGAACACGCCGTCGTCGGCGTCTCTGCAGTCAGCGAGGAAAGCCGTGAGCGCGCAGCGAACCTGCTGCCCGGCGTACCGGTCCTGGACATTCCGGAAATTGTGGAGCGCTCGGAGCTGGTGCTGCTGGCCGTGCCCGACGACGCCCTGGGGCCGCTGGTGGCGGGGCTGGCGAAAACCAACGCCTGGCAGGCAGGCCAGCTGGTGGCCCACACCTCGGGACGGTTCGGCACGGACATCCTCGAACCCGCCCGCCGCGCCGGCGCCATCCCGCTGGCACTTCATCCGGCCATGACCTTCACCGGGATGAGCCTTGACCTGACCCGGCTGGCCGACTGCTCGTTCGGGGTAACCGCCCCCACCGCCGTGCTGCCCATTGCCCAGGCGCTGGTGGTGGAAATGGGCGCCGAGCCGGTGGTCATCGACGAGGCGGACCGGGTCAATTACCACCTGGCACTGGCCCACGCATCCAACCACCTCGTCACCATCACCGCCCAGTCAGTCCAATTGCTCAAGGACATCGGAGTGGAAAACCCCGACCGGCTGCTGGGGCCCCTGATGCGGGCCTCGCTGGAAAACGCCCTGGCCTCCGGCGAACACGCACTGACCGGTCCGGTGGCCCGCGGCGACGCCGGCACCGTGGCGGCGCACCTGCAGGAGCTGAGCCGCCAGGACAGCGCCGATCTGCAGGACACCTACCGCGCCCTGTCACTGGCCACTGCTCGGCGCGCCATTGACCGGGGACTGCTCAGCGAGGCGCGCGGTCAGGCCGTCATTGATGCCCTGACCCTCGACGCGGAAGGACCGCGGTGAATGCTCCCCGCGTGCTGCGCACCGCAGCTGAACTGAAAAGCGCCATCGATGAATCCCTTGGCGCCGGCAAGGAGTCCGGCGGGAAGGCGGTGCAAAGCCTTGGCCTGGTCCCCACCATGGGCGCCCTCCATTCGGGGCACCGCTCCCTGATGGACGCCGCCCGGGCGGAGAACGACGTAGTTGTTGCTTCCGTGTTCGTTAACCCCCTGCAGTTCAACGATCCGGAAGACCTGCGCCGTTACCCCCGTAACCTCGCGGCCGACCTTGAACTGCTGGGTGCGGCCGGCGTGGACCTGGTGTTTGCCCCCGCTGAGGCGGAGGTCTATCCGGACGGAGAACCGCTGGTGCGGATCAGCTCGGGAGAGCTGGGTGCCCGTTACGAGGGAGCCTCGAGGCCGGGGCATTTTGACGGCGTACTGACCGTGGTGGCCAAGCTGCTCCACTATGCATCCCCCACCGCATCCCCCACCGCATCTCCCGCTGCCCCGAACGTCCGGTTCCGGGCCTACTTCGGGCAGAAGGACGCCCAGCAGCTGGCCTTGATCCGCCGGATGGCCGCGGACCTGAACTTCGATGCTGAAATTATTGGTGTTCCCGTGGTCCGCGCCGCTGACGGTTTGGCTGAATCCAGCCGCAATGTCTTCCTGGACCCGGCACAGCGCAGGGCAGCAACGGTGCTCTCCCGCGCCCTGTTCTCCCTGCAGCAGCGGGTTTCCGCCGGCCGGCCCGCAGACCTGGCCGCCGCCGTCGCCCTGGTGGCGGCAGAACCGCTGGTGGAACTGGACTACTTCGACATCGTGGACCCGCAAACGCTGCAGCCGCTGGCGGACGGAAACCGCCCGCTGGAACAACCGGCACTGGCACTCCTGGCCGCACGCGTGGGGCCGGTGCGCCTGATCGACAACCTGCCGCTGCAGCCCGGCACGGAAACCAGCTGACCCAGCGGTCTGTGCGCCAGCCGGGAGCAAGCTGGGCGCCGGCCGTAAACCCCCTTCGCGCAGCTCTGTAAACTTAAGGGTGTGACCACACCTAATCCCGTTCCCGAAGCAGCCGACACCTCCGAGCAGATGCGCATCCGCGCCGAAAAACGGGCTCGTCTCATCGCCCGGGGCGATGAAGCCTATCCGGTGGGCGTGGAACGCACGCATTCCCTTAAAGAAATACGGGAGAAGTTCGGACACCTGGCCGCCGATGAAACGAGCGGTGAAACCGTAGGCGTTACCGGCCGCGTCGTCTTTGTCCGCAACACCGGCAAGCTATGCTTCGCGACCCTTCAGGAGGGCAACGGAACCCGCGTCCAGGCCATGCTGAGCCTGGCCGTTATTGGAGAAGAGGCACTTGCTGACTGGAAGGCGCTGGTTGACCTCGGTGACCATGTCTTTGTCCGGGGTGAAGTGATTTCCTCCCGCCGCGGCGAGCTCTCCATCATGGCCGACTCCTGGTCCATGGCCTCCAAGGCGCTGCGTCCCCTGCCCGTGCTGCACGCCGGCTTGAACGAAGAAACCCGCGTCCGTCAGCGATATGTGGATCTCATGGTCCGCGAGGAAGCCCGGGATATGGTTTACAAGCGGGCAGCCATTATCCGCGGTGTCCGGGACACTCTCCACGGCCACGGTTACGTGGAAGTGGAAACCCCCATGCTGCAGCTGGTTCACGGCGGTGCCGCAGCGCGTCCGTTCGAAACGCATTTGAATGCCTTTGATCAGAAGATGACCCTGCGGATCGCCACTGAGCTGTACCTCAAGCGTGCGGTGGTCGGCGGCATTGAGCGGGTTTTCGAGCTCGGCCGCATTTTCCGCAATGAGGGAGTGGATTCCACCCACAGCCCCGAATTCACCACGCTGGAATGCTATGAAGCGTATGCGGACCAGTATGTGATGGCGGACCGCATCAAGGAAATCATCCTGCACTGCGCCGATCTGGTGGGCAGCCGGCAAATTGAAACCGAGGCCGGCACCATTGACCTGGACGGTGAATGGAAGTGGCTGTCCGTCTATCCGGGCCTTTCCGAGGCCGTGGGTGTGGAAGTCACCCCTGAAACCGATGTTGAGACGCTGCGCGGCATTGCGGAAAAGCACTCCGTCAAGGTGGATCCCAAGTGGGATGCCGAGAAGCTCGTGGTTGAACTCTTCGGTGAAATCGTTGAGCCCACGCTGATCCAGCCGACGTTCGTCTATGACTACCCGCCCTCCGCCCAGCCCCTGGCGCGGCCCAACCGCGACGATCCCCGCCTGATCGAGGCCTGGGACCTCATCATCGGCGGCATGGAACGCGGCACGGCATTCTCGGAGCTCATTGACCCGGTAATCCAGCGTGAGCGGCTCACCGAGCAGTCCCTCCGGGCCGCCGGCGGCGATGAAGAAGCCATGGCGCTGGATGAAGACTTCCTGCGGGCCCTTGAATACGGAGCACCGCCCATGGGCGGCATCGGTCTGGGAATTGACCGTTTAGTGATGCTTTTCACGAATACAGGAATCCGGGAAACAATTCTGTTCCCTCTCCTGAAGCCGGAAATGGGTTAGAGACTATGGAATACGTGGAAGTCCTACTGCCTTCAGTGTGTGTTGCAGCACTTTTCTATTTTGTGATGAAGGCGCTGCTCAATGTGGACCGGTCAGAGCGAAAGGCGCTGGCTGAAGCGGAACGGGAGGCCGACCTTGCCGCTGACCGCGATACAAGTAGTGGCGCCCCGGAAAAAGAAAAGTAATTAAATTTGGCTCCTACGCTTTGACGAGGCATTCGAATTTGCGCCATACTCTAAGTGGTCTCATTCTCGTTTTCCCGGTTTAAACTGCTTAGGAGCCTGTCGTGGCGCAAAAGGTAAATATCATTCTGGTCGATGACCTCGATGCTGGAAGTGCGGATGAGACCGTACGGTTTGGTCTTGACGGATCCCAGTACGAGATCGACCTGTCAAAAGACAATGCAAAGAATCTTCGTGCAGCCCTGAAGCCCTACGTTGATGCCGGCCGCAAGGTGGGCGGCCGCACGGGCCGTCCCCGTGCTGCAGGTGCTGCGCGGAGTAATGAAGCAGCCCAGATCCGCGAGTGGGCCCGCAACAACGGGTACACCGTGTCCGAACGCGGCCGCGTGAACAGCGAAATCATCGAGGCTTACCGCGCAGCCCAGGGCTAACACCCCGGGCTGGGGGTCTGGGGGCCCCCAGTTGGAGCACCTTGGTCACGCCTTGGGCGAACACGCTCCTTAAGCACGCGCAGGACACGTAGCATCGAATTACGCGTTAGCTAGGAGTGTGCCTCATGTTTGAAAGATTTACCGACCGTGCCCGTCGCGTTGTCGTGCTTGCCCAAGAAGAGGCTCGCATGCTCAACCACAACTACATCGGCACCGAGCACATCCTGCTCGGGCTCATTCATGAGGGCGAAGGTGTCGCAGCTAAGGCCCTTGAATCCCTGGGTATTTCACTGGGTGCCGTGCGTGAGCAGGTGCAGGAGATCATCGGTCAGGGCCAGCAGGCCCCGTCCGGCCACATCCCCTTCACCCCCCGTGCCAAGAAGGTGCTGGAGCTTTCCCTCCGGGAAGCCCTGCAGCTTGGCCACAACTACATTGGAACCGAGCACATCCTGCTCGGCCTGATCCGCGAAGGCGAAGGCGTGGCCGCACAGGTCCTCGTCAAGCTGGGAGCGGACCTGAACCGGGTGCGCCAGCAGGTTATCCAGCTGCTCTCCGGTTACCAGGGCAAGGAGCCTGTCAGCTCGGGCGGCCAGCAGCAGGAAGGCCAGCCCGCCGGTTCGGTGGTGCTGGACCAGTTCGGCCGCAACCTGACACAGGCTGCACGCGAATCCAAGCTTGATCCCGTCATCGGGCGCGAGCATGAGATGGAACGTGTCATGCAGGTCCTGTCCCGCCGTACCAAGAACAACCCTGTTCTGATTGGTGAGCCCGGCGTCGGCAAGACCGCGGTTGTCGAGGGCCTGGCCCAGGCGATCGTGCGCGGCGATGTTCCGGAGACCATCCGTGACAAGCAGCTGTACACCCTTGACCTGGGTTCACTCGTTGCCGGTTCCCGCTACCGCGGTGACTTTGAGGAACGCCTGAAGAAGGTCCTCAAGGAAATCCGCACCCGCGGCGACATCATCCTCTTCATCGATGAGATCCACACCCTTGTGGGTGCCGGTGCCGCCGAAGGCGCCATCGACGCAGCATCCATCCTGAAGCCGATGCTGGCCCGAGGCGAGCTGCAGACCATTGGTGCAACCACGCTTGATGAGTACCGCAAGCACATTGAGAAGGACGCAGCCCTCGAACGGCGTTTCCAGCCGATCCAGGTCAACGAGCCTTCCGTTGCCCACTCCATCGAGATCCTGAAGGGCCTGCGGGACCGCTACGAAGCGCACCACCGCGTGTCCATCACGGATGCTGCGCTGACATCGGCGGCCACCCTGGCAGAGCGGTACATCAGCGACCGCTTCCTTCCGGACAAGGCCATCGACCTGATTGACGAAGCCGGTGCCCGGCTGCGCATCCGCCGCATGACCGCTCCGCCGGAGCTCAAGGAGATCGACGAGCGTATTTCCGCGCTGAAGCTGGAGAAGGAATCGGCCATCGATTCCCAGGACTTCGAAGGCGCCGCCTCCCTGCGGGACAAGGAGCAGAAGCTCCATGACCAGCGGGCGGAAAAGGAGCGCCAGTGGAAGTCCGGGGGACTGGATGACATTGCCGAGGTGGATGAAGAACTCATCGCCGAGGTGCTCGCCAATTCCACCGGCATCCCCGTGGTCAAGCTCAACGAAGAAGAATCCACGCGCCTGCTCAAGATGGAAGACGAGCTGCACAAGCGCGTCATCGGTCAGGACCAGGCCATCAAGTCCATCTCGCAGGCCATGCGCCGTACGCGGGCCGGACTTAAGGACCCCAAGCGTCCGGGCGGTTCCTTCATCTTCGCCGGTCCCACCGGTGTGGGTAAGACGGAGCTTGCCAAGGCGCTGGCGGAATTCCTCTTCGGGGACGAAGACGCGCTGATCACCCTGGACATGTCCGAATACTCCGAGAAGCACACAGTTTCCCGGCTCTTCGGTGCCCCTCCGGGCTACGTCGGCTACGAAGAAGGCGGGCAGCTGACCGAAAAGGTCCGCCGCCGTCCGTTCTCCGTGGTGCTGTTCGACGAAGTTGAGAAGGCCCACGCTGACCTGTTCAACTCGCTGCTGCAGATCCTCGAAGACGGCCGCCTGACTGACAGCCAGGGCCGGGTGGTGGACTTCAAGAACACCATCATCATCATGACCACCAACCTGGGAACCCGGGACATCTCCAAGAGCGTCTCCACCGGTTTCCAGTCCGGCACGGACACCAAGACCGGTTACGACCGGATGCGGGCCCGGGTCACGGAAGAGCTTCGTCAGCACTTCCGCCCCGAATTCCTCAACCGTGTCGATGACACGGTGGTGTTCCCGCAGCTCACGCAGGACGAGATCGTTCAGATCGTGGACCTGTTCCTGGAACGCCTCGGCAAGCGCCTGGCGGACAAGGGAATGACCATCGAGCTGACCCCCGCGGCCAAGGAACTGCTGGCCACGCGCGGCTACGATCCCGCCATGGGTGCCCGGCCGCTGCGCCGGACCATCCAGCGCGAGATCGAGGACCAGCTCTCCGAGAAGATCCTGTTCGGGGATCTCAAGCCCGGCGAACTGGTATCCGTGGACGTGGAGGGCGAAGGAGACGACGCCACCTTCACGTTCGTGGGACACGGTGCGCCTAAGGCCATCGAGGAAGCACCCTCGGCGATTGAGGCCGGCGTCGGCGACTAAGCCGCGCAGCGCTTGAACTAATCCGGAAGGACCCGGCGGGCACTCAGCCCGCCGGGTCCTTCCGCATCTGCCGGCCCCTTCTGTTGCGTCGCCAGCGAAGCATTTTTTCGTCTGTGTCCCGCACAGTCCTAGACTGGGCCGGTGACTTCCGCGACTACCATCACAGTTCGGCGTGCCCGTACCTCAGATGTTCCCCTGATCCGCTCCCTCGTGGCGCCGCTGGCCGCTGACCGGATCCTGGTCGCAAAGGAAGCAGTGGCCTATTACGAGGGGCTGCAGGAGTTTCGGGTGGCTGTTGGGCCCGACGGTGCAGTGATTGGCTGCGGTGCGCTGCATGTGATGTGGGAAGACCTTGCAGAGGTCCGGACCCTGGCGACGGACGCCCGGTGGCGGGGCCGCGGGGTCGGCCACGTCCTGCTTGAAGCCCTGCTGGCCGAAGCTTCTGAAATTGGTGTGGACCGGGTGTTCTGCCTGACTTTTGAAGTGGATTTTTTCCGCCGCCACGGCTTTGAGGTGATGGCCAATCAGTCTGCAGTCGATCCGGAGGTTTATTCGGAACTGCTGCGCTCCCATGACGAGGGAGTTGCGGAATTCCTGGACCTCGCCCGGGTTAAGCCAAATACGCTCGGCAACACCCGAATGATCCGCAGCCTATAACTGTTTTTCGGCCGGCAGGCCTAAAGTGCGTGTTCGCAATAAGGGAAACCGATGGACTCCGGCTGGTCTTTTGCGCTTTGGCGCGGATAAGCTCAGGGTACTGAGCATCACACAAGGTTCTGATTCCGGCAGTTTTTCCGGCGGAGGGACCACGATCAGAAAGCGGGATCCTATTATGGGCGCAGATGACAAGGTGCAGAATTCAGCCGAGAAGCTTGGCGGCAAGGTCAAGGAAGGTCTTGGAAAGGCCACCGGCAACGAGAGCATGGAAGCCGAAGGACACGGCGACCAGGCCAAGGGCAGTGCCAAGCAGGCCGGCGAAAACATCAAGGATGCTTTCAAGGGTAAGTAGGACCCGCAGGACAACAGCGTCCTGAACAGGTGTGGGAGAGGCGTAATGCCTCTCCCACACCTGTTTAACCCGAGCTTGCGGGCAGCCTGTCCAGCAACTCCGGTCGGGGGTAGGGTCGGAAGCACTCGCAAAACATGCCCTGATCCATGTCTGACCCGGGCCGGTGCGCTGCACCGCACGGGCGCTGCGCCGAAGGAGCTGCTCACGAATGAAGAAGCTGATCAATGATCCGCGCAGAGTCGTCTCCGAATCCCTCGCCGGATTCGGACTGGCTCATCCCCATCTGGTCCGGGTGCATCAGGATCCGGACCTCGTTCTGCGCCGGGAACCGTCTCAGGGCAAGGTGTCCCTGGTCTCCGGCGGGGGCAGCGGCCATGAACCCCTGCACAGCGGTTACGTGGGCCGGGGCATGCTGGACGCCGCGGTGCCCGGCGCGGTGTTCACCTCACCCACGCCGGACCAAATTCTCCCGGCCATCACGGAAACGGATACCGGAGCCGGGGTCCTGCTGATCGTGAAGAATTACACCGGGGACATCCTGAACTTTGAAACCGCTGCGGAACTCGCGCAGGCGGAGGGCGTCACGGTAGCCACTGTGGTGGTGAACGACGACGTCGCGGTGGAAGACTCGCTGTACACGGCAGGCCGCCGCGGGGTGGCGGGAACCGTGCTGGTGGAACGGATCGCCGGCGGCGCAGCTGAGCGGGGCGATTCCCTGGAGCAGGTGACCGCAGTGGCCGAACGCGTCAATGCGAACGTCCGGTCCATGGGAGTGGCGCTGGCACCGTGCACGGTTCCCCACGCCGGTGAGCCCAGCTTTACCCTCGAGGACAATGAAATCGAGCTGGGGGTCGGAATCCACGGCGAACCCGGACGGCGGCGGATGCCCATGGCAGAAGCGGACACCATCACGGACCAGCTGCTGGAACCCGTCCTGCAGGATCTGGGCGCACTGGAGGGCGAACCGGTGCTCCTCTTCGTCAACGGCATGGGCGGCACTCCGCTCAGCGAGCTTTACATCGTGTACCGCCGCGCAGCGGAAGTGCTGGCCGAGCGCGGCATCCGCGTTGAACGATCGCTGGTGGGCAACTACATCACGGCCCTGGACATGCAGGGAGCTTCCGTGACGGTGCTGCGGCTGGATGAGGAAATGATGGAACTTTGGGACTCGCCGGTGAATACTCCGGCCATGCGGTGGGGGGTTTGACCATGGCACTTGATGCGCAGTGGGCAGCAGATTGGATGCGGGCCAGCGCCGCTGCGATGGCGGAAAACCGGCAGCGCCTGATCAATCTTGACCGGGACATAGGCGATGCGGACCACGGAGAAAACATGGACCGGGGCTTCTCTGCGGTGGTGGAGAAGCTGGAGGCGGACGGAATTCCGGAAACTCCGGGCCAAGTCCTGAAACTGGCCGCAATGACCCTGATGTCAAAAGTGGGCGGGGCGGCCGGTCCGCTGTACGGGACAGCCTTCCTGCGGGCCTCCACCGCCGCGGGATCGGCCACTGAACTTGACCCCGCCGCCGTCGTCGCCGTCCTGACGGCAGCACGGGACGGCATTGTGGCCCGGGGTAAAGCGGAGCCCGGAGACAAGACCATGGTGGACGCCTGGACCCCTGCAGTTGAGGCGGCCGGGACAGCCGCGGATGCCCACGCCGGACCTAAGGAAGTGCTGGCAGCCGCCGCCAATGCTGCTGATGCAGGACTAACCGGGACGGAACCGCTCATTGCCCGCAAAGGACGGGCCAGCTACCTCGGAGAACGCAGTGCCGGGCACCTGGATCCGGGCGCCGCATCCACTGTGCTGATCCTGCAGGCAGCGGCGGAAACGGCGGAAGAGGACGCATGAGTGTTGGACTGGTGATTGTTTCCCACAGCGCCAAGCTGGCGGAGGGTGTCCGTGAGCTGGCGGCACAGATGGCGCGGGATGTGAGGCTTGAACCGGCCGGCGGCACCGATGACGGCGGTATTGGCACCAGCCTGGAGAAGATTCAGACTGCAATTGCCGCCGCGGACACAGGCGAAGGCGTCCTGTTGCTGGCCGACCTTGGGTCCGCCGTGATGACCGCTGAAACGGCAGTGGAATTCCTCGACGACGACCAGCGCGCCCGCGTCCGGCTCGCGGATGCACCTCTGGTGGAGGGGACAGTGGCAGCCGCCGTGGCTGCACAGAGCGGCAGGGCCCTCATGGCCGTCCTTCAGGAAGCTGAGGCTGCCGGACACCTTCCACCGTCCGCGGGAGCCGCGAACAGCACCGCAAACGCACCCGGCGTGCAGACGACGGATGCATCCGACGAAGCCGATGCGATGGAGGATGACCTGGATCCCGCCGATGCGGGGGTCCACACCGGCTCCTGGGAGCTCATCAACCCGGCGGGCCTGCACGCGCGCCCGGCCGCCGCCGTCGCGCAGGCAATGTCCGATCTGGACGCCGAAGTCCGCATCAACGGCGTGGACGCTAAGTCCGTGATGATGCTGATGACGCTGGGCCTGGGCCAGGGTCAAACCCTGACCCTGACCGCACGCGGTCCCGACGCCGCCCGCGCGGTGGACATCATGGCCCTGGAAGTGCGCAACGGTTTCGGGGAGATTTAGCCGCTCGCGCAGGTCCTGCCGGGTCAGGCGGGAAGCTGGAGGCCGCCGTCGATCTCTTCGGCGAGCTTGTCCGCCAGGAGACCGGCAACTGCGCGTTCCAGCTGCGCTGCGGGAGCCTGCAGTGCGTGGAGCTTCGCCAGTGCCGCCAGATCGGGGTCCGCGTCCGCTTCGGCCGCCGCCAGATCCACCGGACCCAGCAGCAGGCTCCGAAGCACCGGGCTGCGGGCTGAGCGCAACACGGCCATGACGGCGCCGCGCACCTGGCGGTCCGTGCCGGCCCACGCCTGCCCCTTGGGCACGTGTTCCGGAGCGGGCTGTCCGGCGGCCACCCAGGCGCAGTGCCGGCGCACGGGGCAGACTTCGCACTTGGGAGACCTTGCCGTGCAGACCAGGGCGCCGAGTTCCATGACGGAGGCGTTCCAGGCAACTGATGCGGTCTCATCGGCGGGCAGCAGCTCAACGGCCAGCCGCATCTCTGCAGCGGTGAGCGCCGGCGAGGGGAGGGCCTTGCCGGCGAGCGCGCGGGCATGGACCCGGCGAATATTGGTGTCCACCACCGCTTCCCGGCGGCCGAAAGCAAAGGCGGCGACGGCGGCTGCGGTGTAATTGCCGACGCCGGGCAGGGTCAGGAGTTCAGCATGGGTATCCGGAACCGCGCCGGCAAAGCGTTCTGTCATGGCCGAAGCTGCGGCGTGAAGCCGCAGGGCCCGGCGGGGATACCCCAGTCGACCCCAAGCACGGACCGCCTCTCCGCTGGCCTCTGCAGCCAGCGCGGCAGGGGTGGGCCAGCGCTGCATCCACTGTTCCCATACCGGGAGAACCCGGACCACCGGCGTCTGCTGCAACATGATTTCACTGACGAAAACACCCCAGGGAGTGCACTCCCGGCGCCGCCAGGGAAGATCGCGTGCATTGGCGGTGAACCAGCTAATGATCTCCGTATGCAGCTGCGGTGCCGTCTGCAGGCCCGGTTCCATGCAATCTCCCTCGGTTATGACCACCAATACTCTACTAACCGGCGTGGTGCGGCAGGTAATCCGGAGCCGGTTACCTAGCCTTAAGGCATGGTTGGGAATGGATCATCACATCAGGCACCCGGACGCCCTAGTCCGGCTGTTTACCGGCGCCGCAGAATCGTCGCCGGAGTACTTGCGCTGCTGGTTGTCATTGGCATTGTCACGGGCATCGTCACCGTGGTGAATGCGCTGCGGGGGGACGACGCCGTTGCCTCGGACACCACCGGCACAGAGTCTGCTGCCCCCGTACCTGCCAGCACTGATCCCGGTGCCGAAAAAACGCCGGCGGCGACCCCGGCTCCTGCAGCAACGCCTTCAAAGTCGGCGAAACCGACGGAAACGGCCTCCGCGGCAGCACTGTGCCCGGCTGCATCCGTGGGCGTCAGCGCCACCACGGACGCGCTGAGCTACTCGTCGCAGGTCAGCCCCGTGCTGACCCTGACTGTTACCAACACCGGAACCGAGCCGTGCCAGGTCAACCTGGGAACCAGCCAGATGGAATTCATTGTCACCAGCGGTCCTGACCGGATTTTCTCCTCGGCAGATTGCCAGCAGCGCGGCGAGGACCTGCTGAAGACGGTAAAGCCCAACAGCGTGGAAACGGCCAAGTTCACCTGGGACCGCCAGCGGTCAACCGAGGGCTGCACGGATGTGTCCAGCAAGCCCGGTCCGGGAACCTACGCGTTTACGGCACGCCTGGGCGAGATCAGCAGCGAACGAACCACCTTCGAGCTGGAATAGCCGCTTCCCGGGAGCCGCTCTGCGCTGCCGGTGGCTGACTGCGGCAGTATGGGGCAGTGCGCTGCCGACAGCCGGATAGAGCCTCGGGCTACCCGCCCGTCAGCTGGATAACCCGGGCAGATAGACAACCCGGGCAGTTAGACAAAGCCTTCAGTTACATAAACCGGTCAAGAAGGCTGGTCTCCGCAATGCGGGAAAGGCCTTCGCGCACCGTCCGCGCCCGCTGTTCACCAATGCCGTCCACCGTCATCAGGTCTTCAATGTTGGCGGCCATCAGGTTCTGCAGCCCGCCAAAGTGGTCCACGAGACGGTTGGAGACGGCCGGCGGCACGGACTTGATGTTGCTGAGCAAGCGGTAGCCGCGCGGCTGGACCACAGCTTCGAGGGAGTCCTGGCCGGGCTGGAAGCCCACGACGGCGGCGATCTTGCTCAGGTCGACCATGTCGGAGGAGCTGAGGTTCTGCAGCGTGGCCACCTGTTCCTCGGGCCGCTGGCTGCCGTCCTGCAAATCTGCGTAGTCCCGGACGATCATCTCGCTGCCCGGGCCCAGTCCGGCGGTGAGTTCTTCGAGCTGCAGTGAGAGCAGGCGGCCGTCCACGCCGAGTTCCAGGACGTACTGGGAGATTTCCTCGGAAATCCGGCGGACCATTTCCTGGCGCTGCAGGGTGACAGCCACATCACGGACAGTGACCATCGCTTCGATTTCCAGGGCGGAGAGGGAGTTGGTGACCTGGTCCAGCCGGGCGCGGTAGCGCTCCAGGGTGGCCAGTGCCTGATTGGCCCGCGCCAGCACGGGCTCGGACCCTTCCAGGACGTGGCGCAGTCCGCCTACGTACAGCTGGATGATCTGCATGGACTGGCTGACCGAGATGACCGGAAAACCGGTTTCAATGGCCACGCGCTCCGCGGTACGGTGCCGGGTGCCGGATTCATGCGTCTCGATTTTGTGGTCGGGAACCAGCTGGACCGCCGCCCGGAGAATGGACTTGGCATCCTTGTCGCAAACAATCGCGCCGTCCATTTTGGCCAGTTCACGAAGCCGCGTTGGGGAAAAGTCAATGCCGATATCGAAGCCGCCGGAGCAGATGGAATCAACGGTGCGGTCAAACCCCAAAACGATCAGGGCGCCGGTGCGGCCGCGCAGGATGCGTTCCAAGCCATCGCGCAGATCTGTTCCGGGTGCTACCCGCGCCAAAGTGGCCTTCAGTGCATCTTCGGGTGTGCGCGCCATGGTCACTTCCTTCCGGCCGTCGGGCCCACGAACGTTCTGGGCGGACAATGCACAGACACTTCCCTATAGTAGTGGTCCTGCAGGGGACAATGGCCACTTTTGTGCCCTCCGGGCCCGGCCGCGTGGCGCCGCACGCAAGGATCTAGAACAACAGTTCCAGGGCCTCCGTGAGGGTGGACACTTCCCGGACCTTGAACCCGGCAGGAACCGCCACCGGACCGTTGGGGGAGGCCGGCACCACCGCATGGGTGAAACCGAGGCGTTCAGCTTCTTGGATCCGCCGGGCAATGCCGGGAATCGGTCGAACCTCTCCGGCCAGGCCAACCTCGCCAAAGGCTATGAGCTGGGCGGGCAGGGGCTTGTTCATTTTGGCGGAGGCCACGGCCAGCGCCACGGCCAAATCCGTTGCAGGTTCGCTGAGCTTGACCCCGCCCACCGTGGCCACATAGCTGTCATCCTTGGCCAGGTTCATGGACGCGCGCTGCTGCAGCACCGCCAGGAGCATGGCAACACGGGATGAATCCAGCCCGCTGGTGGCGCGGCGGGCCTGCGAGTTGCTGGTTTCGGCCAGCAGTGCCTGGACCTCGGCGACCAGTGGCCTTTTCCCTTCCAGCGTCACGGTGATGCAGGTGCCGGAGACCGGTTCCTTGGTCCGCGAAACGAACAGCCCGGACGGGTCCGCGAGGCCCTCGATCCCGTCTTCGGTCAGGTCAAAGCAACCCACCTCGTCCGTGGGGCCGTAACGGTTCTTCACCGCCCGCAGCAGCCGCAGCCGGGAATGGCGGTCGCCGTCAAACTGGCACACCACATCCACGAGGTGTTCCAGCAGCCGCGGGCCGGCGATGGACCCGTCCTTGGTGACATGTCCCACCAGCAGCGTGGTCATGTTCCGGGTTTTGGCGGCGTTGATGAGGGACGCGGCTACCTCCCGCACCTGGCTGACCCCGCCGGCGCTTCCGTCCACAGCCGTGCTGCTCAGCGTTTGCACCGAGTCGACAATCAGCAGGCCGGGTTCAACCTGCTCCACCTGGCCCAGGGCCTGGCCAAGGTCGGTTTCCGCGCCGAGGTACAGGAAGTCGGACACCGCTCCGATGCGCTCTGCGCGCAGTTTCACCTGCGCAGTGGATTCCTCGCCGGTGACATACAGGACGTTCCGCCCGAGGTTTGCGACCTTGGCGGCCACGTCCAGCAGCAGGGTGGACTTGCCGACGCCGGGTTCGCCGGCGAGCAGGATGACGGCCCCCGGAACCAGGCCGCCGCCCAGGACGCGGTCCAGCTCATTGACGCCGGTGGGCTGGTAAGCCGCCGTGGTGGCATCGACGTCGGCGATGCGCTGGGCAGGACGCGCCACCGTGGCAGCGGCCGTGGTGCGGGCCAGCACCTCGCCCGCTTCCTCCACTGTCCCCCAGGCCTGGCACTCGCCGCAGCGGCCCACCCATTTGGCCGTGGTCCAGCCGCACTCGGCGCAGCGGTAGTTGGCGGTTTTTGCACGGGTAGTCTTGGTGGCCATAAAAACAGGCTATCCCGCCGCACTGACACTCCCGGCCCGCTGTAGACCGGGGGGTCAGACCTGGGAGAGGTAGCTCACCGCTTCCTCGTGGCTGAGGCCGGTGGACTCGAGCAGGTCAACCACCAGGGGCCGGAACAGCATCACCAGGGCGTCCCCCTGAATGTCCGTGATGCCCAGTTGTTCGGGATTAAGCTGGGCGCCCACCAGGGCCAGCTCGTTGCGGGCCTGGCGCAGGTGCTTTTCCCGGGTACCTGCGGACTCCGCGCCGGCCAGGGCGCGGGCAAGGATGTCCACGGCGTCGGCGGTGTCGTTCACTGCCTCAGACACTCGCTCAATGGCAGTGTCATCCAGTGCCGCGTGGTTAATCACCGATGTTGTGCGGCGGGCAAAAACCCGGCTGTTGCGCACGGCGAGGTCCAGATAACCGATGGATCCGCGCAGGTCACCCAGCTCGGCCAGATGGCGGCGGTAGGCCGGGGAGATGCGGGCAACCTCGCGCGCGTCCCGCACACTGCGGGTCAGCGAATCAAGCTGCGGCTGGGTATTGCGGGCACGGACCAGCGCGTGCCAGGCCAGGGTGGAATCACTTTTGGCCAAGGCATCGGCGCATTGGCGCAGGACGGCGGAGAGCTCGTGCAAGAGGTCCCGGACGTTGGATTTGGGCTCCCTCCGGGGGTCCCGCGGAGCCAGCATGGTGATCAGAAGGGCAAACGTCCCGCCCACAATCGCGTCGAGGCTGCGGGTGAAGGCCCCGCCCTCGGGTGCCGGAAGCAGGACCACCAGCAGCGACTGCAGACCGAGCTGGGTGGTGAAGATGACGCCGCGGTCCAGGAACCGGGCCAGCATCACGGAGATGAAGAGCACGACGGCGGCCTGCCACAGGCCGGTGCCCAGCACATGCAGCAGCAGTTCACCAATGGTGATGCCCAGGGTGCAGCCGATGCCCACCTCCAAGACCCGGCGGGTCCGCGGTTCCCGCGAAAACCCCAGTGAGATCAGGGCGGCAGTGGCGGCGAAAAGCGGGCCCTGATGCCCGAGGATGTATTCGGCAAAGCCGTAGGCGCCCACGGCGCAGACCGTCATCTGCAGGGCGGGGTAGATGGAATCCCGGCTGCGCCGGAGCCCCACGAGGACACGGTTCCGCACAAATCCCCGGCTTTGGGCAAGGCGGTCGCGTGCGGGCATGCCATTAGTCTAGGGCCGCCCGCCCCGCCCCTCCATCCGAAGGGCCAGTGTGACGCTGCGCAAGCCCGTTTGCCCTCGCCCCGTGGCGGTTGCGGATAAGTTTTCTCCGCCGCTTGGCACCGTTCACCTTTCGTTAACCTTCCCGGTCCACGATCAATGAAGGACGCCAAGACGTCCCGGTGAACCGGAAGCGTGTGCCGGTGCGCCTGCTCCATGCAAATCGAGCCCTTGAAAGGGGCAAGACGTGTCGGTAACTCGTATTATCCGTTCAGCCGCTCTGTTGTCGGTTGCCGCGCTCGCCTTATCGGCCTGCGGCAGCGACAGCGCAACCGCTCCGGCCGAAGGCAGTGCGCCCTCGGCGTCGGAGAGCACGCTGACGGGAACGCTCTCCGGTTCGGGGGCTTCCTCCCAGGACTCGGCCATGCAGGCCTGGATTGCAGATTTCGCGGCCGCCAACCCCAAGGCGTCGGTGCAGTATTCCCCGGATGGATCCGGAGCCGGACGCAAGGCCCTGCTGGCCGGGGGTGTCCAGTTCGCGGGCTCTGACGCCTATCTCGACGACGAAGAAGCGGCAGCAGCCGTCGAAAAGTGCGGCCCGGACGGAGCCCTGCACCTGCCCGTGTATGTGTCTCCGATTGCCGTGGCGTTCAACCTGGCGGGAATTTCCGAGCTGAACCTGGACGCGGCCACCATCGCGAAAATCTTCCGCGGCGAGATCACCACCTGGAATGACCCGGCCATCGCTGCCGCAAACACCGGCGTGGACCTGCCCTCAACCCCGATCACTGCCGTGCACCGCGGCGACGAGTCCGGAACCACCAAGAACTTCACCGAGTACCTCGCTGCCGCAGCGCCGGAGGTCTGGACGGACAAAGCGTCGGGTGACTGGCCGGCGGCGATCGGCAACGGCGAGAATGCCTCCGGCACCGGCGGTGTCATCTCGCTGGTCTCCTCCACGGAAGGAGCCATCACGTATGCCGACGCCTCCGCAGCGGGAGATCTCGGCGAGGCCAGCGTCCTGGTGGGGGACACGTATGTACCTATCAGCGCAGAAGCCGCTTCCAAGGCCGTGGAAACCTCCTCACCGGTCACCGGTGCAGGCCGCCCGGCCGGGGATATGGCCATGAAGCTGAACCGTGACACCGAGGAAGCCGGTGTCTACCCGGTGGTGCTGGTGAGCTACCACATTTACTGCACCACCTATGAAGACCAGGAAACCGTTGATCTGGTGCGGGCCTTCGGCAGCTACGTGGTCAGCGAAGAAGGCCAGGCAGCCGCGGCGGAGGCGGCCGGAAACGCACCCCTCTCTGAGACCCTGCGCACAAAGGCAAAGGACGCACTGGCCGGTATCACCGTCGCAAAGTAGTTGCGGGGGTGCGTGGGTTCGCAGTTCCCGGCGGTCATGGGACAGTGAAACGGGAACCGCACGCGGACCGGCGCACCCCGCAGGGTCCGGTATTACAGGTCAGTAAAGTGTTTATGTAGTTGCCAGTGAAGAACCGAAGGGTTGTGCAGTGTCCAGCAAGTCCATAGAAGGCACCGGCGGCGCGGGCCGTGCAGGGGACAAAGTTTTCTCCGGAATTACGCTCCTGGCCGGCTGCCTCATCCTGCTTGTCCTGTTTTCCGTGGCGGTGTTCCTGCTCTGGCAGGCCCTGCCCACGTTCACTGCAGGCTCCGCGGAGATCAGCGGAGGCGAGGGTTTCTTCACCTACATCTGGCCGCTGGTCATCGGCACCGTCATCGCCGCAGCCATAGCCCTGCTGATCGCCACCCCGGTGGGAATCGGCGTCGCACTATTCATTTCGCATTACGCGCCCCGGCGAATGGCCCAGGGCCTGGGCTACCTTGTTGACCTGCTGGCCGCCATTCCGTCGGTGGTCTACGGCGCCTGGGGCATGATGGTGCTCGCGCCGGCCCTGGTGGGTCCGTACACCTGGCTCGCCGAGTACGCCGGCTGGATTCCGATTTTTTCCGGCCCCGCCAGCCAGACCGGCAAGACCATGCTGACGGCGGGAATTGTCCTGTCCGTTATGGTGCTGCCGATCATCACGTCCCTGACCCGGGAGATCTTCCTGCAGACGCCAAAGCTGCATGAGGAAGCCGCCCTGGCGATGGGTGCCACCCGCTGGGAAATGATCCGGATGGCAGTCTTCCCCTTCGCCCGTCCGGGTGTCATCAGCGCCATCATGCTGGGCCTGGGCCGGGCCCTGGGCGAGACGATGGCCGTGGCCCTGGTTCTTTCCTCCGGCGGGCTGATTGCCAGCCTGATCCGGCCGGGGAACCAGACCATCGCCGCGGAAATCGCCCTGAACTTCCCCGAAGCTTACGGCTTGCGCCTGTCGGAGCTGATTGCAGCGGGTCTGGTGCTGTTCCTGATCACCCTGGCCGTGAACGTGATTGCGCGCTGGATCATCAGCCGCCATAAAGAATTCTCCGGAGCCAACTGATGCAGACACAAACCCTCAGCCGCCAACCGGCCACACTGACGAAGAACCGCCTCCCGCGCTACGCGGTGTGGGTGGTCCTGGGTGCGGCACTGATCCTGGGTGCGGCCCTCTCCGCCCTGACCGGCTTCGGCATCGCCAGCTTCACCATTTTCACCGCGCTGGTTTTCGTGCTTGCGGCCACCGTCCTCACCGGCGTCGTGGAAGGCCGGCGGCGGGCAGTGGACCGCCTGGCCATGTACCTGGTCTACGGTGCCTTCCTCCTCGCGCTGGTTCCCCTGGTCTCGGTGATCTACACGGTCCTGGCCAAGGGACTTCCCGGCCTAAGCCCGGATTTCCTGTTCACTTCCATGGGCGGCATGACGGGCGCCGTGGACAACAACAGCGCGCAAACCGGCGGCCCGGTGCTGGGCGGGGCGTACCACGGCATTGTGGGCACCCTGCTGATCACACTGTGGGCCACCCTTATTTCAGTGCCAATCGGCCTGCTCACCGCCGTCTACCTGGTCGAATACAGCCACGGCGGACCGCTGTCGCGGGCCATCACGTTCTTCGTGGACGTCATGACCGGTATTCCGTCCATCGTTGCCGGCCTCTTTGCCGCCGCCTTCTTCGGCCTCGTCTTTGGACCGGGGGTGCGCACCGGCTTTGTGGCCGCCGTCGCCCTCTCGGTCCTGATGATCCCCGTGGTGGTGCGCTCCACCGAGGAAATGCTTAAAATCGTGCCGAACGAACTCCGTGAAGCCGCCTACGCGCTGGGCGTGCGAAAGTGGCGCACCATCCTCAAGGTGGTGGTGCCGACGGCGATCTCCGGCATTGCCTCCGGCGTCACCCTGGCCATTGCCCGCGTGATCGGCGAGACGGCGCCGCTGCTGGTTACCGCAGGCTTCGTGAACACCATCAACACGAATGTGTTTGCCGGCTGGATGACCACGCTGCCCACGTACATTTACCGGCAGCTGATGAGCCCCACCTCGCCCACCAACACCGACCCGAGCACCCAGCGGGCCTGGGCCGCGGCGCTGCTGCTGATCATCATGGTGATGCTGCTGAACCTGGGCGCCCGCCTGATTGCCCGCCTGTTCGCCCCGAAGACCGGACGCTGACCGGCCCACCCCTCCGCCGCAGGACAACGCCGCCTGCAGCCCCGAAACTCCCCAACCAAAGGAACCACATGTCCAAGCGAATCGACGTCAAGGACCTCAACGTCTACTACGGCGACTTCCTGGCCGTAGAAAACGTCAACATCAACATTGAGGCCCGCTCCGTTACGGCCTTCATCGGTCCCTCCGGCTGCGGAAAGTCCACCTTCCTGCGGACGCTGAACCGGATGCACGAAGTCCTGCCCGGAGCCCGGGTGGAGGGCGAAGTCCTGCTGGACGGCGAGAACCTCTACGGACCCGGCGTGGATCCCGTCACCGTGCGCAGCCACATCGGCATGGTCTTCCAGCGCCCCAACCCGTTCCCCACCATGTCCATCCGGGACAACGTGCTGGCCGGGGTGAAGCTGAACAACAAGCGCATTTCCAAGTCCGACGCCGACGCCCTGGTGGAGAAGTCCCTCACCGGCGCCAACCTGTGGAAGGAAGTCCGGGACCGCCTGGACAAGCCCGGCTCGGGCCTTTCGGGCGGCCAGCAGCAGCGGCTGTGCATTGCCCGTGCCATTGCGGTGTCACCCGAGGTGATCCTCATGGACGAACCCTGTTCCGCGCTTGACCCCATCTCCACCCTCGCGATCGAGGATCTGATTGAGGAACTCAAGAGCGACTACACCGTGGTGATCGTGACCCACAACATGCAGCAGGCGGCACGGGTTTCGGACAAGACGGCGTTCTTCAACATTGCCGGTACCGGAAAGCCCGGAAAGCTGATCGAGTATGCGGATACTCCGGTCATCTTCAGCAACCCGTCCCAGAAGGCCACTGAGGATTACGTTTCCGGGCGCTTCGGATAACCGCGCTCCGGGAACCCGGGAACCCGGGAACTCCCGAACGCCCGGACCGCCGGGAGCGCCGGGCAGTCAGAGCAGCGGGCTCAGCGCCAGGAAGAGGATGCCGCCCAGCAGCGCGGTGACCGGAGCCGTGGTAAGCCAGGTGACCAGGATTTCCCGCAGCGGAATGAACCGCAGGGTGGAGAAGCGCTGGTTGACGCCGGCGCCCACAATGGCCGAGGTCATGGTCTGCGTGCTGGACAGTGGGATCTGCAGCCACAGGGCGCCCATGAACAGCAGGGAGGAACTGGCCGCCGTCGCGCTCATGCCGCGCAGCGGATCAATCCGCACCAACCGGCTGCCCAGGGTGTGGCTGATGCGCCAGCCCCCGTACAGGCTGCCCACGGCCAGCGCGGCGCCGGAGAAGACCTGAACCCAGAGGGGTATGCCGCCGTCCTGAGCGGAGTAGCCGGCGGCCGCCAGGCCCAGGACGATGACTGCCATGGTCCGCTGGCCGTCCTGCATTCCGTGGCCCAGGGAAAATGCCGAGGTGAACACTGACTGGGCAATCCGGTTTCCGGCGTCTCCGCGCCGAGGCGCGCTGTAGCGCATCAGCCAGGTGGTGGGAAAGACCAGCAGGTAGGCCAGCGCGAAGGCAATGGCGGGGGAGAGCAGCAGCGGCAGGACGATCTGACCCAGAAGCAACTGGTAGGACTCGGCGATGTTTGGCCCGCCCACCAATGTAGATGCTGCACCGGAGCCGACGATGCCGCCCACGAGGGCGTGGGTGGAGGAGGAGGGCATGCGCCGCCACCAGGTCCACAGTCCCCAGCCGCACGCAGCGAGCAGGCCCGCAATCAGGATCCCGAGGCCCGAAGTTCCTTCGGGCAGCTGGATGAACCGGTCAGCGAGCACCAGGGCCAGGGCCGTGCTCAGCAGGGCTCCGGTCAGGTTGAAAATGGATGCGAGAACGACGGCGACGGTCGGCGTCAGTGCCCGGGTGCGCACGGACGTGGCCACTGAGTTGGAGACGTCGTGGAAGCCGTTGATGAAGGCATATGCCCCGGCGAAGAGGACGACGGCGGCCAGCAGTACCGGCTCCACCTAGGATTCCCGGACCAGGATGCCGCCCACCGCGGTCGCGCAGCTGCGCAGGGCAGCAGTGGTGCCGGCCAGCTGATCGGCAAGGTCGCGGTGCCGTGCGTAGGTGAGGGGCTTGTGGTCGCGCAGCAGCTCGGACATCCAAATCCGGTGCGTGCGCTCGGAACGCTTGGCCAGCCTGAGCATTTCAATCCAGTACTCATCCAGGTCCTCCAGCGAAGCGAGGCGGCGCATGGCGCCCACCGTCAGCTCTGCCTGCCTGCCAATGACTTCCAGCTGCTCGGCGGCCCGTCCGGAAATGCCGGTCAGGCGGTACAGGAAGGTGACTTCAGCCGCTGCGTCCAGGTTCTCCATCGCCGACATCAGCGTGAGGGAGAGTCCGTAGAGGTCCTCGCGGGGGAGGGGATTGATGAAACTGGACCGCATCTGCGTCATGAGTGCAAAATGCAGGTCTGTCGATTCGGCATCCAGCTGATGCATGCGCTCTGCAAGACGCTCATAGTCGCCCGGTTCAGCGCCTAACACCTCGGAGAGGGTGCCCGAGCCGCGCACCACTACGCTTGCCATCCGGGAAAGGAGTTCAAGCCCGGCATTTTCCTGGGGAAAGAGCCGCAGCCTCACGGGCGCATCCACCGGAATTGCGGGGCGGAACTGTTGGGGCCCTGCACTGAATAGGTCACGAGCCTAAGATTATCGGCTGTGCAGGAGGACACAAAAGCGGTGCCGGACCGGGAGCGCCTCTCGGCGGAAGGCCGCTCGAAGCGGCTCTAAGTTGAAGCCCGGGGGTTCCGCAGTCCGACACCAATTTCAGTTTTCTACTCTTCGCCGAGGATGTCAACATGAGCTCCGGCGGGCTGCTAATCCAGTTCCCCCCGGCGCCACGCTGCCGCTGAATGTTCCAGGTCCTCGGCCGTCCTGACCAGCCGGCGTGCGCTGCGGGTCAGATGCGTGGCTGACTCGGCGCTGCTGGCCTCCACAGCGTCGGCGTGGTGGGTCTGGCCCAGGGCCACCACCCGGCAGAATGCGGCGAAGCGCTCCAGTGCCACATCAAACTCTCCTTCGAAGGCTCCGGAGAGGATGGTGTCTGCCATGGCTTTGACTTCCTCGGCGCCAAGCGGCTCGGCAACTCCGGCGACCACCTTGGACACCTGGGCCACGTCCTTGCCGGCGGCGTAGTAGGCCGCCACGCGCTCCGGATCCTGCTGAGCGGCGGAACGGAGGGCATAAAGGCGCCAGAGGGCTCCCGGAAGGGAGCGGGCCGGGCTTTCCGCCCACATTTCAGCGATGGATTCCAGGCCCTGCCGGTCCGCGAGCTTCACCAGCCGGCGGGTGATCTCGGGATCCGAACTTTCCCGGCCGTGATGGACCAGCGCTTGGGCGGCCAGGTGGGCCGCTTCGGATACTCGGGCCGGATCCGCGCCTCCGGGGAAGTTGGCGAAGTCCAGCGGAGCGTACAGCTTGGGCTTGTGATGCCGCGGGGGCATTTCATTGGACTCACTCATAATCTGAGAATACTCCGCTGCAGGAACGGGCGTCGAGGACAGCGGCGGCTGCTGCCCGGCGGGTCATTACGGGTATTGCCGCAAAGAAACAGCAAAGACCGGCACCCTTGTTTCGTGAGATGCGTCCCCCGTGCGATAAAGTGAAGAAGTCGATTCGTCGACGGCTCTTCTGCAGGGGAAATCTCCGGCAAAAACGGCCGTCCCGGAACGGCGGGGGGCCTTTAGCTCAGTTGGTAGAGCATCGGACTTTTAATCCGTGGGTCGTGGGTTCGAGCCCCACAGGGCCCACCTTCAAAGAAGCACCCCGGTCTTCGGACCGGGGTGCTTCTCTTTTTGGTCTGGTTTTTGTCTCGCTGTGGGTTTCAGGAACCTGTTCCGTCGACGACGGCGGGAGGCACCGGCCTGCGCCGGGTGGTGTCGAATTTCATCAGTTTGTGGGTGCCGTCGCAATAGGGCTTGATGGCGGAACCGCCGCACCGGCACAGGGCCACCGTTTCCCGGTCGCGGGGAATGAGCTCACCGTCCGGAGTGACTATTTCGAAGTCCCCGCGCACCAGCAGCGGGCCGTTGGGGTAGGCGACAACTGACGCTGCGGGGCGTTCTTCCGATGCCGTTGATACCGGCTCTGCGTCATCCGCTGCCGGGCATCCCCGGCACTGCGGCGGCTCAGCGCCGCCGGTCACGGAGTAACCCCCGCAGCCAGGGCAGCACCCTCCAGAGCCGTTGCTGCAGTACCCGCAGAAACCGCCTGCCGGAGGGCGCTGCGGTCATCCTGCCAGGCCGTCAACTGGTCGCCGCCCATCATCGCGTCCAGCGTCAGTACTGTGGCCGCACCGAACATCACATCGCCCAAAAGGTCCGGCTCCGACTCCACGAGTCCGCCGGCGAGGTCGCGCGCGGCTATCTGTTCATGCACGGCGTCGGCCTCCACATGCTCGTCAAAGTAATAGGTGACGATGTCGTCAAAGCCCAGCCGGCGGAATCCACGGGCATAGAAGGAATTGGGGATGGAGGAGGTCATCTCAAAGGCAGCCAGATGTCCGGCAATGGCGCCGCGCAGCCGCCGGTTCAAACCGAACAGGGACATGGCGTTGGAGGAAGCCAGCGTCAGCGCGGGCACAAAGTCCAGGTACCAGCCGTACTCGGTTTCCAGGTCCAGGCCCTTCATGGTCACCCCAAAAAGATGGGAGTGCATGCGCTCGGGCCGGCCTCCGCCGTACTCGTCGGCCTGGATCTCAATCAGGGCAGCCTTGGCCCGGCCCACCGGCAGCCGGGGAATGGCCCAGCTGTGGGGATCGGCCTCCTTCAGCTGATAAACGGAGCGCAGGATCAGGAACTCCTGCAGCTGTTCGCGGGTTGCCTTGGAGGCGACGTAGCGCGAAACGCTGGGTCCGTCGTCGTCGGCGGCCATCCGGAACAGCGCAGCGGCAACTGCCTCGGACGTGGGCTGCGGAAGCGCAGGCACGGGAACAACCCGCCGCAGGGCAGCCTCAAAAGCCTCCTCCAGGTTCAGCCGAAGGCCCACGAGTCCCGGATGCCATTCCAGCGCGTCGGGCACCGACTCCAATCCGCTGTAGTGCAGTTCGTACAGGCAGAAGAGGGCCAGCTGGAGGTCTTCGTCGCGCAGGATATCCGCAGTCTCGGCGGCGGCAAGGCACGCGGCCTCGGTGGCTGCGGCAAGCGCGGATGCGTCCGGAGCAACAGGAGCGGTGAGCAGCTCAAAGAGGGCGGCACTGACAGGTCCGCGCGGTGCGGGGATTCTCATTCTTATCCTTTGTACTCCGGTGGAGGGGGCCGGGCGGAAGCCGGCGGCGGGACGATGAATCAAGGACATCAGCATACTTGGTACCTCTGCCCGGACCTCAATTGGGGGGCCGGGGATGCCGGCGGCGTCGGCCCGAAGACATTGACCTTTTCGTCTATCCGGCGTGAGATGGAGGGAAGGCGAGAAGGCAACGCGGAAAGAGGGAAACCCATGCCGCTGGTGGAAGCAGGAACAACCGCGCTGGTTCCTGCTCTGATATTGCTGGCTGCAGCCCTGATTGTCACTGCTGCCAGGGTGGACGCGGCACTGGAGCGCGGAGACGGTGAAAAACTCTTCTGGGTTGGACTGACAGGCCTCCTCACGGCCCTGCTGGCCATCGTCTGGGCGGTTGCCGGAAGTCCCCAAAGCGGGCCGTGGGTTGGGCTGGCCTCCATGGTTGGTGCAGCAGGAGCCCTTTGGTGGATCCGGGTCCGCCAGCGGCGGCGTGTGACCGCCCGGAAGCGGGAGGATCGGCGGCGCCGGATTGCTGCCGCCACGCGCAGGCACGACTCAGTGCTGGTGAGCTGGAGTTCCTATGAGCTGGACGCCTGGAAGGCCCTGGAGAAGCCGGGGATAGGGAACGTGGACCGGGTGGAAAGCAAAGCCCTGATGCGTGCCATGAAAACCGCTGCGGCCTTGCGCCCTCACGGGGAGGAGTCCGCAGACCTGAACGAGAAGGAGATGGCGGACTACGAATCCGCCGTCGCCGGACTGGAAGAGGCCTGGGAGGACGCGGAAAACTCGGCGGGCGGAGGCCGGGCCGCGTAATTGCTTCGGTCTGGACGAAACGCGGCTTCAATGTCAGGCTCGGGGCATGACCGGGAACAGCAGGGATGACATTGAGGTCTCCCACAATCGTGACCACAACCGATACGAGCTCCGCGTGGGCGGTGAGTTGGCCGGCACGGCGGAGTACGAGGAAGGAACGGACTCGGTGGCCCTGACCCACACGGTGGTCTTGGAACAGTTCCGGCACCAGGGATATTCATCGATGCTGGTGAAGTTTGCGGCGGAAGACATTATTGCGTCCGGACGGCGGATCAAGCCGTACTGTTCCTACGCGGCGTTTTACCTCGGCAAGCACCGGGAACTGAGCCACCACGTATCCTGGCCGCAGGAGACGCGCTAAACGCCCCGGCAATATTCCGGCCGGTTGCTGAATTGGAGCTGACCCTTAAATTGGAGCTGGCTCCCCGCTCTGCATATGGGGGGAACGCAGAAGGGGGAGCCAGTGGAAATAGTATAGTGGCAACCGTCCGGATAAAACCAATTGGGGGGAGCCGCCGTTGGCTGTGTCCGCCAAAGCTTTTCAAAGGTGGCGCTCCCTGGCGGCCCCGCGCGAGTCAACTGCTGATCTATGCCGCTTGGCCGGCATCAAACGGTCAACCCTGGCGCAGCAGCTGGTGCGTGGAAAGGTGCCTGAGAGCACCGTTGTCAGCGTGGCGAGGGCATGTGACCAGGATCCGGTGGCCGCGCTCTCCTACTTCGATGAATACCGCGATCTCCAGGCAGGCTCCCGCCCGCCCTCCGCCCGGGAACTGATCAGTCAGGTCTCCTATGTCTGCATCCTCCAGCTCCTGGTGATGCGAAGCCTGGATGCCGACTCCGGGAAGACCGACGCCCCGGGCTTGTGCACCTTCCCGCACCGCAACTCCGTCCGTGCCTGGTTCGACGCCGTGGATCAAGGGGATCTGCGGCATCGGCTCAGTGCCAAGAGCGGCGTGGCGCCGCAAAACCTGTCCGCGCAGCTCACGGCCGGACGGCTCGCCCCTGAATTAGCTGTTGAAGCGGCCCGGCTGGCGGGCGTTTCGCTGACCGGCGGACTGGTTGCCACGGGGCTGCTGACTCCTGACGAATGCGGATGGCCGCTGGGGGGCCGCGAGCGGGCCCTTGCGGACCTGTCGGATGCGGACCTGGTGCTTCTGGCCCGGGACCGGCTGGACACCCTGGGGAAAGTGCTTAAGAAGCTTGAATCTGATGAAAAGGACAACTCGGCGCTATTGGAGCTATTGGGATGACATTGCAGTTGGTCGCCTTTGGGCTAAGCATCTTTTTTGCACTGTTGCGGTTTCCAGCCGCCGTCAGGGGTGAGAACCGGGGAATGTTTTGCGCCCTGGTTCTTCTTGCCTTAGCCATGGCGCTGAGTATTGGCCCCATTTACCTTGCGGTGGATTCTGTTCTTGGCGGCGCCAATGTTGCGAATTTGGTCATTAGATACAGCGTTTTTGCCGTTCTTCTGATCACGGGGTCCAAACTTGCCGGTGCCTTCAATGCACCGCGGGCCCAGCGGCTGATTGCCGGCCCTTGCGGCCTGGCCGTCCTGGGCCTGGTGTCAGCAGCGGTGGCGGTGCTCTTTGCGGCGAGCGACCTGCCGGAGTCATCTCCGGCTCTGCGGGCCTACTGGGATCAGGCCACGGTGGGTGCCTACGGTGACACCTCGCGGGTCTACCAGGCCTACGTGGCCGCCTGCCTGGCCCCGGCCCTGGTTCTGTGTTCCGCGGACCGGCAGCGCAGGGCGGATATCCGCATCAGTGCCGGCCTGATGTCTTTGGGCTGCATTGCGATCGTGGTCCACACAGTGCTGACGGCTTCTCTTTGGGATATGCGGTTCGTGCTTTGGGACCGGATGCTTCCTTATTCCGCAGTCATCGCCTTTTCAATCGGACTGGCGCTTATCTGGAACTCCAAACGGGTCGCTAAAAGAGTGCCGCAATCCGGTTCACTGGCCCAGGTCTACGGCGTCAGATAAAGAATTGGCATCGCTCGTTCACAATTTCATCATCCTGTGTCAGAATAATGATTATGTAACATCCGCTGCCTGTGGGGGGTCAGCGTGACGTTACGACCGAAGCCAGCGGATTACCTCCGCTGGCTTCGCTGTGTCCGCCTCCATCCGCAGGACGCCGCGGCTATTGCGCGTCGAGGTCCGTTTCAAGGATCTTAACCAGGGCATCGAGGGCTTCGTCGGCGCCGTCGCCGTCAGCGCGAAGCACCACCACGTCGCCGTTGGAGGCGCCGAGGCTCATCAGAGAGAGCATGCTGGAGGCATCCATGGCCTCATCAGCGGGTTCCCCCTCCATGGCAATCGTGACGTCCACCGGTTGTTCGGCTGCAGCCTCCGCAAAGATCGAGGCGGGGCGTGCGTGCAGGCCTACTCGGCTGGCAATTGTCGCTTTGCGTTCTGGCATGGTGATTCCTTCCGGTTGTACTCAGGATGCTGAGGTGTGGGGGAGCCGGGTCACAGGCCCAGCTCCTCGAGGATGGTGAGACGGCTGCGGACCGCTGTCCGTGCCTCCGCTGCGGTGGCGGCTTCCAGGGCGAGCGCTGCCAGGTCCTGCGCTTCGGCAAGGCTCACGGAGGCCAGAACTGCACCCACCGTCGCGAGCGCGCGGGGCGTCATGGACAGGGTGTTCACTCCCATCCCGGCCAGCACGACGGCGAGGGCAGGGTCTGCGGCCGACTCGCCGCACACGCCCACGTTCTTGGGTGCGGATGCCGATGCACCCGGCTCCGCTGCGGCTTCGGCGGCCCGGGCACCGTCAACGGTCCGCTTGATCAATTGCAGGACTGCCGGCTGCCAGGGGTCGTTCAGTGAAGCCAGAGAGCCCAGCTGACGGTCGGCGGCCATGGTGTACTGCGTGAGGTCATTGGTTCCCAGGGAAGCGAAGCGAACCTTTGACAGGATTGCCTGCGCCAGGACCGCAGCTGCGGGGACCTCAATCATCACCCCGGGGATTGCCAGCCCGGCGCCCGTGCACTTGACGGCAAAATCGGCGGCTTCCTCAGCGGTTGAAATCATGGGGGCCATGACCCACACATCGGCCTCATGGGCGCCGGCGGCGGCCGCAATCGCCTCCAGCTGGCGGCCGAGCACGCCCGGGGAGGAACGATCGGTGCGGTATCCGCGAACGCCGAGGGCGGGATTGGGTTCGGTTGTATCCGTCAGGAAGGGCAGCGGCTTGTCCGCCCCGGCATCCAGGGTGCGAACCACCACTTTCCGCCCGGGGAACGCCTCAAACACGGCCCCGTAAGCGGCAACCTGTTCCTCCATGGTGGGTTCGGAATCGCGTCCGAGGAAACAGAATTCGGTGCGCAGCAGGCCGATGCCTTCGGCTCCGGCCTCCGCGGCCGCACGGGCGTCCTTGCCGGAGCCAACATTGGCGAGCAGTGGAACCCGGTAACCGTCCGACGTCGTACCCGTGCCTCCGAAAGCCGGCAGCGAACCGCGGGAGGCGTACTTCTGTGCCGCTTCCCGTTCCGTGGATCCGGGGTCCACCACGACCGTGCCGGCAGCACCGTCAAGATAAACTTCAGCGCCGTCGCTAATGGATTCAGAGCCCACGGCGCCAACGACGGCGGGCAGGCCGAGGGATCGGGCCAGAATGGCCGTGTGGGACTGCGGCCCGCCGCCGGAAGTGACCAGGCCGATCACTTTGCCCGGGTCCAGGGTGGCTGTGTCCGCGGGCGCCAGTTCCTCGGCAGCCAGGATGAACGGCACGTCGGAAGCCGGGATTCCCGGCGCGGGCAATCCGTCGAGCTGGGCTACGATGCGAGCCCGGACATCGAGGACATCCTGGGTCCGTTCAGCCATATAACCGCCAAGGCTCTGCAGCATGGCGGCAACCTCCAGGCCGGCCTCCCAGACCGCCCGGTCCGCGGCCATGCCGGCATTGATGTGCTTTCCGGCCGCCTTGAGCAGCATGGGGTCGGTGGCCATCATGGCCGTTGCATCCAGTACTGCCTTGGCATCCCCGCTCGCGGTCTCGGCACGGTGGCGCAGATCTGCACGGACTTCCTCCGCTGCGTCCTTCAGTCGGGCCTTCTCGCCGTCCACCGTGCTTTCCGCGCCAAAGGCGGCGTCAGCGGCGGGCTCGGGCACCGGCGGCGGCATCCGCAGTGAGGGGCCCAGGACCCGCCCGGCGCTGACTCCGATTCCCTTGATGGTCCGCATCAGTGTGCCTCTCTGTCGGTAGGGGTTTGGCTAGGCAATGACCGGTTCCTCTGCGCGTTTGGGAGCCGTCCACCGCTTGAGCGCAACATAGATCAATCCTGAGGCCACCATTCCCGCGAGGATAGCCACAATGAACATCAACAGGTTGCCGATTGCGAAGAACACGAAGATCCCGCCGTGCGGAGCCTGCGAAGTAACACCGGTGCCCATGCAGATGGCGCCGGTAAGCGCCCCTCCGATCATGCACGACGGAATGACGCGCAGGGGATCCGCCGCGGCGAAGGGAATGGCCCCTTCGGAGATGAAGGCGGCGCCCAGCAGCCAGGCGGCCTTGCCGTTCTCGCGCAGCGCCATGGTGAACTGCTGCTTGTCCACCACGGTTGCCAGGGCCATGCCCAGCGGCGGAACCATGCCGGCGGCCATGACCGCGGCCATGATCTCCCAGGGTGCCTGGTTTTGGACGCTGCCTTCGCTGAGGCCGGCCACGGCAAACGCGTAGGCGACCTTGTTAATGGGCCCGCCCAGGTCCGATCCCATCATCAGACCCAGCACAATGCCCAGGACGATGGCGGCCGCTCCGGTCAGGCCGGACAGCCAGTTGTTCAGTCCCAGGGTCAGGGCGGCAATCGGCCCGCCAAGTACGAGGATCATCAGTCCGGAGGCTATCAGCGACGTGATAAGTGGAATGATCACCACCGGCATCAGTCCGCGCAGCCAGGACGGAACGGTCCAGCTGCCCACCCACCGGGCCACGTAACCGGCGAGCAGGCCGCCGATCAGTCCGCCGATGAAGCCCGCATCCATGAACAGGGCCACTGCGCCGGCGGTAAAGCCGGGAGCTATGCCCGGGCGGTCAGCCAGGGCATAGGCAATGTACCCGGCGAGCGCCGGAACCAGGAAGCCCAGGGACAGGTTGCCGATCTTCCAGAAAACGGCGCCCAGATACGTGAGCAGGCCCTGGTCGCCCGGGTTAAAAAGTGTTCCGCCGTCCAAAATAATGTCGCCGGTAAGGTTGCCGTCATCGTCGGACAGTGAGAGCTCATATCCTCCCAGCAGGAATCCGAGGGCGATGAGCAAACCGCCGCCCGCCACAAACGGAATCATGTAGCTGACGCCCGTGAGCAGCGCCCGCTTGAGCTGCCCGCCGAATCCTTCACCGCCGCCGCTGCTTTGCGGATCGCGCTCCTCGCCGCCGCCGCCGCCTCCGGCCACACGCCGGGCATTGGGATCCTTGGCCGCAGCAAGGGCCTCGTCAATCATGACTCCGGGTTCATCAATGCCCCGCTTCACCGGACCGGCGACGACGGGGAGCCCGGCGAACCGGCCCTTGTCCCGAACGTCCACATCAGTGGCGAAGATGACGGCGTCCGCGTTGCGGATGACCGAGGGATCCAGAGGGGTGGAGCCGGCAGACCCCTGAGTTTCCACCTGAAGGTCAATGCCCCGCTCCGCGGCCACCGCAGCCAGCGAATCTGCCGCCATATAGGTGTGGGCAATGCCGGTGGGGCAGGCGGTGACAGCAACCAGGTGCTGAACCTTCCCGCCGTCGCCGGTGTTTGTCCCGCTCCCGACGTCGGCCGTTACCCCGGATGCCCGCGCACCGGCGGTGTGGGCACCGCCGGAACTGCCGGAACCGGTCTCCGTGCTTCCGTCGCCGGTGCTTCCCGCCGCAGCTGCACCGGCGCCCGCCGTTGTACCGGTACCCGCGGCGCTGGCTCCCGTCGCCGGAGCTGCAGTGGCGGCACCCGGCACCGTTCCGCCTGTTTGGGACTCCGGCACCGGACCCAGTCCCAGCGCGCCGTCCACCAGTTCAACAATCTCCTGCGGGGACTGCGCCGTTCGCAGGGCGCCCGTGAAGTTCTTCTTAATCAGCGAGCGGGCGAGTTTGGACAGCAGCTGCAGGTGTTCCTGATCCGCGCCTTCCGGTGCGGCTATGAAGAAGACGATGTCCGCCGGTCCGTCCTTGGCGCCCCAGTCCACCGGAGGAGTAATGCGGGCCATGGCCAGGGTGGCCTGGGTTACGGCTGAGGACCGGCAGTGGGGAATGGCAATGCCGCCGGGAACGCCCGTGGCTGTCTTGGATTCCCGGGCCATGGCGTCCGCGTACAACGAGTCGAAGCTGGTTGCGCGGCCAAGTGAGACCACGTTCTGGACCAGGTGACGGATCACCTCGGACCGTTCGCTGCCCAGGTTTTGGTCCAGTGTGACCAGTTCCGGGGTAATGAGATCAGACATCAGTCGTCCTCCTTTGTGGATGCGGTCTGAGCGGGTGCCCTGTCTGAAACGGCTGCGTACCCTGCGATCTCCGTCACCGTTACGGCTCCGGGGTCCGTTTGCGCCAACGTTGGAACGGTGCTTCCCGGCAGGGACGCAGCGGCTGCGCCGTGCGCCACTGCCTGGCGCAGGCAGTCACCGGGCGGAGCGCCGGCGACGTCCGCCAGCAGGTATCCCGCCAGCGACGAATCACCGGCGCCAACGGTTGAGCGGGCTTCCACCGGGGGACGGGTTGCCTGCCAGGCGCCTTCTGCTGTCACCAGCAGCGCGCCCTTGGGGCCGAGGGTGGCCAGGACTGCCCCGACGCCCTTGGCGATGAGGGTCCGTGCCGCCTCGACTGCCAGCAGCGGATCCGCTTCAAGTGCGTCTTCGCTGCCCACCCCGGTTACCTCGGCAAGCTCCTCCGCGTTCGGTTTGAGCAGATCGGGGGCGGCGTTGTGCAGAAGGGCTCCCAGCAGCGGAGCCCCTGAGGAATCGATCGCAATGTGCGGAGCGGAGCCGCCGAAGCGCTGGCGGACGGCATGGGCCACCAGGGCGTAGAGATCCGGAGCAGCTCCGGGCGGGAGGGAACCGGCCAGAACCAGCCACGAAGCCGGCATGCCGTCCTCGTCCGAGGCGCAGGCGCTGACCAGCAGGGCAATCAGGTCTTCCTGTTCTGCAGCACTGAGGGGCGGGCCGGGCATATTGATCTTGGTTGTGGTGCCGTCCGGCTCGGTAAGCGTGATGTTGCTCCGGACTGCCGATTCAAGGGGCAGATTCACGTAGCGGATGCCGGCAGCGCGCAGCCCCGCCATCACGGGATCCTCGTCGCGTCCGGGCAGGACGGCAACCGACTCCACGCCGGATGCGGTCAATGCGCGGCAGACGTTGACGCCCTTGCCCCCGGGCTCCTCGCTGATGGCTGCTGCACGCTGCACAGCTCCGCGGACGAGCACCCCGGGCAGCTCAATGGTTCGGTCCAGACTGGGGTTGACGGTGAGGGTGACAATCATTGAACCACCATGTTCGGACTCCTGAAGGGGCTGCATGCAGTCTGCATAAGGTTGCCGGTGCGCCCGCCGGCGACGGGGCGGGAAAAACGGGGAAGGCCTGGGCCGGACACGGTTCCGAACAACAGCGACGCCGGCGTCCCTTTACGGGGCGCTGAATTCTCCGCATCAATACCCGCAATCCGCGGCACCTCAAAATGTGGCAGATGCCACGTCCGGTGCGCTGAACCAACGGTATTTAGGTTGCAGGGTGATTGCAATGGGCGGCGTTTCCAGCGCCCTCCGGAAGGCCAAACGGATCACGCGAACTAGGGTGGGTGAATGCATAACGTCCTGTGGTCCGCGTTGCCCGATGACCGTCCAGGTACCCACCTCCTGGTGATGTTTCATGGCTATGGGTCGGATGAACAGAGCATGGCCGGCCTGTTTCCGTCACTGCCGGAAGGAATCACCGGTGCGGCGCTTCGGGGAACCTTCCCGGTGGGGGACTCCCGCGGATGGTTCCTGCTGGACCCGTATCTGCAGTCCGGCACCACTGAGGTGCTGGAAGCTGCAACGGGAATCTTTACCTGGTTGGACCGGACTCTGGCCGAGGGATCCTTCACAGGTGTGTCATTGCTGGGATTTTCCCAGGGAATGGCGATGGCAGTGACCCTGGTCCGGCTGCGGCCAAAGGCGTTCACAGCGGTAGTCGGACTCTCCGGGTTTGTCGCCGAGAACGAGCTCCTGGCCATGGCGGAACCTCTGCCGGAGCCGGTCCCCTTTTTCTGGGGGCGGGATCGGAATGACTGGGTGATAAACGAAGACGCGATTGTTTACACCGAGAATTGGCTGGCCGAAAATACGGCTCTGACCGCCCGTACTTATCCGGGCATGGGACACAGAATCGGTGTGGACGAGCTGCGGGACTTGGCGCTTTTCCTCCGACGTTATGTAGTGCCCCAACCCCATGACGACGGGGAAAACAAAGCTCCCTAACATTTGAAAGTCCGGAAGAAAAATCACGGGCGACTACTACCTAAGCATGCTTATGAAGTACACTGGAGGAAAGCGCGGCCCACAGGCCGTTCAGAATAATCACTCGTTACACAGCAAGGAGTATTCATCATGGGTTTCATTGCTTTCCTTATTCTGGGTCTTATCGCAGGTGCAATCGCAAAGGCAATCCTTCCGGGTCGCCAGGGCGGCGGCTGGGTTGCCACTCTGGTTCTCGGCGTCGTCGGCGCCCTGCTGGGTAGCTGGATCGGCGGTGCCATCTTCAACAAGGACACCGACATCTTCTCGCTGACCTCGGCTGCCACCTGGATCTTCGCAATCCTGGGTTCCATCATCGTCCTCGTGATCTACGGCTTCGTTACTCGCAAGAGCAGCCGCGCCTAGTTTGTGAGTCCGCGCTCCGGCGCGGCGTTCTGCAGCAGACTGCAGAGATAAAGCGGGACCGGCGGATCATCCGCCGGTCCCGCTTTTTTCATACCTGCCTCACGTAGGCTTAACCGGGCCGGTGCCCTGCACCGGTTCGCCAGTGTCGAAAAGGAGCGTTGCCGTGGGATTTATATCCAACCGTGCTGTCAAAGCTGCCGGAGGAACCGTCTTCGAAAAGGACGGAACACCGAAAGCTTCGCTGCTTCGGGCGATGGAACGTGCAGTGGAGGTCCAGCGTCCGCTGGTGCTCGCGAACATTCGCAGACTGCAGCGCAAGCATCCCGAGGCGACCCCGGAACAACTGGTGTCGATCGTGGAGAAGCACTATCTGAATACCGTGACCGGCGGAGGAGCGGCAGTCGGCGCCACCGCCGTCGTACCCGCAATCGGCACCGTGGCGGCCCTGGGGCTCTCAGCGGCGGCAACTGTGGGTTTCCTGGAGGCTACGGCTTTCTACGCCCAGTCAGTCGCTGAGCTGCACGGTGTGCACCTCGACGATCCGGACCGGTCGCGGACCATGGTGATGGCCATCATGCTCGGCGAAGAGGGAACCGCCATGATGCAGTCCGTTGCCGGACGCGGGGGAAAGCCGTGGGCCAGCTCCCTGGGCGGTATGCCCTCCGGCCTCATGGGCTCCGTGGGTTCCTCCATCCGGAAGCAGTTCATGAAACGCATCGTGGCCCGGCAGGGAACGGCCATGCTCGGCCGCGCGCTCCCGCTCGGCATCGGTGCGGTGGTAGGCGGAGCCGGCAACCACGCTATGGGTAAGGGAGTCATTAAGACCGCCCGGCGCGCTTTTGGCCCAGCCCCGGAGACCATCAGCGGAGAGCTGGCCCAGGAACTGCGTCAGCTGCCGGATCAGCCCTAGCCAAAGACGGCGTGGGCGATCGTGAAAATAACCAGCCCCGCCAGCGAACCCACCACGGTGCCGTTGATTCGAATGAACTGCAGGTCCTTGCCGACCTGCAGTTCAATCTTCTCTGAGGTCTCCTGGGCGTCCCAGTGCTCCACCGTCTCGGTGATGACGCCGGCAATGTCGCTGCTGTAGGTCTTCACGAGGTAGCCGGCGGCGTCGGCGATCCAGTTATTGACCTTCGCCGCCAGCTCCGGCTCGGTGGCCAGGCGGTGCCCGAAGTCCTGCACGGCGGCCTTGAAGTTTTGGGTCAGCTCGCTGTCCGGATCATCCACCGCAGTGGTGAGGGCATTTTTGATGGTGGCCCAGGTCTGCGTGATGAGCTGCTGGACGCGCGGATCGTCCAGCACTTGTTCCTTGATCGCGTCCGCCTTGGCCATCACCGCAGGGTCTTCCTGGAGGTCCCGGGCCAGGCCCTTGAGATAGTTGTCCAGGGCCCGTCGCATCTCGTGGTTCGGGTCGTCCTGCACGGCCCGCAGGAAGCGGCCCACCTCCACCTGTACGCGGTCACCCACCAGATCATCCACGAAGGACGGCACCCAGGACGGGGACCGCTGCGCCACCAGGTCCGAAATGACGCTTGGATTGGCCACCACCCAGTCACTGACGCTGTCCACCACCAGGTTCACCAGCTGATGGTGGTGCCCTTCATCGAAGACCCGTTCAGCCACGCGGCCCATCGGCGGGCCCCACGGCGGATCAACCACATGCCGGCGGAACATGGACTCCAGAACCGTCTTGACGGCGTCGTCGTCCAGCACACGGAGAATTCCGCGGATGGCGGCGGAACCCTCGGTGGCCACCCTGGCCGCACTTTCCGGACGCTCAAGCCAGGCACCTGCTTTTTGGGCCAGTTCCATGGAGCCCAGCTTCTGCGTAATAACCTCTTCGGAGAGGAAATTGCTCTCTACGAACTGGCCCAGCGACGCACCGATCTGGTCCTTCTTGCGCGGAATGATGGCAGTGTGGGGAATCTTCACGCCCATCGGATGTTTGAACAGGGCCGTGACGGCAAACCAGTCCGCCAGGGCGCCGACCATGCCGCCCTCTGCCGCCGCCCGCACGTACTGCAGCCAGGAGTATCGGTCCTGCAGGGCGAAGGAAATGATGAACACCACCGCCAGGGCAACCAGCAGGCCCGTGGCGAGCGTCTTCATCCGGCGAAGACCCGCCGCGCGCTCGACATCATTCAATACCGGCATGCTCATGCTGCGCTCCTGCTTTCGTCCCCGCGGGCGCACCGTGCGGCCGGTACCTGGAATAAGGCCAGTGCCGGAGTTGAGTTCAAAGCCGCTCCTCTGCTTGTGCCGGTTCATCTGCAGCGGACCAGTGGGGCGCCGCGGCAGGAACCGTCCAGCCAATCTAATCAGTCTGCTTGCCAAGGCGCCATGCGGGCAAACCCGCACCGGCCGGAGCGCGCGGCGACCGGTGTCGCCGGTGTGTGGTTGAGTGGGGTCATGGCTACCCCCATCGAGGACTACGCGCTGGTTTCAGATCTCCATACCGGTGCCCTGATATCCCGCCGGGGAAGCATTGACTGGCTCTGCCTTCCCCGGTTCGACTCGGCGTCGGTATTCGGTGCGCTGCTCGGCACCGAGGATCACGGCCGATGGCTGCTCGCTCCTGTCGGGGACGCCGCCGTCGTTAGCCGCAGCTACCTGGGATCCACCTTCATCCTGCAGACCCGCTGGGCCACTGACACCGGCACTGTCCTGGTGACGGACTTCATGCCGGTGGGCGACGGCCGGGCTTCCATCGTGCGCCGGGTGGAGGGGATCAGCGGAACTGTGCACATGCGCCAGGAGTTGGAAGTGCGCTTCAACTACGGCACCGTCCTGCCCTGGATGCGCCGTGACCCGGATCCGCACGGTGAGCGGCTGCTGGCCGTGGCGGGGCCGAACGCGCTGGTGCTGCGCGGGGACAATCTGCCCAGGGCAGAGGACCACAAGCATGTTGGCCGCTTCACCGTGAGAGCCGGAGAGCGGGTCGACATGGAACTTACCTGGCATCTGTCCCACCTCGAAGTGCCTCGGCTGACGGACATCGACGCCGCCCTGGCATCCACCGCCGCGTACTGGGAGGCGTGGGCGCTCCGGCGGGATCACGCAGGCCAGTATGAGGAAGCCGTCCTGCGGTCACTGCTGGTGCTGCGGGCACTGACGCATGAGTCCACCGGCGGCATTGTTGCGGCTCCCACCACCTCGCTTCCGGAAACGGCGGGTGGAGAGCGCAACTGGGACTACCGCTACTGCTGGCTCCGGGACGCCGCCCTGACACTGGAGGCCATGCTGGACCACGGCTATGCGGATGAGGCGCTGCACTGGCGCAACTGGCTGCTGCGGGCCGTGGCGGGGGATCCCGAGGATCTGCAGATCATGTACGCCGTGGACGGCGCGCGTGAATTGCCCGAACGTACCCTGCCCCAGTTCTCCGGTTATGCGGGATCCGTTCCGGTGCGCGTGGGAAACCGGGCCGTCAGCCAATACCAGGCCGACGTCGTGGGTGAAGTTATGGTGGCCCTCGCCAAACTGCGGGACAAGGGTGTGGCAGAGGACAATTTCTCCTGGCCGCTGCAGCGCGCACTCATGACCTTTCTGGAACGCCATCTGGAGGATAAGGACCACGGCATCTGGGAAATGCGCGGCGAACCCCAGCACTTCACGCATTCCCGCGTGATGATGTGGGCTGCATTTGACCGGGCCGCAACCGCCGCCCGCACCCACGGCCTGGACGGGCCGCTGGAGCTTTGGGAGGCGCTTCGGGACGGACTGCGCGAGGAAATCCTCCGCCGGGGCTTCAACAAGAGCCTGAACTCCTTCACGCAGTACTACGGCAGCAGTGAGGTGGATGCAGCCCTCCTGCAGCTGCCGCAGGTGGGCTTCCTGCCCTACGACGACGAACGCATGCTGGGAACGGTGGCCCGCCTGGAAAAGGACCTGCGCACGGAGTCCGGGCTGCTGCTGCGCTATGCCACCCACAGCGGTGTGGACGGACTGGAGCCGGGGGAGAACCCCTTCCTCGCCTGCAGCTTTTGGCTCGTGGAGCAGTACGCGGCCACCGGCCGGGCTGAAGAAGCCCGCACACTGATGGACCGATTGGTGGCATACTCCAACGAGCTGGGCCTGCTCAGCGAAGAATATGACCCGGTCAACAACACGATGGCCGGCAACTTTCCCCAAGCCTTCTCACACCTAGCCCTGGTCCGGGCCGCGGATGCTCTCAACACCATGGCTCCGCTCTCCGGGCAGGCATCCTCCGCGCCCATCGGCGCGGATGTTTCCTCCGCAGAAAGAAACAAATGAACCGCCAGAGTCTCTCAGCCTCCGCCATGGCAGCACTGCTGTCCGTAAGCGCCGTCAACCACTTCCGCAACCCGCGGTTCTACAACGCGGTGGTGCCCCGCAGCATCAGCACGGATACCGGCGGGAAGTACGGCGTCCTGACCCGCCGGCAGTGGACACATGTCAGCGGGGTGCTGGAATTTGCCGCTGCTGCGGGTCTCCTGCTGCCGGCAACCCGCCGTGCCGCCGCCACCGGAACCACCCTGATGTACGCAGCCTTCATCGCCGGCCACCTCAGCGCCCTGCAGCGGGCCTTCGGTCCCCGCGGATCCGACCGGGAAAAGGCCATTCATTTGGCCCGGCTTCCGCTGCAGTTGCCTTTGATCCGCTGGGCGTGGAGCCTGCGCGGGTAGGGAGGCGGCATGGCCACGGATCTGCTGGTGCTGTCCGACACCCATCTGCCCAAACGTGCGCGGGAGCTGCCGGCGCAGCTCTGGCGCGACATTGAGTCTGCTGACGCCGTGATCCACGCAGGGGACTGGGTCAGTGAGGAATCGCTTGATGAAATGCTGCAGCGCTCCCGCAGGCTGATCGCCTGCTACGGCAACAACGACGGCGGGGCGCTGCGGTCCCGGCTGCCCCTGATTGCCACGGCCGAGGTGGAACAGGTGCGGCTGGCGGTCATCCACGAAACCGGTCCGGCCGCGGGCCGGGAGAAGCGCATGGACGAACAGTTCCCGGACCTCGACCTGTTGGTCTTCGGCCACAGCCACATTCCCTGGGACACGGTGACGCCCGCCGGGCTGCGGCTGTTGAATCCCGGATCGCCCACCGACCGGCGCCGCCAGCCGTTCTGTACGTACCTGCGGGCAAAAGTTGAGGGGAAAGCCGTCACCACGGAACTGGTGCGGCTTCCCCCTCGGAAGGCTTAGGTTGCTGCGGGCTTAGTTGGCGCCCGGCGTGAACACAACCTTGATGCAGCCGTCTTCCTTCTTCTGGAACTTCTCGTACAGGTCCGGTGCTTCTTCCAGGCCGGCCTCGTGGGTCACCAGGTTGGTCACGCCCAGCGGATCGGCGGAATCCTCGACCAGCGGCATGAGGTCATCGGTCCAGCGCTTGACGTTGCACTGGCCCATCCGCAGGTTCAGCTGCTTGTCGAACATGGCCATCAGGTTCATCGGATCGGCCGTGCCGCCGTAAACACCGCTCAGGGAGACGGTGCCGCCGCGGCGGACGGCGTCGAGGGCTCCGTGCAGGGCGGACAGGCGGTCCGTGCCGGCGGTTTCCATGGCCTTCTGGGCCAGCTTGTCCGGCAGCAGGCCAACGAGGGTCTGGGCTGCTTTGCCCACGGGAGAGCCGTGGGCCTCCATGCCGACGGCGTCCACTACGGAGTCCGGTCCGCGGCCGTCGGTCAGTTCGCGCAGCTCGTCGGCGACGTCCTTATGCAGGTTCAGGACCTCCACGCCGTACTGGGCCGCGAGGTTCCGGCGTTCCTCGACCGGCTCAACGCCGATGACGCGGTAGCCCAGGTGCGTGCCGATGCGGGCAGCGAACTGGCCCACCGGCCCCAGGCCGTACACGGCGAGGGTGCCGCCGTCGGGCACATTGGCATACTGCACGCCCTGCCAGGCGGTGGGGAGGATGTCGGAGAGGAAGAGGTAGCGGTGGTCCGGAAGTTCCGTGCCAACCTTGATGGGGTTGTAGTCCGCAAGCGGAACCCGCAGGTATTCAGCCTGTCCGCCGGGGACGGAGCCGTACAGCTCGGAGAAGCCGAACAGGGCGGCGCCTGAGCCCTTTTCGCGGACCTGGGTGACCTCGCACTGGGTCTGCAGCCCCTGGCGGCACATGTAGCAGCTGCCGCAGGCAATCTGGAAGGGAATGACCACGCGGTCGCCCTTCTTGAGGCTGGTGACGGCCGAGCCGACCTCTTCCACGATGCCCATGGTCTCGTGGCCGAGGATGTCGCCTTCCTTCATGTACGGCATCAGGACGCCGTAGAGGTGGAGGTCGGAGCCGCAGACGGCAGTGGACGTGACCCGGATGATGGCGTCGGTGGGTTCCTGAATGGTGGGATCAGGTACTTGCTCCACGCTTACGGAGTTTTTTCCCTGCCATGTAACTGCTTTCACGTGCGGTCCTCCTGCTGATTGCTTTGGGTGCTTTGAAAGTGCGTAGTCCCACTATCTCAAATAGTAAGGGTACTGACAAAACCCGTGGTTGCACCGGTGATTCGCAGCAGGGGTTGATTGCAGGAGGCTGCAGGCTGCAGGCTACGGGGAACGGGGGATTGGGTCCTGGCCGATTCTCGGCCGGTCCGCCAGCACCCGGGGATCCCTGCGCAGGAACGCTCTTTCCATGGCCTCCTCGTTGGTCAGTGCGGTGCCGGGAGCAGCGGTGCCGGGAACAAGGGAGCCGCCGGGGGAAGCCGCAGGGGGCTCGGAACCGAGCCGGCATACGGGAAGGGTGTTCGGGGTCAGGATTTCCACCGGCACAGCTTCAGGGAGTCCGGAGGGGAAACCCGTTCCGGCCGCAGCTGCGGCACCGGCGGCAACAGCGGCGTCGGCACCGCAGCGCAGGTTGTGCAGTGCGCCGGTTTCCAGGTGCTCGGCCTTCAGGAGGTTCACGCGCACTCCCGCTCCCAGGGCCCCCGTGTGGGTCAGGATGTTCACCAGAGTTGGATATGTGGAGGCGGTGAGGCAGCCCCGGACTTCCAGGCACGCCAGCCCCAGCTGCGTGTCAATGCGGACCAGGACCCGAAGTGCGTGGTCGGTTGAGGGGTACTCCCGCGAGTGGCTGAGCATCGAATTCTCCGCACGTGAATGTGACAGACGGCCTTTGCTTAACCGGTTAACCGACGTTAGCCCACTGGCTGCCGTCTGTCTGCACCCCGACGCCGGTTACCGGCACGGCACTCGTTAAGAGGACACAGCGCCCGCAGGAGAGGCGCTGTTTCGAGCCACTACGGCTGCCGTGGCTTCGGCGATCGCTTCCTCTTCATCGGTGGGCACCACCAGGACGGGAATGGCTGAATCCGGAGCGCTGATCAGCCGTGCGGCGGATCCTCGGGCGCGGTTCGCCTCAGGGTCCAGGGTGATCCCCAGGGCACCAAGACGCTTCACCGTCAGTTCACGGAACTCCCAGGCGTTCTCACCGATTCCGGCCGTAAAGACCACTGCCCGGGCGCCGCCTACGGCCACGTGGTAGGCGCCGATGTACTTGGCCAGCCGATAGGCGGCAATGTCCAGGGCGATGGCAGCCTGTTCATTTCCGCCGGCCGCGACCTCCGTCAGGGTCCGCATGTCCGAAGCTCCGCCCAGCGCCAGCAACCCGGATTCCCGGTTCAGCAGATCATCAAGGGTGTCCGCGTCATAGCCTTCCCGGAGCAGGAAAACCAGAATGGACGGATCAACGTCGCCGCTGCGGGTGCCCATGACCAGCCCCTCCAGCGGGGTAAAGCCCATGGAGGTATCGATGCTTTTGCCGTCCTTGATTGCGGCAACCGAGGCTCCGTTGCCCAGGTGGGCGATCACGCCGTCAAAGTGGTCCGGTTCAATGCCCAGGAAGCGTGCTGCGGCCGGAGCCACGAAGCCGTAGCTGGTTCCGTGGAATCCGTATCGGCGGATGCCGTATTTCCGGTAGAGGCTGTTGGGAAGGGCATAACGCCATGCCTCCTCCGGCAGCGTGCGGTGGAAGGCGGTGTCAAAGACTGCCACCTGCGGGATCTTGGGCCACTTGTCGTGCACGGCACGGATGCCCCGGGCACTGGCCGGGTTGTGCAGGGGCGCCAGCGGGCTGAGCCGCTCAATGGAGCGGACAATCTCATTGTTGATCAGGACGGGTTCGCTAAAGCGCTCGCCGCCGTGAACCACCCGGTGCCCGACGGCGTCCACCTCCCGGCCGCCGAGCGCAGCAGGCAGTCGCGAACTGAGCTCTTCCAATGCCGCCCCGTGGTCCGGCACCGGCTCCTCGCCGATCCGGTCGATGATCCCCTTGGTCAGGAGTTCGCCGCTCCCGGTGTCCCTGACCTGGTATTTCAGTGACGAGGATCCGGAATTGATGACCAGTACCAGCATCAGCCCTCCTGGGCTTGGACCGCGGTGATGGCCACGGTGTTGACGATGTCCTCAACGGTGCAGCCCCGGGAGAGGTCGTTTACCGGTTTGCGCAGTCCCTGCAGGATGGGTCCCACAGCCACTGCGCCGGCTGACTGCTGAACAGCCTTGTACGTGTTGTTGCCGGTATTGAGGTCGGGAAAGATGAAAACGGTGGCATGCCCGGCCACATGAGAGCCCGGCAGCTTTGACGCCGCAGTGGTGGCGTCCACTGCGGCATCGTACTGGATGGGACCTTCCACCGGGAGATCGGGGCGGCGGCTGCGGACCAGTTCGGTGGCTTCGCGCACCATCTCCACCGATTCCCCCTTGCCGGAGGCCCCCGTGGAGTAGGAGAGCATGGCCACCCGCGGAGTCACACCGAATTTCCCTGCGGTGTCCGCGGAAGCCAGGGCGATGTCTGCCAGCTGCTTGGCGTCCGGATCCGGGTTCACGGCGCAGTCCCCGTACACCAGTACGCGGTCCTGCAGCAGCATGAGGAACACCGAGGACACAATCTCCACGCCGTCCTTGGTGCGGATGAATTCCAGTGCCGGGCGGATGGTGTTGGAAGTGGTGTGGGCGGCACCGGAGACCATTCCGTCCACGCGGCCCAGATGGACCATCATCGTTCCGAAATATGCCCCGTGGAGCATACGATCACGGGCATCCTCCAGCGTGACGCCCTTCTTGGCCCGAAGAACTGCGTATTCGCGGGCAAAATCGTCCCGGAGTCCGCTGGTGGCGGGGTTGATGATGGTGGTACCACTGAGGTCGATGCCCTCGCTGGCCGCCAGCTCGCGGACCTGCCCTTCGGGTCCCAGCAGGGTCAGCGCGCACACATCGCGGCGCTGCAGGATTTCCGCTGCCCGGAGCACCCTGGTGTCCAGGCCCTCGGGCAGGACGATGTGCTTGCGCTGCGAGCGGGCACGGACAATGAGCTCATTCAGGAACCGAAGCGGCGTGGTTTTCTCCGGCCGGGGCAGTTCCAGCCGCTCAAGAAGCTCATGCTCATCCACGTGCCGGGTCCACACGCCCAGGGCGGCCGCTACCTTCCGCCGCTGCCCGGACGCTATCTCACCGCGGACCCGGCTGACTTTGCGGGCCGAGGTGTAGGTGTCTTCCTTCACGGCGAAGACCGGGAACGGAGCCTGGGACAGCAGCGCGAGGATGCCTGCATCAATGGGCAGGCCGCCGGTCAGCACCATGCCGCTGGGAACCGGAAACTCCGGGGCGACGGCGGAGGCCAGGGCGGCCACCATGACGTCCGCGCGGTCGCTCGGGGCGATGACCAGGTTGCCGTGCTCCAGCTGCGAAATAAAGTTCCCCACGGTCATGGCCGCCACCTTGATGCCGACAACGTCCCGCTCCAGCGACGCACTGCCGGCCACCTGGCGGGCGTTCAGGGCTTTGGCGACCTCGGACATGGACGGCTGGGAAATTTCGTTGAGCTCCGGAATCACGTACACGGGCCGGCCGGACGCACCCGGCCGCACGGCGGCGCGGACCTGATCCAATACCTCCGGATCGGCGCGGTTGACCATCATGGCCAGCAGGTCACAGCGGGCGGTGCTGAGCTCGTGGCGGGCCAGGTCCACGGCGTCGGCCGTTTCAGCAACGCTCATTTCCCGGGCGTTCACCACGGCAAGCACCACGGCGCCCAGGTTGTTGGCGAGGCGGGCGTTCAGGTCGAACTCGAGAGCGACGTCGTGCCCCGACAGATCAGTGCCCTCAATAATCACCACGTCGCAGTGCGCTGCCACCTCGTTGTAGATGGCCATGCAGCGTGAATCCACCTCGCCGCGTTCGCCCGCCACCAGCAGGGCGCGCAGTTCCTTGCGGGTCAGGCCACCGCGGCTCGTCTCCGCGGTGAGGTTGAACTTGCGCTGCATCAGCCGCACCATGGGGTCCTCCGCCGGCTCGGCGCCTTCCACAATCGGCCGGAAAAACCCCACCCGGTCCGCATGGCGCAGCAGCATGTCGGCAAGGCCCAGCGTGACCAGGGATTTCCCGGACCCCGGGGTCATGGCACTGATGTAAATTCCACGGGCCATGATGTTGTCCGATCTGTGGGGCTTCAGGATTGCAGGAGCGGTGCCGCGGCCCCATCCGGCAACCCGCCGGACAGTGTGGCCCCCAACACTCCTAACATCCTCCCAAATGCACCGCGCAGTAGCTAGCTGACATGCTTCACCGGCGCTTCGCAGGCCGCTTCGACGCCCGTTCGCCGACTGCCGCGTCTCACGATGTGGGATTAAACTGGGGACTAACGGCCTGAAGCCTACGATTGGTCGGTAGTTTTGACGGATTACCCGAGTACAAGGACCGCTGTGAGCCTCTTCCGAACCAAGCCCATCGAGGATTCCCTCGCCGACGCCGATGAACCGGGGCGCCGGCTTAAACGCTCCCTGACCACCTGGGATCTCATGATCATGGGCGTGGCAGTGGCAGTGGGCGCCGGCATCTTCTCCGTGGGCGCCAAAGCAGCCGCAAACTTCTCCGGCCCGGCCGTAACCCTGTCCTTTGTCCTCGCCGCGCTCACGTGCGCGCTGGCCATCATGTGTTACGCCGAGTTTGCCACTGCCATTCCGGTTGCCGGATCGGCCTACGTCTTTACGTACGCCACAATGGGCGAATTCATTGCCTGGATCATCGGCTGGAACCTGATCCTGGAACTGTTCACCGCGGCGGCCGTGATCGCCAAGTACTGGGGCATCTACCTCAGCGAGGTGTTCAAGCTGCTGGGCCTGGATATTCCGGCCACTCTGGATCTGGGCCCGGTGGACCTGACCTGGGGGCCCCTTCTCATCGTGGCGGTCTTCACCGTTCTGCTGGTGATGGGCACCAAACTGTCCGCGCAGGTGGGCAACGTCTTCACGCTGATCAAGGTGGGCGTGGTGCTGTTCGTCATTGTTGCCGGCTTCTTCTACGTCAAGGCAGAGAACTACACCCCGTTCATCCCGGACAGCGTTTCCACCGAGGGTCCGGGAGCCCAGGGCGTCATGGAACAGTCCCTGTTCTCCTTCCTCACCGGCGCAGCGCCGGCGCAGTACGGCACGCTCGGCGTCTTTGCCGGTGCTGCGATCGTTTTCTTCGCGTTCATTGGGTTCGACGTCGTTGCCACCTCGGCTGAAGAGGTGAAGGACCCGGGCAGGACCCTGCCGCGCGGTATCTTCGCAGGCCTGGCAGTGGTCACGCTGCTCTACATCGGAGTTTCCCTGGCCCTGACCGGCATGGTTCCCTACACGGAGCTCGCGGCCGCAGAAGCGCCGAACCTGGCAACGGCGTTCACTCTGGTGGGCAACCCCTGGGCAGCGCAGGTCATTGCGGTCGGTTCATTGATCGGCCTCACCACGGTCATCATGGTCCTGCTCATGGGCCTGGCCCGGGTGGTGCTGGCCATGAGCCGCGACGGGCTGCTGCCGCGCCAGCTGTCCCGCACCAGCGACAAGCACGCAACGCCCGCCCGCCTGCAAATCCTCTGCGGCACGCTGGTGGCGCTGGTGGCCGGATTCACGCAGGTGGACGTGCTGGAGGAAATGATCAACATCGGCACCCTGTCCGCCTTTGTGGTGGTCAGCCTCGGCGTGCTGGTGCTGCGCCGCAAGCGCCCGGACCTCAAGCCTGCTTTCCGCGTCCCCTTCGGTCCGGTGATCCCGGTGCTGTCAGCCCTGCTGTGCCTGTACCTGATGACCAACCTGGCCGTGGAAACCTGGATCTACTTTGCCGGCTGGCTGCTGATCGGTTTCCTGCTGTACTTCGCCTACGGGCAGCGGCACTCCCGGATGAATGAGAAGTTTGCGGACATCCGGCAGGCGGAGCGGGATGCCCGTGCCGATCGGCTGGAGCGCGAACAGGCTTCGCCCGCGCCGGAGGCCTGACCCGGCTCACCGGTTCCGCCGCAGGGCTTGTGCGCGGCGGAACCAGTGGCAGACTGGAGGGCATGTTGGTTGCCTTTTCAGTTGCTCCGTCCGGCATTGGTCCGGACACTCCCGCGGGCCCCGAAGCAGCGGACGCCTCGGTGCACGACGCCGTCGCCGCTGCCGTCCGGATTGTCCGCGAATCCGGCCTGCCGAACCGCACGGATTCCATGTTCACCACGGTGGAGGGTGAATGGGACGAGGTGATGGAGGTGGTGCGCCGCGCCACGGAAGCGGTGGGCCGTTACGGCAGCCGCGTGTCCCTGGTCCTCAAGGCGGACATCCGGCCCGGCCATACCGGCGAACTTGAGGGCAAGGTGGAACGCCTGGAGGCAGCGCTGGACCGCTCCCGTCCGGCGGCCGGCTGATCCCCGCCCGCGGCAGCCGGCCCGGACCGGGACCTCAGCTGGCCGAGCCTTAAACTGGAGGCATGACCCTTACCCCCAGCACGACGACGTCGGCCCGTTCCTTCCGGGCCCTCCCGACCTACGGGGCGGCCGCCTGATGGGCCGCCAGCGGCCGGGGAAGGCAACCGCGGACACCGCGGAGACCGGAGGCGCCCCGTCCTCCGGGCCGGTGGCCGGAACCTATCCGGTGGACACCGGTACCTGCGAACTGATCCCGGACCAGTTCAACCCCAACGGCTGGATCCTGAAGGTCAACGGCGTCCACAGCTCACACATTGATGTTGCGGATCCCCGCCAGCTCGATTTTGAATACATGCGGTGGATTGCCGCCCTGGTGGACACCCACTGGGAGGCCGACGCCAAGCTGCGGGCACTGCATCTGGGCGGCGCCGCATGTTCCATGGCCCGCTACTTTGCCGCCGGCTACCCCAACGCCCGGCAGGTGGTGGTGGAACTGGACGGCCGCCTGGCCGAACTGGTGCGCGCCTGGTTTGATCTTCCCCGTGCGCCGCTGATGCGCCTGCGCGTGGGTGAGGCGCGCGAGGTGACCGAAACGCTGCGCGATGACAGCCGCGACCTGGTGATCCGCGACGTCTTCGCCGGAGCCAAGACTCCGCTGCCGCTGACCACGCTCGAATTCACGGCGCAGGCGGCCCGGGTGCTGTCTCCGGGCGGGCTGTACATCATCAACTGCGGTGACACCCCGGACCTGCGCGGTGCGCGCCGTGAAGCTGCAGCGGTGTGCGAGGTGTTTGCCCATACCGCGATTGTGGCGGACCCGGCCATGCTCAAGGGCCGGAGGTACGGCAACATGATCATTGCCGGTTCCGACCTGCCCTTCGCCGGCCACCCGTCCCTGCCCCGGACGCTGCTCGGCGGCGGGGTTCCGGCGCATCTGTGGGACGATGCGCAGGTGAGGGCCTTTGCCGCCGGAACACGCCCCCTCACCGACGCGCAGGCCGCCGCCGGCTAAGAGTCCGGCGGGTGCGCCGAGCCGGAACAACAGGTTAGATACTCCTGGCACTGCAAAGGCCGCCCGATACGCGTCATGCGTTTCGGGCGGCCTTTGTCAGTTGGCCGGGGAGCTAGACGCCGAGAGCGGAGGAAATGGCGCCTACGGAGAAGAACAGCACAAACGCTGCGGCAACCACGTACATCAGCGGATGGACTTCTTTGCCGCGCCCCTGGAAGAGACGGATCACTGCGAAGGTGACGAAGCCTGCGCCCAGGCCCGTGGCGATGGAGTAGGTGAACGGCATGAGGACGATCGTCAGGAACGCCGGAATAGCGAGCCCGATGTCGCTCCAGTCGATCTTGCCCACCTGGGAAACCATCAGGAATCCCACCACCACCAGCGCAGGGGCGACGGCCTCAAAGGGCACCAGGTAGATGAGCGGGGTCAGGAACATTGCGATGATGAACAGCACGCCTGTGACCACGGAGGCCAGGCCGGTGCGGGCACCTTCGGCAATGCCGGAGCCGGACTCCACGAAAATCTGGTTGGAGGAAACACCCGCGGCACCGCCAACAACGGCGCCGGCGGCATCCACCAGGAGCACGCGGTCAACGTTCGGGATGTTGCCGTCTTTATCGATTGAACCGGCCGCGGAGGCCAGGCCCACCATGGTGCCCATGGCGTCAAAGAAGATGCTGAGCAGAATCACGAAGGTCAGCAGGGATGCCGCAACAACCCCAAGGGTCTGGAATGAGCCGAAGACGCTGACCTTGCCGAGAAGGGAAAGATCCGGTGCCGCCCATTGCGGCATGCTCGGGGTCACCAGCGACCAGCCGGTTTCCACGCCGGCGCCCTGGGAGCCCGGAGATGCCACCGCCTCGATGATCACGGCGAGGACGGTGGAGGTCACGATGCCAATGAGGATGGCACCCCTGACGTTGCGGGCCATCAAGACGATTGTGATGATCAGGCCAACGACGAAGACCAGGCTCGGCCAGCCCAGCAGCTGTCCGCCGGAGCCCAGTTCAAGCGGAACGGTGGTGCCGGCTGCGTCGGGGATGCGGCGGACAAAGCCCGCGTTCACAAAGCCCAGCAGTGCAATGAACATGCCGATGCCGACGACGATTGCCGTTTTGAGGCTGGCAGGAACGGCCTTGAAAACAGCGGTCCGGAAACCGGTCAGGACCAGAACGAACATGGTCACGCCGGACAGCAGGACCAGGCCCATGACATCAGGCCAGGTCAGTCCCGGATTGGTTGCCACAGTCGCGGCGACGAAGGCGTTGACGCCCAGCCCGGTGGCGAGCGCAAACGGGTGCTTGGCCCAAGCCCCCATGATGATGGTCAGTACACCGGCAACCAGGGCCGTGGCTGCTGCAACGGCAGGAGCGGCCAGCGTATTTCCGGCGGAATCAGGGCCGCCGAGGATGAGCGGGTTCAGGACCACGATGTAACTCATGGCGAAAAATGTGGCCAAACCACCCCGGACTTCGCGGGAGACCGACGAACCCCGTTTGGAGATTTCAAAATATCGGTCCAGCTTTGAACCTTGTTTGAGCATGACGCATCCTCTGAATGGGTGGTGGCTTTGAGGGTAAGAAGATCCCGCCATCCGATCTTATCGCGACCGCCCCGCCCTCCAGAGGGGAACAGGAACGCTGTCCGGACCCCGAAAACGTGATCTTCGTCCCCTGCAGAGGGCTGGGGTGAGTTAGGCGATACCTGTCTGCAGCCCGTGAGGGCCGGCGAGTGCGCTGTTCCGAACGGCTATGTCCTCCGCTGCCCGTTTGGCGGAACGGGCGAGTTCCCGGGTGGGACAGGCCAGTGCTTCGCCGGCACCCACCACGTACAAACCCACGTTGCGCAGGGCGTTCCGCAGATCGGTGCCGGCTGCGAACCCGAGGGAGCGGACGAGGCCCAGGAGAGCCCGCTTTCCGCAGCCGGTGAGCACCACGGCGTCCGCCAGCAGGATGCCCTCGTGAGTATGGATTGCCCACTTGGTTGTCCCGGGGACGGGGACCGGAACTCCGGAGCCGCGCAGCAGGCCCAAGCCCTGTGCGGCGGTGCCGGTCCGGATGTCCAGTGAATGTCCGGCTGCGTAACCGTGCAGCAGGCGCAGCAGTTCTGCACGCTCCGGCAGGCTTCCGGCGTCCCGAACCGCAGAGTGGGCGGACTCGGTGTCCTGCGCCAGACCGTTCAGGACAATTGCCTCGACGCCGTGCCGGCTCAGCTCACTGGCCACCGCCAGTCCGCTCAGTCCACAGCCAATAACGACGGCGGCTGTTACCTCCGTGTGCGGCGCGCTTGCAGGGAAACTGCCGGAATTTGCGCTGGCCGACGTGCCAACCGAAGTGCCCGTCCTCTTACCCGTGCCCGTACCGGTGCCGGTTGCTCTGCCCTTCCTTGCTCTACCCACTGAGGCAACCCCCTGACATAGATCAAGGCTGCGCAGAACGGCGCCTCTTCCGCTCCCGCAGTTGGACGCCCCAAGACCTGAGCGGGCGTTCTCCGGTTGTGCTGCCCGAAGCCTATCCGTGTTTGCAACCTCTGTGTAGTGCCGCTTTCGGCGTGTTCGGGACGGCCGGGTTCACCGGGCAAGGAGCGTTGTAGGCTACGGGTGGAATCACTGTGCGGGCGTTCAGGGAAGCGCATCGGCAGCCGTGAATGGACTGGGAGGGGACGGCACTGTGAGCGGTTCAGTATGGAACGAGGACAGCGGACTGGAGACGTCGCCCGGCGTCGTCGTGGGAGTGGACGGATCCGATCAGAGCATCTGCGCCCTTGTGTGGGCGGCAAAGGAAGCTGAACGGCGGCGAAGTCCGCTGCACGTGGTCACTGCCTACACCGTGCCCATCTTTGCGGCCTCGTCCATGGATGCCGGTTATACGACCATGGACGACGCGATTATCCGCGAGGGTGCACAGGCAGTGCTGGACAAGGCCCTTGAACGCATCAGCGGTTACAACATTGAAGTGTTTCCGCGGGTGGAAACCGGAGACGCGTCGGCTGTGCTGCTGGAACTTTCCGAAGAAGCGGACCTGATGGTTGTGGGCTCACGCGGCCGCGGCGGTTTTGTGGGGCGCCTGCTGGGATCTGTCTCCAGCGCGCTGCCCGCCCATGCCAAGTGCCCCACGGTGGTGGTCCCGCTGCGGACGGCGGGCCGCCTGCCCGAGGCCGGAGTCCGGCCGCCCGCCGGAGCGCCCACCGTGCAGACCGTCGAGGACGTGGTGGTGGTGGGTGTTGACGGTTCCGAGCAGGGGCGCGCAGCGTCCCTCGTTGCCGCCGAAGAGGCGAAGGACCGCGGGCTTCCCCTGCAGATCCTGTGCGCGCTGCCTCCCTTCAGCGGTTCCCTTGCCTGGGTGCCCGCCCCGATGGACGTTGAGGCCCTGCACGAAGAACTTGCCGAGCAGCTCCGGGCCGGCCAGGCCTGGCTGCAGAGCCATTTCCCCGATGTGCCGATGTCCGTCCAGCTCCTGGACGGCGCCCCGGCGGAAATCATGATCGACCGGACGGCTGATGTGGAGCTCCTGGTGATGGGAACCCGCGGCCGCGGCGGTTTCGCCGGGATGCTGATGGGCTCCACCAGTCAAAGCGTGCTCCACCACGCCAAGGGGCCGGTGATGGTTGTTCCGGACCACGAGGACCCGCGCCTTGATGACCGGGCGTCGTTTGGGTCCCTGCCCGAAGTGTGAGCGGAGCTGTTCCGGTCAGGCGTGCTGCTGCCCTTCGTGGACGGCATGGCTGGCCGGTTCCAGCTGGAACGTGCAGTGTTCGGTGTCGAAGTGTTCGCTGAGGCATGTGGTCAGCCGGTCCAGCAGCTGGTCCATCCGTTCGGACGTAAGGTGGTCGTCGTCAACCACTACGTGCGCCGAGAACACCGGAACGCCGGAGGTGATGGTCCAGATGTGGATGTCGTGGGCGTCTGAAATGCCGTCCACCCGGACAATGTGGTTCCGGATCATTTCCGTGTCCACGCCCTGCGGGGTGGCTTCAAGCAGGACGTCGATGACTTCCTTCAACAGCGACCAGGCCCGCGGCAGGATCATGAGGGCGATGAGGATGGAGGCCCAGGAGTCCGCCTGCTGATATCCGGTGAGCATGATGATGACGGCGGACACCACCACGGCGGCGGATCCCAGCAGGTCGCCCAGGACCTCCAAATACGCGCCGCGCACGTTCAGGCTATCTTTGCGGCCGCTGTGCAGCACCAGCAGCGAGGCAAGGTTTGCCAGCCCGCCCACAAGGGCGGCAGTGAGCATGAGTCCGGTGTGCACGTCCGGTTCCGTTCCGAACCGGCGGATCGCTTCAATGAAAATGACGGTGGCGATCACGATCAGCAGTACGGCGTTGGCCAGGGCGGCCAGGACTTCCGCGCGCTGATAGCCGTAGGTGCGGCGCTTGGTGGCCGGGCGGGTGGCGATCCACGCCGCGAGCAGTGCAATGGAGACACCGGCGGCGTCGGAAAGCATGTGGCCGGCGTCAGCCAGCAGTGCCAGCGACCCGGACAACACGGCGCCGGCAACCTGAAGGAAAACAACGCTGAGGGTAATGACAAAAACGATCAGCAGTTTGCGCCGGTGCCTGCCGGTTGCGGTGCCCGCGGGCAGTCCGTGGCTGTGGCCGTGATGATCTCCCATGCCTTAAGGCTAGCTACCCCCAGCCGAGTTCATGCAGCCGCTCATCATCGATGCCGAAATGATGGGCCACCTCGTGGATCACTGTGATGCGGATTTCATCCACCAGCTCCTCCCGGGTGGAACACATCCGCATCAGCGGCCCGCGGAAAATGACGATGCGGTCCGGGAGCGAACCGGCATCCCACCATGAGTCACGTTCCGTCAGTGGAGTGCCCTCGTAAAGTCCGAGCAGCTCGGTTTCCGGGTCCTCGCCGGGGCGGGGTTCGTACTCGTCCTCAATGAAGATGGCCACGTTGTTCATGGCGGCAGCCAGGTCCGCGGGGATGGAGTCGATGGCGTCATCAACTGCAGTTTCAAAGTCGTCCGGAAGCATGTCTATTGGCACCTAAGCCACTCTAGTGCGGTGCCGGGTCCGGGGCCCTGATCAGCTCGTTTTGCTGTTTGCCCCAACAGGCCCTATAGTTTTATGAGTCCACAGGGGCGCAAACGAACGGAATCTTCCGCTTCAAAGCGTTCCCGTGTGTTCTAAAGGCCCCCATCGTCTAGCGGCCTAGGACACCGCCCTTTCACGGCGGCGGCACGGGTTCGAATCCCGTTGGGGGTACTCAGGAGTGGTAATTGGACCGGCGAAATGCTGGTAGAGTTTACACTCGTGAAAAGCAAGGCCCTGTAGCGCAGTTGGTTAGCGCGCCGCCCTGTCACGGCGGAGGTCGCGGGTTCGAGTCCCGTCAGGGTCGCTCAGATTTTCTGAAGCGATTTGGAAGATCTCGGTGATCATCGGTTGCGATGATGCCCGGCTCTGTAGCTCAGTTGGTAGAGCGTTCGACTGAAAATCGAAAGGTCACCGGATCGACGCCGGTCGGAGCCACCAGCTAAAACCCCGGACTTACGAGTCCGGGGTTTTTCTTTGCCCGGCGGCCGGTGGCCGGTGCTTCTCTTCCCAAGATTCTCCCCTTTGCGTTTGACTGGTCCGAAATCAACCTTCGGAGGCAAAGATGGCGACGGATGCGCAGGATTTTATCGGGGATACCGCGGCTCATCATCAGAGCGAGGATCTGAGCGAAACCGAATGCTGGGCGCTGCTGGCCGGCGGCGGAATCGGACGGGCCGCGTACCAGGAGAACGGTCGGGTGCTCGTATTTCCGGTCCATTACGTGGTCCACGACCAGTCGGTGTACTTCCGCACTTCCCCCGGAGGCGCCCTGGGGAGCGGATCGGAATCGTGGAACGCGTCCTTTCAGATTGATGACCATGACTCAGCGCGCATGGACGGATGGTCGGTCCTGCTCAGCGGACGTGCTTCGGCAGTTCGGGATCCGAACCTGCTGACGGAACTCTGGGGCCGCCGCATGGATGAGCCGTGGGGCGGCGGGCAGCGGGATGTTTTCGTCAGCATTGCGCCCGGCATCCTTACCGGGCGCCGCGTGGGGATGCGGTGAAGGGCTCTGGGGCATTACCTGCCCAAAAACGAGGGCTGCAGGATACGCTGGGCAGCATGGATGACGCCGTAAACCAGAATTATTCCTCCGCTCAGGACGGCCCGGCCGCGGGCGGTATCGGTGCTGCGGCACCCCACCCGGCGCCGTCGCATGCCCCCCTTTCCAGTCCGGCCGGTGCCGCGGGAACCGTGATCGGCGGCAAGACCGCCATCAGCGAGCAGGCCGTGGCCAAGATTGCCGCGATTGCGGCCCGGTCCGTGGACGGCGTCTTTGCCCTGGGAACGGGCAGCGGATCCGGAAGGGCGCTGGGCGCTGTCCGGGATGCAGTGGGCGTCTCGAGCGCCACACAGGGTGTCCATGTGGAGGTGGGTGACACGGAAGTGGCGGTGGATGTGACCCTGGTGGCGGTTTACGGGACGCCGCTGACCCGCATTGCCGACAACGTTCGGGCGTCGGTCTATTCCGCAGTGGAATCCCTGGTGGGCCTGCGGGTGGTGGAAGTGAACGTTGACGTCAGTGACGTGCAGATCCCCGGCGCCGCCGAAGGCCGCTCCGACAAGCCGAGGACCGGCTCCACGCCGGCTTAGCGAAGGCTCCGCAGCGGTATAGGGTCGAAGAAGAGTTCGGGATCACCTTCATGAGGCAGGAATAATGAAACCAACCGTAACGGGCATGGCGATCGGGGCTGTCCTGGCTTTCACCGCCCTGATTTTTGATTTTTGGGGATTCCTGCTGATGGCACTGTTCATTGCAGCCGGGGCCCTCTTCGGCAGGGCGGCCGAGGGCAAAGTGGATTTCCGCACCGTCCGCGATGCGCTGACCGGACGCCGTTCGTCCTCGTGAGCTCTGCAGTCCCGGTGGTTTTCCCGGTGCTTGAGCACAGCTCCGCCCTCGCCGGACACAACCGCATCAGCACACAGGCGCTGACCTCCACGGCCAAGGCCGCAGCTGCGGAATTCTTTCGGGTGCCCCCCGCGCAGATTCGGGTGTCCTGGTCCGATGACCAGGGCATGCTGGCCCTTTCACTGGCGCTGCCCGCGTCCCTGCCGCCGCTGACCCGCATTGCCGTCGATCCGGGTCTGGTGGACCGTGTCGGCGGATCGGTCTGGGACCGCGCCCACGAAGCCAAAGCCCTCCTGAAGGACAAGGTGACCGAACTGACCGGCTCACTGGTTTCGAGGGTGAACGTGCGCATCACCGGTGTGCAGGTCGATGAAGCAAGCAGGGTCCGGTGAGCGGCAGGGACATCCGCACGCAGCGGATCGTACGCCGTGAAACCCATGCCAGCAGGGCCGCTGCGTCCGTGGTTGTGGTGATTCTGGGCATTCTCTTCTTCCTGTATGTCCTGCTGGAAGCAACGCTGCAGGCACTGGGGCAGGAGCCCTGGCTAACGGATCCCGGCGCCCTGGGCAGCTGGCTGGCGCGCCTGCCCGCAGAAACCGACTCCGCCATCCTGGGGCTCAGCGGCCTGCTGATCCTGCTGGCGGGACTCGTCTTCTTCCTCCAGGCTGTCCTGCCCGGCCGCCGGCCGCGCTATGCCCTGCCGAACCCGCGCGCCGCCGTCGTCGTGGACGCGGAAGTGCTGGCCTCCTCACTGGCACGGTGCGCCCGGCTTACCGCGGGTGTCAGCCCCGAGCAGGTGCTGGTCACCGTGGGCCGGTCCCGGGTGGATGTTCGGATCCGCCCCACCTCCGGCGTTCCGGTGAGCGAAGAGGCAGTACGGGACGCCGTGGCCGAAGAGCTGCAGCTGACCGGACTGGATCCCCAGCCGGACGTGCGCGTCTCGGTTTCCACAGCGGGGGTGATCGGGCAATGAACCGGACTCCGCGGGTAGTGAACCGCGTCCTGCTGGGCCTGCTGGGCCTGATCCTGATGGGCATCGGCGGCGGCCTGCTCTGGATCAGCTTTGACGGCAATGCCGCCCGCCGCTGGCAGTCCTTTGCCCCCGGGATACTGGACCGGATCCGGAACTTCGGTGCGGAAACCGTGCTGCCCGGACAGTCCCAGAGTTGGATCTGGGTGTTGCTGGCGGTGCTTATGCTGCTGGCGATTGTGCTGCTGGTCCTGTGGGCGGCGGCGCAGGGCCGGGGCCGGAGCGGAACCCTGGTTTCGGAATACGACGACGACGGCGCCCCCGGCCGTGTTGCCCTCAGCAGCGCTGTGGCGGAACAGGCACTGCGGGCTGCGCTGCAGGAAGATCCGGACGTGGCCGCCGCCGCCGTCAGCACCTATGACATCCGCGGCAGCTCAGCGCTGCGGATCCGCATCAACCCCCGGCACGGCGCTGCACCCCACCTGATTGCGGCCGATGCCACGCGCCTGGTTGAGGCGCTCGACGCCGCACTTGGACGCCAAACGGTGGTGCTGATCAGTATCGATGCCGGACGCAAACTGCGGTTCAGCCGGGAGGACCGCGTCCGGTAAGAGCGCGGTCCGGGTCCGTCAGCTCGCGCGGGCCAGCTGACGGATCGGAATCCAGCGGTTGGCCAGCCTGCGGTAGGAAGCGGCGGCGCCGGTCATGTCCCCTTCGGCGAGGAATTCAATGCCCAGACGGACGTCCGAGGGGGAGTCGTCCGGGAAAACCAGGTCCGCCACGGGGCCGTAATCCAGCTCCAGCACTGCATCCTCGGAAAAGACTTCCAGCCAGTTGATCAGCTCGTCGAGCTCGTCCAGCAGGTCGAGTTCCGGTGCGGCCAGCGCCAGTGCGGCGGTGGCACGGCGGGCACGGTCCAGGCACTGGGCAACGGGGGCGGAGAGCCGGACGGTCTGGACCTTTCCGTCATCCTCCACCACCTCGCTGTGGTCGTCCTCGTGCAGGAGCACAAACCAGCCGAACGGCACGCCCCAGGTCGCTGATCGGGTATGCAGCCGGGCCAGCGAGTCGGCAAAGGAATCGGGATCTATCCGTGCGGCATGTGCCTCCCGGGCCACCTCGGGCACCAGCACGTCCACGAGCGGTCCGCGGATGCTTTCGCCCAGTGACTCCGCAGCCAGCGAGGTCCGGACGGCGAGCTGGTTGGGGCAGTACAGCCGGCGGGTGGAGCCTTCATGGCCCGGGTAATGCAGCACCCGCACCAGATCCGTGGAACCGTGCGGGAACGGATCCGACACTGCACGCACCAATCGCCGGACGGCGTCGCTGCGCTCCAGGACTTCGGTTTCATGGCGTCCCCGTGCGCGCTGTTCCAAGATGACCAGCTGCTGGTCGTCGTCGAACACGTCCAGCGGCTCGTAGACGCGCAGGTGGGACACGTAGGGGAACGTGCGGTACAGGGAGCGCTGAGGATGCGCGCTCATGGTCAGTCCAGCTCCACCATCACGGGAGCGTGGTCTGATGCGCCCTTGCCTTTGCGCTCCTCACGATCGATGGAAGCGCCGGTAACGCGGGAGGCAAAAGCGGGAGAGCCGAGGACGAAGTCGATGCGCATGCCTTCCTTCTTCGGGAAACGCAGCTGCGTGTAGTCCCAGTAAGTATAGACACCGGGGCCGGGCGTGTAGGGGCGGACGACGTCGGTGAATCCGGCGTCGAGGAAAGCCTGGAACGCTGCCCGCTCCGGTTCGGTGATGTGGGTGGCGTTCTGGGCGCGGAACCAGTCAATGTCCCACACATCCTCATCCCGGGGAGCGATGTTCCAGTCGCCCACCAGTGCCAGCGGCAGCTCCGGGTTGTCCTTTATCCAGCCTGCGGCCTGGTCCTTCAGGACGTCCAGCCACTGCAGCTTGTACGGCATGTGCGGATCCCCTACGGCCCGGCCGTTGGGCACGTACAGGCTCCAGATGCGCACGCCGTTGCAGGTGGCACCGATTGCGCGGGCCTCCGTGGCGGTGGTCGCCTCGGTCTTCCCGAACGCAGGCTGGCCCGGGAAGGTGCGCTCGACGTCGTCGAGCCCCACCCGGGAGGCGATGGCCACGCCGTTCCACTGGCTCAGGCCGAAATGCGCCACTTCATAGCCGTTGTTCTCAAAGATTTCCCACGGAAAATTCTCGTCCTTGGCCTTGGTTTCCTGAATGGCCAGCACGTCAACGTCGGAGCGCTGCAGCCACGCTTCGACGCGGTCGGCACGGGCACGGATGGAGTTCACATTCCAGGTAGCAATCTTCACCCTTGCTACGTTACCGAATGTGCAGCCCGATCAGGGCATGCCTTCCGGCTTCCACCACGTGTCCAGGATGCTGACCGGCACGGTGCGCTTGTGCCGGGTCATCAGGAACCGGCGTTCAATCTTCTCCGCGGCCTCTTCGGGAACCTCCCGGCCTTCAAGGTAATCGTCGATGGTGTCGTAGCTGATTCCCAGCTCCGTCTCATCGGTCTGACCCGGAGCGTCATCGAGCAGGTCTGCTGTGGGAGCCTTGTGCACCAGGACCTCCGGAGCTCCGAGCTCGGTCAGCAGCTGCCGGTTCTGGCGCTTGTTCAAGCCGAACAGCGGCAGGACATCCGCTCCGCCGTCGCCGTACTTCGTGAAGAAGCCGGTGACGGATTCCGCGCCGTGGTCGGTTCCGATCACCAGCAGGTTGTGCTGCCCTGCCACCGCGTACTGCGCGGTCATCCGGGCCCGGGCCTTGATGTTGCCCTTGTTGAAATCACTGATCCGCTCGCCGCTCATCTTCACGTACTCCTCCTCATAGCCGTCAACGGCCGGAGCAACGTTGTAGACCCAGGAGAGGTCGGGCCGGATGAACTCCAGAGCTGCCTGGGCATCCGCCTCATCATGCTGGACCTGGTACGGCAGGCGCAGGGCAATGAACTGCGCCTCGGTCCCCTCGGCGCGAAGTTCTTCGGCGGCCAGCTGGGCCAGACGGCCCGCCAGCGTGGAGTCGATTCCCCCGCTGATTCCCAGGACAAAACCGCCGGTGCGGGAGGCCGCCAGATAGGACTTCAGGAAATCCACTCGGCGGCGGATTTCCGCAGCGGCATCGATGGTGGGTCGCACGCCCATTTCGGCGATGATTTCAGCTTGTAGTTGGCGCATGTGGTCCACCCTATATCTCCCGTCATATCTCTGTCCCGAACCTGCACTCGGCTAGGATGAAAGCCATGACTGCGCCCGTTCTTCCCGCTGCCCGTGCCCGCCTCCTGGATTTGATCAGTGAATTGGCCGTGGTCCGCGGCAAGGTCATTCTTTCCTCCGGTGCGGAGGCTGACTATTACATTGACCTGCGCCGCATTACCCTTCACCACGAGGCCTCCCAGCTGGTGGGCGACGTGATGCTGGACCTGATTGACCGGGCAGGCATTGCCTTTGAAAGTGCGGGCGGACTGACCATGGGTGCTGACCCGGTGGCAACGGCCGTCATGAATGCCGGTGCCCGCGCCGGCCGGCCGATTGACGCTTTTGTGGTGCGCAAGGCCCAGAAGTCCTACGGCATGGGCCGCCAGGTTGAGGGCCCCGATGTTGCCGGCCGGAACGTGGTGGTTCTGGAAGACACCTCCACCACCGGCGGATCGGCGCTGGCAGCCGTGGAAGGTGTCCGCCGGGCCGGCGGGAACGTGGTGGCCGTTGCCGTGATCGTGGACCGGGACACCGGATCGAAGGAGCGCATTGAAGCCGAAGCCGGCGTGCCCTACCTCTATGCCTTCGGCAAGGATGAGCTGGGCCTGGACTAGGCCCGGCAGGGGCCGGCTGCGGGAACCGGTCCCCTCGTGAGTGCGCCTGTGAGCTCGCACGGAAACGGGGATCCGGCGGAGTTCCTGCGGACCGCGGTCAATCTTAAACGATTCTCCCGCCGCCGATTCCTGGCCGGGAGTGCCCTGGGGCTGACGCTGGCCTCGGACCTGTTCGTGACCCGGCTGATCCAGCGGTACCGGGAGGATCTGGAAATCCTGCGTCTCCGCGACGAGACAGCCGAACGGCGCTTTCCCGCAGCCTCCTGGTTCCTCTTTCCCGGCTATAAGACCAGCTGGGAGGAGGTTGTCTGGATCCTGAATTCCCTGCGCCCGGCACTAACCCTGCGGGGGCAGCTGGCCGGCATCGGATATTCCAACCGGGGTCTGGACGTGGAAGACATTGTTGCCGCCGTGTTCCGGTACATCCGTATTCATCAGATGCGGCGCATCTACTTCTACGGGCACAGTTTCGGCGGCATGCTGGCCGTGCAGGTGGCGGCCCGGCTGCGGGAGCGGGGCATCGCCGTCGAACTGATCATCCTGGACTCCAGCCCCGCCGCGGGCACGGATGTCTTGGACCATGACATGTTTGAAGGGGTGGCGGCCCTGTACGACGCCGGCTACCGGATTCCCAGCGTGGTGCGCGGCGGATACGAGCTGGGGGAGCGGGTCCTGCACAAACATGAACGGACCTGGCGCACCGTGGCGGACCAGACACTGGAGCAGCTCTCCCCGCTGGCGCCGTCCACCACGCTGATCCAGTCACAGGCGTCCTACATTTACCACTACGACGCGCAGCGCTATGCGAATTCCCTGGCCGGCACGTCCCTGGCCTTCATCGGGAATCCGGAAGACCGCACGGTGAACTACCGAAGCGCCAGGGCGGGATGGGCGTCAGCGTTTCCGAAGAACCTGGTCTCCGACTCCCTGGTGACCGAGGGCGCCGGACCGGCGCATGCCAGCCCGCAGTGGAATCCGGGTGTTTACCAGCGTGTAGTGGGTGAGGTGCTGCGGCTGTACTCTCCCGCGGAGCGGGGCGGCGGCCTGAAATCCGTGTACTAGGATCCGGTTCCGGACGCTGCGGAACTCCGGCCGCCGGCCGGACTACACCGTGCTGATCAGGTCCGAGACCGAGTTGACGATCTGGGTGGGCCGGAACGGATAGGAATTGATGTCTTCGCGCTGCGTGATGCCGCTGAGGACCAGGACCGTGGTCAGCCCGGCCTCGATGCCCGCAATGATGTCCGTATCCATCCGGTCACCGATCATGGCGGTGGTTTCCGAATGCGCATCGATCTTGCGCATCGCGGAGCGGAACATCATGGGGTTGGGCTTGCCCACAATGTAGGGCTTCATGTTGGTGGCGGCGGTTATCAGGGCGGCGATGGCTCCGGTGGCCGGCAGCGGGCCTTCCGGGGACGGGCCGGTGACGTCGGGATTGGTGGCGATAAAGCGCGCGCCTCCCATGATCAGGCGGATGGCCTTGGTGATGGTGCCGAAGGAATAGGTGCGGGTTTCGCCCAGCACCACATAGTCCGGGTTGGTGTCCGTGAGGATCATTCCGGCTTCATGCAGGGCAGTGGTCAGTCCGGCTTCGCCCACTACGAAGCAGCGTCCCGGCACACCGGCGTTCTTGACTTGGTCCTTGAGGAACTCGGCCGTGGCCAGCGCCGACGTCCACAGGTTTTCCTCGGGGATTTCCAGTCCGGAGGCGTGCAGCCGGGCCGCAAGGTCCCGCGGAGTGTAAATCGAGTTGTTGGTCAGCACCAGGAACCGCTTGGAGGTGGCCACCCAACGGTCAATGAGTTCGGCTGCACCCGGAATGGGATTGTTCTCATGGACCAGGACGCCGTCCATGTCCGTCAGCCAGCATTCAATGTTCTCGTTTTCGCCCACATTGTTCCTTTTCAGTTCACACCGACGGGTGTTCCCGGTCTCATCACTGGTTGCCGCGATCGTGCGGTCCAGTCTTTCACCTTACGCTTGAAGGGTGATAGAGAGCGTTGAGCAATTGCCGGAGCTGCCCGTGGAAACAGTTGAAACTGCGCCTGCGCACCAGGTGGGCGTTGGTCCCTGGGAAGGTCCGCTGCCGGAGGGTGACCACTGGGACCCGGAGCTGTTGGCCAACGGCGACGCCCGCAACGTGGTGGACGAGTACCGCTACTGGAACCACGAGGCGATCGTGGCGGACCTGGACACCAAGCGGCATCCGTTCCACGTTGCCATCGAGAACTGGCAGCACGACTTCAACATTGGCACCGTGGTGCGCACCGCCAATGCGTTCATGGCCAAGGAAGTGCACATCATCGGACGACGGCGCTGGAACCGCCGCGGAGCCATGGTCACCGACCGCTACCAGCACGTGCGCCACCACCCCACGGTGGAGGACTTCGTGGAATGGGCGCGGAGCGAGGACCTGCACATCATCGGCATCGACAATTTTCCGGACTCCGTGCCGCTGGAAACCTACGAGCTTCCGGAGAACTGTGTCCTGGTGTTCGGCCAGGAAGGGCCGGGCCTCAGTGCGGAAGTCCACGCAGCCGCGGACGCCACCCTCTCCATTGCCCAGTTTGGCTCCACGCGTTCCATCAATGCCGGCTCCGCCGCGGCCATTGCAATGCACGGCTGGATCCGGCGCCATGTCTTCGGCCAAAAGGTAAATTGACCCCAAAAGGAACGGCCTTCTGTTCCTTGTGGCGCCGCGGTCCGTTCCCCGGTGACATGACCTGCTGCCGGACGGATACTTGTGGCTAGGATGTAGGAAGCCAATGAGGGCCCCGGCCCTGCCGCTATCGACTTTGGAGTCAGCATGCCTATTGCAACCCCTGAGATTTATGCCGAGATGATCGACCGCGCGAAGGCCGGGGGATTTGCCTATCCGGCAGTGAACGTCACCTCGTCCCAAACGCTCAACGCCGCGCTTGCAGGGTTTGCGGAGGCAGGCTCGGACGGTATCGTCCAGGTTTCCACCGGCGGTGCCGCCTACTGGTCCGGCGCCAAGATCAAGAACATGGTCACCGGCTCGCTGGCGTTCGCGGCCTATGCCCGCGAAGTTGCCAAGAGCTTCAACGTGAACATTGCCCTGCACACGGACCACTGCCCCAAGGACAAACTGGACGACTTTGTCCTTCCCCTCCTCGCGGCCTCCGAGGCAGCGGTCAAGCGCGGCGAAGATCCCATCTTCAACTCCCACATGTGGGACGGCTCGGCTGAAACCCTTGAGGACAACCTGCGCATCGCCCAGGAACTGCTGGCCCGCACCCACGCTGCCAAGATGATCCTTGAGGTGGAGATCGGCACCGTCGGCGGGGAGGAAGACGGCGTGGAGAACGCCATCAACGAAAAGCTCTACACCACGGTGGCCGACGGCATGAAGACCATCGAAGCCCTGGGCGCCGGCGACAAGGGCCGCTACCTGACCGCCCTGACCTTCGGCAACGTCCACGGCGTGTACAAGCCCGGCGGAGTGAAGCTGCGTCCGGAAATCCTCAAGGACATCCAGGACGCCGTGGGCGAATCCATTGGCCGCGAACGCCCGTTCGACCTGGTTTTCCACGGCGGTTCCGGCTCCTCGGCGCAGGAAATCGCCGACGCCGTGTCCTACGGCGTGGTGAAGATGAACATCGACACCGACACCCAGTACGCGTACACCCGCCCCGTGGTGGACCACATGTTCCGCAACTACGACGGCGTCCTGAAGGTCGACGGCGAAGTTGGCAACAAGAAGCAGTACGACCCGCGCGTGTGGGGTGCCTCGGCGGAAGCCGGCATGTCCGCCCGCGTGGTGGAAGCAGCACAGAACCTAGGATCGGCAGGCAAGTCCCTCTAATGTCAGATGAATTCCGTAAGAACCTGCTCGGACCAGAGCCCACCTACCTGCCCGAGGAGTCCGACGTCGTCGAACGCCTTGAAGCCGGCGATGAGGCCCTGGACCTGGCAGCGAAACACCCCACTTCTTCGCAGGTTTGGGCCATTCTGGCCGATGAGGCCTTCGACGAAGGGCGCACCATCGAGTCCTACGCCTATGCCCGGGTGGGTTACCACCGCGGTCTGGATGCACTGCGCCGCTCCGGCTGGCGCGGTGCGGGCCCCATCCCCTGGGAGCACGTTCCCAACCAGGGCTTCCTGCGTGCGCTGTACGCCCTCGGCCGGGCGGCAGCGGCCATCGGCGAGTCAGAGGAAGTGGACCGCATTACCAAGTTCCTGAATGAGTCCGACCCGCAGGCGAAGATTGCCATTGAAGGACGCGAGTCCTGACCTCGGCCTGACGGCGGTATAAAGGCCGGGTGCCCAGCTTCTGCGGGGCACCCGGCCTCTGCCCGTCACCAGCCGCCCGTCCCCGGTGCGCCCTTGAAGGGCCCGGTGACGCGTCCCGTAATCCAGCCGCCGTAGAAGTCGCCCTCCTGCGCCTGGACCTCCTCGCCGTCCACGGTGCAGCGGTCCATCCTTCCCGGATACACCGCGGCCCGGCTGGCCAGCAGTCCGTAGCCGGGGACGGGGTCCGGATAGGTCCAGGCTGCGCGCTCCGCCCGAACGTCTCCGCCGATGACGTCAAAGTAGGCGGCCTGCCCCTTGAATTCACACCAGGTGGATCCGCTGGCCGGCATGAGCGAGTCCGGAGCAAAGTCCTCCAAGGGGATGTAATACACCGGGGGATGGCTGGTTTCGAGGACCCGGACGGCTGCAGTGGTGTCCGCTACCAGCTGCCCGCCGAGGAAAACCTGCACATGCTCCGACGTCGGTTCCACGCGCGGCGGACGGGGATAGTCCCAGACGGATTCCACGGTGCGGTTTGTTCGTTCCTGTTCCATGGCCAGCCTTTCGCATGCCGGCTTCAGCCGGACGTTTCCCCTGGCTCTCTCCTTGATCCAGGTTAAGCCGGGGTTCGCGGCCAAAGCTCCCGCGGATGGCTTGCCCCGGTGATTAACCTCAGCGGCCTGTTTGACGGTCAGATGGCGGGCTACCGGGCCAGGCTGGCGTAAACAACGTAGTTGTCGTCGAAGGTGCCTGTTTTCGGGTCATAACCGTCGCAGGTGATCAAGCGGAGTTCAGGTCCTTCAGTGTTGCCATAGACCTTCCCGGTGGGAAAGGCATCCTTGGGATACGGCTCGCCGAACAGCACAATGAACACGGCGGTGGAACCGTCTTCGCGCTGGATCCGGACCTCGTCGCCGGGTTTCAGCTCGCGCAGGTTGGCGAAGACACCCGGCCCGCCGTCCTCCGCGTTCACATGGCCAAGGAGCACGGCCGGTCCGGTGTCTCCGGGACGCGGCGAACCGGTGTACCAGGCAGCCGGTGCCCCGGGATTCCCCGGAGGAACTTCCAAGACGCCGTCAGGGCGCAGGCCAACCTGCATCAGGTCGGAGCCCGCACCGATGGACGGAAGTTCCAATGTGCGGGGCAGGGGGACGGTTTCGGTGTTCGGGGGCGGAGCAGGCACCGGTTTGGTGGTCGCTTCCGCTGCGTTGGGGCTGCTCGTTGTCCCGTGGGGAGAGGGCACCGGAGATTGCCAGGATGATGCTGTGGGCGGTGAGGCGTCGGCTTCGGGTCCTGAACCGCAGGCTGCAAGCCCCGCGGATGCGGCGATGAGCAGACCGGCGGCCGCAGTTGCCCGAAGACTCCTGCGGCCGCCCGCCTTGGGTGCTGTCAGCGGGATCATGAGCGGTGCGACCCCGCAGCGCAGCCCGTGCGCCTGGAATTAGGCATGGTTCCCGCTCCGGCGGCGAACAACGTACGTCCCGGCCCCGGCAGCTACCAGAACCAGCCCGCCGGCCAAGGCAACCGAACCGAAGTCCGTTCCCTTCTCCGTGGCCACGCCGGCATCAACGCCGCCCCTGGGCATGTTGCTCATTTGATCGGTCGGCATGGGTGAATTAGTGGGCGGGTTAGAGGGAGTGGCCGTGGGTGGGGGAGTTGGCGTCGACTCGGGGTTTTCGCATGCAATTCCGTCCTTGTCCCTGTCCAAGCCGGGAGCATAGCCCGGGTCGCTGGAAGGAATGTTGTAGACGCCGTTCGCAGCAGCAGCGTCACAGTTGGGATATGGCGTCGTCACGGCGAAAGCCGGGGTTGCGGATAGTGCCGAGAGCCCGGTTACTGCTGCGAGTGCGAGTCCTGCAGTGCGTTTTTTCATTGTGCCTCTGCTTTCCATATGAAGTAGTCATCCAAGTGATGGCGACAGGAACGAGAGTATGCATTGGGTTGTTTTGTCACCCGGGTAGCCGGCACTTTTGGGCTGGAGGCACGCAGAAAAAACCGAGGCAAAGGAGCCTCAGGGAATGATGCTGGTAGTCACGGCCACAATTTGCGGTTTGGGCGGAACAGAGCTGAATCCGAAGCGAACGGGCGGGTCTATGGCGGACAGGCCGCCCAAATCCCGCCCGTCCCAGCTGGCCCGGGCCCCGGTAAGGGAGCGGATGGACCGGACGCCGTAATACTCGCGGCGCTCGCCGCCCGCAGATCCGGCTGTCCGCACGCCCGGAACCAGCAGTCCTGCCAGCGGGTTGATGGCGCCCAGCCAGCGCGGATGTACGGCCACAACAGGAGGAATGCGCTCCAGCAGCCGTCCCAGCACGGTCCGGGTCCCCAGATCGACGTTCAGCCGCAGCGGCCCTGCGCTGACCAGCAGCTGGTCCGCGGTGAGCCGGGCCTCCACCTCACGCACGTCCACGGCATCAAAACGATAGGTGCCGCCCACATACTCGGCGATTTCCGGACTGGGTGCCAGCAGCAGCCGGGACCCGGCCGCATTCTCCGCCATGACATCCGTAAAGGCCCCGAACGGGGATTCCAGCCAGTGGCCCACCACCAAGCGAGTACCGGAGGTGGTGCCAATGCCGGCGATAAAGCCGCGAAAACGGTCCATCGGGCCACGCTACGCCGGGATTGCTCCGAGTAATACCCGGTACGACGCCGGCAAAAGGGCAGAGGACCCACAATCGGCTAAACTTGGTAGGTAAGAGCCCCGCGACTCCGGCCAGACCCGGTTTACACCCAAATCAGGCCCGGCCTGCGAGTTTAGGGGCATTCTCATGCACGGAAGCGGATCGCGCCGTCGGCGTTTTCTCCCCTTTCGTAACTAATGGGGGAGGATCCCATGCCCGCAATTGTCATCGTCGGCGCCCAGTGGGGCGACGAAGGTAAAGGTAAGGCCACAGACCTGCTCGGGGGACGCGTCGATTACGTCGTCAAGCCCAACGGCGGGAACAACGCCGGCCACACCGTCGTCGTCGGCGGTGAAAAATACGAACTTAAGCTCCTCCCGGCCGGCATCCTGAGCCCCAACGCCATTCCCGTCATCGGCAACGGCTGTGTGGTGAACCTTGAGGCGCTCTTCGCCGAGATTGACGGCCTGGAAGCACGCGGCGCGGACACGTCCAAGCTGCGCATCTCCGCCAACGCCCACCTGGTGGCCCCGTTCCACCAGGTGATGGATAAGGTCACCGAACGTTTCCTGGGCAAGCGTGCCATTGGCACCACCGGCCGCGGCATCGGCCCGGCCTACATGGACAAGGTGGCCCGTCTGGGCATCCGTGTCCAGGACATCTTCGACGAGTCCATCCTGCGCCAGAAGGTTGAAGGTTCCCTGCGGCAGAAGAACCAGCTGCTGGTCAAGGTGTACAACCGCCGCGACGTCGACGTCGACGAAATGGTTGAGTACTTCCTGTCCTACGCGGACCGGCTGCGCCCCATGGTTATCGACTCCACATTCGAACTGAACCGCGCACTGGACGAGGGCAAGGTCATCCTGATGGAAGGCGGCCAGGCGACGTTCCTGGACGTGGACCACGGCACCTATCCGTTTGTGACGTCCTCCAACCCGACCGCCGGCGGTGCGTCAGTGGGATCGGGCATCGGGCCCACCCGGATCAACCGCGCCGTGGGCATCATCAAGGCCTACACCACCCGTGTGGGTGCCGGTCCGTTCCCCACCGAGCTCTTCGACGACATGGGGCTGTACCTGCAGAAGACCGGCGGCGAATTCGGTGTCAACACCGGCCGTCCCCGCCGCTGCGGCTGGTACGACGCCGTGCTGGCGCGCCACGCTTCCCGCGTGAACGGCTTCACGGACTACTTTGTGACGAAGCTGGACGTACTCACCGGGATCGAGCAGATTCCGGTGTGCGTGGCCTACGACGTCGACGGCGTGCGGTTCGACGAAATGCCGATGACGCAGACCGACTTCCACCACGCCAAGCCGATCTTCGAGTACTTTGACGGCTGGACCGAGGACATCACCGGCGCCAAGACCCTGGACGATCTGCCCAAGAACGCCCGGGACTATGTGCTGGCTCTGGAAAAGATGTCCGGCACCCGGTTCTCCGCCATCGGCGTCGGCCCGGACCGGGACCAGACCATCGTGGTGCGGGACCTGATCAGCGAGTAGGACTTCGAGACAGGGAGAAGGCCCCGCAGCCCTGAGGCTGCGGGGCCTTCTCCCTGTTTTACCGGCCGTGTCTCTACAAGCTGTGTGTCGACGGAACTTCCGGAAGATCCACGGCAGCTTCCTCCGCCGAACGTCGGAGCACGCAGAATTCGTTGCCCTCCGGATCGGCCAGCACCACCCAGTCCACGCCGGTCCCCTGCCCGCCGTCGGCGCGCACCGCGCCCAGTGCGAGCAGCCGTTCTGGGTGCTGCCCCCGGCCGCCGCCCGGCCGGAACCCGATTAGTGTTTCGGCCCGCTCTGGGACGCTGCTGTCCCGTTCGGCGGCTGCGAAGTGAGCGCATCCCGGATTTCGGTCAGCAGCATCACCTGCGGATCCGCGCTCTGCTCCGGGGAGATCCCAAGCCGGCGGTTGCGCCGTTCAATCATTCTGTTCATCGGCAGCACGATCACGAAGTACACGGCAGCCGCGATGAGCAGGAAGTTCACGACGGCGGTCAGCAGAACCCCGAACCGGATCTGGTTCCCGTTGAAGGTAACCACCGCGAAACTGTCGAAGTTCGGCGAACCGACGAGCCCGGAGATGAACGGCATAAGCACCGAGTTGACCAGGGCGTTCACGACGGTCGTAAACGCTGCGCCGACGATGACGGCAACGGCCAGGTCCAGTACGTTGCCCTTCATGATGAAGTCCTTGAATCCCTTTAGCATCCCGCCAGAGTAACCGCCCCGGGACCCGCGACGCCTCCCTCACCCCAAGATTTAAGTCTTGCGCAGCAGCATTCCCCGGGCCGAGTGGTCGGCGTGCAGCCGGACCGGACAACGGTTCAGATACCGGCACTGACCTTCAGCTGCAGTCCACAACCGTTACCCGGTGCACCCTGGACGAACACCGTGCGTGCTTACACCAGCCTCTGAGGGGGGCCACGCCGGGCCAGAAAACGCCGCTGTGACCGCGGGGTTCACCAGCGGTGCTGAGCTTCCTCGATCCAGCCGGTCAATCCGTCCAGCGAATATGAGGTTCCGTCCGGGGTTCGCGCCGTTCCCGTCCAAGAACCAAAGGCCTGCCAGATCTGCGAGGAGATCACGCCAAGTTTGGTGGCTGAAGTCCTGCGGTGGAACGGCGTCAGCACCGCGTCGATCCAGGGCCCGTGAACCGTCCAGGTGGAGTCCGGGTTGGTGAGGTCGTACTCGAACTCCAGTTCGCCGTCGTAGTGATGCAGCCGGCCGTCCACAATCAGGGCGTTCTCCGTGGCCGGCGTTCCGGCCGTCCACTGCCCGCCGATCTGCAGGCCCAGCCGGGTTCCGTCGACGGTTCCCGAGCCGGCACCCCAGGTCCACTGAGTCCGGTACGGCCAGCGCCCGCGGCCCCGGTCCAGCACGGCGAAGGCGCCGGCCCCCACCTCGTGGGTCCTGCCGTCCACCGTGACCGTTCCGGACACGCTGCGGGCCACGTCCTTGAGCGTGTACTGGAAGAGGCGGTCCGACCACGGAACCACCACGCCCAGCACGTCCCCCTCGGCCGGAGCGTACAGATCCACCGACACCCGCGGGGAGCGTGCCCGCAGGTGGGTGCCGCCGCCGTCGTCATGAAAACGCAGCGTCACGTCTCCCGCCGTTCCCAGCGCCGTGAGCGGCGGCAGGGTATCCGGAAGCACTATGTCCGAAGCCCCCGGCAGGATTTTCAGCGGTTCGATGCTGATCTCTTCTCCGGTGGTACGGTCCAAAACGTAAATCTGCAGGGTGGCGGCGTAGCCCAGGTTCACAATGGTCATGCCCAGCGCCAGGTCGGGCGTGAGGACGCCCCAGTACTCCCAGCGCTTGGTGCGCATCCGGGAAACGGTGTTGCCGGGCAGCGCGGTGCGGTGCAGCGGTGTGCGCGAATAGCCCACCGCTTGCGGATTGAGGTTTCCGCGGGCGGTGGTCAGATCCGTCGGCAGCGTGAGTTCATCCATGCGGCCCAAGTCTAGGTTGGCATCCTGGTCTAGGCTGGGGGAAACGCAGGGTTCACGGAAGGCGGTTGGACAATGTTGGTGAGCGTAGGCCAGTTCAGTCCTGCGGGTGATGTGGCGGAAAATCTTGAAACCATGCGCTCGCTGGCGGCCAAGGCCCGGGCGGAGGGTTCCGAGCTGATCGTGTTTCCCGAGGAATCGATGTTCAGCGTGGGGAAGGTCGAGGGTCCGCTGGCTGCCGCCGTGGACGCCTCCTGGACCACCTTTGTGCAGCAGCTGTCGATGCTGGCCGCCGAACTGGGCATCGCCGTCGTCGCCGGCGGATACGAATCCAGCGGCGAGGACCGGCCCTACAACACGCTGGTGCTGATCGACGCCAGCGGCCGGATTGCCGGCACCTACCGCAAGCTTCACCTGTATGACGCCTTCAGCTATTCCGAATCCACGCGCATCAAACCGGGTGACGGCGGCGTGCTGGTGGTTGAGGTGGGCGGCATCAAAGTGGGGTTAATGACCTGCTATGACATCCGCTTCCCCGAGCTGGCCCGGGCACTGACGGACCAGGGCGCGGACCTGCTCGCCGTACCGGCCGCCTGGTTCAAGGGCGAACACAAGATTGAACACTGGGAAACCCTGCTGAAGGCACGTGCCATCGAAAACACTGTCTGGGTGGCAGCGGCCGGCACCTCCAGCCGCCACACGGTGGGGCACTCTGCCATTCTGGATCCCATGGGAGTGCCGCAGGCATTCCTGGACGACGAGGCCGAAGCCGTGGTCACGGCGGAGGTCACCCGCAAACGGATCGACGACGTCCGCGAGTTCCTGCCGGTGCTGAAGAACCGGCGGTTTGCCGCCAATGAGCGGATCAATTCCGCCCAATAGACCCCGGCAGAGTTTTGACGCGCTCCCATGGAAATAAGACGGCCATGAGATGAAAGTTTTCGCAAATCGGGTACGATTACATGCTGGAACGACCGCACCGAGGCTTATCCCCCCAACGAGCCCCGCTGCGGTCGTTTCTTACTGTCCGGACAGGCGCCCCGGCCTGCAGCCGGCCGCCCTACGCGGTCCGCTGACGCTTGGAAGAAATAACCCCGGTGTTGAACCCCGCCAGGTTCAGTCCGCCGTGGAACCGGGCATGCTCAATCTTCACGCACCGGTCCATTACCACGTCCAGGCCGGCAGCTTCAGCGTTGCGGGCAACCTCCTCGTGCCAGGAGCCCAGCTGCAGCCACAGCGTTTTCGCGCCCGCTTCAATGCTCTCCTGCAGCACCGTCGGCAGGTCATCGTGGCGGCGGAACACGTCCACGATGTCCGGAACCTCGGGCAGGTCAGCCAGCGATGCGTAGACCGGCCGTCCCAGGATTTCCTTCGCCACCGGGTTGACGAAATAGACCGTGTACGGAGAAGACGACAGCAGATAGGTCGCCACGAAGTAGGACGCCCGGGACGGTTTGTCCGAAGCGCCCACGATGGCGATGGTCTTGGCCCGGCTCAGCAGCGCCAGCCGTTCCGGGGCGCCGGGACCTTCCCAGGTGCGCGGTGTTGCGGCAGGTTCAGCGGACATGGACGGACTCCTTCAGTTCGTGGGCAGAATCGGGTACCGCCGCGGCGGCCAGTGCCTGGTCCAGGTCCCAGAGGATGTCCTCCAGATCCTCCAGGCCAACCGAGATCCGCACCAGGTCCTCGGCCACACCGGCGGCGGTGAGCTGCTCGGGGGACAACTGGCCGTGCGTGGTGGAGCCCGGATGGATCACCAGGGTGCGCGAGTCGCCCACGTTGGCCAGATGCGATGCCAGCTGCAGGGCCTCAATGAACGCCTTGCCGGCCTCCCGGCCTCCGCGCACCCCAAAGCTGAACACCGACCCCGGCCCCTTGGGCAGGTACTTCCGGGCACGGTCATAGTGCGGATGGGAGGGCAGCCCGGCATAGCTCACCCAGGACACGCGCGGATCCGCTTCCAGCCACTGCGCCACCGCGGAGGCGTTGCGCAGATGCTCGTCCAGGCGCTGCGGCATGGTTTCCACGCCCTGCAGCAGCTGGAATGCCGACTGGGCGCTGAGCGAGGGGCCGATGTCCCGCAGCTGCTCCGAGCGCAGCTTGGTCAGGAACCCATACTCCCCGAAGTTCCCCCACCAGGAGATGTTGCCGTAGCTGGCCACCGGCTCGGTCATGGCGGGGAACTTTCCGTTGCCCCAGTTGAACTTTCCGGATTCCACGACGACGCCGCCCAGGGTGGTGCCGTGCCCGCCGAGGAACTTGGTGGCGGAATGGATGACAATGTCCGCGCCGTGTTCGAACGGCCGCACCAGGTACGGCGTGCTCAGGGTGGCGTCCAGGATCAGCGGCACACCGGCGTCGTGCGCCACCTTCGCCAGCCCGGCTATATCGGCCACCTCGCCGCTGGGGTTGGCCACCACTTCGGCGTAGACCGCCTTGGTGTTCTCCTGAATGGCCGCGGCATAGTCCGCCGGATCCGTGCCGGGAACGAAGGTGGTGTCGATCCCGAACCGGCGCAGCGTCACGTCCAGCTGCGTCACGGTGCCGCCATAGAGCTGCGCCGCGGCAACTATGTGGTCGCCCGCCGCGCACAGGGCCGCAAAGGTGACAAATTCGGCGGACATGCCCGACGCCGTCGCCACCGCTCCGATGCCGCCTTCCAGGGACGCGATGCGCTCCTCGAAGGCCGCCACCGTGGGGTTGCCGATCCGCGAGTAGATGTTCCCGTATTTCTGCAGCGAGAACAGGTTCGCGGCGTCGTCGGTGTCCTTAAAGACAAAGGACGTGCTCTGGTAAATCGGGACCGCACGCGCACCGTGCGTAGCGTCGGGGGTGCCGCCGGCGTGCAGGGCACGGGTCCGGAAGCCAAACTGGCGATCACTCATGAAATGAGTGCTCCTTCCTGGTGGGCCGCAGCAAAGCGGCGGGGGGATCGTTGCAAGTTGGGGACCGCGGACGAACAATGATCCTTATGGACGAGTACGTGGTTGTTATTGAAACCGGCTACAAGTTGGCTGCTTCCACCCATAAGATCTCCGCCACCGAACCGCTGCCGCATGTGGAGGCGAACCGGCTGTTCCTGGAAATCCTGGACGGCATGCATGAGGATCTGCTGCCCGCGAAGGCGGATACGACCACGCTGGAGGTCTCGCCCACTGAGTTCATGCGCATCCACCGGCTGATGGGCGGAGTGGTGGTCATGGACCGGGTGACCCTGACCCGCGTTCACTGAACTCCTCCGCGGCGCGCTTCGCAGGCACGGGCAATGTCGGCGATGCACGGTTCGTTCTGCAGGCTGGTGGTGTCACCCAGCCGGGTGCCCTCAAACAGCTGGGTCAGCAGCCGCCGCATGATTTTGCCGGAGCGGGTTTTGGGGACATCCGGAACGACGACGACGGCGGCCGGCTTGGCGATCGGCCCGATCTGCCGGGCGACGTGGGACCGGAGTTCCACGGCCACGGCATCCTTGTTTCCCGCTGCTGCGTCCGTGAGCACGACGAATGCCGCGATCGCCTGTCCGGTCTTCGGATCGGCAACGGGGCAGACGCCGGCTTCGGTGACCCAGGGGTGGGATACCAGGGCTGATTCAATCTCGATCGTGGACAGCCGGTGCCCCGACACGTTCAGCACGTCGTCGGTGCGCCCGAGGATCCAGGTGTCGCCGTCGTCGTCGTATTTGGCGCCGTCACCGGCCAGGAACCAGCCCTGCCGCGCATACTTCCGCCAGTAGGAAGACAGGTAGCGCTGCGGGTCGCCCCAGACCGTGCGGGCCGTGGCCGGGCCGGTCCGATCCACCACAATGAAGCCCTGGGTATTCGGGGGAACCGGGTTTCCGGCGTCGTCCACAATCCGGGTGCTGACGCCGGGCAGGGCGCGGGAAGCGCAGCCGGGCTTGAAACCGGTGTCCGTGGGGCGCGGCGAGAGGATGGTGGCGCCGGTTTCGGACTGCCACCAGGTATCTATCACGGGCACCTCGCCGCGGCCCAGCTGGGTGCGCAGCCAGCGCCACGCTTCGGGATTTACGGCCTCCCCCACTGTGCCAAGCAGTCGGATGGAGGAGAGGCTGTACTGTGCCGGAACGCCGTCCGGGAACCAGCCCATGAGGGACCGGACCAGGGTGGGCGCGGTGTAGTAGCTGGTCACCTGGTAGCGGTCGATGATTTCCAGATGCCGGCCCGGATGCGGAGTGTCCGGGGTGCCCTCGAAAAGGACCTGGGTGACGCCGTTGGAAAGCGGTCCGTAGATCTCATAGGTGTGGGCGGTGACCCAGGCCAGATCCGCGGTGCACCAGTGGACATCCGTGTCCCGTTCCGCGGGGTCCGGATTCGCGAAGAGGAACTCGTAGCTCCAGGACGCCTGGGTGAGGTAGCCGCCCATGGTGTGCACCAGCCCCTTGGGCTGTCCAGTGGTTCCGGAGGTGTACATGATGAACAGCGGCGTCTCCGCGTCGAAGGCTTCGGGGCGGTGGATGCTGGAGGCCGTGTTCACGGTTTCGTGCCACCAGAGATCACGGCCCGGTGTCCAGGAAATGTCGGATCCGGTGCGTCGAACCACCAGGACGTGTTCAATGGCGTTGTCGCCGGACACTGCAAGATCAGCGTTGTCCTTGACCGGAACGGCGGCGCCGCGCCGGAACTGGCCGTCGGTGGTGACCAGCAGCTTGGCGCCGGTGTCCTCCACCCGGAACTTCAGCGCCTCCGCGGAGAATCCGCCGAACACCAGGGAATGGACGGCGCCGATCCGCGCGCAGGCCAGCGTGATGACAATGGTTTCCACGAGAACCGGCAGATAAATGACCACGCGGTCGCCGGCGCCGATGCCCAGGGTCAGCAGGGCGTTGGCGGCCCGGGAAACCTCCTCCTGCAGGTCCGCGTAGGTGACCGTGCGCCGGTCTCCGGGCTCGCCCTCGAAATGCAGGGCCACCTTGGATCCGCGGCCGGCCGCCACATGCCGGTCCACGCAGTTCACGGCCACATTCAGGGCTCCGCCGGCGAACCACTCGATGACCGGGACGCTGTAGCCGGCATCGTCCTCCGGGATCTCCGGTCCGCTCAGGCGCTGCGGCGGCGCGAAGGCGTGCGCGGTGTGCCAGGGCTGTTCCCACTGGAGCCGGCGGGCGGCGGTTTCCCAGAAGGCGATGCGGTCCTCCTCGCTCTGAGGATCCGCGGCGGCAGTATGTTCTCTTACCGGGCTCAGGCCCATTTGGCGACCGCCTTTTTCTCGGCCAGGCCCAGGAGAGCGTCGGTGGTTTTGCCGATCAGGGCCAGCAGGATGATGGAGAGCAGCAGCCTGTCGGTGCGCCCGTTGTTCTGCGAATCGGTCAGCAAGAAGCCCAGCCCCATGGATGAGGCGATGAGTTCCGCGGCCACCAAAAACAGCCAGGACTGGGCCAGTGCCAGACGCAGTCCGGAGAAAACAGCGGGCACGACGGCGGGCAGCTGCACCGTGGTCAGCAGCTTTAATCCGTTCAACCCGAAGGCCCGGGCCGCTTCCACCAGGTTCCGGTCCACGTGGCGCAGGGCCAGGGAGACGGTGGTGAACACGGGGAAGAAGGCGCCGATGGCGATCAGCGTGATCTTGGAATCTTCACCGATCTTCAGCCAGAGGATCAGCAGCGGCACCCACGCCAGGGACGGAACGGCGCGCAGAGCTCCGACCGCCGGGCCCAGCAGGGTGTCCGCCAGCCGGGACAGACCCAGCAGGGCGCCCAGCGCCAGGCCCAGCAGACCGCCGATCGCGAAGCCGATGAGCACCCGCTGCGTGGAAATGGCCACGTGGATGCCCAGCTGACCGCGGCCGATCAAGTCTGCCGCCGCCGTGTACACCGCGGCGGGGGAGGGCAGCTGGACCGGGCTGAACGTCCCGGTGGCGGTGCTGATCTGCCACGCGGCCAGGAGCAGGACCGGAACCACCAGTCCCAGTGCCAGCCGGATCCACCGGCGGGCCAGGATGCCGCCGCCGGCGGTTTGTCCGGCAGTGCTCCCGGCGGCGGCGGCCGGATGCGCCGCGTTCCTGACGGCACTCATTCGGCATCCTTCACGGCAGACGGATCGGCCTTCTGCACAAACGAGTTCTCCAGCAGCCCGTCCAGTGCCTTGTCCACGGCGTCCTGGCTCGCAACGTCGCCGGTTTCCACCAGGGTGGGACCGATCTTCGCCAGGACGCTGCGCTGCGCGTCACCGGGTGCCGGGTCCACATCCAGGTTGCTGCGCTCCAGCACCACGGTCTGCGCCACGGCCGGATCCAGTCCGGCGACGTCGGCGAGGATCCGGGCGGTTTCCTTGGGATTCTCCGCGGCCCAGGCCCGGGCCTTCTCATACGCGTTGACCACGGCCTGCGCCTGTTCCGGCTCTTTTTCCAGGAAGGATTCGTTGGCGGCGAGCAGACCGTAGGTGTTGAAGTCCAGGTTGCGGTAGATCAGCCGGGCTCCGTTCTGCTCGGCACCGGCCATGATCGGGTCCAGCCCGGCCCAGGCGTCCACGGAGCCGTTTTCCAGGGCGGTCCGGCCGTCCGCGTGCTGCAGCTGCTCCACCGTCACGTCTTCCAGGCTCAGCCCGGCCTCGTCCAGGGCCTGAACCAGGAAGAAATACGGGTCAGTGCCCTTGGTGGCTGCCACCGACTTGCCCTTCAGATCCGCCACCGAGGCGATGTCCGAGTCGGCACCTACCACCAGGGCGGACCACTCGGGCTGGGAAAACACATCTATGGCCTTGATCGGGGAGCCGTTGGCCCGGTTGAGCAGGGCGGCGGACCCGGCGGTGGAACCGACGTCGACCGCCCCCGAGCGCAGGTTCTCATTGGCCTTGTTGGAACCGGCGGACTGCACCCATTCCACGGTGACGCCGTCTTCGGCCAGGGTGGATTCCAGCCAGCCCTGGTCCTTGATGATCAGGCTCAACGGGTTATAGGTGGCGAAATCCAGGGTCAGGGTGCCGCCGTCGGCTCCGTTCACGTTGGCGGCGGCGTCGGAATCCTCGCCGGCCACGCAGCCGGTCAGCAGCAGGGCGGCTGCCGCAGCAGTTGCGGTCAGGGTTTTGAATCCGGGGCGCCGGGCGGGGCGGGAAGTGCGGGAACGGCTGTTCATGGGAGTTCTTTCTGCTGGAAAGGAAGAGGAAAAGGCGCCTGTCGCGCAGAAAATGGCGCAGATCGGCTGGGGAAGCGTCCCGGAAGAAGCGGGTGCGCGGTGGGAGAAGCGGTTAGTGGCGGTCGACGCCGAGCCGGGCCAGGAGCTCGCCGCGCATTCGGGCCAGCTCGGCCGAGGCACGCTCGCGGGGACGGCGCCCTGGCACGGTGACGGTATCCGTGATGGTGGCTCCGGGAAGCCCCGGCTGCCGGCCCAGGATGATGATGCGGTCCGCCAGCTGGAGGGCTTCATCCACATCGTGGGTGACCAGCAGTACCGTGGCGGAGGCGGCCTTGTGGACCGAGAGCAGCAGATCCTGCATCTTCAGCCGGGTCAGGGCATCTAGGGCACCAAAGGGCTCGTCGAGCAGCAGCACCCCGGGTGTCCTGGCCAGGGCGCGGGCGAGGGAGGACCGCTGCGCCATGCCGCCGGACACTGCCCGCGGGCGGTGCTTGGCGAACTCCGCCAGTTCCACCAGTTCCAGCAGTTCGGCCACCTTGGCTTTGCCGTTCACGGCGCTGATGCCCTTGGGCAGGCCCATGGCAATGTTGGCCTGCAGAGTCTGCCAGGGGAGCAGCCTTGGTTCCTGGAACGCGACGGCGCAGCGGTCATCAATGCCGCGGACCGGCGTGCCGTTGATCCGGACCTCACCGCTGCTGGGGACGTCCAAACCAGCCGCGGCCCGCAGGAGCGTGGACTTTCCGCAGCCGCTGGATCCCAGGATGGCGAGCACTTCGCCGGGGTGAACGTCAAAGGTGATGTCGCGCAGCACCTGGCGGGCTTGGCTGCCTGAACCAAAAGCTCTGCCCAGTCCCGAAAAGCTGACGGGAAGGGCGGAGCCGGCCGGTCCACCGGAGGGCGGCGCGGCGGCAGGGGAGTGTGAAGCCAGAGCGGTCATGTTAATCTCCATCGGTCCTGGCAGTAGCACCCTACGGAGAACACCTTGGGCCCTGACGGGCCTCCTGCGGTGCTGTCCTCGTTATTGCCGTTTCTCAAGGAGGAAATACGGCAACCAGGGTTGCTGCGGCTTCACTGATCCAGGTCTCTCAGCCGCTCGGGATGGTCAAGAGCAACTAAACGCGCCATTGCCCAAACCGGCAAGTCCCCGCCGTAATATTTCGACGCCGCATTTCTCCGCGCGGTCTGCTGCGGCCGCGGGCCGTTACGCAACATGACTGGAACGGCTTGCGGGGCAATCCGTGGTGTGCAGATACTGGTGACGCAGGATCATGAGTCCCAACGTGAAGCTCTGGCTGGTTGGGCGGCAACCCTCGTTCCGTAGCGGGGTGCCCCAGATGAGGATCCGGCCGTGTCGCGTCCGCGAACGGCAAGTACGGCGCCCCCAAGCGGTGCGTCCCGGTGAAGGGTTTCCCGTGCCTAACCAGTCCTCTCCGTCAGAAAAGTCCGCACCCGGCTCGAACGAACGCCGCCAGATCCGGTTTAACGCCTTTGACATGAACTGCGTGGGCCACCAGTCCCCGGGACTGTGGCGCCATCCGCAAGACCAGTCCTCGAACTACACAGACATCCGGTACTGGGCGAATCTTGCCCAAACCTGCGAGCGCGGGCTGTTTGACGGCATCTTCATTGCCGATGTGCTCGGCACCTATGACGTGTACGGAAACTCCAACGAGGCCACCCTCCGGCAGGGCACCCAGGTTCCGGTGAATGACCCGCTCCTGCTGGTTTCCGCCATGGCCCTGGTGACCGAGCACCTCGGCTTCGGCGTCACTGCGGGCACCGCCTACGAGCATCCCTACCCCTTCGCCCGCCGCCTCTCCACCCTGGACCACATCACCAACGGGCGGGTCGGCTGGAATGTGGTGACCGGCTATCTGCCCTCCGCCGCACGGAACCTGGGCGCGGAAGACCAGCTGGAGCACGACGAGCGCTACAACCACGCGGACGAATACCTCGAGGTGATCTACAAACTGCTGGAAGGCTCCTGGGAGGACGACGCCGTCGTCCGTGACAGGGAACGGGGCATCTTCACTGACCCGGCGAAAGTCCACGACATCAACCACGAGGGCAAATACTTCAAGGTGCCCGGCATCCACATCAGCGAACCGTCCCCGCAGCGCACCCCGGTGATCTACCAGGCCGGTGCCTCGCCCCGCGGGATCGCCTTTGCCGCCGGGAACGCCGAGGCTGTTTTTGTGGGCGCCCCGACGGTGGACAAGCTGAAGGCAACCGTCAGCCGTATCCGGGACGCCGCTGAAGCAGCCGGCCGGGACCGGCACTCCATCCGCATCTATACGCTCCTCACCGTCATCACTGCGGCCACTTCCGCGGAGGCCGCAGCGAAGCATGAGGAATACCAGCGGTATGCCAGCGATGAGGGCGCCCTGGCCCTGATGTCCGGCTGGATGGGGGTGGACCTGTCCACGTACAACCTGGACGAACCGCTGGGCAATGTGAAGTCCAATGCCATCCAGTCCGCGGCGGCGAACTTCCAGAAAGCCAAGGACGACGGCGAACCCTGGACGGTGCGTGACATCGCCGAATCCGCGGGGATCGGCGGCCTTGGTCCGCGGATGGTTGGCTCCGGCGCTGAAATCGCGGAGGAGCTGATCCGCTGGCAGGAGGAGACCGACGTCGACGGCTTCAACTTGGCCTACGCCATCACGCCGGGGACCTTTGAGGACATCGTGGAATTTGTGGTGCCCGAACTGCAGAAGCGCGGCGCCTACCGGACCGGGTACACGCCGGGCACGCTGCGCAACAAGTTGTTCGGAGCCGGAGACAAGCTGCCTTCCGAACACCGCGGCGCCTCCTTCCGCCGGCAGCCGGCAGCCGCGGGCCGGTAAGTTGCGGGTTGGGCAGTTGCCGGACAGTCAGTTGTCGGCCAGGCAGCTGCCGGCCGGTCAGCCGGGGGCCGCTTCCGGGGGCGGGTTCCCGGCGGGGGCATTGACCGGGGACGGAGCGTCTCCTTACGTTTGAAGGGTCCGCAGTGCCCCTCCCGCGAGCAGGAGTCCGTCATGGAACCTTCCCCCAGTGCCTCCGGAATGGCCCTTTCCGCCGACGGCACCCAGATCGCCTGGTCCCGGCAGGGTGACGGACCGCCGCTGGTGATCGTGGATCCGCTGACCTCGGACCGGAACAGCTCCGGCACCCGTGCGCTGGCGAATCTGCTGTCCGAGAACCACACGGTGTACACGTACGACCGCCGCGGGCTGGGTGAGAGCGGGCTCGGCGAGGAGTACACCGCCGAGTCCGACGTCGATGACCTGCTGGCCGTGGTGCAGGTGGCCGGCGGCACCGCAGACCTCTACGGCTTTGCGTCGGGGGCGTTCCTGGCTCTGCGGGCCGCCGAGGAATCCGCCGTCATCACCCGCGTTGTGGCACTGGAACCGGCCCTGGCCCTGGATGAAGGCGAGGATGAGCTGCTGGTGATGCAGACGGAACTGGAAGGACTCGGCGGCGTCCAGGTCCCCGTGCTGGTCCTTGCCGGAAGCACCAGCGGGGATGAGACCCGCGACCTCGCCCGCCGGGCAGCCGATGCCCTGGACGAGGGAGAGTTCCAGCTGGTGGAGGGCGATGTATCCCGGGTGCCGGACGCCGCCCTGGCCGACGCCATCGAATCCTTTCTCGGCTGATCACACCGGCCGGGCGTAAGCTGGAGCCCCATTCCAGCACTCCGCCGAAGGACAGCAGATGCCGCACGTCAACGACCCCGCAGTTATCGAATCCCTCCTGAAGAACAAGGGCCGCTGGGCCGTGGTGGGCCTGTCCAACAACCCGCTGCGCACCGCCGTCGGCGTGTCCCGCTATATCCAGGACCACCTGGGCATGGAGATCATCCCGGTGAGCCTCAAGGGCGACGACGTACACGGCAACAAGGGCTACCGGAGCCTGAAAGAGGTTCCCGGCCACATCGACGTCGTTGACTGCTTTGTGAATTCTTCCCGCGTGGGCGCCATTGTTGACCAGGCCATCGAGGTGGGGGCCAAAGCCGTGTGGCTGCAGCTGGGCGTCATCGACGAGGCCGCGGCGCAGCGGGCGGCCGACGCCGGACTGGACGTTGTCATGAACACCTGCCCGGTCATCGAGGCACCGCACTTCGGCCTGTAGCCCACTGCCGCCCCGGGCACTCTTTCTTCCCCGGACCTCTCACCTGCCCTGCCGCGGACGCCCTCATCCGCTGTGGAACTCCAAGATGACGCCGGGCAGGTCATGATTCGCAATGCTTCGCCGCATCATGACATCTGATTGCGCATCTGCACTGCCCCGGCGACCATGGAACCTGTAACCATCCAGAGCGGCTGAGAGACCTGGCTCCGTGACGCCGCAGCAACCCTTCCGCGATCCTGCGGAGCAAGGGTGCTACCGCCAGGACCGATGGAGAAGCACCCGCTTTCGCCCGGTCCCCTGCAGTGCGCTCCGGCGCACCGCCGGCGGTCCGGCCTGCGGCGGCACCTCTTCTCGGGCTTGGACCCAGGAGGAACACATGATCCGGATTGAGAATGTCTCAACCGTCTTTGACACCGGCGGGCAGCAACTGACCGCCGTCGACAACGTCTCACTGAACATCGGCCGCGGAACCATCCAGGGCATCATCGGGTTTTCCGGTGCCGGCAAATCCACGCTGCTGCGCAACATCAACCTGCTGGAGCGGCCCACATCCGGGCGCGTGCTGGTGGACGGAGTGGACCTGGTGGGCCTCACGCCGCTGGAGCTGCGCAAACGCCGCCACGGCATCGGCATGATCTTCCAGCACTTCAACCTGCTCAGCAATCTCACCGCGGCCCAGAACGTTGAACTGTCGCTGAAGTTCGCGGGAATCGGGAACTCGGCCGAGCGCCGCAAACGTGCGCTGGAAGCACTGGAAATTGTTGACCTGCCGGAGAAGGCCGGAACGTATCCGGCCAAGCTTTCCGGCGGGCAGAAGCAGCGCGTCGCCATTGCCCGCGCCCTCGCCACCAAACCCAAGGTGCTGCTCTGCGACGAACCGACTTCCGCCGTCGACCCCCGGACCACGGCCTCGGTGCTGCAGTACCTGGCGGACGTCAACGCGCGCTTTGGCATCACCATTGTGGTGGTCACCCATGAAATGAACGTCATCAAGGCCATCGCTGAGAACGTTGCCGTCATGGAAGAGGGCCGGGTGGTGGAACAGTTCGATCTGAGTGAGCTGAAGCGCCCCGCGTTCAGCCCTGCCACGTCGATTGGACGCTACCTGGTGTCGGACGAGATCCGGCTTGAGCGGCCCGCAGCCCACGGCAAGGGGGCCCTCCATGTTTGACCGCATCCTTGAAGTCTGGCCCGAACTGCTGGCCGCGCTGGGAGAGACCGGCACCATGCTGATCATTGCCATTCCGCTGGCCGTGCTGCTGGGAACCCCGCTGGGGGTGCTGCTGTACGCCGTCGGACCCCACGGACTGTCACCCCGGCCCAAGCTGCACCGGATCCTGGACACGCTGGTGAACCTGGTGCGCTCCTTTCCCTTCCTTATCCTGCTGATCGCCATCATTCCGCTGACCCGGCTGCTGGTGGGAACCACCATCGGCACGGCAGCCGTGATCGTGCCGCTGACCATCAACGCGGTGCCCTACTTTGCCCGCTTCGTGGAACAGAACATCACCTCACTGGGCGGCGGCGTGGTGGAAGCGGCGCGTTCAATGGGAGCCGGCCGGCTGCAGATCGTCCGCGACGTGCTGCTCGTCGAGGCCCGCCCGGGCCTGATCAGCTCGGTGACGATCATGACCGTCAGCTTCATCTCCTACTCCGCCATGGCCGGGCTGGTGGGCGGCGGCGGGATTGGCGACTTTGCCATCCGCTACGGCTACTACCGCTACGAAACCGGGCTGATGGTCACCGCCATTGTGCTCATGGTCCTGCTGGTGCAGGCCGTGCAGCTGAGCGGTTCCTGGATCTCCCGCCGCACCGACAAGCGCGTATGACCCGCCGCTGATCCCTTTCAGCGCTCGCACTCCAACTTTTGAAGAGGACACGTTGCACTCCATCACACCCAAAAACAGTTCAGCTCCGCCCGCACTCAGCCGCCGCACCCTGCTTGCCTACCTCGCGGCTGCCGGGGCTGCCGCGCCAGTCCTCGCCGGCTGCGGATTCCGTTCCGCCGATGCCGGCACCGACGAACGGACCATCCGTCTCATTTCCTCGCAGGTGAAGGTTTATGAGGAACCGGTGGGCATCGCCGGCCGGCTCCTCGCGGAAAAGGGCTGGAAGCTGCAGCCAACCTTCGTCAATGACATCAACCAGCCAAACATTGCGGTGGCCAACGGTGAGGCGGACGCGAACTGCTTCCAGCACATGGCTTACCTGGCGCAGTTCAACCGGGACAAGGGCCTGGATCTGGTGCCCCTGTTCTATATCCGCAATTCGCCGGCGGTGCTGTACTCCCGCCGGCACGCTGCACTGGCCGACCTGCCCGACGGTGCGACCATCAGCATCCCGGTGGATCCCGCCAACAACGGCCGCGCCCTGTTCATGCTCCGCGCCCACGGCCTGCTGGAACTGTCCGACGGCGTCACGGTGGTCAACGCCTCGCAGCAGGACATCACCGCAAACCCGCGGAACCTGTCCTTTGTGGAGGTGGACCAGTTATCACTGAGCCAGACCCTGGCGGACGTGGATGCCGGTTTCATGTTCCAGTCCACCGCGATCGACGCCGGCATCGATAAGGAGGCCACGGTTGTGGCCGAGGAACAGGAAGCGGACGAGGTTCCTTACCGCTCAGTCTTCGCCGGCACCCGGGAATTTGCCGCCGGCGAGGGCGCCCGGGAACTGCGCGCCGCGGTCCAGAGCCCCGAGGTCCGGGACTTCTTTGCCGGATACCAGGACGGGTTCTTCCAGCTTCCCTGGGACGAAGATCCGTTGCCCGCATTCGAACAGCTCAGCCGCGCCTGAGCGAGAGGACACCATGACCACCCCCAGTTCCCGCTATCCGCAGGGCCGTCCGCGGCTGCTGCTCAACGCGTTCCTCATGAACACCGCCAGCCATATCCGGGGCGGACAATGGCGCCATCCCGACGCCGAACAGCACCGCTTCAATGAGCTTTCCCTCTGGACCGGGCTGGCGCGGCAGCTGGAAGAGGCCAAGTTTGACGCCCTCTTTTTCGCCGACGTCGTGGGCTTGTACGGAGACCACGACGGCGGCTGGGACTCCCACGTGCGCCGGGGACTGCAGGTGCCGGCCAATGATCCGGTGCTGCTGCTGGCGGCCCTCGCCGGGGCAACGAGCGAAATTGGCCTGGCTGCGACGTCGTCGGTTATCCAGTCCCATCCCTTCCACTTCGCACGCCAGATGTCCACGCTGGACCACCTCAGCAACGGCCGTGCCGGCTGGAATATTGTGACCTCGGTGCTGGAGAACGCGCACCGGAACTTCGGTTCGGACGGGCTGACCGCCCACGACCGCCGCTACGACTGGGCGGATGAATACGTGGAAGCCGTATTCAAGCTCTGGGAGGGGTCCTGGGACGAGGGCGCCCTCCTTCAGGACAAGGCCTCGGGCGTTTATGCGGATCCGCAGAAGGTGCACAAAATTCATCACCGGGGTGAGCGGTATTCGATTGAGGGCCCGCACCTGAGTGCTCCGTCACCGCAGCGCACTCCCTTCCTGTTCCAGGCCGGCAGCTCCGGGCGCGGCCAGCAGTTCGCTGCAGCCAACGCGGAGGCAACGTTCATTTTCGCTCCGGGTCCGGAGCACGCGGGAAAGGTGGCGGCGGGGGTACGCCGGCATGCCGCCGCCGCCGGCAGGCTGCCCGGGGACATCAAGGTTTTCACCGGGTTGTCCTTCGTAGTGGGCGGAACCGAGGCGGAAGCCCGCCGGAAGAGAGCTGAGCTGGACGAATACCTGGATCTGGACGCCGTCATCGCCCACATCGGCGGCGGGCTTGGCGTGGACTTTGGCGGCCTGCCGCTGGATACCCCGGTAGGCAGCATTGAAACCGAGGGCGGACGGGGCGTACTGGAGGCCATCATCGCCTCCACCCCCGGGCGCAACCCCACCCTGGCGGACGTTGCCCGGTACCGCACCGAGGCGCAGCAGGTGGCGGGAACCCCGGAACAGATCGCCGACGAACTGGAACGCTGGCAGGACGCCGGCGTGGACGGCATCAACATCATCAACGCTGTGCTGCCCGGCTCCTACACCGATTTCATTGACGGAGTGCTGCCCGAACTGCGCAGCCGCGGACTGGCGCAAACCGACTACGCCCCGGGCACCTTCCGGGAAAAGGTCTTTGGCCGCAGTGCGGAATACCCCGGTCCTCTGCTGAATGACCGCCATCCGGCGGCCCGCTGCCGCGGAGCCTTCGGCGCTTCCGTCCGGGACGTTCAGCCCGCCGCCTCACCCGGGTTCCTCGGGGAACCCCAACGAATCCCGGCCGCCGCAGCCGCTGCGGCCCGAAAGGACTGACCTTGCATCGCAGACATTTCCTCCGCCTGGCGCTGGCCGGCAGCGGGGCCGCCGCACTGGCAGCTGCCACCGGCTGCGGCTTCAGCTCTTCTACCTCCTCTGCCGCCGATGACCGGCGGATCCGGATCATCGTCACGGAGTCCGCGCCGTACCAGGAGCCGACCAAAATTGCCCAGCGGCTCCTGAAAGAACAGGGCTGGACGCTGGATGCCACCTACGTCACCGACATCATCCAGCCCAACCTGGCCGTATCCAACGGTGAGTTTGACGCCAACTATTTCCAGCACGGCGCCTATCTCCAGCAGTTCAACGCGGACAAGAACCTGCAGCTGGAACCGCTGTTCTATGTCTACGGGTCACCGGGCGGCATTTGGTCCGAACGCTGGAAATCCCTGCAGGAACTGCCCCCCGGCGCCCGGATCGCCCTGCCGGTGGACCCGGCAAACAACGGCCGCGCGCTGGTGCTGCTGCGGGACGCGGGGCTGCTTGAACTGCAGGACGGCGTAGGCGTCATCAAAGTCTCGCAGGAATCGATCACTGCGAACCCGCGGAACCTGGAGTTCGTGGAGGTGGATCAGCAATCACTGTCGAAAACCCTGCCGGACGTTGACGCCGGGTTTCTGTTTGTCCGCCTGGCAGCAGAGATTGGCCTGACGGTTGAAGAGGCGCTGGCCTTTGAAGCGGAAGCGGACCAGCTGCCGTTCCGCTGTGTGGTTGCCGGCACCGCGGCTTTCGCGGCCACCGAAAAAGCCCGCGTACTGCAGGAGGCGTACCAGTCGGAGGAGGTCCGCAGATGGTTTGCGGACTATATGGGCGGGGTGCTGCCCACTCCCTGGGACACTGACCCGCTTGATGAGCTGCCGAAGTGGTGGCAGGCATGAGCGCCGGGATTCCTTCCGGGACGGAAGGCAGCACGGAGTCCGGCTATCAGCTGCTCGCGGCCCGGTTCCGGCCCGTGTTTGCACGGATAGCCGAAGGAGCCCTGGACCGTGAACTGACCCGGACGCTTCCTTTTGAGCAGGTGCGCTGGCTCAAGGAGGCCGGTTTTGGTGCCGTCCGCCTGCCTGTCGAAGCCGGCGGCAGCGGCGCCAGCCATACGGACTTCTTCCGGTTGCTGGTGGAGCTGGCCGAAGCGGACTCAAATGTGGCGCATCTGCTGCGCTCCCATTTTGCGTTCGTGGAAACCATCGGCCGCGAAGACGCCGGATTCCGGGAGCGCTGGTATCCGCGGGTGGCGGCCGGGAAGATCTTCGGGAATGCCGCCACCGAGCGTTCCGGCAATGCCCTCGGCGCCACCAACACCCAACTGCGGCCGGGCCCGCAGGGATGGGTGCTGAACGGCGAAAAGTACTACACGACGGGCAGCATCTTTGCTGACTGGATTGCCGTCATGGCCACTACCGACGGCGTTCCCGGCCGGCAGTATGCCGTGGTTCCGGTGGACAGTGAGGGGGTGCGGATCATGGACGACTGGGACGGTTTCGGCCAGCAGCACACCGGCACCGGCACCACCTATTTCACGGATGTGCAGGTGCCCGCGCGGGACGTCATTCCCCGCGGTGCTGCGGAAAGCACCCTGGAGGCGGCGTTCTTTCAGCTGGTGCTCCTTGCCGTTCTTGCCGGCATCGGGCGGGCGGCCGTCCGGGATGCTGCTGCTCTGGTCCGCGGCCGCAAACGCACCTTCAACACCGGAAGCGGAAGCCTCTTCCGGCACGATCCCCTGATCCAGCAGCTGGTGGGGCGGCTCTCGGCCAAAGCTGCAGCGGCGGAGGCGACCGTGCTGGCCGCCGCCGCGGAACTTGACGCCGCCTCCGACCCGGCCCTGAACCTGGATCCGGGGCAGGCCTACCTGCGCGGCGAGCTGGCAGTGGACCGTGCGCAGATCATTGTTCCGGAGCTGGTTCTGGATGTTGCGCAGGGCCTGTTCGACGTCACCGGGGCGTCAGCGGTGTCCAGGGACAAGGCCCTGGACCGGCACTGGCGAAATGCCCGTACGGTGGCCACCCACAACCCCGCGGTTTTCAAGGCGCGCGGGGTGGGGGACTGGGAGATCAACGGCACGGTGCCGCAGGGACTGGGCAGCATCGGCGATGCACCGGGGGCGGGCGCGTCATAGCTGCTCCGTCCGGGGCCCCGACGGTGTGCATCGGCCGGGGCCCGGGGGAAGCGGGTCCTACAACTTGGCGAACCGGGCGCGCAGGATGCCGGTGTACAGCCCGTAACACATCAGTCCTATGCCTACCGCTCCCAGCGCCAGCCCGCCGAAAGGCTGCCCGCGCAGGGCGTGGAGGGCGCCGTCGAGCCCCGTGGACTTCTCAGGATCGGCAGTGAAGGCGGCAACCGCCACCAGAATGCCCAGAATTCCCAGGGAAATCCCCTTGGCCACATAACCCGCCGTGCCGGTGACGGTGACGGCGCGGTCCCAGGTACCCGCCGGCACTGCCTGCAGCTTCTTGCGGAAGCCCTGGGTGGCGCCTTTGTAGACAAAGTAGCCGCCGACGACGGCGATCCCGAGTCCCACCAAACCCAGCAGCACGGCGCCGGCCGGCTGCTCCATCAACCGTGCGCTCCAGCCGGCCGAGCTCTGCCCGCTGTCCTTGCCGGCGCCCATGGCGAAGGTGCCGAAGGACACGCCAATGGCCGCGTATGTGACAGCCTGGCCGGCGGCTGAAGCGCGGACCTTCCACGCCTCTCGTCCTTCCAGACCGCGCCCGTCGAGCCAGACGCGGGAGAGCTGGAACAGTGCCAGCGTGAGGCAGCCCAGGAAACAGATCCACAGCAGGACCAAACCGCCGGGCTGTCCGGCCAAAGCCGCCAGGGCGCCGGAGGAGTCCGCGTCACCGCTGCCGCCGGTTGCGATCCGCAGCGCAATGACGCCGATGAGCAGGTGCAGCAGACCGCTGGCTACGTAGCCCATGCGCGCCGCGCGTTCAAAACCCTTCGAGTCGGCTGCCTTCTCCGCGGCGGACGCCAATCTGTCCCCGTGACCTGTCTGCACCAAAACTGTCCTCCAAGATTCGGGCGTACACCGTGGGGGGTACACCGGTTAAATACTGGTCCGGATTCCATCCTGTCACTTGTGGCGCAGCCCTGCGGCGGCGGACTACGCTCGGACGATGGACGCGGCAGAAGTGAAACAGGTGTGCCAGCGGTTCCCGGGCGCCTTTGAGGACTATCCGTTCGGGCCGGGGACGGCCGTTTTCAAGGTGCGGGCCTCCGGCGGCCGGGCCAAAATGTTCGCCATGTTCTCGCCGGCGGTTTTGCCGGTGGTCATTTCCCTGAAGTGTGAACCGGACCTGGCGGAGCAGCTGCGGGCAGCCCACCCGCAGATCAACGGTGCCTGGCACATGAATAAAAAGCACTGGAACTCGGTGGTGCTCGACGATGGAATGGACGATTCCCTGGTGCGTGACCTGGTGGAAGACTCCTACGATCTGGTCGTGGCTTCGCTCCCGGCCAGGGACCGTGAATCGCTGGCGTGGAAAGGCCTGGCGGCCGGATGATCCGGGAACTGACCTATCCAGAGGCCGGTTACACCCGCCGGCCGTATCCGCAGCCGCTCACGGACCACTGGCCGGAACGCTACCGGCTGGTGCTGCGCCGGGAACAGCTTGAGGTTCCCGATCCCGCCGCAGGGTTCCTGCGCCTGGCCAACGGCATCCTGGGCTGGGACCTGCACCGCGGAGCCGGGCTGCGGGTGCCTGCGGCCACGCCGCGCGCAGCCCCCGGAGTGGAAATGGCCTCGGGTGTCGGTGTGGGCCCGCTGCGCTACTACGCGCCGTGCCGTGTCCTGTGGGCGGAGGAACCGGCAGTGGACGACGACGGCGTTCCCGTGCCGGGTCAACGCGCGGGTTTTGGCTACGGCACGCTGAAGGGCCACCCGGAACAGGGCGAGGAGGGTTTCTACGCGGAGCTGGACCCGGACGGAAAGCTGATCTTCCGGGTAGCCGCGTACAGCCGGCCGGCGAACCGGCTGATAGCTGCCGGGGACTTCGCGAACCGCGGCGTGCAGGCCTTCATTACGCGGCGGTATCTGGCCGCAGCCTACAAACTGGCGTCGGTCAGCTGATCGCGGAGCAGGACAAATGCCAAGCCCAAACCCGGAACTTCCACCGGCATGAAACCGGCCGTCAGCAGGAGCTCCTGCGAGGCGGTGTTCTCCTCTTCGGTGTGGGCAATGACCCGGGAGACCGCCGGTTCGCCCAGCGCCAGGCGGACGAGGGCCAACAGCGCTTCCGTGGCGTAGCCGCGGCCGCGCCGGGACGGCACCACGCTGTAGCTGACCTCTACGTCGCCTGCCTCGGGCAGCGTCAGGAAGCCAATGGTTCCCACCACCTCATTCGTGTCCCGTTCGCGGATGAGGCGGGTGCCCAGAGCTGCGGCAGCACTGTGGATACCCTGTTCAAAAAACTGCCGGACGGCGTCGTGGTCGGTGGGCTGGGGAAAGTCCTCCGCCCAGCCGGGAAGCCGGGACTGGCCGATGAGGGCATCCAGCTCCGCGGGGGACATGGTGTCCAGGAGCAGTCGTTCGGTAACGACGCTGGTGGACGGCGCCGGACGTTCGGGGGTAAGAGTCACAGCATAATTGTGCACCCCCTGTGGACATTTGCTGATATCGGGTGAGGTGATTCCTTTCCCCCCTCCGCGAGATGACAGTAGGTGCACGTCTCGGGTCTGAGACGTGCACCTACTGGTATATCGATGGGGGGGAGGAAGGGAGGGAGGAAGGGAGGGAGGCTTAGCCGAAGTGCTTCGGCAGGGTCCCCTCGTAGGCTTCCTTCAACTCGGAGAGCGGCAGTGAGAACTGGCCCTGGAAGTCCAGCGCCTCAATCTCGGTGTCCACCACGCCAATGCGCATGTGCGCGTAGCCGCGGGCGGAGCACATGTCCTTGAACCGGACCTCCTCGCTGCGGGCCACGGACACCAGGGCACGGGACTGGGATTCGGAGAACAGCATCGTGAACAGGTCCACTCCGTCGCGCTCGCAGACCTCGTCCAGCCCAATGCGGGCACCCACGCCAAAACGCAGCGCCATCTCGGACAGCGCCGCAGCCAGTCCGCCCTCGGAGAGGTCATGGGCGGCGTCGATCATGCCGTCGCGTGAGGCGTTGACCAGCAGCTCGCCCAGCAGCTTCTCCCGCATCAGGTCCACCACGGGCGGCTGTCCGCCCAGGTGGCCCTGCAGGTTGGCGAATTCGGAACCGTCCAGCTCGTCCTTCGTGACACCCATCAGGTAGATCGCCTGCCCGTCCTCGCGCCAGCCCGACGGCGTGCGGCGGGCGACGTCGTCGAACACGCCCAGCACACCCACCACGGGGGTGGGATGGATGGCAACGCCGCCGGTCTGGTTGTAGAGCGAAACGTTGCCGCCGGTGACCGGGATGCCCAGTTCCCGGCAGCCGTCGGCCAGGCCGCGGACGGCCTCGGCAAACTGCCACATGACCTCGGGGTCCTCGGGGGAGCCGAAATTCAGGCAGTCGGTGACCGCCAGGGGGATGGCTCCGGAGGTGGACACGTTGCGGTAGGACTCGGCCAGGGCCAGCTTCGCGCCCTCGTACGGGTTGAGGTAGGCGTAGCGGCCGTTCGCGTCGGTGGAGATCGCCACGCCCAGGCCGGTGGTTTCATCCACGCGGATGACGCCGGCGTCGTCGGGCATGGCCAGCGCGGTGTTGCCCTGCACATAGCGGTCAAACTGGTTGGTGACCCAGGACTTGTCGCACATGTTCGGGGACGCCATGAGCTCCAGGATGGACTTCTTGATGGCGTCGGTACCGAACGGGCGGGCGCCGGCGAACGCATCCGCCTGCAGCTGGTCCTGCCATTCGGGGCGGTGGAACGGACGGTTGTACACGGGTCCTTCGTGGGCCACGGTCTTCGGGTCCACGTCCACAATGGTCTCGCCGTCCCAGTCGATGACCAGCCGGCCGCTGCCGGTGACCTCGCCCAGCCAGGAGTACTCCACGTTCCACTTGTCCATGATGGCTTCGAACGCCTCAACGTTCTCCGGCGTCACCACGGCCATCATGCGTTCCTGGGACTCCGACATCAGGATTTCGCCCGGGGTTAGGGTGGGATCGCGCAGCAGCACTTTGGTCAGTTCCACATGCATACCGCCGTCGCCGTTGGAGGCGAGCTCCGACGTCGCGCAGGAAATACCGGCCGCTCCCAGGTCCTGGATACCCTCCACCACGGAGGACTTGAACAGTTCCAGGCAGCACTCAATGAGGACCTTTTCGGCGAACGGATCGCCCACCTGGACGGCGGGGCGCTTGGACGGCTTGTCCGCGTCGAAGGATTCGGAGGCCAGCACCGAGGCGCCGCCAATACCGTCACCGCCGGTGCGTGCACCGAAGAGCACCACCTTGTTGCCGGCGCCGGAGGCGTTGGCCAGGCGGATATCCTCGTGCCGCATGACACCCACGGCCAGGGCGTTGACCAGCGGGTTGCCCTGGTAGACGGAGTCGAAGACCAGTTCCCCGCCGATGTTCGGCAGGCCCAGGGAGTTGCCGTAGCCGCCGATGCCCGAGACGATGCCGTGCACCAGCCGCGCGGTGTCCGGGTGGTCAATGGCGCCGAAGCGCAGCGGATCCATCACGGCGACGGGGCGGGCACCCATGGAGATGATGTCGCGGACAATGCCGCCGACGCCGGTCGCCGCGCCCTGGTAGGGCTCCACGAAGGAGGGGTGGTTGTGGGATTCCACCTTGAAGGTCACGGCCCAGCCGTCGCCGATGTCCACCACGCCGGCGTTTTCGCCGATGCCCACCAGCAGGTGTTCCTTCATCTTCTCGGTGACCTTCTCGCCGAACTGGGAGAGGTGCACCTTGGAGGACTTGTAGGAGCAGTGCTCGGACCACATGACCGAATACATGGCCAGTTCAGCGGCGGTGGGCCGGCGGCCCAGAATCTCCACCACGCGGTTAAACTCGTCTTCCTTCAGGCCCAATTCGGCCCAGGGCAGGTCGGTCTCCGGAGTGGCGGCGGCGTGCTCAACCGTGTCGATGCGGAATTTCTTCGTCCCGGCGGTGGAGTCTGCGGACACTGTCATTATTTGCCTCCGGCAACGAGCGAAGTGAGTACTGATGTGAAGATGCCCAGGCCGTCGGTGCCGTAGCCCAGCCCAACCTCGCCGTAGGCGGAGGAATCCGGGCCGAATCCTGCTTCCACCGCGTGTTCGGGGTGCGGCATGAGCCCGACGACGTTGCCCGCGGCGTTGGTGATGCCGGCAATGTTGCGGCGCGAGCCGTTGGGGTTGACGCCGTCGTAGCGGAACACCACGCGGCCTTCGCCCTCCAGCTCGTCCAGTGTCTTTTCGTCAGCGACGTACTGGCCGTCCTGGTTCTTCAGCGGGATCACCATGCCGGAGTCCTTGGCGTAGGAGCCGGTCCAGGCCGTCGTGTTGTTTTCCACGCGCAGCAGCTGGTCCGCGCAGGAGAACTTCAGATGGTTGTTCTTGATCATGGAGCCGGGCAGCAGGTGCGCTTCGGTGAGGATCTGGAAGCCGTTGCAGATGCCCAGCACGGGCATGCCGCCCTTGGATGCATCCACGACCCTGTCCATCAGCGGGGCAAAGCGGGCAATGGCGCCCGCGCGCAGGTAGTCGCCGTAGGAGAAACCGCCGGGAATGATGACGGCGTCCACGGACTGCAGGTTGGCTTCGTTGTGCCAGAGGCCGACGGCGGTGCCGCCGGCGAGTGTGACTGCACGGGCGGCGTCGCGGTCATCCAGGGTGCCGGGAAAGGTGATGATGCCGATCCGGACGGCCCGCAGCTGTTCGTTGTCCGGCACGACTGAGAAATCGCCAATCAGGGGAGTGCTCAAAATCAGGCCTCCGAGATTACTTCAACGCGGGTGACGTCCTCGATGACCGGGTTGGACAGCAGTGTGGCGGCTGCCGTGCGGGCCTGTTCGAGGACCTCTTCCGTGACGTCTCCGTCCACGGTCAGCTCAAAGCGCTTGCCCTGGCGGACACCGGTGAACCCGGTGAGGCCCAGCCGCGGAAGGGCACCGGCGATGGCCTTGCCCTGCGGATCGAGGATTTCAGGTTTGGGCATAACGTCAACAACGATCCGGGGCATCCGGGCAACTCCTGTGAGAGAAATGGGTGGCCGCGGACCCTGCCGTCTCACGCTGATTCAGCGCTCCGCGAGCTTGCACTGTTCAGTCTAGCGGCGTTTTCCGCGGCCGTCCGAACATGTCACCGGGGCGCGAAAAAGCAGCCCCCGGCTCCGCTCAATGGTCGAGCAGCCGCTGCACAAACTGCCGCGTGCGTTCCTGCCGCGGCGCAGCCAGCACCTCGGCGGGCGTGCCCTCCTCGACGACGACGCCACCGTCCATGAAGATGACGCGGTCCGCTACATCCCGGGCGAAGCGAAGCTCGTGCGTAACCAGCAGCATGGTCCAGCCCTCTGCCGCCAGTTCGCGGATGGCCTCCAGCACTTCCCCCACGAGTTCGGGGTCCAGGGCCGAGGTGGGCTCATCGAAGAGCAGCAGCCGCGGCTTGAGCGCGAGGGCGCGGACAATGCCCACCCGCTGCTGCTGGCCTCCGGAGAGCTCATACGGATAGGCATCGCTCTTATCGGCAAGTCCAACGCGCGCGAGCAGGGCAAGAGCGTCACCTGTAGCGTCCTTTTTGGGCCTCCGCTGAACCCGGACCGGCCCCTCGATCACGTTCTCCAGCACTGTGCGGTGCGGAAACAGGTTGTAGTGCTGGAACACCATGGCGCTGTGCTCGCGCAGCCCGGAGACTGCCGAGCGCGGCGGTTTGGCCCCAAAGTCCACCGGAGTGCCGCCGGTAAAGTGCACGGTGCCGGAATCCGGCACCTCAAGGCCGTTGAGGCAGCGCAGGACAGTGGTCTTGCCGGATCCGCTCGGCCCGATAAGCGCGACGACCTGGCCGCGGCGGATGTCCAGGTCGATTCCCTTGAGCACCTCCACGGCGCCGAAGCGCTTGTGCAGGCCGCGGACGGCCAGGACATCGGAGCCGGAGTTCGCCGGAGCCTCATTTAGCGACATGGCGGTCCAGCCTCCTTTCAAGGGCAGATTGTCCCGTGGACAGGACCAGGCAGATGATCCAGTAAATGAACGCGGCTTCGATGTAGACGGCCATGAACTCCTGGCTGAACGCTGCAATCTCCTGCGCCTGCCGGAACAACTCGGTAACGAGAATGAGGGAGGCGAGGGAGGTGTCCTTCACCAGGCTGATAAACGTGTTGGACAGCGGCGGCACCGAAACCCGGGCTGCCTGCGGCAGGATGACGCGGATGAGGGTCTGCGCGGAGGACATGCGAATGGTGTAGGCCGCTTCCCACTGACCGCGCGGGACGGAAAGGATCGCAGCCCTGATGACCTCGGCCGCGTAACCGCCCACATTGAGGGAGAACGCGATGACGGCGCTGGGCCACGGGGGCACCAGCACCCCGATGGAGGGCAGGCCGTAGAAAATGACGAAGAGCTGCACCAACAGCGGGGTTCCCCGCACGACCGACACATAGACACGGGCGATTGCGGAGAGGATCCGCACTTTCGACAGCCGCAGCAGTGCGATGCCGAGGGCGATGGCCAGTCCCAGGGCGAAGGAAACCAGCGCGAGCGGAATCGTGCCTTTGACCGCGCCTTCAACAAGCGGCAGGAAGGAGCGCAGGACGAGGTCCCACGTCGACTCATCCATGGACCCGCCTACTCCGTGACGTTCTCGCCGAAGTACTTCTCGGAGATCTCGGCGAGCGTTCCGTCAGCGCGCAGTTGGGCCAGTGCGTCATTGACGGCGTCGCGCAGCTCGGTGTTGCCCTTGGCAAAAGCAAAGGCCGAGAGCGCGGGATCGTCGGTTTCGGCCGCGATCTGAAGCGGGGCATCCGGCGTCTGCTGCATGTAGTCGAGGTAGGTCAGCTTGTCATTGACGGTGGCGTCCACGCGTCCCTGCTCGAGCAGGGATACGGCCTGCGCCCATCCCTCCACGGCCTCCACCTTGGCACCGCTGTCCTGGGCAAGCGTGTACCAGTTGCTCGTCAGTGACTGGGCCGTCGTCTTGCCGGCGAGATCGGCGAAGGAACTGATCGACGTTTCACCTTCGGGCACCACGATGACCCCGGGGCTCACGGTGTACGGCTCGGAGAAGTCGTATGCCTCCTCGCGTTCCGGGTTGATGGACACCTGGTTGGCAATCATGGCAAAGCGGTTGGCGTCGAGTCCGGCGAAAATGGCGTCCCACTGCGTCTCTTCGAACTTCACGTCAACGCCGAGCTTGTCGGCAACCGCTTCGGTGATTTCGACGTCGTAGCCGGTCAGGTCGCCCGAGCCGTCAGCGTGGAAGCTGAACGGGCGGTAAGTGCCTTCAGTGCCGACCACGATGGTGCCCTCGTCCTGAATGGCCGCGAGCCCCGTCTGGGCGGTGTCGTCCGCTCCGCCTGAGCCGCAGGCAGCCAGAGTCAGGGTGCCGGTGGCCAGTGCGAGCGCCGCGAGGGTCTTATGGATGCGCATGTTTCTCCTAGAGTTTGCCTGTCACGATACGCACCTTCGCCGGTCTGCACACGGTGTTTGTTACGCCGTGTGTAGATCGGCGGGTGACAGGCTTAGGCGGGAACGCTGATCTGGAAGCCGCAGCGGCACCGCAGCAGCGTGGTGTCCAGCTGGACTTCAGGAACAGCAGCGCCGTCCGGGTCAGTGAAGAGGGGTCCAAAGATGGACACCGTTGCCGTGTCCCGGCGCTGCATGGGCTCGCCGCAGTGCAGATACTCGGCGTCCTCCGGGCTGCCCGCGTTGAGGCTGCGCGCCCGGACAGCGGAATGCCGGACCGGGTGGCCGTAAAAACGGTTGCATTCGGAGCAGGTATAGCTGATTTCGAGGAACTCCGCGGCGTCTTTGCCAACGGCCGGTTCCACGGATTCGATGATCAGGTAGTCATCCGTCCCGCAGTGGGTGCACCACGGGACGTAGGATTCCGGTGCAGGATCTGCTGCACCTCCGGGTCTCGCTTGCGTTGACATTTCGTGCCTCCAATTGAGGTCCGGACGAAAGGGCTCCATCACCCACCGCGCCGAACCGATACTAAGCATACTTATTTAGTTTACGGAGGGTTCGGCCGAGCAACAAGTCCGCTTGGGTGCCGCGAGGGCTTCAGCTGCGACCCGTTTCCCTGCCGCTAGAGTGGGTCCGTGAAAGCCCTTACTGCCAAGCCGGCCATCGTGCGCCGCTATATGAACTGTTGGCCCCCGTTCGCCTTTTCCGGTATCCACATCACTGATCTGGGCGGGGATTTTATGTCCGCTGATGTGAGGCTGCGGCTGCACTGGTGGAACCGCAATGTGGCCGGCGTGCATTTTGGCGGTTCGCTCTTCGCCATGACGGATCCGTTTTGGATGATGCTCCTGCTGCGCCAGCTGGGCGGGGACCACGTGGTGTGGGACCGGGCAGCTGAAATCGACTTCATCAAGCCCGGCCGCGGCGATGTCACGGCCCGGTTTGTCCTGGCGCCGGCCGATGTGGAGCGCCTCAGGAAGCTGGCTGCCGGCGGCGGGAAAGTGCTGGAGTGGTTCTCCGTGGACGTGGTGGACGCCGACGGCGAGGTGGTGGCGCGGGTGAAAAAGCAGGTTTATGTCCGGCGCAAGCGGGAAAAGTCTCCGCTGCCGATTTCCTGATCCCGGGCTGCTGATTCCCTAGAGGGTTGCCTCTGCCGGGCCCAGGAGCGCGGTGAGGCTCTCCCACTTTCCGGTCTCACAGCCGTCGCGCAGCGAGAAGGTGCGGTCCACCGATTCCCCGTTCACGGTTCCGGTGACCTTGGCCCGCTGCATTCCGCTGATCTGCTGGATGCACATGAGGTCTGGATCCACCGGGGAGAACAGTGCAGCTCCCTGCTCGGCCAGCACGGCGCAGGCGGCAGCAGGATCCGGAGCATCGGAGGTTCCCGCGGGGTCTGCACCGTTGCACTGCAGCGCCCAGGTCCCGCTCGGCGTGTCTCCGTCGGCAAGGAAGTCAACGGTCAGCGAGGTGCCGGCCGCAGCGGGGGATCCGCTGGGGGTCGCCGACGGCGCGGACGCTGAGGGTGACGGGGACGGCGCCGTCGAACCGTCTGTTGGCGCGCCGGCGGAGTCTCCGCACGCGGACAGGGCAAGGGCGGCAAATGTCAGGACCAGCAGTCCTCGAAGCGGGCGGAACATGGTGAGACCTCCGGGTAGGGTGGCCCCAGCTTAGCGAGCTTCAGCGCCCGGTTTCGTGAGCATCGGCTGCTGCCCGTGCCTGGGCCAGGAAGTAAGGGCCCTGGCCAGGGTAATATTCCTCGAATTCCGGAACGGTTCCGCCGGTTCGGACCGCCGTGAGCCGGTCCAGATAGTATTCCCAGCCGGGTCCCACGCTTTCCGCTGCCAGCGGGTCGTCCAGGTGGTGAATAAACTCCAGCCCGGCGCCGCCCGGGGCGTCCCGAAGCCGGACCTCCAGGTCCCAGCTGCCGTACTCATCCTCCACCAGCACCCGAAGCAGCTCCGGGGCCGAACACTCTGAAATCCGAAACCGGCTCCACGGCAGCCCTTCCTCATACAGCATCTGCACATCCACGCTGTCGCCCCGGTGCGGGGAACCTTCCCAGCGGCCAAACCACGGGGCTGCGAGGGAGGAGTCGGTGAAGCTGGACCACACGGAGGAGGGAGATTCGGTAAACGTGCGGGTAAGGGTCAGGTGGTAAGACTCCGGTCCGGTGCGGTGGACCCTGCCGGTGGGTTCTGGCTGCATGGCCGCTCCTGTTGGGGTTCCAACAGGCCGAGGATGCGGGCCCGCAGCTGCTGCGACTCTTCGCTGAACTGCCGCTGGGCAGAAGCATACTCACTGCGGCCTGCCGGGGTCTCCACCGGGATCGGAGAATAGCCCCAATCCTGCAGATCGTAGGGGGAGGCCCGCATGTCCATGGTCCGGATGCGCCAGGAGAGTTCAAAGCAGTCCATCACCAGTTCGCTGGGCAGCAGCGGGACGAGCTTGTAGGCCCATTTGTACAGGTCCATGTTGGCGTGCAGGCACCCGGGCTGTTCCAGCTCAGGCTGGTTCTCCCGGGTGGGAACCAGCTCATTCAAGGGTGCGGCCTGCGGTGCGTAAAAGCGGAACGCGTCAAAGTGGGTGCAGCGGATCTTGCTGCGCTCCACCAAATCATCGGTGCCTTCCGCCCCCAGGCGCAGCTGGAGGTATTCATGCCGGATGCCGTTTGTCTCCGACCTATAGGCCATGGCCCATTCATGCATGCCGAAGCAGCCCAGGGTTGGCTTCCGGGCTGCGGTGCGGGAAAGCAGCATGCGGGTGAACGCTGCTGCGTCACCGCGCGCGGCCGCAAAGGCCGGCAGGTCAACGGTGACAGCCGTCGTCGTACTGCTGAGGCCTTCCGCTGCCAGTTCCGCCTCGCTGAGGGGGCGGTAGAACTTCCAGCCCGCGCGCTCGCCGGCCGCGGGACCGGTCAGTACGACGCCGGCCCCCGGGTGCCAGCGCAGCAGCTGCCCGGGCTTCTGGGAATAGTAGGTAAAGAGGAAATCCTCCACCGGATGCTTCCGCCCGGCCGACCTGCGGGTGAGGAAACCCTGAACGAACGGCTGGACGCGCTCAACGTGCTGCCGGCTCAGCGGCAGCCACTGTTCCTCGGTCAGGACGGCGGTAAAGGCGGAAGAAGTCACTGCACCATTATCCTGCCTCATGCTCCGGCACTGCCTGGGCTGCGCTGATCAGGCGGCGCATTGCCTCATTGAGCTCCCGAACCTGTTCCCGGCTCAGGTCTAGCTTGCCCATCATGATGCCCGGAACTTCAGTGGCATCCCGGCGCAGCGCCCGTCCGGCCTCGGTCAAATCCACCGCCAGGGAACGGTCATCCAGCGGAGAACGGTTGCGGGAAACGAATCCGGCAGATTCGAGGCGCTTGAGCATGGGGGAGAGGGTGGCCGGTTCCATGGCCAGCGCCTCGCCCAGGCTGCGCACAGTGCGCGGGCTCTGTTCCCACAGGGCAAGCATGACGAGGTACTGCGGGTGGGTGAGGCCCAGCTTTTCCAGGACCGGCTTGTAGGCGCCTACCACGCTGCGGGATGCCACCGACAGGGCAAAGCAGAGCTGATGCTCCAGCAGGAGGTCGTCGTCTGCCTGTTTCATGATCCAGCCCTCTTCCCAAACCGTTAGTGCACTAATGATTAGCGTACTATGGGCATCAGGCTACGACGTTGCGGAAAGGTTCTGGAGATGGCTGACAAGGAAAGCTTCACCTCGAAATTCATGCGGGCCACCGGCAAGGTGCGGCTGATTTTCGGTCCGGCCCAAACCAGTGCCCTGGACCATCCCATGACTGATGAGAATCAGCAGCTGCTCAAGCAGCAGCAGGCGCAGGAGAAGGCGCAGTGGGAAACCGTCACGCGGGCGGACGGCAGCAGCTACATCGTGACGCGCAAGCCGGAGTAGCAGCCCCTCCGCGTAGCCGGCATAAAAGTTTGCGTATTCCGCCCGCAGTGCGGCGGGCAACGCGTACGGTTGATTAACCCGGAATCCAGGACCCCTGAGCCTGGACGGACTTCCGGCCTCAACCGCACAAGGAATCTTCCATGAGCGATGAAATCCCCGCCCGGCCCGCGCCCGTATCTCACGGCCCCGGACCCCTGGGCAAGCTCGGCCGCCTGGTATCCGTGTTCTACGGAGACGCCGCACGTGACGGCGCCACGGAGCCGGTTCGGCATCTTCATGACGACTTAGAAAACGAGATCGACGACCAGATTCGGTCCATCCGGGTGGAGACCGACGGCGGCGGCCGGCATTACGGCGTCCGGGCCGTTCCTCCGGCGGAGCCGTATCCGCAAGGATATCTGCTCTCGTATCCGTCCTACGGCAAGCGCCCGCCAATGCTGCCGGAGCACTGACCCGGCCACCTGAACCCGCCTGCCCGGACCCCTTCGGGCGTCCGGGCAGAGGCGAAGACCTTAACCTAGCGCCCGGTTCCGCCGTAGACCGTGGCTGCGTCCTCGCCGTCGAGCCCGAATGCTCCGTGGACTGCGCGCACGGCCGTGTCCAGCAGCTTGGCGCTGGTGACCACGGAGATGCGGATCTCCGAGGTGGAAATCATGTCGATGTTCACTCCGGCGTGGTGCAGCGCCTCGAAGAACCGGTGCGAGACTCCCGGGTTGGAGCGCATGCCGGCGCCGATCAGTGAAAGCTTGCCGATCTGCTCGTTGTACTGGATCGTGTCGAAACCGACCTCGTCCTTGGCCGCATTCAGCGCGTCAATGGCCTCTTTGCCGTCGATGATCGGCAGCGTGAAGGAGATGTCCGTCCGTCCCGAACCCTTGGTGGAGACGTTCTGGACAATCATGTCGATGTTGGTGTTCGCGCCGGCCACAATCCCGAAGATTTCCGCGGCCTTGCCGGGGATGTCGGGAACGCCCACCACGGTGACCTTGGCTTCGGAGCGGTCATGGGCGACGCCGGAGATGATGGGCTGTTCCAAGGGTTCTCCCTCTTGAATCTTAATCTTGTCATCGGGGCTGGGCAGGACCCAGGTTCCCTCGTGCGAGCTGAAGGATGAGCGGACGTGCAGGGGCACACCGAAGCGGCGGGCATATTCCACGCAGCGCAGGTGCAGGATCTTGGCGCCGGAAGCGGCCATTTCCAGCATTTCCTCGCTGGAGATCTTGTCGATCTTCTGAGCGGAGGACACAACGCGGGGATCGGCGGTGTAGATGCCGTCAACGTCGGTGTAGATCTCGCAGACGTCCGCGCCGAGTGCTGCGGCCAGCGCGACGGCGGTGGTGTCCGAACCGCCGCGGCCCAGCGTGGTGATGTCATGGCTGTCCCGGCTCATGCCCTGGAACCCGGCGACGATGGCGACGTCGCCCTTTTCAATGGCTGTCTTGATCCGGTGCGGCGAGACGTCAATGATGCGCGCCTTGCCGTGAATGGCATCAGTGATCATGCCGGCCTGGCTGCCCGTGAAGGACTGGGCGGAGCCCCCGCGTTCATTGATCGCCATGGCCAGCAGGGCCATGGAAATACGTTCGCCGGCGCTGAGGAGCATGTCCATCTCGCGGGCGTTTCCGTCGGTGGTGATCTGGCCCGCCAGATCCAGCAGTTCATCCGTGCTGTCACCCATGGCGGAGACCACCACCACCACCTCGTTGCCGGCGGTGTGTGTATCCATCACGCGTTTGGCGACGCGCTTGATGCCTTCGGCGTCGGACACGGAGGAACCGCCGAATTTCTGAACAATCAGGCTCATGCGTACACGCTCTCTGAATCACTTCCGGTTTGGTGCCCGGCGACGTCCTTGGCGCGGTGCAGTCGATGTCAGCCCCGGCAGTCCCGGGAAGCCGGGGCCGCAGAAGCTGCGGCCAACCATCAAAAGTCTATCGTTGCGCCCCGAACGCGCCGAAATAGAAGGGACACATGCACTTAATGTCACGTTCCGCGGCGGAGGCCGGGAGCTAGGACATGCTCCGTCGGCCTTCAAATGCCCGGCCCAGCGTAATCTCGTCGGCGTATTCCAGATCTCCGCCCACCGGCAGCCCCGACGCCAGCCGGGTCACGTTGATGCCCAGGGTCTTGAGCATCCGGGAGAGGTAGGTGGCCGTGGCTTCGCCCTCAAGGTTGGGATCCGTGGCGATGATGATTTCCGAAATTTGTTCGTCTGAGAGCCGGCTGAGCAGTTCCCGGATGCGCAGCTGATCCGGTCCGATCCCCGCAATGGGATTAATGGCGCCGCCGAGGACGTGGTACCGGCCGCGGAAGGACCGTGTGCGTTCCACCGCAATAACGTCCTTGGATTCTTCCACCACGCAGATCATGGTGGGATCCCGGCGCGTGTCACGGCAGATGGCGCACGTTTCCTGCTCGGTGACGTTGCCGCAGATCGTGCAGAACTTCACCTTGTCCTTCACCGTGATGATGGAGGACGCCAGCTTCCGCATGTCCTCGGGATCAGCTTCCAGAATGTGGAAGGCAATGCGCTGGGCTGACTTGGGGCCAATCCCCGGAAGCCGGCCCAGCTCATCAATCAGTTCCTGAACTGCGCCTTCGTACACGTGACCTTCTCTGCTGGATGGATGTGCGCCGCCGCTAAGGCGGCACCGGTGCTGCGGGTTGTCTCTGCGGGCCAGCCGCGGAATCGGGGCGGCGGGCCAGCAAAAACGGGAGGGCTAGCGGCCGTCCACGCTGCGTTCTTCGATCAGTCGGCCACCCAGAATCCGCTCGATGGCTTTCCTGCCCACCAGCCCGGAATCTTCCAACCGGATGTCATCCGCGCTGGGGATGTCCTCCACCAAGTTTACGTTGCTGCGTCCAGCGGAGGGATTGGGCGAGCCGCCGCGTGCGGCGGCTTCGTTGAGCAGTTTTTGATAGCGGCTCAACGGCCGGCCGTCATTGTTGCCGGGGCCCGGGCCGGACGCGTGCTGCGCTGCCGGCTGCGGCTGCGGGCGGGCCGGTGCTGCAACGGACGACGACGCCGCGGCTCCCGGAGCAGCCGACGCCTGAGCAATCGACGCCGAAGCAATCGACGCCGGAGCGGCCGGGGACGGCTTGCCCCCGGACGCAGGAGCAGCCCGGCGCACTGCGTTTTCGGTGTTGCCAGCGTTGTCGGCGTTGCCGGTGCTGTTGCCGTGTGCGCTGCCGGCAGCCCTGGCCGGCGAAGAACCGGTTCCGGCCCAGTTGGTCGCTGCCCATTCGCTGTCCGACAGGTTGCCCGCCGAATACACGTCCGCCGGCGGCTCGGCCTGTTCCCAGGCGTTGCTTTCGGGTCCTCCGGCGTAGGGGTCCTCAGGCGGTTCCTGCTGCCAGTCTTCGGGCAGCGGTCCGGGCGCGGCTACAGGCTTGTTCCTGGCACTGCTCGCTGTGGACTGACCCGCCGACTGACCCGCCGACTGAACCGGGGACTGCGACGGCTGACGCGACGACGACGACGACTGGTCCGCCGCGGAAGGACCGCCCTGCTGGGGTTGCCGGGATCGCTGCGGCTGCTGAGCATCGGCACCCTGCTGGGGGTTTTGGGTGCGTCGCCGATTGAGCGCGGCAGCGGCCGCGGGTCCGGACACAACGGCTGAGGAACCGTGGGCCGGGCCGCCCTGTGACGCCGCAGATCCAGCGGCTGCTTTTGGCGGCGCCGGAGATTCAGCGGCTGCTTCAGGTGCCGGAGGAACCGGCGATGAAGGAACCGGCGAAGAAGACACAGTTGTTGACGAAGCCGTTTCCTGCCGGACGGCGTGTTGTTGCTGGGACGGAGCCTGGACCTTCGCGGAAGCCGGCGCCGGGGTTAACCGGCTACCTGCTTTTGGGCCCGACTCACCCGCCGAACTGTCATGCACCACGTTGACCTGGCAATCCACGCCAAGGACCTGGTTGACTGCCTTGCGGAGGTTCTCCAGGTGGTCGGGGCGGTTGAAGTTGGTGGCGGCGCCCTGGTTGCTGAAGGCCAGTTCCAGGATTCGTCCGTTGAAGGACTTGGGGCTGGCGTTCTTGCTGACGTTGAGCCAGGTGGCACGGCGGATTCCCGTGAGGGCATCCATGATCTCAGGCCAGGCCCGGCGGATCATCTCAATCTGCCCGCCGGCATCGCCTGATTCAGCAGCAGCAGGCTGGCCGGCAGGAGCCGGCGCGGATGTGGAGGCCGGCGCCGCAGAATTCCCCGGGGCGGACTGCCAGGCCGGCGAAGCAGCGGGCGAGGGAGCCGCCGTCTGGTGACCGCGGTCGGGAGCAGCTGCAGAGGAACCAGCATGTGCCCCAACCCGGTCCGCGGCAGGTGCGGACTGCCCTGTTCCAGCGGTTCCGTGTGCAGCTGCCTGCGGCTCGGGGGCTGTTGCCCAGGTTCCGCCCCAATCCAGGGGCGAACTCTCCGACGGCGCGGCCGCGGCTGCCGGTGCTGCTTCCGGCCTGGACGCGTTTGGCTGCGTACCGTTTGCCGAACCGTTAGACGGCGAAACCGTCGGCGCGGTCGGCGCGGCCGGTGCGTCCGCTACAACCACGGGCTCATCCGCCGTGGCCGGTGCAGCCGGAATGGATTCCACCGGGGAAGCTGCTGCGGCGGCACGGCCAACAGCCTCGGTGCTGTCACCGGCGTAGCTGAGCCGGCGTTCAATCCGGTCCACCCGGGCAGCTGTGCCGCGCTCGGTCTGGTCGGCGGCGGGCAGCAGGATGCGGGCGCAGAGCAGTTCCAGATGCAGGCGCGGCGAAGTGGCGCCCGTCATCTCGGTCAGTGCGGTGTTGGTGATGTCTGCCGCGCGGGACAGTTCGGCACCGCCAAGCTGGGTGGCCTGCGTGCTCATCCGGCTGATCTGGTCTTCCGGCATGCCGCGCAGCACTGCGGCGGCGCTCTCCGGCATGGCGTGGACGATGATCAGGTCCCGGAAGCGCTCCAGCAGGTCCTCGACAAACCGTCGCGGGTCCTGTCCGGTCTGGATGACGCGGTCCACGGCACGGAAGACGGTGGCGGCGTCGCCGGCGGCAAAGGCGTCGACGACGTCGTCGAGCAGTGAGATGGGGGTGTAGCCCAGAAGGTTGACGGCCAGTTCATAGTCCAGGCCGGACTCTCCGGCGCCGGCCATCAGCTGGTCCAGCACGGACAGCGAGTCACGGACGGATCCCCCTCCGGCGCGGATCACCAGGGAGAGGACGCCCGGGGCCACCGGCACGTTCTCCTGCTGGCAGAGCTTGTCCAGGTACGCCAGCAGCGGTTCGGGCGGGACCAGGCGGAACGGATAGTGGTGGGTGCGGGACCGGATGGTGCCAATGACCTTGTCCGGTTCCGTGGTGGCGAAGATGAACTTGATGTGCTCCGGCGGCTCTTCGACGATCTTCAGCAGCGCATTGAAGCCGGCAGACGTGACCATATGGGCCTCGTCAATGATGAAGATCTTGTAGCGGTCCCGGACCGGGGCAAAGGTGGCACGTTCGCGCAGGTCGCGGGCGTCGTCGACACCGCCGTGGCTGGCCGCGTCAATCTCGATGACGTCCAGGCTGCCGGATCCGCTGCGGGCCAGTTCAACGCAGCTGTCGCACTTGCCGCAGGGGACCGGCGTCGGGCCTTCGGCGCAGTTCAGGCAGCGCGCGAGGATGCGGGCGGAAGTTGTTTTGCCGCAGCCGCGGGGGCCGGAGAAGAGATAGGCGTGATTAACGCGGTTCTTGGAGAGCGCCGCCATCAGCGGCTCCGTGACGTGCTCCTGCCCGATCACATCCGCAAAGCTCTCGGGACGGTAGCGGCGGTAAAGAGCTGTACTCACAGATAGAACCCTATCGGTTGGCACTGACGGTTTGCATCCCGGCATTTGGGGCGGGGAAAACCTGTTGGTCCTGAAAAAATTAAAGACCCCTCATGCACCTGCCAGAGCCCGCTTACCCTTGCTACCTTCCGGTCCTGGGGGAGTTCACAGGATGACACCACATGAGGGGCCGGGAACCAGTCTACCCGATTTTTGGAGTGCTTTTGCGGCACCCGGTTCCAGGGCGCTTCCGCAGCGGGTCGGCGCTCGGTCCGGTGCTTCGTGGCGTGCCCATACGCATCCTCTATATGCAGCCCTTATAGGGGAGGCACTGCAGCAGTCCGGGCGTAGCGGTACATGTCACGCCAATGCCCTCCCACCTTCTGCCAGGAGGGCAGCAAAGCCTCCCTTGTATAGCCGGCTGCCTCGGCGGTGCGCCAGGAGCCCTCATTCCACGGCTCTATATACAGTTCAACCCGCGGCAGCCGCACCCCTGTCAGTGCCCACTCGGTCAGCAGCTCCAGTGCCGCACGGGCGTACCCCTGTTTGCGGTGGGCGGGACCAATCCAATACCCGATGGTGTTCGGGTTGCCGGTGCGGCGGGACGACTGGCCCGGCCACAGCCCAATCTGCCCCACGGCTTCACCGGTTAAGGCATCCGCAACGGCAAAAGACCAGCCCGCTCCGCTGCTCAGGCGATGGTGCTGGCGCTCGATGAAGGCCAGAGCCTCAGTTTCGCCTGCAGGAGCCTGCTTACCGCCGTCGGATTCCGGAGCAGCAGGAACCGAGGTGATCAGGGGAATCAGTGGATCCATGGACGCGGACTGGATGAGGACGACGTCGTCAGCCGTGAAGGCGCGGAGCGTCACCTGGGGGATCGGTGCCCCGGTAGTTGTTGGTGCCCCGGCAGAGACAGGGGAGGGCTCGGTAAGTGCGGGGCCTGTCCGCCTGGGGGTTGTTCGCCCGGGGCCCGTAAGCACAGGGAGCTTCAGAGGGAGGGGGCGAACCTGTCTGCCGGCCGGGGGCATGGCGCTCCTCTTCTCTGTAGTACGTCGTCCTGATCGGGGATCCTGCTGTTTGCTGCATTGTCTCTACCTTCTTATCCCCTCGAATGCCGAAGCGGCCACCAAGGCCGTTGTTGCGGGTTCCCTCCGGTGGGATGCAGAGCCGAATGCAGGGCGCCCTTTTTCGGTGTTGCAACGCGGCTTTATCTGCCGCCTGAAGGCGGGCTTACCGCCCGCCGGAAGTCGATTTGCGCCGGTCCCCAACCCCGTGTAGAGTCTTCTAAGTCGCCGCGGCCGGGAGTTGCAAAACAACCTGAGCATGGCGGCCAAACCCCACCAAAAACATTCTGGTGATCCTGCCTGTGCCCAGTGCACCGACACGGAAAGCCGGGGCTTTTGCGCGGGTTCGTCCGGCCGGATGAAACGGTAACCGGGAATTA
>NZ_JBZCNM010000005.1:0-162341 GCF_058269295.1 Arthrobacter sp. TJ-58
TTTCCATACACCTTGTGTGTGAGAGGCCCCCAGCCAGACCACTGGGTTGATAGGCCGGATGTGGAAGCGGGGACTAAAGACCCGTGAAGCTGACCGGTACTAATAGGCCGATAACTTACACCACACCACAGTCTGGGCAGGAAACGACTTCAAACGTTCCCGCCAAAGAAGGATTGTGTTAGATCATGCTGCTTGCGTCCACTATGTGGTTCCCGGACAACAAACCCGAGGGGTTTGTTACCCGTGGAACAGACCACCACTGCTGTCCCCCTTTGACCGGGGGATTGTGATGGGTGGTCACAATGAGCAGGTGCGTGCCCTTGAGGGGTGGCGTGTCTGCTTGGAACGATCATGTTCATGACGGGATGCCAGGGATGGTGTCCTGGTCGTGACCCACAGATTTCCCGCCGCACGTGTGTGGCCGGGGCTAGGGTTACGGCGGTCATAGCGTGGGGGAAACGCCCGGTCCCATTCCGAACCCGGAAGCTAAGACCCACAGCGCCGATGGTACTGCATCCGGGAGGGTGTGGGAGAGTAGGTCACCGCCGGACAATATTTGGCAGAGAGGTTCAGGCCCGCACCGTATGGTGCGGGCCTGAACTGTTTAACACCCCGGGACATATCGCGGGCGGGCTAGGCTTGGACCATGAACTCTTCCCTTTTTTCGCACGCTGAGCAGCCCGAGCCGGCGAAGGATGCAGCCTCCGTTCCGGACGTCGTCGTAAAGCGTCAAGTGCCCCGCGAGCTGCATGAAGCGTTCAACGGTTTCACCGAATACCTGCATCTCTGGTGGCCGGAAGAATTCACTGAGTTCGGCGAGGGAACACACCCCGAGATTGAATCAGCCGCGCTGACGGAAAGCGGCCCCGAGGGGGAGAGCGCCGTATGGGCCACAGTGGCAGAACGGGTCCAGGATTCCGAAATTGTCCTGGACTGGGTACGTGGCCACAGCCCGCAGACCCCAACCGAAGTCCGTATTTCCTTTGAGCCGGTGGACGCGGCAACCACCAGTGTCACTGTGCAGCATTCGGGGTTCGCAACGGTTCCGGAAGCCGAGGAAGCGGCGGGGAAATTTGCAGTGGCCTGGCCGCAGATCCTTGACCGTTACGCACGTTTCATGGGTGCCCGGTAGCATCCTCGTATGACGCCCGACACGCTCCTGGATCTTGCCCGCTCCCTGCCGGACATTGAGGTGCAAACCTCAGACGAGGTGTTGGCGGCCTACGGCACCGACCAGGGGCCCGTGCTGGAGTACGTCAATCCGCTGGCCGTTGTGTGGCCGCGGACCGTCGGTGACGTACAGCAGGTCCTGCGCTGGGCCTCGCGCACCGGAACAGCAGTTGTTCCGCGCGGCGCCGGGACGGGAGTTTCCGGCGGCGCACACGCCACCGCAGGCAGCATTGTGCTCAGCCTGGAACGAATGAACCGGATCCTCGAGATTCGGCCCGAAGATGAACTGGCAAGGGTAGAGCCCGGAGTCATCAATGCGGATCTCAACAATGCAGCTGCCGAGTTCGGCTTGATGTATGCACCCGACCCGGCGAGCTACCGGATGTCCACCGTTGGCGGGAACGTGGCGACCAACGCCGGCGGGCTGCGCTGCGCCAAGTACGGGGTGACCAGGGACTCGGTACTTGCCCTCGACGTCGTACTCGCTGACGGCACACTCATCAGCACCGGACACCAGACCTTTAAGGGAGTGGCGGGATACGACCTGACCGGGCTTTTCACGGGCTCCGAAGGAACCCTGGGCATCGTCGTCGGAATTACCGTGCGGCTGCGCTACCTGCCCGTCAAAGTATGCACGCTCGCCGGCTTCTTCCCGGACATTGAAAGCGCGGCAGCCGGCGTGCTGGCGGTCGGCCGTGCGCGTGTACAGCCGGCCATTATGGAGCTGCTCGACGCCGAGACCATGGTGGCGCTGGATACCGCCCACGGGTCCCTTCTGCGCTCCCGCGGCGCTGCACTGCTGCTGATTCAAACTGACGGCTACGGGGCAGATGCCGAGGCGGACGTTGTCCGTTCAGTCCTCACCGCCGCCGGCGGGCTGGTCACCGTGGAAGGTTCGGATGAAGCGGTGGAGATGGTGGACCTGCGCCGGCACAGCCGCGGAGACGCTGTCCACACCGAACACCGGGTGGGGGAGGACGTGGCGGTGCCGCGGTCCCGGCTGGTGTCCTATATAGCTGAACTCAACTCCATGGCGCGCAGGCACCAGGTCCGGCTGAAAGTGGTGGCACATGCCGGGGACGGCAACCTGCACCCGACCTTTTGGGTGGAAAAGGCTGAGGGCAGCGCTGCCGTTCAACGGCTGGACGCTGCCCTCGATGAATCCATTGCCGTCGCCCTTGCGATGGGCGGCACCATCACCGGCGAACACGGAGTGGGCCAGTTCAAGCTTCGCTGGCTCGCGCAGGAACAGCAGGAGGAAGTGCTGGAACTGCAGCGGCGCATTAAAGCTGCCTTTGATCCTGCCGGGATTCTCAATCCCGGAAAGGCTATTCTTCCGCGGTAGCCGGCAGCTGAAGCCAGACCGTGCTGTTGGGGCGGATTTTCGTCCCCTCAAGGGCGGAGGCCGAGCTGGTGGCCAGGACGGGAAGTTCCGGGAGCTGCACCGGGTTTTCGCCCATGTTCATGGCAACCAGGACGTTGTTGTTGACGAAGGCCACCAGGCCCTCGCCGTCATGGTCGGGCCACCAGGCCAGGGTTCCGGCACCCAGTCCAAGCTCACGCCGCAGGTCCAGAGCCTTGCGGTACATGTTCAGCGACGAGAACTGATCGCTGCGTTGGATATCGCGTGCGTGACGGCCCCAGTAACCGGGCTGCGGCAGCCACGTTTTTCCGGTGCTGCTGAACCCGTAGGACGGTTCGCTGACCTTCCAGGGCAGCGGCACGCGGCTGCCGTCGCGGCCGACGCGGAGCCCGGCCGTGCGGTGATACGTCGGATCCTGCCGGAATTCATCGGCCATCAGGGTGTGGTCGGGCAGCCCGAGCTCCTCACCTTGGTAGAGGTAGACCCCGCCGGGCAGGGCGAGCATCAGCAGCGTCGCTGCCCGCGCCCTCGCCGCACCCAGCTGATACTGCGGCTGGGTGTCGAGGGGGCCAATGCCGTCGCCGCTGCGCAGGGTGTTGGCTTCCAGCCCAAAGCGGGACACATGCCGGACGACGTCGTGATTGGAGAGCACCCAGGTGGTGGGCGCACCCACCTTGTCGAAAGCCTTCAGCGAAGAATCGATGATCTCGCGCAGTTTGGGGGCATCCCACGGATGCGTCAGGAAGGCGAAGTTGAAGGCCTGCTGCATCTCGTCCGAGCGGACCCAGTCCGTCAACCGGTCCAGCGGATCCACGTTCGCTTCGGCGCAGAGCACCCGGTCGCCGTCGTATTCATCGAGGAGCTTCCGCCAGGACCGGAAGATATCGTGGATTTCTGCCTGGCCGAACATGGGGGCCTCGTATCCCGGGAAGCCCTCCGAGGACGCGCCGTCGGCCGTCCCGCCCCAGTCCGGCAGCCCGGATTTCTTGATCAGCGCATGCGCCACGTCCACCCGGAAGCCGCCCACGCCGCGGTCCAGCCAAAAGCGCAGAATGCGCTCGAACTCCGTCCGGACGGCAGGGTTGTCCCAGTTGAAGTCCGGCTGGGAAGTATCGAAGAGGTGCAGGTACCACTGGCCGGGGGTGCCGTCCGGGTTGGTGATGCGGGTCCACGCCGGACCGCCAAAGTGGGACTGCCAGTTGTTCGGCGGCAATTCACCGTGCTCGCCGGTACCATCGCGAAAAATGAACATGTCGCGGGCCGGGGATCCGGGGGCCGAAGCCAGTGCGGCCTGGAAAAGGGGATGCTGGTCGGAGCAGTGGTTTGGCACCAGATCCACGATGACACGGATCCCGTACTCTCCGGCCCTGGCCACGAGGGCGTCGAAGTCATCCAGGGTGCCGAAGATCGGGTCGACGGCGCAGTAATCGGCAACGTCGTAGCCGGCGTCCTTCTGGGGGGAGCGGTAGAACGGCGAGAGCCAGATGGCGTCGATTGCCAGTTCTGCCAGGGCGGGAATCTCTTCGGTGATGCCCGGGAGGTCGCCGACACCGTCTCCGCGCAGATCGCGGAAGGACCGCGGATAGATCTGGTAAATCACCGAGGACCGCCACCACTCTTTGCCGGGCTGTCCGTCGTGGACGGGTACTGTCTGGAGCACCCCTCCTGGTAAGCGGGAAAGTGCTGATGTGGACATACTTGAGGAGCGTCCTCCTGTCTGGGGAAGGTCTTTAATCAGTTCCATCAACGCAATTAAAGCGAATCGCTGCCCGTGCTGCCATGAACTGCACCACAGGCGGGAGCGGGACGGTCTGCTCGGCGAAGGTTAGCCGTCAGCCATCTGATCGGGGGAGCCGCCCGCTTCCAGGATGTTCATGGTGCGGGTGTCGGTGCTGAGCAGAATCGCGGCCTCATCCCGGCGGTGGCGGAGCACCGTGTCCATGTAGGACTGCACTGCCTCCGCCATGGGCACGTTGCGGTTTTCCTTCTCGGACATGTACCACCGGTGCTCGAGCACCTCGTGCACCACTTCGGCCTGTTCCAGTTTGCTGCCCAGTTCACGCGGCACGGACTTCACGATCGGCTCGAAGACCTGGGTGACCCACAGATGTGCGCTGAGTTCCTCTTCCAGGTCCGGGTTGTTGTCCGCCCGGTAGGAATCCATGTCATTGAGCAGGCGCCGGGCCTGGTTTTCCTGGGCGTCCAAACCGGTCAGGCGCAGCAGGCGGCGCTGGTGGTGGCCGGCGTCGACCACCTTGGGCTGCAGCTGCACCTGGGTGCCGTCGGCGGTGGTCTTGATGGTGAGTTCGTCGACGTCGAACCCGAGGTCATTCAGGCGCCGAATACGCGCATTCACGCGCCAGCGTTCACCCAGTTCGAAGGACTCCTTTTCCGTGAGCTCCGCCCAGAGGTTCCGGTAACTGTCCATGATCCGCTCGCTGGTGGCCAGCGGATCAACGGTGTCCTCGATCAGGCCGCCCTCGGCGAGGTCCATCAGTTCTCCGGCAATGTTCACCCGGGCGATCTCGAGATCATATTCGCGCTGCCCGCGGGAGAGCTCGGGATAGAGTTCTCCGGTTTCCGCATCCACCAAGTAGGCGGCAAAGGCGCCGGCGTCGCGGCGGAAAAGCGTGTTGGAAAGGGAAACATCGCCCCAGTAGAACCCGGCCAGATGCAGGCGCACCAGGAGAAGGGCCTGGGCGTCGATGAGACGGGTCAGCGTCACCTGGCGCAGGGTCTGGGAAAAGACGGCGCGGTACGGCAAGGAAAAGCGCAGGTGCTTGGTGACCAGGACGGGCTGCAGCTCGTTGCCGTCCGCATCAAAACGGCCGGTAATCACGGCCACCGGCGCCACGCTCGGGACATTGAGCCGGCGAAGCTTGCGCAGCATGTGATATTCCTGCCGGGCTACATGCTCGCTGGTTTCCTTGATGGCGATCAACTCGTCGCCCATCCGGGCAAAACGGACGACGTGGCGGGAAATGCCGCGGGGCAGGGCGGCAAGATTCTCCTTGGGCCACTCCTCCAGCGGCAGGTGCCAGGGCAGGTCCAGCAGCGCCGGGTCCATGGACGCTGCCGTAATGTTCAGGGACGCCAGGGCTTTTTCCGGCGAAGCAGTCCTCAGGCGCGGCAGTTTGCCCGTCTGCTCGTAGTCCGTTGGTTCATCTCGCCACTGGGCGCCTGCGGGTTCGGTCATAAGCACATGCCTTTGGGTGAACGTTCTGTCTGGAAGACAGTACTGAGTTAAACAGCAATGCGGTGGCCCCATACACGAGTTTAGAACAGGTGCAGGAGCCACCGCATATCAGCGGAGAGGTTTAGGCCTGATCGGCCAGACGCTCCCCGTTGCTGGCGTCAAACAGGTGCACATGGCCCTGCTGCGGGCGGACATACAGGGTGTCACCCTTCATCGGGGGACGGCGGCCGTCGACACGGACGACCATGTCCCGATCGGATCCGTCGAGCGTGGTGTGGCCGTAGACGTAAGCATCGGCGCCGAGCTCCTCAACCACGTCAACTTCCACCTTCAGGCCGGAGCCGGAGGAATCCACGATTTCCAGATCTTCGGGGCGAACACCAACGGTGACCGTGTTACCGGCAGCCTGGCCCAGCACCGAGCTGGATACCGGGTAGATGGCGCCGCCAAAGGCCACGCCGCCGTCCACTACGGGCAGTTCCAGCAGGTTCATGGCCGGAGAACCAATGAAGCCGGCGACGAAGACGTTCTTGGGGTGGTCGTACAGGTTGCGCGGGGTGTCCACCTGCTGCAGGATTCCGTCCTTGAGCACCGCCACGCGGTCACCCATGGTCATGGCCTCAACCTGGTCGTGCGTGACGTACACCGTCGTGACGCCCAGGCGCCGGGTCAGGGACGCAATCTGGGTACGGGTCTGCACGCGCAGCTTCGCATCGAGGTTGGACAGCGGCTCATCCATAAGGAAGACCTGTGGGTTACGGACGATGGCACGGCCCATGGCGACACGCTGGCGCTGACCGCCGGAGAGTGCCTTCGGCTTGCGGTCCAGGTAATCCTCAAGGTCGAGCAGCTTGGCGGCATCGCGGACGCGTTCCATCCGCTCTTCCTTGCCGACGCCGGCGATCTTCAGGGCAAATCCCATGTTGTCCGCCACGGACATGTGCGGGTAAAGAGCGTAGTTCTGGAACACCATGGCAATGTCACGGTCTTTGGGCGGAACATCGGTGACGTCGCGGTCACCGATGAGGATGCGGCCTGAGTTGACGTCTTCGAGTCCGGCGAGCATGCGCAGCGAGGTGGACTTTCCGCAGCCGGAGGGACCAACCAGAACCAGGAATTCGCCGTCGGCGATCTCCAGGGTGAGGTTATCCACTGCGGGGCGTTCAGTGCCCGGGTACAGGCGTGTGGCCTGGTCAAACGTTACCGTTGCCATGATATTTCTCCTTCACGGGCAGGTACGTGCCCGACGATCCGTTGTGAAGTGCTATTGAGTTAAAGAGCGAGTGGCAGCGGTTGTGGCCGCGGTCACAGGGTCAGTATGCCATACGCTCGGCCCGTACTGCTTAACTGCCGCCGCGGCGCAGTTCCAGCAGTGTTTCCAGGACCTGGGTAAAGGCTTCCGGGGACTCGACCCGGAAAGCCGCCCGGGTGTCGCCGGGCCCGATTTTGATACCCAGGTCGCCGGGCTGCAGGGCGGCGAATCCGCGCTCGTCGGTCACGTCGTCCCCGGCGAAGAGCACGGCCCCGGCTCCGGTGAGTTCGCGCAGCGCGCGGATGCCCTCGCCCTTGTTCGTGTGCACCACGGAGGCTTCTAATACCCGCTTCCCGTCGGTGACCTGCACGCCGTCGAGCGCGCCGAGGCCGCGCCGGGCGGCATCGGTCGCAGCGGATGCCACGTCATCAGGGGCGCTGCGGGTATGGAGGACGACGCCGGCCGGCTTTTCTTCCAGCCAGGTGCCCGGGTGTGCGCTGGTCACGGTTTCCACGGCCTGCCGTGCGCGGGCCAGCAGGCTTGCCTGCTCCGGGGTCAGCCGCAGCGGCTGCGCATTGGGCCCCGTCCAGGCCTCCGCGCCGTGACTGCCGATCAGCATGGTTTCCGGCTCGGGGGAGGCCGTCCGGCGCAGGCTGTCCAGGGCACGTCCGGAGATGAGTGCCGTGAAGGTTCCGGGAAGGGCCCCCAGCGCGGCAACCGCGGCAGCGGATTCCGGCAGCGGGCGTGCGTCGTCGGCATGTTCCACCAGCGGAGCCAGGGTGCCGTCAAAGTCCAGCGCGACCAGCAGTGTTTCGGATGAGGCCAGCCGGGCCAGTGCTTCTGCAAGCCCCTCGGGAAGATTGCTCACTGGGCAGCCTCCGGCTCCACCTGCTGCAGGGCATTGAGGAAGTTCTTGGACCAGCGTTCGACGTCGTTCTGCAGGACCTGCCGGCGCATCAGACGCATGCGGCGCTGGGCTTCGCGGTCCGGCATGTTGATCGCCGACAGGATGGAGTCCTTAAGCCCGTCGATGTCATGCGGGTTCATCAGAATGGCCTGGCGCAGCTGGTCCGCGGCGCCGGCAAATTCGCTGAGCACAAGGGCACCGGTGTTATTGATGCGGGCGGCCACATACTCCTTGGCCACCAGGTTCATGCCGTCCCGCAGGGCAGTGACCAGCATGACGTCGGCGGCCAGGTACAGGGCCACCATTTCCTCCACCGGGTAGCTGTGGTGGAGGTAGCGGATGGCAGTGTTGCCCATGGTGTCGTACGTGCCGTTGATTCGGCCGACGGTGCCTTCAACTTCTTCGCGCAGGAGCCGGTACTGTTCCACGCGCTCCCGGCTGGGGCTGGCCACCTGGATCAGGGAGGCATCCTCGACGTTGAGCTTGCCGTCCTCGAGGAGCTCGCCGTAGGCCTTGAGCCGGTGGCTGATGCCCTTGGTGTAGTCCAGCCGGTCCACGCCGAGCAGGATGGTCTTGGGATTTCCCAGTTCCCGCCGGATCTGCTTGGACCGCTCGATAATGTCCTCGCGCTTGGCCAGCTCGGTGATCTGGTCCACGTCAATGGAAATCGGGAAGGCCTCGGCCCGCGAAACGTAGGAGACGCCGTCGTTGGTGGTGACGTGCACCTGCTGCTGCCGGACCGTGTGGCCGGCAAAGCGGCGGACGCAGCGCAGGAAGTTGCTGGCGTCGGAGGGACGCTGGAAGCCGATCAGGTCCGCGCCGAGCAGGCCCTCAATGATGTTGCGGCGCCACGGCAGCTGGGCGAAGATCTCCAGCGGCGGGAAGGGGATGTGGTTGAAGAAGCCGATTTTCAGGTCCGGCCGGTCCTTGCGCAGCATCTGCGGGACCAGCTGCAGCTGGTAATCCTGAACCCAGACGGTGGCGCCCTTGGCCGCCATGGTGGCCGCGGCGTCGGCGAAACGGCGGTTCACCGTACGGTAGGAGTCCCACCAGGTGCGGTGGAATTCCGGCGGTGCAATCACATCGTGGTAGAGCGGCCAGAGGGTGGCGTTGGAGAAGCCCTCGTAGTACAGCTCCACCTCGGAAGCACTCAGGGGGACCGGAAGCAGATGCATGTTGTCATGATCGAACTCGTTCAGTTCCTCGTCCGGAGCTCCGTGCCAGCCCACCCAGGCGCCGTCGGCCTTGGCCATGACCGGGGCCAGCGCTGTGACCAGCCCGCCCGGGGAGCGCCGCCAGCTTTCGCCTTCGTCGGTGCTAACCCGGTCCACCGGAAGACGGTTGGAAACTACGATGAAGTCGAAATCGCCATACCCGTCCCTGGCATTTTCTGCGGAATCGGCGGCAGCAGCGTTCACGATATGGACCCCTTGTTGGCTTAAGTGTTTAGGCCACTCTATCCAAGGCCGGAAACTTTGTGCCCGTTGAAGCCGTTGCAAGTAAGGGCCTGCACACTCGTTGGCCTAAACTGTTGCCTGCCGGCCGCACGCCCAGACGGGCAGGTGCGAGAGAGACATGAGGAACTATGACTGAGCGGAACCCCAAGCCCAGCAAAGCTGATCGTACGGCTGCTGCGCGTGACCAGGCGCGCGCCCTGCGTGAAGCCCAGAAGAAAAAGGAGCGGCGCAACAAGCTCCTGATCCGCTGGGGCGTGGTGGTTGCCGTGGTGGCCATCATCGTGATCGTTGCGCTGATCGTGATTAATTCCATCCGCAGCGGCAACGGCGCTGAGGCGGAAACCGGTACGTCTCCGGCCAATGCCAACCAGTACGGCGGTATTACGGTTACGTCCACGGACTCGCTGCAGCCCGAGGAACCGTTCGATGTGGACGTCACGACGCTGCCGGACGCACCGACCGAGGATAAGGAAGACGCCCCGGTTCCCCCGGGTATTACTCCCGCCGAGGCCGGCCAGCCGGTGCCCATTGTGGTGTACGTGGACGTGAACTGTGTTCACTGTGCAGAGTTTGAGGCTGCCTACAACTCCCAGATCGCCTCGTGGCTGGATGCCGGGGACGTTACGTTCCAGTACCGCACGGTTGCTTTCCTGGACCGCGGTTCACCCAGCAATTATTCTTCCCGGGGCGCTAATGCCGCCGCCTGTGTCGCGGACACCAATCCTGAGTCCTACTGGGATTTCATGACTGCAATTTTCGGCCACTATGAGCAGGGCGAAATGAAGAACGCCGAACTGGCTGACATGGCTGATTCCGTGGGCGCCGGCGACGCCGCCGACTGCATCAAGAACGACGGCTTCCGTGCCTTCGTGAAGTACACCGACCGCCTGGCCCGCGTTGACTACGTTGGCGGGACCCCCGCCGTGTACGTCAACGGTGCCGAGACCAACGCGAACGATTTCACCGCCGCCGTTGAGGGCGCAATCGCAGCCACCAAGTAACTCTTTTTCGGTTCTCCGGTGCGCCCGTTTCCAGCGCCGCCCCTTACGGGTTTCGCGGGAACGGGCGCTCTGGGCTAACCTTGTCTAGCGCAGTTGCCGTGTTTGCCTTTTTCAAGCACGACGACGGCGGTTGCCGGCTTTGGCCGGCGCCGCCCCCTTAGCTCAGCTGGCCAGAGCACCTGTCTTGTAAACAGGGGGTCGCCGGTTCGAATCCGGCAGGGGGCTCCACGGGAAAAGCCGCTCCGCCTCAGATGTAATTCTGAGGCGGAGCGGCTTTTTTATGCCCTGCCGGCAGTTGCCGAACCTAGGCCGCGGCGTCGGCCAGGCAACGCTCCAGTTCGATGTCCGTGTAGAAGAGGCTGTCCGGCTGGGCCGGATGGCAGTCAAACGAGAAGGGAATTTCCTGCTCGTTGTAGAGCATCCGCACGAGCACCTCTCCGCTGGAATTGGTGTAGACGTCCCATTGAATGTTTGACGCCATCGGAGCCACCTCTGCACCGCGCCATTCATTGCTGTCATACGAGAAAGTCTCGTCGACGTCCTGCTGCTGGACGCTTCCCGGCAGCTGCAGCAGCGCTGCAAACGGAATGATCTCCTCGGCATGGGTGAACCGGAAGTCTGCGGCCTGGCTGGTTGCTCCGGTCCGCACTCCAGTCACCGAGCCGAGCATGTCCCGCAACAGGACCTTCGCCATGCGGTACGTGACATCCTCGCCTTCGAAACCGGGACCCTTCTCATAAAAGTCCTCGGCTTCGGAAACTCCTGACAGGGTCCGGGCATCCTCTACGGTCAGGAACTGCGTAAAATCAATCGCTTGTTCGTCTGCCATTCCCGGGGCGATGACGTACAGCTCATAGAGATACATGGCTGCATCAACGACGCCTTCCAGCTTCTGTTCGCCCTTGCCTCGATCCGACAGGCTGATCGTTCCGGCGTTGAGTTCCGCAATGAACTCCGGGGTAAACAGGCGTGCAAGGACCCGGTGGGCGGCAGCTTCGATCTCCGGGTCTGCCTCAACGTTATCCATGGCTGCGGCAAGACGTTCGTCATTTTCAAGATAGGCGTTGTACGCCTCGTCGGTGTCGTGGAAGTACAGCAGCTCCTTGTCCGTGACCGGCGTCTGGATGACTGATGCCAGTGCGGGCTGCGCCTTTTCCAAGCCGGCAACAAAGCTCGCGGAACTGTCCACTGCGCGGTCCACGCCGGACGTCACGATGTTGATGGGAGTGTTCTTCGACGCCGCGGCATCGAACAGCGGCTGCATCCTGTCATAGGCGCGGCCGGCCATCTCGGTGTGTTCGCGCTCGCCGAGCCCGCTTAAAGATCCGTAGCCCCGTTCGTCATGGACTTTAGTGATTTCCTGAACCGCCGGCCCAAGTTTGCGGCCCGTTTCGGTCAAGGCGTCCTCGGCATTGGCAAGGTCCCACAGCTGAGTGATGAGGTCGTCGTACTTCTTGCTCGAGAGCAGCCTCGAACCGTGGCGGGCAACATGTTCCACGAGTACCGGCTCGTACCCCTCGGGCGGGGACTGAAGTTCCTGTCCGGAATGAGGTGTCGCATAGGTCGCCTTGGACCCCAGGGCCAGCCTGGCTACATCAGCCGAGGACGTGGCCGGAGCATTCTCGGCAGACGCCGGAAGCGACTCGGCGCCGCAGCCGGTGAGTATCAGGACGGCACCGACCATTCCCGCTGTCAGCACAGTTCGCCGGCGTTGTGCAGGGCGACATTCCCGTTGGGCAGGCAAAGCCGTTGGACGGGTCGCTGGTGACATGGTTTTCTCTCCTGCGGGTCATCATCGGCGGCGGTGACCCAAGCCGATTGCTCAGGTCCCCCGGGCCGGCTTCTGAGCGTAGGAGCTCATGGCGACGGGCAGGTGACCTGCAGCCAAACAACAACCCACCGGAAGATGACAAGTTCAGACAGGACAGGACAGGCCGCCGTTATCCGGGCACCCGCAGCTGGGCAGGATGCGGATCCGGTGGATTCAGCCGGGACGGCGGACCTGCGGCACCAGTTCCAGCAGATGCTCCTCCACATAGTCCAGGGCCAGGCGCAGGGCGCCGGTAGGGACCAGCAGTTTGCCCATGTTTGAGACGGCCAACCTCGGCGGCTCCGCCACGTAGCCGGCAAGTTCGCGCGTCATGGCCGGCAGCAGTGCCTCGGCCGACGCCGCCACGGCGCCGCCAATGACGATCAGCCGGGGATCAAAGAACGAAGAAACCAGGGCCAGCACCCGCGCCATCCGCTGGGCGATCCGGTCCAGGATTTCTTCTGCCACGGGATCACCATCCGCAGCGGCCTCAAACACGTACCGGGCGGACGCACGGTTGGTCTTGGGGCCCACCAGTTCCCGGATCCGCCCGCTGTGACCGGCCTTCAGGGCCGCGCTGCCCCAGACGCGGGCGAGTTTGGCGATGCCGTCCTCATTGCCCACACCCTCCACGAGTTCCAGCCCGCCCATGGCTCCGGTCCCGCCGCGGGAGCCGCGCAGCAGCCGTCCGGCGTCAATAATGCCGCTTCCCAGGCGCTCGCCGGCGAGGATGACGGCAAGGTTCTTTTCGCCGGAACCCACGCCGCGCCAGCGTTCTGCCAGAGCGGCAAGTTTGGCGTCGTTCTCCACCAGCATCGGCCATCCCCGGACTTCACGGAATTCCTTCTGCAGCCCCAGTTCAAACATGGGTGCCGTTGGCTGTCCCGGGGCGAGGGTGCCGTCACCGGACACCTGTGCCGCGATGCCCGTTCCGACGCAAAGCACCGCAGCGGACGTGATGCCGGCGTCGCTGAGGGCGGCATCAACCGCGTTGGTGAGCACCCGGCGTCGTTCAACCGGTGCACCGCCGTGGCGGGGGAAGCGCGCTTCAAAGCCGCCGACGACGGTGCCGGCCAGGTCGGCAACCAATACCCGGACGGTGGCGATGCCGACGTCGAGCCCCAGGACGTAGCCCGCGTTTTCGTTGAATTCGAAGCGCCGGGCGGGCCGTCCTTTCTGGCCTTCGGGCCGGGGAGGCACCGTCTCCCGCGCCCAGCCGCGGCTGATCAGGTCATCGCAAACGGCAATGACAGTGGCCCGCGTCAGGCCGGTGGCCTCGATCAGGTCGGTGCCCGTTGCAGAGGGGGTGGAACGCAGCACCTCGAGCACCGCACGAAGGTTGGTGCGGCGCAGAAGCTGGGGCGTGTTGGCCGAGGGGTCCATGAGGCTGCCTTTGACGTGTGGCGGTGATAACAGCATAATTGTAGGAGGTAATAAATTTAGTTTCTAAATCTAATCCTGACGAGCCTGAGGAGGCCCCCATGACGGTACGAGTCGGAATTAACGGTTTTGGTCGCATTGGCCGCAATTTCCTGCGAGCAGCACTGGAGCACGGAGAAGGCTTTGAGGTTGTTGCAGTCAACGACCTCGGCGATCCCGCCCAGCTGGCGCACCTGCTGAAGTACGATTCCGTTGCCGGACGCCTGAGCGAAAAGGTCTCCGTTGAAGAAGGCAACCTGGTAGTGGGCGGATCCACCATCAAGGTCCTGGCTGAGCGCGACCCCGCGAACCTGCCCTGGGGCGAGCTCGGCGTTGACATCGTCATCGAGTCCACCGGTTTCTTCACCAAGGCCGAGGACGCACAGAAGCACATCTCCGCCGGTGCCAAGAAGGTCCTGGTCTCCGCACCCGCATCCGGTGATGCGTTCACCGTGGTGATGGGCGTGAACGACGGCGACTACGATCCCGCCAAGCACAACATCATCTCCAACGCTTCCTGCACCACCAACTGCCTGGGCCCGCTGGCCAAGGTCCTCAACGACGCCTTCGGCATCGAAAAGGGCCTGATGACCACGGTTCACGCCTACACGGCAGACCAGAACCTGCAGGACGGCCCGCACAAGGACCTGCGCCGCGCCCGTGCCGCAGCCCTGAACATGGTTCCCACCTCCACCGGTGCCGCCAAGGCCATCGGCCTGGTCCTGCCGGAGCTGAAGGGCAAGCTGGACGGCTTCGCCATCCGCGTTCCCGTCCCCACCGGCTCCGTCACCGACCTGACGGTCACGCTGGAAAAGGAAGCCACGGTCGAGGAAATCAATGCCGCCTACGCCAAGGCTGCACAGGACCCGCGCTGGGCCGGCATCCTCACGTACACCGAGGATCCCATTGTTTCCTCGGACATCGTGGGCGACCCGTCCTCCTGCATCTTCGACTCCGGTCTGACCCGCGTCATGGGCAACCAGGTCAAGATTGTCGGCTGGTACGACAACGAGTGGGGCTACTCCAACCGCCTGGTCGACCTGACCGGTCTGGTTGCCTCCAAGCTCTAGGGGCAAGCGCTCTCCTTCCGGAGACCAGCACAGAACAACGCACGACGGCGCCGCGCCGGACCGCTTCCACGGTCCGGGCGGCGCCGTCGTCGTTTAATGCAGTGTCCAAGAAAACTGAAAGCTGAAAGAAAAATAAAAACGGGGGAACCGTGAACCAATTTTGGTGAACGGGCATTACAGGGTGTGAAGACAGACAAAGAGATTGTGGAGCGGTCGCACAGCGGCCCCGCCATATTTGGGGAACTCTATGACCGGCATGCGCCGGACATCTACCGGTTCGCGGCCCGCCGTGCCGGTGACTTCGCCGCCGAGGACGTGATGGCGGAGACCTTTCTGATTGCCTTTGAACGCCGGGGGAGCTTTGACGGTCCGGCCGAGGCTGTACGGCCCTGGCTTTTTGGCATCGCCACCAATCTGCTTCGCCGGCATCACCGGGCCGAAGCGCGAATGCTGCGCGCCCTGGCGCGGAACGGCCACCGCGCGGAAGCTGCCGACGGACTGGATCTAGTGGACGCGACGGTGGATGCTGACGGCGACCGGTTACGGATTGGAGCGGCGCTGCAGGCGCTGGCACCGATCGACCGGGAGGCCATCCTTCTCTATGCCTGGGCGGACCTGACCTATGACGGCATCGCCACTGCCATCGGAGTGCCCATTGGCACCGTCCGTTCCCGCATTAACCGTGCCCGGCGCAAGCTCCGTGCGGACCTCGGCTTTGCTCTTTTCGACGAAATGGACAGTGATCATGGACGAACTGCACTTGCTCCGCGCCACGCGTAACACGACCGGAACCGTGCCCCCGGCCGTCCTGGCCGCGGGGCGGGAGAGACTGATGCAGAAGGCCGCAGGGGAAGAGCCCGCACACGATGTGCCGGCGCCCGTTCTGCACTCCCGGAGACCCTGGCGCCGCTCGGTGTTTGCCGTCTCTGCGGCAGCCGCGCTGATCGCGGCGCTGGTGGCGGTGGACGTGGTCGGGGCGGATAAACAGTCGGGAGCGACGGCTGCAGCGGCCCAGGTGCTCAATGACGCCGCCGCCACCACCATTGCCGCCTCGGATCCGGTGCTGGCGCCGGGGCAGTACCTGCTGGTTGATACCAAAGCTGTGTACTCCTCTTATACGAGCACGGAGACAGGGGAGCAGTACGTCTGGCTGCAAAGCCAAGACGGGCAGCTGTATATACCGGCGGACCGAGGCGGCGAGTGGATCTGGAACCGCGAGCCCGGGGAGCCCGTGGAGTTCTTTGACGACGCCTCGCGCCGGGAGGCCGAGCGGATGGGGGCAGAGAGCGACTATCAGGGTGAGCTCCTGCGAGCACCGGAGGGACAGTTCTATGGTTCGCCGCAGCGCATCCTGGGCGCCCAGCCACTCGAGGAGTCGATCGCCACCGCCCCCCGAGATCCAAAGAAGCTGCTGGACCTGATCTATGGAAATACGCAAGGGGCAGGGCCGACTCCCGACGAGGAAGCCTTCATCACGATTGCCGATACCCTGCGCACAGGCGTCATCCCTGCCGATCTGCGGGCCGCTCTTTATCAGGCTGCTTCACTGATTCCGGGCCTGACCGTGGTGGAGGAGGAAGCAACCTTGGACGGGCGAACCGGGATCTCCCTGGGAATGAAGACCAGCAGATACGAGGCGAGGAAGGAAATCATCATCGACCCCGCCACCGGTCAGCTCATTGGTGAGCGGGAAATGCTGCTTGAGGACCTTGACGGCGTCCCCGCCGGGACTGCGATCGAGTGGACCGCGGTCACCACGTCCGTCGTGGATTCGGCACCGTAATTTGCAGGACAACGCGGGCTCAGGGGCCTTGTGGGAATCGAAAGGCCCCTGAGCCCGTGATCCTGCTTTACCCGGCCCTTGTCAACGGCAGATACCGCCGCACACAATGGGGCAGTCAGCGCCGCTCACCAGCAGCAACAGCGGGTCCGCGGGCACCGCGCCCACCCTGAGAGGACGGACACCATGGAGCTCGTTCCTAATAACACCCTGATTTGCGCAAGCCCGGAGGACGGCCGCCGGCTGGCCCTCAGCTTGGCCCTGCAGACCTCCTTCGCGATCCAGCCTGACGACCGCGTGCAGGAAATTATCCGCGACGCGTACGCGAACAACCCTGAGGGCCTGATTGCCGCCGGCCATGTGGTTGCCACCGAGTTCGCGACGATCGCTGCCGCCAACAACTACTGGCGCTGACCTGCTCCCTCCGGAGGGGGCTGGGCGGAACTAGGCCAGCGTCCTGCCCAGGAACTCCAGCGTGAGCTGCCAGGCGTCGTCGGCGGCGCCTTTATCGTAGGCAAACCGGTTGGTGTCGTTGAAGAACGCGTGGCCGGTGCCGGGATAGACCTCTGCCGTGAAATCGATGCCCGCGTCGGTCATGGCAGCTCCCAAATCGGGGAGCTTATCCACCAAATCGGTGTCCTGATCACCGTAGAAGGCCAGAACAGGGCAAGTGACGGTTGAAAGCTCGGGAACGGAGAAGTCGGCCCGGCCGTAGAAGGAGACGCAGGCCTTGAGCCGCGGTTCCTGGACGGCGAGGGAGAGGGCAAAGGTTCCTCCCATGCAGAAGCCGACGACGCCGATCCGCCCGTTCACGCCCTCGGCGGACTCCAGATACTCAAAGCAGGACTGCACCCGCGCCGAAGCCTGGGCTGAGAAGTCCGGGGAGCGGAACGGTGACATCAGTTCCCGCAGCTTCGGCTGCGCGGCGTGGCGCTGCTCGGGATCCGGGTTGAAGAGCTGCTCGCCGAGTTCCGTGGCGACGTCATCGGTGATGCCGTGTTCGCCCAGCAAATCCGGGGCGACAGCCAGGTAGCCTTGCGCGGCAAACCGATCCGCCACGCTGCGGATCTGGTTGACCAGCCCCCACGCCTCGTGAATGACAATGACGCCGCCCCGCGGAGTTCCCTCCGGCCGGGCAACATAGGAATGAACCGCAGCGGAACCCGTACCCATAACAATCAATTCGTCCATGCCGACACCCTGCCACACAACGCACCGCCAAGCCACGAAGACCGTCGGCAGGGCAGGTTTGGTAGCCTGCCCCGATGTACACCGTTCGTCAGGGGAACCCTGCAGATGTGCCGCAGCTGGCCAGGCTCCGCGCGCTCTGGAGCGCCGAACAGGCTCCGGGCCCAGTCCCGGAGCTCACAGCAACCGGCGGCATGGCCGGGGACGGGGCCGGAGACGGTTTGCCGGATGGATTCGAAGAAGACTTCCGGCACTGGGCGGAAGGCAATCCCCGGGAATTCTTCGTGGCTGAGGAGGGCAGGGAGCTGATCGGCATGGTGAACCTGCTGATCTTTGAACGAATGCCCAAGCCGGGTAAAGGGTCCTCCTGCTGGGTGTATCTGGGCAATGCGTATGTGCTGCCTCGACACCGCAGCGCCGGTGCCGGCACCGCCCTGATGCAGGCCGCGATGGCTTTTGCCCGGGACCTCGGAGCCGTCCGGATGGTGCTGGCTCCCTCGCCGGAATCCGCGGATTTCTATGCCCGGCTCGGTTTCGGACCGGCCTCCGAACTGGCCGTGCACCGGTTCACCTAGAACCTCAGGCGTAAAAAACAGCGCCGGAGCAGTGTCAGCCGTAAAGCAACCTTGACCCTGCCCGGCCCCGCGGCAAGCGTTAACCGCACCTTGGCACTACACCGCACCCCTCAGGAGCCGCCATGCTGCGCATACTCTCGATTGACGGCGGTGGTGTCCGCGGCATCATCCCGGTCATCTGGCTGACCCACCTGGAGAAGCGGTCCGGGAAGCGCACCGCAGACCTTTTTGACCTCATTGTGGGAACGTCCGTGGGCGGAATGATCGCCCTGGCTCTGACCTGCCCGCGCGACGGCGGCGCTCCCTACAGTGCCGCCGACCTGCGGCACCTGGACCTGCGCAGCGTGAAGAAGATATTCCCCCGCCACGGTGCGAAACAGCCGGCGAAGGCGCCGGCGCCGGGAGCGGCCGCCTATTCCGCCGCACCGCTGCAGGAGTTCCTGCACCAGGTCATGGGAGACACGAAACTGTCCGAGGCATACCGTCCCGTGGGCGTTGTGACGTGCGATTTGGTCCACACCCGGGCGCTGCACTTTACCGGCGGCGGGCTGGACCAGTCACAGCTCGGTGATGCGGATATGGCGCTTGCAGCCCGGGCGACTTCATCCCTGCCGAAGTACTTTCCCGCCGTGGACTACACCGATCCGGGCGGCGCAGCCCGGGAACTGGTGGACGGCGGGCTGGCCGCCGATGATCCGGCGCTGGTGGCTTACACGCTGGGCCGGTCACTTCCGGCGGCCGACGACGGCGTGCTGCTGGTCTCGCTGGGCACCGGCACCAGCGAGACATCGTCCGGGCTGCTGCTGAGTTCGGAACAGACCCGCAACAGAGCCGATACCCGGGGTCCCGAGCCTGACTTCTCCATGGTGCTCGAGGGTCCGGGGCAGCTGATGCGCGAGAGCCTGCGTCAATTCCTGGGCAGGGACTATGTCCGGATCCAGACCCGTCTGCTGCCCGGCACGCACCACGACTCCGACGACGCGAGCCCGAAAAACATCCTGGGGCTGCTGGCCACGGCCGAGAAAATGGTCCTGGAGTCATCCGCTGAGCTGGACCGGTTGTCCGCTGCGCTGCAGGAGCCGCCTGTAGGCTGAATCGGGTGACTATTACCCAGGCGGAAAACCGACGCTGGTCCGAGGACGCCATCCGGCGCATCGAGGCCGACAACAACCGCTCCGCCGACACCCACCTGTTTGAAGTTCCCGTCCCGGCGGGCTGGTCCGTGAAGGTGTACCTCAAGGACGAGTCCACCCACCGCACCGGCAGCCTCAAGCACCGGCTCGCGCGGTCGCTGTTCCTCTTTGGCCTGGTCAACGGCTGGATTACCCGCGGGATGACCATCGTGGAGGCCTCCAGCGGTTCCACCGCCGTCTCCGAAGCCTATTTTGCCCAGCTGCTGGATCTGCCGTTCGTGGCCGTCATGCCCCGCACCACCAGCGCCGAGAAGATCGCGCTGATCGAGCAGTACAACGGCACCTGCCACTTTGTGGATGATCCTTCCCAGGTGTACGCGGCTGCGGAGGAGATAGCGCGCACCGCCGGCGGGCATTACATGGATCAGTTCACCTACGCGGAGCGGGCCACGGACTGGCGCGGAAACAACAATATTGCCGAATCGATGTTCGGACAGCTGAAGCTGGAGGACTTCCCCGTGCCGGAGTGGATTGTGGTGGGAGCCGGAACCGGCGGAACCAGCGCGACGATCGGCCGCTACATCCGGTACCACCGCCATGGAACCCGGCTGGCAGTGGTGGACCCGGAAAACTCCGCGTTTTTCCCGGCCTGGCAGAGTCCCGGGACATCCGCCGTCGGCGGTCCCTCCCGCATTGAGGGCATAGGCAGGCCGCGGCTGGAACCCAGTTTTGTTCCCGCCGTCATCGACCACATGATCCAGGTGCCCGACGGTGCCTCCGTTGCCGCTGCCCGGCACCTCTATGCCTCCGCCGGTCTTCATGCCGGGCCCTCCACCGGAACCAACCTGTGGGGAGTGTGGCAGCTGGGGGCGCAGATGGAAGCCGAGGGCCGGGCCGGCAGCATTGTTTCCCTCATGTGTGATTCCGGGGACCGGTACGCGGCCTCCTACGGCGACGACGCCTGGCTGGCCTCCCGGGGACTGGATCCGGCCCCGGCGGCCGCGCAGCTGAAGGAGCTGTTCGAGACCGGGCGCTGGCCCAAATAGGTTCTGCTGGCATCGGACTGGGAATATGGAACTATGCGATCACTCAGCCACCAGGAAGCCACCCGCCTTGCAGAACAGACAGCGGCAGTAGCTGAGGCCCACATCCCCTACGGATCAGGTTTGGGCGCCCCGGCGTCGTTCACCCTGGCGTGGCTGATGGCGGGCGCGGGCATTGAGGGCGTCCGCGTGGCCAGCGGAAGCTCGGGCATGGGGGACCATTTCTGGATTGAAACGGACCAGTGGCGCATCGATCCGACCCTGCGCCAGTTCCCGCATCTGGTGCACCGGTCACTGGTGGAGCCGGTTACCGAGCCCGGCAGCTTTGAAGCGCTGAAGTACCACACGGTTCCCCAGTCCCGGGAAGACGCAGTCCGCGAAGTGTCCTACGGTTTCCGGAACGCTGCCGAAACCGAAACGTTCGTCAACGAAATCACCGCCGCCGTCAGCCTGTAGAACGGTCGGGCTCTAACCGGCGCCCGCGCGTCCGGCGGTGCCGGGCAGGATACCGTAGCGCAGGAACACCACGCCGTTGTTGAACCGGCGCTCGTCGAGCAGTTCGAGGTTGAGCCGCAGTCCGTCGGGCAGGAACGGTTTTCCGCCGCCGACGACGACGGGCGAGAGCAGCTGCTGTATCTCATCCACCAGCCCTGCCCGCAGCGCCTGAGCGGCCAGCAGCGGGCCGCCGATGGACAGGTCCCGGCCGGATTCTTCCTTCAGCCGGCGGACGGCGCCGGGATCGAAGTCCCGCTCCAGCCGGGTGTTGGACGTGTCCGCGTTTGCCAGTGACCGGGAAAAGACAATCTTCTCCGCACCCTTCCAGATTTCGGCGTAATCCCGGACAGCCGGCGGCTCGGAAGCGGTGTCCATGGTTTCCCAGGCCGCCATCACCTCATACAGTCCCCGGCCGTAGAGCTGGGTGCCGGTGTTGCGCTCCAGGTCGTTGACGAAGGCGTGGACTTCCTCATCCGGCATGCTCCAGTCGAAGTTCCCGTCCGCATCCGCCACATAACCGTCCAGCGAAGTAATGCACGTATAGATCAACCGCCCCATGCCGTCCTCCTCTTCTCTGAAGGGATCCCGCTGAATGTTGCTGAAGGGATGTTGCTGAAGGGACCCGGCCGATGCCTTCCGCCGGGTCGTGCCGCCACGTTAGCATCCGGTATCTGCCAATGCGGGCTCCTCCGGTAAAGAGGACGGTGCCTTCGCCAGGAGCAGGCTGATGAGAGGGTAGGTTCCCCGTGCACGACAGCCGCGAACTGGCGGAAGCCCGCATCAACAGGTTCCTCCGTGAACGCCTGCCCGGCAGCCTCTGGAGAAACCGGACGCCGGCGGAAGTCTCTGTTTGGGAGGCGCCGGGGGAACCGGTGCCGTTCACCCAGGCGGTCACCCGGGAATTCCTGCCCTTCAGTGCTGGACAGCCGTGGGGCGCCCCGTGGGGAACCACATGGTTCCACGTGTCGGGGCTGGTTCCTGAAATCAATGAGGGCAGCGGGTACCGGCCGGAGCTGCTCATCGATCTCGGCTTTGACGGGCAGGGTCCGGGATTTCAGGCGGAAGCTCTGGTCTACACGCCGTCCGGCAACATTGTGAAAGCGGTGGAACCGCGGAACCTGCACGTTCCGCTCCGGCAGGGTCCGGGCGAGCCCTTTGAGTTTTACGTGGAAGCCGCTTCCAACCCCAATGTCATTGCCGGATTTAGCTATGCGCCCACCCCGCTGGGCGACCCGGCGACGGCAGGCACTGATCCGCTCTACGTTTTCCGGACGGCCGACGCCGCCCTGCTGGATGTCGAGGCGTGGAATCTGGCCCAGGATTTCATCACCCTCAACGGACTGATGCATGAACTGCCGATGGACCTGCCCCGCCGCTATGACATCCTGCGGGCCATGGAGCGGGCGGTCAGCACGGTGGACCCCGCGGATGTTTCGGGTACGGCAGCGGCGGCCCGGGCGGAGCTGGCCGGAGTGCTGTCATCTCCGGCCTACGCCAGCGCGCACCGGGTCCACGCAGTGGGGCATGCCCACATTGACAGTGCCTGGCTGTGGCCGGTGCGGGAAACGGTGCGCAAGGTGGCACGCACTTTTGCCAACGTGCTGGAGCTGATGGAGCAGGACCCTGATTTCGTTTTTACTGCCTCCTCGGCGCAGCAGTACGCCTGGCTGAAGCAGTATTACCCGGAGCTGTTCGCCCGGGTGGCGGAACAGGTGGCGGCCGGACGGTTTGTTCCGGCGGGCGGCATGTGGGTGGAAGCGGACACGAACCTGCCCGGAGGAGAGGCGTTGGCCCGCCAGTTCCTGGCCGGCAAGCGGTTCTTCCTGGAGAACTTCGGGGTGGAATCGGAGATGGTGTGGCTGCCGGATTCATTTGGATACTCGGCGGCCCTGCCGCAGATTGCCCGGGCGGCCGGTGCGCGCTGGTTCCTGACGCAGAAGATTTCCTGGAATGAAACCAACGTCATGCCGCACAGTACCTTCCGGTGGGAGGGCATCGACGGTTCATCTCTGTTTACCCACTTCCCGCCGGTGGATACGTACAACTCCGAGTTGTCCGGACGGGAGCTGGCCCACGCCCAGCGCCAGTACAAGGAAAAGGGGTTCGGAAACACCTCGCTGGTGCCGTTCGGCTGGGGCGACGGCGGTGGCGGGCCCACGCGGGAGATGCTGGCGGCTGCCCGCCGCACGGCCTCGCTGGAAGGATCCCCTGCGGTCCGGCTCTCCGGACCGGAGCGGTTCTTTGCGGCGGCGGAGGCCGAGCTCGCGGAGCCGGCCATCTGGTCCGGAGAGCTGTACCTGGAGTTCCACCGGGGCACCTACACCAGCCAGGCCAACACCAAACAGGGAAACCGCCGGAGCGAACACCTGCTGCGCGAAGCGGAGCTGTGGGCTGTGGCTGCGCACCTGCGCATGGGCGCTGAATACCCCTACGAGGGCTTGGAACAGGCGTGGCAGACGGTTCTGCTGCAGCAGTTCCATGACATCCTGCCGGGTACGTCCATCGCCTGGGTCTACCAGGAGGCTGAGCGCAACTACGCGCTCGTGGCCGCCGGGCTGCGGGTTCTGATTGAAAACTCCGCGCGGGCGCTGCTGGGCGACGGCGGCCAGAGGGCGGCGCTGAATGCCGGGCCGTATCCCGTGGCGGGAGTGCCGGCCGGCGGAGCGGGACCGGCGCCCGAACCCGGTCCGTGGACCTGGCAGCGCTGGATGGACGGATGGGTCATCAGCAGCAGCCGGCTGCGGCTGGCCGTAGACAGCGAGGGGCTGTTCCGTTCACTGTCGGACCTGCCCGGCGGCCGGGAAGTCTTCCTGCCGGGGCGTCCGGGCAACCTGTTCCAGCTCTTCCGAGACACCCCCAACCAGTGGGATGCCTGGGACCTCGATGCCTCCTACAAGTTCAGCACCCTGGATTTGATGCAGCCGGACGCCATGGAGATGGAGAACGGCAGCGGCAACCGCATCCTGAGGATCACGCGCTCCTTTGGCAACTCCACCCTCGTGCAGCGGATCTCCCTGAGCCCGGACGGAGCCGCGGTGGACCTGGAGGTTGAGGTCGACTGGCATGAGCAGCAGAAACTGCTCAAACTCGCCTTCCCGCTGGACGTTCACGCCGCCCAAGCGGCATCGGAAATCCAGTTTGGCCACCTGTACCGGCCCACCCACGCCAACACTTCCTGGGACGCGGCACGGTTTGAGGCAGTGGCACACCGGTGGATCCATGTGGGGGAGCCGGGCTACGGGGTGGCCGTGGCCAACGATTCCACCTACGGCCATGACACCTTCCGCGAACTGGTGGAGGGCCGGAGCTGCACCACTGTCCGGCTGTCCCTGCTGCGCGGCCCGGTGTTTCCCGATCCCACGGCTGATCAAGGTCCGCACAGCTTCCGGTTTTCGCTGCGTCCGGCGGCCGGAATTCCGGAGGCGGTTGCCGAAGGCTACCGGCTGAACCTTCCCCTGCGCCGGATCAGCGGCGTTGCCGGCACGGCCGTAACTCCGGTGGTGACGGTGGACAACCCGGCCGTGGTGGTGGAAGCAGTGAAACTGGCCGAAGACCGCAGCGGCGATGTCATTGTGCGGCTGTATGAAGCGCACGGAAGCCGTGCCGGCGCAACGGTGCGGACGGGGTTCAGCTACGACGACGTCGTCGCCGCCGACCTGCTGGAACGGGCCGTACCGTCCGGATTGCCGCTGGTGATTGGCGGGGGAGCGGAAGGGGAAACGGTGGAACTGCTGCTCCGTCCGTTCCAGATCGCCACGCTGCGATTCCGGCGCGGGGCACGGGGGCGGTAAAAAACAGACTGCCGGGTCGTGAAAAACTAGAAGCATGCAACCCAGCGACACTGTCCAGCCGATCGTCCTGCTCGTGGATAAGGAAGATCCCGCAGCCCACCTGGATGCGGTGGCTGCGGCCGCCGTCGCCAGCGTGAGCGCCTACGCCCGCAGGACCGAGGACACCGCCTGGGAGAACTGGGTGTTCGGCCGGTTCACCAAGACCGTTCGGCGGGCGGGACCGAAGGTGTTCGAAAAGATGGCGGCTTCAGCGCCGTCGGGAACCGTCGTCGTCGGCCGCGCGAAGGCTGTTGCCTTTGAGCCGGTGACCTACGAGGAGATGCCCAAGAAACTGCGCGGACTGCAGGTTTCCGGCACGCATCTGCCCGATGATGCTCCGGCTCCCGGGGCGCCCGGGGCGCCGGTGATCGTGGTGAACGAGGATCTGGAGATGTCCACGGGTAAAGCCGGCGCCCAGGCAGCCCATGCCCTGCTGGCCTGGTACCTGACACTGTCCGGTGAGGAACGGACCGCTTGGTACGACGGCGGACGCCCGGCCAGCGTCCGGCTCGCCGCGGGAACCGAGTTCACTGCGCTCGCAAAGGATCCGGGCGCCGGACCGCTGATTGTTGATGCGGGGATGACGGAGATTGCCCCGAATACGGCTACCGCCTTCGTTGCGGCCGCCGGCTAGATCCGGCGGCCGCGCACTCCGGCGGTGATACGGAGCAATGCTGAAATCAGGAGAGGCGGCTGCGGACAATCTCGCTGACAGCCTTGCCGTCGAAACGTCCGGCAACCTTGGCCGTAACCGGCTTCATGAGCGCACCCATCTGGCGCATGGACAGTTCGGTGCCGTTGGCCGTCAGCTCAGCCACAGCCTCGTCCACAATGGCTTCGACGTCAGCCGCGGTGAGGGGCGCCGGCAGGTAGGCTTCGATGATTTCGGCTTCCGCGGTTTCAGCGTCAGCGCGCTCAGTTTCGCCGGCCTCACGGTAAATTCCCGCGGTGTCCCGGCGCTTGGCGGATTCCTTCTGCAACAGGGAAATGACCTGCGCGTCGTCGAGTTCCACGGGGGTTTTGCCGGACTTCTCCCGGGTTTCGATTTCACCGAGCACGTTGCGCACCGTCATCAGGGCGGTGCGGTTGCCGGCCTTCATATGGGTCTTCATATCGGCCTGGAGCTGTTCTTTGAGTGTCATGGGGTCTCATTTCCGGTGGAGAACGTGGGGATGCTTCTTCCATGATCTCAGCTGCGCGGTCTTAGCCCGGAGATCACAGCGGCGCTTCCGCCGCGGCGGCGCAGACCAAACGGGTCCGAACACCCAGGGCACGGAGGTTCCCGCCGGGGAGCAGGGCATCGCCGAGAAGGGAACGGCCCAGTCCAACGGCGGCTGCACCTGCTGCCAGCCAGTCGGCCGCCTGTTTCCACTCGATGCCGCCGGCAGCGATCAGAGGCACCGAAAAAAGCGCCCGCCGGATCGCGGTCAGATAGGCCGGTCCCTGGAACCCGGCGGGAAAGAGCTGCACCGCTGTTGCGCCGGTCCGCCAGGCGAGGTGGACCTCACTCGGTGTGAGGGCACCGGGATAACTGGCAATTCCGCAGCTGTGGGCGGAATGGACGACGTCCGGGGCCACATGGGCAGATGTGACAAAGCGGGCTCCGGCACCGGCGGCCCGGACCACGTCGTCGGGAGTCAGAACCCCGCCGATACCCAGCTCCACGTCCGAGGGAAGCCGCAGCCGGAGATGTTCCAGAACCTGGAGAGTTCCCGGCGAAGCGTGTGCCAGCATCAGGCAGCCCACACCGTTGGCCACCAGCGTGTCCGCCGCAGCCGCGACCCGGGTGAGGTCCGGGCCGGATCCGGCATCCGGGAAAGCGCCCGTCTCAAGCACTGCCATGATCCGGCTCTGTTGGAGGGCGCCGCCCATCGGGGCCCGGTTTGGCAGGGGGCTGACGGGTTCGGTGCTCACGGTGAAACCTCCGGGACGCTACTCGTGCGGCGCCGGCTGTATGTTTGGCTGCATCTCCGGCTGCCTTTCACCGGCCTCCACAGGGGAACCGATAATGTTGCCGCCCACCGGCATGGGGCAGGTTCCAAAAGGCGTGAACGCGCTGGGGTAATTGACGGCGCGGTTGAAGTCCACCGTCACCTCGGACGTCCCCGGTGCGGGCACCTCGAAGGCGACCTTCCGCCATCCGGCCGTGCTGTGGTTGTTGGTTGCGTCGTGAAAGGTGAGGGCCAGACGGCTGTCCCCTTCGCCGCTGACCTGCAGTCGGCAGTCCTGTTCCGAACCGGGCAGGCGGAACACCACTTCACCCACCGTGAGATGCACGCCGTCGACGGCGGGATGAGCGGTGCGGATCGGGACCTCCACCGGCTCGGGATACGCCGCAAACCGGCCCCGGATTACCAGATCCGGCCGGAAATCAAACATCGGGACGCCCGTGAAAGCGGTAAATACGGGAGATGCTGAGTCCCGGGTGCGCAGCGCAAAGCGCCCTCCGCGACGGGCCAGCTCCACCAAAATCTGCCGGCCGCCGGGGCCGCCGGTGTACACCCAGGACAGCGATTCCTCGTCCTCGAGGGACGCGGTCACTGTCCCGTCAACGGGGAGGCCGGTTGATGCCAGGGCCAGGCCGTCCGCCGCGGCGGCGGACAGCACTGCGGCGGCGCCGTCTGCGGACCACAGCCCGGGAAGGCCTTCCGCCGGTGCGGGCCGGTCCGTCAGCCACTGCAGGGACGTCAGGGTCAGCCAGCCGTGCTCCTGCAACAGCTCGGCGTTTCTGGTGCTGCGAAAGTGGTGCCACTGCTCCAAAGCTTCGGGCGTGGGGGTGTCCATGGTTCCTCCGGTTCAGCGGACGATTGTTTAACCCGCCGCTTGAGGAAGTGTAGCGGGGAGCTTTGTAGGATGAGGCATGGAAAACATGGAAAACAGCAACACATCCGGTCCTTCACTTGAGCAGTTGCGGCGCCGCCAGACAGAACTGGTGGCTGCCCTCGCCGTCGAAAACAACAGTGCCGCGCTGGGCGCCCTGAGCACGGAATTGGAGTCCGTCCTGAAACAAATCCAGCAGACCTCCGGCCGGTCGGTGTAGCGCACTCCTGCCGCCTCCTTCCTCGCGCGAAACTCGTCCCGCGGCAGGCCCCGGCTGTGTCCTGAAAGACACCCGAATATGACGCACGCCTCACAGCGGATAGTGTTGGTTGGTCCCATCTAGGAAAGGCCACCATGCACGACCGCATTCACCACGAAGGACTTTTTGGGCGCAGGATGTCTGCTGAACAGGCCGCCGCGCTCATCAAACCAGGCATGACCGTGGCGATGAGCGGTTTCACCGGAGCAGGCTATCCCAAGGCAGTGCCGCAGGCTCTCGCCCTCCAAATGGAGGAAGCCCATGCCCGCGGCGAGGACTTCCAGATCAAGGTGCTGACCGGCGCCTCCACCGCCCCCGAGCTCGACGGCGTGCTCGCAAAGGCCGGAGGCATGGAACTGCGTCTGCCGTACCAGTCCGATCCCACCCTGCGGAAGCGGATTAACGACGGCGAACTCGAGTACATCGACATCCACCTTGGGCACGTGGCCCAGTACACCTGGTTTGGGTTCTACGGCCATATTGACCTTGCCGTGATCGAGGTGGTGGGCATCAACGAGGACGGCTCGCTGATACCGTCGTCGTCAGTTGGCAACAACAAGACCTGGATCGAGCAGGCGGACAGGATCATCTTGGAGGTCAACCTCCAGCAGCCCGAAGCCATGGACGGAATGCACGACGTCTATTACGGGACCGCCCTGCCGCCGCACCGCAAACCCATCATGCTGGTGAACCCCGATGACCGGATCGGTGAACCCTATTTGCGGCTGGACCCCGAGAAGGTCATCGCCGTTGTCGAAACCGACGCTCCGGACCGCATGACGCCGTTCGCGGCCCCCGATGAAACCTCGCAGCAGATAGCCGGACACCTGATCGACTTCTTTGGCGACGAAATCCGGGCCGGCCGCCTGACGGACAAGCTGCTGCCGCTGCAGTCCGGCGTGGGCAACATTGCCAACGCGGTCCTGGGCGGGCTGGCCACCTCGGGATACACCGGCCTGACTGCCTACACCGAAGTGATCCAGGACGGCATGCTGCACCTGATCCGGGACGGGGTTATCCGGGTGGCGTCCGCAACATCCTTCTCACTCAGCCCGGCAGGAATTGAGGAGTTCAACTCCAATATCGACTTCTACCGCAAGCGGATCATCCTGCGCACCCAGGAAATCTCCAACCATCCCGAACTCATCCGCCGCCTGGGCTGCATCGCCATGAACGGCATGATCGAGGCGGACATCTACGGCAATGTGAACTCCACCCACGTTGCCGGAACCGCCATGATGAACGGGATCGGCGGATCCGGCGACTTTGCCCGCAACGGTTTCCTGTCTGCCTTCCTGTCGCCGAGCACGGCTAAGGGAGGCAAGATTTCCGGAATCGTTCCGATGGTCAGCCACGTGGACCACACCGAGCATGACACCATGCTGGTTGTGACCGAGCGGGGCCTCGCCGACCTTCGCGGCCTCTCTCCCAAGCAGCGCGCCCGCACGATTATTGAAAAGTGCGCGCACCCGGACTTCCAGCCGCTGCTGCAGGACTACTTTGACCGCGCCTGCCGGGAGAGCTTCGGCAAGCACACCCCGCATCTGCTGGACGAGGCCCTGTCCTGGCATCAGCGATTCGTGGAGACCGGTGACAGCCGTATTCCGGAGCAGGTTCCGGCCTAACGTAATTTTCCCCGGCGCATGCTAGAACTCTTCAGTGAGTGAAATTCAAAGCCCGGGAGTCGGAAAACCAAAAGGCCGGCGCAAGGGACGTGTTGCGCTGCCCCTCTGGGCCGCTGCTGCCGCCGTCGTCCTGATTGCCGTCAACCTTCGTCCCGGAGCGACGTCGGTGGGCCCGGTCCTGGCCGAGCTGGAAGCAGCCCTGGGCATGGGATCCACTCAGGCCGGGGTCCTGACCGCTCTGCCCGGGCTCACGTTCGCGGTCATTGGAGCGCTCGCCGTGTCCCTCTCCCGCAGGGCAGGGCTCAGCCGCACCATCACTATGGGGCTGGCCGCAGTGGCGGCGGGGCTGCTGCTGCGGTCCGTGGTGGAGTCCTCCGCGGTGTTCCTGGCCCTGACAGTACTGGCATTTTCCGGCATGGCGGTGGGCAACATCCTCGTCCCGGCCTTCATTAAACGGCACGGGGGTGCTCGGACTGCCCTGCTGAACTCCGTGTACGGCACTACGCTGGCGGTGGGTGCAACCCTTCCGCTGCTGATCGCCGGACCGCTGTCCGCGGGCGGCGCGGACGGCTGGCAGCTCAGCATCAGGGTGTGGGGCGCCGCCGCGCTGATTGCCGTTGTCCCCTGGACCCTGATTTCGCTTCGGGACCGGCGCGCGGGAGCGGACGAACGCGCCGAGGCCGGAAGAACGACGGCGGGTGGCGCCAGGCGCGTGCGCATCACGTCGTCGCGCACTGCTGTGGCTCTGTGCGTGTACTTTGGTGTCCAGTCCATGAATGCGTACGTGCAGTTTGGCTGGGCCGCGCAAATCTACCGCGACGCGGGGCTGAGCCAGTCCTCCGCGGGCCTGATGACAGCCATTATCGCGTCACTCGGAATTCCGGGCGGATTGATCATGCCCTCGCTGGTGGCACGGGCGCCGGGCCTGAAGTTCTATGTTGCCGCGCTGGCCGTCTGCACCGGTGCCGGCTACGTGGGCCTGCTGCTGGCACCCGCCGAGGTGCCCTGGCTCTGGGCCCTCCTGCTGGGCGTGGGAGGTTTCGCTTTCCCGACGGCGCTGACCCTGATCATCGCGCGTTCCCGAAGCCCTCTGGTCACGGCCGAGCTATCCGGATTCTGCCAGCCCGCGGGATACCTGCTGGCGGCGCTGGGGCCCTTCGCCATCGGCGCGCTGCATGAATCCACGGGAAGCTGGACGGTGCCGCTGATCATCCTGATCGCTTCCTCCGCGGCCATGGCCGCCGCCGGGATCCTTGCGGCCGCCCCGCGGTTTGTGGACGATCAGCTGCGCCCTGCCGGCGCGGGAGTCCTGCCGCAGGCCTAACCCGCAGGCCTGACCCGCAGGCCTGACCCGCAGACCTGACCCGCATACCTTGACCCGCCGGTTACCGCCGGTCCGGCCGGGTCAGCGGTCCCCGCGCAGCCGGTCGATCTCGCGGCGGTCTTTCTTGGTGGGGCGTCCCGCGCCCCGGTCCCGCATCGGTATCCCGAGGGCGGGACCAACGGGGCGCGGCGGCGTGTGGTCGGTAAAGCAATGGGACGCAGCCTCTGCGCCCACCCGCTTGGCGATCAGCTGGCGGACTTCCAAGATGCGTTCGTAGCCCGGCTGGCGCACCCGGATGGTGTCCCCGGGCTGGACCGGCTGGGCAGCCTTGGCCGGGTTGCCGTTGAGCCGCACATGGCCGGCCCGGCAGGCGGCGGTGGCAGCAGACCTGGTCTTGTAGGCCCGAACGGCCCAGAGCCAGGCATCCACGCGGACTGATTTTGAGGTACTGGCTGGAATGCTCATGGGGTTACCGATTCTACTGCGTGTCCGCACCGCTGGAGGGCGCATTCCGGAGGCGGTCGGCGTCGTCCTGGGCGTCCAGCTGTTCGGGTGTGGGCACCGTGCCGGGCAGGGAATTCCGGACGGGCAGCGGGCCGGCGGCCGAGGCCAGCATCTGCCGAAGCTCCGCCGGAGTGTAGGGATCGGGGGCGCCGCGGTGGGCCATGGCATGGCAGTTGGGGCACAGCGGCACCAGATCAGCCACCGGATCCAGGGTGTAGTCCGGTCCGATGGCGGCGGGCGGGACAATGTGATGCACCTGCACAAAGTTCGCCCCGTTCGGCCCGTAAACCTGCTGCATCGACAACCCGCACGCTGCGCAGGAGGTGCCGTGGAACGCGACGCACCGCTGAACGGCATCGGGATCATGTTCATAGCGGTTCACGGCCACCTGCCTGAGCGTGTCCTGGGACATGCTTCCCGGAACCGGGATGGTGGGATCCACTGCGCCCTGCCAGCCTTCCGGGACCGGCCTCGACCGCAGATATGAGGCCCACGCCGCACGAACCTGTCCCTGTACCTGCTCCGGAACCACGGTTCCCGTACTGCGCACCGCGCTCCAGTTCAGATCCGGAACGCTCGCCGTCAGCACCTCGGCCGGCAGGGCGTCACCGGGAGGCAGAAGCAGATCAAAGACGATGCCTGCCAGCAGCCCCAGCCGGGCCGGCAGGGCTGCCCCGGGCTGTGGACCCGAAGCCACGACGCCGTGTCCGAGCAGTCCGCGGCCGTGCCGGCCCTGGGCAAACAGCCACACATCGGTTCCGCGGTCCAGATGCTGACCGCGCCCCACGCGCCACCGGGTGCCGAAGAGCCCCGTGCTGTCCACCGTCGCGGCAGCCATCGCGTAATCCGTACGGCCGGGGCCGGCACCAAATGCTGTGGCCGGATTCCAGCCGAGCACTACGGCGGCCATTAGTTCTCCTCTGCTTGTTCTCCACGGGCGTGTTTGACCCGGCCGAGCTTACCCGCCGTGACGGTGTGAATCATCAGCGGGCAGGTGCTTGCCGCGGGCTGCGGCGGGAGGGCCTAGTTGATCCGGGCCTCCCGGCCGTCCCATTCGCGGGCACGCAGTTCATTCTTCCGGATTTTCCCGGTGGATGTCTTGGGCAGCTCCACAATGAATTCCACGCTGCGCGGAGCCTTGTAGGAGGCGATTTGGGCCTTAACGTGTGCCGTCAGTTCCTCCGCCGTTGTGGTGCAGCCGGGGGACAGCACCACAAATGCCTTGGGCCGTTCACCCCAGCGGTCATCCGGAACACCGACCACGGCCACATCCGCCACGGCCGGGTGGCTGGCCAGGGCCTGTTCCACCTCGATCGTGGAGATGTTCTCACCTCCGGAGACCACCACATCCTTGGAGCGGTCCAGCAGCTGGACGTAGCTGTCCGCATGCATGACACCCAGGTCCCCGGTATGGAACCAGCCGCCGCGGAAAGCATCTGCGGTGCCGGCGTCGTCGCGGTAGTAGCCCTTCATCACGGAATTTCCGCGCATGACAATCTCGCCCATCTCCACGCCGTCGTCGGCGACGTCGATGAGGTCTCCGGAGGCTCCGACCTCGTCGCGGACAACGCGCATCCGGTCCGACGTCAGCATCCCCACGCCCTGCCGCGCCATCCTGCGCGCCAGGGTGTCTTCATCCAGCGAGGACCACGCAGCCTGGGGTTCGCAGACCGCATACGGGCCGTAGGATTCCGTGAGCCCGTAGACATGCACCACGGCGGCTTTCAACTGATGGATCTTGGAAATGATGGTGGGGCTGGGCGGGGCGCCGGCCGTGACGATCGTCAGCGGATGCTCGAGGTCATGGGCTTCCGCTGCGGTGGCAATGGCGCTGAGGACCGTGGGGGCGCCGGCGAGGTGGTCGACCCGGTGGGTGTCAATCAGACGCCAGATGTCCGGCCCGCGCACGGCACGCAGGCAAACGTGCGTGCCCGAAGCGGCGGTCAGCGCCCACGTGGTGCACCAGCCGTTGCAGTGGAACATGGGCAGCGTCCACAAATAGACGGTGTCCGCATCGAAACCCTGGTGGTGCACCTCGCCGAGCGAGTTCAGGTACGCCCCGCGGTGCGTGTACATCACGCCCTTGGGCGCTCCCGTGGTGCCCGAGGTGTAATTCAGGCTGATGACGGCGTTTTCGTCCGGCACCTCCCAGGAAAGCGGAGCGTCGGTTCCGCGGTCCAGGAAGTGAGCGTACGACGTCGTTCCCTCCACCGTGTCCGCGGTTCCGTCCTGCAGGGGGAAAGAGAAGACTTCGGTGACGGTTTCCAGTTCCGGCGAACCCAGGCCGCGGAGCAGGTCCGGATCCCCGAAGAGCAGTGTGGCTCCGGAATGGTTGCAGATGTAGGCGGTTTCGGGCGAGGACAAACGGGTATTCAACGCCACGATGACGCCGCCGGCCAAGGGCACCGCGTAGTGGGCAATCAGCAGTTCGGCGGAATTGGTGCCGAGGAACGCCGCACGGCCGCCCTCTTCCAGTCCGGACGCCCGCAGGGCGGAAGCGGTGCGGGTGACCTCTGCGGCCAGCTCCCGGTAGGTCAGGGTGCGGTCGCCGTCGACCACAGCCGTCTTGTCCGGGTGTACCTGAGCTGCACGTTCCAGAAAGCGCAGGGGCGTCAAAGCAGTGTCCAAGCCGGGCATTGTTCTCCTTTAGGGCAGGTCGATGGCACCCAACGTTACAGGGACTGTGAGGCTTGGGTCACATATCCGATTGGTGGCGGCCGGTTAGCGGGACTGGTAGGTCAAGCAGTCCGCCGACTCTGCTCCGGGGCCCACCCTGACATCGTGGGCGGTGCACATGAGGTGGTCATTGTGGGTGCACTCGCTCCGGGCGCACGCTCCGACCGAGGCCAGGACCTTCGGCAGGCCTCCGGTGGCCGTGGTGTCGATAAACGTGGAACAGCTGGCGTGGTCCGGGGCTCCGCCAACGGTAATGGCATAGGCCGTGCAGCCGTCATGGTTGTAATCGCAGCTGTGGACGGAGCAATCGCTGACGGGCGCCACATGATCAGTCATGGTTCCTCCAAGGGGGAGTTGCTGTCTGTCGAATTCCGAACGTACCACCGGCGGACGCCAATAATTAGGACGAATTTGTTGGACGTATTTGGCCCAGGTCAGCCCTCATCCAGGGCCTCCAGCCTTGCCTGGGCTTTTTCCACGGCCCGGCGTGCGGCGCGCGCGGAGCGGCGGGCAGCATCGCGGGCGCGTTCCACGGTGCCGGCGCGGCGGTCCACGGCAACCACTTCACTTTCAAGGGTGCGGATGCGTTCGCGGAGCTCGTCGATTTCATCCGTCAGCTCATCCCGGTGGTCCGCGACGGTGCCGACCTCCTCCTGAGCGGTCCGCAGGGCATCTTCGGCCTGCTCGGCACGCTGCTGCGCGTCCGCCAGGGTGGTCCGCGCGGCACGGAGCGCGCGGACGGACGCAGCTTTTTCCTTTGGTGACGGCGCGCTTCCGGCGTGGGTCTCCCCGTCCCTGGTCCGGGGGGACCGGGGCGGCCGCCTCCCGGCGAGTGCGGCAGCAGGCCGGACCAGCGCAGGATCCGCGACGGCGCCGTCAACGTTTACGGGGTCCCAGCCGTTGGCTTCGAGCGCCCGGACCAACTGGCCGCTGGCGGCGGCGTCGGCTGCTTCGGCGTCGGTCATGGCGGCCCACAGTGTTTGTTCCACCTCTGCACCAACGGCCGCGCTGACGGGGCGGCCCAATTCCTGGGCGAGTGCGCGGGCCTCCCGGGCGGCTGAACGCAGCAGGCGCTGGCGTTCACCGCTGAGACGGCGCAGTTCCTGCTGGTCAAGGTCCTGCTGGGCTTCGCGCAGGACGGCGCCCAGTTCCAAGACCTCGGACACCAGCTCCGGTCGGTGCAGCGCGAGCATGTTGACCAGCCAGGCGCCGGCGGACGGCTTGGGCAGCGACCGGATTTCCCTGCCCAGCTCTTTGTCTCCGGCCTTGGACGCTTCCGCGGCGAGCTTGTTCCTGGCTGCCGTGAAGCCGTCCGGCATCAGCGCATACAGGTCGGCGATGATCCGGGCATTGTCCGTCATTGCGGTTTACTCACTCCATCCGGTCAATCCGGCCCCACGCCACGAGTGCAGCCATCACCAGCAGGATAGCCGGAAGGACTGCCGCCTGCCGCTGGTTCCGGTGAAGGTGAAGCAGGACTGCCAGGGCCATCAGGACCACCAGTCCGCAGGCGGCCAGGGGTGTGAGGGCCGGAGCCCAGCCCAGAATTCCGGGGAGCAGCAGGGTGAGCCCGGCAAGAACTTCCACGGCTCCCAGGACGCGGATGGCCGCGGGGGAGTAGCCGTCAGTCCACGGCAGTTTACCCAGCTGCCGGGAGGATCGCGTCAGTCGCTGGCCGCCGATTCCCATGAACATCAGGGCCAGGACTATCTGCAGGATCCAAAGAAAGAGAGACATGGCCGGGAGAGTGTTCCTTCAGCAGGACTAATTGACGTTTCAGTCAAGCACGGTTGGAACACCAAAACGAGGGCGCGGGTGCCGCTGCGGAGGGGGCGGGTCCGGTCCGTCCGGTCACCGGCGCAGATCGGCCGGCACCGAAGTGCTGGACCGGACCACGAATTCGGTGGGGTAGAACCGCTGAATCCAGTCGGATTCCAGCGGTGTCTGCGCCAGAAGGGACAGAACGGCGGCGACGGCGGTTGCCCCCTGGCCCTTCGGATCCTGGCTGATGGTGGTCAGCCCAAAAACCTCTCCGAGTTCATGTCCGTCAATGCCGATGACTGACAGGTCCTCGGGAACACGCAGACCCAGGGCTCCGGCGGCGAGGATGGCACCGATGGCCAGCTCATCCGAGGCGCAGAAGATGCCGGTGGGCCGGCCGTGAGGAGATGCCAGCAGCGTCTTGGCGGCCTGTGTACCGCTGGCCACGGAAAAGTCGGCGCTGTTAATGTGCAGGCAGTCCAGCCCCGCCCGGCCCATGGCCTGTTCATAGCCGTCCCGGCGGGTGCTGCCCAGCCGGAAGTCACGCACCAGTTCCTCGCCTCCGCCGATGTGGGCAACCCTGCGGTGCCCCAGCGAGATCAGATGTTCCGTGGCGAACGCAGAGATGTTGGCCTCGTCCACCCGGATGGTATGGGTTTGGGGCAGCGGGCCGCCGATGGCGACAATCGGCTTTCCGACGGCATGGAGCTGGGCCAGTTCCTCATCGGTGAGTCTCAGTGCCACGGCTATGACGGCATCGAGCCGCTTGCGCCGCAGCATTTCGGTCAACACGCTTTCGCGGTGGCCCGGTCCGTCACTGGTGTTGTAGAGCGTGAGGTCATACCCGGCATCGATCAGGGCGGCGGCAGCACCTTCCAGCACCTGGGAAAAGTACCAGCGGCCAACCGTGGGCATCACGATGCCGATATTGCGGCTGCGGCCGGAGGCCAGCGATGACGCGTTGTAGGACAGGACGTAGCCCAGTTCATCTGCGGCTTCCTGCACCTTTTGGCGGGTAGCCTCGGAGACTTTCCCGTTGCCGCTGAGGGTACGGGAGACCGTGGCCGAGGAAACTCCGGCACGTGCGGCCACATCTTTGATGCCTGCCACGTAATTTTGCCTCAATTCGGCGACCGCCTGGCGGCTGCCTTAGCTGCTGGTTGGGGAAAACCGGCTGCTGGGAGAAGCAGAACCGGGCTGCGGCACCGGACCGGGGTCCGGTGCCGCACGCATTAGCTTAGCCGGAGCCAGACGGCGCGGTTGGATGCCAGCATTCCACCGGCAGCTGCGCCCGGCTCGCTGGCCACCAGCACCTCACCTTCCGGCAGGGCCACCGGTTCGGTGCCCATGTTCAGCACGGTCAGCACGCTCCCGTTGAGGAAGGCCACGACTGAGTCGCCGTCGACGTCGGGCCACCAGGCCAGCGAACCGGCCCCGAGGGCGTATTCCCGGCGCACGGCGAGGGCGCTGCGGTACAGGTTCAGGGTTGAGGCCGGATCCTCGCGCTGGACGTCGCGGGCCATCGAAGCCCAGTCCGCAGGCTGGGGCAGCCAGGCCTGGCCGGTGCTGCTGAAACCGAAGCTGTCCACGGCCGAGTACCAGGGCAGGGGAACGCGGCAGCCGTCACGGCCCAGGCGCGCACCGCCGGTGCGGTGGTAGCTGGGGTCCTGCCGGAAATCGTGCGGCATGGTGGTGTGGTCCGGCAAGCCCAGTTCCTCGCCCTGGTACAGGTAGACGCCCCCGGGCAGGGACAGCATGAGCAGCGTGGCCGCGCGGGCGCGGGAGAGGCCCAGTTCGTGGTTGGGCTGCGGATCCTCCGGGCCCAAACCGTCGCCGGGGCGCTCCTGGTGGCCTTCGATGCCAAAACGCGTGGCGTGGCGGACGACGTCATGGTTGGACAGCACCCAGGTGGTGGGTGCCCCCACCTTGTCAAAAGCCTCCAGTGAGGAGCCGATGACGTGGCGGACGGAGCCGGGATTCCAGTCATGGTTCAGATAGGCGAAGTTGAACGTCTGGTGCATTTCATCCGGGCGGACCCAGTCGGAGAGCCGGTCCAGCGGATCGATGGTGGCTTCGGCGCAGAGCACGCGCTCGCCGTCGTACTCTTCCAGCAGTTTCCGCCATGAACGGAAGATGTCATGGACTTCCTGCTGGCCGAACATGGGCGCCTCATGGCCCGGAAAACCGTCCGAGGAGCAGCCGTCTGCCCGGCCGCCCCAGTCGGGGAGGCCTGACTTCTTGACCAGGGCGTGGGCCACGTCCACACGGAAGCCGCCCACGCCGCGGTCCAGCCAGAACCGCAGGACGCGCTCAAATTCGGCGTGCACGGCGGGGTTGTCCCAGTTGAAGTCAGGCTGCGTGGAGTCGAAGAGGTGCAGGTACCACTGGCCCGGGGTTCCGTCTGCGGCGGTGGTCCGGGTCCAGGCGGATCCGCCGAAGTGGGACTGCCAGTTGTTGGGCGGAGCATCGCCGTTGTGGCCGGTGCCGTCGCGGAAGATGAACATGTCCCGTTCCGGGGAACCCGGCCCTGAGACCAGCGCGGCTTGGAAGAGGGCGTGCTCGTTGGAGCAGTGGTTCGGAACGAGGTCGACAATGATCCGGATTCCGTGGCCGTCCGCAGCCGCCACCAGGGCGTCGAAATCTTCCAGCGTTCCGAACAGGGGATCGACGGAGCAGTAGTCGGCCACGTCATAGCCGGCGTCGTTCTGCGGGGACTTGTAGAACGGGGAAAGCCACAGGGCGTCAATGTCCAGCTCTGCCAGCGAGCCCAACTCAGCCGTGATTCCGGGCAGATCCCCGATGCCGTCTCCGCTCAGGTCGCGGAAGGAGCGCGGATACACCTGGTAGATGACCGACGAACGCCACCACTGGCGGTCGTGCTCGCTGGAGGCGGCGTGGAGGGGAACAAGGGAGGGTCCGGCAACAGGGCCGGTGACGGAGATTACATCGCTGAGCATGGGAGCCATACTAGGGGCATCTCGGCCCATTAATGAAAACGCTTACATGTGCGCCTGCAACCCCTCAGGTCGCTTATCTTTTGTGACCCGCCACACCCTCCAAAGTGATGCAGATCTGTGATTGGACGCACAACGTGTACACGCTTACACTTTCTCCATACATAGGTTCTGACGGAGAGTTCCGTCTGCTCCCGACCCTTGTGCCGGCGCGGTTCAAAGAGGTTTCCGTGCCGGTACGAGAACGCCGGTAACCACTTGAAAATCTAGGAGAGGTACACCAATGAAGGTGCACACCACGGGAACGACGGCGTTTGGCCGCCGTTCCTTCGCTCTCGGGGCCGTTTCGGTCACCGCTGCCCTTGTCCTCAGCGCCTGCGGCGGCAGCGACGCCGCCGAGAGCAAGGACTCCACCGACCTGGCCAGCGCCGGCGCCACCACCCTCACCATGTGGGTTGACGCGGAGCGTTCCCCGGCCCTGACCGATGTCACTGCCCAGTTCAAGGAAGACACCGGCATTGAAATCAAGCTGGTGACCAAGGATTTTGAGCAGGTTTCCGATGACTTCATCACGCAGGTTCCCACCGGCAAGGGCCCGGACCTGATTGTCGGCCCGCACGACTGGCTGGGCAAGTTTGTCCAGAACGGCGTGATTGCGCCCATCGAGCTCGGTGACAAGGCAGACGAATTCCAGCCGTCCTCGGTCGCCGCCATGACCTATGAGGGCAGCACCTACGGCGTTCCCTACTCCATCGAGAACATTGGCCTGCTGCGCAACGCTGACCTGGTTCCCGAGCCGGCAGCCACCATGGACGAAGTCATTGCCAACGGCAAGGCCGCGGTCGAGGAAAAGGGTGCCGAGTTCCCGTTCCTGGTGGGCATGGATCCCAAGCAGGGCGATCCGTACCACCTGTACCCGTTCCAGACCTCCATGGGCGTGCCCGTTTTCGGAACTGACGAGGACGGCGGCTATGACGCCTCCAAGCTGGAACTGGGCAACGAAAACGGTGCGGCCTTCGCCGCCAAGGTGAAGGAATGGGGCGAGGCCGGCGCAGGCATCCTGAACTCCAACATCACCGCTGACATCGCCAAGGAAAAGTTCAACGCCGGAGCGTCCCCGTACTTCCTGACCGGCCCGTGGAACGTGCCGCTGGCGCAGGAAGCCGGGATCAACGTCGTCGTCGATCCCCTTCCCACCACCGGTGACTTGCCCGCCCAGCCCTTCATCGGCGTGAACGGCTTCTTCATCAGCTCCAAGAGCCAGAACTCCCTGGCAGCCACCGAATTCGCCCTGAACTACCTCACCACCGAGGCCGTCCAGGACGCCATGTTCGAAGGCGGCGGACGTCCTCCGGCCCTGACTGCCTCCTTCGACAAGGCTGCCGAAGATCCGATCGTTGCCGCCTTCGGCAAGATCGGCGCGGACGGCGTCCCCATGCCCGCCATCCCCGAAATGGGCTCCGTCTGGGCCGACTGGGGCGGCACCGAGCTTGCCCTGATCAAGGGCCAGGGCGATCCCGCCGAATCCTGGGCCACCATGGTCGGCAACGTGGAAGCCAAAATCGCCAAGTAGTCCGGCATCAGCCGCACCTAAGTTAGATACGTCCGCCGGCGGTTTCGCCGGCGGACCAGGTTTGCGGGCCGGGACGGCGCCCAGTTTCTGAGCGCCGTCCCGGCCCGAACCGGTTCAAGGAGAACCCCGATGGTTGACCAGCTGGACACACCTGTCCGCTCCGACAGTCCCGCACCGCCCAAAAAGCCCCGCCGCAGCCCCGATTCAACAGCCGGTTTGCTGGCCAAGATCCTCCTATTGGGCCTGACAGATGCGTTTGCGGTGTTCGTCCTCATGGCCCTGTTCATGAACGAGAAATGGCTCATTCTCGCCGTCGCCGCCGCGGTGACGGTGCTGATCAACTGGATCTATCTGCGCCGCGGAGGCCTCCCGGCCAAATACCTGGCCCCCGGGGTCCTGTTCCTGCTCATCTTCCAGGTCTTTGTGGTGGTGTACAGCGGCTACGTGGCATTCACCAACTACGGTGACGGGCACAACAGCACCAAGGACGACGCCGTCTCCTCCATTTCCATGAGCGCCCAGAAGCGCGTTCCGGACTCTCCCGCCTATCAGGTGTCCGTCGTGGAAAAGGATGACGTGCTCTCCCTGCTGGTCACCGACCCCGAGGGCAGCGTCCGCATCGGCACCACCGGCGAACCGCTGGAGGACGTCGATGACGCTGAGATCGGCGGCACCGGCAAAGCCGTGGGCGCCGACGGTTACCGCACCCTGACTTTCAACGAACTGCTTTCCGTCCAGCAGGACATCACCGCCATCAAGGTGCCGCTCTCGGATGATCTCGCCGACGGCACCCTGCAGACCGCGGACGGTTCCAATGCCTACGTCTTCAAACCGGTACTGGTTTACGACGAAGCAGCCGACACCTTCACCGACACTGAAACAGGCGCCGTATATAAGGACGGCGGCGAGGGCTCCTTTGTGGCGGACAACGGCGAACGGCTGGCCACCGGCTGGAAGGTGGGCGTGGGCTTCGACAACTTCGAGCGCGCCTTCACCGACCCGGACCTCCGCGGCCCGCTGGTCAGCGTCATCCTGTGGACCTTCGCCTTTGCCCTTTGCTCCGTGCTGCTGTGCTTTGGGCTGGGGCTGTTCCTGGCCCTGACGTTCAACCACTCCAACCTGCGGGGCAAGAAGATCTACCGCACCATCATGATCCTTCCCTACGCTTTCCCGGCCTTCCTGGCCGGGCTCGTGTGGTCCGGAATGCTCAACGAGCAGTTCGGCTTCATCAACGAAGCGCTCTTTGGCGGGGCGGATATCCCGTGGCTGACCGATCCGTGGCTGGCCAAGTTCAGTGTGCTGCTGGTGAACACGTGGCTGGGCTTCCCCTACATGTTCCTGGTGTGCACCGGCGCCCTGCAGTCACTGCCCGAAGACGTCAATGAGGCCGCGCGCATGGACGGAGCCTCCGCCTGGCGGATCTTCCGGTCCATCAAGCTGCCGCTGCTGCTGGTCTCCACGGCTCCGTTGCTGATCTCCACGTTTGCGTTCAACTTCAACAACTTCAACGTGATCTTCATGCTCACCGGCGGCGGCCCCCGGTTCTCCGACACCAACATGGACATCGGAGCCACCGACCTGCTGATCACGCTGGTTTACAAGGTGGCATTCGGCCAGGGGTCCGGACGTGACTACGGGCTGGCCAGTGCGCTGGCAGTCCTGATCTTCATCATCGTGGCAGTTATCTCAGCGGTCAGCTTCCGGCAGACCAGGGCGCTGGAGGAAGTGAACTCATGAGCATTTCGACTCAAACCCCGGCCGGCAATAAATCCCCGGCGGGCACAACGGGCCGGGCTGTTCCTCAGCCCCGCAAAAGCTTTGGGCACTGGTTCCGGGACAAGGGCTGGCGCCACCTCGTAGGCGTGGTCATGGGCGTTTTTGCGCTCTTCCCGCTGGCCTATGTGCTTTCGGCGGCGCTGAGCCCCACCGGCACGCTGGTCTCCTCCAACGGACTGTTTACCACCGTCAAGTTCGACAACTTCGTCGACCTGTTCTCGGATCCGCAGAAGCCGTTCGCCAAGTGGTTCGTGAACACGCTCGTCGTCGGGCTGATCACCAGTGCCGGCACCGTCTTCCTGGGCGCCCTCGCGGCCTATTCATTTTCCCGGATGCGGTTCACCGGCCGCCGGTTCGGGCTGATGAGCCTGATGCTCCTGCAGATGTTCCCGCAGATGCTCGGCGTGGTGGCCATCTTCCTGCTGCTCAGCGGCATCTCCGACGTCGTGCCCTGGCTGGGACTGGGCAGCCAGACCGGCCTGATCATGGTCTACCTCGGCGGAGCGCTGGGTGTGAACACCTATCTGATGTACGGCTTCTTCAACACCGTTCCCAAGTCCCTGGACGAGGCGGCGCGGATTGACGGTGCCAGCCATGTGCAGATCTTCTTCACGATCATCCTGCGCCTGGTCACGCCCATCCTGGCCATCGTGGGACTGCTGTCCTTCATTACCGCCACCGGCGAATTCCTGATCGCCTCCATTGTGCTGAACGATCCGGACAGCCAGACACTGGCCGTAGGCCTGTACTCCTTCGTGGGGGACAGCCAGTCCCGCACCTGGGGTGTCTTCTCAGCCGGCGCCGTCCTGGCCGCGCTGCCCGTCATGGCCCTGTTCCTGTTCCTGCAGCGGTTCATTTCCTCCGGACTGACCTCCGGAGCGGTGAAGGGCTAAAACCCCGCCGGGGCCCGCGGAGTGTAGTCCTGCTCCAATTCGTCCAGGTCCTCCGGCGAAAGCCGGAGGTCCAGGGCGGCCACCGCGTCATCCAGGTGTCCGACGGCGGAGGCGCCCACCAGGGGCGCGCTCACCACCGGGTGGGCCAGGACCCAGGCAAGAGCCACCTGGGCACGGGTTACTCCGTGGCGCAGGGCCACCCGCAGCACCGCGTCGGCCACTGCCCGGTTGGCGTCCTGTTGCCCGGAGTAGAGGGAGTGGCCCAGCTCATCCTGCTGCTGCCGGAGGCTGACCTCGTCCCATCCGCGGGCCAGCCTGCCGCGGGCCAGCGGCGAGTAGGCGAGCACGCCGGTGCGCGCGGCCGTGCACAGAGGAAACATTTCCCGCTCCTCCTCGCGGTAGATCAGGTTGTAATGCGCCTGCATGGTCACGAAGGGGGACCAGCCGTGCGCCTGCTGCAGCGCCAGCGCCTGCGCGAACTGCCAGGCGTACATGGTGGAGGCGCCCAGGTAACGGACCTTTCCGGCCCGCACCAGGCCGTCCAGGGTCTCAAGGGTTTCCTCCAGCGGGGTGGAATTGTCCCACCGGTGGACTTGGTAGAGATCGATGTAGTCCGTCCCCAGCCGCGACAGGCTTTCGTCCACCTGCCAGAGGATGTGTTTGCGCGACAGGCCCCATCCGTTGGGGCCGGGCGCCATTTCCCCGTGGACCTTGGTGGCGATGACCACCTCTTCCCGGCGTGCGTCCCTGAGGACTGTGCCGCCGATAATCCGCTCGCTGTCCCCCGAGGAATAGACGTTTGCGGTGTCAAAGAAAGTGATACCCAGCTCCAGGGCGCGGCGCAGCACCGGCCGGGACTCGGATTCGCGCAGCGTCCACCCGTGGGTCCCGCGCTGCGGGTCGCCGAAGCTCATGCATCCCAGGCCCAGTGCCGACACCGTGGTGCCCGAGTTTCCCAGTTTTACGTATCTCATGCGTTCGCTCTTTTGCCTTGGCGGAACAGGGCCCGGCGGCCCGGGTACCGGCGATGCTACAGCCGGGGCCGAGAAGCGGAAAGAGCCTGGCCGGCCTGCGCCTCCGCACCGCGCCGAACCCCTGCCGGGAACCAGTTTCGCGGTTCTATACTGAGCCATGCCTACCGCTCAGGAGCCGCAGATCCGGGCAGCTTTCCGGATCCCCGGCAACACGGATGCCTCTTCTCCCGCCCAACCGATCCCAGCCGCAGCCGCGGAACACATTGCGGTGCGAGTGGCCGCCAGCGAACCGGCGCCGCCCGAACCCGACGGCCCGGTTGGACTGCTTCTGGTGGAGTATCTGCACGGACAGCTCCTGGCCATGCTTCGGGAGGATCCGCGGGTGCGGGCCAACGAGGCGGATGCCATCCACAAGATGCGCGTGGGTACCAGACGGATGCGATCGGCGTTGGCCAGCTACCGCAAGGTTTTGGGTCCTGAACAGGTGCAGGAGGTGCGGGATGAACTGAAATGGCTGGCCGGGGTTCTGGGCGCCGCCCGCGACGCCCAGGTGATGCGGGCACGCCTGCAGTCCCTGGCGGCAGCGCAGCCCGCCGAGCTGGTCATGGGGCCGGTCCGCCAGCGCATCGACGAAGAGCTGCTGGGGGATTATCGGGCCGCTCACGCACTGGTGCTGCAGGCGCTCGACGGCGGGCGTTACCGCAGCCTGCTTGAGCGGCTGGAGATTGTGGTCACCAAACCGGACTTCACTCCCGAAGCTGATGCGCCGGCCGCGCAAACAGCAGCCCGCATGCTGACCCGGGACCGAAAACGCCTGCACCGGCAGGTGCGGGACGCCCGCACGGCGGGCAGCGAGGATCTCCGGTCCGAATCCCTGCACGAGGCGCGCAAGGATGCCAAACGCCTGCGCTACGCGGCTGAGGTTGCTCAGCCGGTGTGTACCGAAGGGTCGGCCGAGCTTGCGGCCGGTGCCGAACATATCCAAAAAATCCTTGGCGAGCATCAGGACAGTGTGGTCAGCCGGGAGTATCTGCGCCGGCTCGGTGCCGAAGCCGCGGGCGCCGGCCGGAACGGGTTCACCTACGGACTGATGTACGCGGCGGAAGAGGAACGCGGAAGAACAGCACGGAAGCGGTTCCGGAAAGCATGGGCAGGATTCCCGCGCGTGGTCTGACGGAGGTGTCCTGATGGATTCGGTATCGCCCTGGGCGCCCCTGCGGCGCCGCGCCTTCCTGATTCTGTGGCTCGCCAATCTCGGGTCCAGCATTGGCACGTGGATGCAGACCGTGGGCGCGCAGTGGTTTCTGGTGGAGAAAGCGTCCAATCCCGCCTTGGTATCCCTGGTCCAGACGGCCAATCTGCTGCCTTCCCTTTTGCTGGGACTCATTGCCGGATTCCTTGCCGATGCCTTCAACCGGCGGCGCCTGATTCTCGGGGCCAATCTTTTTGCGGCGGCCGCTGCCGCCGTCCTGACCGTGATTGCGGCGCTGGGTCTGCTGAATCCGGATTCGCTGCTTCTGTACACCTTCCTGATCGGCTGCGGGGTGGCCCTCAGTCAGCCGGCATGGCAGGCCATTAACCCCGACCTGGTGCCGCGGGAGGAGATTCGGGCGGCGGCTGCCCTGGGCAGCATGGCGGTAAACGGTGCCCGAGCCGTTGGTCCTGCCGTGGCAGGTGTTCTCGTCTCCTTCTTCGGTCCGGCCTTTGTCTTCGGACTCAACGCGGTGTCGTTTCTGGGAACGGCGCTGGCCGTCTACGTGTGGCGCGCGCCCCCGGGCCCGGATGACCCGGAACGGCTGCGCGAGGCACTTGCGGCCGGAATGCGTTACATTCGGGCAGCACCGCGGATCCGGCGCATTCTTCTGCGGACCGGTTTCTTTGTGACGCCCGCGAGCGCGTTGTATGCCCTGCTTCCGGTGGCCGTGAACGGGCACCTCCACCTCGGGTCCACCGGCTACGGCCTGCTGCTGGGCGCGCTGGGCGGCGGCGCCGTCGTCGGTGTGGTGCTGCTGCCCAGGGTCACGGACCGGATCAATGACAACCTGATGCTTGGGCTGGCGGCGGCCGTGTTCGGCGTCGCGACGTTTGCCGCCGGCTTCCTGCCCGCCGGCGTGCTGGCTGCGCTGCTGGTGTTCGCGGGCATTTCCTGGATTGCCACCTTCTCCATTCTTAACAGCGCCATTCAGCTCACGCTGCCGGAATGGGTGCGTGCCCGCGGGCTTTCGGTCCAGCTGATGGTGACCACCGGGGCCCAGGCGCTCGGCGCTGTTGTTTGGGGATCCCTGGCAACCGCCTTCGGTTATGCCCCGGTACTGGCCGCGGCGGGAATTCTGCTGGTGGCCGCGGGGCTGAGTATTACCGTCCTGCCGCTGCTTCCGCGCACCGGCAAGCTGGATCGGAGCGTCGCGGAAGCTGATCTCGGCATTGAGGCGGAGGAGGAACCCGAGCCCGATGCCGGGCCGGTCACCGTCCTCATCGCCTATGAGCTTGCTCCCGACAAGGCGGCCGACTTTGTGCAGGCCATGCATGAAGTGAAGCTTGCGAGGATGCGCACCGGCGCCCGGGACTGGGAACTGGTCCACTCGGTGACGGACTCCCGCCAGTTCCGCGAGATTTACGACGTCGCCACCTGGCGGGAGTACCTGCGCCAGGAACAGGAACGCATCACGGGCGAGGACCGCAGGGCTATGGACCGGGCCGCGGAGATGGCCGAGGAGCCGCCCCGGGTGCGCTGGTTCCTCCCCGCCTCGGTCTAGCCTGTACCAGGCGGAGACGGGAAGGCGCTACGCGAGCTGCTCGCGGACCAGCGGGGCCACTTCCGTGCCGTACAGGCGGATGCAGTTCATCAGCAGCTCGTGCGGCAATGTTCCGAGGCTGTACTTCAAATCGAAGCGGCTCAGCTCCAGTTCCCGGGCCACCCGAACGATTTTGGCAGCGACGGTCTCCGGGGAACCGATAAACAGGGCGCCGTCGGGACCTGCTGAGGCCAAATAGTCGCTGTGGGTGGTGGGGCTCCAGCCGCGCTCGCGGCCGATCCGGTTCTGCATGCGTTCAAAATGTGGCCAGGCCTCTTCAAGTGCCTGCTCATCGCTGGCCGCTATGTAACCGGGGGAGTGTGCGCCCACCGGAAGCATCGGACGCCCAAACTGGGTCAGCGCCCGCTTGTACAAATCCACGAACGGCGCGAAGCGTGCCGGTTCGCCGCCAATGATGGCCAGCATCAGCGGCAGGCCGTAATGGGCAGCCCGGACTACGGACTGCGGCGTTCCGCCCACGGCGATCCAGGCCGGGAGCTCGCCGGAGGCAGTGGGCGGATACACGCGCTGGTTCTGCAGCGGCGCCCGGGTGCTGCCGTTCCAGGTCACCGGCTTTTCGCGGCGCAGTTCGGAAAAGAGCTCGAGCTTTTCCTCAAAGAGCTCCTCATACTGTGCCAGGTCCAGGCCAAACAGGGGAAAGGACTCGGTGAAGGATCCCCGTCCCAGGATCACCTCCGCACGGCCGTTGGACACTGCGTCCAGGGTCGAAAAGCGCTGGAAGACGCGGATCGGATCATCGGAGCTCAGGACCGTTACTGCCGAACCCAGCCGGATCCGGCTGGTCTGGCCGGCAATGGCTGCGAGAATCACATCCGGAGCGGAGACGGCAAAGTCCTCGCGGTGGTGTTCGCCGATGCCAATGAAGTCAATGCCCACCGAATCGGCCAGCACTGCTTCGGCCACAACATTGCGCAGGACCTGGTGCTGTGGAAGCCGCTCACCGTCCGGGTCCGAAGTGACGTCTCCAAAGGTGTCCAGTCCAAGTTCCAGATGCTGACCCATGTGGTGCTTCCCGCTTCCGCTAAAAGTACATGATTTTGCATCTAGTGTAGCCGGGGCCGGGGCCGCCGGGGCGCCGCACCACAGGCCGCGGCAGCCGGGGCCACGTCACACTGCTGCGGGAGCTCGGATTTCATACTGGGAACACCACACCGGATAGACTTGGGGGCGGTTCCTTGGGCAATTCCGGGGTCCGCTTCGGATCAGCAGCCGATGGCGCAAGTGATCAAGCGATCAAGTGATTAGTTGAGGTATTTTGCGAGACTTTAGTGCACGCCTGGCCACAGCCGACGAGATGGAAAAGTGGGACAGCCATGTGCTGTCCAACCCGTGCGGCGGGAACGTGCTGCAGTCGGCGTCCTATGCGGAAGTCAAGTCGCACCACGGGTGGAATCCGATCCATTTGGTGTTCACCGGCCACGGTTACACCACGTACAACCTGGCCATCGAAAAGAAGGTTCCCGGCCTGGGCAGTCTCTGGTACCTCATCAAGGGCCCGGACGTAGCGGAACCGTCGCATGTGCCCGAGGTGCTGGATGCTTTGCGCCGGTTCATCAAGGACACCAAGCGCAACGTGTTCGCCGTCAAGGTGGAGCCGGACATTGTGGACAGCCCGGAGGTGCGTGCCCAGTTCCTGGGCGCAGGCCTGGTGAAGACCTTCAATCTGCAGCCCAATGACTCCACGGCACTGCTGGATACCACGCCGGATAGTGAACAGCTGCTCAAGAACCTCTCCTCGCGCGGGCGCAACGCCGTCCGCCGGGCGATCCGCGAGGAAGCGGATGTACGCCGGGTGGAACCCACCGAAGAGAACATGCGCATCATGTACAAGCTGATGAGCCACATCGAGGACCGGTCCTCGGCCCGGATGCGCTCCTATGAGTACTACCACCGCTTCTGGTCCAACTTCGTGGCCGCCGGCCAGGGCCGGTTCTACTTCGCCTTCGAGAACGGCGAACCCACAGTGGGTGCCTTTGTCATTGCCTATGGCAAAAAGGGCACGTACAAGGACGGCGGATCGAAGCCGCGCCGCAACCAGTACGGGGATTCCCACCTGGTCCAGTGGACCGCCATCAATGAGCTGAAGGAAGACTTCGGCATTGAGCAGTATGACTTCTGCGGAACTCCTCCCAGCGATCAGCTGAAAAACAAGGAGCACCCGCACCACGGCCTTGGCCTGTTCAAGACCAGCTTCTCGAAGACGGTCACGGATTTTGTGGGTTGTTATGACCTGGTCCTGGATCCGGTGCGGTACAAGATCTGGAACACCATTGGTGAGCGGGTGGCCCGCCAGATCTACTGGCGCCGGCACCAGCAGCCGTTTTACTAACCAGGAAGCATGCCTGAACGCCGATTCAGGCACAACAAAGGCGAAAGGGTGAGTCCTTTGGAGAACACGTCCGATGCAGACCGCCAAGAGCCTGCTCAGAACCCCGATCCGATGGTGGGACCGATTCCAGTAGTCCGGCAGCCCAAGGCGGCCGGTTCCAAGGGGCCCGGGTCCAAAACACCCGGCGCCCGGGTGCGGCGCCCGGCGGCGCCCGGCCAGGCGCCGCAGTCAGCTAAGGCAGCGGGCCTGCCCACCGGTCCCGAAGGGACCGGCCTGCGCAGCACAAAACCGAAGCCGCCGCCTCCCACCACCTCGGTCATGATCACCCCGGCCAAGGGCGGCGCAGGCGGGATTGCCCAGGATAAAACCCAGCCCGGCCGGCCACGGCCGGACACGGGCCAGGCGCCGCGGAAGCCCCGGGCGCGCAAAACCGTGCCGGGCAGCCACCACCATCCCGGCAGCGCCAATGCCCTGCGGCAGGACCGGTCCTCTGCGGCCGCCCGGCGGATGCTGCGCAAGTTGGTGCAGGGCGAAACTCCGCCCACGCAGGCCATGTCCATTGTGGAGCGGCTGGCTGGATCTCCCTATGCCAACCCGCTGGTGCGCAGCGCCGGACCGGATGCCTCGGCACGGAAGACTCTTGACCTTGCCCTCGGCCTGGCCGAAACCATGTTCCGCTACGGCGCCGGCGCCCTGGAAGTGGAAACTGCCATCATTGCGGTGACCGCTGCCTTCGGCCTGGACAGCATCGAGGTGGACATCACCAACCAGTCGGTGCTGCTGAACTATTCGCCCAAGGACCAGACCCCCATCACCGTCATGCGGGTGGTCCGGTCCTGGACCAACAACTATGCCGGGCTTGGCCTGGTCCACCAGCTGGTCACGGACATCATCGACGACGGCATCACCCGTGCCGAAGCGGCCAACCGGCTCAATGAAATCACGCACCGGCCCAAGCCGTTTCCACGGTGGGCAGTGACCTTTTCCACCGGCGCCTTTTCCGCCGCCATTGTCGGTTTCATCGGCGGCGGACCGCTGGCGTCAACGGTGGCTTTTGTCAGTACCTTCCTGGTGAGCCTGCTGCAGCGCGTGCTGGGCCGGTGGCGGGTGCCGGACTTCTTCACCACTGCGGCGAGCGGCTTCCTGGTCACGGCCATCGCCATGATCTTCTGGTCATTCGAGGTGCCCATCACCCCGGGCATTGTGGTGGCCGGAGGAATCCTGCTGCTCCTGCCCACAGGCCGGCTTGTCTCCGCCGTACAGGATGCGATCAACGGGTTCCCCGTGACGGCTGCGGGACGTTTCCTGTCCGCGTTCCTGACGTTCGGCGCACTGGTGGCGGGCATCGCCGTCGCACTGGTGACGGGAGCGCTGCTGGGGGTGCCGCGCGTGGACGTTACCCAGGTGGCAGGGTCACAGTATCCATTTGTGCTGACGCTGCTGCTGCTCGCCGTGGCGCTGGCAACCATCTGCGTGGTGGAGCAGTCACCCCTCAGTCTGGTGCTGCCCACGGTCCTCACCGGGGCTGCCGGGTTCCTCGTGTTCGAGCTCGCGGAGCTGGTGGGCATGGGACCGCGGCTCACTCCGGCCGTCGCCGCCATCTTTATTGGCATGATGGCCCGGATCATTGCCCTGCGCATGGGGGCTCCGCAGCTGATTGTGGCAGTTCCGGCAGTGCTGTTCCTGTTCCCGGGGCTTTCCATTTTCCGCGCCATGTACGGCCTGAGCATCGCGTCCGATGACATCACGGTTGGTGCCGTGGGGATCTTCAATGCACTGACCGTGATCCTGGCGATCGCCGGAGGCGTGGTGTTTGGAGACAACCTGGCCCGCCCGCTGACCCGGAACCTGTCAGGCATGGACCGCCGAAACCGCCGCCGCTAGGAACCCGGCTGACGAACGCCGCTGACCGGCTCCCGGCAGCCGGGCCGAAGGGCCCCGGAGGATGAGATCTAGAGGATCTTGCCCACCGGGGTCCTTTTTTCTGCCTGGAAGGCGTCTTCAGTGCGTCCCGCCGCCCAGTACCCGGACAGCGATACCTGCCGGCGTTCCAGGCCCCTGGCACCGAAAAGAACGTCCCGCAGTGCCTTCATGGCTTCCCGCTCGCCATGGGCGAAGACCTGAACGTCGTTGCTTGGCCAGGAAGCGGCGGCCACGGCCGCGGCGAGCAGGCCGGTGTTCCCGGCCGGAAGTTCTCCCCGGTAGAGCCAGGTCACGGTCATGCCTGCCGGCATGGTGAGAGGCTGGCGGTCCTGCGGTCCGCCCACTTCCACAAAAACCTGCCCGACGGCGGCGGAGGGCAGGGCTTCCAGCACGGCAGCCGTGGCGGGAAGCGCGGATTCATCGGCGGCAAAAAGGTACCAGCCGGCGTCGGGATCCGGATCGAAGGCTCCGCCGGGGCCGGTGAAGGAAAGGCTTTCGCCGGCGGCCGCACGGGCCGCCCAGGGACCGGCAAGCCCCTCGTCGCCGTGGACCACAAAGTCGATGGCGAGCTCCCGCGCCGCGGCATTGACGCTGCGGATGGTGTAGGTCCGCGAGACCGGCCACTGTTCCCGCGGGAACTGCTCCCGGAGGGCCTCAAGCTCGGCGCTGCCGTCCAGCGGCTTCCCGTCCGGCCCAAACCAGATCTTGCAGTACGCGTCCGCAAAGCCGTTGTCTGCAAAGTGCTCAAAGTTGGGTCCGCCCGCAATGATTCGCACCATATGCGGAGTCAACTGCTCGCGCCGCAGGACCTCCAGGGTCAGCAGCGGCCGGGACCGGCGGGGAGGATCCTGGGCAGGCTTTCCGGCGGGCACAGCAGAGTCGGGCATGTAATTCTCCTTGGTCAGGCGTTTCCCCTACCGTATCCCGTCCAGGGCCCAGTCCACGGGCTCAGCACCCTGGCTCTGCAGCAGCTCGTTGACCCGGCTGAACGGGCGTGAGCCGAAGAATCCCCGCGATGCCGAGAGCGGGCTGGGATGGGCAGATTCGATGCGGGGCACCTCACCCAGCAGGGGCACTATTGAGCGCGCGTCATTGCCCCAGAGCACGGCCACCAGGGGTACGCGGCCGCCGTCGGCGGACCGGCGGGCGACGACGGCGCGCACGGCCAGCTCGGTGATCTGCTCCCAGCCGCGTCTGCGGTGGGAACCGGCGTCTCCCGCCCGAACGGTCAGGACACGGTTCAGCAGCAGCACGCCCTGGTCCGACCAGGCGCTGAGGTCCCCGTGCGCGCAGGGCGCTATGCCGAGGTCGGCGTCGAGTTCCTTATATATGTTGTTCAGGCTCCGGGGCAGCGGCCGCACGCCGCGGTCCACGGAGAAGGACAGTCCGACGGCGTGGCCCGGGGTGGGGTACGGGTCCTGACCGATGAGCAGGACTTTCACCTCGGCCAGGGGACGGGAGAAGGAACGGAGAATGTTTCCGGGGGCAGGCAGCACGGTGTTGCCTGATGCGCGCTCTTCCTCGAGCCAGGCTGCGATCCGGTGCAGTTCAGAAGCGGCCGGGGCCAGGGCAGCGGCCCAGTCCGGTGCCATGACGTCCCTGAGCACGGCGGGCGCTGCGAAAGGAAAAGGTTCAGCACCCGGGCCGGACGCGGCGTCGTCGTTGGCGGTGCCTGTCCCGGGACGGCGGGAACCGGCCGGAAGAGAATCCGGCGGCAGGGAGAAGAGGGTCGGTTCATTGGAGCTCACCCCTCCAGACTAGGGCCGCCGGCTGTGTCCGCGGGAGTTCCGGCGCCGGGATCAGCCGCGCCCGGGTGCCAACGCCGTGCAGGACTGCGGGCCCGTGTGACGGGCGGCGCCAAAATGGCAAGCATGTTATTTCCCCACTAGCATGGGATCGAAACCGTCAACTTATCTGGGAGATTTCTGTGGCCGAAACAACCGAAGCCTTTTCGCTGGACGGCGCGGTTGACCCCGAAAGTCCCCTGGGAGAGCAGGAACAGCAGATGCTCGCGCTGGAGCGGGCCTGGTGGAAGTATGCCGGGGCGAAGGAACAGGCCATCCGTGAACTGTTCGGCATGTCCGCCACCCGCTATTACCAGGTCCTCAATGCGCTCATCGACACCGAGGACGCCCTCGCGCACGATCCGATGCTCGTCAAGAGACTGCGTAGACTACGTACAACCCGTCAGCGTGCGCGCACCGCCCGTCGCTCAGGCTTTGACGTCTAAATCCGTCGCCGCCGCAGACCCAAGGACTGATACGCACCATGAGCCCATATCCCCGGGATGAGTTTGACAAGGTTCCCGAGACATCATCGCGCCAGGGCGTCCACCGGGAACGGCTGATCCCCGCACGGTCCCGCGGACTTGGCTTGATCATTACCGTGGGGGTGCTTGCCCTGGTATTGGGCCTCGCCGCCTATTTTGTCCTTCCCCGGCTTGGCATCGGGGCGGACGACGCCGCAGGGCCGGCCGGAGATCCGGCGGCAGCGGCACAAGCTTCAGCGCCGGCTTCAGAGCCCGAGCCGTCGGAGGAACCCGATACCTCCGCCGGTGCCTCCCCGAGTGAATCTCCGGCTTCCCCGGAGGCCTCGGACGGGGTGGACCGCAGTCAGCCCGTGGTGGTGCTGAACGGAACCGGCATTCCCGGGGTGGGCTCCATCGTTTCCGGCCGGATCGCAGCAGACGGCTGGACCGCCGAAGAGATCGCCGTGTGGAGCGGACAGCCGCTTCAGGGATCGGTCATTTTCTACAACGGCGCGGACCAGCTGGCCGGTGCCCAGGAGCTGTCCCGGCTCCTGGAGATCCCCGCACTCTCTGAATCCGCGGAATTTGACCTGGTCACCGTGGTGGCCGGTCCGGGATTCCAGTAGGAACAACTCTCTTTTCGTAAAAACTGCATAACGATCGCCCATCCCGGTCCGCGACCCGTTTTCTGCTGGCTACAGTGAGTGCCAGCCGTGCCGCGCCCGGTCCCAATCGAGCAGGGGAAATCCGCTGTCCGCCGGACCGGCTGTGTGCCGGCCCGTTCCGCCACGGGCAGCCTGGCGGAAGGCACGTTCGCAACAAGGCGGGAGAAAGAGCATGGCGCAGGGGATCGTCAAATGGTTCAACGGAGAAAAGGGCTACGGGTTCATCACCGTGGATGAGGCTCAAACGGACGTATTCGTCCACTGGTCCGCGATCCAGGCGTCCGGTTACCGCACCCTGGAAGAGGGCCAGCGGGTGCAGTTTGAGATTGGTGAGGGGCAGAAGGGCCCGCAGGCGGAAGACGTCCGCGCAGTGTAGGCGAGCGTCCGCCGTCCGGCGGGCAAAGCGGCGGCGGCCCCCTCTGCATGGCCCGCCGCCGTTTGGCGTGCCCCTGCCTGTGCTCCGGGTTGCAGATGAGCGTGAGGGACACAGCGCGAAGCCGTGATCGCTTGCACTCAGTGTGAGGGAGTGCTAATTATTGACTTAGCACTCTTGCCGGATGACTGCTAAAAAGCGGTCGGCGTTGAGTGAAAGAGCAAGCCACTGAGGTGAGGGCCTGGGTACGCGTAAAAGAGATCGCGCGCACAGGCCCGTCCGTCGCGGGCACCGCAGTCTGGAATGCAACATCTAAGCACCCAGCATGACTGTTCCGGAAGGACGAAAGCCGTTATGGCCAAGATCATTGCATTTGACGAAGAGGCACGCCGCGGCCTCGAGCGCGGGTTGAATATCCTCGCTGACGCCGTAAAGGTCACCTTGGGCCCCCGCGGCCGCAACGTGGTCCTTGAGAAGAAGTGGGGCGCCCCCACCATCACGAACGACGGCGTTTCCATCGCCAAGGAGATCGAGCTCGACGATCCCTACGAAAAGATCGGCGCAGAGCTGGTCAAGGAAGTTGCCAAGAAGACTGACGATGTTGCCGGTGACGGTACCACCACGGCTACCGTCCTCGCCCAGGCACTGGTCAAGGAAGGCCTGCGCAACGTTGCTGCCGGCGCTGACCCGCTGAGCCTGAAGCGCGGCATTGAGAAGGCCGTCGAGGCTGTTACGGCCGAGCTCCTGGCCTCCGCCAAGGAAATTGAGACCAAGGAGCAGATTGCTGCCACGGCTTCCATCTCCGCCGGCGACCAGCAGATCGGTGATCTCATCGCCGAAGCCTTGGACAAGGTGGGCAAGGAAGGCGTCATCACCGTCGAGGAGTCCAACACCTTCGGTCTTGAGCTTGAGCTCACCGAAGGTATGCGCTTCGACAAGGGTTACATCTCCGGCTACTTCGTGACTGACGCCGAGCGTCAGGAAGCAGTCCTGGAAGATCCGTACATCCTGATCGTCAACTCGAAGATCTCCAACGTCAAGGATCTCGTTGCCGTCCTCGAGAAGGTCATGCAGTCCGGCAAGCCGCTGCTGATCATCGCCGAAGACGTTGAGGGCGAAGCCCTGGCAACCCTGGTTGTCAACAAGATCCGCGGCACCTTCAAGTCCGTTGCCGTCAAGGCTCCGGGCTTCGGCGACCGCCGCAAGGCCCAGCTGGCAGACATCGCCATCCTCACCGGTGGCCAGGTCATCGCCGAGGAAGTCGGCCTGAAGCTGGAAAATGCCACGCTCGACCTGCTGGGCAAGGCCCGCAAGGTTGTTGTCACCAAGGACGAGACCACCATCGTGGAAGGCGCCGGCGACGCCGAGGAAATCGCGGGCCGCGTCAACCAGATCCGTGCCGAGATCGAGAACTCCGATTCCGATTACGACCGTGAGAAGCTGCAGGAACGCCTGGCCAAGCTGGCCGGCGGCGTTGCAGTCATCAAGGCCGGCGCAGCCACCGAGGTTGAGCTCAAGGAGCGCAAGCACCGCATTGAGGACGCTGTCCGCAACGCCAAGGCAGCCGTTGAAGAAGGCATTGTCGCCGGTGGCGGCGTTGCCCTCATCCAGGCCGGCCTGAAGGCTTTCGCCAACCTGACCCTTGAGGGCGACGAAGCAACGGGCGCAAACATTGTGCGCGTTGCCATCGACGCTCCGCTGAAGCAGATCGCGTTCAACGCCGGCATGGAGCCGGGCGTTGTTGTCGACAAGGTCCGCGGCCTGCCCGAGGGCTGGGGTCTGAACGCTGCAACCGGCGAGTACGAAGACCTGCTGGCCGCCGGCGTCAACGACCCGGTAAAGGTAACCCGCTCTGCCCTGCAGAACGCGGCTTCCATCGCCGGTCTGTTCCTGACCACCGAAGCAGTGGTTGCCGACAAGCCTGAAAAGGCTGCACCGGCCATGGGCGGCGGCGATGAAATGGGCGGCATGGGCGGTATGGGCGGCTTCTAGCCCCCACTGCTGATCCGCAAGGCCCAGCTAGCCAGCTAAAAGGCGCGGCACCTTTGAGGTGCCGCGCCTTTTAGCGTTCGCAGACAGGCCTAGTGTCGAAACAGAGCGACGTTGGCTGCTTCCGTTTCCGCGTACTGCGCCGATGCATGACCAAGGGCCAGATTGATGCTGGCCAGGGACTCCTCAACCTTGGCCTGGGTGCTGCGCCAGTCCGCCACCAGGGACTGGAAGTTCGCCGACGCCTGGCCCTGCCACGACTCGCTGAGGGACTGCAGGCCTGACTGCATCCGGTTGATCTCCGATTGCAGCCGGTCGATGGTGCCGCGGACCTCGGCGCTCTTGGCGTCGAGAACCTCGCTGTCCACTGAAACTAGTGCCATGGTGTCTCCCCTTCAGAAGTTGCCTGCGGCTCCATGAGCCTTGAGCTTCCGAGGCTAGGCGGGCGGACACTGTGCCGCACAGGCGAGGTCACACCTGTGGACAGGACGGGACCACGGCGCCGGGGCTGCCCCTGTGGAGGGGGATGCCCTGTGCTAGCTGCCCGGCTCGGACTGCTCCGCGTCGAGGTCCCCCGCGGGGTGATAGGGGAGGCGGATGGAGAGGGTGGCGCCGCCGCCTTCCGTTTCGGACAGCCGTACGGTGCCGTCGTGCTGTGCCACCAGTGCGGCGACAATCGCCAAGCCAAGACCCGTGCCGCCCGTCTCGCGGTACCTCGAGGAATCGGCGCGGTAAAAACGCTCAAAGACCCGCGCCGCATCTTCCTCGGAGATGCCCGGTCCGTGGTCCCGCACCTCGAGCACGGCGTCCGAGCGGTTGTGGATAACCGGTGCCACACCAACGGCAATCTCAATCGGGGACCCGTCAGGTGTGTAACGCAGGGCATTGGTGATCAGGTTCGCCACTACCTGCCGCAGCCGGGCCTCGTCGCCTAAAGTAGGCGCCGGACGCGGCTGCTGCCCGTCCAGGCCCACCACGCGGATCTCCCGGCCCGGCGAGCTGGCACGCGCGTCCATCGCGGCATCGTTGCCCAACAGCATCAGGTCCACCGGCTCGTACTCCAGCGGGCGCTGTTCATCCACACGGGCCAGAGTAAGCAGATCCTCCACCAGCTGGCCCATCCGCTTGGCCTCACTCTCGATCCGCCCCATGGCCGCAGCCACCTCTTCGGGTTTCTGCAGTGCGCCGTGGCGGTACAGCTCGGAGAAGCCACGGATCGTGACCAGCGGGGTGCGCAGCTCGTGCGAGGCATCCTGGACGAAGCGGCGCATCTTCTGCTCGGACTTGGTCCGGGCCGCAAAAGCGGTTTCGATGTGCGCCAGCATGGCGTTCAGGGAGCGGGACAGACGGCCAATTTCCGTGGTCGGGTTGCCGACGTCCACGCGCCGGGAAAGGTCGCCGGCAGCGATGGCCGCAGCGGTCTTCTCCACCTGGCTCAACGGGCGGAACTGCCGGGTGACGGCCCAGTAAGCGATCCCGGTGGCGCCCAGGGTGCCGAGCAGCCCCACGGAGAACACCAGCGACGCGGCTTCATCCACGGTGGTGGCCACGGAGTCCAGCGGAAGCGCAACAACCACCGAACCGGGAGCGGCCTCGAGAGGGAAGACCTTCAGGCGCCAGCCTTTGCTGCCCGGAGCAGTTCCGGGAACCGTTTGTCCCTGCTGATCGAGCTCCCTCACCTGCTCGGCGGTGTAATGGTCCACCACGGGGGTGTCTTGTCGGGGATCGGAGTGGGTCTCGGGTCCGTAGCTGCCGTCGTCGGCCAGATAGAGCCCGTAGAACTGGAACAGGGAGGTATCGCTGGCAGGGCCGTCCGAAAGCAGATAGCGGGACACTGCCGGGGCATTGTCGCCGATTTCAACATCAAGGCGCGTTATCAGAATCTGCCGCAGCACGTAAATCGTGGCCAGCCCCGTGATGGTCACGGTGATGACCATCAAAATCGCCATGATGGCTACGAGCTGGGATCGCAGCGAGGCGGATTTCCAGCGGCGGAGCAAGGCTTAGCGCTTCTCCGACGTGCGCAGAAGGTAGCCCACCCCGCGCTTGGTCTGGATCAGGGCTGGAGCATCCGGGCTGCGGTCGATCTTGCGCCGCAGATAGGAAATGTAGGACTCAACGATGGAAGCATCCCCGTTGAAGTCGTACTCCCAGACGTGGTCCAGGATTTGCGCCTTGGACAGCACCCGGTTCGGATTGAGCATCAGATAGCGCAGCAGCTTGAACTCGGTGGGGGAAAGATCAATGACCACCCCGCCGCGGCGGACCTCATGGGCGTCGTCATCCAGCTCAAGGTCGTCCACGCGGAGGACGGCGTCGTCCTCGTCGAGCGGCTGGGTGCGCCGCAGCACTGCCCGGATGCGCGCCACAACTTCGTCAAGGCTGAACGGTTTGGTGACGTAGTCGTCTCCGCCCACGGTCAGGCCGGTGACCTTGTCCTCGGTGTCGTCCCGTGCGGTCAGGAACACCACCGGGAAGTGCCGGCCGGCTGCCCGCAGGCGGCGCGTCAGTGTGAAGCCGTCCATGTCCGGAAGCATGACGTCCAGGACTGCGAGGTCGGGGGCATGTTCCTCCACAGCGGCCAGAGCTTCCCGCCCGTTGCCGGCAGCCACGACGTCGAAGCCGGCGAAGCGCAGCGAGGTGGACAGGAGTTCGCGAATGTTGGGCTCGTCGTCAACAACCAGGAGACGGGCTTCAGGTCCGGATGATTTGTTCACTGCACCAGTTTCTTACATTTAGCTGTGCGTTGTCTGTAGGCGGGCCCGAAGGTTGCTGACCGCCGGCTGATGCTCGCCGCTACACCGGCTTTTCGATATCCGAGGCATCCAGGATGGAGTAGGCATACCCCTGCTCAGCCAAAAACCGCTGCCGCTTGGCCGCAAAGTCCTGGTCCACCGTGTCCCGGGCCACCACTGTGTAGAAGTGCGCCGCCTTGCCGTCGGCCTTGGGCCGCAGCAGCCGGCCGAGCCGCTGGGCCTCCTCCTGACGGGAGCCGAAGGAACCGGAGACCTGGATGGCCACTGACGCTTCGGGCAGGTCGATCGAGAAGTTGGCCACCTTGGACACCACCAGCGTGTTCAGGGCGCCCTCGCGGAACTCATTGAACAGCCGCTGGCGTTCCTTCACAGGAGTGTCGCCCTTGATGACGGGTGCGTCCAGCCGCTGGGCAAGCTCGTCCAGCTGGTCCAGATACTGCCCGATCACCAGTGTCTGCTCGCCTTCGTGGCGCTTCACGAGCTGCTCGACGACGTCGGTCTTGGTCTCCGACGTCGAACACAGCCGGTACTTGTCCCCGTCCTCGGCCATGGCGTAGGCAACGCGTTCATCCCGGGGCAGGTCCACGCGCACCTCAATGCACTCGGCCGGGGCAATGTAGCCCTGGGCCTCGATGTCCTTCCACGGAGCGTCGTAGCGTTTGGGGCCGATCAATGAGAAGACCTCGCCCTCACGGCCGTCCTCCCGCACCAGGGTGGCGGTCAGGCCCAGCCGCCGGCGCGCCTGCAGGTCCGCCGTCATCCTGAAGATCGGAGCCGGCAGCAGATGCACCTCGTCATAGATGATCAGGCCCCAGTCATTGGCGTCGAGCAGTTCCAAATGCGGATACAGGCCTCCGCGCTTGAGCGTCAGTACCTGGTAAGTGGCAATGGTGACTGGGCGGACTTCCTTCATGGCACCGGAATATTCGCCGATTTCATCCTCGGTCAGTGACGTGCGCTTGAGCAGCTCATCCTTCCACTGCCGAGCGGACACCGTGTTGGTGACCAGGATCAGCGTGGTGGTGGAGCTGGTGGCCATAGCTGCCGCGCCCACCAGGGTCTTGCCCGCACCACAGGGCAGGACGACGACGCCGGAGCCCCCGGCCCAAAAGTTCTCAGTGGCCAGCTTCTGGTACGGGCGCAGCGCCCAGCCGTCCTCGTTCAGCATGATGGGGTGCGGCGTGCCGTCCACGTAGCCGGCCAAATCCTCGGCCGGCCAGCCGAGCTTCAGCAGCAGCTGCTTGAGCTGTCCCCGCATCGCGGACTGCACCACCACCGTCTCGCCGTCGATGCGCGGACCCAGCAGCGGCTGGATCTTCTTGGCATGCATGACCTCTTCCAGCACCGGATAGTCCGTGGTCCGCAGGACCAAGCCGTGCTGGGGATCCTTCTCCAGCCGCAGCCGCCCGTACCGGGACATGGTTTCCTCAATGTCCACCAGCAGCGAATGCGGCACGGGAAAGCGGGAATACGTCAGCAGGGTGTTCAAAACCTGTTCGGCGTCCAAGCCGGCAGCCCGGGCATTCCACAGGCCAAGCGGCGTCAGCCGGTAGCTGTGGATATGCTCCGGAGCCCGCTCCAGCTCGGCAAACGCCGCAATGGCGTGCCGGGCCTCGGTTGACTGGGGATGGTCCACCTCCAGCAAAATGGTTTTATCACTCTGGACAATCAACGGTCCGTCAGCCATGCGCCGGGGTATCCTCCACTATTTCTACGTCCATGATTCGGTGCACCGACACCACTCGCTCCACGTCCCGGCGCGGATCAAAAACCCGCACCCGTCCGTCGGTGACTGATAAGGGAACGAATATTTCCTGCCGCTGATTCCCCTGGCTGTCCACAACGCCCATCCGGACAGAACTTCGGGTGCGGATGGCCTCGCGCAGGATCTCCAGCCCGACCAGCGGCTGGCTTTCGCCGTGCCCGGCCACCGGCGGTCCTTCGCCGCGGAGTGCGGCCAGCTGTTCGGAGATGTCCTCGTCGGTCAGGTGCCAGGGATTGATCCGGGTCCGGGAAGATGCGGGCACCGTCACGGGGGGATGGGCATGTGAACCCGCCACCGGGCGTGCCCGGCCCTCCAGCGCCGGCGAGTAGCCCAGTTCGCGCAGGGTGTAGGACAGTTCCTGCGGGCTTGCCACCGATCCGACGACGGTGGGCGAGAGGCGTACGAGGCCCAGGGCCGTGGTGCCCGGATCTGCCAGCAGTCCGGTCAGGCCGTCTTCGTCGTCGCTGCGCAGATAGGAGGCCATGGAGCCGACCCTGAGCCGGCCGTAGCGGGCCGCGGTGTCTTCGACCAGATACTTCAGCGGCTGGGGCACATCAGTGGCGGAGTGCCGGTGCAGGAATTCCATGATCTCGGCAGCGCTCTGTCCGCTGTCCAGGGCTTGCCGGACGGAGTCGGCGGAAAAGCGGTAGATGGCCGCCGGCCCTTGGCCCTCGGCTACCGAGATGGCGGCAAGGCGGCGCGCGACGCCGGGCTCCAGATAACCCGGAGCCACTGCAGTCAGGTCTGCCTGCAGGAGAAACGAATGAAGCGGCTCCGGCAGGGCGCCGCGCAGGCGGTCCAAGGCCGCATCCCAATCCCCGGCAGCAACCGCTGCTCCCAAATCAGTGAGGGCGCCGGACCCGAGCAGCCCCAGCTGGGCTGCTTCCTTGAGGATGCCCGGGACCAGCCGCGCAAACCTGCGCTGGAGCCGCGGCTGGTGCCAGGTCAGTGCGCTGACTAGGCCAGCGGCGTCGAGGGCTCCGGTGGTTCCTTCCCCGGCGGTGTCCTCAGCCGCCAGGCGCGCCAGCATTTCCAGGGCCCGCTTGCGCACCAGGGGGGCATCCGGACGTGATGCCTCAGCCGCCAAAGCATTGACGGCGCCGCCGCCGGGCAGCGGGCTGCCGACCAGGGACGGCGCGCGGTCCGCTTCGAGCCAGGCCGAAACCAGCTGCTTCCACTGCTCATCCCGGTCCAGGGTCAGCCATTCCCGCTCCGTGACACACCACCGTGACGTAGTGACGTCGAGGGCGAGCAGCCCGGACAGGGCGGAGAGTTCCAGCAGCCAGGCGGTGGCGGAAGCATCGATGCGCAGTGACTCGGAGACACGCCGCACTTCCCGCACTCCCACTCCGCCGGAGCGCAGGGTGCTGATGGGAGTTGTCTTGGCCAGGGTGAGCAGTTCGGTCACCAGCCGCAGGGTTTCCGCCACCGCCCCATAAGCGGCGTTGTCCCGGACACTGTTGGGAACCTGGCGGGTGACCGGTGCCGGCGGGGAAAGCTGGAAATCGGAAACGATGACATGGCCGCGGGACGCCTGCCCCACCGGCCGGGGGAGTTCAACGTGCAGCGCGTCCAGCGGAACCAGGAGGCCGCGGGCCACCAGCCACTCCACCGGGGTGGGGGAGGGATTGTCCAGTACGGCGCGGCCCATGGTGGCCTTTTTGGGAATGGCACCCACCGGGGAGTACTTGAATCGCTTCAGGAGCTCCTGTGTCTGGGGCGGAGCACCGGACATCAGCGAGGCCCAGGCCACCGGATCCGAAACCAGATGGTGCAGGGAATGGGCCGCCGTCGCCGGTGTGTCCGCCCGCTCCATGGCTATGCCGCTTCTGCGCAGCCCCTCCACGATGCCCACCAGGCGCTGACCGAATTCGGGTTGCTGGACGGCAAGGGTGGAATAGGGCCGGCCAAGGCCGGCCGGATAAGCTCCCAGTGCTTCACCGAGCACTGACACCGGCAGATAGAACCGGCGCCCGGCGTCGGCCTTGGGGGCCCCGGGGTGCGGGGTCGCGCGGCGGAGCAGGGCGAGAGCATGCAGATGATTGAGGATGGCGTCCAGCGCCTTGATGGTGGACCCCGCGATGGCGCTCTTCAGCCAGGACGCCGTAGTACTGAGATGCGAATCCTCATTGGTGGTCAGGTCCACGGCTTCAAGGACCTGCAGCTCAGGCGCTGTGAGCTTTTCCAGCACCCGCTGCACACTGATGCGGGTTGAGGCGCGCGCCGCGAGGGCCTGGAAATCCGGAACGGGAGGCAACACCAGATCCGGTCTGGCCGCAAGCAATTCACGCAGCTGGTCGTCGCTGCGTGAAGCTAGATCTTCGGCTAAGGCTCGGATCGCGGACATCGTCTTTACGTTACCCGAACCGGTTCCAAAACGAACGGCCTAGCCGCGCCGCCGACGGCGAATTCCGTCAATTATTAGCGCTGCCATCAGGAGGAATGCTGCCGGGAGGGCATAAATGGCACCCGCTGCGTAGCCGGGCCACACACTTTCCCCGCGCAGGGCCGAGAGCAGGACGGCACCCAGGCAAAGCAGGCCCAGAACGGCGAGCAGCGCTGCCACACCCGTGAGGACCCGCCGCCAGCGCGGCACGTCTGCTGCGGTCCGGTGCGGGGTCCTGCCGGGAGAAGGCGCGCTGGTGTCCATGAATTTAACGCTAACAGCGGAAACTCCCGGCTCCAAAGGTCCGGCACGGGAGAAGGAATGCACTGCCGGGATATTCTAAAGGGAACATGCTTCCCAGTAGTATCTCTCCCGTAGTATCTGGATGACCCAGTATCTTGATGACCTGGTATCTGGACGACCCAGTATCGGAAGCATCCGGTAGGTGCGGAACTACCGGAGCATTCATTTCTGCATACGGCCGGCACTGCGGGTTGCGCAACACTGCGGCAGGTATAACTGCTGCACTCATTAGCTAAGAACGAGGTAACCGAAGTGCCCATCGGCAAGGTGAAGTGGTTCGACACTGGTAAAGGTTTTGGATTTCTGGCCACGGACGAGGGGCAGGAAGTCTTCCTTCATGCCTCCGCCCTCCCGGCAGGCGTCACCGAGGTAAAGCCCGGTACCCGCATGGAGTTTGGCGTTGCCGACGGCCGCCGCGGCCCCCAGGCCCTCTCGGCCCGCATCCTTGAAGCACCGCCGTCAGTGGCACGGGCCACGCGGAAGAGTGCGGATGACATGGCGGTTATTACGGAAGACCTTATTAAACTGTTGGATGCAGTCTCGAACGGCCTGCGCAAGGGCCGTTACCCGGACAAGAAGCATGCCACCAAGGTGGCGGCCGTTCTGCGCGCCGTCGCCGATGACCTGGACGTATAAGGCGGATCCACTGCATGACCACTCGCGCAACAACCCATTCCGAATCGGATTCTCCGGCTCCCGAAGCTTCCGGAGGGCAGTCCGCTGCCACGGCACCGCGGCGTGCTGCACGACGCCCGTCCAAGCCTGACGCAGTGCTTGCCGCTGCCGTTGAAGCGGCACGTGCAGGACTTCTGGAAGTTGTTCCCCCGGAACAGATCGGCGCCTACATAGGGGCAACGCCGGACGCTGAGCGCCTGGTGACGCACCGTTTTGAGTCCCTGCGCCCCGGATACAACGGCTGGCACTGGTACGCCACCGTGGCCAGGGTGCCGCGCGGGAAGGTTGCCACGGTCTGCGAGGTGGGACTGCTTCCCTCGGAGAATGCCGTCCTCGCTCCCGAGTGGGTGCCGTGGTCGGAGCGGATCCGTCCGGAGGATGTAGCCGCGGAGGAAGCCGCCGTTGCCGCTGAGGAAGCCGCCCGGGCGCAGGCCGACGGCGACGAAGGAGACGAGCGGGATCGCGGCGGACACTCTGAGGACAGTGCCGGTCATTCCGCGAACGGCGGGGCGGGAACTCAGGAGGAGCGCTAAACCATTGGGTCCGGGGGCAGCAGTCAACAAGTTCATGGGTAAACGGTGCTGAGCTGTGTTCCGTTCACTGCGCTTCTTTAACTACCGAATCTGGTTCATCGGTGCATTGGTGTCCAACATCGGCACCTGGATGCAGCGGACAGCCCAGGACTGGCTGGTCTATGACATCCTCACCGACCAGGACGCAGCGGCCATGGGCATAGTCATGGCGCTGCAGCTTGGGCCGCAGCTGGTTCTGGCGCCGTGGGCAGGTTTGGTGGCTGATACCTATAACCGGCGCAAGGTGCTGCTGTTCACCCAAGTGGCCATGGCTGCGCTGGGCCTTGGCCTGGGCGTGCTCGTCCTATCCGGCGAGGCCCAGCTGTGGCACGTTTACGCATTTGCCCTGGCCCTGGGCGTGGTGTCAGCCGTCGACGCACCGGCACGCCAGAGCTTTGTCTCGGAAGTTGTGGGCGAGGCTGATCTTCCCAACGCCGTTGCGCTCAACAGCGCCTCCTTCAACGGTGCCCGCATGGTGGGCCCGGCAGTTGCCGGCCTGCTGACAGTGGCCGTTGGCCCGGGCTGGGTCTTCCTTATTAACACGTTCACCTTCGCCGCCATGGTTCTGGCGCTGCTCAAGATGCGCAGTTCCGAGCTGCGGGTGCTGCCCAAGGCCCCGCCGGGGAAGGGCCGGATCAGGGCAGGGCTGAAATATGTCCGGTACCGCCCGGACCTGGTGATGGTGCTGCTGGCCATCTTTATTGTGGGAACATTCGGCCTGAACTTTGCCGTGTACATCGCGGCGATGGCCCGTACCGAGTTTGGCCAGGACGCCGGAATCTTTGGACTGCTGAACTCCGTCATGGCCATCGGGTCCGTCACCGGGGCGCTGCTGTCGGCCCGCAGGGACAAACCCCGGCTGCGTTTTGTCTTCGGAGCCGCCGGCGCCTTTGGGGCCGCGTGCCTGGTTTCCGCTGCCTCTCCCACTCTTCTGTGGTTCGCGGTGTCCCTGATTCCGGTGGGTCTGTTTGCGCTGACGCTGATGACGAGCGCGAACGCCTATGTCCAGACCACCACTGCGCCGGTGATGCGCGGACGTGTGATGGCCCTGTACTTTGCCATCTTTATGGGCGGAACTCCCATCGGCGCCCCGCTGGTGGGGTGGGTAGCCAACAGCTTTGGGCCGCGGTGGAGCCTCGGCGTTGCCGCGGCCTCCGGACTGATCACCGCCGTCGTCGGTTTTGTCTGGGCCTGGCGGGCCCACCACCTGCGGATCCACTATGACCGGACCCTTCCCCGCCGGCTGCACATGACTACGAGTGAAACGGAACAGGACCCGGAACCAGCGTAGGGTCCGGGTCCTGCAACAGGGGTGCGCCGTCTGCTACCGGGAGGGCTCAATGACATAGTCGATGCACTGCAGCAAAGCACTGACGTCGTCCGGCTCAATGGCCACGAAGGTTGCGATGCGCAGCTGGTTGCGGCCGAGTTTGCGGTACGGTTCCACGTCCACGACGCCGTTGGCACGCAGCGTCTTGGCGAGGGCCGCCGCGTCAATGTGATCCTCAAAATCAATGGTGGTGATGACGTTGGAACGGTCCTCGGGCCGGGCAACGAATGGGGTGGCCACGGGGGAAGCCTCGGCCCAGGAATAGATTCGGCCGGCCGAGTCCGCAGTGCGGGCCGAGGCGAAATCCAGGCCGCCGTTCGCGTTGAGCCATTCAATCTGGGCGTTGAGGGTCACCAGTGTGGACAGCGAGGGCGTGTTGTAGGTCTGGTTCAGCCGAGAGTTGTCGATAGCCGTCTGCAGGTTGAGGAAGTCCGGAATCCAGCGGTCTGACGCATTGATCCGCGCGGCCCGTTCCAGCGCCGCCGGGGAGAACATGCCCAGCCAGAGGCCGCCGTCGGACGCGAAATTCTTCTGCGGAGCAAAGTAGTAGACATCCGACTCGGCGAGGTCGACATCCAGGCCGCCCGCCGCCGAAGTGGCATCAATCAGGATCAGGGAACCGGAGTCCGCGCCGGCAACGCGTGCCACCGGGGCGGCAACACCCGTGGACGTCTCATTCTGGGGCCAGGCATAGACATCCACCCCGGATTCGGCCGCCGCAACGGAACGGGTGCCCGGTTCGGCCTTGATGATGGAGGACGGTGCAAGGAAGGGCGCCTTGTTGGTGGCAGCGGCGAACTTGGAACCGAACTCGCCGAAGGACAGATGCTGGGCCTTGTCCTTGACCAGACCGAAGGATGCCACATCCCAAAATGCGGTGGAGCCGCCAACGCCAAGCACCACTTCATAACCCTCCGGGGCGCGGAAGAGGCTCGACAGTCCCTCGCGGATGCTGCCCACCAAGTTGCGGACGGGAGCCTGGCGGTGGGACGTGCCCAGCAGGCGGGCTCCGGCGCGGGACAATGCTTCCAGCTGCTCCGGACGAACCTTTGACGGACCGGCCCCGAACCGCCCGTCCCTGGGAAGGAGTTCGGCGGGGATCTTGACTGCGGCTGTTTCGCCCATGGGGTGTCGCTCCAAGCGGTAGGCAGGGTGCTCTGATGTGCCTTTCATTCTGCCCCACCGCCCCGTCCGCATGCGATTTGTGAACCCGCCCGCCGGGTCGTCCGGAGCCGACGGAATTATCTGCCCTTTGTCCGGATGAGCTAACGTATTGGCAGTACTGACCTGTGGGGGCGGCGTCCGCCGTTGTTCTCCTGATCTTCCCAATTGAGTACCTAGGAGCGGCCTGCCATGACGGACCTCATTGACACCACCGAAATGTATCTGCGGACCATCCTGGAACTCGAAGAAGAGAACATCGTGGCTCTCCGGGCGCGCATCGCCGAGCGGCTGCGCCACTCCGGGCCAACCGTGTCCCAGACGATCGGGCGGATGGAGCGGGACGGCCTGGTGGTGGTCTCGGGCAACCGGCACCTGGAGCTGACCGAGCAGGGCCGCCGCCGCGCCACCGAAGTGATGCGCAAGCACCGGCTGGCCGAACGCCTGCTCGCCGACGTGATCGGCCTGGACTGGGCTTACGTCCATGACGAAGCCTGCCGCTGGGAACACGTCATGAGTGAGCGCGTGGAGCGCCGGCTGTACGACCTGCTGGGGCACCCCACGGAGTCGCCCTACGGCAACCCAATTCCGGGCCTCGCCGAGATTGGCGGCGTGGCCGCTGAACCGTTCCACGACGGCGTGACCAACCTCGTTTCCGCTGTGGCGCAGGCAGAGCCGGGAACCAAGATGAAGCTGGTCCGGCTGGCCGAACCGGTCCAGGTGGAACCGGAACTGCTCTGCCAGTTCGATGAGGCCGGTTTGCGCCCCGGAGCGGAGATCAGTGCCGAAGTGGTGGCGGGCTACATTTCTGTGCGCGTTCCCGGAATCGAAGGCGCCCTGGAACTTCCTCCAGAGGTGGCTGCCCACGTGTTTGTATCCACACTCGGATAACGAAATGGTCTCTTTTGGGCATCTTCACCTATAGTGACTTACTGACGTTGAAATAACACCGTTATCCGGGCCTTACGCCGAACCCTGCCACTGGCCCGGAATTACATAGTTCAGGCAGGGGCGGAGGACCCATCACCGGCAGCTTGAGCTGCCTTGGGGTGAAGCCTCCAGCATCAGCACTGCCCCCGCATCGACGGTGCGGCCCGTCGCTGAATGCGGGGCCGAGTTTCTCCACTCGAATCCGACAGCTAACTTCGCAGGCATATGAGAGAGGTATACCTTGTCGAAGCATGCTGCCCCGGGCAGGCGCCGCGCGTCTGCCCCGGCCCCCGCTCCACGCCCGGACAACGGCCCCAGATCCGGCCGCCGCCGAGCAGAATCCAGAAACCGCTCCATCGGCGGTGCCGCACAAAAAGTCGCCATCACCGCAGCAGCCTCGGGCATGATCCTTACTGCTGCGGTCCCCACCACCGCAGCCGTGAGCGAACCAGCCCAGGAAATGCAGCCTGTCGCCGTGGAAGCGCCGGTAGTTTCAGCGGATCCCGCAGCGGCCGTTAACTTTGACCGGCCCGCCCTGAGCAGCCGGTTTGACCCGGAAGCAAAGCTCCACCACGTGGCTGTGGCGTCCGGTGCGGAGATTTCCGCCGGTGCATCCGCGGGCGCTCTTGCCCGACCGCTGGCCTCGGAGCTCGTTCAGACGTCCGGCTTTGGCTACCGCGTCAGCCCCATCACCGGTGCCGCAGACGAGCTGCACCGCGGCCAGGACTTTGCCGCTGCCTGCGGCACGGATGTCACGGCTGCCGCAGCCGGCACCGTAACCTTCTCGGGCTGGCACGACTTCGGCGGCGGAAACCGCGTGGTGGTTGATCACGGCAACGGCGTGGAAACCACGTACAACCACATGTCCAGCCTAGCTGTGGCCGTGGGGGACAAGGTGGAGCGCGGCGCCCTGGTGGGGGCCAGCGGCACCACAGGGGCCTCAACGGGCTGCCACCTTCACTTTGAAGTGATGGTCAACGGCGAGGTCGTTGACCCGCTCGGTTGGCTGTGACCGCAGGATAACCATTTCGTGACCTGAACGTGACATTCGACAAATGTTGTTGTAGGGTCATCCTCGTGCTTGATCGGCCAAAGGTCGGGCACCCTCGAACAGATCGCCGAGCTCTGCCACTGTTTGAGGTCCGTTCGCAACATCGCATGGCAGAGGCGGGGGAACCACATTCGGGTTTCGAAAGAAACCCTAGGGGTTAAGTTGCATGGGCCTTACCGCCCACGCAGCCGGGTGACTCCCATCCGAATCCGACAGCTCACCTCGTAGGCATTGGGAGAGGCAAACTTGTGTCATCAGTAGCTCACGGCCGCCGTCGCGCGTCCGCAGTCCAGTCGAGCCCCGTTTCAGCACTGTCCCGGGCCGTCACCTCCAATGTTGGAACCATCGGCCGCCAGGCCGCCGTCGTCGTCGCCGCTTCAGGCCTCGTCCTCGCTGCAGGCCTTCCCGCCCAGGCAGCCCCCAGCACCGACCGCCAGGTACTCGAAGCCACCCCGCTCAGTGTCGTAACTTCAACCGGCGCTGTTTCTGTCTCCGCACAGGCACCGTTTGAGCTGGCCACCATGCAGCCCGTCTCCTCCGTTTCCGGAGCGGACTACCGCGCCCGCATCGCAGCAGAAGAAGCGGCTGCCGCCGCTGAAGCCGCTGCTCAGGAACAGGCAGCTGTTCAGGCTGAGCAGGCCGCTGCAGTTCAGGCCGAGCAGGCTGTTCAGGCTGAGCAGGCAGTTGCCGCTCAGACGCAGCAGGCTTCCGCACCGCTGGCAGCCACCACTGCCAACTGGGCCCCCGCGGCCAACACGCCGGCTCAGGCCCAGGCTGCTGCCCCGGCACCCGCCGCTGCAGCTCCCGCACCGGTTCAGGCTCCGGCCCCCGCACCGGCTCCGGTAACCAGCGGCGTCGGTGCAGCACTCGTTGCTTCGGCCTACGCACAGCTCGGCGTTGCTCAGGACTGCACCGCCATGGTGGAGAATGCACTGCGCTCCGTCGGCAAGTCGGTGGGCGACCTCGCCCCCGCACAGTTCTACGCCTTCGGCTCGGTTGTTGGCTCGCCCGAGCCCGGCGACCTCGTCATCACCTCCGGCCACGTAGCCATCTACGTGGGCAACGGCCAGGTCATCAGCGGCGGCTTCGACGGTATGAACACCGTGCTGCACCCGCTGTCCTACCTCGGCGGCGCAAGCTTCGTCCGCGTCAGCTAAGCCCTGTTGCAGATAACGGAGATTGCACCCGCATGACATCTACAACTGAGCGCGCCCGTCACCGGGCGCCCGCAGCACGTACCGCTGCGCTGAGCACGCTTGCGCAGGCAGTGTCCGCCAACGCCGGAACCTTTGGGCGTCAGGCCGCTGTGGTGGTTGCCGCATCAGGCCTGGTTCTGGGCACCGGCGTTGCGGCCAACGCAACAGGTTCCGACGTGGTCCGCAGCGCGGAAACCAGCACGTTGGATCTGGCGGCGTCTACGCAGCTGATGGTTCCCGCAACCGCCGTGGTGAGCTTTGACCGTCCGGCCGTGGCCGGCGTCATTCTGGCCCCGGAAGTGCAGCCTGAGGAAGCTCCGTCTGAGGAAGTGCAGCCTGTTGCTGCGCAGCCGCAGGCAACCGAGCCCCAGGCAGCGCCGGCAGCGCAGCCGCTGCCGGCCGAGGCTCCTGCCCAGGCACCTGCCCAGGCAGTGCTGACGGAAGAAGCTGCTCCGGCCATGGAACCGGCAGGTTTTGTTTCCGCTCCGGCGGCGGCCCCGGCCCCGGCGCCGGAAGCGGCTCCGGCTGCTTCCTCCGGCACTGCTGCGACCATCGCCGCCGCTGCCTATGCGCAGCTGGGCGTGTCACAGGACTGCACCATGCTGGTGACCAACTCACTGGCTGCCGCCGGCATCAGCTTCCATGACTGGCCCGCCGGTTACCTGTCTCTGGGAACTACGGTCAGCGCCTCCCAGGCGGTTCCCGGCGACCTGATCTACTACGCCGACGGCGGCATGGGCATGGCCCACATTGCTGTTTACGTTGGAAACGGCCAGGCCATCCACGGTGGATTCAACGGTAATTCCACTGTTGTGGCTCCCGCAGAGCTGGGCTCGGGCGGCGTGTACATCCACGTCCGCTAGAAAACGCTACCCACAGTTTGCCTGCCGGTTCGCCGGCAGCGGTCAAGGGTTTCTCCTCCGGGAGGAACCCTTGATCCGTTTAAACCGCCGGGCGGCGCCGAAAATGGCGAAGAGCAGGATCCGGGCATACTCTTTCCATAGATCATGTGAAGTACCGTCAACCGCGGCGGGCAACCTCCCGCCGAAGGACCGCAGGCGAAGAGGAATGTGCATGCGCACTCTCGTTCTGAATGCAGGCTACGAGCCGCTGGCCGTTGTGAGCTTCCGCCGGGCGCTGGTGCTGGTCTTGTCAGGGAAGGCCAGCGTTATTGCCGAGAGCGGGGATCCAGTGGTGGGACCCACGGAAATTCTTCCGCGCCCCTCGGTGATCCTGCTGCACAGATACGTGAAAATTCCTTACCGCGAAGGCACCCCCGTTACACGGCGGGGTGTTCTGCGCCGGGACCTGCACCAGTGCGCATACTGCGGCAAGGCCGCCTCCACCGTGGATCACGTCCTGCCCAGATCCAGGGGCGGAGAGGACAGCTGGGAGAACATGGTTGCCTGCTGCCTGCGCTGCAACAATGCCAAGGGAGACAGGACTCTGAACCAGCTCGGATGGCAGCTGCGCATCCATCCCCAGCCGCCACGCGGGGCTCGTTGGCAAATCCGCGAACTGGAACGCCCGGCCCCGCAGTGGAATCAGTTCCTCGATGCCGGCACGGCTGCCTGATGCCGGTGATGGATACGGCAATGCCCTCGTTCAACGCCATTGTGCTGGCCGGGGGAAGGTCGTCGCGCCTGGGCGGAACCCCCAAGGCGCTGCTTCAGTCCTCCGGGCGAACGCTGTTGGCTGTTGCCCTGGAAGCAGCATCCGGTGCTGCCGAACGGGCTGTCGCCGGGCCGCCCCAACTCCAGGAGGCGCTGGAGGCGGGCGGAATCCCCGCCCTGCTGATCCGCGAAGATCCGCCATTCTCCGGGCCCGCGGCCGCGGTGGCGGCGGCATGGACGGCGCTGGCCGCCCAAGATGAACAGGCAGGGCGGCGTCCGCCCGAGTGGACCCTGGTCCTGGCCTGTGACATGCCGTTCATCTCCCGGGCAGTCAATGCACTTTTGTCCGAAGCTTCCAACGGCACACGCGGCCCGGTGCCTCTCTCCCTCCTGGCCGTTGACGAATCCGGACGCGAGCAGCCGCTGGCCGGGCTCTACCGGACGGCCCATCTGGGCGCTGCGATCGGCTTTTTCGACAGGCCTGCAGGATTGGAAAACCTTTCGATGAAGCGGCTCCTTGCTAGGGTGCAATACAGGAGCGTTACGGTTCCGCCCCACAGCACAACGGACATTGACACGTGGGAGGATGCCAGGCGCTGGTCGGTGGACACCGGCGGCGCCGGAGATGCTGAGCATCCCGCAACGCGCAATTGAAAGCCCGTTAAGGAGCAGGAACATGGCAAGCCAAGAAGAACAACTCGAGGAGTGGTGCCGCAGACTGCTCACCGCCTTCGAGCTAGAAGGAACCACGGTGGATGTCAGCGCAGTGCTGCAGCTGGCTTCCGACGCGGCACACTCCGTGGTTCGCCCGGCTGCTCCGCTGACCACTTTCGTGGCCGGATTCGCTGCAGGCCTCGCGGCAGGCAGCGGCCAGACCGGCGACACTGCGGCCATGAACGCAGCTATGCGCGTGGCAGCCCGGGAGTGCAAAACCTATGGTGAAACCGGAGACGTTAATGACCACTGACAATTCCACCCCCGTGATACTACCGCTCCAGCCCAATGCCCCCTGGGAGAATGCACGCAGCTTGGCGTTCTCCGCCGGCCGGGCGCTGCCTTACGAAACCGTTCAGCTGGCCGATGCGCTGGGCCAGGTCCTCGCCCAGGATGCGCCGGCCCTGCAGCCGGTGCCGCACTATGCCTCGTCCGCGATGGACGGCTGGGCAGTGGCCGGACCGGCGCCGTGGCATCTCGTGACCCACGAGGAACCGCACATCGAGCGGTGGCAGATCCACAAGGAATCCGGCCGGCGCCCGCTTCAGCCGGGGCAGGCAGTCGCCATCCTTACGGGCGGCATGATTCCTGCCGGTGCCTCCAGCGTGCTGCGGTCTGAAAGCGGCATTGTGTCCGGAACCGACAATCCGGTCCTGAACCTCAGCTCCGCGGCCCGGCCGGACGAGCCCGCGGACGGCGAGCATATCCGCCCGGCCGGGGAGGAAGCAGCAGCCGGAGAAGTCACCATCAAGCAGGGGACCCTCCTCAACCCGGCGCACATTGCCCTGGCAGCGGTGTGCGGGCACGACACCCTGCCGGTGCTCCGCGCACCGCGGGTGTCCCTCCTGCTGACCGGCGATGAGGTCATCGAGTACGGACTGCCTGAATCGGGGCAGGTCAGGGATACCTTCGGGCCCCAGCTGCCCCAGCTCATCACGATGATGGGCGGCCGCATGGATGTGGTCAGGCGCGTCTCGGACCGCTATGAAGACGTGGTGGCTGCACTGAGCAGCGATGCCACCGATGAAACCTCCATCGCCATGTCTTCCGGTGATGTCCTGGTCACCACCGGCGGCACGGGCCGTTCGGAAGCGGACCACCTGCGGCAGGCGCTGGAGGACATGCAGGCGGAAATGCTGATTGACGGCATTGCCATGCGCCCCGGACATCCCACCATGCTGGCGCGGCTTCCGGACGGGCGGCTGCTCGTCGCTCTCCCCGGCAACCCGCTGGCGGCGATGATGGCAGTATTCTCCGTCCTTCAGCCGCTTCTGGATGGACTCCGCGGAGCACCGCTCTCGCCGGAGCGCCATGTCCTGGTGGGTGTGGACATGGAGCCTCTGCCCGGACGAACGCGGTTGGTTCCGTGCCGGATTGAGAACGGGCGGGCCGTCCCGTCCCCCTATTTCCGGTCCGGCATGCTCCGCGGAATAGCAGATGCGGACGCAGTCATGGTGGTGCCCGAGGCGGGGTGCACCATGGACGAGGCCGTCACCGCACTGCCGTTGCCCTGGTCGGTGCAGGAGCCGCCGGCACGGTAGATGTCTCTGCGGGTGCCCCGGAAAGCACCGCGTGAGCTAATCTCAAAAAGGGAAACCGGCCGGGGACTCCGGCCGGGCAACTGAGAATCAGCGGATCCGTCACAGGGCGGGTGCGGCACGCGTCTAAGGAGACGGAATGGGACGGGTTACCCGCCGCGGACAGGTTACTAAGTTCCGGACTGACGGAACCACCACCAAGCGCGAGGATGTGTTGGCCGGTGAGGAGCCCCTGGAAATCAGGGTTGAGGGACGCTCCTTTACCGTAACCATGCGCACCCCCGGCGACGACTTTGATCTGGTGGCGGGTTTCCTGGTCTCTGAAGGCATTATCTGGGATCCGGGACAGCTGATCAGCCTGCGCTACTGCGCCGGCGTCGACGATTCCGGACAGCAGACGTTCAACGTGGTGGACGTGCAGCTTCGCCCCGGAACTGCGCTTCCGGACACAGCCATGGAACGGCACGTGTACACCTCTAGTTCGTGCGGTATCTGCGGCACCGCTTCAATTGAAGCGGTGCGCAAGTCCTCGCACTTTTCCCTGGGGGCCGACGACGTACGTGTGCCGCTGCCGACGCTGGCGGGGCTGCCGGACAAGTTGCGGCAGCACCAGAAAGTCTTTGACCGCACCGGGGGAGTCCACGCGGCAGGGCTGTTCAGTGTTGACGGAGAGCTGCTCTGCCTGCGCGAGGACGTGGGACGCCACAATGCGGTGGACAAGGTAGTGGGATGGGCGCTGCGGGCGGGAATGCTGCCGCTGCGCGGGACCGTGCTGCAGGTTTCCGGCCGGGCGTCCTTTGAACTGGTGCAGAAGGCCCAGCTTGCCGGGATTCCCGTGCTGGCCGCGGTGAGTGCGCCGTCGTCCCTCTCAGTGGAACTGGCCCAGGACGCCGGGATGACCCTGGTGGGCTTCAGCCGCGGCACTTCGCTGAACTGCTACGCGTTCCCGGAGCGTATTCTGGCCTGAAGCCGGCGCCGGTCAGCGGGCGGGAAGAGAAACGGTGACCGTGGTTCCTCGCCCGGCAGCGGAGTCGACACCCAGCTCTCCGCCGTGCCGGTGGACGATGTCCTGCACAATGGCCAAACCGAGCCCTGTTCCCGGAATGGCCGCGGCTGTTGCATTGGATGCCCGGAAGAAACGCTGGAAGAGCTTCGGGATATCGGCCTCCGGGATTCCAATGCCATTGTCCGCCACTTCCACCCGGACCTGGGCTCCCGCATCGCTGCGGAGAACGTCACCGCGCACCTCCACACACCCGTCGGGAAGCGTAAATTTCACTGCGTTGGACAGTAGGTTCGTAAACACCTGTTCCAGCTGGGCTTTGTCTCCGTCCACCAGGAGCGGGGCGGCCGCAGGGACCAGCCGCACGGTAATCGCGTTGGCGGCGGCGGCGGGAGCCAGCGCAGCGGCCACGGAGGACAGCAGCTCCCCGAGGTCGATCTCCTCCACGGAGGGCAGAAACGTCTGATCCTCTGCGCGCGAGATGGTCAGGAGATCTGAAATGAGCTGGTTAAGACGGACGGCATTGCGTCCCACGATGTCCAGCATCTGTCCCACATGCGGCGGGACCTCCCCTCCTGAGCCGTCCAGGATGAGTTCGAGGTAGCCGGTGATGGAAGTCAGGGGTGTTCGCAGCTCATGGTTCACCGTGGCCACAAAATCCGTCTTCGCCTGATCAAGTTCCCTTAGCCGGGTCACCACTTCGCGCTGGCCCGTAATGAGGTGGCCCTGCAGCAGTCCGTGCGCCAGGTTGCCGCACACATGCTGGATCAGGGAAAGCTCGGTCCGGCTCCACCTCCGGGCTCCCGCCGTTCCCGCGATCCAGACATACCCAAACACCTGGTCCCCGTGGGCCAGCGGCGCAAAAACCGAGGTGCGCGGATGGGGCGGCGTGCGGGCGGGCAGGATGGTGTCTTCCACAGTGCCGGGGCACAGATGGTCCTCCACCCGCAGGACCGTTTCCCGGTCCCACAGGGAGGAACACAGCAGAACCGCATCGGGGAGCGGGACCTGCGGCAGGTCAGCAGCTTCCGGAACCCGGCTCCACGATGCAGACAGCTTCGGAACCCGTTCATCCGGGAAAGTGTCCATCCGGACAGCACACGCACCGAATGCCTCACCGAGTCCCTGCACCACCAGTGCTGCCATCTGTTCAGGGTCATTGGTTGCGCGCAGGGCCGCGGAAACCGCGCGGGTTTTATCCCGGAGGCGGGCTGCTGCGATGCGGCGGCGGCGGGTTGCACGGCTGCCGGCCAGAAGCAGGGCAACCCGGTTGGTGAGATCCTCATCCACAATCCGTCCGCTCGCAAAGTGGGTGATGCCTGCCCGGACCATTGCCTCTATGTCCAGTTGCCCGTTCCCCGACAACAGAAGGATCGGCACGCCGGCGATGAGAGGTTCCTGCCGCAGCCGGCGCAGCTGTTCGGGCCGGACGCTTGCGAGCATGTCGGCATCGACAATGCCCAGGACGACGTCGTGTTCCTGGACCGCCCGGATGCTCTGGTGTTCATCAGTTGCCTGCAGCGGCACCACCCCTGCTGCCCGCAGGACCGTTTCCGCCGTGGCCCGGAGATCCGGACTCCGCACCGCCACCACCGCATACTGCACGTCTGCAGCGTCGGACGTTTCCTCCTGCGGTAGAAGCGCCGTGGGCATGGAAGCCTTTCGTCAGTTGCCGGGTTCCTGATGGCAGGCGGCGAATGGAAGTGTACCAGCGTGCATTCGGAATGCCGTGTCAGTGCCGAGGCTTAAGCTGGACAGTGACAACAACGGAGGACTCATCATGAGCATGGAAGGCGCGGCGTGGAGTTCCCTTCATAAGATCTCCACTGCCAAGGGCGGCACCAACAAGATTTCCCGGGAGACACTCAGGCGGATCGTCGCGTTCGCAGCTCCCTACAAGAAGCAGCTGATCGGCTTTATCCTGCTGTCCACACTCGGAGCGTTCCTTGCCGTGGCCACTCCGGTGCTGGCCGGTGAAGTGGTCAACGCCATCGTGGACCGCTCCGCCACCGGAACCGTGATCCGGCTGGCCCTGCTCATTGCCGCAGTGGCAGTAGCGGATGCGGGAGTGTCACTGGCTACCCGCTGGTTCTCTTCGCGAATCGGCGAACAGGTCATTTTGGACCTGCGGACAGCCGTCTTTGACCATGTCCAGAAAATGCCGATCGCCTTTTTCACCCGCACGCGAACCGGAGCGCTGGTCAGCCGGCTCAATAATGACGTCATCGGTGCCCAGCAGGCCTTCAGCGGCACGCTGTCCGGGGTGGTGAGCAACGTTGTCGCCCTGGTGCTGACGCTCATAGTCATGCTCAATACCTCGTGGCAGGTGACCGTTCTGGCGATGCTGCTGCTGCCGGTGTTCCTGATCCCGGCCCGCCGCATGGGCGGAAAGCTGGCGGCGCTGCGCCGCGAAGCCGCCAACCACAATGCCTCCATGGGCACCCAGATGACCGAACGGTTCTCCGCACCCGGAGCCACCCTGGTGAAGCTCTTTGGCCGGCCGGAGCAGGAGTCCACTGAATTTGCCGTCCGTGCAGCCCGAGTACGGGACATCGGCGTCAAGATGGCCATGATGCAGGCCGTATTTGTCACCGCGCTGACGCTGGTGTCAGCCCTCGCGCTGGCACTCGTCTACGGCCTGGGCGGTTACTTTGCGCTGACCGGCAACCTGGACACCGGCGATGTCGTGACCCTGGCGCTGCTGTTGACCCGCCTCTACGCGCCGCTGACTTCGCTGGCCAATGCCCGGGTGGAAATCATGAGCGCGGTGGTCAGCTTTGAGCGGGTATTCGAGATCCTGGACCTCAAGCCGCTCATTCGGGAGAAGGAGAATCCGGTGCCGGTTCCGGACGGTCCGCTGGGCGTCGAATTCGACGACGTGCGGTTTGCCTATCCCACTGCGGACAAAGTGTCGCTGGCCTCCCTGGAGGATGTTGCGGTGCTGGACTCGCGCGGCGGGGAGGAAGTGCTGCACGGAATCTCGTTCCGGGTGGAGCCCGGCCAGACGGTTGCCCTGGTGGGCACCTCGGGTGCCGGCAAATCCACCATCGCGCAGCTGCTTTCCCGGCTGTACGACGTCGATTCCGGAGCCGTGCGGTTTTCCGGCACGGATGTGCGGGATGTCAGTTTTGCCTCCATCCGCCAGGCCCTGGGCATGGTGACGCAGGACGGTCACCTGTTCCATGAGAGCATCCGGTCCAACCTGCTGCTGGCCAATCCCGATGCCACCGAGGACCAGGTCTGGGATGCCCTTCGGCGTGCGCGCCTTGAAGACCTCATCCGCTCCCTTCCGGACGGTCTGGACACCATGGTGGGGGAGCGCGGTTACCGGCTTTCGGGCGGAGAACGCCAGCGGATGACTATTGCGCGGCTCCTGCTGGCACAGCCGCGGATCGTGATTCTGGACGAGGCAACTGCGGCGCTGGACTCCACGTCCGAGGCCGCCGTGCAGGCCGCTTTGGGAGAGGCGCTGGAAGGGCGAACCGCCGTCGTCATTGCCCACCGGCTGTCCACCATCCGCAATGCGGACAAGATCCTGGTCATCGAAGGAGGGCGCATCGCTGAGCAGGGAACGCATGCCGAACTCTTGGAGCTGGGCGGACGCTATGCGGAACTGCACGGCACACAGTTTGCCGTGGAAACCACGGTGGATGCCGCCGGGGATGAGGTCCGCAGCTAGCGGGGCTGTGTGCCAGGGCTCCCTGCGCCCTTTAATCCCTGGGCGGAGGAGCCCTTTAAAGAGGTGGTGCCCCCGGCCGGAATCGAACCGACGACCTGCCCTTTAGGAGAGGGCCGCTCTATCCTACTGAGCTACGAGGGCGGACTGCCGGGCTGGCCGGCAGGCGGTTATCAGCTTACCTGTTTCTGCGGCCGGGTTGGCGCAGGTCTCAGGGCGTGTGTTGTTCGGGTGGAGTCTCCGGTGCCCGCGCTTCGGCCTGCTCGAGTGCGGCTTGATGAGCGGCATAGGCCGAGCGCATGTCTTCCATGAACCGGTGGACGGTTGTCAGTTCCTCGGTGGTGTAACGGTTCATGACCTCAGCGGTGAGGGCTCCGAGGGGTCCGAAGTAGGCGCCGGCCATCTGCATGGCCAGAGGCTCGAAGTGCAGCGTCACTTTTCGGCGGTCCGAATGGGTGCGGTTTCGGTGGATGTGCCCGATCCGCTCCAGCCGGTCTATGACTGCTGTGGTGGCGCCGGAGGAGGTGCCGAGCTTCGCGCTGAGTTGGCCGGCCGTCAGCGCCTCATGCCGAACCTCGGCTTCCATGATCAGGGTCAGCGCCCGCATGTCCGTGTTGTTCAGCCCCTGCTGGTGCGCAAAGGTATCCGCCACCCGCTGCCCGTCCAGGCCCATGCCGCGGATGGCATTAATAATGTCTCGCCGCAGATCCTCGTTTTCCACGCTCCCATAGTAACTCGAGGTTGAAGTATCTCTATAAGTGAGATACTTTTTCCGGGAGATACTTTCATAAAGCACCAGGAGCGAGCATGTACGCAGGGATAGTGAAGTCGGCCAAAGCGGCCTGGATCACGCTGCTGCTGAGCCTTGCGGTCGTCATTGGCCTCTTTGCTTTGCCGGCGCAGGAAAACGAAGCGAGCACGGTTGGCGGGCTGAGCGACAAATATCAGACCACCCAGGTCAATGAACTCCTCGAAGAGTTTCCCGACGCCCAGGAATCCACCGCGCTGATCGTGGTGTCCCGCGAAGACGGCGGGGCGCTGACGGACGCTGACCAAGCGGCCATTGCGGACATCAACGCTGCGGCCGCGGAGCTTGGGGCCGTGGGCCCGCCTCCGCAGGTTCCGCCGATCGTTTCGGAGAATAAGCTCGTTGGCCTGGTGCCGGTTACGCTGCAGTCCGCGGCCGACGACGGCGACGCGGTGGCCGCTGAGGTGGAAAGCCTCCGCGGAAGCATCTCGGATGCCGCACCTGAAGGCATCAAGGCCGAGCTCACCGGAGGCGCGGCATTTACCGCGGACCTCGCCGGTGTGTTTTCCGGCGCGAACTTCATCCTGCTGACGGTCACCGCCGGCGTGGTGGCACTGCTGCTGCTCATCACCTACCGGTCCCCGTGGCTCTGGCTGGTTCCCCTGGCCGTGGTGGGAACCATCGAACAGGCTGCCCTGAAGGTTGTCGACCTGCTGGCACCGGTGGTGGGCATCGACGTCGACCCCTCGGCCGTGGGCATCACCAGCGTGCTGGTCTTCGGTGCCGCCACCAACTACGCCCTGCTGCTCATTGCCCGCTACCGCGAAGAGCTGCGCATTCATGAATCCAAGTACTCCGCCATGGGCAAGGCGCTGACCCGCACCCGGGAAGCGATCATTGCCTCGGGCGGCACCGTGATCCTGGCCCTGCTGGTCCTGCTCTTCACCGACACGATGAGCTACCGCGGCCTGGGCTTCTCCGCGGCCACCGGCATTGTCCTGGCCATCCTCAGCGCACTGTTCATCCTGCCCGCCGCACTGGTGCTGCTGGGACGGAAGCTGTTCTGGCCGTTCGTGCCCAAGGTGGGGGACGCTGCCCGCGAAGGAAAGTTCTGGGGCAAGCTGGGTGAAATGACGGCACGGGCGCCCAAGCGCATCGCCGCAGTCGCCGTCGTCGTCCTGCTGGCTGCCGGCGGTCTCCTGTTCAACGTCCAAATCGGGCTGAGCGAAAACGAGCAGTTCACTGAAAAGCCGCAGGCCGTTACGGCCGCCGAAACCCTCGCCGAGGGCTTCCCCGCCGGCTCCACCTCGCCGGTGACCGTCCTGGTCGCCTCCGACACGGCGGATGCAGCGGCGGAGGAACTCGCGGCTGTGGAGGGCGTTTCCAGTGCTGAAGTGGCCGGGGAGAACAACGGCATCACCCGCATTGATGTGGTGGACAGCTACGAACCGGGAACGGCGGAGGCTAATGCCTTCATCACCGACCTGCGCGACGAGCTGGCAGAAACCCCTGAATACGAAGCCCTGGTAGGCGGGGAAGCCGCCGAACGCGTGGACCAGCTCGCCGCGAACCAGCACGACCTGACGCTGGTGGTCACCTCGGTCATCATCCTGGTGTTCCTGGTCCTGCTGGTCCTGCTGCGCAGCCTCGTAGCGCCGGTCCTGCTGGTTGCATCCGTGCTGCTCACCTATGTTGCCAGCACCGGCATCAGCTGGTTCCTGTTCGTGAACGTGCTGGGCTTCCCCGCGCTGGACACGCTGACCCTGCTGTACTCCTTCATCTTCCTGGTGGCCCTGGGTGTGGACTACAACATCTTCCTGACCACCCGGGCACGTGAGAATGCCATGACCATGGGCACCAAGCCGGGCATGCTCAGCGCGCTGCGCTCCACCGGCGGCGTGATCACCAGCGCCGGCATCCTGCTGGCGGCCGTGTTTGCCGTCCTGGGTGTCCTGCCGCTGGTCACGCTGACCCAGGTGGGCATCACCGTGGCCATCGGTGTCCTGCTGGATACCCTGGTGGTGCGGACCGTCATTGTTCCGGCGCTGGTCTTCATCCTGGGGGAGAAATTCTGGTGGCCGTCCAAGCCGGATTCCAACGGCACAGGGGGCGGCCGGCACGAGGCGCAGCCGGGGAATGACTCGGGCCCGAAGCTGGAGACCGCACCCGCGGGTGCGCACCGGGCGGATGTCCGGTAACGCAGCAGCCACTGTCACGGCAATAGAAACGTAAGACAAACGAAGCAGTAACGGGAGAGGGCCCGTCCGGACGATACCGGGCGGGCCCTCTCCCGTTCCGTGTCCGGCGCATTACTCCCGCCGGGACTTCATCTTCACCGACCCGGGTTTCGCAAAATCCGCTCTTGGGTGACGGCGGTGACAACATTATGTATGTTTGTGGCCGGTTTCTGATTTTGACGCAGTGCTTCGAGCGGTTCAGGGTCCTTCTGGAGCCTTGGGCCGGTAGAGCTTTCAAACGCAGGGAGTGTCCGGTGAAAGACAGCGATTTGTCGAAACGCAGAGTATTTTGGTTCGCCCTGGCTGCACTTTGTCTCAGCGCTTCGGGGTTCATCTTCGCCGGACGAACGATGCTTAGCGATTCGCTCGGCGACGGAGCCTACAGGGTGCTGATAATCGCGGCATATGTTCTTCTGGCCGGAGTCGCGGGGAGTCTCACCAAGGGGTTTGCGGCGGCGAAAAGCCCGGCCGAGTAGCTCCGCCGGGCCGGCCCCCGTCCCGCTTTGCCTAGCGCGGGAGCCGCTGGGGAGATTTCGGAACGCGTCGGCCGAACACGGCAACAACAGCGGCCAGCAGGCTCAGGGCGAACAGCACCCAGCGGGCTATCGTCAGGACACTCGCCAGCGTGGCGTCGGCACTGGTCAGGGTTCCGGTGCCCAAGGCTGCGTCAATGGCGACGTTCTCCCACAGGTCGACAATGACAAAGAGGATCGGGGCTGCCCACAGTACCCAGCGCCGGATCCGCCCGCGGGCGTTCAGCCCAATGATCAGCAGCCACGTAAACCCGAACATCAGGGGAAAGATGGTGCCCGCTGTTTTATGGACGTAGCTGAGCTGGCCGAGGGCATCCCCGTCCATTACCGAGCGGAGGTCAGCCAGGTACTCCATGCTGTAACCGCCCACCAGCGAATCCGGCATGGCCATGCCGTTGGAGAGCTGCGTCATCTGCTCCAGCACCATGAGATGCAGGTAAAAGAACATAAACAAGGTGGTGACAACAGCTGCCGTCAGGAGCAGATTCGCGTTGGACTTGGTCTGCTGCGGAGAGCGGGGAGCTGTGGTCTGTGCAAGATGCGGAGGCATTGCCGCTTCGGAGCCGTGCTTCGCTGCCCGCTGTGCCGGAGTTTTTCCCATGCTTATAAGGGTATCTCCGCTTCCCTTCATCAGTTTTGCGGAGCGGAGACAGCCCGGCCCGGCGCTGGTTTGCGGCTCCCGGTCCGCTTCCTTTGGTTCGCAGGTGCCTGCGGATAGGCTGTCGGCATGAACGTTACCGCCACAAAGGATGACTTTTCCCTGGCCGCTGATTTGGTGCGTGAAGCCGGTGCCCTGGCACTGCGCATGCGCTCGGCGGGACTGACTGCCACAGCCAAGACCAGCGTGTCCGACGTCGTGACAGCGGCGGATCACGCCGCGGAAAAACTGGTGGTGGAACAACTGCGCAGGCTGCGGCCGCACGACGGGATCGTGGGGGAGGAGGGCGCAAGCGTGCAGGGCACTTCGGGCCGGTCCTGGGTCATTGATCCGGTGGACGGCACCTATAACTTTTTTGCCGGATCCACTTACTGGTGCTCCGCCATTGCCCTGAAAGCGGACGAGCCGGAATCCCTGGACGGAGACCCGGACGTCCTGCTCGGAGCCATTTACCAGCCGCAGGAAGATCAGCTGTGGGTTGGGGGAGAGGGGCATCCCGCCACGTTGAACGGGGCGCCGATGCCTTCGCTTGACGACGTCTCCCTGGACCGTCTCAGCGCCGGAACGTATCTGCATCCCACCTGGCTCCGCCGCCCTGAGGTGGCCGGCCCCTGGACGGCTGCAGCCTCGAGGACTGCCACGATCCGCATGCTGGGATCGGGTTCCTGCGATCTCGGCGGGGTAGCTTCCGGGCGTCTCGGCGCCTGGTTCCAGCACAGCTGCCCGGAATGGGACTGGCTGCCGGGCAAGGCCATTGTGCGCGCTGCCGGCGGAAGCACCGCCGTGGAGGAAGTGAACGGCTTTCGCTGGCACATCGCCGGAACGGCTTCAGCGGTCAGTGAAATCCGGGACGCGCTCGCGTCCGCTTCTGCCTGACGCCGCGGCCGGGTCCGGAGGGCCGCTGCCGCGCACGCCGGAGCCGCCGGAAATGGTCGGTGCCAGCGCCTAGACTTAAGAACACCATGGACTATCTTTTTGATCCGTACTTTTCACCCGCCAAAACCGACTCTCCCAAGACTGACTCTGCCAAAACCGACTCCGTGAAGACGGATGCGGCACGGGCCGGGTCCTCCGGCGGGGAGCACCACAGGGCTGCCTCCCGAGTGGACGAGAAGCGGGCGGCGGAACTGCTGCACGGCCTGAATCCGCAGCAGGAGGAAGCCGTCAAGCATGCCGGCTCGCCGCTGCTGATCGTTGCGGGCGCCGGGTCGGGAAAAACGCGGGTGCTCAGCCATCGGATTGCCTATCTGCTGGCCACGGGCCGGTCCAACCCCGGCCAGATCCTGGCCATTACGTTCACCAACAAGGCCGCGGCGGAAATGCGTGAGCGCATCGAAGCACTCGTGGGCGGGGTGGCCAAGACCATGTGGATTTCCACGTTCCACTCCTCCTGCGTGCGCATCCTGCGCCGCGAGGCGAAGACCGTGGGCATGAATTCCAACTTCTCGATCTACGACTCCGCCGATTCCCTGCGGCTGATCACCCTGGTGGCCAAGGGCCTCGATCTGGACCCCAAGCGCTTCACTCCCAAGATGATCATGCACAAGATCTCCGCGCTGAAGAATGAGCTCGTTGATGAGGAGTCCTTTGCCGCCTCCGCCAACTACGCCGATCCGTTCGAGCAGGCCGTGGCGGACGTCTACAAGGGCTACGCCGAACGCATGCGTTCAGCAAACGCCATGGACTTTGACGACCTGATTGCGCAGACGGTGTATCTGTTCCGCGCTTTCCCCGGAGTGGCCGAGTATTACCGCCGCCGGTTCCGCCACATCCTCGTGGACGAGTACCAGGACACCAACCACGCCCAGTACGCATTGGTCCGGGAACTGGTGGGTGTGCCCGGGGAAGGCAACACGCTGGACATTCCGCCGGCCGAGCTGACCGTCGTCGGCGACTCTGACCAGTCCATCTACGCCTTCCGCGGTGCCGATGTCCGCAATATCAATGACTTCGAGAAGGATTACCCGAGGGCCCGCACCATCCTGCTGGAGCAGAACTACCGCTCCACCCAGACCATCCTCAACGCGGCCAACGCCGTTATCTCCCGCAACCCCAACCGGCCGGAAAAGCGGCTGTGGACGGCCGAGGGCAACGGCGAGAAGATTATTGGCTACGTCGGCGAAAACGAACACGAAGAAGCCCGCTTTATTGCCGAGGAAATCGACCGGCTGCAGGACGAAGAGGGCCTGCGCCCGGGCGACGTCGCGGTGTTCTACCGCACTAATGCACAGTCACGGTCCCTGGAAGACGTCCTGGTGCGCGTGGGTTTGCCCTACAAGGTGGTGGGCGGCACCCGGTTCTACGAGCGCAAGGAAATCAAGGACGCGCTGGCCTACCTGCGCGTGCTGGTGAACTCCGACGACGTCGTGAACCTGCGCCGGATCCTCAACGAGCCCAAACGCGGGATCGGCGACCGTGCCGAATACTCCGTGGCGGCCCTGGCCGAACGGGAACGCGTCTCCTTCATGGCAGCCCTGCGGCGGGCCGGGGAGGCCCCCGGGCTGGCCACCCGGTCACTGAACGCGGTCAACGGGTTCGTCAAGCTCATCGATGACCTGGCCGAAGTAGCCAACGGCTCTGGCGCCTCCGCCGCTCTGGAAGCTGTGCTTGAACAGACCGGTTATCTGGCGCAGCTGCGTTCTTCCGCGGATCCCCAGGACGAATCAAGGGTGGAAAACCTTGCCGAGCTGGTGGCAGTGGTCCGCGAATACGAAAAGGACAATCCCGAGGGATCGCTGGGCGACTTCCTGGAACAGGTTTCCCTGGTGGCGGACGCCGACTCCATTCCCGACGCCCCGGAGGGATCAGCCGAGGAGGTTGCTGCTGCCGTGGAGGAATCCCGGCGTCAGGGTGTGGTCACCCTGATGACGCTGCACACCGCCAAGGGCCTGGAATTCCCCGTGGTCTTCCTGACCGGCATGGAGCAGGGGCTGTTCCCGCACCAGCGCTCCGCCACCGACCCGGCGGAACTGGCCGAGGAGCGGCGGCTGGCCTATGTGGGCCTGACCCGCGCCCGCAAACGCCTCTACATCACGCGCTCGGAAGTGCGCAGCATGTGGGGACAGAGCCAGTACAACCCGGCCAGCCAGTTTGTGGGCGAAATTCCGGGGGAGCTCATCGACTGGAAGCGCGAGGGGATGGACCGGCCCACCTGGGGCGGAAGCACCGGTTCCGGCTCCAGCCGCTACGGCGGCTCACACTGGGGCGCCGGATCGGCGTCGGGCTCCGGGACCGGCGGCAACATCTCCGCCGCGCCCGTGGCCAAGGCCATCGGCCGGGTCCAGCCGCAAAAGGAAGTCATTGCCGTGTCCGCGGGGGACAAGGTCAACCACACCTCCTTTGGGCACGGGACCGTGCTCGCGGTGGAAGGCAGCGGAGACAAGACCGTAGCCAAGGTCAAGTTCGACGTCGGTGAGAAGCGCCTCCTGCTGCGGTACGCGCCGCTGACCAAAGAGTCCTGACGCTTGCGGTAAGCTCCGTCCTCATAGCTCACGGTGCCCAATTTCTACAAACCATAGAACTGTGCGCTTAATCACTAAAGGGGTACTCTGGGGACGGCGTCGGACACCAAGCGACTAAAGTTCCCAGAGAGGCAGACCGGCGTGACGCATCTGCTTCTGCGATCATTTGATCGAATGTAAACCTACTTCGACGTAGAAGGACACTAGCCCGTGGACCTGTTTGAATATCAGGCGCGCGATCTGTTTGAGGCGCACGGAGTACCCGTGCTTGCCGGAATCGTGGCGCACACTCCTGAAGAAGCAAAAGCTGCAGCCGAGAAGATTGGCGGCGTAGTTGTCGTCAAAGCGCAGGTCAAGGTCGGTGGCCGAGGCAAGGCCGGCGGCGTCAAGGTCGCCAAGACCGCTGACGAGGCGTTCCAGTACGCTTCCGACATCCTCGGAATGGACATCAAGGGCCATACCGTCAATACCGTGATGATCGCACAGGGTGCGGACATTGCCGAGGAGTTCTACTTCTCCGTTCTTCTGGACCGCGCCAACCGCAACTACCTGGCCATGTGCTCGGTTGAAGGCGGCATGGAAATCGAGGTCCTCGCCGTAGAGCGCCCCGACGCCCTGGCCCGCGTTGCCGTTGACCCCGCCGTGGGCATCGACCAGGCAAAGGCAGAAGAGATTGTCGACACCGCCGGCTTCGCACCGGAACTGCGCGAAGGAGTCGTCAACGCGATCCTGAAGCTGTGGGACGTCTTCGTCAAGGAAGACGCCACTCTCGTGGAGGTCAACCCGCTCGTCCGCACCGGAGCCGGTGACATCGTTGCCCTCGACGGCAAGGTTTCCCTGGACGAAAACGCAGACTTCCGTCAGCCCGGCCACGCCGCGCTGGAAGACAAGGACGCAGCGGACCCGCTTGAGGCCAAGGCCAAGGCCAATGACCTGAACTACGTCAAGCTCGACGGCCAGGTGGGCATCATCGGCAACGGCGCCGGTCTGGTCATGTCCACGCTGGACGTCGTCGCCTACGCCGGTGAGAAGCACGGCAACGTGAAGCCCGCCAACTTCCTGGACATCGGGGGCGGAGCCTCGGCATCCGTCATGGCCGCCGGCCTGGACGTCATCCTGAACGACGAGCAGGTTAAGTCCGTGTTCGTCAACGTCTTCGGTGGCATCACCGCCTGTGACGCAGTCGCCAACGGCATCGTCAAGGCCCTGGAAATCCTGGGCGACGAAGCCAACAAGCCGCTGGTCGTCCGCCTGGACGGCAACAACGTCGAAGAAGGCCGCCGCATCCTTGCCGAGGCCAACCACCCGCTGGTCACGCTGGCAACCACCATGGACGAAGGCGCCGACAAGGCTGCCGAGCTCGCTCACGCCGCTCGCTGATCCAGAGCCTGTCGAACCTTTAGAAAGAGAATCCCCTTATGTCTATCTTCTTGAACAAGGACTCCAAGGTCATCGTTCAGGGCATCACCGGCGGCGAAGGAACCAAGCACACCGCCCTGATGCTCAAGGCCGGAACCCAGGTTGTCGGCGGCGTTAACGCCCGCAAGGCCGGCACCTCCGTCACCCACGGCGACGTGGAACTGCCCGTCTTCGGCACCGTCACCGAGGCCATGGACAAGACCGACGCCGATGTCTCCATCGTCTTCGTGCCGCCGGCCTTCACCAAGGACGCCGTCATGGAAGCGATCGACGCAGGCATCGGCCTCGTCGTCGTCATCACCGAAGGTGTTCCCGTGCAGGATTCCGCCGAGTTCTGGGCCCACGCCCAGTCCAAGGTGGACGAGAACGGCAACCAGATCACGCGCATCATCGGCCCGAACTGCCCCGGCATCATCACGCCGGGCGAGGCCCTGGTTGGCATCACCCCGAACAACATCACCTCCAAGGGCCCGATCGGCTTGGTCTCCAAGTCCGGCACCCTGACCTACCAGATGATGTACGAACTGCGGGACCTGGGCTTCTCCACCGCAATCGGCATCGGCGGCGACCCCGTCATCGGCACCACGCACATCGACGCCCTGGCTGCGTTCGAAGCTGACCCCGAGACCAAGGCAATCGTCATGATCGGCGAAATCGGCGGCGACGCCGAAGAACGCGCTGCCGAGTACATCAAGGCCAACGTCACCAAGCCCGTTGTGGGCTACGTGGCAGGCTTCACCGCTCCCGAAGGCAAGACCATGGGCCACGCCGGCGCCATCGTCTCCGGTTCCGCAGGAACCGCCCAGGCCAAGAAGGAAGCTCTTGAAGCTGCGGGCGTCAAGGTCGGCAAGACGCCGTCCGAGACCGCGACGCTGCTGCGCGAAGTTTTCGCAGCGCTCTAATACGCACGCATCTGCCCCCGTCTGCCGGAGTTTTTCCGGCCGGCGGGGGTTTTTGTGCGCTTAGCTATATCCAGAAAGAACGTGATGTCCGCAACTGAAACCCCCTCCGGCCAGCAGGGCCGCAACCGCCACCCCGGTGCGCTGGGGCGTGCCTCCTGGATTGCCACCCTCGGAGGCTTCCTGTTCGGTTATGACACGGGGGTCATCAACGGGGCGCTGCCCTTCATGAAAGATGACCTGGGCCTGACCCCGTTCACCGAAGGACTGATCACTTCCAGCCTGCTTTTCGGGGCGGCATTCGGCGCGCTTGCCGCCGGGCAGCTGGCTGACCGGTTTGGCCGCCGCCGCCTGCTCATGGTCCTCGCCGCGGTCTTCCTCGCGGGCGCCCTCGGCACTGCCGCAGCACCCGCCGTCGGCCTGATGGTGGTCGCCCGCGTGGTGCTGGGCCTGGCAGTGGGCGGCGCGTCCGCCGTCGTGCCCATGTTCCTGTCCGAAATTGCCCCCGCCAACCGGCGCGGACAAATGGTGACCCGCGACCAGCTGATGATTGTCACCGGCCAGCTGGCTGCCTTCACCGTCAACGCAGGCATCGGCAATGTGTGGGGCGGAGAAGACCATATCTGGCGGTGGATGCTTGCCGCGGCGTCACTGCCGGCCATCGCCCTGTGGATCGGCATGAAGTTCGTTCCGGAAAGCCCGCGCTGGCTCGCCGCGAAGGGACGCTATCCGCAGATGATGGCCGTCCTGCAAAAAATCCGCAGCACCGAAGATGCGCAAACCGAATACGACGCCGTCCGGGCCCTGGCCGCCGAGGAATCCACCCGTCAGGGGTCCTTGAAGGACTTCGCCGAGCCCTGGCTGTTCCGGGTGCTCCTGATCGGCATGGGCATGTCAGTGGTCCAGCAGATCACCGGCGTCAACGCGATTGTGTATTACGGCACCCAAATCCTGGCCGACGCCGGATTCGGCACCGAGGCCGCGCTCACCGCCAACATCGCCAACGGGGTGGTGTCTGTTGCCGCGGCAATCCTGGGCATCTGGCTGCTGGGCAAAGTGGCACGGCGGCCCATGCTCATCACCGGGCTGATCGGCACTACCACCACGCTGCTGCTGATTGGAGTTGCCTCAATTGCCATGCCCGAGGGAACTGCGCGCGGCTTTGTGGTGCTGTCCCTGACCGTGCTGTTCCTAGCCTTCCAGCAGGGCTCCATTTCACCGGTGACCTGGCTGATGATCGCTGAAATCTTTCCGCTGCGGGTCCGCGGTCTGGGCATGGGCCTGTCCGTTTTCGTCCAGTGGATGGCGAACTTCGCCGTCGGCTTCTGTTTCCCGGTCCTGATGGCGGGACTGGGAATCTCCTCCACGTTCTTCATTTTCGTGGCCCTGGGCATCTGCGCCATCCTCTTCGTGAAGCGCTTCATGCCCGAGACCCGGGGAAAGAGCTTGGAAGAGGTGGAAGCGCAGCTTCGCGGAGCGGTTCACTAGGGGTTAGCAAAGCAAAAGGTTCCGGCTGCCGCAGAAAGCGGCGGCCGGAACCTTTTTTGTTGTGTTGCTTCAGCTTGCCGGCGTTCTCGGCGCGGTTAGCTGCGCGGGTTCAGAGTTTCCCCGTTTGCTGATTTGCCTGCCCGGGCCGAGGGTGCCGGCACCGGAGCGGGCGTTACGACGTCGTGCGCTGTTGTGTCGTGTTCAACGGTCGACAGGTCAAACGTTGATCCGCCGTGCTCGTCCACGCCGGCGGCAATGGCGCGCTGCACCACTGACTTGGTCAACTCACGGCGCAGGGCCATGGGGTCGCGGCCGAGGTCCTTGGCCAGCGCCACGGTCATGAGGAGCATGACGATGGCGAACGGCAGGGCCGCCACAATGGTGATGCGCTGCAGGGCGCCCAGGGCCGCCGAGGGATCATCGCCTCCGGCCATGAGCATCACTGCGGCCACGGCGCCGGTCAGCACACCCCAGAAGATGACGATCGCGCGGGCCGGCTTCTCCGAGCCGTTGGAGCTCAGGGAAGCCATCACGAGGGACGCGGAATCTGCTCCGGTGACAAAGAAGATGCCCACCAGGACCATCGCCAGAACTCCCACGGCGGCGGCGATGAGGTTGGGCATGGGCAGCAGTGCGAGCAGCTCAAACAGTGCGGCATCGGATCCGGCAGCCGCTGTCAGGGCGTCTGCCTCTCCCGGTGCCGCGCTCTGCTGCGTGCCGATGGCGGCTCCGCCGAAGATGGAGAACCACAGAACAGTCACCACGAACGGCACCAGCAGGACGCCGGTGACGAACTGGCGGATGGTGCGGCCGCGGCTGATCCGGGCAATGAACATGCCAACGAAAGGCGTCCAGGACAGCCACCAGGCCCAGTAGAAGATGGTCCAACCGGAGAGCCATTCGCGCATGGATTCATCGCCCACGGCCTCGGTCCGGGAAGCCATCTCCGCCATGTTGCCGGCATAGTCGGCAATGGCGGAGGGAACCACGTTCAGGATAAAGAGGGTGGGTCCGGCGATGAAGACGACGATCGCCAGAACCAGGGCCAGGCCCATATTGATGTTGGAGAGCCACTGAATGCCCTTGGAAATTCCGGACATGGCAGAGGCTACAAAGCAGGCCGTCAGGATAGCGACAATGCCCACCAGGATCGGAGTGCCCACCGTTCCCATCCAGCCGGTCGATTCAAGTCCGCTGCCGATCTGGAGTGCGCCCAGGCCCAGCGATGCTGCGGTGCCAAACAGAGTGGCGAAGATGGCGAAAATATTCAGCAGCTTCCCGAGGGGTCCGTCCACCCGTGCCCTGCCGAACAGCGAGGTAAAGGTCGAAGAAATGAGCTGTTTGCGGCCGAGCCGGTAACTTCCGTAGGCCATGGCGATGCCAACAATGGCGTACATGGCCCACGGGTGCAGGCCCCAGTGGAACATGGAGGTGGCCATCGCCGTGCGCAGGGCTTCGGGCGTCTGTCCGTCCACGGTGCCCGGGGGCGGCGACACATAGTGGAAGAGCGGTTCTGCCACGCCGTAGAACATCAGGCCAATGCCCATGCCGGCGGCGAACATCATGGAAATCCAGGACAGAGTAGTGAACTCCGGTTCCTCGTCATCCTTGCCCAGCGGGATGTTTCCGAAGCGGCCCAGTGCAAGCCACAGGACGTAGACCACAAAGAAGGACGCCAGCAGCACAAAGAGCCAACCGGTATTGGTCATGACCCAGTCAAGAGCGGCCTGTGACGACGTCGCCAGGGAATCCCCGCCGAAGAAACCCCAGAGGATAAAGGCAATGGCCAGCGCTCCGGTAATGCCGAAGAGAACCTTGTCCAGTTTGGCCGGAGTCTCGGTGCTGCGCGCTTCTTCGTGCGCACGCTCGGTTTCCCGCAACTGCTGCAACAGCTCCTGGTCGGGGTTTACGTCTGCTTCAACGGTCGCTGCGGGCTGATCATAGCCGGGCAGTGAAGCTGTTCCGGGGGCCGCGTCAGGGAGGATCGCTCCGCCGCGTCCTTCCCCGCCCTGCCCCGGAACGGGGTTAGGTTCAGTCATGTTAGCCATAGGCCTTCCTTGGTGTTAACGGAAGAAATGCCCGGCTCCGCAGGGAGTCGACAGGCGGCTTGGGACGAGGCGGCTCATCAGCGGATTCGCAGACACAGACTCTGCGTCCAATGGTTCTGCGGGCATGGCTCTACCGGGTGATGAAAGCGACGCTGCCCCTCTTGTGCGTTCTTCCGTACCTGGTACGTAATGACTCGTAGTCATTATCAGAGTTTCCCGGCTGGGCTTTCAAGTCAAATGCTCCAAGGGCCGGCGAACCGCGGCAACCGCATGTTACCGCGGTTCTACGCGAATTCCGGCGGCCGCGCGGTGGCAGAACACACACACGCGCCTCTCCGCAAGGTGCGGGGACGCAGGCCGGAGGCGAAGGTGCAGCGGCTTCCTGTCCTAATGGCCGAAGCTGTCCGAATCGGTTACCGGGAGCCCTGTTTCCAGGCCTCCCAAGGCCGACATTTCCTCCGGCGCCAGCTCAAAACCAAAAATGTCCAGGTTCTCCGCCATGCGCTGCGGGTTAGCGGATTTGGGAATCGTGACGATGCCGGACTGGACATCCCAGCGCAGGACAATCTGGGCCGGCGTCTTGCCGTACTTGGCCGCAAGGTCCTTCAACAGGGCTTCCTCCAGCAGGGAAGTGCCCTTGCCCAGCGGACTCCAGGCTTCCGTCACGATGCCCAGCGACGCGTTGGCCTCGCGCACATCACGGCGCGGACGGTAGGGGTCAAGCTGAACCTGGTTCACTTCCGGAACCAACCCGGCGTCGGCGAGCTTTTGCAGATGAGCCGGCTTAAAATTGGAGACGCCCACCGCCCGCACCAGGCCCTCATCCTGCGCGGCGCGCATCCCGCGGAACGCCTCCACGTACTGGTCCAGCCCCGGATTGGGCCAGTGAATCAGCAGCAGATCCACGTACTCCGTGCCCAGCCGCTGCATGGAAGCGTCCAGAGTCCTGCGGACGCCGTCGTAACTGTGCCATTCCTTGTTGAACTTGGTGGTGATGAAAGCTTCCGCACGGTCGATCCCGCTGCGGCGCAGCCCAACCCCCACGCCCTTTTCGTTGCGGTAGTTCTCGGCCGTGTCGAAGTGGCGGTAGCCCAGTCCCACGGCAGCGTCCACGGCGCGGGCCGCTTCGTCGTCGTCCAGGGGCCACGTGCCCAGTCCGATCTGCGGGATGGCGGCTCCGCTGCGCAGCGGAAGGACAGGCACGGAAACAGTCATGGGGGAAGCCTAAGCCACCCCGGTGCCGAAGAGGAGCCCGAGCAGGTAGGTAGCCCCGGCAGCGCCCAGCCCGATGGCCAGCTGGCGCAGTCCGCGCTTCAGCGGCGAAGCGCCGGAAAGCAGGCCCACCACCGCGCCGGTCATGAGCAGGGCAAGGCCCACGAGGACACAGGAAAGAACAACGGCGGCCACACCGGTAAGCCCGAAGATATACGGCAGGACGGGGATAACGGCTCCGGAAGCAAAGAAGCAGAAGCTGGACACGGCGGCACCGAGTCCGGTTCCCACGGTTTCGTGCTCGTCGCCGGCGTCTTCCTCAGCCTCGGGATTGAGCGAAAAACTCGGGTCGCAGTCGCAGCTGTACAGTCCCATCCGTTCAGCTGCCCGGTGTTCGGCTGCTTCGGCTGTCATGCCCCGCGCCCGGTAGACCAGCACCAGTTCGTTGGCGTCGATATCCAGTGACTTGGCGGCATCCAGCGTGATCTGGGTGGGGCGGGAGGCTTCCAGCAGCTCACGCTGGGAACGCACCGACACGTATTCGCCGGCGCCCATGGACAGCGCGCCGGCCAGCAGCCCGGCCAGCCCGCTGAAGAGGATGAAACCGCTGGACACGCCGGTGGCTCCGATGCCCATCACCAGGGCCAGGTTGGATACGAGGCCGTCATTGGCTCCGAATACGGCTGCCCGGAAATTGCCGGAGAGCCGGGTCCGTCCGCGGGTGGCCAGTCCGCGGACCACTTCCTCATGGATTTGCTCATCCGCCGCCATGGCGCTGGTGGCATGGGGATCCTGTGCGTAGGGGGAGCGGCCTTCGGCGCGCTGGGCCAGGGCCAGTACAAAGACCGATCCGAAGCGCCGGGCCAGGAATGCCAGCATCCGGTTGCGCAGGGTTGCCCTGACTTCGCGGTGGCTGTCTTCTCCCAGCAGTTCGCGCCAGTGGGCCTCATGGCGGCCTTCGGCTTCGGCGAGGGCCAGCAGGATGTCGCGTTCTTCGCCCTCACGGCGTTCGGCCAGATAGCGGTAGGTGTCTGCCTCGGCGCGTTCATCCGCCAGATACTGCCGCCACCGCTTAAGGTCGGACGACGACGGCGGCTCGGAACCTGAGAAGCGCTCGTCTGCGGGGTGGGTGTTCACAATGCTCCTGGTGCGGGGACCGGAGCGGTTTTCGGGAGGCTCCGGTCAGTTGGTAGTCAAACTGACCGAAGGTCTCGCTCGCCCGTGCGTTGAACACTGCGGGTGGAATGCCGGGCCGCACAACGGCGGCCAGTATGTCGACAGACCTCGGCTGCCCGCACATCCGGCGCATGAAACGCGATCGCTGCTGCGTGCGTTTATTACCATGGATGATGCGGGAGGGCCGGAGCTACTCCCCTTCGACCTATCAGTGTAGCCGAGAATGACCAGCAATCAGAGGAAGGCAGGATGCAGTCAGTGGGAGACGTTTTTGGCACCGGACCGGGCGGGCCACGGCAGGATGCCCTCCGCCCAGCGGCTAAAGTCGGAGACGTGAGTACTTCTACGCTTTCAGCCCCGGCAGACTTCCCGCGGCCCTGGACCCGCCACTACAGCGCCGGAGTCCCCGTGGACCTGCGTCTGCCGGAGGGATCCCTGGTGGACATGGTGGACGAATCAATCCGGAAGTACGGGTCGAAACCGGCCCTTGAATTCTTCGGTGCAACCACCACCTATCAAGCCCTCGGCGAACAGATCCGCCGGGCAGCCAACGGCCTGAAGAAGCTCGGCGTGAAGCAGGGCGACCGGGTTGCCCTGGTGCTGCCGAACTGCTCCCAGCACATCGTGGCGTTCTACGCGATCCTGCGGCTGGGCGCCGTCGTCGTGGAGCACAACCCGCTGTACACCGACCGGGAGCTGCGCCACCAGTTCGAGGACCACGGCGCCACGGTAGCCGTGGCGTGGGACCAGGCAGTGGACCGGCTGCAGGCGCTTCCGGAGGACGTTCCGCTGCGCACCATCATCTCAGTGAACCTCATCGACAGCATGCCGCTGAAAAACCGGCTGGCCCTGAAACTTCCGGTGCCCGCCGCACGCAAGGCCCGCAGTGCCCTGACTGTCTCCAAGCCTCCGGCCGCGGGGCCGCGCCGCGTGGTCGTGTGGAAGAAACTGCTGGATAACAGGCCGCTGCCCCGGCGCCATCCCCGCCCCGCGGCGTCGGACCTGGCCGCCATCCAATACACCAGCGGCACCACGTCCAGCCCCAAGGGTGCCATGCTCAGCCACGCCAACCTGATGGCCAACGCGGCGCAGGGGAGAGCCTGGGTGCCCGGGCTGCGTCCGGGCAAGGAGACGTTCTACGCCGTCCTGCCCATGTTCCACGCCTACGGGCTGACGCTGTGCCTCACCACGGCCATGAGCCTCGGTGCGAAGCTGGTCCTGTTCCCCAAATTTGACGTGGACCTGGTGCTGAAGGCCGTGAAGAAGTCGCCTCCCACCTTCCTGCCTGCGGTTCCTCCGATTTATGACCGCATTGCGGCCGGGGCCAAGGAGCAGGGCATATCGCTGAAGGGCCTGCGTTACGCGATTTCCGGTGCCATGAACCTGCCGGCGTCCACCGTCAAGGTGTGGGAAGAGGCCACCGGAGGCCACCTGATCGAAGGGTACGGCCTGACCGAGACCTCGCCGGTGGCGGTTGGCAACCCGATGGGACCCACCCGGAAGTCCGGGACAGTGGGTGTGCCGTTCCCGCTGACCGATATCCGCGTTGTGGACCCGGAAAATCCGGACATCGACCGCCCGCAGGGTGAGCCGGGGGAACTGCTGGTCCGCGGGCCCCAGGTCTTCCAGGGGTACTGGAACAAGCCGGCGGAAACGAGCGCTGCACTGCTGGACGGGGGCTGGTTCCGGACCGGCGATATCGTAACCGTGGATGAAGACCATTTCGTCACCATCCGCGACCGGATCAAGGAACTGATCATCACCGGCGGCTTCAATGTTTCTCCCACCGAGGTGGAGGAAGCCCTGATGCGCCATGACAGCATTGCCGACGCCGCCGTCGTCGGCATTGGCCGGGCCAGCGGGGGTGAGGACGTGGTGGCGGCAGTGGTCCTGAAGGAAGACGCGCATTTCAACCCTGAAGGCCTCCGCGAGTACGTCCGCAGTGAACTCGCCGCCTACAAGGTGCCCCGCCGGATCGTGCAAATCCCGGATCTGCCGCGCTCGCTGATCGGGAAGGTGATGCGCCGGCATGTCCGGGACAGCCTGACCGGTCCGGACATCGCCGAGCCAGGCGCGGGAAGCAATGCCCCGGACACCCCAAACTCTGCCGAAAACGGCAGCACAACAGAAAACAGCTAGAGCAACTCTTCACCCGGTTTCGCAGACAGGAAGATCAGATATGCCCAGAACACCGTCCCCCCTCAAGCGCGGACCGGCTCGGGATACTCCCAACGGGTATTGGAACGGCGCCCTTGGCCATGCCGGCCAGCGTTCCGCCCAGATCCTGCTGGTTCTGCTCCTGGTGGGCGTGGCAGTTTACGGGCTGCTGCAGATCACCCTGGTGGTCATCCCCGTGTTGCTGGCCCTGATCCTGGCCGCAGCAATCGCTCCGTTCGTGAACTGGCTTCGGCACAAGGGCTGGCCAAGCGCCCTGGCCACCGGGGTGTCCTTCCTACTCCTGCTTGCGGTTTTCGGCGGGCTCATCACGGGCATCGTCTTTGCCATCCGCAGTGAGTGGAGCTCGCTCGTGGACCAGGCAGTGGATGGCTTCAACCAGCTCTATGAACTGATCCAGGACAGCCCCATCCCGCATGACGCCGCCACCATCGAAAACGCGCGTGACACTGCGATCAGTTTCGCCACCAGTTCCACCGTGGGCAACGGTGCGCTGGCCGGCATCGGTGTGGCCACCAACTTTGTCACCGGCTTCCTGCTGATGGCCGTGGTCCTGTTCTACTTCCTCAAGGACGGGGACAAGATCTGGGCCTTCGTTCTTCGTTGGTTCCACGGTGAACGGCTGCAAAAGGCGCGCCTGTCCGGAACCCGTGCCATGGAAGTGCTGGGCGGATATGTGCGCGGAACCGCCATTGTGGCCGCCGTCGACTCGATCTGCATCGGTGCGGCCCTGTTCATCCTGCAGGTGCCGTTGGCCCTTCCGCTGTCCGTGATCGTGTTTGTTGGGTCCTTCATCCCGCTGGTGGGTGCCACGGCGGCGGGCGTGCTCGCGGCCCTGATCGCCCTGGTGGCCAACGGTCCGATCGTGGCACTGATCGTGGTCATCGTGATCATTCTGGTCAACCAGCTGGAAGGCAACTTCCTGCAGCCGGTGGTGATGGGCCGGACCCTGAGCATCCACGCCCTCGTCATCCTGCTGGCCCTGACCGCCGGAACCATCCTTGCCGGCATTGTCGGCGCCATCCTCTCGGTTCCGATCGCGGCCGTCACCTGGGCGATCATCAAGGTGTGGACCGGAGAAGACGAGGGTGATCCCGAGGAAGAGGACGACGCGGATTCGGACTCGGACGAGGTCGAAGCTGCCGGGGTCCCGGAACGCAGCTAGGTTGCAGAGTACGGAACCGGAGAAGGGAACTCTGCGGGTTTGCGGCAGGGACACGAAGTGAGAGGACGTTTGCCGTCATGAAGGCCCTGCCCGTAGAGCCCTCCAACGCCCCGGTGGCCATCGGGCCGAAGATCCGCCTCGCGCGGCAGGCCCGGCGAATGACCATTGAGCAGGTGGCCGGGGCGACCGGCCTGACGAAGGGCTTCCTGAGCCGCGTGGAGCGGGACCTCACTTCCCCGTCGGTAGCCTCGCTGCTGACCCTGTGCCAGGTGCTGTCGATCTCCATTGGAGACCTTTTCTCCGCTCCGGCCAGGGAGCTGACGCGCTGGAATGACGCACCGTCGGTGCAGCTTGGCGGCACCGGCATCACCGAGCGGCTGGTAACGTCCCGGGCGGAACGCCGGGTCCAGGTCATCCGGGCCGTCATTGCACCCCACGGGTCCGGGGAAACCGAGCTGTACTCGGTGGACTGCGATGTAGAGGTGGTCCATGTGTCCCGCGGAAGCTTTGTCCTGCTGTTCGCCGGGGAGACAATGGAGCTGTCCGAGGGAGACACCGTGACGTTCCCCGGGCAGGAGCCGCACTCCTGGCACAACCCCTCGGACGAGGAAGCTGTGGTCCTGTGGACGCTGGTTAGCCCGGCGGCCAGCTGACGAAAGCCGGCCGCCGGTTCCCGGGCTCCGCCGGGACGGTTAAACCTCTGCCGGGGCGGGCTTGAGTGCTGCCGCGGGCGTGGTGAGCCGGTTCAGGTAATCCACTGCCGCGGTGGTGTCGATGCCCTGGGAACGGAAGCCGATGTGCCCGTCGGGCCGCACCACCAGGAGTTCCGGGCGGCGGACACTCAAACCAAGCCGTTCGAACGCCAGTCCGGTGACGTCCTGGACCTCATTGGGGTTTGCGGCTGCCAGCCGGCTGCCCACGTTCAGGCGCCGGACGCTGACCCACGGGGAGAGCCGTTCCAAGGCGTTGTGCAGCCGCAGCTGGGCGTCTGCCGGCCAGCCCGGACCGCACAGAAGGACATGGAAGCCGGGGGCGGAGAGGACGTCGTGCAGGCGCAGTTCGCGCCCGTGGTCCAGCACCACGGCGTCCGGAAGCCGGTCGCCGGCTTTGGGCCCGGCAGTGAGGAACGCCGGCAGACGGGTAGAGCCGGTGTCCACCACGTCGCTGCCGCGGTACTGCGTGTCCACCTGGGAGACCGTACGGAAGAGGCGGTTGCGCAGGGCTTTGGAGCCCGAAGCTTTCGGTGCAAGGGCGGGAAGGATCTTGGTCCGGGGAAGCTTCAGCAGACCGTTCTTGCTGGAAGCCAGCCGGAAAATACGGTCCGTAAACTGCAGGACGCTCTGGTCCACGGGCCGCCGTTCGGCGTCATAGCTGTCCACCAGGTCGTCCGAAGCCAGCCCGCGTGCACCCAGGGCCAGCTTCCACCCGAGGTTCAGGGCGTCCTGGATTCCGGTGTTCAGGCCCTGGGCCGCCACGGGGGAGTGAACATGAGCTGCATCGCCGGCCAGGAAGACCGAGCCGTCCTGGAAGTATTCGGCCATCTGGTGGGAGAGCTTGAAGGTACTGATCCACTTGGCATCGGAAAGCGTCACCGTGCCGCCGGTGAACCGGTCGGCGATGGACTGCAGGGAGTCCAGGGTTGCCTCGGCGGTGTCTGCCTTATCCTTCATGTTGATCAGCCGCCAGGTGGCGGGGCTGCCCAGCGGAAACAGCAGCATGAAGCCGTCCTCATTGAGGTAGGAATGCACAATGCCCGGTTCCACGCCGTCGGCTTCCAGGTCTGCCAGCACGAAGGTTCCGGGGTAGACCCCGCCGCGCCAGTCCATGCCGGCCTTGGCGCGGACGGTGCTCTGCGCGCCGTCAGCACCCACCACGTAGCGGGCACGGACGCGTTCGATGCCACGGTCCATCCGCTGGATCTTGGCTTCCATCCCGGCAAAGGGATCGTCGGAGTCAAGGCGTTCCAAGTCGTGGAGCTCAACACCGCGCTCAACCCGGACTCCGCGTCCGGCCAGGTAAGAAAGCAAGGCGCGTTCCGTCTCCGCCTGGGAGAGGACGAGCAGATGCTGAAACTCGGAGTCTTTGATGCCGGCGTCGGCCAAATCCACGGGGATGGTTTGGTCCGGAAGATGGAGGTGCAGTTCGCGTGCGGGGCGGCCGGCCGCTGCCAGCGCACTACTGATGCCGAACGGACGAAGAGCTTCCAGTGTGCGCGGCTGCAGAGCCAGCGCCCGGGAATGTTCCGACCGGTTCAAGTCGCGGTCGATGATTCGGAAACTGGTGCCAAAACTCGCCAGTTGAGCCGCGAGGGCCAGCCCTGTGGGGCCTGCGCCCACGATCAGAACATCGACGTCGTAGTTACTGTCCGCACTGTGTTGTTGAGCCGCCATAGGAACAGCCTAGTCTTGACGGGAGCTGCCGTTCCACTTTAGCCTCAGGGAAAACTATTGATGCCTCCCAGGCAACGGCGTCCGGAGGTCCGGCCGCCCGTCCCGGAGAGGCCTGCACAGGGCATGGCCGTTTCGGGCAGGTCCGGAATCGGAGCAGCCAGCATGCAGAATCCGCCGCGGATCACCGCCAACGGCAATATCGGACCTGTGGATGCGGCTCGTGTGCCGCGGTACGCCGGCCCGGCCACGTATGCGCGGCTGCCGAGGCTCGACGAGGTCGATTCTGCGGATGTGGCCGTTGTCGGGGTTCCGTTCGACTCGGGGGTCTCCTTCCGGCCCGGCGCCCGCTTCGGAGCCAACCATGTCCGCGAGGCTTCACGGCTGCTGCGTCCGTACAACCCGGCGCTGGATGCCTCGCCGTTCGAGAACCTCCAGGTTGCGGACGCCGGAGACATGGCCGTCAATCCGTTCAACATCGATGAGGCCATCGAAGCCATCCAGGCCAACGCGCTCGGCCTGACCGAATCCGGAACCAAGCTCCTGACCCTGGGCGGGGACCACACTATTGCCCTGCCCCTGCTGCGCGCCGCCGCCGAACGCGCCGGGCAGCCCGTTGCCCTGCTGCACTTTGACGCGCATCTGGATACCTGGGACAGCTACTTTGGCGCGGAATACACCCACGGCACCCCTTTCCGCCGGGCGGTGGAGGAAGGGATCCTCGACACTGAGGCCATTTCGCACGTGGGCACCCGCGGACCGCTCTACGGCAAGCGGGATCTTGAGGACGACCGGCGGTTTGGCTTTGGCATTGTGACCTCCTCCGATGTCTTCCGGCAGGGGGTGGACGAAGTGATCGCCAAACTCCGGGACCGCATCGGAACCCGGCCGCTCTACGTTTCCGTTGACATCGACGTTTTGGACCCGGCCCATGCGCCCGGAACCGGCACTCCTGAAGCCGGCGGCATGACCAGCCGCGAACTGCTGGAAATCCTGCGCGGGCTGCGGGGCCTGAATCTGGTGGGTGCCGACGTCGTCGAGGTGGCCCCGGCGTATGACCACGCCGACATTACCGCGGTGGCCGCTTCCCATGTCGCCTATGACCTGATCACGCTGATGGGACTTTCGGAATGAGCGCACTGGCAGAAGAGGGCGGCCTGGAAGAAGACGGCAGGGACCGGGGCCTCCGCGAACAGGCCCCTGTGCGCAACGGCGGTGACCTTGTGGTGGAAACCCTGGCTGCCCTGGGCGCCACCACCGTATTCGGCATTCCCGGCCAGCACGCTCTGGGGCTCTTCGACGCCCTCTCCCGCTCAGAGCTTCGGTTTGTCTCCTCGCGGGTGGAGAACAACTCAGCCTTTGCCGCTGACGGCTTCTCCCGGGCCACGGGACAGGTGGGCGTTGTCTTCCTATCCACCGGACCGGGGGCCCTCACGGCGCTCGCCGGGCTGCAGGAGGCCTACGCCACCGGCGTGCCGATGGTGGTGGTGGCCAGCCAGATACCCATCGAGGGACTTGGCGCCCGCCGCCGCGGCATGCTGCACCAGCTCGATGACCAAAAGGCGTCGGCAGCCAACGTCACCAAAAGCCAGCGCCTCATCCAGCACGCCTCAGGCATCCCCTCGGCCATCCAGGATGCCTGGACGGAATCCATTTCCTCACCCATGGGTCCGGTGTGGCTGGAAATCCCGCAAAACGTCCTGTTGAACCCGGTGATGGTTCCTGCCGTCGAGGATGCGCTGGCCGAACCGTTCGACAATCCGCCGCGGACCGAATTGGTCAAGGAAGCGGTCCGGTGGCTTTCCGGAGCGCAGCGTCCGGCCATCATTGCCGGCGGCGGCACCCGCCGGGGAGGTGCTGAAGCGGACCTGTTGTCCCTGGCTGAGATGCTGCGGGCACCGGTGATCTGCACGCCCGGGGGAAACGGTGCTTTTCCCTGGAACCATGAGCTGTCCCTGCAGTCGTGGATCGAGGACCGCCACACCACCGATGTCCTTGAAGAGGCCGACGTCCTGCTGGTGATCGGCTCCTCCCTGGGTGAGGTCACGTCCAATTACTTCACGCTCGCGCCGCGCGGCCGGATCATTCAGATTGATGCCGAGCCGCGGGTGCTCGAATCCAACCGGCCCGCTCTGGGCATCCGTGCCGACGCCGGCCAGGCCCTCGCAGCGCTGGTGGAGGCCCTCGACGTCGTTCTTCCCGGTTCGCGAGCGAAGGTTCCGGATTGGAACGGGCAGGTGCCCGAGGATCTGGTGGCCCAGACCCTGGCGAAGGTCTCCGCCCGCCTGGATGGCCAGGACTTGGCGACGGAGCGGAAATTCATGGCCGACATCCGCGCCGCAGTTCCTGATTCCATGCAGACCTATTGGGACATGACCATCTCCGCGTACTGGGCCTGGAGTTGTTGGGACGCCAGATCCGGACAGTTCCATTCCGCCCAGGGTGCCGGCGGCCTGGGGTACGGCTACCCGGGAGCGATCGGGGGTGCCGTTGGGCTGGGGGAGCGCGTCCTCGCCGTCTCCGGGGACGGCTCGGCCATGTACTCCATCGCCGAACTCGCCACCGCCCGCCAGCACAACCTGCCCGTGACCTGGCTGATTGTCGACGACGGCGGTTACGGCATCCTGCGCGAATACATGGTGGACGCCTTCGGCAAGGCCACCGCCACCGAGCTTGCCGGTCCGGACTTCGTGAAACTGGCCGAGTCCTTTGGCGTCCCGGCCCTCAGGACCGCGCCCGACGGCGTGGGGGCGGCACTGGCTGAATCCCTCGCCGCCGAAGGACCCAATGTGGTGGTGGTCGAAGCGACTCTCGGCCTCTTCTCCCCAACGCACCTGGCGGTCTAAGCGGTCCGGAGCGGTCCGCGGTGGAGGGTTGTGAGCGGCTTCCGGCGTGGAGCAAGGAATATGCGAGCAGGGAATATTTAGCGCCGGTAAACCGCTGACTCCGGCGAGCCCGCCTGGGCATCCCTGCCGAAAAACTTCAGCGTGAAGCAACTCCTGCCATTATTTCGTTGACTAAGGCAATTACTTCTCGTACCGTTGCCTGAGGCAAACAACATTATTCAGACAGGTGTTTTGTGGCAGTCAACCAGCAGTCGGCCGAAGAACTCATCAGCTTGGTCTTCAAGCTCCAGCGCCAGCTGCGTTGCCTCTCGCAGAAGAGTGCGGATCCACGGGGGCCCGGCACTGCTCTGCAGGGAGTAATGCGGATGATCGGCGATGCCGGCGAGATCCGGGCCACCGAACTGGCCGAGAAGCTGGGCATCGGGGCGGCAGGACTGAGCCGGCACATCACCGAATTGGTGGAGATGGGCTACGTCTTCCGGCGGCCCCATCCGGATGACGGGCGGGCGTACCTGATGAGCCTTACCCCGGTGGGAACCCGGGTGGTAGCTGACGAGATGCGCCGCCGCGCAGCCCTGCTCCAGGACATGCTCGGAGACTGGACAGGCGAAGAAGCACGTTCGGCCAGCGAATCGCTGGCCAAGCTCACAGAATCACTACACACAGCAATCCGCGCAATGAAGCCGGGTACCCAACAGATGCCCATCCCGGCAGGAGAGACAGCGAAGTGACAGAGTCGCAAAGAACCACAACCAGTCCCGGCCAGGACGCCACGGCGTCCGCATCCGGCATCGACCCCAAGAACCCCAACCAACCCAACAACCCCAAGGCCGCCAAGGGCCGCCGGAGCGCCAAGCCTGCCCGGCAGAACCATGTTCCCGGCGAAATGAGCCACCGTCAGATCCTCCAGGCCCTGACCGGCCTGCTCGCGGCATTGTTCACCGCCATGCTGAGCACCACCATTGTGGCGAACGCCCTGCCCACCATCATGGCGGACCTGCACGGCACGCAGACGGACTTCGCCTGGGTGGTCACGGCGGCGCTGCTGGCCAACGCCGTCTCCACCCCCATCTGGGGCAAGCTCGCCGACCTGTTCAGCAAGAAATTGCTGGTCCAGCTGAGCATCATCGTCTTCGTCATCGGCTCCGTGGTTGCCGGCCTGGCGGATAACATGCCCGTCCTGCTCACCGCCCGTGTCATCCAGGGCATCGGCATGGGTGGCCTGACCGCGCTCGTACAGGCCGTCATCGGATCGATCATCCCGCCGCGCGAGCGAGGCCGGTATTCCGGCTACATGGGTGCGGTCATGGCTGTTGCCACGGCCGGCGGCCCGCTGCTGGGCGGTTTCATCGTGGACAGCCCGCTGGGCTGGCGCTGGACCTTCTTCCTCTGCGTGCCGCTGGCCGTAGTGGCACTGTTCCTGCTTCAGGTCACGCTCCGCCTGCCGCACACCCGCCGCAAGGTCAGCATCGACTGGCTCGGTTCGCTCCTGCTGACCGCCGGTGTCTCCCTGCTGCTGATCTGGGTTTCGTTCGCAGGCAAGGCCGACTACTACGAGTGGATGTCCTGGCAGACCGCCGCCATGGTGGGCGGCGCCGTCGTTCTCCTGGCCCTGCTGGTCCTCGTGGAGTCCAAGGTCCGCGAACCCATCATCCCGCTGCAGATCATCCGCCAGCGCACCACGGCCCTGGCCATTGTGGCCTCCGTGTCCGTGGGAATCGCGATGTTCGGCTCCACCACCTTCCTGGGCCAGTACTTCCAGATTGCCCGCGGCTTCAGCCCCACCGAAGCCGGCCTGCTGATGCTTCCGATGATCGCCGGCAACCTGGCCGGTTCCGTGGGCTCCGGGCAGCTGATCAGCCGCTTCGGCAAGTGGAAGCGGTTCCTGATTGCCGGAACGATCATGGTTATCGCCGGGACAGGGCTGGCAGGAACCGTGGACCACGAAACCGACATGGTCCTGGTCAGCCTGTACATCTTCGTCCTCGGCCTGGGCATGGGCCTGCTCATGCAGAACCTCGTCCTGGCGGTGCAGAACACCGTCCGGGTTTCCGAGGTGGGCTCTGCCAGCGCTTCGATTGCGTTCTTCCGCACCGTTGGCGGTGCCATCGGTGTCTCGGTTCTGGGCGCCGTCATGTCCAGCTCCGTGAGCAGCCGGGCTGCCGACGGCCTGCGCGCCGCCAACATTCCGGTGTCCGACGGCGGTGCCGGCGACTCGCTCGACATTGGCAGCCTGCCGCCCGCCATCCAGGGCATCTTCCGCGCCGCATACGGTGACGCCACTGCCACGATCTTCCAGATCGCTGCAGTCATCTCCGTGGTGGCATTCATTGCCGTGCTTTTCATCAAGGAGCAGATCCTGCGCCGCACGCTCGACATCAAGCCGACCGCCACGACGTCGGTTGAGCCGGGGATGAACGGCGGCTCCGACGTGGTGAACTCCGGAGCCATGTCCACCGTTCCGGGCACTGCCCAGGACAACGGAACCTCCCAGGACAACGGAACCGCCGCAGAAGCCGCGGAAACCGTGCAAGGCAGCGGCGCCGCAAGGCGATAACCCTCCGGCCGACGGCAGTGGCCGGCCGGAGGTCGCGGGCTCAGCAGTGACAGGTCCTGCACCTTCAGGTCCGGTCCCCTCAGGGGCCGGGCCTGATCGCGTTAAGCTGCGGCTGTGCAATGACCTGTGTCAGCCACAAGCTGCACCGCCGGCCTATTGCATGGTGAACCGGCGGGCTACCAGGTTGCCGGCCGACGGGGACCGGAGGATCCGGGCAACCCCCGCATTGCGGCCCGCCAAAATCCTCGGAGCCAGCGGCCTGCCCAGCGCCATGTTCAGCTGGGCCTGCAGGGAGGCCACAAGCGCAGCCCGGCGACGGTCCCGGCTGTAGGCTTCCAGCTTCGATCCAACATCCTGTCCCTGCAGGGAGGCGGTGATGATCGGGGCGAGTGCCTCGGCATCCAGCCAGCCGAGATTCATGCCCTGGCCGCCGATGGGACTTACCTCGTGGGCGGCGTCACCGATGAGTACGGTGCGGCCCCGGACCAGCCGGCGCGCCAGCCCTGTGCGCACCGAAAAAGAGCTGAGCATGGTGTTGGTTTCCGGATCCGGATGCATTCCGGTGCGCTCACGGACCAGGCGGGCCAGGTCCATCGCTGTGGCCGACCCCATCAGCTGGTCGGTGTGGGCAACCCATCGCCGGATGCCGCCGGGCAGGGGGAAGCTCTCCACGATGCCGCCGGACTCGAGGTACAGCACGCCCACGGCGTCGTCCCCGGTAGTGTCCGCAAAGTCTCCCATCAGATAGGTGTCCGGGAGCGTACGGGTCCGGCACTGTGTTCCCACCAGCTGGCGCAGGCCGGAGCGGGCGCCGTCGGCCGCCACTGCGATCCGTGCCGACAGGGCAAAAGTTTCCCCTCGGCCCTCCGGGTCACCGGCAGGACCGGTGCCCGCTGCGCCGGTGCCGAGCAGCAGAACCCGGCCGTCGTCGTCGTGCAGTCCGCTGACTCTCACCCCGCGCACCAGTGCCCCGGAATCCAGTTCGCGCAGGCGGGCCTCCAGGATGGCCTCGGTGCGCAGCTGGGGAAGGGTTAGAACGTAGGGAAACCGCTTCGAAACCGCGGAAAAATCCACTTCCGCCACACGCCGGCCGCCGCTGCGGGCCTCGCCTCGGCGGATCTGGACGCCTTCGCCGCTCATCATTTCGGCAACCCCGGCAGCAGCCAGCGCGTCCAGCGCCGGGGGATGGATGCCGATGGCGCGTGAATGCGCCGAGCGCTCCGCCCGCTGCTCCAAGACCTGCACGCGCACACCCTCCTGAGCCAACAGCACAGCCAAGAACATGCCCACGGGTCCGCCGCCCACCACTGCCACATCGGAAACAGGTCGGGGAACGGCGGCGGACCGGAGCTGGGCAGCGGGCTGCAACGGCGGCGTCACGGCTGCTTCCCGGCGGGCGAATACAGCAGCAGGTTCTGCCACGGCCGGTGCTGGACGCAGTCCCACCCCGCCGGGGCGGCGGCGGCCAGTTCGGAGGCGGTGTAGCTGCGGCGGATGGAGGTCAGTCCGTCCTGCCGGATGAAGCTGCCGGGGAAAAACGGCAGGGTTCCGGCCGAGAAGAGGGCATAACCCCAGCGGTTGCGCTCAATATCGCTGTGCAGGACCAGCCGGGTGGCCAGCTGTTCCGAGTCGGCGAGCAGGGAACTGAACTGCTCATCGGTGAGGTGGTGCAGGACATGGTTGGAAATAACGACGTCGTAGGTCCTGCCTTCGGCGACCAGCTCGCTGCTGAACGCGCGGCGGAAACTCAGCCCCGGCACGTCCCGGCGCGAAGAGGCGAAGCCATGCGCCCGTTCATCCGGGTCGATTCCGGTGATCTCCAGGCGCAGGCCGTCCCGCCGTGCCCAGCGTGCCAGCATCCGAGGAACGTCGCCGCCGCCGGAACCGATGTCCAGCAGCGTGTTGGTCCGCCCGGTCTCGAACCGGGGACGCAGGTACCGGACATAATTGCGCCGCCAGCCGGAGACCACTGAGTTGATCAGCCAGAACTGGGCATAGGTGCGCTGCAGCTTCGCCGGGTCGCAGTCGGAACGGTCCATTTCCTCCACTGCGCGGACATCCCGTTCCGTAAGGGACCGCAGGCGCGGCGGGGTGAGCCGCCGCGCCAGCGGCCCCTGGGTGAGGTGGCCCGCAGAAGTTCCGGTGCTCACACGCCTGCCGGAGCCGGGACGGCGGCCGGGTCCGTAGCTGCTGCCGGCAGCTGCTCTGCCGTGGAGTCGCCTGTTGCGGGCTCAACGGGACCTCCCACACGGGTGAAGAGTCCCGTTTCGACCGTCAGCCCGGGACCGAAGGCCATGGAGCAGATGCGCTCGTTGCCCCCGCGGAACGGCTGGTCCAGGATGTGCTTGAGAACGAACAGCACCGTGGCACTGGACATGTTGCCCCAGTTGCGCAGGGTTTCGCGGGCCGGAACCAGCTGCTCCTCGGTGAGGTCGAGCTTGGCCTCCACCTTGTCCAGAATGCTCCGGCCGCCGGGGTGGATGGCCCAATGCTCAATGTCGCGGTAAGCCTGCCCGGTGAGGCTGGGGTCCTTGGCAAGCAGCGGTTCCAGCGCGCCGACAATGTGATCGTCAATGATGTGCGGCACGTACGTTCCCAGCACCATCTCAAAGCCCTCGTCACCGATGTTCCACGCCATCGATTCCTCGCCCACCGGAGTCAGGATGGTCTCGAAGTGGTCCAGCTGGATTCCGGGGGCGTTGCCGGGCAGGTCCCGGGCGGTAATAACGGCCGCAGCAGCACCGTCAGCAAAGAGCGAGGAGCCCATGATGGTGTCCGGGTCATTGGAGGTCCGCACATGCAGGGAGCACAGCTCGGCGCTGACTATCAGGACCACGGCATCGGGGTCCGCTTCGCAGAAGGACTTGGCTGCCCGCATTGCCGGGAAGGCCGCATAACAGCCCATGAAACCCAGATGGAACCGCTGCACCGACGGGTTCAGGCCAAGCGCCCGGACCACCTTGTAATCGGGTCCCGGATTGAAGAAACCCGTGCAGGAAACGGTAATGACGTGGGTGATGTCTCGGGGGGTGATGCCCTGGCAGGCATCAACTGCCTTTTGGGCGGATTCAATGAAAAGTTTGGTGGCCTCGGTGGCAAAGATGTCATTCCGGGTTTTTGTGCTGGGACTGAGCATGTTGCCCGTTTCAACATCAAAGAATTGCGGGTGTTCGGACCGGCTGGAGAGTGAAAGCTCGGTCAGGGCCGTGCGGCGGGTATCGATGGCAGCTGAGTTGAAGCAGGTATTGACCAGCCTTTGTCCCAGCCTGGTAAGGCCGGGCTGGGCGGCAAAGACGTCTCGTGCCTCGGTTTGTACCAGCACGGTGGGCGGGACAGCAATTTCCAGTGATCTGAGGGTAACCGTCATAGTCCATTCTTAGGGGAATGTTCTGCGGGACACAATGGTGCGGTCCGCTGCAACTTCCCGCGGGGAAGCGCGGCCGGGACCCGGGACGCCACCGCACTTGGATCGATTTCCGGAGCGGCACGGTGTTTATGGGGATTGAGGAGACTGCGTTATGCGTCCATACTCAATGAAACATTGCAGCCCGGCCGCCGGGAGGCGGCGGGAAATGTCAACGGAGACATGTCAGGAGCACCCCATGAGTACGAAAATTCCACGGCAGGGCGGGTCCCCGGCGGGCGGCCGCAGGGAGCGCGCGCCGGAGGGGCTGAAGAAGGTTGTGGTGGCCTCCATGGCCGGCACGGTGGTGGAGTGGTACGAATTCTTCCTCTATGCGGCGGCGTCGACGCTGGTTTTTGCCAAGCTCTTCTTCCCCAATGCCGAAACGGAACTGGACGGCATCATTGCAGCCTTCGTGACCTATGCCGTCGGCTTTGTGGCCCGGCCCATCGGCGGCATTGTGTTTGGTCACTTCGGCGATAAATTCGGGCGGAAGAAGCTGTTGCAGCTGAGCATCATCTTGGTGGGCGTGTCCACCTTCCTGATGGGATGCCTGCCAGGCTTCGACCAGGTGGGCTACTGGGCTCCCGCCATGCTGGTGGCGCTGCGGTTCATCCAGGGCTTTGCCGTTGGCGGTGAATGGGGCGGCGCCGTGCTGCTGGTGGCGGAGCACAGCCCCAACAAATCCCGCGGGTTCTGGTCCAGCTGGCCCCAGTCCGCCGTGCCCATGGGCAACCTGCTCGCCACTGGTGTGCTGTTCCTGCTCTCCGCGACGCTTTCTTCGGACGCCTTCCTGGGGTGGGGCTGGCGCGTGGCTTTCTGGCTCTCGGCGGTGATCGTACTGGTGGGCTACTACATCAGAACCAAGGTCAGCGATGCCCCGATCTTCCTGGAAGCGCAGAAGGAGGTCGAGGAGGAAGCCAAAGGATACGGCGTAATCGAGGTCTTCAAGCGCTACCCGCGCGGGGTCTTCACCGCCATGGGGCTGCGTTTCGCCGAGAACATCCTCTATTACCTGGTGGTGACGTTCTCCATCACCTATCTGAAGCTGGTGGTGGAGGTGGATACCTCCCGGATTCTCCTGCTGCTGCTCGTGGCGCACTTCATTCACTTTTGCGCAGTACCTGTGGTGGGGAAGCTGTCCGACCGGCTCGGCCGGCGTCCTGTCTATCTCGCCGGGGCAGTATTGGGTGCCACGTGGGGCTTCTTTGCGTTCCCCATGATGGATACGGCAGATGACCTGGTGATCTTGGGGGCCGTCACCATCGGCCTGTTGTTCCACGCCCTGATGTACGCGGGGCAGCCCGCCATTATGGCCGAAATGTTCCCCACCCGGATGCGTTATTCAGGTGTTTCACTGGGGTACCAGGTGACATCGATCGTTGCAGGTTCGCTGGCCCCCATCATCGCCACCTCGTTGCTGGAGAAATACGACTCGTCCACTCCGGTGGCCGTCTACCTGCTCTGTGCCTGTGCGGTCACCGCCTTCTCCGTGCTGATGCTGCGGGAGACCAACGGCATCTCCCTGCAGGACGTGGATGCCGCCGATGCCCGGGGCACCGCGGATCTCCTGGCAGCATCCCGGACCGCAGCCGCGAAAAAATCCCCGGCCAAGGGGACAGCTGCCAAGTCCGGCCGCCGCAAGTGACCGGACCCGGCGGAATTCTGCTCTTGAACACCCAACACCCGGGTGACATTCTGATTTCCGCGCCTGCAGGATGCAGGCGCCCACAAGCAAAGGAGCTGTGAATCATGGCTGCAGTCGGATGGATTGGACTGGGAAACATGGGCGGCTACATGTCCGCCAACATGGTGAAGGCCGGGCACACCGTGCGCGGTTACGATCTGAATCCCGCAGCGGTGGCGGCGGCCGCCGATCACGGTGTGCAAACCGTGGACAGCATCGCCGAAGCGGTGGAAGGAGCCGACGTCATCTTCAGCATGCTGCCCAAAGGCGAGCATTCACGCTCGGTCTACCTGGGGCCGGACGGAGTCCTGGCGCACGCAGACACCCGGACGCTGCTGGTGGACTCCTCCACCATCGACATTGAGTCGGCACAGGCACTGCACGACGCCGCCGCTGCCGCCGGCTTCCGCTTTGTGGACGCTCCGGTCTCAGGCGGAATGAGCGGTGCCGAGGCCGGAACGCTGACGTTCATGGTGGGAGGTGAACCTGGTGCGGTGCAGGAAGCCGGCGCATTTCTTGGGCCGATGGCCGGCAACGTGATTCCCACCGGAGGAGCCACCACGGGCCAGGCGGCGAAAATCTGCAACAACCTGATGCTGTTCATCAACCTTGCGGCCACCTCCGAAGGGGCCGTGCTGGCCGACCGGCTCGGTCTGGACAAGCAGGTGTTCTGGGATATCGCGTCAGTATCTTCCGGCGACAGCTGGGCACTGCGCACATGGTACCCCGTACCCGGAGTGGTGGAATCAGCAGCTTCCAACAACGATTTCGCCCCGACCTTCACCACAGAGCTCGCCAACAAGGACATCAACCTGGCCATCGCCGCCGCCCGGGCCACGGGGACGCCGCTGGAGATCGGTGAGCATGTGCAGCAGCTCTTCCAGCGACTGGTGGACGCGGGACAGGCTGGAAAGGACTGCTCCATGATTGTCTCGCTGGTGGACGGGAGCCTGGCGGAAAAGACCGGAACCGGCGGAGCGGGGGCAGAGCTGTCAGCCGGCGGACGCAGCTAGGAGGAGACAGCTAGGAGGAGGCGGCGGAGGGAAGCCGGTACGGGGGCCGCTGGGCGGAATACCACTGCCGGCACAAAAGGAACATCAGGACCAGCTCAACCACTCCGCCGCCGTAGTACAGGATCAGTGCTCCTGCCTCTCCGTTCGCCCGGTCCACTCCTGCCGGCGGATCGGCGTAGAGCGACTTGGCCAGGATGTTGTGGGCCGCTGCCGAAAGAACCAGCACCACGGCACGCAGCCGCAATCGGGCGCGGTGCGGCATGGGGTCCCGGCCCACGAGGGCAGCGGTGTACAGGTACCCGGCAGCCGCCAGGTGGAAGGTCACCAGCCAATGGACCGGCATTGATTCCTGCATGGCGGTAAACACGCCGGTCCGGAACATCACCACCATCCCGCCGACGTTGAGGACGGCGGCAGTTACCGGGAAGGTCAGGAACCGCAGCGGCCGGCTGCGCAGAACACGGGAGAGCCGGCGGGCGGGAACAACATCCAATGTGCGCAGTGCAAGTGACACCGGGCGGGACAGCACCAAAAGCAACGGTCCCAGCATCCCGGCCAGGAGGTGGGTGAAGCTTAGGGCGGCAAAATCCATGTGGCTGCGGGCTGCCAGCGGATCCAGGACCGTGGCAAGAACCGCGGCCACTCCGGCCGTAAACAGTACGGCGCGGTGCAGCGGCCAGTTCCGGGAACGGGCTGACACAGTGCCTGCCCAATACGCGGCAACGGCTGCGGCGGCCGGTATCAGGAACAGCAGTTCAACGCTGAATCCGCCTGACTGGTGATGGTCCACCGCTAGGCCCGGGGAGCGCCGGCGCGGGCTGGCGCCGCATCCCGGGTCCGGTAGAGCAGGACGGCACCGGCAAGAATCATCACCGCCGCAGTCAGATTCCAGATCAGGTCGTAGGGCAGCAGCGGAACGTTGTAGCGGATCTGGTGCAGTTCCAGAAGCTTGTGATGGACAGTCCCGTCATACAGCTGAAAACCTCCGGTCCCCACCAGGACCGCCCCTGCCCAGCGTGCGGGCAGAAGGATGGCACGGCGGCGCAGGTCTGCGAAAAGGAAGAGTCCGGCCACCACGGCGAACCAGCCGAAGGCGTGAAACAGCCCGTCGGAGACCAGCCCGGCGGCGAGGGTGGATTTGTCATAGAAATGGTGCCAATGCAGGAGCTGGTGAAAGACCACTTCATCCACAAACGCCGCCACCCCGATTCCCACCAATACTCCGGAGAGGACGTTGCGGCGGGTTGGACGGACCGGAGCTTTGGCGGGCGTGCTCATCCAGAGAAGATAACACCGGCTCACCGGCGGGCGCACCCCGGCCGGGCGGGCCCGCCCCCGCCCGCGGGCAACCAGCCGCTGGCATTTGCGGGCAGGCATGCACCACGATGGTGCCCATGTGGATAGGAATCATTGAGTTTGATCTGTTGTTGGGAGACGTGCACTCGCTCAAGGGCAAACGTTCAGTCATCCGCCCGATTCTGGCCGAGCTGCGGAGAAAATATGAGGTATCGGTCGCCGAAACCGGTGAGCCGGACCTGCACCGGCGTGCGGGCATCGGGGTGGGGTTGGTGACTGCGGACAGTGCCCATGCGGTGGAGGTCCTCGACGCCGTCGAACGCCTGGTGGCCGGACGGCCGGAAATCGAACTGCTCAGTGCCCGACGGCGGCTGTTCAGCTCCGAGGACTGGTAACCGGAGAGCGCATCCCGTTATGCACCACGCCCATCCTGATACTGGGTTTCACTTAGCATCCGGGTTAGGGTGCACAAACAGCGGTACAACGAAGTTTCGCGGTGTGCTGACACGTTTCACGACTGAGAACCTAGGGAGATAGCAATGGCGCAATCCGTACCAGCGAGGAAATTCACGGCACAGGACACGACGGTGGATCTGTTGATCATCGGCTCAGGTACCGGAATGGCTGCGGGTTTGGCGGCCGCAGAACAGGGCTCCTCGGTTCTGATCGTGGAAAAGACCGCCACAGTGGGCGGGTCCACGGCCCGTTCCGGTGGAGCATTCTGGATTCCCAACAACCCGGTCCTCAATGCCGCCGGAGCAACTGACACACCCGCTCGGGCCACAGCGTATGTCGACGCCGTCGTCGCCGGCACTTCCTCCGCAGAACGTTGGCAGGCCTTCCTGGACAACGGAACCGCCACGGTGGAAATGCTGCAGCGCACCACGCCCATGAAATTCATGTGGGATGAAGAGTATTCGGATTACCATCCGGAGCAGCCGGGCGGATCCGCTGCGGGCCGCAGCTGTGAGTGCAAGCCTTTCGACGCAAATGTCCTCGGTGAGGAACGCGGCCGGCTTCGCGGCGGCACCATGGAGTCATCTTTGCCGATGGCCATCACCGGCAAGGATTACCGTGCGCTCAACCTGATCTCCAAAGCACCGGTCCAGGGGTTTAGCACCGCAGTCACCCGGATCTTCCAGGGAGTTGGCGGCCTGGCATTGAAGCGGGACTACGTGGCCGGCGGTCAGGCGCTCGCCGCCGGGTTGTACGCCGGAGTGCTGGCAGCCGGCATTCCCGTCTGGACCGAAACCTCCCTGGTGCGGCTCGTCACCGAAGATGGCCGGGTGACGGGAGCGGTGCTGCAGCAGGACAGCCGCGAGGTTACGGTGACCGCACGGCAGGGCGTGGTCCTCGCAGCTGGCGGATTTGATCATGACATGGCCATGCGCCACAAGCATCAGTCGGAAATGCTGGAAAACTGGAGTTTCGGCAGTGAAGGAAACACCGGTGACGCCATTAAGGCTGCTGTTTCTGTCGGTGCCGGCACGGCACTGATGGACCAGTCCTGGTGGTTCCCGGCCGTTGCCCCTGTGCCCGGCGGATCGCCGATGGTCATGCTCGCGGAGCGCTCCCTGCCCGGATCCTTCATTGTGGACGGCAGCGGATCCCGTTTTGTGAACGAGGCCCAGGACTACATGTCCTTTGGCCAGCGCGTGCTGGAACGTGAACGCCAGGGCAACCCGGTGGGCACCATGTGGATGGTGTTCGACCAGGAATACCGGAACAGCTACATCCTCGCCGGGAGCCTGTTTCCCCGGATGTCGCTGCCGGAGAAGTGGTATGAGGAAGGCATTGCGGCCAAGGCCGACAGCCTGGGTGAGCTGGCACGGAAAATCGGCGTGCCGGAGGAAGCTTTTGCGGCAACAGCCGCCCGCTTCAATGAACTGGCCGGAGCCGGTGTCGATGAGGACTTCCACCGCGGATCGAGCGCTTACGACCGGTACTACGGCGATCCCACGGTTCGGCCCAACCCCAACCTGCGTCCCCTTTCCGGCAAGGTGTTCTACGCCGTCAAGGTTGTTCTCAGCGACCTGGGTACGTGCGGCGGTCTCACCGCTGATGCGCGCGGACGAGTCCTGACCGAAGACGGCTCAGCCGTTGACGGCCTGTATGCCATCGGAAACACCGCTGCCAACGTTTTCGGCAAGAGCTATCCGGGTGCGGGGGCAACCATCGGCCAGGGGCTGGTCTACGGCTACATTGTGGCCCGGGATGCTGCGGAGCGTTCGGCCGGAGCTGCGGAAGGGAACCGGGAGGGAGCGGGAGCAACACCGGCGGCGGGCTAACCTTCCGCAGGGGGCTTGTCCCTCCTCTCGATAGTCGATAGATTTGTACTGACAATCAATCGGTGTTCATCAATCGACGAGGGGAAACGTCATGAGCAGGTTAACGATCCTGGCGCTGCGCGTTGTCCTGGCGGCAGTACTTGCCGGCACGCTGTTTGTGCAGACCGTCATGGTGCCCCTGCTGGCCACTGACCTGACGCAAGCGGGCCCGGGCGCAGACGCCGTCCGGGTTCCCGTCGTCGTCATCATTGTCCTGGGCCTCATCGCGGTGCAGGTCATCCTGGTCTGCGTCTGGTGCCTGTTGACCATGGTGCGCAGGGGAACAGTGTTTTCTCCGGCCGCCTTCCGCTATGTGGACGGGGTGATCGGTGCCGTCAGTGCGGGTTCCCTGCTCCTGTTCGGACTGGGAGCTGTGCTTGCTCCGGGAGAGGGCGTGGCGCCCGGCGTCGTCCTGCTCATCGGCGGAGCGGGGCTGGCCGTCGCCGGAGGAGCATTGATCGTCCTGGTGCTGCGGATGCTGCTGGCCCGTGCTGTCGCCACGGATGTGGAGGCAACTCAGTTGCGCAGCGAACTCGGGGAGGTGATCTGATGCCCATCATCGTGGACATCGACGTCATGGTGGCCAAACGGAAAATTCCGGTGGGTGTCCTGGCAGAGCGCATCGGAATCACCCCCGCCAACCTCGCCGTCCTGAAGAACGGCCGGGCCAAGGCCGTGCGCTTCACCACGCTGGCCGCCCTGTGCGAAGTGCTGGACTGCCAGCCCGGTGACCTGCTGCGGTGGGAGCCGGACGAGGAGACACCGGTTGATGAGCTTGCCGCGCCCCGGCCCGTGAACCGGCAATAGTTGACTGATCCTGCGGCCCGTAGGGAACAATTGGGCGGGTGAGTCTTCCTTCGGTACACCCCAAGAACCCGGCAGCTTCCTCCCCAACCCGTCCCGCCCGGCAGGAGGGCGGCAAAGCCGGCACGGCCGCCGAGCAGGTCACCGGCCGGGTCTGCGCACAGATCGCCGCGGAGCTGGATGTGGCCCCGTGGCAGGTGCGTGCCGCCGTCGACCTTCTGGACAGCGGCGCCACCGTCCCCTTCATCGCCCGGTACCGCAAGGAGGTCACGGGAACTCTCGATGATGCGCAGCTGCGCGAACTCGACGAGCGGCTGCGGTACCTGCGGGAGCTGGAGGACCGGCGGCAGTCCGTCCGGGAAGCCATCGAGAGCCAGGGCAAGCTGACCCCGCAGCTGGCCGCGGCCATCGCCGCAGCGGACACCAAGTCCCGGCTCGAGGATATTTACCTGCCGTACAAAACCAAGCGGCGCACCAAGGCGCAGATGGCACGGGAAGCCGGGCTGGAACCGTTGGCGGAGGCGCTGCTGGCCAACCCTTCGCTGGATCCGGAACGGGCCGCCGCCGGATATGTGAACGACGCCGTCCCGGACGGGGCGGAAGCACTCGCCGGAGCGCGGGCCATCCTGGTGGAAAGGGCGGGCCAGGACGCTGACCTGCTCACCGAGCAGCGCGAGCGGCTCTGGAAGCAGGGCAAGCTGCGCTCGCAGGTCAAGCCCGGCAAGGAAATCGAAGGCCAGAAATTCGCCGACTACTTCGCGTTCACCGGCTCGCCGTCGAGCATGCCCTCACACCGGGTGCTGGCGCTGCTGCGCGGGGAAAAGGAAGGCATCCTGGACCTTGAATTGGCGGAGGCTGACCCGGCTGACGCCGCAGCCCTGGCCACAGCCCGGCAGAAGTACGAACGGGCAGTGGCCGCTCACCTGGGCGTGAGTGACCGCGGCCGGCCGGCGGATGCCTGGCTTCTGCAGACTGCACAGCTCGCGTGGCGGCGGATCCTGGCCAAGCTCTCTGCCGATCTTCGCGTTCGCCTCTTCACTTCCGCTGAAACCGAAGCAGTGCGCGTCTTTGCCGCTAATCTCCGTGATGTCCTGCTGGCAGCCCCGGCCGGGAATCGGCCCACCCTGGGGCTGGATCCCGGGCTGCGCACCGGTGTGAAGGTTGCGGTGGTGGACGGCACCGGCCAGTCAGTGGCCACCGATACCATCTATCCGCATGCCCCCGCCCGCAAATGGGATGAGGCGCTGTCCCGGCTCGCGGAGCTGGTTAAGCAGCACCATGTGGAGCTGATTGCCATCGGCAACGGCACTGCCTCGCGCGAAACCGACAAGCTGGCCACCGAACTTATCCGGCTGCTGCCCGACGCAGGCCTGCAGAAGCTGGTGGTCTCCGAAGCCGGAGCCTCCGTCTACTCCGCGTCCGCCCTTGCCTCGGCGGAACTGCCGGGAATGGACGTGTCACTGCGCGGAGCCGTGTCGATTGCCCGGCGGCTGCAGGACCCGCTGGCGGAACTGGTGAAGATCGACCCCAAATCGATCGGTGTTGGCCAGTACCAGCACGATGTCAGCGCCGCCAAGCTGGAGCGTTCCCTGAACGCGGTGATTGAAGACTGCGTCACCGCCGTGGGAGTTGATGTCAACACCGCATCGCCGGCGCTGCTGACCCGCGTGGCCGGCGTTGGGCCGCTGCTGAGCGAAAACATTGTGGCCTACCGCAACGAGAACGGACCCTTTGCCCGCCGTGCCGATTTGAAGAAGGTGCCCAGGCTGGGCGCGAAGGCCTTTGAACAGTGTGCAGGGTTCCTGCGCGTTACCGCGGGGAGCGAGCCGTTGGACGCCTCCAGTGTGCATCCGGAGTCCTACGGCATTGCCCGCAAAATTCTTGCTGCGGCCGGTGCGCGGATGAGCCCGGCCGGTGCGCCGCTGGATCACCTGGAGCCGTCCGTATTTGTGGATGATTCGGTGGGTCTGCCCACGATTCTGGACATCGTGGCCGAACTGCGCAAACCCGGACGTGACCCCCGGCCGGAATTCCGCACCGCGACCTTCTCAGAGGGTGTGGAGAAGATTTCCGACCTCCAGCCGGGGATGGTGCTGGATGGCGTGGTCACGAATGTGGCCGCCTTCGGGGCTTTCGTTGATGTGGGGGTGCACCAGGACGGACTGGTCCATATTTCGGCCATGTCCTCCACCTTCATCTCGGACCCGCACGACGTCGTGAAGTCCGGACAGGTGGTCAAGGTCAAGGTGCTGGAAGCCGACCCGGACCGTAAACGGATCTCACTGACACTTCGCCTGGACGACGACGCCGCTGCCGCCGGCCCCCGGGCTCCGCGGGAGAGGACACCTAACGGCCGTCCGGCAAACGGAGGCAAGGCGGCCGGCAGGACAGCAGCGGCAAAGACCGGCGGCGGTAAGGGGTCAGCTCCGCAGCGCAGCGGCAAGGCGGGATCGCCCGTTCCCGACAGCGGGCGCCGTCGTCCGCCGGTTCCCGCGCAGCCGCAGGGGCCGATGGCCGAAGCGCTGCGCCGGGCCGGGCTGGTTTAGCCGTCCGAGGACTCGGGTTCGGACAGGGCTTCTTCCGGGGCCGTGCCGCCCGCGGCAGCGGGATCGTCGGAGTCCTTGCCGGAGTGGCCGGCCGGAACCGTTCCTGCGGGGGAGGTGCCCTGAGCTTCGCGGATGTTGGCGGCCTTCTGTTCCGGCTGGGCGTCCTCGCCCGGCCGGCGGGGGCCGCCCGTCGGTTCGGGCTGGGGCGTGCTGGGACCCAGGGGATCCTCATCGGTGTTGGCGGGTCCTGCGGGTTCGGTGGTCATTGAGTGCCTTTCTTCCTCACTGGTTTTTGGAGACTACCACCGGGTCCTTGTGGTGATCCGCGCCTGCCGCGTTCCCGGTTTCCTCGAGTGCGGGCAGAAGATTCCAGGTTTGGAGCCGGCCGCACATCCCGTACACGGGATCGGAGGAGATGGGTGCGGCGGAGCGCACGACGGCGCGGGTCAGATGGGCGCCGTCGCCCTGTGCCAGCCGCTCCAGCTGCTCCAGGCTCTGCTGGGCCTGAGCCAGCGGACCGTTGCGGACGAGGGCCGTCCACGTTGCCACTTTGTCCCGAACGAGTGCGGCCGCCTGCCGGTAGAGGTGTTCCAGGGCCTGCGGTCCTTCGGTTTCGACGCGGGAGCGAAGGGCAAGGAATCCTTCCATCGCCAGGTCCCGGCGGGCAATGACGGCAGCCTCTCTGGCTGCCGCTGTGCCCTCGGAGGGGAGGGCGGCTGCCTTGCGGTATGTGTCCGGATCGTTCAGATAGCGTTCGGGGAAAGTCATGACGGCGTCACCGTTTTCCGGCAGCCCGGAATTACCCATGACGGCCACAATTTCCAGGGCGCCGTCGTCGTTGATGAGCCGGTGGACCGTGCCCGGGGTAAACCACAGCACGGTGCCCGGCGCCAGGGGATGCTCGTCAAACCCGGTGGAGCTGAGGGTCTGCACCCGTCCGCGGCCGGCCACCACAACATAACTTTCTGTGGTGGCGGTGTGTAAGTGGGGACTGCCGCCGCATTGCCCGTCCGCTGCATCCCAGGTGTAGACGTTGATCCGGGTGACCCCGGTGCCGCCCGGGAATCCGGCGGCTCCGCCCCCGGTGACGGGAAGCATCAGCGGCCGGCCGGGGTAGAGGATCCGAGCAGCCGCAGGCTGGCCTCGGCCAGCTGCTCCGACCCCTCCACGCCCCGGTCCCGGTCCGCGATCACCACGGCGTACTCGTAGGACAGGCGCTGCTCCGGCTCGAACGTGAGTTCCGTGGAGTAGTAGGGGGACGGGCTCACGACCGCGAAGATTCCGGTGCGGACAAACCATTCGGTGTTCTCGGCTCCGGGATAGGAATTGTGGGGCGAATCGACGAAGACCAGCGTGGAAGCCCCGCCCTCGCCGTCGTGCCGGCCGCTGAAGGCCATCCAGGGGGAACGGATTCCGTTAAGGTCGTCGCCGCCTTTCCTGCCCGGGATGTAGACGGAGCCGCCGGTAAAGGAGCGGGGTCCGCGCCAGAAAAGTCCGCCGTAGCCGGCATTCTCCCGGCCCTTGGTGGTGGGGCTGCCCATCACGATGTCGGATCCGGACACATTGGTGAAAGAGGTGGAATAGGTCAGCGTCCAGGCCCGCTCGTCGGGTTCGCCGTCGAGCACGTCCACCGCAAACCGGCGCTCTTCCCGGACCCACAGCTCACCGGCCTGGGTAATCCACTCCAGGTTTTCCACCACCGTGATGCGTTCCGCAGTTGCCTCCAGGGAGGCGAAATCGATGTGCTGGGTGGAGCCGTTGTTGTCCAGCTGCTCGTAACCGCGTCCGCGGTTGTACGTGGGCCCGCCCCAAAAATTCTCGGTTCCCACATTCGGCAGGGACCACGCCATTCCCTTGTGCCAGAGATGGTCATGGGGGCGGTAAGTGCTGACTTCCTTGCCGCCCAGGGTCGTCAGCGGATGAAAATAGGGACGCGGCGATTCAAACTGGGCATCCCACGGACGGTACACGTACCGGAAAATCTCCTGTCCGTTAAAGCTCACCCGGAGGCTTCGGTCATGCTCGTGCACCAGCGACAGCCCGGCGCTGACCGGTTCGGTGGGATGGGAGGGAAGCTGCGGCATTAGTGGCTCTCTTTCACATCGGCCCACGGAGCACAGTTTCCGTCCATGGCACCGTAGAAGGGGGAATCGGGACCGATCTGGCCCCGGGAGACGGGCTGGCGGGTGAAAGCCGAGGCATAGATGGCGGCGATGAGTTCCATGGTTCGGCGCGAATCGGCGCTGGCCACCGGCGGCGCGGCATCGGACTCAAGGGCATCAAAGATGGCGGCGAATTGGGACGAATGGCCTGACGCCCTGCCGGTCAGTCCCTCTTTCCACAGCCGCTCAAGATTTTCGCGTCCCGGAGCCGGGGTGAGTTGCCAGCTGTCATCCGAATAGCCGTACAGGTGCTCCAGCTCGACGGTGGCACCGCTGAAGTCGAAGCGCAGGTAGCTGGTTTCCTTCGGCGCCAGGAGGCTGTTGATAATGGTGGCGACGGTCCCGTTCTCGAAGCTGACGATCGCGGCGGAGAAGTCCTCGGTATTGGTGGGAAGGGCCTGTCGTGCAGCGACGGCCGTAACCTCGCTCCAGTTCCCCAAAATGGAAAGCAGGAGATCGAACTGGTGGATGCCGTGGCCCATGGTGGGTCCGCCGCCCTCCACGAGCCATTGCCCCCGCCACGGCAGGTCAAAGTAGCTGTCCGGCCGGTACCAGAGCGTATTGCAGATTGCGGCCAGGGGGCGGCCAAGCTCGTCCTGACCCATGAGGCGTTTGAGGTTTTCCGCGCCGGATCCGAAGCGGTGCTGGAAAACCGTGGCGAAGAAGCCCTCCGAAGCGGCCTCCGCATCGGCGATCTCATCCATATCCGCCAGCGTCAGGGCCGGAGGCTTTTCGGACAGGACATTCACGTTGCTGCGCAGCGCTTCAACAGCCTGCTCCTTATGGAACCCCGGCGGCGTGCACAGGTGGACCAGGTCCAATTCCTCGGCTGCCAGCAGTTCCGTCAGAGAGGAATAGCGGCGGGGAATGTTCCATTTGTCGCAGAACTCGGACAAGCGGCCCGGATCGATGTCCACGGCGGCAACCACCTGGGCCCTGTCGCTGAGGGTCGACATGCTTTGGGCATGTGCGTGGGCGATGCCGCCGGTACCGATGATGGCGGTTCGGAAGGGGGAACGTGTCATCTGCGAAAGCTCCAGAGGGTGCGAAGGATTGGCGGAGCGGGCGGGGTGCATCGTTGCTTCCCGACCAGCGGTTGCCTCCGGGCCGGAGCTTGCCGGCAGGTTCGGAAAGCGCTTCCGCTGCGGCTTACCCTCGTACAGATAAGAGGTGATGTCAATCACTCGGAGTCCGTGTCCGTGTCCGGCATCCGCCTCGGGCAGCCGCTCCCGGAGGGCAGCTGGGGGGCGGAACAGCCCTTCCCCGGCGAGCAGAACGGGTCGATAACCGGGCGGACAGAACGGAGGGCCGGGGAAAACATTTCCCCGGCCCTTCGTCTGGCTCTTCTGTTCTGTTTGGTGGAGCTGGTTCCCTGATTGCCAGGGGTCAGCTGCGGCTGATGAGCTTCCCCAGCAGTGACGCGGACAGATTATCCAGCAGGTCGCGGGGATCTTCGAAGATTTCCTTGGCTCCGGCCTCGCGCAGTTCGGCTTCGCTGGTGCCGCCGCAGAGCAGCCCGATGGTGGGGATCTCCAGATCGGCGGCTGCCTTCACGTCCCACACTGAATCGCCGACAAAGATGGTGTCTTCAGCTGCAAGGGAGGAGGAGTCCAAGGCTGCCTGCAGGATGTTCGGTGCCGGCTTGGATTCTTCCGCGTCGGATGAACTGGTGGCGGCGGCAATCGCCGAATCGGCGTCGATCACGCCGCGCAGGACTTTCAGTTCGGGTTCCGTCGCCGAAGAGGCCAGCACCACGGTCAGGTCCTGGTCTGCACAGGCGAGCAGGAGCTCGCGGGCGCCGTCGAAGGAGCGCAGGGACGGCCACCAGGTGGAAAAGATGGCACCGTGGGTTTCGTCGAGTTTCTCGTCCTCGTCCGTGTTCCTGTCTTCACCCAGCAGATGTTCCACGAGTTTGTCGCCGCCCATGCCGATGGCGCGGTGCACCGCGGACATGGGGACGTCGTGGTCCATCCGGCGGAACGCCTGCCACCAGGCGACAGCGTGCAGGTAGTTGGAATCAACCAGGGTTCCGTCGACGTCGAAAAGAACGCCGCGCTTGGCTGTGCTGTTCTGTGCCATGTAGGTCCTGCCTTCACTTGAGTGCGATTGAGGTGAGGTTTTAGAGTCTAGTGACCGCCGGACCGGGGCGGACCCAAAAAGCTGACAAGTTGATTCTCCAAAGCGCTGCGGTCCTTCAGTTCGCACTCCCACACCGTCAGCGATTCCCACCCTGCCAGGGCCAGCGACTCTACTGCTGCGGCATCGCGAAGCGCAGTCCGCTGCCGTTTCTCGGCCCAAAAGGCGCCGTTGGTCTGCGGTGCATGCTGTCCGGCGCGACAACTGTGCAGATGCCAGAAACAGCCGTTGACGAAAATAACTTTGCGCCGGGCAGCGAAAACCAGGTCGGGCTTTCCCGGGAGCAGTTTTCCGCCGGCGGAACCGTGAAGGCGGAACCGGTAGCCGGCTGCGTGAAGGAGCCGCCGTACCAGGAGCTCGGGTTTGGTGTTCTTGCTCCGAATCCGGGACATGTTCCGGCTGCGCTGCTCAGCAGTGACGGTATCGGCCATGAATCCAGTCTAGGTACGGGTGGATGCTGCGCCCGCCGGGAACAGCTAGATGCAGGTGCCGGTGTAGGGATCGCAGAGTGACTGTCCCGTGGGTACGGCAAAGGTGCCGTCGCCGCCCTCAACCAGCCGCAGGGCGCCCATGTCTTCCAGCGACTTGAGGACGTTCAGGGTCTGCACTCCGCCGAGGTCGAACTCCTCGGCCACATCCTGGGGCTGGACCCTGCCGTAACGGCGAACAAAGTCGATGACGTTCTGGTCAATGGTCTGCATGGTGCCCTTCTTGCTTTTCGCGTTACTTCTCACGACACGTCACTTATCACTCGGCGCGCTATTGGGTTCAACACGGGCCCCGCCCGCAGCATTCCCCGGATCAGCTTCCATGCAGCCGGTACAGTGCTGCGCCCTAGCCACAACCCGCAGACGCGGCCTACGTTGGCTGGTAGATGCGAAACACGCGAAGGGCTGGTTTATGGCTTCCATCCGAATCATCGGCACTGGTGGGACCATCGCGTCCCGGAGCACCGGGCCCGGCGGGCTGGTGCCCTCGGATCACGCCGCGGATTTGATCCGTACGCTCTCCAGGCGGCATACCGTTACCGTGCAGGACGTCATGATCACCGGAAGCTACCTGCTGCAGCTCTCGGACCTTCGCCGCATTGCTCAAGCAGCCCGGAATGCAGTGATGGATTCCACCGTGGACGGCGTGGTTATCACCCACGGAACGGACACCATGGAGGAATCTGCCTTCCTGCTGGACCTGGTCCACAGCTCACCCAAACCCGTGGTGTTTACCGGTTCCAGGCGTCCCGCCGACAGTCCTGCTCCGGATGGACCACAGAATCTGGAAGAGGCCGTGGAGGCCGCTGCCTCTCCGGAACTGCGCGGCACCGGCGTGCTTATTTCATTTGCGGGGACCGTCCGCTCCGCCCGGGGCTCCTTCGTCGCCAGCACCACGGCTGCAGACCCCTTTGCCGGCGGCACGGAGGTGGCACACTTCATCGGCGATAGCCTGCACGTGACAGCCCGGCCGCTGCGGCCCGCAGCGCTGCGCATGCCGGGCGAGAAGTTCGACGCCGCCCGGGTCAGCATCGTCGACTGTCCGCTCGGCGCGGATCCTGATCTTTTCTCCTCTGCCGTCCACGCCGGCGCCGACGCCGTTGTCCTTGCCGGGACAGGGCTCGGAAATGCCGGCCCCGGGTTTGCTGAAGCAGTCCAGGATGCTGTGCGGGCGGGGTGCTTTGTGGTGCTGAGCTCCCGGGTGCCTTTTGGGCCCGTGGTACCGACGTACGGGGCAGGGGGCGGAGTTGATCTGGTGCGGGCCGGAGCCATTCCGTCGGGGGACCTCAAGCCTGCTCAGGCGCGCATCCTCGCGGCCCTGCTCACCTCTCAGCCGGCCACTCCGGAACAAATTCTCCGCGCCCTCACGGCCGCCCCCGGGAGGCAGGGCGGGCAGTCCGGATGAGCGCGCCGCAGCAGGTACTCGAATTTTGAATCGAATGGTTCCGCCAGCGGTAAGCTGGCTTACTATTAAGGGCACAGATGTACCCCTTACAAGGAGGTAAGAGATGTCGGGCTACTTCAAGCTGGTAGACGCCCACGACGGCGCGTTCCGGATTAAGCTCATTTCCGGTGACGGCGCCCTGATGGCGGTATCAGCGATGTTCCCCACGAAGCAGGCGGCTGTTGCCGGTATTGAACTGCTGCGCGAGATTGCAGGCACCGGCCCGATCGTGGACCAAAGCCACGACGCCGACGTACTGGGCGAGGCCAGTCACAACACTGGAAGGGCAAGGGCGTCCTGACAGGAAAGCCCGGCGGTTAGGCCGTCATACCAACTGAGAAGGCCTGGGATTCCGTAGTGGAATCCCAGGCCTTTTGCTGCTGCCGGCCTACTTCTTGCCGGCGTCGTCTCCCTCAGCTGCATCCTGAGTGTGCTGGCGCTGCGTATCGGCGTCGGAGGAAGTGTCTCCTTCGGAAGGAGCCTCGTTGTGGGTGCGGTTCTGGTCCTCGCCGGATGCGGGGTTTTCCTTCTCAGCCATGGTTTCTCTCCAGTCAGGTCGGGGCGGACGGCAGCTCTCTGAAAGCACAGTCCATAACCCCAAGTCTAGGAACGAGCGCTTCGGGCAGAAAGGGGTAAGGACCAAGTGGCCAATGCAGCGGGGGATGTGGCCAGTTCAGCGGGCTGTGCAGCCTCGGGACGGCTCGCGGTCACCATGAACTATCGGTCCTAGCCAGAGGCACCCTCTGCCGGTACCGTGAACCGGATGCAGCCAACCACAGATGCGGACGTCATTGTTGTAGGAGCCGGACTGGCGGGGCTGGTGGCAACCTCGGAACTCATTGATGCCGGCCGCACCGTGATTCTGCTGGAGCAGGAGGGCGAGGCTAGCCTCGGCGGCCAGGCCTGGTGGTCCTTTGGCGGACTGTTCATGGTGGATACACCCGAGCAGCGGCGGCTGCGGGTCCGGGATTCCGTGGATTTGGCCTGGCAGGATTGGCTGGGAACGGCAGGGTTTGACCGGCCGGAAGATCATTGGCCCCGCCGCTGGGCCGAGGCCTACGTTCACTTCGCAGCCGGGGAAAAGCGCGCGTGGCTGCATGAAATGGGCCACCGGATTTTCCCTGTGGTCGGCTGGGCGGAACGCGGCGGTTACGGTGCCACCGGCCCCGGCAACTCCGTGCCCCGGTTCCACATCACGTGGGGCACCGGACCGGGCATCACTGCACCGTTCGAAGCAAAGGTGCGCGACGGCGTCGCCCGCGGCCGGGTCCGTCTGGCCTTCCGCCACCGGATGGAAGATCTGACGCTAAGCAACGGAAGCGTCACCGGGGTTCGCGGCACCGTTCTGGAGCCGACGACGGCGGCCCGCGGCGCTGCGACCAGCCGCACCCCGGCGGGGGAATTCGAGTTCTCAGCCGGCGCCGTCGTTATCACCACCGGTGGAATTGGCGGTGACCATTCCCTCGTGCGGAAGGCGTGGCCGGCGCGGATGGGCCCTGCGCCGGCCACCATGCTCAGCGGGGTGCCTGAACATGTGGACGGCCGGGGAATCCTTGCCGGTGAAACCGCCGGCGGCCGGGTCATCAACCCGGACCGGATGTGGCATTACGTGGAGGGCATCAAGAACTGGAACCCGGTGTGGGCGAACCACGGCATCCGGATCCTGCCCGGGCCGTCCTCGCTGTGGCTGGATGCTGCGGGACATCGGCTGCCCGTGCCGCTGTTTCCGGGCTTCGATACCCTGGGCACGCTGGAACATCTGCGCACCACCGGCCACGATTACAGCTGGTTTCTTCTGAACAAGGCGATTATCCGGAAAGAGTTTGCCCTGTCCGGGTCCGAGCAGAACCCGGACCTGACGGGCAAGTCCGTGCGGGAGGTGCTCGGCCGTGCCACCGCCGGGGTGCCCGGGCCGGTGCAGAAGTTCCTGGACCACGGCGAGGATTTTCTCACCTCCGGTTCAGTGGAGGAACTGGTGGCGGGGATGAACGCGCTGGCCAAGGACTCCACCAACGGGGATGCTCCGGTGCTGTCCGCCGAGGCCGTCCGCGGCGAACTGGAAGCCCGCGACCGCGAAATCGCCAATCCCTTCAGCAAGGACAGCCAGGTCACCGCCATCCGGGGCGCACGGAATTATCTGGGGGACCGGCTCATCCGCACGGCGACTCCGCGTCCGATCCTGGCTCCCAAAGATGGTCCGCTCATCGCAGTCCGGCTTTCCGTCCTGACCCGCAAGAGCCTCGGCGGGTTGGAAACCGATCTCGATTCGCGCGTCCTCGGGCTGGACGGCAACCCCGTTCCCGGCCTCTTTGCTGCCGGGGAAGCCGCGGGCTTTGGCGGCGGCGGGATGCACGGTTACCGCTCCCTGGAAGGAACGTTTCTGGGCGGTTGCCTGTTCAGCGGCCGCACAGCCGGGCGCGCAGCGGCACGGTAAGGTCCGCAGCACGGTAGGGTCCGCGGCACGGTAGGGTCCGCAGAAACGACGACGGCGCCTCCCAAGCGGGAAGCGCCGTCGTCGTATGCGGTGATCGAGCCTTAGCCCACCAGCTCCTGCAGCGCGGAGTAGGACGACTGGGCACCCTCGCGGGTGGCAGCCAGTGCGCCGGCTCGGGCAGCGAACGTTGCGGCGTCGGCGAGGGAATCCCCGGCTGCCAGGCGGGCGGCCGTGGCCGCCGTGAAGGCATCCCCGCAGCCGGTGGTATCCACCGCGGCAACCCGGGTGGGTGCCACTACAACCACACGGTCCGCACCGGAGGCAGCGCCGTCCAGCACGACGGCACCGTCCCCGCCCAAAGTGATGATCGTGCGCCGGACGCCGAGCTCATCGAGGGCAGCGATGACCGCTTCCCAGTCCGACGCCGGATCGGCCAGGCCAGTCACGAGCGCCGCTTCATGGGCGTTGAGCAGCAGCACATCGGTCAGTGACAGCAGTTCCGCCGGAACTTCCTGGTACGGCGAGAGGTTCAGCAGGACGGAGGCTCCGGCGTCGTGCCCTGCCTGGGCGGCAGCGGTGACGGCTTCGAGCGGAACCTCCAGGCTCAGAGTGAGCACGGCGGCTCCGTCGAACAGGTCGGCCGGCAGCTCGGCTCCGGTGACCGTGCCGTTAGCGCCGGGGGAGACGATGATGGTGTTTTCCCCGGCAGCGTCCACCACGATCATGGCCGTACCGGTTGCCGTGTCTGCACGGCGGAGCACCCGGGAGGCGTCAACACCGACATTCCCCGCGGCCTTCAGCAGCAGGTCTCCGTGGCCGTCGGCGCCCACCGCACCGAACAGGCGGACCTCGGCGCCCAAAATGGCCGCCGCTGCCGCCTGGTTGGCGCTCTTTCCGCCAGGAACAATCACCAGTTCAGACCCGTTGAGGGTCTCCCCGGGCTGCGGGAAGCGGTCGGTGCGGACGGTGAGGTCAGCATTCAGCGACCCTACAACTACAACTATTCCGGCGGACATACGGGAACTCTCCTTGAAAACGGACTGCGGATCAGGCGGGTGTCAGTGCTGGGCGGGCGCCGGGTGGGCGCCCACTTCGGCGTCGGCGGGCTTGGGGATCAGGAAGGATGTGGCCAGGGCCAAAACCAGGATGATGAGGCCGGCAACAATTCCGCCGTAATAGCCCTCGGTGCCCGACCCGTCTGCCGCGGTGGTGGCGGTCTTCACAGCGTAGATCACTGCGAAGCTCAGCCCGGCACCCAGGTTGAACGCACCGGCGTTCAGGCCCGGCAGGAAGCCGGGGTTCTCCTTGGGGGAGAGCACAATGCCCAGACCGTTGAGCATGATGTTGCCGATGCCGGCGTACGTAATACCGACCAGCACCGAGACGCCCAGCAGGCCCAGCTTGGAGTCGCTGCCGACCACCAGGAGCATCAGGGCCAGCGCGATGACGGAGCCGATCATGCCGATCCGCAGCATCTTGCCGTAGCCCCAGCTCGCGGCAAGGCGGCCCGCAACGGGACCCATGACCAGGCCGGCGATGGCGTACGGCGTGAGCGTCCACCAGGCGGAGTCTTCGGCGCCCAGGCCAAAGCCGACGACGCCGTCCTGCGCCAGGGCGGGAATGATGCCGTTCATGACGGCAAAGACACCGGTCATGGTCAGCAGGGTGGTCAGCAGCAGGGCCCAGGTGGACCGCTGCTTGAGCAAATGGGTGGCCACCAGCGGATGGGTGCTGCGGTTTTCCACCTTCCAGAAGACGGCGAACGTGACGACGGAAACGACGATCAGGCCGATGACCAGAGGCCAGTTGGCGTCGGCCAGCTTTCCGGCCTCGTTGAAGGCGGTGAGCAGGGTGCCCACCGAGATGACCAGGGGAACCACGCCCACCCAGTCCATCTTTTCCTTCTTCTCAGCGGTGGACTCGGGCGCCAGGAAGATCAGCAGGGCTGCGGCGACAGCACCAACCACAGCCATGGCCCAGAAGACCGAAGCAAAACCGTGGTTTTCGGCCAGATAACCGCCGGCCAGCGCATCAACGCCGGCAATGCCGCCGTTGACTGCCGTGATCACGCCCATCAGCGTGCCGTAGAGCTTGGGCTCTTTGATCTCCACGCGGAGCATGATCAGAGCCAGGGGCACCACGGGTCCGGAGACTCCCTGGATCAGGCGGGCAATGAACAGCACTTCGATGCTCGGTGCCAGCGCCGCAACGACGGAGCCGATGGTCAGCACCACCAGCATGCCGCCGAGGACCTTCTTGCGGCCGATGATGTCACCGAGGCGCGGCAGGAACAGGGAGAAGAGGGCCGCGGAGGTGAAGAACGCGGTCTGGGTCAGGCCCACGGCCGCCGAGGTGGTGTTGAGTTCCTCCTCGATTTTCACCAGTGCGGGGGAGAGCATGGAGGCGTTCAGCTGGAATGCCACGCAGGCAGCCAGCAGGGCCGTCATCAGGACGGCGACATTGACGCGGCGCTGCGCGGTTTCGCTCACAGGTCTACCTCGCCAATTCGTTCCAGGGCATCCACAACCAGGTCCCAGAACTTCTGGTGGTCCAGGTCCACAGCCACGGAGGTGTTGCAGTCGGCGGGGGCAGGGGCGCGGAAGTCCGCCACCGTCATGCCCAGAGTCAGGGTGCCGGTCAGCTCAACGTCCAGCGGAACCCGCTGGGTGGTCATCACGGAGGGGTCAATGACGTATGCCACCGCGCAGGGGTCGTGGACGGGCGGGAAGTCGAAGCCCTGGGCGTCCTTGTAGGCGTGGCCAAAGAACTCCAGCAGCTCGCCCACGAACTTCGCGGGCTTGGTGCCTACCGCGGCGATGCGGCTGGCCACCTCGTCCGTGGCCAGGGCCTGATGCGTCAGGTCCAGGCCGACCATGGTCAGCGGCCACTTCTCGTTGAAAACGATGTGCGCGGCTTCGGGGTCGATCTTGATGTTGAACTCGGCGACGGCGGACCAGTTGCCCACGTGGTAGCCGCCGCCCATCAGGACAACTTCCTTCACGCGTTCGGCGATGCGCGGTTCCTTGCGGACTGCCAGCGCAATGTTGGTCAGGCCGCCGGTGGGAACCAGTGTGACGGTTCCGGGTTCGTGGGCCATGACCGTGTCGATGATGAGGTCGACGGCGTGCCGCGGGTCCAGTTCAATGGCCGGCTCCGGCAGTTCGGGACCGTCCATGCCCGACTCGCCGTGGATGTCCGGAGCGTTTTCAATGGTTCGGACCAGGGGCCGCGGGCTGCCGGCAGCAAAGGGAACGCCTGTGATATTTGCGACACGCGCAATTGCCAGGGCGTTGCGGGTCACCTTCTCCAGGGTTTGGTTTCCGACGACGGTGGTCACCGCCAAAAGCTCGATTTCAGGGCTGCCGTGTGCCAGCAGCAGGGCGACCGCATCATCATGCCCCGGATCGCAGTCCAGGATGATTTTGTGGGGCATTGCATCTCCGCTTCGTTGAGGTTCTAGCTGGGGGCCGGGGCCCCTTGGTGCAGTGCTCTGCCTGGGCAGTCCGGTCCGCAGGCGGCAGGAAAAGCTCGGTGCGGACTGGGCCGTAAGCGGAGTGCGGTGCACTGCGGAACGGGTTCCGGCTGGGCCGGAAGAGGGTTCGAGAGCAGCGCATTTCCCCGGAAACGGCGGGCACTGCATTAAAGATATCGGCGTTTTGGGGCCGGCATTTCTGAGTGTTGCTGTGCCGGTCCCGAGATCCTCCCGCCGATTTGCGTACTCCGCAGACAAGCTCTAACCTGCCCCCGTCCGAATCGGGGAATATCTGCCGGCAGCTGACCGTTCTGGAGAGTAGATGCAAAAGCATGAACTTAGGAGGTCGGTATGTCGGATCGCAGAATCGTAGTCGTCACAGCGGGTCTGGGGGTTCCCTCGTCCAGCAGGATGCTGGCTGACCAGTTGGCTGCTGCCGCCCGGCAGGCACTGGAGGCATCCGGTGCAACGGCCTCCGTCAGTACCTTTGAACTTCGCGAATACGCCGTGGACGTCGCCAACAACATGGTGACCGGTTATGCCCCGCCCAAGTTGGAAGCACTCATCAATGAAGTGGTGGACTCAGATGCCCTGGTGGCCGTGACGCCCGTCTTCACCGCTTCCATGAGCGGACTGTTCAAGTCCTTCTTCGATGTCCTCGACAACACCTCCCTGGACGGCAAACCGGTAATCCTCGGGGCTACCGGCGGCAGCGCAAGGCACTCCATGGTGCTGGACTTCGCACTGCGTCCCATGTTCAGTTATCTTCGCGCCCGGGTTGCTCCCACAGCCGTGTATGCGGCCCCGGAAGACTGGGGATCCGGGTCTGCCGACGCCGGAACGGCCCAACCGGGAGTGACAGCCCTGGACGCCCGGGTTCGCCGCGCTGCGGGTGAGCTCGCTGCCCTGTTCGGAGACCAACAGCCGGCGGCACGCCGGGATCCCATGGCGTCGCTCCCGTTCGAGCAGTTGCTGGCCCAAACCCGGCAAGGGTAGGCCCGGCGCCGGGCGACTAGCCTTCATTACGGGTGAGTGCCGAACTACACTCGACAGGAGCCGTCCCGGTCTCCGGGAACCTCACCAGCCCAGGAGCCGAACATGGCCCAGCATGCTGACCCTGAGTCATCCTCGCCTTCGCCGCAGAACGGGACCGAGCCGGTGCCTTCGGCCAATCCGTTTCAGCCGGGCCCGGCAGCGCCGTCGGTTGCGATTCTCCCTGCGCCCACCTCGGAACTCGTGCGGGCCGTCTCGGAGGGCGGCGGCGTCGTCGAACCCCTTTCAAGCCGCACCGACGCGCTGGTACTGGCGGAAGTTGTTGGTCCCGGTGACGTTGAACGCGCCGTCGCCGCGCACGCGAACATCCGCTGGGTGCAGCTTCCCCTTGCCGGCGTGGACCAGTACGACCAGGTCATGAGAACCCACTCGAAGATCGAGTGGACCAGCGGCAAGGGTGCCTTCCGGCAGCCGGTGGGGGAGTTTGCACTGGCCCTCACTCTTGCCGTGATGCGCAATATCCCGGCGTATGCGCGCTCCCGCACCTGGGGGCAGCCACAGGGGACGTCGCTGCACAACCGGCGGGTGGTCCTGGTGGGTGCCGGCGGAGTCGGACAGGAAATCCTGCGGCTGCTGAGTTTATTCACGGAGCATGTCACGGTGGTCCGCGCCCATAACCGGCCGGTTCCGGGCGCCGAACGCACCATTACCGATGCGGGGCTGGATAGGGCACTGCCGGCCGCCGACGTCGTTATTCTTGCCGCGGCCATGACTCCCGGCACTGCGCATCTGATGGATGCCCGGCGGTTGCAGCTGATGAAGCCAGACGCCTTCCTGATCAACATCGCCCGCGGGCCCCTGGTGGACACGGATGCCCTGGCGCAGGCGCTCGCTGCAGGCAAACTGGCCGGTGCAGCGCTGGATGTGACCGATCCGCAGCCCCTGCCGGACGGGCATCCGCTCTGGACGGAGCCGCGTGCACTGGTGACGCCGCACACCGCTGAAACCCCCGCGATGGTGGCTCCCCTTCTGGCCGGACGCGTGCGGGACAACGTACGCAGGCTCGCTGCCGGACAACCGCTGGACGGCGCAGTGGACGTTGAAGCAGGGTACTGACTACCGGTTGAGCACCTGACGGATGAACTTTTCGGTGCGCGCTTGCAGCCCTTCAATTCGCGTCTTCACGACTACGTCAGGATCGGGGTGTATGGCGGTGGGCTTGACCTCGGCCCGGACATTGCGGGAGCAGGTGAAGTCCGAGTGGATGAGGGTGCCCACGGTGTTGCCGTTCCGGCCCGGTGCCCCTGCGCGCTTGGTTACGAAGAGGAAGACCTCGTCCTCGGAATAAATGTCCTCGCACAGGGCACAGAGGACACGGCGGTTCCTCGGCGCAGCAGTATCAGGGGCGCGCAGCAGGACGCCGACTACGGACCCTTCAAAAGGAGCCAGCAGATAACCGCGTTTAGGCATCTTGTGATCACGCCAGCCCAGCTGGTCCAGATTTTCCCAGTCGATCGATTCAAGGTCCTGCGGAAGGCGCAGCGCCGCCGTCTCGGACCGGCTGGCATTAATGAAGGACCGGCGGATGGCAGATTCCGTCATTGGTTGCATGCAAGGACTGCTTTCATCGATAGGTGGGCAAAGCGGTTCCCATTTTAAGCCCCGGCTATTCCCGGATTTCCTCCCGGCGGGGTTTGAGACGGGCCGGTACATCAGCTGCCGTCACTGCAGGGAACTCACAGCTGAACTCCCCGCGGTAGCCAAAGAGGAAACCGAAGATCGGGTTGCGCACCTGCAGCTGGATACTGAACCGCTGACGGTCCTCGTTCCAGGACTCGTACAGGTCCGCACTCCCGCTGAACAACCGGGGAACCGTGAAACGGAGTTTGCCTTCAGAGAACCGGAGTTCGGTGGAGCGCAGGTGCAGCGAGCCGTCCTCGCGCACCGCCAGCTGGAGATCGGTCGCCAAATGCTGGTGGGTTCCCAAATAGTCGACGACGCCGCCGCGCCCGGGGCTGAAGATCATCGTGGCGTCGAAGCGCCGGGGCTTTCCGGGACGGACTTCAAGGGTGCGGGCGAAGGTGACCGTCGGCCGGCCGAAGCCGTCCACATATGGGTAGTTCTCGATGGTGAAGGGGACGTTGGTTCCCGAATCTGGAAAGAGGATGTTGCGGAAGGCGCCGACTCTCAGGAAAGGAACCGTCCACCAGGCGCCACGCCGGACCTCGGCAAAAACACCGTGCCCAATGCAGGCATAGCCGGCTTCAGGGTCCACACCAAAACGGCGCTGCAGCATGGGATGCAACCGGTCGAATTCGGGGCCGAGCGCCTGCCGGAAGATGGAACCCGGGCTCACACCGGCGGGAGGAACAGGACTGTCGGCCCCCAGCGGGCTGATGTCCGGGCTCATGCCGGTTCCTGCAGATCCGCCAGGGCAGAGGGAGCCCCGGAGACCGTTCGGTCGGTTGTTGACCTGCTGCAGCGTGCGGCCCGCGGCACGCTCTTGGCTGCGGGACAGGCTAGTGCAGCAATGGTAAGCGTGGCCGCCGGCAGCGTCGTGCTGAGGCGTCGAGGCCGGCTTCTGATTCCGCCTGGGCTTCCGGGTTGCCTTAGGGGCTGGACTCCGAGCTGGACTCCGGTGTTGGTTCCGGTGTCGGTTCCGGCCGGGGCCCTGAACAACAGGAGAGCAAGGCCAATTCCGATGGCGCGGGCAACCCCGTCAGCCAGCCAGGCATTGCGGGCCGTTGCCGGGTTCGTGTCATTCTCGGCCCACAACCGCAGCCGATCAAAGCTGACGGCGGTGGCCCAGCCCAGTGCGGGCCGGATGACCCGGGCATCCAGGAGCTTCCCCAACCCTCCCCAGCCCGGCTGATAGTTGTAGCCGGTGATGAACCTGACACCGCCGTCGTCGGGCACATAGCGCCAGTATCCGGCCCCGGATTTAATCGGTGAAAGGACATCCGAAGTGGCGAACTTCAAGACGGACGTAGTGTGTCCGCTTCCGGATACCCGCGTCCCCAGCGATGTGCCCGTGCCGCGGATGGTGTGGAACGGGAGGGCGAATTCGTAGCTAAAGTGCTGCGTCCCGTCCTGACCGCTTCCTTCTGCCGCCGCAGGGGCAGTCCCTGGGGCAGCCGCAGGAGCAACGGGACGGATGGCGGTGAAGCGCAGGTCCCATCGGGGATGCAGATCAGGATCCTGGCTGAGTTGCCAGAGCCTGTCGAGACTGGCCCGCACCGGAATTTCCACATAAATCTGCTGTCCCTGTTTCCCCATGCGGGAAGCCTAATGCACGGCGCCGGCCGGTCTTGCTATCAGGCGGTGGAGGTTTGGATGTGGCGGTTTGGATGTGGCGGTTTGGATGTGGAGATTCGGCGGTGGAAGTTCGCCCGTGGTGCCGGCAGGAGCACTGTCAGGCTGAAACCGGGGGCTGTTCTGTGGATCCGTCCCAGCCGAGGTTGGTCGCCATGCGCTGCAGCACGGCCACCAGGGCGCTGTACTCTTCCTCGGAAACGTTTTCCGTCAGCTGTTCACGGATGCGCTCGACGGCGCCGCGCAGGTTCTCCAAGCTTCGGCGGCCGAGATCCGTGAGCTGGTACTGGCCTTCGGTGAGATCCACCCAGCCGCTTTCACGCAATTCCTCAATCAGCTCCGCTGACGTGATGCTGCCCTCCACCACGGGAAAGAAGGGCTTCAAGGCATCCGAAAGTTGCTTTTCAGTGGCAGGGCTGTCCGTCAGGAGATTCATCATCTGCCATTGCCGCCTGGTGACACCGTGCTCTTCGAAGCTGGCTCCAAACTGGTCGTCAACCAGCTGGTCCACAAGTTTGAGCCAGAATCCGATGGGGCGTTCGTCAGTAGCCATCACCCCACTGTACAAATCAATCTGTGTTGGCGGAATGGCTGATTTCAGAGTTGGGCGCGCATTCCGCAGCGGGGGCAGGGGGCCGACCGGGCGAGATCAAGGCAGACTACGCAGACGGGAAGGCGTCCATCGTCGTCCCGGAGGGGACGGTTGGGCATGGTCTTTCCGCAGAAGGGAACGGGGCGCTTAGCGTGGTGCATCGCCCGGCGCTTGCAGGGAGTGCAGAAAACATGCACAAGTTCATCTTCATCCTTGGCGCTAGCTTCCCCGGGCCGGACGAGGGTTGAATCCTGAGTGTTCATATCCCTTTCCTGGTGACAACACAGGACAGCCAGCGTGCGACACCGGCTGGTGCCTTCAGAATACTTTTCCCTGTCGGCAGGCTGACGGAGATGTCAGCCCGTTGCGGTCTGCGGTTCCGCGGAACGGCGCGGGACAGGAAGCCGTTGTGTGCGGGGTCATGTGCCAAAATTCATAGCTGGCTGCCGTGAGTTGCGGCAGCTGCGGCCCGGACCAGATTCAGACCTCGGTCCCTGAGTCAGATTCAGGCCTGATTCGAGCCGGCCCCCGGACGAGCACTAGTCCAGCAACGCCCGAATGTCGTCCGCGGTGAGCGCGGAGCTGAAGACGGCGTCGTCGTCCATTACAGAGCTGAAAAGCTTGGCTTTCTGCTCCTTGAGCGCCATCACTTTTTCTTCAATGGTTCCGCGCGCAACCATGCGGTAGACCATTACGTTGCGGGTCTGGCCGATGCGGTGGGTGCGGTCCACTGCCTGCGACTCCGCTGCGGGGTTCCACCACGGATCCAGCAGGAATACATAGTCCGCCTCCGTGAGGTTCAGCCCGAAACCGCCGGCCTTGAGGCTGATCAGGAATACGGGGGCTTTCCCGTCCTTGAAGGAAGCGATGACTTCCCCGCGGTTGCGGGTGGAACCGTCCAGATAGGCGTAGGGGATTCCGGCGGCATCCAGACGTGCTGCGGCCTTTTTCAGGAACGAGGTGAACTGACTGAAGATCAGCGCACGGTGGCCTTCGGTGGTGACATCCTCCAACTGCTCGAAGAGGGCATCAAGCTTGGCCGAGGACACTCCGGCGTACTCGTCATCAACCAGGGAGGCATCAAGGCTCAGCATTCTCAGCAGGGTCAGCGACCGGAAGACGATCATCCGGTTCCGGTCCAGATCCTTGATCAGGCCCATCAGCTTTTGACGTTCGCGCTGCAGATGCATCTCGTAGATTTTGCGGTGCTTGGGGCTCAGTTCCACCTCCAGCACCTGCTCCTGCTTCTCCGGCAGATCCTTGGCTACAGCTTCCTTGGTGCGGCGCATCAGCAGCGGCCGGATACGGCGCCGCAGCCGGGCCAGGAGTTTATGGTCCTCGCCGCGTTCGATCGGACGCTGGTATTCCTCGATGAACTTTCGGGCCGAGGGGAAGAGTCCCGGCGCCACAATGGCAAAGAGGCTCCACAACTCCAGCAGGTTGTTTTCCATCGGGGTGCCGGTAATGGCCAGTTTGAACGGAGTGTTGAGATCCCGCGCGCACTGATGGGCCCGGGTGGTTCGGTTCTTCACGAACTGCGCCTCGTCCAAGATGAGCCCGTCCCATTCGAGGGCCCGGTAGGAAGCAAAGTCCAGCCGGAACACCGCATAGGACGTGACGACTATGTCCGCGTCCTCAGTCAGCTTGGCCAGCGCCACCTTGGACTTGGCGGTGGTGTCGGGGATGGCGACAGCGCGCAGACCCGGAGTGAAGCGTGCAGCCTCGGAGAGCCAGTTGGGCACCACGGAAGTAGGCGCCACCACCAGGAACGGCCGCCGCGGTGCGGGATCGCCGCCGGAGCCGGCGTCGTCGTTTGCCGCCTGCTCACGCGCGTGGGCCAGCAAAGCCAGCGTCTGCAGCGTTTTACCCAGCCCCATGTCATCCGCGAGGATGCCGCCGAGCCCGTGTTGCCACAGGAAGGCGAGCCAGTTGAACCCTTCAGCCTGGTAGGGACGGAGGTCAGCCTTCAACCCGGCCGGCAGCGGCACCTGTGCCACCGAGTCCAGTTCCAGCAGCCCGGTGACCGAAGCACGCCAGGCTGAGGCCTGTTCGGTCTCCTCCGCCAGCTCCTCCAGCTCCGACCAGAGGCCGGCCTGGTAACGGCTGATGGTCATTTCACCCGTTTCCCACTCCTGCAGGCCTTCGGCTTCTTCCAGGAGGGCATGGAGCTGGGCGAACTCCGGCCGGTCGAGCGAAAGATAGGTGCGGTCGGGAAGCAGAATCTTCGTTTTGCCCTGTGACAGCGCCTTGAACACATCCGCGAAGGGCACAAGCCGGCCCTCCACCGTGATCATGATGCCGAGGTCAAACCAGTCCCGGCGCTCTGTTTCCACCGTGGTGATCTTGAGTTCGGGCACACTCGTGAGTTCACGGTAGGCGGGTCGTTCGCCAAGGATGTCCACCCTCACGCCGTCGACCTTTTCGATCTTGGGCAGCAGGTACTCGGTGAATTCCGCAGTGTCGATGCCCTGGTAGGAGCGGCTGCGCGGCACTGAACCCAGGACCTTGCCGACGGCGGTCAACAGGTCCGCTTCTGCAGCCACGTCCCGGTAACCCGATGCAGGGTCCGGCCTTGTGCCCAGGGCGATCCGGGTGAGCTCATCCCCGTGCCGGTACTCCCATTCCCAGTCCAGGAACAATGAATCATCCGGCTGGAAGGAAGCACTGAGCACCAGCAGGGGAGGAGAGATTTCGGGGAATTCCACCGACTGGTCGCTGCTCGTCACGGGCAGCACCTGGCGCAGTTTGGGGTAGAACTTCTCCAGGAACACCGGAGCGTCTTCTTCGGGGATCATTACCGGCGCGCTGTTCAGGAGCAGGCCCTTGTCCTGATCGGTCAGCGGGCGTGCGGTGGGTGCCAGCGTGATGACATTTTCCGGGCTGCGAACATAGATTCCGTGGCCCGCGATCAGGCCGGCGGCATCGGTGGGGTACACCTCGCCGTCGATCTCCAGGACCGGAAGGAGCTGGAGGGGAACGGCCCCGGTGTCCGCGGCACCGGATTCGGCAGCACTGGGCTCAGCAGCACGGACCTCGGCGGCACGGACGTCGAGGGACAGCGCTGCCCGCTTGCCCAGCTGGATAACGGTGTCCTTTTTGGTGCCGACAAACTGCACGCCGATGCGCCGGGCTTCTTCGAGCAGCTGCCACAGCAGGGGGTTGGAGAAATCGTCCAGATAGAGCCAGGAGTCATTTTGGCCGAAATAGCTCACACCGTTGGATCGGTGCAGAGCGGGAAACTGGGAAAACCAACGGTGCTGTTCCGGATTCAGCTTCAACCCGTGGGTTTGATAGGCGATGTTGCTCCAGGCGAGATTGTTCTTGACCCAGTTGCCCTTGGTGTTGCGGATGACGGGCCGGACACCCAAACGGAAGGAGGTGTTTCGGTGGGCGCTGCGCGGAGCGGGGGCTCCCCACCTGGCGCTGATTCCGGCGTCGGATGTGCGGATCTCAAACTGCAGTGCCAAGGGTGTGGCGGAGGCGGCACCGGAACCCGTGAGCGCGTGGAGGTCCGCATCAATCAGGGTCTGCAGTGACTCCTGCCAGGCCGGCACTGCGGCTCTGCCGGAAGCGCCGGGACGGATGAATTCCTGCCTGGCTACGAGATGATCGGTGTTGCTCTGCAGTGCGACAGCAGCCACATGCTTGCAGTCGAACCCAACCGGGCAGCTGCAGTGGTTGTCCAGCAACCGGTAATCGCCCTGCCGTTTTTCCCCCAGCTGGAGCATGGTCCGGTACGGAACGGAGGAGTGTCCGCGGACTTTGGCGCGGAGCACTTCACCCTGGGGCTCCCATTCCAGCTCCACTACCGCGCCGCCCTTGGCATAGGTTTGGCCGCGTTGGAAAGCTGCTCCGCCGACTACCCGGATGATGTCCGTGACGTCGATCAGAGGCGGTGAGGAAGGCATGTTTTTATCGTCTCACGCACCCCGGACACTTCCACGACCGGCCGGTTGGCAGCTCCAATGTGAAGGTGCCGGATGCCTCCGGGGCGGTCCCTGCAAACTGCACCGATTCTCGCTAGCATCATGGATAACGCAGATCACAATGGCGTGGTCTGCGTCCTTCTTCTTTGTCTTTCCTTAGTCCCGGCGGGACTCGCTTGCGGCTGCCGACTTGCCGCACCACCGGTTTAGGAACAGGCCGACTGCACGAACGAATAGACGGAACCGGTGAATTTGGGGTCGGGGACAAGCCGTACCTGCCCTTGTCCGGCGTGTGTTTCGATGTCTATAGGCAGTTTGGTGCCCGTCTTATCTTCAGCCAGGGCGTGTGCGTCGCATCGCGCCGGCAGCACCGACAGCTCCACGACAGTAGGACCATCGGAGCCGTTCACCGAGATGTTCCGCGGCCACGGCTGCCGGGGATCCTCCGCCAAAAGAGTGGTCCCGCCGAAGCTTTTGAGGGTAATGCTGCCGCTGTTTCCGGTCGGGACAATCGAAAGGCGTACGACGGCGGTGCCTCCGTCCGGTGAGACGGCGACGTCCGGGGACAGCTCCAGCGCAGCTACGTCGAGGACCGCCTGCTCCAAGCAGTCCTGTTGCTGAAGCCGCTCCAGTGCAGCATACGGATCGGGTGCCGCATAGTTCTGTTGCTGTCCGCTCACGGTCAAGAGAACAGTGGCCTCCGCTGGCGGTGTTGTCTGCAGCTCCGGACTTTCGTCGCAGTTGGGGGCTGCGGTCAGCGGGGCTGGCAGGGCGACTGTCGTGCCCGCTCTGAGAATGCTGTGTCCCGAAGGCCCTGGCATCCACCTGCTGGTGTCTGCGTAAAGAGGGGTGCTGAGCTCTGCCGCAGTAATGTCCACCGGTCCCGGACCGTTGTTGGTCACCAACATGCTGATGATGCCCTCACCTATGTTAAGCCTGCGTTCATCGAGGGTCACCGTAAGCCCCGGGGGAGAGGGTGGAGTTGAGGACGGAGACGGGGGTGGAGCTGGAATTGCAGTTGCCGTTGGGGCGGGTTGCCCGGATGATCCGGACTCTTGGGAGGTGTCTTGAGTACATGCGGAAACGGCTGGGCCCGCAGCGAGGGCCAAAACTGAAACAGCGATCCACCGCCAACCAGGGCTCCTCCTCCTGGGAAGGATATTGGAGGGGGCAGACTGTTGCTCAGCATGAATAACTGCCACACGAAAACATTAGATCCGGGAGGAATTCCGGGACAGACTGCGCCTCAGAAGGGCGGGGGAGTGTCGCCGTAGTCGTAAGGCCCAGTGTCCGCGGACGAACCCCAAAGCGGCGACGACGGCGGATCTGAGGCAGCACCTGAGGCAGCCTCTGGGGCAGCACCTGGACTGTCCGTGACAACCCCTGGCATGCCGATGGGTGGAGAAGCGGAATCCGTGCCCGAACCCGAGGCAAGGTGAAGATGCGGTTCGGTGCGGTAGGTCCGGCCGCCCGGTGAGGTCCATTCGATAATGCCGGGTGAGTGCTGTCTGGCTTTCCAGAAACCTTGGGTTTTGAACATGTGGTGGCGTCGGCACAGGTGTTCGAGGTTGTCATGATCCGTTGTCCCGCCATGGGACCAGGGTCTGGTGTGGTCGATCTCGGAAATCAGAGCATTGGTCCGGCAGCCCGGGAACCGGCAGGTGCCGTCCCGTGCCCGCAGCCAACGCTGGAGCCCGGCCGGTACTTTGCGTCGGCGGCCGACCCGCAGGATCTCTTCGGTGTGCGGATCGCGTTCCACCGGAGTCCACCGGGCCGCCTGGCGTGCGAGTCTGCGGGCTGTTTCGGCGCTGATCGGCCCGTAACCGTGCAGTTCCGCAGGATCCTCATCGGCTCCGAGGAGGGTTTCGGCGGTGATCAGGACCAGAATCTCGGTCCGGGCACCGGAACCGCGCCTAATGGGACGGTCCCCTCCGCCGACACCTGCACTCCCCCTTTCACCGCCTCCGCCTACGCCTTCACTGTCAGAGTGGTTGGAGCCCCGGCCGAGCCGATCACCGACTCCGCTGCCAGTACTTTCAACACTGTCAGCACTATTCGAACTGTCAGCGGTCTCGTTCTCGCCCCGGACCCACACGCCGTCACCCTCAGCGTTACCGCACGGGTCTCCGGATTTGCCGCCGCTGGTCAGCAGGTCAGCAAGGATATCGGCACGCAACTGATCCACCGGACGGGGATCCCCGGCAGCCTGCTCGCCCCGAGCCGCAACACTGAGCTGCGTATAGATCGCCTGCGCTTTCTGCGCCGGAAGAAACGCTGAGAGCCAGGACATTCCGTCAGTGTCCGGCTGTAAACACACCCGGCGGGTGCCGAACGCGCTTTTGTGCCGGACCGCAATGGTCTCCGGATACCGGGTTTCGCGCAGCCGGCGGGCTTTGACCCGGAACTGCGCCAGAGTCAGACCCCCGTCATGCTGCCCGGCCGCCGTCAGCAGATCCATTTCGAACCCCGGCAGGTCAGGGGCAGGAATGTTCTGGGACTGCTCCAGCACGGTCTGCACCTGCCCGTAACCGAGGGTTCCCGCTTCCAGGCGCTGCAGGGTGGCCGTATGGGTATCACAAAGGGTTCCGGCGTCCACCATGAGCATCTTCGCGGTCCCGGTAGGCAGGTGCAGGATTGCTGCTGCTTCCTCCGCCGCGAGACTGAAAGCCAAACCCGGATCCAGTGCCCAGCCTTCCGGCATGCCTGCATCCTCTGCCCCCGACTCCTGCAAGCCTCTTTCCGGCAGAAAGCCGTTCCGGAAGATCCCCTCCAACCGGTTCAGGACCCGGGCCTGCTGAGCCTGAGCCCACCGGACAAGGTGGTCCAAACGGGCCAGGACGGCACCGGCTTCATCCTGGTCAAAGACTTCAACACCTTGCAGAGCCAGGCTCCCGGTGAACCCGTCCCCGTAGCCGGAATAGTCCGTGCCGGTGAACGCCGCGACTTCTTGAGCATCCGGTGCCGGAACTGAACGGGCTCCACCGGTGCCGGGCTCGGCCGCGTACACGGACAGGCTGCGCACCATAGCCGTCCTGTCACCTGTGCAAACATCACCTGCACAAGCACCACCGCCACTTCCACCCGCGCCGGCCGAAGCGTTCCCTGAAGAAGATCCGTGCTGATCCATGTCCTCAGGTTTTCATCCGCCACTGACATTCCCGACCCGAAAACAGCTCCGAAAGACCCAAAATCAGCCCTGCCAGTACGGGCCGAATACCCGTCTTTTTCGGCACTCCCGACAGCCATATGGACTGCCACTCTGCCACTCTGCCACTCTGCCAGAACTGCCACTCTGCCAGAACTGCCACTGACTTCGGGACACCCCTGCCGCCAGAACAGGCCTGCCTTTATCCGTTCGGCTTGACCACAGGGAAGCGGCCGCTGGGCTCTTCATCTTCTTCGAAGTGGCTGGCTGCCGACCCAACAATCAGCGGATCGGGCGCATGTGCAACCGAAGTGTCCTTATTCGGATAGTTCACGCTGTGCAGCACAAACCGCATGGCTTCCAGCCTGGCCCGCTTTTTGTCATTGGACTTCACCACAGTCCATGGCGCATCACCGGTATCCGTATAAAAGAACATGGCCTCTTTGGCTTCGGTGTAGTCATCCCATTTGTCCAGACTGGCAAGGTCCGTGGGGGAGAGCTTCCACTGCTTCACGGGGTCTGTTTCACGGGCCGCAAACCGTGCGGCCTGCTCCGCCCGTCCCACGGAAAACCACAGTTTGTTGAGCAGCACTCCTGAATTCACCAGCATGCGCTCGAGTTCGGGCACTTCGCGCATGAACTCCAGATACTGGGCAGGAGTGCAATATCCCATGACACGTTCCACACCGGCCCGGTTGTACCAGGACCGGTCCATCATGACGATTTCTCCGCCGCTGGGAAGCCTTGCCACATAGCGCTGGAAGTACCACTGGGTGCGCTCTGTGTCGGTGGGCTTCTCAAGCGCCACTATCCGGGCACCACGGGGATTCAGATGCTCATTGAACCGCTTGATCGCCCCGCCCTTGCCGGCGGCGTCACGGCCCTCAAAGATGAGGAGCATTTTCTGGCCGCTTTCCTTCACCCAGAGCTGCATCTTCAGAAGCTCTATCTGCAGGGCGCGTTTTTGTTTCTCGTAACTGCGCCGGCTGAGCTTCTTGTCATACGGGTAATTGTGCCGCCAGGCTTCGCCGTCGACACTTTCAGTGATTTTCTTGCTTTTGATTTTCAGCTCGCGCAGCTCATCGAGTTCGCCGGCGTAATCCGGCGTCAGCGCCACCTGCTTGTCCTGATCGGAGGAATCGAACTCGGACGCCTTGGAAACCTCCCGCTCTTCCGACTTCTCGGGCAGCTTTTTGTCTTCTACGGTGGCGGTGGCGGTGACGGTGGTCTTGTTCGTAGCCATAAATATCTCCTGCACGCGGACGGTGATTAACGAATCTACGTCGCCGCAGGAAGGCAGGGAAGAGCTGCCGCCCCGGGGCCTCGGGGCGGCAGCAGTCCGGAGAATAGAATCTTCCCCATCGATATTGACGTGCGACGGCGGATTACGCGCCGAACTTCGCGGAGAAACGGTACATGAACGCCGCCATCGCATCGCGGTTCACCGGGCTGAGGGGATGGAAGGCGCTGGTACCGTTCCCCGCCTGCCAGCCGGTGGAGATACCTGCAGACGCCAGCCAGGAAATCTCCTTGTAGAACTGATTGTTTTGAGCCACGTCCGTAAACGGAGCATTCGCAAGGGGAGTTTCTGCCGGACTCTGGTTGCCCCGCACTTCAGCAAAGCGGTACATAAAAGCGGCCATGGCGTCACGGTTAACCGGTTGCAGGGGCCGATAGGTTCGGGAACCGTTCCGCTCCGCCCACCCGGTGGAGATGTTTTCTTCCGCCAGCCAGGTGATTTCTTTGTAGAAAAGGTTGTTCGGCGCGACATCCGCGAACGGTGACACCTGCGGCGGCGTGAAGTCCGGGCTGCCTGCCAGCCGGTACATGAACGCAGCCATCGCATCGCGGTTGACGGGCCGCAGAGGTCGGTACGTCCGCGTTCCATTGGCCTCGACCCAGCCGGTGGAGATGCCCGCGGACGCCATCCAATTCATTTCCGCGGAGAACAACATGCCGTGCGGCACATCAGTGAAGGGCGGCGCCTGCGCAGCGACCATGGACACCGCAGCAGCAGCGTCCAGCAGCTTCGGACCGCAGTAGGGTTTACAGGTTCCCGGCAGGGTCCGGGCCGTTTCCTTGAGCGCTGCTTCCACCTGAGCGGGAGTCAGTCCAGGATTTGCGGCCAGCAGAAGGGCCGCTGCTCCGGCCACATGCGGAGCAGCCATGGATGTTCCCTGATAGAACTCGTAGCTTTCGGCAGCAGGGACCGAAGCGCCGCTGTTCAGCGTGGAAAGGATGCCGTCGGATTCGCGCTCAAAAGTGCTTCCGCCCGGAGCCATGAGGTCCAGCTGCGGGCCATAATTCGAGTAATCCGCGCGGGACCCGTTCCGGTCAGTGGCCCCCACTACGACGACGTTTCCGCAGTTTGCCGGCTGGCTCCGGCCGGCGGAAATGCCGTCATTGCCGGCTGCCGCCACTACGACGGCGTTCCGGCTTACGGCGAAGTTGATCGCGTCCTGCATCGATTGGGAGCAGGTGCTCACCCCGCCCAGGCTCAGGTTGATGACCCGAGCAGGGGTGGGGTTCACGGCCAGGTCAGGCAGCTCGCCGCCGGCCGCCCAGATGATGCCGTCGGAAATATCGGACATGTAACCGCCGCAGGTGCCCAGTGCCCGCACCGGGAGGATCCGGGCTCCGGGGGCCATGCCGCTGATGCCTGCGCCGTTGTTCGTGCTGGCGGCAATAATTCCGGAGACATGCGTGCCGTGCCAGGTCGACGGGCTGCCCACCGTCCGGCCGCATCCGCCGTCGGGATACCAGTCACCCTCGTCCTGCGGGTCGGCGTCGCGCCCGTCGCCGTCCCCGGCCACTTCCAGGTCGGAGATGACGTCCGCCCCGGGCAGCAGCTGCCCCTGGAGGTCAGTGTGCGAGGTGATGCCGGTATCCACCACGGCCACCACCTGGCCTGCGCCGGTGGAGGCAGCCCACGCCGCCGCCGCGTTGGCTCCGCCGCCGGCGCCCGTAAGGCTCCACTGCTGCGGATACAGGGGATCGTTCGGAGCCGCTGCAGCCGGCTGCAGGAGGACATCTGGTTCCACAAACTCGACGTCCGGATTGGCGGCCAGGATGCGGACGACGTCGGCGGTTTCCTCTGCGCTGAGCGTCCGGTCCACTGCCACTACGGTTGCTCCGGCCGCGGTCTGGCGCAGCTCGGTCACGGCAGCGCCCAGGGGAACGCCGGCTTCCACATAGGACTCGGCCCGGTCAGCAGCGGAGGGTGCGGCGCGGTCGGCAAACTTCACGACGAAGCGGTTGGTTCCCGCCTGCTGCCCGAAGTCGGCGGACGGCGGCTGGTCAGTCTGGCTGAGCGCGGCGGCCGGCGAGGCCATCAGCATGCCGCCCGTCAGAAAGAGGACAGCTGCACCGGCTGCGGTGCGGACCCGGACACGGGCACCAAGAATCTTCGCCAAAAAGTGTTCCTGTTCAAACGGAGACCGGCTGAGCAACGTTCAGCGGGTAAATAGACGGCGGCTTTTGCCGCGCATGCTGACTCTATCCCGTGGAATGACGAACTCCCCGAAGTACCTGCAGTGCCAAACCAAAGTGTCAGTTTGCGCGGGAGTCCCGCAGCGGGGAGCCGGGGAAAATGTGCCGGAATTCTTCATTCATAATGAATATTGATGAATTCTCTACGCACCAAGGTTCTGTCCCTCGCCGCACTGCCCGCATTGTTGTTCGGTTCCGTTTCCTGCACTCCGCTGACGGAGTCCGGCCCTGATTCCGGAACAGGACCCGGGCAATCGTCGGCCCAGGAGGTGGCAGCAGGGTCCGCGCTGGAGCAGCTGGAAACCCTTCCGGTCAAGGGACGTGCCCCCAAGACCGGCTATGACCGGGACCAGTTTGGCCCGTCCTGGGCGGACGTGGACCACAACGGATGCGACACCCGCAACGACATCCTGGCCCGGGACCTCACCGCCGTCATCTTCAAGGACGGCTCCAAGGAATGCGTGGTGGCCTCCGGCACCTTCGCCGATCCCTACACCGGCACGACCATCAACTTCACGCGCGGCAATGAAACCAGCACTGCCGTCCAGATTGACCACATTGTGGCGCTGTCCGACGCCTGGCAAAAAGGAGCCCAGCAGCTCTCCGCTGAGGAACGGCGCCAGCTCGCCAACGATCCGCTGAACCTCATGGCCGCGGACGGTCCGGCGAACGGTTCAAAGTCGGATGCCGACGCCGCCAGCTGGCTGCCGCCGAATAAAGCCTTCCGCTGCGAGTACGTGGCCCGCCAGGTTGCGGTCAAGTCCCGCTACCAGCTGTGGGTCACCCCGCCTGAGCACGAAGCGATTGCCGGTGTGCTCTCCACCTGCCCGGACCAGCCGGTTCCCGATGCGGGCGCGAGCGCCGCAGCAGCCGCGGATGCTGCCCCGGCGGCGCCTGAAAGGGCGGTGCCCGAAAGCGCTCCGGTCTACGCGAACTGTGCGGCGGTGAAGGCTGCCGGAGCGGCGCCCATCCGTTCCGGTGACGCGGGCTGGGACCCCAAGTTCGACGGCGACGGAGACGGTGAGGGCTGCACCTCCTAGCCGGAAGGCACCCCGCCGAACCGGCCCTACCGGCCCTCGCTGTCCTGGAGAGTGAGCGCCGCGGTGATCAGCGCAAGATGGGAGAGCCCCTGCGGGAAGTTGCCCAGGAACGCATGGTCCGCCTCGGCGATCATCTCGGTGAAGAGGCCGACGTCATTCGCCAGCGGAACCAGCTGGTCCATGAGGTCCACCGCTTCTTCCCGCCGGCCGACATGGGTCAGAGCGGAGACCATCCAAAACGCGCACGCCACGAAGGTGCCCTCCTCCTTTTCGGCACCGCTGTAACGGTAGAGCAGGGGCCCGCGGCCCAGTTCTTTCCGCAGCGCATCGAGGGTGGAACTCATCCGCTCCCCGCGGTCGAAGCCGCTGATTGCGTGCAGGAGGATGGAGGCATCCAACTTGTCTGATCCCGGATACCAGACGTAGCTTCCGCGTTCCTCGGACCAGCAGTTGTTCCGGACCCACTCCGCAATCCGCTCTTTCTCCGCCCGCCACCGCTTTCCGGGACCGGGTATCTGTCCCAAATCCGCCAGGTGTGAGGCGCAGCTGAGGGCATGCCAGCAGCCCAGCTTGGATGTGGTGTAGTGCTGCTCGTCGTACAGTTCCCACATCCCGGCGTCGCGCTTTTGCCACGTGTCGCAGGCGAGGTCCGCCAGATCGGCCAGCAGCCGCCCGGTGCCCGTATCCAGGACATGGCCGGCGTCGACATAGAGCTGAACAATATTGAACAGGTCGCCAAAGACGCCCATCTGCAGCTGGGACGCCGCATTGTTGCCGCGGACCACCGGCCCGATCCCGCGCCAGCCGGGCAGGTCCAGCTCCTGGGCTCCTTCAGCCCGGTCTCCGTTCAGAGCCGTGAACACCTGCAAGTCCTTCCCCTGGCTGCGGATGTTCTTCAGCATCCCGGCGACGGCGGCATGGACCTCCTCGCGCAGGCCGAACCGGATCAGGGCATTGAGGGTGTACGCCGTGTCCCGAACCCACGCGTAGCGGTAGTCCCAGTTCTTCCCGCCGTTCAGGCTCTCCGGCAGCGAGGTCGTGGCGGCAGCGGCCACAGCGCCGGACGGACTGTGGATCAGCAGCTTCAGCGCCAGCGCACTGCGCTGTACAGCTTCGGACCACGGCCCGTCATAGGTAAACTCCCGCATCCAGCTCTGCCAGTTGGCGATGGTGCGGTCGACGCCGGCATCAACGGTCTGCGCATCCGGCAGTGCCAGCGGCTCGTCATAGGTGGAGACAACAGCCACCAGGTGCCGGGAACCGGGGGAGGTGGTGAAGGATCCGGCAATGCTGCGGTCCGAGACCTCCTCGCTGCCGTGATGAAGTCCGCGGACGCCGATGGTGGTCTGCTGGGCATGAAGCACCGGTCCGTGGGCCGTCTCTTCCACCCAGGGCGATGCGGTACCGAAACAGTTGCCGGGTATCACGGCCCAGCGCATCCGCACCATGCCGGCCACACCCTCCACCCGCCGGGCCAGCTCGCCCCAGGGCAGGCGCCCGGCAACGCCGGTATTGAGGGAATCGGTCACCCGGACGGTTCCGGAGGAGGTACTGAAGGTGGTTGCCAGGACGTTGGATCCGTCCACGTAGGCCCGCTCCACCGTGAAGTCCTCCTCCGGACGCAGCTCAATCCGGCCGCCGTCGTCGGCATCCAGCAGCGCCGCGAACGAGGGAACCGAATCCAGATCGGGGGTGGGGTACCAGTCCACCGAACCGTCCAGGGCCACCAGCGCGACCGTGCGTCCGTCCCCGATCGCCGCGTAGGAGCGCAGGTCCGCATATCCGTTGGTGCGGGTCTTAGGGCCAGCCGTGTTTGATGTCGGAGCGTCAGCGTGTGACGGCGGAGAGTTCTTGGCAGTCATTGCGGCCTTCCTCTGGCATGCCTGTAAAGCAGGTCCGGTCCTTCCATCCTAGGGTTGCTGAAAAAGGGGTGCTGAAAAAGGGGTGCTGAAAAAGGGGTGCTGAAAATCGGCTGCGGTCCTGCCGGCTGCAAACCGGACACGGCCGTTAGGATGGCTTCAACGTTCCGGCAGATCCGGAATCCGTTGCCTTATTGCACTGGAAACAATTGTTTTCCTTTTCGAAATGTCTCGCTGTCAGGATCGGAATATGACTTCTTCATTAACCATCGGATATGCAGCAATGCTGGAGCAGTTCCACCCCACGGAAGCGGTGGCACTTGCTGAATACGCCGAAAGCAGGGGATTTTCCGGCGTCATGGCCGCGGATCATTTCCAGCCGTGGGTTCCCGCCCAGGGCCAGTCCGCTTTTGTCTGGAACGTCCTGTCCGCTTTGGGGGAACGCACCAGGGGCGACATTGGCCCGGGCGTCACAGCTCCCACTTTCCGCTGGCATCCGGCCATGGTGGCGCAGGCTTCGGCCACGCTGGCGGCCATGTATCCGGGCCGGCACTGGCTGGGCCTGGGCTCCGGAGAAGCGCTGAACGAGCACATCACCGGGCAGTACTGGCCGGAAGCACCCGAACGCATCAACCGCATGTTCGAAGCGATCGAGATCATCACCAAGCTCTTCACGAACTCACTGGCCGGCAAGGACGTGCGCCACAAGGGTGAGTTCTACAAGATGGAATCCACGCGCCTGTGGACCATGCCGGAAGTCGCCCCGGAAATCCTGGTGGCCACCGCCGGCCCGGTGACGGCCAAGCGCGCCGGACGCCACGCGGACGGACTCATCACGGTGGGCGCTCCGCTGGAGAAGATCGGCATGCTCTTTGAACGGTTCGACGCCGGTGCCCGCGAGGCCGGCAAGGATCCGGACACTATGCCCAAAGTCCTGCAGCTGCATATGAGCTGGGCAGAGACCGAGGAAGAAGCCCTCACCAATGCCATGGTGGAATGGCCCAACGGCGGCATGAAGTTCCCCAAGGGAGACATCCGTTCACCGTTCGAGCTGGAGCAGATGGCCAAGCTGGTCCGCCCCGAAGACTTCGAGGGCCGGATGATCATTTCCAGCGATCCGGACATCCACCGCGCCTACATCCAGAAGTTCGTGGACCTGGGCTTCGACCGCATCTACCTGCACAACGTGGGGCGGAACCAGCGCGAATGGATTGATGTCTTTGGCAGCAGCGTCCTGCCCGCACTGAAGCGCTGACCTCCATGCGCGGCATCACGCTTTTCACCCTTCCCGGCATCGGCGAAATTACGCCCGGCACCGATCTGGCGGCGGTCATCCTGGCCGCCGCCGGGTCGGCTCCCGGCACTGAACTGCAGCCCGGGGACATCCTGGCGGTTACGTCAAAGATTGTCTCCAAGGCCGAGGGACGCCAGATCGCCGCCGGGGACCGTGAACAGGCAATCACCGATGAAACCGTCCGGGTGGTGGCCAGCAAGGTTCATCCCGGCGGCGTAACCCGGATTGTGGAGAACAAACTGGGCATCGTGGCCGCCGCAGCCGGAGTGGACAACAGCAACACCCCCGACGGAACGGTCCTGCTGCTTCCGGCGGATCCGGACGCCTCGGCCCGCGCGCTGTGTGCCGCGCTGCGCCGGGAACTGGGATTCGACGTCGGCGTCCTGATCACCGACACCTTGGGCCGCGCCTGGCGGGAGGGACAGACCGACGCCGCCATCGGTGCCGCAGGCATGGATGTCCTGATGGATCTGCGCGGAACGGCCGACAGCTTCGGCCAGCAGATGAAGGCGACCATCACCGCGGTGGCGGACGAAATCGCCGCAGCCGCGGACCTCGTGAAGGGCAAAACCAGCCAGTGCCCGGTGGCGGTGCTGCGGGGCCTGCCGGAACTGGTGCGTTCCGAACCGCCCGCGGGCGCCGATGAGGGCGCACGGGCGCTGGTTCGCGCCGCGGACACGGACATGTTCCGTCTCGGCAGCGCCGAAGCCTGGCGGGAAGGTTACACCGCAGCCTGCCGCGACGCCGGGCTGCCGGTTCCGGCCTGGCTGAACCCGGCTGCCGGCGATGAAACCCTTAATCCTGCAGCCGGCGGGTTCCGGCAGGAGGCCGAAGGAGCAAACTAGGTTTCCACCGTTTCCACCGTTTCCACCGGCAGGGACAGGGCGATCAGCGGACGTCCCGTTCCGGGATGCACCAGCACATGCGCCTGCACTGCGTAGACCTCGCGGATCAGTTCGGCGGTGAGCACGGTGCGCGGATCGCCGGCGGCCACCACCGTGCCCCCGGAGAGGACAATGACGTGGTCGCAGTGCGCAGCGGCGTGGGTGAGGTCGTGAAGGGCGGCGACGACGGCGATGCCCCGGCCGGCCAGCTCCCGAAGCAGATGCAGGGTGGTCAGCTGGGCGTACGGATCGAGGTGGTTGGTGGGTTCATCCAGCAGCAGGAGCTGCGGGCGCTGCGCCAGCGCGCGGGCCAGCTGCACCCGCTGCCGCTGCCCGCCGGAGAGTTCGGAAAACATCCGGTCCGCCAGATCAGGAACACCCGCGGTGTCCAGCGCCGCCAGCACCTCGGACTCATCCTCGCTGGTGCCGAATCCCAGCAGCGGCCGGTGCGGCATGGTTCCCAGCGCCACCACGTCCCGCACGGTCAGCGGGGAGTCTGTGCCGGACTCCTGCTCGGCCAGGGCAGCAATGCGGGCACGTTCGCGCCTCGGCCGGTGCAGCAGGTCCCGCCCCTCCCACAGCACGGTTCCGGCGCGCACCGGGATGACCCCGGCGAGCGCTCGCAGCAGCGTGGACTTTCCGGCACCGTTGGGACCCACCAGCGCTGACAGGGCACCTGCCGGAACCGTGCAGTCCACGCCGTCCACCACCAGCTTTCCGCCAAGCTGCACTTCCACGCCGGCAGCCTGCAGGGACGCCTCGCGCACCAGATCAGCCCTTGACCCTGCCCTTCCCTCCGCCACCGGGCTCATGCTCCGCCCTTCCGCCGGGCCAGCACGTAGGCAAACACCGGCGCACCAATAACGGCAGTCACCACGCCGACGGGAAGTTCCCGGGGCTCAAACGCGGCGCGGGCCGCGGTGTCCGCCCAGATCAGGAAGACGGCGCCGAGCAGCGCCGACAGCGGCAGCAGGGCACGGTGCCCCGGCCCGGCAATCAGCCGGACCACGTGCGGGAACACAAGTCCAATGAAGCCGATCGATCCGCTGACGGACACCATGGCTCCGGTCAGCAGCGCCGTGGCGGCGAGCATGCTCCAGCGCACGGCCGGAACGTTGATGCCCAGGGCGGAGGCGGCGTCGTCCCCGAACGCGAACCCGTCCAGCAGGCGGGCCGTGGCCAGCAAGGGAAGGCCCACCAGCACCAGGGCTCCGGCGGCGATTCCCGCACTGGACCACGTGGTGCCGCTGAGGGAACCGAGCAGCCAGCCCAGGATGTTCCGGTATGAATCCCCCGTGGCCGTCCAAAAGATCACCAGGCTGGTCAGGGCGCTGCCCAGGGAAGAGACCGCGACTCCGGCCAGGACTGTCCGGGAGGGCGTGAGGCCGCCGGCCAGCCTGGCCAGCAGCAGGGTGGCGGCCAGAGCAGCCAGCGCGCCGATGAACGCCGCCAGCGGCAGCAGCAGCTGGGCCCCCAGCAGCACCACGCAGACCGCGCCCAGGGAAGCGCCCGAGGACAAACCCAGCAGATACGGATCAGCCAGCGCGTTGCGGGTCAGTGCCTGCATCACTGCTCCGCTGACAGCCAATCCGGCCCCCACCGCTCCGGCGGTCAGGACGCGCGGGAGCCGCAGCTCCCAGATAATCCCGTCCTGCAAAGCGGACAGCGGGCTGGTGCCGAGGCCGAGATGGGACAGGATGGACCGGAACGCGTCCGCCACGCTGATATCCGCCGGACCAACAGTTGCCGCGGCGGCCACGGAAAAGACCAGGGCAGCGGCCAGCACCGCCGTCGCCGGTCCTGTGCGGAACCGGCGACGAGATGATGGTCGGAGACGGACTGTGGTCACGGAAGCGTCGAGAGCTGGTCGGCGAGGTCCGCCACTGCTTCAGCATTGCGGACACCGGCCTCTCCCGCCGCGAAGGGAAGGATCAGGTAGCGGTTGTTGATGACGGCGTCCATGCCCGCCGTCGCCGGATTGGACTTCAGGAGCTCCTTTTTGGATTCGGCCGTATTCCGGTCCGCGTCCACGAGCACAATCACATCAGGGTTGGCCGCCACCACGGTCTCCCAGCTCAGCGATGCCCAGGATTCCTGCACATCGGCGGCAATGTTCTTCAGCCCCAGCTCCTCCATCATCATCTGCGGAGCGCCCAGGCCGGCACCGGCGTAGGGGGTGTCGCGGCCGGAGGAAAACCAGAAGGCGGTGCGCCCGTCACCGGCGGGTTCGACGCCGGCCAGCACCTCACGCTGATCAGCAATCAGCTCCGCGGCGGCATCCGGTGCGCCCAGAAGTGCGCCGGCTTCGGTGATGCCGTCAAAAACAGATTCAAAGGTCAGCTTGCCCGGGGCCCCTTCTGCGCGGCAGGCCGCGGGAGACACGTAGCTGCTGATGCCCAGTGAGGCCAGGAAACCGCGCTCCCCGGCAGCGTCGGCGCTCAGGTTGGATTCCCAGCCTGCGTAAATGAAATCCGGTTCACTCTCCAGCACCACTTCCTGTGACGGGGCGGCATCGGACAGGGACGGCAGCTCTTCGGCCGCTGCCGCCATGGATTCCGGAACCGGTCCGTCCAGGAAAGCCGTCCCCACCACTTTGCTGCCCAGGCCCAGGGCCAGGACCGTCTCCAGCGAGGTGGATTTGATGGTCACAATGCGTTCGGGCGGCGCGGTGAGGGTCACGGTGGTGCCGCAGTTGGACACGGAAATCGGGTACGACGACGCCGGGGCATCCGCGGTGCTGCTCACTCCGGGAGTGCCGGATTCGGAACTGCCGGCGGCATCGGCCGGGGCCGCGGAATCGGAGGCCGCGGAACAGCCGGCCAGTGCGGCGGCCAGAAGCAGGGAAAGGGCAGGCAAAAGGGATCGGTTCATAGTTCCTCGTCAGTGGGGCGGAAGAGCGGAGGGATCTATGGTCCAAATCCAGACCAGTGCTACCGGCCATTTCCGGCCGGTGATCTTTCGACTAAACGCTAGCATCTCTTTGTTTCCGTTACGTTCCTTCTCTTTCTCCGGATATTCCCGGGGAATCACGGGCCAATTCAGAGCCATTTCAGGGCGATATAAGACCGAATCGGTACGCAACGGTTTCAAAACAACATCTCAAAACCCTTGCCAGTTCCCGATCAGGAGCGAAGGATGAATCCACACCGCGGAAAAGGCGATTTTTAACGCCGCGGAAATGTTGGGGAAATATTCAGCCCAAAGACTGGGAACGGCCCGTGAAACGGCCGATCGGAACTGCGGCGCACCTGCCGCTACAAGGAGGCACAATGACAATCGTCCGCACCGCCCTGACCCAGACCACCTGGACCGGGGATGAAGAATCCATGGTTGCCAAGCACGAGGAGTTCGTCCGCAAGGCAGCTGCCGAGGGCGCCCAGATCATTTGTTTCCAGGAACTCTTTCACGGTCCGTACTTCGGAATCGTGCAGGACAGCAAGTACTACGACTATGCGCAGAAAGTTCCGGGCCCCCTGACGGAACGGTTCTCCAAGCTCGCCGCCGAGCACAACATGGTGATCATCCTGCCCGTCTATGAAGAAGAACAGCCGGGTGTCTACTACAACACCGCAGCGGTTATTGATGCTGACGGAACCTATCTGGGCAAATACCGCAAGAACCACATTCCGCATGTGGAAAAGTTCTGGGAGAAGTTCTACTTCCGGCCGGGAAACATGGGCTGGCCGGTGTTCGAGACCGCCGTCGGCACCGTAGGCGTGACCATCTGCTATGACCGGCATTTCCCGGAGGGCTGGCGCGTCCTGGGGCTGAACGGTGCCCAGCTTGTCTTCAATCCGAACGCCTCCAAGCCGGGGCTCTCCAACCGGCTCTGGGAACTCGAGCAGCCCACCGCTGCTGCCGCCAACGGCTATTACGTGGTGGTCCCCAACCGGGTAGGCAGCGAAACCAATGAATTCGGCGAGGAAGCGGTGGACTTTTACGGCACCTCCTACATTGCCGACCCCCAGGGCAACTACGTGGGAGAGCTGGGGAACCGCCACGACGAGGAACTGATGATCCGCGACCTGGACATGGACCTGGTCCGCACCGCCCGCAACAACTGGCAGTTCTACCGAGACCGCCGGCCGGACGCCTACACGCCCATCACCAACCCGTAACGGCCGGTTCCATCGGCCGGTTCTTCGCAGGAAAGAAGTTTTAGTTCTATAAGGGAGTTGTTTTGAGTACAACACTGATCACCGGAGGAACAGTTGTCACCTCCACCGGCCGCAGCGAAGCGGACGTCCTCATCGACGGGGAAAAGATCGCGGCGGTACTCGCCCCCGGATCCACCCTGCTGGGCCATGACCTTGCCGGCTCCGTGGACACGGTCCTGGATGCCAGCGGCAAATATGTCATTCCCGGCGGCATTGATGCGCACACCCACATGCAGATGCCGTTCGGCGGCACCGAAGCCTCCGACACCTTTGAAACCGGCACCCGCGCCGCAGCCTGGGGAGGCACGACGACGATCGTGGACTTCGCGATCCAGCGCTACGGCGAGCGGGTGATGGACGGCCTGGCGGCCTGGCATGAGAAGGCGGCGGGGGAGTGCGCCGTCGACTACGGATTCCACCAGATTGTGGGGGACGTCAATGATGATTCCCTCAAGGCCATGGAGGGGCTCATTGATGAGGGTGTGTCCAGCTACAAGCTGTTCATGGCCTATCCGGGTGTCTTCTACAGCGATGACGCGCAGATCTACAAGGCCATGCGGGTGGGAGCCGAAACCGGCCTGATGACCATGATGCACGCCGAGAACGGACCGGCCATTGACGCCATGGTCACTGAACTGCTGGCGCAGGGCAAAACCGATCCCTACTACCACGGGGTGGCGCGGGCCTGGCAGATGGAGGAAGAGGCCACGCACCGGGCCATCATGCTGGCCAACCTCACCAACGCTCCTCTGTATGTGGTGCACGTTTCAGCGAAGCAGGCCGTTGAGCAGCTGGCGGCCGCCCGGGACAACGGCCAGAACGTGTTCGGGGAAACCTGTCCGCAGTACCTGTACCTGAACATGGAGGACCAGCTCGGCGCCGACGGGTTCGAGGGAGCCAAATGGGTGTGTTCCACCCCGCTGCGCTCCAAGCACGAACACCATCAGGACCACATGTGGCAGTCATTGCGCACCAACGACATCCAGATGGTGGCCACCGATCACTGTCCGTTCTGCATGAAGGGGCAAAAGGACCTGGGCCAGGGAGACTTCTCGAAGATTCCCAATGGCATCGGCTCCGTGGAGCACCGCATGGACCTCATGTACCAGGGCGTGGTGGACGGGAAAATCTCGCTGGAACGCTGGGTGGAGATCACGAGTACGACGCCGGCGCGCATGTTTGGCATGTACGGCGCCAAGGGCGTGATCGCCCCCGGAGCCGATGCCGACGTCGTCATCTACGATCCCAACGGCCACACCTCGATTGGAATGGAGAAAACCCATCACATGAACATGGATTACTCCGCCTGGGAGGGCTATGAGATTGACGGGCACGTGGACACGGTGCTGTCCCGCGGACGGATCCTCATCAATGACAACGAGTACCTCGGTTCCAAGGGCCACGGCCGGTACGTCCGCCGGGCCCCCAGCCAGTACCTGATCTAGGAGCGGAACAGCATGGAATTTGGCGCAGTACTGCAATGCAATCCGCCCGCCGCCCGAGCCGTGGCGCTCGCGAAAAGGGCCGAGGAATACGGATTCGATTACGTCTGGACGTTTGACTCGCACATCCTGTGGCAGGAGCCGTATGTCATTTACAGCCAGATCCTGGCGCAGACCCAGAACATCAAAGTGGGCCCGATGGTGACCAACCCGGCCACCCGGGACTGGACGGTGACCGCTTCCACCTACGCCACGCTGAACTCCATGTACGGCAACCGGACGGTGTGCGGCATCGGCCGCGGCGACTCCGCGCTGCGGGTGAGCGGCGGATCGCCCACCACGCTGAAAACGCTCCGCGAGGCTATCCATGTGATCCGCGAGCTGGCGAATTCCCGTTCGGTGGAATACAACGGCCGGACCATCCAGTTTCCGTGGAGCACCGGTTCGGAGCTGGAAATGTGGGTGGCCGCCTACGGGCCGCTGGCGCTCAAGCTCACGGGCGAAGTAGGGGACGGTTTCATCCTGCAGCTGGCAGATCTGGACATTGCCGAATGGATGATCAACACCGTGCGCTCCGCGGCGGCCGCTGCCGGACGGGATCCGATGGCCATCAAGTTCTGTGTGGCGGCGCCCATGTATATAGGGGACGACTGGGAGCACATGCGGGACCAGTGCCGCTGGTTTGGCGGAATGGTGGGCAACCATGTGGCGGACATTGTGTCCAAATACGGTGCCGACGCCGCAGTGCCACAGGCGCTGACCGATTACATTGCCGGGCGGGAGGGCTACGACTACAACGAGCACGGACGGGCCGGAAACACCCACACCGCGTTTGTTCCGGACGAGATTGTGGACCGGTTCTGCCTCATGGGCACCGCCGAGCAGCACATGGAAAAGCTGGAAAAGCTCAAGGCGCTGGGGGTCACGCAGTTTGCCGGCTACCTCCAGCATGACAACAAGGAGGAAACCCTGCGGGTGTACGGCGAGAGCATCATCCCGGCGCTGCGCGAGCACGTGAGCGCAACCGCATGAGCAGCGCATGAGCTCGGCGGCGGGGCCGGCGGCCCGGATCGGGTGGGCCGCCGGCGGGATCCTGGCCCCGGTGCTGCTGTGGGAAGGGTACAAGTTTGCCGGGCCCGAAAACGGCGTGAACCTGGCCGGGCTGCCGCTGCTGCCGCGGACCTCTGACCTGGCCATGCCGCACCTGTGGACCATGCTGGCGCGGCTGGCTGAACCGGCCACCTCAGCTGCGGGGGCGCCGCCCCTGTGGTCTGCCGTGCTGCAGGCGGCGGCGTTCACCCTGGGAATCGCGGCGCTGGGCTGGCTGATCGGGGTAGTGGTGGGCACCGGTCTGGCCATGGTGATGCAGCGGTTCCGTTCCGCCGGATCGGCCCTGCTGCCGTGGATCATCCTGAGCCAGACCGTGCCGCTGATTGCCATAGCTCCGCTGGTGCGGCGCTGGGGATCCCAGCTGGAAGTGGGTTCCTTCACCTGGGAGAACTGGATGTCGGTGGCGGTCATCGCCTCCTATCTGGCCTTCTTCCCGGTGGCGATCGGTGCCCTGCGCGGATTTTCCTCTCCGGCAGCCAGCCACCTTGATTTGATGCACAGCTATTCCGTGGGCTGGTGGCGCAGCTTCCTGTTCCTCCGGCTTCCCGCCAGTGTCCCGTTCCTGCTTCCCGCCCTGCGCCTTGCCGCAGCAAACGCCGTCATCGGCGCCGTGGTGGCGGAAGTATCGATCGGGCTGAAGGGCGGGATCGGCCGGATGATCGTGGAATATGCGGCCGCCGCCGGGGGAGATCCGGGCAAACCCTGGGCCCCCATTTTTGGGGCAGTCCTGCTGGGGCTGGCTGCCGTCACTGCCACCACAGTCCTGGGACTGTTCCTGCACCGCTACCGCAGAGGAGAACAAGCATCATGAGCGGACCAGTTGAACCGGCGGTGGAAGTCCGGGACGTTCACCGGGTGTTTTCCACGAACCGCGGGGCGGTCACAGCGTTGGAAGCTGCGAGTCTGAGCGTGGCGCCGGGGGAATTCGTCTCCCTGATCGGGCCCTCGGGCTGCGGCAAGTCCACGCTGCTGCGTTTGATCGCGGATCTCGATGAGCCCACCAGCGGAACCGTCAGCGTGTTTGGCCGCACCGCCCGGCAGGCCCGGAAGGAACAGGCTTACGGGATCGCTTTCCAGCAGGCCGGGCTGCTGCCGTGGCGGAGCGTCCGGGCGAATATCGAACTGCCGCTTCAGCTTCACGGGGCCGCGGCGCCCGCCCGCCGTCACCGCGTCGACGAGCTGCTGGACATGGTGGGTCTGGCCGAGTTTGCCGATTCCTTTCCGGACCAGCTCTCCGGCGGGATGCAGCAGCGCGTGGCAATCGCCCGGTCCCTGGCCGAAAGCCCGCGGCTGCTGCTGATGGATGAGCCGTTCGGTGCACTGGATGAAATGACGCGCGAACGGATGCAGAACGAGCTGGTGCGGATCTGCGCGGAAACGGGAGCCGCCGTCGTTTTTGTCACCCACTCCATTCCGGAGGCGGTGTTCCTGTCCGACCGGGTGTTCGTGATGTCCGCCCGGCCGGGACGGATCAAGGACGTGCTGCCGATCCGGCTGGGAGCCGCGGAGGAGCGCGGTGAGAACCTGCGTGAAGAAACCGCCTTCTATGCGGCCATCACCGCGGTGCGGGAATCCCTGCACGGCACCGAAGTGGCCCAGCTGCGCGGAGTGGAGACACGGTGACGGCGGTGGAGCCCGCAACGCTTCCAACAGCGCCGGCCGCTGCGGGGGCCACGTCACCGGCACTGCTGGGCAGGGCGTTCGACGGCGGGAAGCAGGCCGCGCTGCCGCTGCTGCTGGGTGCCGCGGCGGTCCTGCTGTGGCAGGGCGCGGTGAGCCTGTTCGCGGTTCCGCCGTTCGTCCTGCCGGGCCCGTTTGCCATCGCCGCTGAATTCGCCGCAAACCTCGGCAACATTGCCTCGGCCTCGCTCGTCACCGGAACCAACGCCCTGGCGGGCCTGGTGGCCGGCGCAATCATCGGTGTGCTGGCCGCCGTCGTCGCCGCCTTCCTCCCGGTCTTTGACCGGCTGGCCGGCCCCACGGTGACGGCTCTGTCCGTGGTGCCGATCGTGGCAGTGGCTCCGGTGCTGTACACAATGTTCGGTGCCGGGGAGGAAGCGCCGCGGCAGATCGTTGCGGGGATCGCCGTGTTTGTGCCGGTGTACGTGAATTCACTGCGCGGATTCCGGCAGGTCCTTCCGGTGCACCGGGACCTGATGCGTTCCTATGCTGTGGGCCGCTGGCAGGTCACCCGCGCAGTGACGCTGCCCAGTGCAGTGCCCTATATGTTCACCGGGCTGCGGATCGCCTCTTCGCTGGCAGTGATTTCGGCGCTGATTGCCGAGTACTTCGGCGGTCCGGTGGGCGGGCTGGGCAAATCCATCACCTCCGCCGCTGCCGGCAGCAACTACACGCTGGCCTGGGCCTACGTGCTGGGCGCCGTCGTCGTCGGCCTGCTGTTCTTCGGCGCAACCGCAGCGCTGGAGAAATACAGTTCCCGGCACTAGCTCCATTCGGCGCACGCTGCCGTTCGTCGTTCCGCTCACCCGCTCACCCACTGGAGGCAATGAAATGGCACATGGAAGAGAAACGGCACATGGAAAACGCATCCGCACGGCCGCAGCGGCCGGAACCGCTGCAGTACTGGTCCTGGCCGGCTGCGCCTCGGGCAGCGGGGCGGCGGACGACGGCGGGGAAGCCGAGGGGCTGACCCCGGTCAAGCTGCAGCTGCAGTGGTTCGCGCAGGCGCAGTTTGCCGGCTATTACGCGGCACTGGATCAGGGGTTCTTTGAAGACGAGGGCCTGGACGTGGAGATTGTGGAAGGCGGAGCGGACATCGTGCCGCAGGACGTGCTCGCGTCCGGGGACGTGGACTATGCAATTTCCTGGGTGCCCAAGGTCCTGGGATCGATCGAGCAGGGCGCCAACATCACCGACGTGGCGCAGATCTTTGAACGCAGCGCCACTTTGCAGGTGGCGATGGCAGATTCCGGGATTGACGGGCCGGAAGACCTCGCCGGAAAGAAAGTGGGCTCCTGGGGCTACGGCAACGAATGGGAGCTTTTCGCCGGGATGAAGGATGCAGGGGTAGAACCGGGGGATATCGAGCTGATCCAGCAGGCCTTCGACATGAACGGCTTCCTGTCCGGGGACATCGATGCAGCGCAGGCCATGACCTACAACGAATATGCCCAGGTGCTGGAGACCGTCAATCCGGACACGGGGGAGCTGTACCAGCCCGAGGACCTGAGCGTTATTGACTGGAATGACGAGGGATCCGCGATGCTGCAGGACGCGATCTGGGCGGACGCGGACCGGCTGGCCGATGATTCCGAGTACCAGGAGACCACCACCGCGTTCATCAAGGCAGCGATCAAGGGCTGGATCTATGCGAAGGACAATCCCGAGGATGCGGCCCGCATCGTGACCGAGGCAGGATCCACCCTGGGTCAAAGCCACCAGCTGTGGATGACGAACGAGACCAACAAGCTCATCTTCCCCTCCACCAACGGCGTAGGCATGATTGACGAGGCAGCATGGAAGAACACGGTGGACATCGCCATGGGTACACAGAATGAAACCGGAGCGACCATCCTGACCACCGAACCGCCGGAGACCGCGTACACCAATGAGTACGTTCAGAAGGCGCTCGCCGAGCTGGAGGAAGAGGGCGTGGACACCAAGGGCGCGGATTACCAGCCCGTGGAAGTTTCCCTGGCCGAGGGCGGAAACTAAGCCCCGACGACGGCGGCCGGCAGCCTAAACCGCCGGCCGCCTCCAGCCCTTGAAAGTCGATTTGCGCCGGTCCCCAACCCCGTGTAGAGTCTTCTAAGTCGCCGCGGCCGGGAGTTGCAAAACATCCCGAGCATGGCGGCCAAACCCCACCAAAAACATTCTGGTGATCCTGCCTGTGCCCAGTGCACCGACACGGAAAGCCGGGGCTTTTGCGCGGGTTCGTCCGGCCGGATGAAACGGTAACCGGGAATTATCCCGAATTGCCAAACACGGTCCGGATGAAATAGAATAAAGAAACACTGCAGCGAAGAGAAAAGAAAAACATTAATTGTTTTTCCGAGTATTTCGGATGCATCTGTTGT
>NZ_JBZCNM010000006.1:0-135589 GCF_058269295.1 Arthrobacter sp. TJ-58
GGGATCACCGTGCTGCGGGTGCTCACCGACAACGGTTCCTGCTACCGCTCCGGGGCATTCGCGCAGGCCCTGGGACCGGGCATCAAACACAAATTCACTAGACCCTACCGGCCGCAGACCAACGGAAAAGTTGAGCGGTTCAACCGGACCTTGGCCGTGGAATGGGCGTACGCGAAAACCTATAAGAGCGAAGAAGCCAGGATCGCTGATTACGATGCCTGGCTTCATCACTACAATCATCATCGACCCCATACCGGGATCGAGGGCCTCTCACCTATCGAACGCGTTCACAACGTCCGTGAGAGTTACACCTAGCTGGCCTAACCAGCGCACGACGACGGCGGGGCACCTTCGCGGGTGCCCCGCCGTCGTCGTGTCCGCAGTGTCAGAGGCACATGAAAACATGAGAAGTTACGAAATTTTTCGGTGTGCTCCACCGCCCTAGGGAAGGACCCCACGCACCATGATGGGTGGTCATCACGCAGCATCAGGCGCCGCAGCCTGGATAGCTGTTGCTTCAACCGCACCGCACGCCCTTGGCTGGTATCCGGTAACCCCGCTGGGCGTGGTCACCGGCGCGCTGCTGACTGCCGGAGCTGCGCTGCTGCCGGATCTGGACCACCACAGCGGGACCATCGCCCATTCGCTGCCTCCCATCACCAAAATCCTGGCCCGGATAACCGAGCAAATCAGCGGAGGGCACCGCCGCGGAACCCATTCGCTGCTGGGTCTGGCGGTCTTTGTGGCACTGTCCACCGCCCTGGGAAAGGTCACCACGGTGGTCCCCGTCTTCGGGTCCGTCGCCGTCGGGGCCGGTGTGCTGTCAGTGCTGCTCATGGGATTTGCCCTGAAGGCGCTGAAGATCGCGGGCGGACCCGGCCGCAGCTGGCTGCTGGCCCTGGCCCTGTCCGCCTTCATTGCCGTCTACGCGCCGGAAAACAACGACTGGCTGCCCGTCGCCGTCGGTCTTGGCGTGGCCGTACACATCCTGGGGGACCTGCTGACCCATCAGGGCGTCATGATCCTGTGGCCGCTGCGGATCAAGCGTCCCCGGTCCCTGGCGGGCGTGCCCGTGGTGAACAAGCTCTGGCGCAGCAGCGGCAGCATGTCCCTTCCGCTGATCGGTGCTGCCGGTTCCTGGCGGGAATGGGCACTGATGGTGCCGGTCACGGTATACGCCATCTACGGAGTGGTCTATGACGCCTTTATGACACTGAGCCAGTGGGCGTCCGCTTAGAGCTAACCCGCCGCGACGAGTTTCGAACTGTTCACCGCTGTGAACGATAATGGTGTCTGTGGAACTAGCCCTGTTTGCTGTCATCGGCGTGGCTGTTATCGTCACCGTCGCCGCGTTTTCCAAGAGGCTCGGCATTGCCGCGCCCCTGATTTTGGTGGTGGTGGGGCTCGGGCTGTCCTACTTACCCGGCTTGCCGACATTCACCGTTCCGCATGATGTGATCCTCATGGGTGTGCTGCCCCCGCTTCTCTACGCAGCTGCGGTGAATTTGCCCGTTGTGGACTTCCGCCGCAACCTCAGCGCCATTTCCAGCCTTTCCGTCTTCCTGGTCCTGTTTTCGGCTTTGGCGACCGGCCTGCTCCTGTACATCCTGCTGCCGGACCTGAACCTCGCGGCGGCCATCGCCCTGGGCGCCGTGGTGAGCCCGCCCGACGCCGTCGCCGCCACCTCCATCGGTAAGAAACTGGGCTTGCCGCCCCGACTGGTGACGGTGCTGGAAGGCGAGGGTCTGGTCAATGATGCCACGGCACTGGTGCTGCTGCGCTCTGCCATCGCCGCCAGTGCCGGCGGCCTGGCAAGCATCTGGGACGGCGTGGCGGACTTCGGCTTCGCAGTGGTAGCCGCCGTCGCCGTCGGCCTGTTGGTCGGGTTCGCCACGGTCTACCTTCGCTCCAAACTCCACGACCCCGTTTTGGACACGGCTATTTCTATTGTGGTGCCGTTCGTGGCCTTCATCCCGGCCGAAGAGCTGGGCGCCTCCGGTGTCCTGGCCGTGGTGGTTGCCGGCCTCTACACAGGTCACCGCTCAGGCGCCGCCTTCAGCGCGCAGGCGCGGATTAATGACAGCGTCAACTGGCACACCATCCAGTTCCTGCTGGAAAACGGCGTGTTCCTCCTCATGGGGCTGGAAATCCGCTACTTGGTGGAGAACATTGACCCCGAACTGCTGACGGTGCGCGAAACCGTGATGATCGGACTCGGCGTCACTGCCCTGCTGATTGCGATCCGCTTCGTGTGGATGGGCCCCCTGATTCTGCTGCTGCGGGCAAAGGTGGAGCACCAGGAACGGCGGACCACCCGGTTCCGGGCCGCGCTGGACAGCCTGAAGGCGCAGGGACTGTCCGACGAGCGCACCCGGCGGCGCCACAAGCGCGGCGAGAAGATCTACCGGCGGCGGCGGGCGGACATCGCCCAGCTCCGCGGCGAAGGCCTGGACTGGCGCGGCGGTGTCGTCATCGGCTGGTCCGGCATGCGCGGTGTGGTGACGCTGGCTGCGGCGCAGTCCCTGCCGGAATCAACCCCCTACCGGGAACAGCTCGTCCTGATCGCTTTCACGGTGGCAGTAGTGACTCTTCTCCTGCAGGGCGGAACCCTGCCCTGGCTCATCAAGATGCTCGGTGTCCGGGGCCGCAACGCTGCGGAGGACCAGCGCGATCTGGCAACCCTGCTGGACCAGATCAGCGATGCAGGCCTGATGGTTCTGGAAAACCCCGCCATCTGCCTGAACTCGGAAGTGGATGTGGACCCGGACGTAGTGGAACGCGTGCGCCAAAGCACCTTCCTGCGCAGCGAACTGGCCTGGGAGCGGGTCAAGGCGCTGGGTATCGGCACCTCGGCCACTCCCCAGCTGCAGTACCGCGAGCTGCGGCGCGCCGTCGTGGAAGCCGAGCGGGAAGCTCTGCTGCTGGCCCGCCGGGAGGGACGTTTCCCCTCCCGCACCCTCGCCGATGCCCAGCGCCTGCTGGATGTGGAGGAGACCCGGCTGCGGCCGCGCGTGGGCGAACGGTGACCGCGATTCAACCGGGCCGGCGCTTGGCCGGGGCCGTATCTCAGTCCTGGTGCAGCTGGATGTAGTTGCCGCAGCCGTCATCGAAGACTGCCCGGGTGCCCATCGCGTCGGTTTCCGGCGGGCCGGTAAAACGGACGCCGAGGGCGCTGAGCCGCTCCATTTCAGCTTCAACGTCGTCCACTCCCAGTACAACGGCGGGCAGGCCGAGGTCATAGACTCCGCTGCGATAGGCCTCGGCCACGGGATTGTCGCTGGGTTCCAGCAGCAATCCCGGCCCGTCCGGAATCCCGGGCGCCTGGACAACAAACAGGTTGTACTCGCGCATCACCATCAGTGGTTCAAAGCCCAGCGTGCCGGTGTAAAAATCAAAGGCCGCGGCCGGATTCGTCACATGGATGCTGCTCATTTTTACGCGCATGCGCGAAAGGCTACCGCGTTGTCCGCCCGGTGCGTCCGCCGATCCGAACTTTAACGGCTCCGGCGGGGCTTACCGCTCTTGCCGGTTCCCTTGCTGCCCGGGCTTGCCTTTCCTGACGCCCCTTTAGTGCCCGAGGTCCCCTTGGTGCCGGAACCGCCCTTGGCGCCGCCGCGTCCGCCGGACCTGCCCCCAGCACCGGGCTTTTCTCCGCTCCTGCTCTGGCGTTCCTTGGTCCGCTGCCGGGCCGTGGTTTTTTGCTCGGCCTGCACCGAGGGCTGCCGGGAACTGTTGGCAGTGCGTCCACGCACAATGCCCACAAACTCCTCAATCCCCTCGTCTTCGGACCCTTCCAGCCAAGCCACCGCAATGCGGGTGGCCGGGACCCCGGTCAGCGGGCGGGAAACGACGTCGCGCCGTGAATACAGCTTGGCCACAGACATCGGGAGGATCAGCAGGCCCGCACCCGAGGCCACCACTTCCATTCCGACGTCGGTGCCCCCCATGTCCTTTAACTCCAGCAGGTTCTCGCCGGCCAGATCCGACACATCCAGCTCATCAAAGGCCGCAACGGCGGAATCCTTGGCCGCCGCCACCACGGGGCGTTCCTCATAGAGGGGAATAACGCTCAGGTCCGCGGGCCGGATGAACCCTTCCTCCGGAAGGCGCACAAACACCAGGTCCGCCCGGCCGGCGCGCAGATCATCCCAGACGGCGTCTTCGCCGCACTGATAGGCGTGGACCTCGCGGTCCTTCCGCTCCGTCCACCGGCCGATCCACTTTCCGGGCGTCACTCCGGGAACATAACCCAGGGTCAGCGGACGAGCTGCAGGGGTCTGGCGGGGGGAGAAGTCTGTTGGCACCTTTTCAGATTAGCCCAGCGCACTCCTCACCGGTTCGCAGCCGCTCCCTCCCCCCACATCACCCGACGCCCGCACGGTTGCCCGTGCCGGATATCCTTGGAAGATGACTTCCGAGAAATCCCAATCCATGAAACCTGCCACGGCAGCCAAGAAACTGGGCATTTATCTGCCCGCAGCGCCGCAGGAGTTCCAGGACGGGCCCATTTCCCGCGCCCAGTTCGACGAACTTCAGGCCAACCCTCCCGAATGGCTTGTTGAACTGCGCCGCAACGGTCCCCACCCGCGCCCCGTGGTGGCCCAGAAGCTCAACATCTCCATCAGCGGCCTGACCCGTTCAGGAATTACGGACGCCCTGACCAGCGCGCAGATCACCGAACTGCTGGCCGCACCGCCGGCCTGGCTCGTTGAAGAGCGGGCCAGCTTTGCCGCTGTCCGCGAGGAAGCCAAGCGTGTGAAGGAAGCCGACGCCAAGAAGGCGCGGAAGGCGGCACAGGCGGAGCAGCAGGCCAACAAGCAGGCTTAACCGCACTTCTCCCAACTGCAGCAGGCCCGCCGGTCACCGGCGGGCCTGCTGCAGTTAAGGCGGAGTCCCCCGGCGTTCTGGCTTCCGGCCGCTGAGGGCTTTTCCGGCTGCTTTGGGAAAACCCGGTCCGTCCGCAGCGTCCGGGTTTTCCCGGAACGCCCGGATTCCCCAACGCCGCCCGGATAGTAATCAGGACATAAAAAAATCACCCCGGTTTATTCAACCGGGGTGATTCTTTTTGTGCGCGAGGGGGGATTTGAACCCCCACGCCCTTTCGGACACTGGCACCTGAAGCCAGCGCGTCTGCCGTTCCGCCACTCGCGCTAAATGGTTTCCCGCGAAAAAGTGTGCGTTCAGTCTCACGACCGTTTGCGTCTCGATTCCTCGGGAACAGCAGAATCAAGCATACCCACATTTTGCCCAAACACCTAAACGGGGCAACAGAAGCCCCAAAATCCGTGTCCTGACAAGGATTTTCTCCCCATCCGGGGGATCCCTGCCCGATGTTGGGCCCCCCGGAAGGGGCCGGCGCGGGAGAGATCCGCCAGGGGGCAACGCCGTGCGGCCGTTAGGCACTTTATCGGGAGGGGACAGTACTATCGAAGTGGACCTGTATATCTTTGGCCTGCCCTGGTGCGCGGCACACAGGGCCACACGCTGCCGCCGGAGAATCCGGACAGAATCCTAGGGAGGGAGGCGATCATGGGCTTACTCGATAACGTTGAACGCGGAATCGAAAAGGTTGTGCGGGGTGCCTTCTCTACGGGCTCCTCCGGGCGGGTTGAACCCCTTGAACTTGCCATCGCACTGCGGCGGGAACTGGACGAGCGCTGTTTCACTGTGGGCCAGGGCCGCACTCTTGCCCCCAACGTCTTCACGGCCCGACTGTCCGACTCTGACTTTAAACGTGCCCAGGAATGGGGTGCCCCGCTGGCGGAAGAACTGTGCGACGTCGTCATCAAGCATGCACGAAGCCAGTCCTACACCCTGCAGGGGCCCGTGCGGGTGTCCTTCACCCGCGACTCCGCGCTGAAAGCCGGCGTGCTTGAAGTGGACTCGGCCACGGAGAAGGCCGGAGCCCCGGCACCTTCGGCGCGTCAGGCAGCACCTCCGACGCCCCGACAGGGACCGGCACGCATGCAGCCTGTCCTGGACATTGACGGGCAGCGGTATTCACTGAATGCTCCTGCCGTTGTGCTTGGACGGTCCTCCGAGGCCGATATCCTCGTAGATGACACCGGCGTGTCCCGCCGGCATCTTGAAATCCGCACCGAAAACGGTGTCAGCCGCGCCATCGACCTCGGTTCCACGAACGGAAGCTTCGTCAACGGCCAGAGAGTACAAGGGGAAGCAGATCTTACGGATGGCTCAACTATTGCCATGGGTCGCACCCGCATCACCTTCCGGCTCCTTCCCGCACGTTCCGGGGGGCGCTAGTGGAAGGTGAATTGATTGTGACCCTGCTCCGGTACGGGTTCCTGCTTCTGCTCTGGCTGATGGTTATCAGCGTTGTCGGCGCTATCCGCCGTGACCTGGTGGTTGGCAGCCGCAACCGCACCGGAACGCCCACCGCCCGGCAGATCCGAAAGAACCCCGAACTGGAAAAACAGGCTCCGGCGCCCGCCCGAGTTGCTGCCCGCCAGGTTGTCGTCACCGAAGGCCCCCTGCGCGGCACCACCTTGGAGCTTGCTTCCAGCCCCATCCTGCTCGGCCGCGCCCAGGAAGCAACCCTCGTGCTGGAAGACGATTATGCCTCCGGACGCCACGCCCGCCTGTTCCCCCAGGGCAGCCGCTGGTTCATCGAGGACCTCGGTTCCACCAACGGCACCTTCCTCGGCGGAAGCCAGCTGACGCGCGCCCTGCCGGTGGAGCCCGGTGTTCCCATCCGCATCGGCAAGACGGTCCTTGAGTTGAGGCCTTAGCCGTGGCCCTGGTTCTCAACTACGCTGCACGGTCCGACGTAGGCATGGTTCGTCTGAAGAATGACGACTCGGCCTATGTCGGCCGCTACCTGGCCGTGGTTGCCGACGGCATGGGAGGTCATGCCGGCGGCAACGTCGCCTCCGCCTCCACTGTGCTGGATCTGGTTCACCTGGACCGTGAAGATCACGACGGCGAAGCGCTCACCGTTCTCGCGGATGAGATCCAGGCAGCGAATTCGCTGCTTTCCGAGTTGGTCACTACCAGCCCCCAGCTGTCCGGCATGGGAACCACCGTCACCGCCCTGCTGCTGCATGATTCCACTTTTGCTTTGGCCCATATCGGCGATTCCCGCGCCTACCGGCTGAAGAACGGGGTCTTTGAGCAAATCAGCATTGACCACACGTTCGTGCAGCGCCTGATTGATGAGGGCCGGCTGCGCCCCGAAGAAGCCGAAGTCCATCCGCACAAGAACGTCCTCATGCGGGTCCTCGGGGATGTCGACGCGAGCCCCGAACTGGATCTGGCAACTTTTCAGGTAGAACCGGGCGAGAGGTGGCTGCTCTGTTCGGACGGTCTTACCGCAGTGCTCCGGGACTCGGACATCGAAAGCGTGCTCAGGAGCACCAGGGACATTCAGCGCTGCGTGGACATCCTGGTTGAACTGACTCTTTCCGGCGGATCGCCTGACAACGTGACGGTAGTCGTCCTGGAGATCGCCGAGGCGCCGGATGACTCAGTGCTCCCCGCGGAGGCTGACACCGCACGCGTTCCCATCATCGGCAGTGCCGCTGCCCCCTCCCGAGTCAATGAACCGACTGCTGCTCCGCTCAGCTCTTCCCAGCATGCGGACCCCGATACCGGCGGCGACGACGAACCGGCCCGGGCCGAACTGATCCGCCAGGACCTTTCCCAGCGGCCGCATGTGCTGGTCGGTGCAGCCTCCCTGGCCACCGAAACCGGGCAGATTCCCATCGTTACCAAGCGCTCTGCGGAACGCCGTTCAGCGCGCCTGCTCACGCACAAGGCCACACCCGAGATCGAGGCGCCTGCGCAGACGGAGCCTGCGCAGCGTCGCCGCTGGGTGGTTCCCGCCTTCCTGGCGCTGATGACGGTTCTGCTGGCCGCAGTCCTATGGGTGGGCTACACCTGGACCCAGACCCGCTACTACGTCGGCTCAAGTAACAATAACGTCGCCATCTACAACGGGGTGTCCCAGTCACTTGGGCCCATTCGACTTTCCTCTGTCACCGAAACCACCGATATTCCCGTCGACAGCCTCCCGGAGTACCAGCGCAACCGGGTAGAAGGCACCATTCCGGCCAAGGACCTGCTGCACGCCGAGCAAATCGTCGAAGACCTCAGGGGAACAGCGCGCACGAGCAGCAGCAGCTGCGCTCCTGCCGCACCGGCGACGCCGGTTCAGGCCACGCCCAGTCCGGTCCCCGCGCCTTCCGGCAGTGCCGCACCCCAGCCCTCGGCCTCTGCCACTCCGTCAGCCGCCGCCCTACCCGCCGCTGATCCGGAAAACTGTGGAGGACAGAAGTAATGTCCGATGTACTAACCCCGCCCAAATCCCGCCGCAACATTGAGGCTGCTCTGCTCCTGCTTGCCCTGCTTGTGGGCATCGGCGCCAATATGGTGGTTGGCCTGGACCAGGACCGGGCGTTCGACTCGGACTTCTGGACTCAGGGTGCAACACTGGTGGGCCTGGTCCTGGTCTTCCACATCATTCTCCGTTTCCGCGCGAAATATGCCGATCCGGTAATACTTCCTATCGTGACCGCCCTCAACGGCATTGGCCTGGCCATGATCCACCGTCTGGACATCGCCGAGGGAACAGACGCGGCCGACCGGCAGCTGCTGTGGAGCGCCGTTGCGGTAGCAGCAGCCATCGCCGTCCTCTTCCTCATCAAGGATCACCGGATCCTGCGCCGCTACACCTACATTTCACTCATCGTCAGCGGCATCCTGCTGCTGCTTCCCCTGACACCGCTCGGTCTGGAACTCAACGGTGCACGGATCTGGATCGAGGTGCCGGGGATCGGAACGTTCCAGCCCGGCGAAATCGCCAAGATCACCCTGGCTATATTCTTTGCGGGGTATCTCTCCACCAACCGCGACCTCATCCTGTTGGCCGGGCGCAAAGTGGGCCCCCTGCAGCTTCCGCGGCTCAAGGACCTGGGGCCCATGATGGCCGCCTGGATCGTCAGTATCGGCGTGCTGGTCTTCCAACGGGACCTCGGCTCCTCAATCCTGTTCTTCGGACTGTTCATGGCCATGATCTACGTGGCCACGAGCCGGGTCAGCTGGGTCCTGATCGGGGTTGCGCTGCTGGCCGCCGGCGGCCTGGCGGCCATGCAGCTGTTCAGCCATGTTGCGCTGCGGATCGACGGCTGGCTCAATGCGTTCGACCCGGAGGTCATCGATCGTCAGGGCGGCAGCTGGCAGGTGGTCCAGGGGCTGTTCGGGCTCGCCAGCGGCGGCCTGGCAGGCACTGGCCTTGGGCAGGGCAGGCCGGACCTCGTCACCTATGCCAACTCCGACATGATCATTGCTGCCCTGGGTGAAGAACTCGGACTCATCGGAATCTTCGCGATCGTGCTGATGTACGTCCTGCTGGTTTCCCGCGGTTTCCGCGCGGCTCTGGGCACCCGTGACGGGTTCGGAAAGCTGCTGGCCTGCGGATTGTCCTTCACCATTGCGCTGCAGTGTTTCGTGGTGATCGGCGGGGTGACCCGCCTGATCCCGCTGACGGGGCTGACCACGCCGTTTATGTCCGCCGGCGGCTCATCGCTGCTCGCCAACTGGATCATTGTTGCGCTGCTGCTGCTGATCTCCGAAGCCGCCCGGCGTCCGGCAGCCATGGGCCCGATGACGGGTCCCATGGTTCCGGCGCTGCCGGAATCCACAGCGGGGACGGCCCCCAAACGCACACTTAGGGAAGAGGAGGTACGAGGCTCATGAATCAAGCCATTCGAAACAGCTGGATTGTGGCCTTGTCCATGTTCATCCTCATTCTCGGTTCGCTGACCTACGTCCAGTTCTTTGCGGCGGAGGACCTGAGCACCAACCCGAACAATAACCGCACCATTTACCAGGACTTCGGCCGGAACCGGGGCTCCATCCTTGTGGACGGAGTGCCCATCGCCGAATCCGTGCCCTCCGGGGACCAGTTCAACTTCCAGCGGGTCTACCACCAGCCGGAGCTCTACTCCCAGCTCACCGGGTATTTCTCGCTCGTCAGCGGAGTGACCCAGCTGGAAAGCGTCATGAATGATGAGCTCACCGGTACCAGCGACCAGCAGTTCCTCGACCGCCTGGTGCAGCTCGTGTCCGGCAACCAGCCCCAGGGGGCATCGGTTGAGCTGACCATCGACCCTGACCTGCAGCAAATGGCATATGACCTCATCCCGGACGGCCAGAAGGGCTCCATCGTCATGATGGAACCCAAAACCGGCAACATCCTGGCTATGGTTTCCAAGCCCAGCTATGACACCAACCTCCTGGCCGGGCATGACACGGCTGTGGTGGAGCAGAACATGCAGGAACTGCTGACGGTGGACGGGCTCTCCCCGTACACGAATGCCGCCACGCAGTCGCTGCTGGCCCCGGGCTCCGTATTCAAGCTGGTCGATGCCGCGGCCGCCCTGGAATCCGGGGAATACGACGCGGATTCCCAGATTGACAATCCCAATGAGCTTCCCCTGCCGGGAACCAACATCTCCCTGCCGAACTACACCAACGGAAACTGCGGCGTCCGCTCCCAGGCCACCATCGGCTTCGCCCTGGAACAGTCCTGCAACACCGTGTTTGCCCAGATTGCCTGGAAGCTCGGGGAGAAGGCGATTGTCTCCCAGGCGGAAAAGTTCGGCTGGAACACTCCCCTTCATCTTCCGGAACGCGGCATCGACCGGGTGGTGGCCAGCGGCTTCCCCACCGAGATGGACCAGGCCCAGCTGGCGCAGGCCGCCATCGGCCAGTACAGCGTCACGGCCACTCCGCTGGAAATCGCCATGATGACGTCCGCCATTGCCAACAACGGCGTCCAGATGACCCCCAACCTGATTCGGAACGTCCGGGCAGCCGACCTGTCGATTATCGACGAACCGGAACCCGACGTCCTGAATACCTCCATCAGCCCGGACACGGCACGCCAGCTCACCGACTGGATGGTGGGTGTCGTGGACAACGGCACCGCCTCCGCGGCGCAGATTTCCGGCGTGAAGGTGGCCGGAAAAACCGGAACCGCCGAGGTTCAGGACCGGGGCGACAACGCCTGGTTCACGGGCTTCGCTCCGGCTGATGACCCCGAAGTGGTGATCTCCGTCGTCATGGAAGACGTGGACCTGACTACCGGTGCCCAATTGACCACTCCAAGCGCGCAGAAACTCCTAGAGGCGGTGTTGAATAAGTGAGGCCTTCATCGGGTATCACCTTAGGCGGCAGATTCCAGCTCACCGACCGTATTGCCATCGGCGGTATGGGCGAAGTCTGGAAGGCACGGGACCTTGTCCTGGGCCGAATTGTTGCCATTAAGATCCTCAAGGAGGAGTACACCGGGGACCCCGGGTTCCTCAACAGGTTCCGGGCCGAGGCGCGCCATACGGCGCTGCTGAACCACGAAGGCATCGCCAACGTCTTCGATTACGGCGAAGAGGAGGGGTCCGCCTATCTGGTCATGGAACTGGTCCCCGGACTTCCGCTGTCCTCCATCATCGAACGGGACAAGAGTCTTACGCCGGACCGCACGCTCTCCATCATCGGGCAGACTGCCACTGCGCTGGCCGCTGCCCATAAGCAGGGACTGGTCCACCGGGACGTCAAGCCCGGAAACCTGCTCATCCTGCCGGACGGCAGGGTCAAAATCACTGACTTCGGCATTGCCCGGCTCGCCGACCAGGTGCCGCTGACGGCCACCGGCCAGGTCATGGGTACGGCCCAGTATTTGGCTCCCGAGCAGGCCACCGGCCAGCAGGCCACCGGTTCCAGTGACATCTACGCGCTTGGTGTCATCGGTTACGAGCTGTTGGCGGGGACCCGTCCCTTCTCCGGCGAATCCCAGATCGCCATTGCCCTGGCCCAGGTCAATGACACCCCTCCGCCGCTGCCTGAGACCATTCCGCTGCCGGTCCGCGCCCTGGTCATGTCCATGCTGGCCAAGGATCCGGCGGACCGCCCGGCGGACGCCGAGGCACTGGCCCGGGCGGTTGCCGCCATCCGCCGCGGAGACATTACCGCTGCAGAGGCTGCGGTTCCCGGAATGCTGCTGTTCGGAGGCGGCGGCGCCACAGCCGTCAACGATGCCGTGACCCAGCCTGTCCCCACGGCAGGCACCTCTGCGACCCGCGTGGTGAACACGTCCCCCTCCACCTCGGCGCTTCCCACCGTTGCCGGAGCAGCTGTGGGTGCGGACAGCGCTGCCACCGGCGAACTGGCAGCGTCCCGGGAATGGACGGACGAAGAAGTCGACGACGTGGACGGTGCCGGCAGCGACGGCACCGTCAGCGACGGCGATGCCACGGCAACGGCCAAACGCCGCAGCCCGTGGACCCTTCCCCTCATTGCCCTGCTTGTACTGCTGATCGGTGCCGGAATTGCGGCCTTCCTGCTGAGCGGTGATGACAAGAAGGACCCGGCTCCTGCCCCGACCGCCTCCACCACTCAGGCAAGCCCCAGCGCAACGCCTTCGCGGAGTGCGAGCCCCAGTCAGACCCCTTCGGAAAATGCCGACGAAATCACCGTCGACCCTGCCGACTTCATAGGTCTTCCTTTCGCCCAGGCCCAGGCCCGGCTGAGCGCTCTGGGGCTGTCCGTCACCGGAAACCCGGTGGAATCCGCGGACGATCCCGAGGGACAGGTCTTTGACGTTGATCCCGTAGGCGTGCTCTCCCGCGGGGACCGCGTCACGGTCAGCTACTACACCGCTCCCGCTTCTCCCTCGCCGGAGCCGTCCTCTCCCTCTTCTTCTGCCCCGTCCACCCCCTCTGCCCCGTCCAGCTCCTCTGCCCCGTCGACGACCAACGTTCCCGGCGGCCTCACCGGGCAGGCCAGCAGTGCGGCGGACCAGCAGATCAGCGCTGCCGGGCTGGTGGCTGTCAACGGCGGCACCCGGCCTTCCGACCTGCCTGCGGGAACCGTGGTGGCTGTCAATCCGTCCGAGGGCGCGCCGGTGCCCCAGGGCTCCACCGTCACGTACTTCATCTCGGAAGGCCCTCAGCCTGTCCAGCCGGCACCCACAACGCCTTCTGTACCCACCGCTGCCACCGTCCCGGAGCAGCCCAACAACATTGTGCCTTCGGCCGGTTAAGCGGTTATGAGCGCAGAATTCCTCAAAGGACACCCTCCACTGAATACTGAACGGGTGCTCAACGACCGGTATGAGATCGGCGAGCTGATTGGACGCGGCGGGATGGCTGACGTCTATCTCGGCCGCGACCTCAGGCTCGGCCGTACCGTCGCCATCAAGGTTCTGCGCCCTGATCTCGCCCGCGACCCTCTTTTCCAGTCGCGGTTTCGGCGCGAGGCGCAGGCTGTTGCGGGGTTGAACCATCCGTCGGTGGTCAGCGTTTACGACACGGGCAACCAGGAGTCGCCCGGGTCTTCCACCGAGGATGTACGCCTGCCTTTCATCGTGATGGAGTATGTCCACGGCCGCACCCTGCGGGACTTGGTCAAAGCCAAGGAAATTACCGTCGAAAAGGCGGTTGATTACTCCCTTGGCGTCCTTTCGGCGCTCGAATACAGCCACCGCTCAGGCATTGTCCACCGGGACATCAAGCCCGCCAACGTCATGGTCACTGACGAGGGCGGCGTGAAGGTCATGGACTTTGGGATTGCCCGTGCCATGGCTGATTCCGCGGCCACCATGACCCAGACCCAGGCCGTGATCGGCACTGCGCAGTATCTCTCGCCGGAACAGGCACGCGGCGAAACCGTGGATGCCCGCAGCGACCTCTATTCAGCAGCGTGCCTGTTGTTCGAAATGCTCGCGGGACGGCCTCCGTTCATCGGCGACAGCCCGGTGTCGGTGGCGTACCAGCATGTCCGTGAAACTCCGCCGAAGGCCAGCAGCTTCAATCCGGAGATCCCGGCCTCTCTTGACGCCGTTCTGGAACGCGGACTGGCCAAGGACCGCGGCGACCGTTATCAGGATGCCCATGCCTTCCGGGAGGCGCTGCTGCGTGCCCGAAGCGGAGCCGCCGCTGATCCGTTCCCTCCCACGGAAGCCACGGAGGCGCTGACGGTGTCGCCCCCCAAACGTGCCGCCGTCGAGGTCAGCCGGATTGAGGACGATCCCAGGACCCGTGCCATGGCGCGGATCCTGCCCGAACATGCTCAGCCCCATCCGTCCCCGGAGGGCGGGGACCACGACGAGGACGACGACGACGACGTTCCGGTGGCTCTTGCCATCGGCAACACCGGAGAGCGGGACCCGGATCAGAAGGCGCGCCGCCGCGCCTGGATCACCACCCTGGTCATTGTGCTGATTCTCCTGTTCGGTGCCGGTGCTGTCTTTGCCTACAACTTGATGAACCCCAAGGAAACTGCCCCCGTCACGGCCATCATGCCCAGTGTCCAGTCAAAAACGCAGACCGAGGCACTGAACATCATCCTGAACGCCGGGTTCGGTCCGCCGACCGTTGAGCCGCAATACAGTGAAACGGTGAAACCGGGCCTGGCGATTGGTACGGAGCCTGAAGGCGGCACGGACACCCCGCTGAACCGGAAGGTTATCCTCTACGTTTCGCAGGGACCGGCCACCGTGACCGTTCCGGATAATCTCGCCGGCATGACGGAACCTGAAGCACGCGATGCCCTGCGCCGCCTGAACCTCGAGGGCGGAAGCACTGACGTAGCCAACAGCCCCACGGTTGCCCTTGGCCGGGTTCTGTACAGCATCCCCGCCGCCGGAGAGTCCGTCCCGGTGGGCACCACAGTCGATTTGGTGCTGTCCACCGGCAACGTCACCGTCCCGAATGTTGTGGGCCTGCCCGTAGACACGGCGAAAGCCATGCTGGGAGCTCCTGAGTACCTGCTGACCGCCACGGTGAATGAGGTGGAAAGCGCCCTGGTGGAGCCCGGCATCGTGATGGACCAAAGCATTGGCGGCGGAATGAATGCCGAGCAGGGCAGCACCATCTCCCTGACGGTTGCCAAGGCTCCTGCCCCTCCTGCCGTTCCTACGGAAACACCTTCGCCGAGCACCAGTGCTTCTCCCGAGCCGACGCCCGCCCCGTCGCCCTCAACGTCACCGGCAAAGAAGAAAAAGGACGACGACTAGCCCGCTCCTAGCGCGGAAGGGACTGCGGCTCCGTGGACATCAAGGGGCTCAGGGTTGCTGCATGCGCTGCGGCTCCGGCCAGGCCCAGCCCCTCCAGCCAGTTCCCCAGCATCTGATATCCGCCTTCGGTCAGCACTGACTCAGGGTGAAACTGGACACCGGACAGGGGAGCTGCGGAATGCCGGAGGCCCATGATAATTCCGCTCTCGGTCCGCGCAGTGACCTCGAGTTCCGCGGGAATGGTGTCGGCCACCGCTGCGAGTGAGTGGTAGCGGGTTGCCGTGACCGGGCTTTTCAGTCCCTGGAACACGTCCGTTCCGCCGTGGTGCACGCAGGAGGTCTTGCCGTGCATCAGTTCCGGTGCGTGAGTCACGGTTCCGCCGTAAGCTTCGGCGAGGGCTTGGTGCCCCAGGCAGATTCCCAGCATCGGCTTGTTATTCTCTCCGCACCAGCGGATCAGATCGATGCAGACACCTGCCTCAGCCGGTGCCCCGGGGCCGGGAGACACCAGTACGCCGTCACGGGCGGCGGCCAGATCGATCGCCTCGGCCAAGGTGACGTCGTCGTTGCGCACCACGGTGGTTTCAGCGCCAAGCTGCTGAAGGTAGCCCACCAGTGTGTAGACAAAGCTGTCGTAGTTGTCGACCACCAGGATTCGGATACTGCTCATGGGTTCTAGGTACCGCCAATCGTGGAATCTGTAAGGGGACTGAGGAAGCTGAATTCGGAAAACCAGGGGAAGACGTAGTTCATCAGCAGGAGCACCACGCCGATGATCAGCGCCAGGGCAATGAGGATGCGGACCCAGAGCGGTCCCGGCAGAGTCCTGAAAATCCATCCGTACATCTTTAGCCTGCACCTTCCGCGTTGTGGGCAACCTGAGCTGCGATTTCAGCCGGCGGCCCGGCAGACAGCGGCTGCCAGGACTCCATCACCGAGTAGGCGATAATCCGTTCCTGGGCACCGAACCTCGGATTGCAGCTGGTGAGGGTGAGGAAGCGTTCCGTCGGCACAGCTGCCGGTTCGGTGGGCACCGGCGCAATAACATCCACGCGGTCCGGCAGGACTATCTGGTTGTTTCGGTAGACGTAGGTGTAATAGCCGTCCTTGGTCTGCACATAAATCTTATCCCCGGGGACGAGGGTATGAATGGCGTCCAGGACCTGCCCGTGGGTTTGCCGGTGTCCGGCCAGCGCGAAGTTGCCCACCTCTCCGGGCATGGCCGTGGAGGGATAGTGTCCCAGCCCCAGGGTATCCAGCACGGACGTTCCCACGCCGCTCGTAACGGGGCGTGAATAGGTCTCTCCGAAGCGGGGGACGTAGACCACGGCGAAGGTCTGGCCTTCAGTTTCGATGGCCGGCAGGACAACGGGGTCTCCGTAATCGGGAGGGCTTGCCGGGGCCTCGGGGGCAGGAGCCACGGGCGCATCGAACTGCTCGAAGAGCTGTCCCACGGCTTGGTCCTGCTTGCGGTTGGCGTCGATATTGGTCCACCAGAGTTCCCATGCCACGTACAGCACCAGGAGCAGTCCGAGCGTAATGAGCAGCTCACCGAGGATCTGGACGACCAACTGGCCGCGGCTGCGCGCGGGCCGGCGCCGTCGGCCCTTGGGGTCTGCGGGCGCAGGGGGTGCCGTTCGGGAGGTAGCCAAGAGGCCCCTTTCTTTATGCAGCCTATGTCTGCGGCTGTTGCTCAGGCGACACGCAGGACTCCCGCCATTCGCTACGATGAGTACAAGGGAAACAGCCAGGTGCGGTGGCAGCCCCCAGTCAGGATACAGCCGGGCCAGGGTCCGGAAAGGCACCACTGCACCGTGGCCCCGCCATGACCGTACATGCCGGCGTCTCGAGAGCCGGTTCCTAGGAGGATCCGTGCCTGAATCGAAATCCCGCAAGAAGCCCGCCGCCGCCTCTCCCGCGCCCAAGGCTTCCTCGGCACCAAAGCCCAATCCGGTTTGGTACAAGCCGGTCATGTTCAGCCTGATGATCATCGGTCTGCTGTGGATCATCGTCTTCTACATTTCCCAGGGTGAGTACCCGGTTCCGGCGCTCGGCGCCGGCAACATCCTCGTCGGCTTCGGCGTGGCCATCGTTGGCTTCCTCATGACCACCCGCTGGCGCTGACGGAACAGTTCTCCGTTAGTACACCCGCCCAGGCTCATCTCTCTGCGATGTGCGGGGCCTCCTCTTAACGCCAAGGTTGTGCACACACTGTGCACAGAGTTATCCACAGGTGTGTGTAACTTTGCAGGCTCGCTTTGCAAAAACGCCGGAAACACGGGAGCAACAGTTATCCACAGCTGTGGAATTACATGTGTGTAACTTGGTTTAGCCTCTGGATAACCTGTTCACAGCGCGCGTACCATCCTGTGGATAACTTCCGGCGGAGGACAGAGAGACAGCTCGCCTGGACATTGGGCGAACTCCCCTGACGGGCGTCCGCATGTTTCACCGGCGGGCCGGAACCCCTTAAGCGGCGCCGGTTTCGTCCCGGACAAGCGAAGCGGGCCGGGAGCATCAGCATCCCGGCCCGCTAAGTTATTAACACTGTGGGTATCCCTGTGGATAACAGCTCAGGGTTTCAGCGCACCGCTTACGGCCCGCGGCGCGGGGAAGAAAAGCCTCACACCAGGCCCTTAGCCGCAGCCAGCACTGCGGAAAAGACACACAGGAACACCACAATTGCCGCCAAGCCGGCGAACTGCACCAGCGATCGGTTCCTGCCTCTGGGCGCGAAGACCAGCACGGCCGCACACGCAACACCGGTGAGCAGTCCGCCCAGATGGGCCTGCCAGGCGATGTTGGGGACAAAGAAGCCCAGCGCAAAGTTGATGGCCAGCAGGATCAGCACCGACCGGACGCTGGCCCGCCGCTGGAGCAGCACCACCAGCAGGGCGCCGAAGAGGCCGAAGATCGCCCCTGAGGCCCCAACCACGGGCTGGACGATGGGATTGAGCAGCAGCACACCCACCGATCCGCCCAGTGCGGAAATCAGATACAGCAGAGCAAAGCGGAGCCGGCCCAGCTGTGGTTCCAGCCCCTGGCCCAGGAACCACAGGGCATACAGGTTGAAGGCAATGTGAAGTATTCCGCCGGGGGAATGGAGGAAAGCTGAGGTCAGCATGCGCCATGGCTCAATGCCGGTGTACACCGGGGCGTACCAGAGCGCGTAGGTGAACGGCGGATAGAGGAACTGGACCACGAAGAACACAGCGCAGATCACCATCAGGGTGATGGTGACTACTGGCTTTCCGGTGGCCACCTTTCCGCCGTAGGGCGTCCGGTAGGCCGGAGACTTCCGCTGGGTCTCCCGGAAACAGTCCACGCACTGGATTCCCACGGGCGCTGCATGCTGGCATTCGGGGCAGGCAGGCCGTCCGCAGCGCTGGCAGCGGATATAGCTGACCCGGTCGGGGTGGCGCGGACAGACGGGGACCTGTGAGGCCGGAGTTTCAGCAGGCACTCCATATGACATTGCGGTACTCCCAAGAAAATGAGGCCAGATGGACGAAAGGCCCCGGCCGGGTCATCCGGCCGGGGCATCGTCAAGGGGTTTAGAGCTGTTCGACGGTGATGCTGTTGATGACGACGTCCTCGGCCGGCTTGTCACGCATGTCGGTGGCGACGGCGTTCAGCTGGTCCACCAGGGCGCGGGACTCTTCATCGGCAACCTCGCCGAAGATGGTGTGCTTGCCCTGCAGCCAGGTGGTGGGGACGGAGGTGATGAAGAACTGGGATCCGTTGGTTCCGCGGCCCATCTGCACACCGGCGTTGGCCATGGCAAGCTTGTACGGGGTGGAGAAGTCCAGGTCCGGGTTGATCTCGTCGTCGAACTGGTAGCCCGGTCCGCCGGTGCCGCGGCCCAGGGGATCGCCGCCCTGGATCATGAAGTCCTTGATGATGCGGTGGAAGATGGTGCCGTCGTACAGCGGCCGGCTGGTCTTCTCTCCCGTTGCCGGGTCGGTCCACTCGATTTCGCCGGTGGCCAGGCCAACAAAGTTCTTTACCGTCTTGGGCGCGTGGTTGCCGAAGAGGTTGACCTTGATGTCGCCCATGGACGTGTGGATGGTCGCAATTGCGGTAGGAATAGCAGTCATACGCTTCATTCTTCCATGGCGGCGCGGCTGGCGGGCGGAATTCGGCAGGTTCAGCGCACAGTGAAAAGTCCGCCCCGCCCAGCCCGTCAATAGCCCGCAGCAGCCAAGTCAACGTAGTGTAAGGATGAACCGTCACTATCCCGGGAGGTAGTTTTGAAGAAGAAGGACCGCATGTCGCGTGACTTTGAAGCCAATGTCACTGCAGGCGTAGAAACGGCACGTGACTGGGCAGCACCGAAGGTGGAGGCCGCGCGTGACTGGGCAGTGCCCCGCATCGAAAAGGGCATTGAAACCGCTTCGCCCAAGATCCAGGAAGGCATCAAGCGAGCCGGCGACGGCGTCGCTGCCGGAGTAGCCACGGTTACTCCCCGCATCCAGGAGGGTCTGCAGAAGGTTGGCCCGAAGATCAGCCAGGCGGTGGATGAAGCCACTCCCCGTATCCAGCACACGCTGGACCGCGCCACTCCGGTGATCACCGGCGCCCGGGACAAGGTTGTGGACGACTACATTCCCACCCTCTCCACCCGTATTGGTGATGCCTCCACCACGGTGACGCGTACGCTCGGCACCGCTTCCGTTCCGGTGCAGACGGCTGTTGCCAAGGTTACCGGGAACAAGAAGGCTCTGAAGAAGGCACAGAAGGCAGCCGCTCAGGCCGCCAAGGAAGCCCGCAAGAACCAGAAGGGCGGCGGCAAGGGCTGGCTGATCTTCGGCATCCTTGCAGCAGCCGTGGCTGCAGGTGTTGCCGCGTGGCGCGCTTCGCGTCCGGTTGAGGACCCCTGGAAGACCCCGGCGCCGGCGAAGCCCGAAACCATCAAGGTTCCGGAGCCGAAGCCCGCTTCGGCCCAGTCGGCTGCATCTGCGCCTGCTGCCCCTGCTGCACCCAAGGCAGCCGCAGCAACCGCTCCCACAGCGCCCAAGCCTGAGACTCCGGCCGCCAAGGCTGCCTCCAACGGCAAGGAATCCGTTCAGGAATCCAAGGACACCGTGGCCAGCATCAAGGAAGCCGCTGAGCGCGCAGCAGCACGTTCCGGCGAAAAGGCTGCCGAAGCCGCCAAGCACAGCAAGGAAGCCGCTTCCAAGGCCTCCGATGCTGCCAAGACGTCAGGCACCGCCAAGAAGTCCGGCGCACACGCTGAAAAGCCGACGGATAAGACCGCCGAGTAACCAGCCAGCACCAAAGCAACACCAAAGGAGGGCCCCCGCTTTTGCGGGGGCCCTCCTTTGTGCATGGAACGGAAGGCTACGCTTCGATGTCCCCGCCCAGGGCGGGAGGTGCCGGCGGCAATGCCTCGGTCTTGGCGGCACGGCGTCCCTGCCCGGTGACGACGACGGCGAGGCCCGCCAGGATCAGGGCCAGTCCGCCGTAGGTGCCGGCGGGCAGCTGCTCCTGCAGGAAAACGGCGGCCAGGATCGCCGCACCGGGGATTTCCAGCAGAATGATCATGGAGACCACCAGCGGTGAAATGACGGCCAGCAGGTGGTTGAAGACGCTGTGGCCCAGCAGCTGTGCCACCACGGTGACGCCCAGTATTCCCAGCCAGGCGGCGGGCTCGAAGGACACCACCGGCTGACGGAAAACTGCGCACAGCAGCAGCAGGAGCACTGAGCAGAGCCCGTAGCAGAGGGAGGTGTAGGTTCCGGTGCTCAGGGTGGCCCGGGCCTTGCCTCCGGCGATCGTGTAGAGCCCGGCCAGCGCACCGCCGGCCACTGCAAGCAGATCCCCGAGCAGGGCTTCGCGGGAGAGGGCAAGGTCGAATCCCGTAATGACGACGACGCCGACCAGCGCGGCTCCCAGCCCGGCCAGGACGCGCGGAGCCACCGGGATGCCGCGGAACAGGTTGAAGAGGGCTATCCAGCCCGCCTGCAGGCACACCAGGGCCGTTGCGGCGGCCACCGAGGTGAGCTTCAGGGCCGTGATGAAGCAGGCGAAGTGCAGGGCAAGGGCAATCGAGGCGATCAGGATCCATTTTCTCTCGGCCCGGGTCAGCCGGGAGAATCCGCGGGGATTGCGCAGTACAGCGGGAGCACCCATCACCACCGCTCCCAGCGCGTTCCGCCAGAACGCAATGGCCAGGGCCGGGGCGGCGGTTGCTGCCATGATGGGGCCGGATGCTGAAACACCAAGAACGCCGATCACGGCGAGGAAAACGGTCACCAGAGCAACAATAGAGGACCGGCGGGGCGCCGGCGGCCACTGCTCCGGGGGGTTGGCGCGGAGGGCGGTTCCGGGCATTGACGCGGTCCGGTTAACGCAGAAAGTCCCAGCCAATCGGCTGGGACTTTCTTTCGGTGGAGGCACGGGGACTCGAACCCCGAACCCCCTGCTTGCAAAGCAGGTGCGCTACCAATTGCGCCATGCCCCCGAAATGTGAACTCATCCAGTATAACCCACCCTGACCTGCGGTGGAACCAGACTAATTCAAAAGGAAATCAGTCAACCTTGTCGGTTGAAGACTTCCAAACGGATTTCTCCGCGGCAGTTTCCTGCCATTTTTTTACCGCAAAGATTCCTGCAACTGCCGCTGCAGCTACTGCCAGCAACTTTTTCACAGTGCCTCCTTGCTTGGTGGCGCATCACCTTTCAGTGATGTTCCGTGGGCGCACCAGGACTTGAACCTGGGACCTCTTCGTTATCAGCGAAGCGCTCTAACCGCCTGAGCTATGCGCCCCGATACCTTCTCGGGCCGAGATAAAACTTTACCCCACCTCTGCCGGGATCCCAAATCGGAATCCAAATTTCTGTCCGGCCGGCTCTTTTGAGGGCAGCGGCCGGACAGAAATCGGTAAATAATCCGCTTTTTAGTCGTCCGTCAGCGTCACGCCGATGCCGCCCACCAGAGTGGAGGCAATGTTGTACAGCACGGAGGCGAGCATGGACAGGGCCGTCAAGAGCAGGACGTTGACCACGGCGATGATGGTCGCGAAGGAGACCACCTGTCCCAGGGACGCGAACTCCCGCAGGTCGAAGCCGCCGGATTCGCTGCCGGCAATCTCACCGAGGATGGTGTTCACGCGGTCAAAGATGCCGGTCAGGTCCAGCACAGTCCAGAGCACGATCGCGGCAACCACGGTTACCACGCCCAGTGCCACGGACAGGAGGAAGGACATTTTGAGCACCGACCACGGGTCTATCTTGCTGACCAGGAGGCGGGCCTTACGGGCCTTGGCCTTGGGAGCGGGCTTCACGAGCGGCTGCCGGTTCACCGGGGCGGCGCTTTGACCACCTCCGGGGCGCTGGGCAGGGCGTGCGGGTGTCTTCACCCGGGGTCCTGTGCTCGACGCCGACCTGGGATTTGAGTTGGTCGAGCTCACTCGTTACCTCCATCGTCTGTCGGCTGTGCATCATGCTCAGCCGTTGTGTCTGTAGCCAACGGTACTTCATCGGCACCGGTGCCTACAGACGCTCCGTCCGCGGGCTGGCCGCCGTCGCCGGCATCAGGAACAGGCGTCCCGGCAGCGTCGTCGTCGTCGGTCTCATCGATGCCCAGGTCACGCTCGGAGTTGCGGGCAACCGCGATGATCCGGTCGTTCTTATCAGGCTTGGCGAAGATAACACCCATGGTGTCGCGTCCCTTGGCCGGAACCCCGGCCACGGAGGAGCGGACAACCTTGCCGCCCTGCATGACCACCAGGACTTCGTCTTCTTCCTGGACAATCATGGCCCCCACCAGGTGGCCCCGGTCTTCTGCATACTTAGCCACCTTGATGCCCAGTCCGCCGCGGCCCTGGACACGGTATTCGTCCACCGCGGTGCGCTTGGCGTAGCCGCCCTCGGTGACAATGAACACGTAGGAGTCGTCGGTGACCACGTCGGCGGCCAGCAGTTCATCGTCTTCGCGGAACTTCATGCCGGTCACACCGGAGGTGGCGCGGCCCATGGGGCGCAGGGCATCATCGGTGGCGGTGAAGCGCAGCGACTGGCCCTTGCGGGAGACCAGCATCAGGTCATCGGTTTCGGAGACCAGCTGGGCTGAAACCAGCTCGTCGCCGTCGCGCAGGTTGATGGCGATGACGCCGGCGGACCGGTTGGTGTCGTAATCCTCCAGGCGGGTCTTTTTCACCAGTCCGCGCTTGGTGGCGAGCACCAGGTAGGGAGCGGCATCGTAGCCGGGCAGGTCCAGGACCTGGGCAATGTGCTCATCCGGCTGGAAGGCCAGCAGGTTGGCCACGTGCTGGCCCTTGGCGTCCCGGCCTGCTTCGGCCAGTTCGTAGGCCTTGGCGCGGTAAACCCGGCCCAGGTTGGTGAAGAACAGCAGCCAGTGGTGGGTGGTGGTGACAAAGAAGTGCTCGACGACGTCGTCGCCGCGCAGCTGCGCCCCCTTGATTCCCTTGCCGCCGCGGGCCTGCTGGCGGTAGTTGTCGCTGCGGGTGCGCTTGACGTAGCCGCCGCGGGTGATGGTGACGACCATTTCCTCTTCGGGGATCAGGTCTTCCATGCTCATGTCGCCGTCGTAGCCCATCACGATGTGGGTGCGGCGGTCGTCGCCGTACTTCTCCGCGATTTCGCGCAGCTCTTCGCTGACGATCTGCCGCTGGCGGGCTTCCGACGCCAGGATGGAATTGTATTCTGCGATTTCGAGCTGCAGCTTGGCGTGCTGGTCCTGGATTTTCTGGCGTTCCAGGGCGGCCAGGCGGCGCAGCTGCATGTCCAGGATGGCCTGGGCCTGCAGTTCATCGATGTCCAACAGGCCCATGAGGCCGTTGCGGGCCTCCTCGACCGTGGTGGAGCGGCGGATCAGCGCAATGACGTCATCCAGGGCATCCAGGGCCTTGAGCAGGCCGATGAGGATGTGCGCCACTTCTTCGGCCTTGCGCAGCCGGTACCGGGTGCGGCGGACGATAACTTCCAACTGGTGGGTGACCCAGTGGCGGATGAACGCGTCCAGGCTCAAGGTGCGGGGCACGCCGTCAACGATCGCCAGCATGTTGGCGCCGAAGTTTTCCTGCAGCTGGGTGTGCTTGTAGAGGTTGTTCAGCACCACCTTGGCCACGGCGTCGCGCTTGAGCACGATCACCAGGCGCTGACCGGTGCGGCCGGAGGTCTCGTCGCGCATGTCGGCGATGCCGGAGACCTTGCCGTCCTTGACCAGCTCGGCAATCTTGATCGCGAGGTTGTCCGGGTTGGCCTGGTAGGGCAGCTCGGTGACCACCAGGCAGGTGCGGCCCTGAAGTTCCTCCACGTTGACAACGGCGCGCATGGTGATGGAGCCGCGGCCGGTGCGGTAGGCGTCTTCGATGCCCTTGTGCCCCAGGATGGTGGCGCCCGTGGGGAAGTCCGGGCCCTTGATGCGGCGGATCAGTTCCTCAAGCAGGACATCGTTGGGTGCCTCGGGGTTCTCCAGGTACCACTGGACACCGTCGGCCACCTCGCGCAGGTTGTGCGGGGGAATGTTGGTGGCCATGCCCACGGCAATGCCGGAGGAACCGTTGACCAGGAGGTTCGGGAAGCGCGCGGGCAGGATGGTGGGTTCCTGGTTGCGGCCGTCGTAGTTGTCCATGAAATCGACGGTTTCCTCGTCGATGTCGCGGACCATTTCCATGGCCAGCGGGGCCATCTTGGTTTCGGTGTACCGCGGTGCGGCTGCACCGTCGTTGCCCGGGGAACCGAAGTTGCCCTGGCCCAGGGCCAGCGGGTAGCGCATGGTCCAGTCCTGGATCAGGCGGACGAGGGCGTCGTAGATGGCCGAGTCACCGTGCGGGTGGTACTGGCCCATGACTTCGCCGACCACGCGGGCACACTTGTTGAAGGAGCGCTCCGGGCGGTAGCCGCCGTCGAACATGGCGTACAGGACGCGGCGGTGGACGGGTTTCAGGCCGTCGCGCACGTCCGGGAGGGCACGCCCGACGATGACCGCCATGGCATAGTCCAAGTAGGACCGCTGCATTTCTGTCTGCAGATCGATCTGTTCAACCCGGTCTGAGAGGGTTTCTTCACTCATTGGTTGTTCCGTTCTTCAAAAGCTTTGTGAATCCGCGGGCGCAGGGGTGGCGTGGTCCTAGATGTCCAGGAAGCGCACATCCTTGGCGTTCTGCTGGATGAAGTTGCGGCGGGATTCAACGTCCTCGCCCATCAAGACGGAGAAAATCTGGTCCACGGAGGCGGCGTCATCCATGGTGACCTGCTGCAGTGTGCGGTGGGCGGGGTCCATGGTGGTGTCCCAGAGCTCGGTGTAGTCCATCTCGCCCAGACCCTTGTAGCGCTGGATTCCGTTGTCCTTGGGCAGGCGCTGGTTGTTGGCCAGGCCGCGGGCCACAACCTCGTCGCGTTCGCGGTCGCTGTAGACGTAGTCGTGGGCGTGGTTGGACCACTTGATCCGGTACAGCGGCGGCATGGCCAAGTAGACATAGCCGCTTTCGATGAGCGGGCGCATGTAGCGGAAGAGCAGCGTCAGCAGCAGCGTGGTGATGTGCTGGCCGTCCACGTCTGCATCGGCCATCAGCACGATCTTGTGATAGCGGGCCTTCTCCACATCGAAGTCTTCGCCGATGCCGGCTCCGAAGGCGGTGATCATGGACTGGACTTCGGCGTTGCCGAGCGCACGGTCAAGGCGGGCACGCTCCACGTTCAGGATCTTGCCGCGCAGCGGCAGGATGGCCTGGGTCTCCGGGTTGCGGCCGCGGACGGCGGAGCCGCCTGCGGAGTCACCCTCCACAATGTAGATTTCGGACTTGGACGGGTCCTTGGAGGAGCAGTCCTTGAGCTTGCCGGGCATTCCGCCGGATTCCAGCAGGCCCTTGCGGCGGGTGGATTCGCGGGCCTTGCGGGCCGCGAGACGGGCCTGGGAAGCCTGAATGGACTTGCGGATTACGTCGCGTGCGGGGCCCGGGTTGCGCTCCAGCCAGTCGCCCAGCTGGTCGGTGACCACGCGCTGGACAAAACCCTTGACCTCGGAGTTGCCGAGCTTGGTCTTGGTCTGGCCCTCAAACTGGGGTTCGGCCAGCTTCACGGAAATGACGGCGGTCAGGCCTTCGCGGATGTCATCGCCGGTGAGGTTGTCATCCTTTTCCTTGATGATGTTCTTCTCGCGGGCATACCGGTTGATCAGCGACGTCATGGCGGCGCGGAAACCCTCTTCGTGGGTACCGCCCTCATGGGTGTTGATGGTGTTCGCGTAGGTGTGCACGCTTTCCGAGTATGCAGTGGTCCACTGCAGTGCCATTTCCACGGCCATCTTCTTGTCATTGTCTTCGGTTTCAAAGGCAATGACGTCGTCGTGGATGGCTTCGTACTTCTTGGACGAGTTCAGGTACTTGACGTAGTCCAGCAGCCCGTCCTTGTACATGTAGTCCACGACGCGGTGCTTGGGGCCGGTTTCGGTTCCCTCTTCGGACGGGGACTCCGCGATTTCCTCGGCTTCTTCTTCAACGGTCCGCTCATCGGTCAGGATGATGCGCAGGCCCTTGTTCAGGAAGGCCATCTGCTGGAAGCGGGCCCGCAGCGTTTCAAAATCGAATTCCGTGGTTTCGAAAATCGAGGGGTCGGGATAGAACGTCTGCGTGGTGCCGGTCTCGTCGGTGGGCTCGCCCTTGCGCAGTCCTCCCACCGGGTGTCCGCCGTCGGCGAAGCTCTGGTTCCAGACGAAACCCTGCCGCCGAATCTCGGTTTCCACCCGGGCCGAAAGGGCGTTCACCACGGAGATACCCACGCCGTGCAGGCCGCCGGACACCGCGTACCCGCCGCCGCCGAACTTTCCGCCGGCGTGCAGGATGGTCATGACCACCTGAACGGTGGGCATGTTTTCGGTGGGATGCATGTCCACCGGAATGCCCCGGCCGTTGTCGCTGACCCTGACGCCGCCGTCGGCCTGAAGCGTAATGTCGATGCGGTCGCAGTAGCCCGCCAGCGCTTCATCCACGGAGTTGTCCACAACTTCGTACACCAGGTGGTGCAGCCCGCGGGGCCCGGTGGACCCGATGTACATGCCCGGACGCTTCCGAACCGCTTCCAAACCTTCCAGCACGGTAATTTCGTTGGCGCCGTACTCGTGCGGAGTGGGCTTTTCAGCGTCGCCCTGGTTCTTCGGCGTTACCTCAGCGTTGTCCATCTCATTGTCGTTAGCCACAGGTGCTGTCGACTCCTCAGTGTGTTGGTCAGTTTTGGCGCCGCTCCCCAGAACAGGCGTCTCAACTTCCAATTCTACCGTGTTGCGGGGTCAATCCGGCCCAAAACACCCCCTAAGCGGCCACTAAAGCAGGTTTTGAGCCCACTCCAGCCCCGTGTCTAAGTCCGGATATGACCGGAGGGGTCCCAGAGCCGCTGAACGGCGCTGGGCCAGTGCGGCCCGGCGCACGCGTTCGTGCCGCGGATCATCTGTTTCCTACCCGTAGGTGTCGCGCGGGCCGCGCCCCTTGACAGTGCGCAGGCCCTTGCGCCAGTTGGGCGCCGCCGGCCCGATGACCTCGATCTTCGTGACGACGCCGGAGCCAAGTTCAGCATCAAAGCGGCTGATGAGGGAACTGCGCAGCAGCCGCAGCTGCGTGGCCCACGCCGTGGAATCGCAGCGCACCTGGACAGTGGTGTCCGAGAAGGACTCGGGTTTGCAGTGCGCGCTGACTTCGGGACCCACCAGTTCTTCCCAGCGGGAAATGACAGAGCCCACCGCCACGGGCGAATTCCAGCCGCGTTCACTGACGAACCTGTTGAAGACCTTGCCCACGCCCTGCGGGTCCCGTCCGGTGTATTCCCCGGGGACGAACGGCAAGGCCGCTTTTCGCTGCCCGGCCTTGCGCCGGCTCGGGGAAATCCGTGAGTTTCCCCGCGCCTGCGCGGCCTGGCGCATCCGGTTCAACTGCGCCTGGGCGGCATCCTGGCGGATTTCTTCGGGCTCGCCGGTTTCCCGGGCACTGGCCGGGACATCATCGGCCGGCAGTCCGCCGAACTCGCGTTTGTCAGAGGGCGGGAACACTGATGCCTCCGGGAACCACGGTGATCAGTTCCCCGGCCAGGGCTTCCGGAATATCTCCGGCCACCGCCGCGGTGACCAGCACCTGCTCTGCCCCGGAAACAATTCCGGCGAGGCGCTTGCGGCGCTGGACGTCAAGCTCGGCAAACACATCATCCAGGATCAGGATGGGCCCGGCGCCCGGGCTGTCGTCATCGCTGAGGAGCAAATAGTACGTACCCAGGCGCAGCGCCAGGGCAAAGGACCAGGTTTCGCCGTGGGAGGCATATCCCTTGGCCGGAGCCTGGCCCAAAACCAGCTCCAGATCATCCCTGTGCGGCCCCACCAAAGAGACACCGCGTTCAATTTCACGGCGGCGGTTGGCGACAAAGGCAGCCATAAAACGCTCCGCCAGTTCCGGTTCGGCGAGCCCGTACAGCTCCTCGGGGTCCGCATCGCCGACGACGGCGCCGTCGTCGTTCACTGCGCCCTGGAGCGTTGAGCGGTAGACGGCCCGGGCTGCCTTGCTGCCGTCCGTCAGGTCCTGATAGGCGCTTTGCATGTGGGGCTGCAGCCGCTGCAGGGCCTCAAGCCGGGCTGCAAGGAGGCGGGCGCCGGCCGCAGCCATGTGCTGGTCCCAGACTTCAAGCGTGGCTTCATGGGAGGAGGTGAACCGTCCGGCAGCCCGGGCTGATTTCAGGAGCGCATTGCGCTGTTTCAGGACACGCTCATAGTCGCTGCGGGTAGCGGCATGCCGGGGAACCAGGGAAACAATCAGGTCGTCAATGAACCGGCGCCGGCTTGAGGGATCCCCTTTGACCAGGGCAAGGTCCTCCGGAGCAAACAGAACGGTGCGGCACATGCCCAGAATGTCGCGGGCACGCACGGGGTTTGCCCGGTTGATCCGGGCGCGGTTGGACCGGCCGGGATTAAGCTCCAGTTCGATGCTGGTGCGCTGGGTTCCGCGCACCAGCCGGGCCCGGACCAGGGCCTGTTCTGCGTCAAAGGAGACCAGGGGTGCGTCGGTGCTGACCCGGTGGGAGGACAGGGACGCCAAATAGCCGATCGCCTCGACAATGTTGGTTTTGCCGGTTCCGTTGGGGCCTACAAACACGGTCACCCCCGGCTTCAGCTCCAGATCCAGCTGGGGATAACTGCGAAATCCAGTCAGGGAAAGGTAATCAATGTACAAGCCTGTCCACCTTTGTCCTGCCCTTCGAGTGCCTCGTGCGCTGTGCGCTTTCCTGTGCTTCCACCCTACTGCTGCGAACTACTCCGGGCTGCCGGTTCCGTCCACGGCCGCCGGCGGAGCGGGGGTGTCCTGCACCGGCGGAACCCCGCTGCCCGAGGGCCGAACATCATGCCCGCCAAACTGGTTCCGCAGCGCGGCCACCATCTTCATGGCCGGGGAATCGTCCTGCCGGGAAACGAACCTGGCGTAGAGCGCCGCGGTAATGACCGGAGCGGGGATTCCGCTCGCCACAGCTTCCTGCACCGTCCACCGGCCCTCGCCTGAATCCTCCGCGTATCCGGCGATACGGCTCAGTTCCGGGTCCTCGTTGAGGGCATTGACCATCAGGTCCAACAGCCAGGACCGAATGACGGTGCCGTCCTGCCAGGCCCGCATGATTCCGGGCACATTGGTGATGATGTCCTTGCCGCTGAGCAGCTCGTACCCCTCGGCGTAGGCCTGCATGAGGCCGTACTCAATTCCGTTATGGATCATCTTGGCGTAGTGGCCGGCGCCCACCCCGCCGGCGTGGACAAAGCTGCGCTCCCGGTCCCCTTCCGGACGCAGCGCGTCCAGGACCGGCATCGCCAGGGCAATGTCCTCGTCGGCGCCGCCTGCCATCAGTCCGTAGCCGTTCTCCTGGCCCCAGACTCCGCCGGAAACCCCGCAGTCCATAAAGCGGATCCCTTTCAGGGCGAGTCTTTCCGCGTTGCGGATATCGGCGTCGTACCGGGAGTTGCCGCCGTCGATCACCAGATCGCCCCGCGACAGCACTTCGGTCAGTTCGCTGATCACCGCGTCGGTGATGTCGCCGGCAGGAACCATGACCCACACCACCCGAGGCGAGGGCAGGTCCGCCACCAGCTCCGTCAGCGACAGAACGTCGCTGGTGACCGGATTCCGGTCGAAGCCGGTGACGTCAATGCCGTTGCGGCGCAGGCGTTCGCGCATGTGAAAACCCATTTTGCCGAGTCCAATGAGGCCTATGTGCATGGCAGGTTCCTCTTTCTGTTCTCCGCGGCCGGGCTTCCGCGCCGCGCCCTACTGGTTGGGCAACCGGACCGGCATCAGCAGGTAGCGGTAGTCTTCACGGTCATCGCCGGTGAGCTCTTCCTGGGCGGAAAGTACAGCGGGCTTGGGCGGCGTCGTGAACGAAAAACGCACGTATCTGCTCGGGAAAGCGCTCAGGCCTTCGCTGAGGTAGTGCGGGTTGAAGGCCACGGTGATGTCATCCCCGATCAGGGATGCTTCCAGCGCCTCGGACGCCTGTGCGTCCTCACCGGTACCGGCGTCCAGGGTGACCTGCCCGTCAGTGAAGGCAAGGCGGACCGGAGTGTTTCGCTCCGCCACCAGGGAAACGCGGCGCACGGCTTCCACCAGTGCACTGGTTTCGACCGTTGCGTGAATGGGAGTGCTGTCCGGGAAGAGGGAGCGGATCTTGGGGTAGTCCCCGTCCACCAGCAGCGAGGTGGTGCGGCGGCCGCCGCTCTCAAAGCCAATCAGCTCGCTGTCATCTGAGAAGGCAATGTTCAGGTCCCCGGCACCGCCGAGGGTCTTGGCCACTTCGTTGAGTGTTTTGGCCTTCACCAGCGCGCTGGTGGAGATTCCCGGCGTAGACGGCTTCCAGGAGAGCTCGCGCAGGGCCAGGCGGTAGCGGTCGGTGGCCAGGAAAGTGATGAGATCGTCTTCGATCTCCATCCGGACTCCGGTAAGGATGGGCAGGGTGTCATCCCGGCTGGCGGCAATGATGACCTGGGAGACCGCCTGGGCAAAGGCATCACCGTCGACGACGCCGCTCACCTCGGGCAGCGCCGGAAGTTCCGGATATTCGGCCACGGGCATGGTGGCTAGGTTGAAGCGGCTGTTGCGGCAGGTCAGGGTGACCTTGGAACCGTCGGTTTCAACTTCCACCGGTGCGGAAGGCAGGCTGCGGCAGATTTCGGCCAGCAGACGGCCGGAAACCAAAATAGTGCCTTCTTCGGCAATGTCGGCTGCGATCTGGAGCCGCGCCGAGATCTCGTAATCGAAGCTGGCGATGCTCAGTGATCCGCTCTCCGCCTTGATTAGCAGGCCCGACAGAACCGGAACCGGAGGACGGGGCGAGAGGGAACGCGCTGTCCATGTAACCGCTTCGGCCAGGACATCCCGCTCAACTCTGAACTTCACAGCAGGGTGCCGCCTTTCACAACGTACTTTTCAGTACAACTGAATCTTCATGACAAGTGAGGGAGCATCGCCGGCGCTGCGGCGCCGCAGCTGCGCCGCATTCGGACACCGTCCAGGGACAGGCCGCGAAGGACAACAATACTCTGTGCCAGCTTAGCGCCCGACCCGCCGTGGATGCACGGCGCAGCAGGTATCCCCGGCAGGCCACCGCCCATCCCTCAAAAGACGTCGGATGTTCTTCCCGAGGTCTTGGCGTGCTTGGTCCGGAAAGGTCAGATGTTATTTGGTGGAACCGAATTTCTTAAGGTTCGTAGTGTTAATAACTCCTGTGGATACTGTGGATAACCTAGCCGATCGCGGCGTCATGGCTTGTTTTGCCTGTGGATAACCTGTGGGTTCGCGCTGCAGCGTCCGGTATGGGTTGTGGGGAACTTTTTTGGAGTTCCGCGTATCCACAGGGAAGCGCCGCTAATTAGAAGTTATCCACCGGGTTATCCACACCCTTGTCCACAAATGTTAATTTCGAGCCCCTGCGGGGCTCTGCATCCCCGCAACGGCGGGGATTATGCTTCCCGCTGCTGCTGCTTGATTCGGTTGGTCAGCTCGGTCACCTGGTTGTAGATGGCCCGCCGTTCAGCCATCAGTTCCCGGATCTTGCGGTCCGCGTGGATCACCGTGGTGTGATCGCGCCCGCCCAGCTCCTGACCGATCTTGGGCAGGGACATGTCCGTGAGCTCGCGGCACAGGTACATGGCGATCTGCCGTGCGGTTACCAGGGTCCGGGTGCGGGACTTGGAACACAGCTCCTCGAGGCTGATCTGGAAGTAGGCAGCGGTCTGTCCCAGGATGGATGCCGCGGTGATTTCCTGGGCGCCGTCGTCGGTGATGAGGTCCTTGAGGACAATTTCGGCCAGCCCCACGTCCACCTGCTGGCGGTTCAGGCTCGCGAAAGCGGTAACCCTGATCAGGGCGCCTTCCAGTTCGCGGATGTTCGTGGAGATTTTGGAGGCAATGTACTCCAGCACGTCATCGGGAGCGCTCAGGCTGTCGCCGATGGCTTTCTTGCGCAGAATCGCGATGCGTGTTTCCAGTTCCGGCGGCTGGACGTCCGTCAGCAGGCCCCACTCGAACCGCGAACGCATGCGCTCCTCAAATCCGGACAGCTGCTTGGGCGGCAGGTCGGAGGTGATCACCACCTGCTTGTTGTGGTTGTGGAGTGCGTTGAAGGTATGGAAGAACTCTTCCTGGGTGGCGTCCTTGTTGGCCAGGAACTGGATGTCATCAATGAGCAGGATGTCCACGTTGCGGTAGAGCTGCTTGAAGCTGGCGCCTTCGTCGTACCGGATGGAGTTGATGAAGTCGTTGGTGAATTCTTCGGAATTTACGTACCGGACCCGGATGCCGGTGTACAGGTGGCGCGCATAGTGCCCGATGGCGTGCAGGAGGTGGGTCTTGCCCAGTCCGGAGTCGCCGTAGATGAAGAGGGGGTTGTAGGCCTTGGCCGGTGCTTCGGCAACGGCCACGGCAGCCGCGTGGGCAAAGCGGTTGGAGGAGCCGATAACGAAGGTCTCAAAGACATACTTGGGGTTCAGCCGGCCGAACTCCTGCGAGGTGCTTGGCGGAGTCGGAGAAGGCGCGCCGCTCTCACCGCTGGGAACGGGGCTGGGGGCGGGCTGCTCGGGCTCGGGTGCAGGATCGGCCTTCACCGCCGGCAACATGTCGGCGTCAATAACGAAGGCGCACTGGATGTCGGCCTGGAAAACTCCGCGCAGGACCTCGTCCAAGATGTGCTTGAGCTGGGTCTGCAGGACTTCACGGGTGAGCTCGTTGGGAACAGCCACCAGCAGAGTGGTTCCGATCAGGCCCTGAGCCTGGGCCAAAACCACGAATCCGCGCTGCCTGGGAGAGACGCGGTCGTCCGTCTCGAGGGTCCGAATGACCTTGCGCCAGGAACTTCCAACGTCGTTGATTTCGTCCGTGCCCACAAAAACCTCTCGTGATCGCCCTCAGCGGTCTCAGATAACTTGGAAGCCCGAGCGGGTTTCCGGCGGTTCATCCACAGACTTATACACAGTTGGTGGATAAAACACCCGAGGCCTAGCCTAAGGGATGATTTACGCCCGTGGTAGCTGGATTCCGGCTGTGGACAGCCTCTGGGACCGGGCTCACACCACCTTGTGGGCGGGTATGCTGGGACGAGTTGTCCACAGGTGTGGATAGAACTGTATGAACAGGGCTGGGCCCACAGGCCGGTGTTCCGGTTTGACTGAGGCCGATCCTGCCCCTAACGTGGAGTAGTCCTTTGTGTCTGCTATCTGCACTCATTCATGCCCATCAGGGTTCTGGGAATCAGGGTCCAGGTCCGGGTTGAGAGCAGTCAGTCACATGAAAAAAGCGCCGCTTGTTCTTCCCCCTTGTCGTAGCAAGCCAGCGCAACTCAGATTGTCTTGGAGTAACTACCGTGAGCAAGCGGACTTTTCAGCCGAATAACCGCCGTCGTGCCAAGAAGCACGGCTTCCGCCTTCGCATGCGTACCCGTGCAGGCCGTGGAATCCTTTCCGCACGCCGCGCCAAGGGCCGCACCGAACTGTCGGCATAAATAGCCTCAAGTTTGTCGATGCTGCCTACCCGCAGCTCCGCTTCCGATTCCAGGTGGTCTGAATGTTGGCCGTAGGGAACCGGGTGCGGAAGTCGACGGATTTTTCTCATACTGTACGTTCCGGTGCCCGAAGTGGGCGCCGGAACGTAGTTCTATATGCGGTGAAATCGGGACAGCAACCTACCCGCGTAGGCTTCATCGTCGCGAAAAGCGTCGGGAACGCAGTGACACGCAACCTCGTTAAGAGAAGACTGAGGGAAGCAGCTGCTCAAAGCCTGCGTGAGTATCCCACCGGCTTCGATATTGTTGTCCGCGCACTGCCGCCGGCGGCAACGGCGTCGTGGGAGGATCTCCGTACCGACTACATGAGCGCTCTCCGTACTTGTGCGGGCAAGCTCGACCGTAATTGAACGCTTAGCCAGAAGGGGTGATCTGCTGATGAGCCGCTCCGGGAACAAACCGGCACGCGCTGTTCAGACGATTGCCAAATGGGTGTGGAATCTTCCCCGCTACGTGCTGATCGGGCTGCTGATCGCCTATCGAAAAACCATTTCGCCTTTGTACGGGCCGGTGTGCAGGTTCTTCCCTTCCTGTTCCGCCTATGCGCTTGAAGCCGTCACCGTGCATGGTGCCGTGCGCGGCACCTGGCTCGCTGCCCGTCGGCTGATTCGCTGCCACCCGTGGAACGACGGCGGGGTGGACCACGTCCCCCATGGAGACAGGATTTGGGACCACAATCAGGTTCCGAGGATTATTGTGCTGAATCACCCCGTGATTCCAGCCGACGAAGACAGCCGCGAAGCGGCTTAGGAGAGTAAATGGGTTTCTTCGGAACGATACTGTTCCCGTTCAAGTGGGTAGTGTCCTGGATCATGTGGATCTTCCACGAGGGCTTTGTGTTCCTCGGGATGGATGCCGCATCGGGCTGGACTTGGACGTTGTCCATCATCGGCCTCGTGATTGTTATCCGTGCCGCACTGATTCCTGTTTTCGTCAAGCAGATCAAGGCCCAGCGCGGCATGCAGTCACTGCAGCCGGACCTGAAGAAGCTCCAGCAGAAGTACAAGGGCAAGACTGACCAGCTCTCCCGTCAGGCAATGACGCAGGAGCAGATGGCCCTGTACAAGAAGCACGGCACCAACCCGTTTGCGGCCTGCCTGCCGATGCTGATTCAGATGCCGTTCTTCTTCGCCCTGTTCCAGGTCCTCAGCGGCGTTTCCAAGGCCAGCGACGACGGCAAGGAAATTGGCGCCCTTTCCGCTGATGCCATCCAGCAGTTCGACGCCGCCACCATCCTTGGCGCCCCGCTGTCCTCCTCGCTGCTGCACGGCGGCAGCGGCGGCGGCCAGACCGCCGTCGTCATCCTGTCGATCATCATGATCGTTGCCATGACTGCTTCTCAGTTCATTACGCAGAAGCAGATCATGTCCAAGAACATGTCCGAAGAGGCCCTCGCGAGCCCCTTCATGAAGCAGCAGAAGATGATGCTTTACGTTCTGCCGCTTGTCTTCGGCATCGGTGGCATCAACTTCCCGATCGGTGTGCTTATCTACTGGACCACCACCAACCTGTGGACCATGGGCCAGCAGTTCTTCGTGATCCGCCGGATGCCCACCCCGGGCTCCCCCGCCGCCAAGGCCATGGCCGAACGCCGCGCCAAGAAGGGTCTGCCGATGGTGCCCCTGCTCGGTGAAAAGAAGTCAGACGCCGTTGAGCCCGCTCCGGTGGCAACCAAGGTCCAGCGTCAGCAGCCCCAAAGGAAGAACAGGAAGAAGCGATGACCACAGAGCCCGTGGCGGAGTTCCCGGAGACCGTTCCCGATTCCGCGGAAGGGGATTCTTCGGCTGTTGAAAACGCTGAATCCCCACGCCCCGGGCGCCTGGAAGAAGAGGGCGACGTCGCTGCGGACTACCTCGAGGAGCTGCTGGACATTGCCGATATCGACGGCGATATCGACATAGAGGTCCGCAGCGGGCGCACCTATATTTCGGTGGTGGCCGAAGAGGGTGACGCCACGGGCCTGCAGAATCTCGTGGGCAGGGACGGCGAGGTCCTTGAGGCCCTGCAGGAACTGACCCGGCTCTCCGTACTGACGGCCACTGACAGCCGCTCCCGCCTGGTGCTGGACATTACCGGATACCGCCGGGGGCGCAACGCTGAACTCCAGGCAATTGCAGAGAAGGCCGTTGCCGAGGCGCGGGAAAGCGGCCAGGAGATCGCCCTGGACCCGATGAGCGCCTACGAACGAAAAATAGTGCACGACGCCGTGGCTGACCTCGGACTTGCCAGTGAGTCCGAGGGCGAGGGGGCCGCACGCCACATCGTGGTGTCCCTGCCCGCCTCCTAGGCCCATCTAACGCTGGAACACTGCACCGCAGACAAGGAATTACCACGTGGTTGAAACAACGCCCGCAGAACGCACAGCGGCGGATAAAATCTTCGGCTCCCGGCTGGACCTGGCTGAACGCTACGTCGAACACCTGGCCACCTCGGGCATGGAACGGGGCCTGCTGGGGCCGCGTGAAGTGCCCCGGTTGTGGAGCCGGCATGTTTTGAACTGCGCCGTCGTCGCCGACCTGATTGTTGCCAATGCCCGAGTGGCCGACGTGGGAAGCGGTGCAGGCCTCCCTGGCCTCTGCCTGGCGATTGCCCGCCCGGACCTTTCGCTGACTCTGATTGAACCGCTGGAACGCCGGGTCATCTGGCTCAACGAGGTGGTTGAGGACCTCGGTCTGGAGAATGTGACAGTGCTCCGCGGCAGGGCGGAGCAGGTTGTCAAGGAAGTGGACGCAGACGTCGTGACGGCCCGCGCCGTGTCCGCTCTGTCCACGCTGGCCGGCCTCACCATTCCCCTCTTGAAGGGGAAGGGCGAGGTGCTGGCCATCAAGGGCCGCAGCGCCGAGGAGGAAATCCAAAAGGCTGCAAAGGTGATCCGGAAGCTTGGCGGCCGGGAAACCTCCATTGTGACCGCCGGTGATGGTCTTCTCGAGGAACACACCACCGTGGTCCGCATTCTCGTAGGCTAAAGGACACTGCACTTTCTTGTGCACACACCGGGTCCGATCCGGGATATTGGCCGGGCACCGGATAGGCTGGATGCACTAATGCCTATGTTTGGAAAGTGAGCATGTCCAGGTGAGTGCGCGCCGCGATTCCGGAGCAAAACGGATTCCACCCTTTGCAGCATTGGGTTCTGCCCTCTCCGCCCAGTTCTCTCGAACGCAACCACAGTTGTTTGCAGAAGAGGGAGAGCCGGTGTCAGTTCCTGCCAGGGATGCCGTTTCATCCGAAACTGCAGCAGCTGCCCCCGTAGAACGTGCCGTCGAGGTTCCTGTTCATGAGTCGGTTTTCAAAAACACTGCGGTTGCGGTGCCCGCCGACGTGGCGGAGACGGTTTCACGTGAAACGACGGCCGATGTCGTACCCCTGCAAACCCCGGCCGAATCAGCCGTGGCCCCTGAGGCTATCGAAGGTGGTGTAACCGATGCGGCCGTTCGGCCGTCGTCGGTGGACGTTATGGATCTAATGGACGAAAGTACGCCCCTCGCCCGGGAACTGGCACAGGAAACCCGTCGCCGGGACAAGCTCCGCGGCCGCGTCCTGCCTCGACCGTCACAGACGCGAATCATGACGGTAAGCAATCAGAAAGGTGGCGTGGGTAAGACCACCACCACCGTGAATCTGGCTGCCGCGCTGGCCACCGCCGGGCTCAACGTCCTGGTTATCGACATTGATCCGCAGGGCAACGCATCCACAGCTCTTGGCATTGATCATCATGCCGAAGTGGAGAGCATCTACGACGTCCTGATCGACGACGTCCCGCTTGCAAACGTTGTGGCGCAGTGTCCCGACATCAGCAATTTGATCTGTGCTCCGGCAACCATTCACCTGGCCGGCGCCGAGATCGAACTCGTTTCCCTGGTCGCGCGGGAGCAGCGGCTGAACAAGGCCATCGTTGCCTACGCGGCCGAGCGTGAACGCAGCGGCCAGGAACGTCTCGACTACATCTTCATTGACTGCCCGCCGAGTTTGGGCCTCCTGACCGTGAACGCATTTGTGGCTGCCCGCGAAGTACTCATTCCCATCCAGTGTGAGTACTACGCCCTTGAGGGCCTCAGCCAATTGCTCAAGAACATTGAGATGATCCAAAAGCATTTGAACGCGGACTTGGTTGTTTCAACGATCCTGCTGACGATGTACGACGGGCGAACCAACCTTGCAGCTCAGGTGGCAGCCGAAGTTCGTGAGCACTTCCCTGAGCAGGTACTGGGGGCAGTGGTTCCCCGTTCCGTTCGTATCTCCGAGGCACCGAGCTACCAGCAAACCGTTATGACGTACGATCCGTCCTCAAGCGGTGCGCTCTCCTACCTCGAAGCTGCATCGGAAATTGCCCAGCGAGGCTAGACACCCGCAAGTCCCTGCCTCGTTCTTGAAGCAACAAATCGTAGACTACAGTCACAAACAATCCATGCCGCTTGCTGTGTGCATAAGGGAAGGACATACCCATGACCGAAAAGCGTCGTGGTTTGGGAAGAGGCCTTGGGGCACTCATCCCCAGCAGTGCAGAGAGTGAGCCAGCTCCGCAGGCATCTCCTGCACCCGGCCGGGGTGGCCGGCCTGTAGACCTCTTCTTTCCCTCCGCCGGCGAGAGCGATGCTGCGTCCCGCCCGTCATCGGGCACTCGACGGGGGGCGGGGATTAATAAGGACGCCCTAAGGCGCCCTGCTGAGTCCGTGGTGGGATCCCGCAAGCGCCAGGGCCGCGAACAACTGTCACCGGCAGTGGACGAGTCCACTGCGGCAGGCGATGCGCAGGGCCCGAAGGGGTCGGGGGCAGTGGCAGGTTCGACGCCTACTGAAGGGTCGGCCGAGAGTTCCGTCGCCAGTACCTCTGCTAAGCCTGTAGATGGGCCTGTGGAGCCTTTGGAGACAGGAAAGACCCCTGAGGGAGCCGATGCTTCTTCGAGCGCTTCTGCGGCACCGCGGGAGTCCTCTGTTTCACGTGAAACGTTAGTCGAGGTGCCCGGTGCTACCTTTGCTGAGATTCCCGTTGACTCCATCCATCCGAACAGGAAGCAGCCCCGTTCAGTCTTCGATGAAGACGACATGGCGGAATTGGTTCATTCTATTCGGGAGATCGGCGTGCTTCAGCCGATTGTTGTGCGTCCGTCGCTCGAGAACGATCCTGACCATCCGTATGAACTTGTCATGGGTGAACGGCGTTGGCGCGCAAGCCGCGAAGCAGGTCTTGCTGCCGTTCCTGCCATCATCCGCTCCACCCAGGATGTCGACCTCCTGCGTGACGCGCTGCTGGAGAACCTCCACCGCAGCCAGTTGAACCCGTTGGAAGAAGCTGCGGCCTATCAGCAGCTTCTGGATGATTTCGAATGCTCCCATGATGAGCTCGCCGCACGCATTGGCCGGTCGCGTCCGCAGATATCCAATACCCTGCGATTGATGAAGCTTCCTCCCCTGGTGCAGCGCCGGCTTGCTGCAGGCATCCTTTCGGCTGGCCACTCACGTGCACTGCTCGGCCTCGCTGACGCGGCCGAAATGGAAAAGCTTGCTCAGCGGATCGTGGCTGAAGGTCTTTCTGTCCGAGCAACGGAGGAAATTGTTTCACTGAGCGACGGGCTGAGGCGTCCGGCTAAGGAGACAAAGCCCAAGGTTGGGGCCAGGCATGAGCGCCTGGATTACCTGGCTACGTCTTTGTCTGATCGTCTGGATACCAACGTCAAGATCACCTTGGGCGCCCGTAAGGGAAAAGTCAGCATCGAGTTTGCAAGCGTGGATGACTTGAATCGGATCATGGGAGTGCTTGCGCCTCCTGCGTCCTGATGTAGTAAAGACCCGGCCCTGGTACTCATATCAGGGGCTAATAGGGGCTGGTGTTCCATCTGGAACGCCGGCCCCTTTTTTATGATTCAACACTGCCGGCCGCGGCGGGTGATGGTGTGTTGGGCTCTTACTCGTACCCGAAGCGGGATTAAGGTATTTGCCCTCCCTTGCTCCGCGAGTAGCGTGCATCTTCACATAGGTTTCACGTGAAACACACACTCGGCCGCCTTCACTCTTATATCCGCCCGGCTGGGGTTGCCGGCATTTTCAGCCACATAAGAGAGATGTTGAGCTGACGGTTAGCCGCGAGAGAAATTGCTTAGGGATCGTTGGCGGACCCAGACGCCTGTACCGAGAGTCATGTAGAAGTAGACAGAGCCGAGTGTATTAGGCCGGCTATTGCCGTCACGTCGGATTCATTTCAATCAGCCGATCTCGTGTTTCACGTGAAACATGGCGGCAGGATAATTCCAGGTGCCTCTTGTAGTAGGTGAGTCCGTATTAGGGTCTGTAGCTCAAGAAGGTGAGCAATACCTGCCCCTCAGACCAGAGGGTTGGTGCGTTGTATCGTCCTTTCGGGACTCGGGACTCGGGACTCGGGACTCGGGACTCGGGACTCGGGACTCGGGACTCGGGACTCGGGACTCGGGACTCGGCTACGAAGACCGCGGAGACGGTATGGGCCAGACTACAATCTGCTTAGTGATGGGCGGGAACCCGATAAGGGGCACCTGGTGGAACGCAATGAGGTAAATGTTGCCGGACATCGAGTATTCCTCAGGGCGATGACTCTGAAGTGGGCATCATCGGCCTCGGCTAAGCGGAAATTCCCCATCCACACCCGCCAATGCGGCTCCAAGGCGATACGCACAAACAATTTAAGGTTATCTACCAGAGACAGTATTTTCCTGATCGCCTCATGTCAGTGCCGTGAGGAAGAATATGCTGCAAGTCGTTGCACCACAGCAGGCGAGAGTGCCAAGTGATGAACCGGGGATGGCGGAGCCGAGCATATATCGGCCCGTTCCTCCTGCAGCTCCTGAAGGCAAGGGATGAGCTCCCAGGGAGGGCGCCGTGGGACCGCTGGGACGCCAAGGCTGTTTCACGTGAAACATCACAGACCCAGATTCAAAATCTCAGACTACGGCGCATTCTGGATCGGGTCGCATGCGGGCCGCCATAGTCGATATCCCCCTCCCGGTGGGCCGAAGTGTGCATGCCAAGCTGTTGTCGCCCGCACAGCCGCAATGAGGTCGAGCGCAACCCACGCGCATGCGCGCCTATGCTTTTCCAGGACTTCCAGGACTTCCAGGACTTCCAGGACTTCCAGGACTTCCAGGACTTCCAGGATTGCCAAGCGTTGCGAGTTCAGTGCACTTGCGCCTACGCAACTCGCGTTGGGCAAGGCCGGGATATGTATATCAACAGCAGCTCGTGTGGCGATGAGGCTGGCCTTGGGTGTCCCGGATCGGCTGAACCATCATGCCGACCCTCGCTGTTTCACGTGAAACACCCGAGAGTCACAGGGAGGCAGGAGCGTGTGGTCGGCGAGAGCAGCCCTCCCCTGACAGTGGTGGTGGAGGATCCTGCAGTAGTTCGTGGGGGGACATGCAACCTCCGATTAGGGCTCATTCCCCCTGGGGATACCCGTATCTCGCCGAATGTCGCCGATTGACGCCGACTGTCGCTGAGTGTGGCTCGCCATGAAAACTTTCTTCAGACCACGTTTTGGTTGAGCTTCAAGGGAGACTAACAGCAACTGGTTTCTGCCGCGTCGCCTCCGTCGTGTCCCGTCGAACCGATAGTGGTCCCTCGGCTCGGCACATGGTCCCCCAAATTCTCCAATGCAGATGGGTGTGTTCCTCTTAGCCACGTCGATTCGACTCTTCCGGATGTAGGTACTCGGATGTACTGAGCAGTGGTTCTGTGGCTTATAGGTCTAAATCCGGTGTGCGTGTTCAGCCGGTGTGGGTTCCGGCCCGCTGAAGCTTTTCCGCCTCAATCCCCGGTTCGTGAATTTCCGTCTCGAGGTTACCCACCCGACTCACGTTGGCATTTTTCCCACATGCTCCCGGGCGATACGCCCACCGAACCTATTCTGTCTTGGACTGGCCGGACTGTGGGCAGTGTCCTTCTGGGGGTGAATGCGACGAAATACTGGGTGGACGTCGAGTAACTGGTGCCCGACATTTTATGCAACCTTTTAGATCGGCCGTTTCTTGTTATTCGTCGCTGTTTGCGGACTAGCTTGTACAGCACATGAATATGTGCCGAGAACGGCGACCGTGGGACCTGATTGCCCGGGGGCCTGCAAACCCTTTGTTGTCCTGCGTTTGCTCGTCGACTGCACTCACATCTGTAAGCCGACTGCTGGGCTGGAACACGGCCGCCGGCCAACCGCCAAACGCTTACCTGTTTCACGTGAAACATCCACACACCTGCATTAACCCAGGTCACCGGATGCTGCGGAGTCGTATGAACAGAAGAAACAGAAGAAACGGAAGAAACAAACGTCGGCCACCAATCCGTCCTGAGGCTTTCGGCGACATCGGCGGTCAACTCGTTCAGCGCCATGAGACTGCATCAAAGGACGCTCCTGACCGAAACCAACACTGATTCGGATGCCGGATAAGACGGGGCGACCCTGCCGGACCCTCAGCGAAGCGCATCAGATACGGTCCGGAAGTTCTGCGGGTGGCCCAGCGGATCAACAGTAGTGCTCGAGGCCGCCGCGTTTATCACTGGTGCACTACCACTGGGGGGGGGAACCGGGACCAATCGAGGTACTCCGCTGAAATCGATCATGAGTTTCACATATTGGGTGAATCGTCATCCGGAACAGTGTTGCCACGGCTGAAGACCCGCCTAACCCCGAAGACGACTTATGGATCTGTGCGAATGCCGAATAGCCGCGGACACCCAGCAGTTGCAGCACTGCCGCTCGTGTTGGAGCAGTCTACGGGCGAATACCAACGACTGCGGCGATGATGCACATCCCGAGCGGTTACCTTGTCTTGTGCAAAATCCTTCGGCGACAGACCTTAGGGCGAGGAACAACTTACAAGCGTGTGCGGAGCGCAGACATACTAAATGTGCGCGATGCTCCGCCCTTCCCCAGTGGAAGCCTGGCTTCGGCACCGAGGATAAACACTCCGACAGAGAGGGCGGCAGCACACAAAAAGGACCGTCGCTTGGCGCGGATGTAATGGGTGAGGACCATTGATTGATGTACCTGTTATTTGCCGTGCCGTGCCGGAGGTACTGGGCACTATCCCGTCGCCGCTCCAGGACTGTTGGCGTATCCGCCGCTATTTCTTTGACACTAGTACGGCATGCTGCCCACCGCAGATCCGGTCACCGAAAGGAAATAAAACAGAAAGACCGGCCTCAGATGTTGAAAATCAACCCTGAGGCCGGTCTTAACCGGTTATGCGCCTCGGACAAGAGGCCTGGCAGTACTTACACGCCGGAAACCCGCTCCGCTGCAGGCTCTTCCATCGGATTGAATTTCAGCACATCATCCAAGGCGAGAGTACCCGTGGGCTGGTCCTCTTCTTCCAGCAGGTAAAGCCGCTGGATACCGATGACGATTGAGTCCGCCACGGTCTGCCGGAATACCGGATCCGCCAGACGCTCCGCATCCGAACGATTGCTGAGGTAGCCCAGGTCCAGGCCCACCGAGGGAATTCCAGACAGCTTCAGGGTGTCCCAGGTACGTCCGTGAACACCCAGATTTTCCATGCCTGTCCGCGCAGCAAGTTCCTTCATGAGCAGGATGGCTGTCCTGTGCCCGATGGGGGAGCGTGCTTCGCCTGTGCCCGGCAGACCCCAGTAGTACGCCGCGATGCCCGACGCTGCCTGCTGGTCCAGCCAGTCGCAGTGAAGGTCCAGGCTGAGGCTCGGAACGGTTTCACGGTCGCCGTCCACGGGGATGCTGGTGGATGAGCGGTTGACCACACCTGCGCCGAATTCACGCAGGATGCGCTCCACGCGCTGGCCAATGTCCGCGGCAACGAGGGCCTCGGTCAGGGGCTGGGAGGTGAGGCGTTCGACGGCGTGGGGAGAGGCAAGCTCCGAGCGTCCGGTGCTTAGGGCGATCAGCCGCCCGCGCAACGCTGCCGTGGAACGGTCCAGCCGTTCATAGTCCCGCAAGGCAAAAGCCTGGCTGGGAGTGATGGCGCGGTTAACGCGTGCCATGGCCCGCATGGTGTCCGCATCACAGACGCCGGTGCCCGGGATGCCAAGATTGTGCTGCAGCTCAGCGACGGCGTAGCGCGTACGAACATTGAATTCGCCGTCAATGTGGCCGTAGTAGAAGCCCAGGTGTGAGAGATGACGCTGCAGTTCGGCAACGTCGTCCCCGCGTGCCGGCGGTTCACCTTCGACGAGGGCGAGGGTGCGGTCCCCGAAACGGAATTGCGCCTCGGCCACGGCCCGCAGGGTATCCGGACCAGCAACGCCGTCGACAATGAGGCCGCGGCTCTGCTGGAAGGACCGGACAGCAGCGTCCACATGGTCGTCAAAAAGGGTGGGGTTGTTAACGGAGTCCGGAGCCAGGTAAGACATGGAGATGCCGGCGCGCAGCAGCGCTTCGCGAAGCGCTACCACACGCCGGCTGGCGTCCATTCTCCGCAAGGGTTCTCCTGCCGAGTGCATGGTGTTTGAGTCTTACTTCAGGAAGGCCGCAAATTCCTGTTCCAGGACCTGCTTGGGCTTGGCGCCGATAGACGTAGCGGCAACCTCACCGTCCTGGAAGACATATACGGCCGGAATGGAGGTGATGCCGTACTTGGCCGCGATGGCGGGGTTGTCATCCACGTTCACCTTGACGACATTGACCTTGTCCGCGTACTGAGCCGCGATATCGTCGAGGATCGGGGAGAGCATGCGGCAGGGGCCGCACCATTCTGCCCAGAAATCCACAATGACCGGCTTGTCAGCGGTGAGGACATCAGCCCCGAATGAGGCGTCGGTTACATCTTTTGCGTTGCTCATGTGTTGCTCCTAACAGTGTTTAAAACTTTAGAGTGAAGCGTTTTCGGACACGGCTTCCGCCGGCGGGGTGGGAACCTCCGCAGCGGTGGATACCGAGTCGCCCAGATCAGCCAGGTAGTGTTCGACGTCGACAGCTGCCACACAACCGGAGCCGGACGCAGTGATCGCCTGCCGGTAGGTGGGGTCAATAACGTCACCGGCGGCGAACACGCCGGGCAGCGACGTCTTGGACGTCCGGCCCGCGACGGCAATGGTGCCTTCGCTGGTCAGTTCCAGCTGTCCCTTGACCAGCTCAGTGCGGGGATCATTGCCGATGGCCACGAAGACGCCGGTGACGGCGAGGTCGGACTCGGAACCGTCCACGGTGTTGCGCAGCCGCAGGCCGGTGACCTTGTCCTCGCCGTGGATCCCGGCAACTTCCGAGTCCCAGACAAAACGGATCTTCTCGTGGGAGAGGGCGCGGTCCTGCATGATCTTGGAGGCACGCAGCGTGGAACGGCGGTGGACCACGGTCACGCTGGAGGCGAACTTGGTCAGGAACAGCGCTTCTTCCAGCGCGGAGTCCCCGCCGCCGATTACGGCGATGTCCTGGCCCTTGAAGAAGAAACCGTCGCAGGTGGCACACCAGCTGACGCCGCGGCCGGACAGGCGCTTCTCGTCCTCCAGGCCCAGCTCCCGGTATGCGGATCCGGTGGAGATGATGACGGCGCGCGCCAGGAAGGTCTCTCCGGTGCCGATGGTCACCTTCTTGATATCGCCGTCGAGCTCCAGGGAGGTGACGTCCTCAAACAGGATTTCGGTGCCGAAGCGGGCCGCCTGCTTTTCGAACTGGGCCATCAGATCCGGGCCCATGACTCCTTCAGGGAAGCCGGGGAAGTTCTCCACGTCGGTGGTGTTCATCAGCTCACCGCCGGCAGTGACCGAGCTTGCTATCAGCAGCGGGTTGAGGTTGGCGCGGGCCGTGTAAACGGCTGCGGTGTAACCGGACGGACCGGAACCGACAATGATGACGTCGCGCACGCCGTCGGCGGCTGCGGGGATTTCGATGCTCACGGTTAGGTGTTCCTCTTCCTGTTGAAACTCAAGTAATTCGGCGCGATCCGAACGAACCGCAGTGCCGTGTGCTTACTTCGGGATCAGTGGTCACAACCGTTTCAGGCTCCAGCTTATTCCGGCTGCACGTTCGGCACACGTCCGGGGACCGGGTCGGGGGTGTTCCCGGCCCGATCCCCAAAGGCTTGGGGGTTAGGAAACGGCGATTTCAGCGATGCGCAGGCCGTACGGGTAAGCAGCCTGCATCCCGCTCAGACGCGGCAGCTGGGTGAAGTTGACGATCACGTACTGTGCCGTGGCCGTTTCACCGTCGGTTTTGGGCACCTGAATGCTGGTGGTGGGGCCGGCGAAGCCGGTCTCAGCCACGGTGGTGGCACCTTCCAGGGTGGGGGCATCGTTGAGCAGCACGGAGAAGCTGCCGCCGGTGCCGTTGAGCTGGGTGATGTCGATCTTGTTGATCGCCGAGTTCTCCTCCAGCTCGACGACGAGCGCCAGGTTGGGGGCGTACCCGCCGAAGGTGTCATTGGCGTATTCGTAACTGGACCAGTAGGTGGCGTCATTGCCGTCCAGGATTTTGGGAAGTGCGCCGTCGTTTTCCGCATCAAGGGCGGGGTTGGCGGGCACCAGGCGGCTGACCCCGGCAGTCACGGGTGCCGGGGCGGCCACCTCGGCTTCCGGCGCCGGTGTCTCGGCCGGAGCAGCTTCCACGGGCGCCGTGGCGGAGGGGGTCGTACCCGAATCTGCCTGGGGGTCGTTCTTGATACCGCCCAGCGTGCCCACCGCGAGAACTACGGCAGCTATCAAAACCAGCGTCAGGACGGCCCCTACGAGCACCCGGCTGAAGGTTCGGTTACCGCGGCCTGAAGCTTCGTTGCCGTTCTCGTCATAGTCCTCGTCAAAGTCCCCGGTGTTGTCCCCGCCGGATCCGGCGCTTGCAGTGACAGCGGAGGCGGGGAAGGACGCCGCGCGGCGTGAATCGTCCCGTCCTGCCGCCTTGGTGGAGGCCTGCGGGACGTCGGCTTTCCCGGCGGCCGGATAGTCCTCTGAATAGTCGTTTTCAGTCCACCGTGAAACCTTCGGGTTCTGCCCGGTGGCCGGAGCGCTGCCCTCATCCGAAGCGGGAGCACCCGGGAGGGAACGCTTGGACGGCGGCGGCGGTATGGTTGCCGCTCCGGTGGCGGCTTCGGCCGGAGCATCAGCGGCGTCACCGAACTCCAGATCACGCTCAGCAGAGACCTCTTCGGCTCCCGCAAGGGCTGCCCCGGCGGGTGCACCGGCGGCAGCACCGCCCCGGCCGAACTTGGACAGTTTGGGCAGCGGGCGGCCGGAAAGCCGGGGCTTGCGGGGAGCGCGCTCCTGGGGCTCCTCCGCATACATATCTTCATCCTCGTTCTCCGGCTCCCGGGAACGGGGCATGCCAAAGATCTCGGATCCGAGAGTGTCGGTAAAGAAAGGCTCGACATACGGGGCGTCCCGTTCAATGACCAGATCCAGCAAATCCACGGCGTTGGCGTTGCTGGTGACCAGATAGGTGCGGCCGTCGCTTATGCCCAGGTCAAGGATCTGGACGTTGCTGTCCCGTTCGCCGGTGGCGACTTCACGGGCGCTGGCGCTGACCTGGGCGGTGTTTTCCGGCGCGGCAAGGAGGATGCTGACGGCACGGTTGAGCACCAGGTCCACGCCGTCGAGGACCAGGTCATTCTCCGCTGAGGCCAGCACCTGGGCGGTCACCTTGTAGCGGCCTCCGAGCGTTGAGCCTACGTCTACCGGCTGTGGCACGTGTTCCTCCCATGGAAACGGCAAAATTACTGCGTTCTGGTTACTGCGGACTGCCTTGCGCATGCTTGGTGACAGGACTGCATCACATTCTTAACCCATGCTACCCGCGGAAATTGGCAATACGTTTAGTAGGCACGCGGTGCCCGGCAGAGGTTTCCGGGGAGGTGAAAGGCGCGCCTAGCGGCGGACCTTCGCAAGGATGGGTTTGAGGAAGGCATCCAGTTCATTTACCTTGAGGGCGCGCAGCATGAGGAAATAGGACACCGCCATCAGGGCCCCGCAGACCAGGAGTGCCACCAGCGAACCGGTGAGGGAGGACCAGACGAATCCATCCGCTGAGTAGCCGCCAAGCGCTGCCAGCGCCACGGATCCGACGACGGCGCAGCCCAGGGCGGCAAGCGTCATCCGGACATGGACGTCGAAGATTTCGCCTGCACCGTAATGGCCCAGCTTCCGGGTCAGGAAAATGTGGCTGACGATCACTCCCGCCACGTTGCCCAGGGAATAGGCGATGGCCAGGCCGAAGACGATCCGGTTGGCGGGCAGTGCCGCGGCTCCCAGGGCCAGGGCGATGCCGAAAACGGACAGGATGATCTGCATGATCATCGGGGTTTTGCCGTCCTCATCCGCGTAAAAGGCACGGTTCATGAGGAACGTGGCGCTCAGGAAGGGTGCGCTGACCGCCAGAAGTACCAGGACCTGGCCCTGGACGGCGGCAGAGGCGTTGGAACCGCCGCTGAACCACATGCTGATGGGTCCGGCGAGCACCACCAGGACGGCGGAGCAGAATATGGTTGCCACGCCGATGGCGCGCAGGCCGGAGGAAATGGTCTCCCGGACCACGCTCAGGTTTCCCTCGGTGAAGGCGTGGGACATCTGGTTGAACAGCACCGTGGCCAGAGACAGCGTAATCACGGAGTGCGGAATCATGTAGAACATGGAGGCAGTTTCCAGGTTCAAGTGGCCCGCGATGATCTCCGGCGGATTCATTGCCTCGTATACCGGACGGGCACCGGAGGCGATGGTGGCCACCTTTGTGTAGACCAGGTAGGCGCCGTTGCCCACCAGCATCGTGATGATGGTCCACTTGGCGACTTTTCCGGTCTGCCGCAGGCCGATGCCCCGCAGCCGGAAGCTCAGCCGCAGGCCCAGTCCGAGTTTCCGCAGCGGAATGAGCAGCACCGCGGCCTGCAGCACAATGCCCAGGGTGGTGCTGCCGGCCAGCAGAACGGTTGCCGAGGTGGTCCAGTTGTCCGGCGTGAAGTTGTTGGTTTCCTGGCGTCCTATCAGGGCGATGAACAGCACCAGCCCCCCAATGGCCACCACGTTGTTGACCACGGGAGCCCACATATAGGCACCAAAACGGCCGTTGGCGTTGAGTGTCTGACCGATGACGGCGTAGGCGCCGTAGAAGAAGATCTGCGGAAACAGCCAGTAGGCAAAGGCGGTGGCCAGGGGGAGCTGGGACTCATTGAGCCCCGTCACCAGCCGAAGGATCCACGGTGCGGCGAGGGTTGCCCCCAAAGCCACGATGCCCAGTCCGACAAGACTCAGGGTCATGATGGCGGAAACATATTCGCGGCCGCGGTCGGGCCGTTTGCTGGCCTTGATGATCTGCGGGACCAGGACGGCATTGAACACGCCGCCGGCCAGCAGCAGGTAGATGAAGTTGGGCAGCACATTGGCAGAGCTGAAGATGTCCGTCACCAGGCCGGTGTTGCCGATGGCAACGGCCAGCAGTGCTGTCCGGACAAGGCCCAGTACGCGGGACAACAGGGTTCCAGCTGCCATGACGGCGCTGGAACGCGCGGTGCTGGGAGCGATTATCTTTTCGGCCATGGTGTCCCTATGTTCTCACTCCAACCGTGCGGCGCTTAAACCGGGGGCTCCGCAGGAGGGATCAGAGGTAGCGGGGAAGGATTTCCCGCGCGAGGTCGGCGATGCGCCGCTCGTTCGGGAAAGAGAGCCGCTTGCCGAGCTCCGCCAGCGGCACCCAGGCCACGTCCACGGCCTCATGGTCCGGGTCATTTTCAATCGTGAGGCGGCCGCCGGTGGCGGTGAGCAGGAAGTGGTGCACGGTTTTGTGCACGCGGTGACCGCTCACCGTGAACCAATAGTCGATACTGCCCAGCGCGGTCAGGATGCGGCCTTCGATGCCGGTCTCCTCGGCGATCTCCCGGACGGCAGCTTCGCGGCTGTCTTCGTCATTCTCCGGATGGCCCTTGGGCAGGCACCATTCCAGCCGTCCGCCGCGGTTGAGGCGGGCAATAATGGCCACGGGAAGTTGGGGGGAAGTGGAATCCACCACAATGCCTCCGGCGGAAACCTCTTCCACCGTGGGAAGGGAAGGCTGCACCGGATGCGCGCCGGCGCTGCCCATTGACGCCGTCAACGGGGTTCGCTTGGGTGCGCTCGGTACGGGATGGGCCATAGGACCACTCTAACGATCTTTGTCCGGGGATGATGACTGTGCAGGAGCACCCCGGAGCAGAAGCGGCAATGCCCGGCGTGTCCGGTTCCCGCGGGGCGTCCGCTGTGCGTCTTCCGGCCTTTTATCTGGCACGCTTAAAGCACTATGGCGCACCTTTTTGACAGCTCGGTCCTGAAAACTCCCCTTCCCTCCGTTGTCGGCGACCTGGGGGACTTGTTCCAAGCGGCGGGGTATGAACTCTCCCTTGTGGGCGGGCCTGTTCGGGACCTGTTCCTGGGACGCGTCTCCCCGGACCTTGATTTCACCACCAACGCCCGCCCGGACGACATCATCGGCATCATCCGCCGCTGGTGCGATACCTACTGGGAGATCGGCCGCGCCTTTGGAACCATCGGAATGCGCAAGGACGGTTTCCAGATAGAAATCACCACCTACCGGGCCGACGCCTATGATCCGGAGTCGCGGAAACCCGAGGTGGCGTTCGGAGACAAGCTCGAAGACGACCTGTTCCGCCGGGACTTCACCATGAATGCGATGGCCCTGCGCCTGCCGTCAATGGAGCTGGTGGATCCGTTCGGCGGAGCAAGGGATCTGCAGGCAGGGCTGGTGCGCACCCCCGGTGCCCCCTCGACGTCGTTCTCCGACGACCCGCTGCGCATGATGCGCGCGGCCCGTTTTGCCTCCCAGCTGGAAGTGAACGTGGCGCCGGAGGTTTTCGAGGCGATGAAGGACATGGCCGGGCGGATCACCATCATTTCCGCCGAACGCGTCCGCGATGAGCTGGTGAAACTGATCAAGGGCAAGGCTCCGTGGACCGGAATCGATCTGCTGGTGGAAAGCGGGCTGGCCGAACACGTCCTGCCGGAGGTGTCCGCCCTGAAACTGGAGATCGATGAGCACCACCGCCACAAGGATGTCTATCAGCACTCGCTGACGGTGCTGCGCCAGGCCTGCAGCCATGAGACGGACGCCGACGGCGCGGTCCCGGGACCCGATTTTGTGCTGCGGTTCGCGGCACTGATGCACGACGTCGGCAAGCCGGCCACGCGCCGCTTTGAGCCCAACGGCTCGGTGAGCTTCCTGCATCACGACGCCGTTGGCTCCAAGCTGACCGCCAAGCGGATGAAGGCGCTGCGCTTTGACAATGACACCATCAAGGCCGTGTCCCGGCTGGTGGAGCTGCACATGCGGTTCTACGGCTACGGCGACGCCGGCTGGACCGACTCCGCCGTCCGCCGTTACGTCAACGACGCCGGGCCCCTGCTGCAGCGCCTGCACCGGCTGACCCGTTCCGATGTCACCACCCGCAACCGGCGCAAGGCCGACCGCCTGGCTTTTGCGTATGACGACCTGGAGGCACGCATCACGGCGCTCGCGGAACAGGAGGAACTGGCTGCGATCCGCCCTGACCTGGACGGTGAACAGATCATGGCCCTGCTCGGCATCCGGCCGGGTCCCGTGGTGGGCCGCGCCTACCGGTTCCTGCTGGAAGAGCGGATGGAAAAGGGCCCTTCCACGGAGGCTGAGGCAGCCGAGACGCTCCGGACCTGGTGGGCCTCCCAGCCCGAGAACCCGGGCAGCTCCGGACCCGCAGCAGCGGATGAAAGCAACGCTGCCGACGCCTCCGTACAGGCCGCTGCAGACCGCTCCGGCAATGACTCCGAGGAGGGCACCGGCGGCGGCGGTGCCAAAATGGAGTAGGACGGATACCCGTCCGCTGTAGCGGAAGGAAGTAAATGAGCGACGCTGAGGACTTCGGTCCGGCGGTTCCGGATACGACCCCGGCAGGCACCCGCCTGCCGCGACTGTGGCTGCTGCGCCACGGTGAAACGGAGTGGTCCCGCGAGGGGAACTACACGGGTCTGACGGACATACCACTGACAGAAGCGGGCGAGGCACAGGCCGTCGCTGCGAAGGACAAGATCGGTCAGATTGATTTTGACCTGGTGCTCTCTTCCCCGCTGGCCCGGGCGCGGCGCACCGCGGAACTCGTGGGCTATCCGAACCCGCAGATCCTGCCCCACGCCCACGAGTGGGACTACGGAGACAACGAGGGACGCAAGAGCACGCAGGTCCGTGCGGAGAATCCCGGATATCTCATCTGGAAGGACGGCGTCCCCAACGGGGAAACTTTGGATCAGGTGGCAGAGCGTGCGGATCGCATCATCTCCCAGGTGCAGGCCGGCTGCGGCACACCGATGGACCGCACTCCGGACGCCCACCCCATGGAGAAGGTCCTGCTTGTGGCACACGGGCACTTCCTGCGGATTCTCGCAGCCCGCTGGCTTGGCCTTCCGGCCGACCACGGGCGGCATTTGGTGCTCGGCACAGCGGCGGTCTGCACCCTTGGCTGGGACAAGCACACCCCCGCAATAGTGCGCTGGAACTATTAATCTCCAAAAGAATGTAAAAAAGTTTCCGTAAATGCCTTGGCAGGAGACGGAAACGTGTTGTATGTTTTTTCTGCGGCCACCTTTCTTGCAGGTGGGACCGCATCCCGATTAACCAAGTTCCATCCGGTTTAGAGCATCCAGCATCTGGCCGGCCATCCGTAATTCCATGCACTCATGAAAGGGAGGTGGGGGTAATGATCATCCACAAATTCCTCACTGCAACGGTGGTTGCCTGCCCGCAGGCACGCACGTCCATCCCTTCTGCTGAGGGGCCGTTTGTCCGGCCTTTTGGAATGCGGGTGGCCGGCGCTGCTGACGGACTCACCGGCGCCTCGGGTTACGGATCCTCCTCGCGGCGAACCGGAACCCCCGGCTTTCTCGGGTAACCACTGTAGCCACGGCGCTGACCGCCTTGAATCAACCCTGGTACTCCCGCTGAACCCTCCTGAAAACCCCTCCTGAAGTCTCGCGGAACCGCCCGCCGGTTTCCTGACTTGGCTTTATGCCTGGCGGGGCATACCTTCCCGGCACGGACTCCCTGCCACCCGAGGGTGTTGTCGGGTTTGGGGTGACCGCAGTTGCAGGCAGCGGGTTCAGTTGCCGGAAGTGCTGTGTTGGTCGGCTATCGGGGATCCGCTGAGGCGCACCCCGCCGCGAGGCGACCCGGCTGCGTACCGGGGCCGTCCCTGACGTACATCAATTCATTCGAAGAATCATTGTCGAATAATTATTTGCGCAGGCACCGCCTACCCTCAAAGATCCCACGGTCTTTTTCCTATTCTTTATTGGTTCTTTTGTGCACCCTAAAAACGGGTGCGCCCTTTTCCGGAGATTACTCATGCCTAATTCCAGCCTGCCCTTTTCCGTTTCTGCCGAAATCCCCGCCCAGCCCGAAACCCCCGCCCAGCCCGAAACTGCCGTCCTGCCGCCGGCAGCGCGGGCTGATCACCCGCCGTCGGCTCCTGACCCGCAAACAGGCCCGCGGCACATCCGGAAGGAGGTGTTGACCATGTTCTTCCGCCTGCTGGCTTCGTTCGCCCGCTCCGAAGCCGTCCATCAGGCCCGCCTGGACGCGTACTGGAACGGACCGCAATGGCACCTGATGACGCACAGCACCTGGTCGGTGAAGTAGCAACCCGAACCGACGGGAACAAAACCGGTGGAGTCCGCGCTGTACACGGTGGACTCCACCGGTTTGTGCGGCCTGCCCGGTGGAATCACTGACAAACGGCTCCGGCTCGGGTGTGAGCGGTGTGACCGGAACCGGTCGGAAACCATGCTCCCGGCCGCGGCGTTATAAAGTCAGTAGGGGACATCGGACAGCGGCCGGCCAGGAAGGGAGTGCTGTTGCTTCAGGTAAAGCGTGTCGCCATGCTCTCCTTGCATACGTCACCCTTGGAGCAGCCGGGCTCCGGCGATGCCGGCGGAATGAACGTTTACGTCCGCTCGGTGGCTGTTGAGCTGGCCAAATGCGGCGTCGGAGTGGAGATTTTCACCCGCGCCTCCGATCCGCATCACCCCCCGTCAGTGGAACTGGCTCCCGGTGTGACGGTCCATCATGTTACTGCCGGACCGCGCCGAAAGATTGCCAAGGAGGCCCTCCCCGGCCTCGAGGCTGCTTTGGCCGCCGGCGTGGCTGACCTGCAGCCCTACCGTGCCCCGCGGCGCTTTGACGTCATCCATTCGCATTACTGGGTCTCCGGTACCGCCGGGCTGTCTGTTGCCCGTACCTGGGACCTTCCGCTGGTGCACACCATGCACACCATGGCCCGAGTGAAGAACCTCCGGCTGCAGGCCGGGGAAAAGCCGGAACCGCAGGTGCGGATTGACGGTGAGCAGGACATCGTGGACGGCGCTACCCGCCTGATCGCGAACACCAGCACCGAAGCTGCCGAGCTGGAATCACTCTACGGAGCCAACCCCCGCGAAGTGGACGTGGTGGCACCGGGTGTAGACCTGAACATTTTCTCCCGCCGAAACTCCGATGCTTCGCGCGCCGCCCTGAACATCCCGCCCAACGCGTTCCACGTAGTCTTTGCGGGGCGCATCCAGCGGATGAAGGGTCCCCAGGTGCTGGTGCGGGCCGCCGCGGAGCTCCACGCCCGCCGTCCGGACATTCCGCTGCACGTCACCATCCTGGGAGCCGGCAGCGGGTCCGAGGTGCTGGACCTGCAGCCGCTGATCGATTCGCTCGGACTCCACGCGCAGGTCTCGCTGCGTCCGCCCGTAGGCGCGGCCGCGCTCGCCGGTTGGTTCCGGGCCGCCGACGTCGTTGCGGTGCCTTCCTTCAGCGAATCCTTTGGGTTGGTGGCCCTCGAGGCGCAGGCCTGCGGCACACCTGTATTAGCTGCCAACGTGGGCGGTCTCCCCAAGGCAGTGGGGCACGGCCGCACCGGGCTGCTGGTGGACGGGCATGACAGCCTCCGCTGGTCCGCTGAGCTGGAACGGCTGTACGACGACGCCGGGTTCCGGCGGGCGCTGGGCCTCGGCGCCGCCGTGCATGCGTCGGCTTTTGGATGGAACCGCACGGCCATGCTCACCGCGCAGAGTTACCTGCAGGCCGCCGAGCAGTTCTCGGCGCATTCGGTCCGCTGATAGTTTGGGCATACGTCACGACTGCCGGTGAAAACCACCGGCAGGAACCGGAAGGACCGCAACGATGCGCGCTGCCGCTGACATGTCCAGTGATTTGGAAATCTCCCGCCGGGCGGTGATGAAGCCCATCACCGAAATTGCCCGCGCTGCCGGGATCCCCGAAGACGCCCTTGAACTCTACGGGCGGTATAAGGCAAAGGTGGATCCGCTGCTGGTTCCGCCGCGGAAAACCCGGGGCAAAGTGGTGCTGGTTACCGCCATGAGCCCCACTCCCGCGGGCGAAGGAAAATCCACCGTGACCGTGGGCCTGGGCGATGCGTTGGCCAAAGCCGGGGCGAACACCGTCATAGCGCTGCGGGAACCCTCACTGGGCCCGGTTCTGGGCATGAAGGGCGGAGCCACGGGCGGAGGCTATTCCCAGGTGGTGCCGATGGAGGACATCAACCTGCACTTCACCGGCGATTTCCACGCCATCACCACAGCCAACAATGCCCTGACGGCCCTGTTGGACAACCATATTTATCAGGGCAACGAATTGGGGATTGATCCCCGCCGCATCACGTTCCGCCGGGTCATGGATATGAACGACCGCTCGCTGCGCGACATCGTGATTGGATTGGGCGGCCCGACCCAGGGCACGCCCCGCCAGGACGGCTTCGACATCACCGTGGCCTCGGAAATCATGGCGGTGTTCTGCCTCGCCCGCGACCTCACGGATCTTAAGGAGCGGCTGGCCCGCATCACCGTTGGCTACACGTACGACCGCCGGCCGGTGACGGTGCGGGACCTCGGGGTGGAGGGCGCCCTGACGCTGCTGCTCAAGGACGCCGTCAAGCCCAACCTCGTCCAAACCCTGGCCGGGACACCGGCACTGGTCCACGGCGGTCCGTTCGCCAATATTGCCCACGGCTGCAACTCGGTGATTGCCACCGAACTGGCCCGCACGGTGGGGGACATCGTGGTCACCGAGGCCGGTTTCGGTGCGGATCTGGGTGCTGAAAAGTACATGGACATCACCTCGCGGGCCGCGGACGTGGCCCCGGACGCCGTCGTCGTGGTGGCCACAATCCGTGCCCTGAAGATGCACGGCGGCGTGCCGAAGGACCGGCTGGGCGAGCCGGACCCGGCTGCCCTGGAGGCCGGAACCGCGAACCTGCGCCGGCACCTGGGAAATATCGCAAAATTCGGACTGAGCCCGGTGGTGGCCGTGAACACCTTCACCACGGATACGCCGGAGGAAGTGGACTGGCTGCTGCAGTGGTGCGCCAATGAGGGCGTGGCGGCCGCCGCTGCGGACGTCTGGGCGCAGGGCGGTGGCGGAAACGGCGGCGATGAGCTGGGTGCCAAAGTGCTGGCCGCGCTGGAGAAACCGACGGATTTCCGTTTCCTCTACCCGGCTGAGATGCCCGTCGAAGAGAAAATCCGCACCGTGGTCCGGGAAATTTACGGAGCCGACGACGTCGAATTCGCCCTGCCGGCGCTGCGCCGCCTGGAGGAGATCAGGGCCGGGGGCTGGGATTCCCTGCCGGTGTGCATGGCCAAGACCCAGTACTCGTTCTCCGACAACGCCGCGCTGCTCGGGGCGCCGACCGGTTTCACGGTGCACGTCCGGGATCTGATCCTGAAGACCGGCGCCGGATTTGTGGTGGCACTGACCGGGGCCGTGATGACCATGCCGGGGCTGCCCAAGGTGCCGGCCGCAATGCGCATGGACGTCGCCGCCGACGGGACGCCAACGGGTCTGTCCTAGCCCCTCATACCGTCCTTCATACCGCGAGATGGCAAAAGGTGTCCCTCCCGGCCTCGGGAGGGACACCTTCTGCCATCTCGCGGGGGGGCAGGGGGAGAGCTTAGCGCTCAACCTCGCCGCGGATGAACTGCTCCACTTTTTCCTTGGCAAGGTCATCGTTGTACTGCTCCGGCGGGGACTTCATGAAGTAGCTCGACGCCGAGAGGATGGGTCCGCCCACACCGCGGTCCAGGGCAATCTTGGCGGCCCGGATCGCGTCGATGATCACACCGGCGGAGTTGGGGGAGTCCCACACCTCCAGCTTGTACTCCAGGGACACCGGGGCATCGCCGAAGTTGCGGCCCTCAAGCCGCACGAAGGCCCACTTGCGGTCATCGAGCCAGGCCACGTAGTCGGAGGGACCGATGTGGACGTCGTCGGCCTTCAGATCCGCTGACGTGTTGGAGGTGACCGCCTGCGTCTTGGAGATCTTCTTTGATTCCAGGCGCTCGCGCTCAAGCATGTTCTTGAAGTCCATGTTGCCGCCGACATTGAGCTGGTACGTGCGGTCCAGGATGACGCCGCGGTCCTCGAACAGTTTGGCCATCACGCGGTGCGTGATGGTGGCGCCGATCTGGCTCTTGATGTCGTCGCCGACAATGGGAACGCCGGCCGCGGTGAACTTGTCCGCCCACTCCTTGGTGCCGGCAATGAACACCGGAAGGGCGTTCACAAAGGCGACGCCGGCGTCGATGGCGCACTGGGCATAGAACTTGGCGGCCTGCTCCGAGCCGACCGGCAGGTAGCAGACCATGACGTCAACGGCGTTGTCCCGAAGGGCGGCAACAATGTCCACTGCCTCGGCGTCGGACTCCACGATGGTTTCGCGGTAATACTTGCCCAGGCCGTCCAGGGTGTGGCCGCGCTGCACGGTGATGCCGGTCTGCGGGACGTCGGCAATCTTGATGGTGTTGTTCTCGCTGGCACCGATGGCGTCCGCCAGGTCCAGGCCCACCTTTTTGCTGTCGACGTCGAAGGCGGCCACAAACTGCACATCGTTGACGTGGTACGGCCCGAACTTCACGTGCATCAGCCCGGGAACGGTCAGGTCAGGATCTGCGTCGCGGTAGTACTGCACGCCTTGGACTAGGGACGCCGCACAGTTGCCGACACCAACGATTGCGACCCGAATGGGGTTCATTGCCACAGTTCTCCTTTGAAGAAAAGTAATTCAGTGCCGCACCGGATGCGGCAAAGACGGGCCCAGTCTACGGCCTCAACCCGAGTGCTGAGTGTGCGCCGTCACAGCAGCAGCTGAGCGGGAATGACCTGTATCCGGTCTTCGAAGCCCGCCGTGCCGGCGGTCATACTGGTAACCATGGAGCCCAAGCCCCGACGTCAGCCGCTGCGGATAGTGGTGCCCAGCCGCAACGATCCACTCCTGAGGAACCTCACCGAAGCCGTCGGGGGACCGCTGGGACGGTACACCGCGCCCGGAATCGTGACGCCCGGGTTCTTCACCGTGGAACGGGTCCTGATCCTGCTGACCACCGCCGCCGCACTGCTGGCCGTGCTGATCAAGACTCCCTGCCGCGTTGGCGGCTGGACCTCCCCGGATCACTTCTACCAGGCCTGCTATTCGGACTGGCCGGTCCTGTTTGATTCCCGCGGCCTGGCCGCGGGAATCTTTCCCTTCCTGACCCCGGGATCCAGTTTTGAGTACCCGGTGCTGCTGGGCCTGCTGGCCGGGGCCACAGCCCTGCTGGTGCCGGGCGGCGCATCTGCGGACCGGGCCCTGGCCTATTTCGACATCAATGCGGTGCTGGCAGTCCTGGCCTGGGCCGCCACGGTCACGGCCACCATGCGGATGGCCAACCGCCGGCCCTGGGACGCAGCCATGGTTGCCCTGGCACCGGCCATGGTCCTTTCGGTCTTCATCAACTGGGACATATGGGCGGTGCTCCTGGCCGCCCTGGGCATGCTGGCCTTTGCCCGCAACCGTCCGGTGCTCGCGGGCGTGCTTCTGGGACTGGGCACCGCGCTCAAGCTGTACCCGGTCCTGATTTTGGGTGCCATCCTGGTCCTTGGCCTGCGGACCCTGCGGCTGCGCCCGGTGGTCCAGACAGCGGGAGCGGCCGCGGCCGCGTGGCTCGCGGTGAACGTGCCGTTCATGGTTTCCGACTTCACCGGCTGGAAGTACTTCCTCACCTACACCGGCGAACGTCCGGCCGGATACTCCTCGGTGTGGTTTGCCTGGAACCTGCTCGCCGGGAGCTGGGGACAGGCGGAAGCGGATCCGCGGTTCATCAATTTCTGGGCGTACGTCCTGTTCGCCGCTGCCTGCGCCGGCATTGCCCTGCTGGGGCTTGCCGCACCGCGCCGCCCCCGGCTGGCGCAGCTGGCCTTCCTGATCGTGGCGGCCTTTATCCTGACCAACAAGGTGTACTCCCCGCAATTTGTGCTGTGGCTGATCCCGCTGGCGGCGCTCGCACGGCCGCGGTGGCGGGATTTCCTGATCTGGCAGTTCTTTGAAGTGCTGCACTGGTGGGCAATCTGGATGTATCTGGGTGCCGTCACTTCCGGCGGACCCGAACGCAGCAACATTGATGCGGCCTACTATGTGTGGGCAGTGGCCGGGCACTGGCTTGCCACTGCCTGGCTGATGGTGTGGGTGGTCCGCGATATCCTCGATCCGGCAGATGATCCGGTGCGCCGGCTCGACGTCGATGATCCCCAGGGCGGTCCCTTCGACCACGCGCCGGACCGGTTCCGGCTGGGCCGCAAAGCCCGACAACCGGCGGCTATCCGGACCCCGGCAGAGGAAGCAGGAACCCCGTGACGGATGTGTCAGTAGTAGGCGCCGGCCCCAACGGACTGGCGGCCGCCGTGATCATGGCCCGCGCCGGATTGTCGGTGCGGGTGTTTGAAGCGGGAGCCACCGCGGGCGGCGGCAGCCGGACGAAGGAACTTCTGGAACCCGGCCACCGCTACGACGTCTGCTCCGCCGTGCATCCCATGGCCCTGGCTTCGCCGTTCTTCCGCCGCTTTGACCTGGCCGGCCGGATTCGGCTCACCGTGCCGGAGATCTCCTACGCGCATCCGCTGGACGGCGGCGATGCCGGCCTGGCGTATCGGGACCTGGAGCGCACCGTGGCGGGTCTTGGCGCGGACGGCCCGGCGTTCCGTTCCCTGATGCAGCCGCTGGTGCAGCGCAGCGAGGACATCACGGAATTCCTTATGTCCCCGCTGTTCCGCGGCTACCGCAAACCCGCAGCCGCGCTGGCCTTCGGGCGTGCCGCCCTGGACCAGGGCACCGTGCTGTGGAACCGGCGGTTCTCCACGGACAAGGCACCCGCGCTGCTCACTGGTGTGGCGGCCCACCCGGTGGGCCGCATGCCGTCGCTCCCCTCCGCCGGCGGCGGCCTGCTCCTGTCGCTGCTGGCCCACACGGTGGGCTGGCCCGTGCCCGACGGCGGTTCGCAGGCCATCGCCGACGCCATGGTCCAGGACCTGCAGGCGCACGGGGGAGAGGTGGTCACCGGCCACCGGGTGTCCTCCCTGGACGAGGTCAGCAGCTCCAGGACGGTGCTGCTCGATGTTTCTCCGAAGACCCTGCTGGAACTTGCCGGACCGCGGCTGCCTGGCCGCTACGCACGCTCCCTGGAACGGTTCCGCTACGGAAACGCAGCCTGCAAGGTGGATTTCATCCTCTCGGGGCCCGTTCCCTGGGCAAACGATGAGGTGCACCGCTCAGGAACCGTCCACCTGGGGGGACGGCGTGCCGAACTGGCTGAAGCCGAAGCGCGGGTGGCGGCCGGACGGCATCCTGCAAAGCCCTATGTTCTCCTGTCCCAGCCCAGCAGCTTTGATTCCTCCCGCGCCCCGGCCGGCCGGCACATCCTGTGGACCTACTGCCACGTTCCCGCCGGTTCCACCGTGGACATGACCGAAGCCGTCACCGCACAGATCGAACGCTTCGCGCCCGGCTTCCGCGACGTCGTCGTCCGCTCGCAGGCCACAACGGCGGCGGATCTGGAGCGGTACAACGAAAACTATGTGGGCGGTGACTTTGGCGGCGGCGCCGTCAACCTGTGGCAGATGGCGGCCCGGCCTGTTCTCGCCCTGAACCCGTGGCAAACCCCGCTGCCGGGGGTCTACCTGTGCTCGGCATCCACGCCGCCGGGACCCGGTGTCCACGGGATGGGCGGATTCCATGCCGCGGAGCTGGCTTTGCGGCGGGAGCACGGACTTCCGCTGCCGGACCTGGGGACCGGAAACTAGCCCCCGGGGGAGCAGTCCGGCGGGAGGGCGGCGCCGTAAGCTTGTATGTTTGAATCCGGCGCAACGCCGCTCACGCTTTGCAGGGGGAATGGAATGCATAACCAGGACGGCGGGATGCCGGGAAACCCCGACACCCTTGTTCCGCCCGTCGGGTCCGGACGCCGGGACCCGCAGTGGTGGCTGGCGGTGCGGGCGGCACTCATTGCGTATTCCCTGACCCTGGGAGCCGCGCTCGTCACCATGGCGCTGCTGGTCCTTGGATTCTTCCTGGGCGGCACCGGTGCCCTGGACGCCATGACTGATTCCGCCTCCAACGTGGGTGCCCGGCTTGACGGTCCCTCGGCGCTGCTGATCTATCCGTTTTTCCTGGCGTCAATGGCGCTGGGCGGCACAACGGTCCTGACGGTCTCCTCAGCCGTGTACTCGGCTGCCGGCCCGCTGGTGAGTGTCTGGACCGGTGCGCTGCCGCTGCTGCTGACAGGGGTTGCGGTGCTCACACTGTGGCGCCAGGGCCGGCGTGCCGAGCGCAGGCAGCCACTTGAATCCGATGGCACGCGGTGGCTGTACGCGGGGGTGACCGGTCTGGTGCTGGCCGCCTTCTCCGTGACATTGAGCCTGCTGTTTTCCCAGCGTTCGGAAACCGACATTGGTGCCGTGTTCCTGACCGCGGCCTCGCCGAGCCTCGTGGCCGGGGCGGTGCTGCTGGGAACCGGTGCCAGCTGGGCGGGACGCAAAAAAGAGTCCGGCACACCGCTGCAGTGGTTCATCCGGGCGGAGCGCGCCCTGCCGGAACTCCGCGCGGCCCTTCGCCTGGCCGGCGGCCATTACCTGTTCTACACAGCAGCGGCCGGAGCGATCCTGCTGACCACCGCCCTGATTCGCGGCGGAGTGGCAGTGACCTTCGCCGCTCCGCTGTGGCTGCCGACGGCGTCGGCCTGGGCGTACGCGGCCGGCCACCTGTCCACCGTGGCTAACCGGGATCTGCCCGGAGACGGGCAGATCCCGGCCTCCGTAGCTGATCTGCCGGTCTGGGCCAGTGCAGCAGCCGGAGTTCTGGGAGTGCTGCTGGCAGCGGCGGCAGCACTGGCCTGGTACCTGGCCCAGCAAGCCTCCCCGGCCCGCCGCACCTCGTGGCTGAGCCTGCCGGTGGCCTTCGGCCTCGTCGGCGCCGCCGTCGCCCTGCTGAGCCTCGTGGCCGCGGGCCGGGCCGGAACCGGCGGCAGCGACGGTCTTGGTCCGGGAATCGGAACCCTGGGACCGGCATGGTGGACGTTCCTGGTGCTGGCCGCCTGGGGAGCAGTGATCGAGCTGGGCGCCCGGATCCTGGCGCCGCAGGTGGCACATCTGGTGCCGCAGCGGATCAGTAACTTCCTCACCGGCAACACTCCGAAGTAGGGGTACTGCGGGCGGCGGGAGCCCGGCTCCCCTTGCGCCCGGAGCTCCGGCATGGCGAACTGGAAGCAGGAGGTGTGCTGATGACCGAGCACCTGAACAACCACCACAGGGACACGCTGGAGCAGATCCTGCGTCATCCCACCAGCTCCAACATTGAGTGGAAGAGGGTGGTGTCCCTGCTGGAAGCAGTGGCCGACACCACGCGCGAGCACAACGGCAAGTACGAGGTGACCATTGCGGGGCAGACGGATTATTTGGAGCCGCCCCGGGGCAAGGACATCGACGAGCAGACCGTCGTGGACCTGCGGAAGATCCTGACCCGGGCCGGCTACACGCTGGATACCAAATAGCCCAGCCGCCGTTCCGGGCAGCTGGGCGGCGGGCTCTATTCGACCGTGAGTTCACCCATGCGGGACCAGTCTTCGCCGTCGATGACCGTGTTGATGATCTTCGGAGTTTCCACCAGTGCCTGAACCATGTCCTTCATGGCCTGCTGGAAGTGGTCGCTGCCCACATGGGCCTCTGCGGCGTCGTCCTGGAAGGCCTCAACCAGGACAAATTCGTTGGGGTTTTCCAGGCTGCGGGACCAGTCGAACCACAGGTTGCCGGGCTCTGCGCGCGTGGCTGCAGTGAAATCGGCGGTCAGTTCCGGCCAGCGCTCCACCCATTCGGGCTTGACGTTGAACTTGACGGTAATGAAGATCATTTTCGCTCCTTAGCGGCGTGTTTCCGGCTGACGTCCCGGGCGGGGACGCGCGGCCTTCATCGTAGGCACGTCAATGCGGCGGCTGTCCATCCCGGCGGATGGGAGGATGGATGCGTGGCACACCTCGACGTATCCAACATTGACTATTTCCTGTCCGACGGCCGGCAGCTGCTCAACGGCGTCAGCTTCAAGGTGGGGGACGGGCACAAGACCGCCCTGATCGGCCCCAACGGCACCGGAAAGACCACGCTGCTGCGCATCATTGCCGAGGACATCAAGGCCGATGAGGGCACGGTGTCCAAATCCGGGTCCATGGGGATCATGCGCCAGTTTGTGGGCCAGGTCCGCGATGACAGCACGGTCCGGGACCTGCTGGTTTCCGCCGCCCCGCCCGCGCTCGCCGCCGCTGCGAAGGCCGTGGATGACGCCGAGCTGGCCATGATGGAGCACGACGACGAACCCACCCAGATGCGTTACGCCACGGCGATTGCGGACTGGGGAGATGCCGGCGGCTACGAGCAGGAAACCGTCTGGGACGAGGTCACCATGGCGGCCCTGGGCATGCCCTTTGACCGTGCCCAGTACCGCAAGGCCTCCACCCTCTCCGGCGGCGAGCAGAAACGCCTGGTCCTGGAAGCCCTGTTCTCCGGCCCCGATGAACTGCTGCTGCTGGACGAACCGGACAACTACCTGGATGTTCCCGGCAAGCGCTGGCTTGAAGCCAAACTGGCCGAGTCCAGGAAGTCCGTCCTGTTCGTCAGCCACGACCGTGAGCTGCTCGACAACGCCGCCACCCGCATCGTCACCCTGGAACCGGGCATCAACGGCGCTTCCGCCTGGATCCACGGCGGCAGCTTCAGCAGCTACGTCACGGCACGCGAGGACCGCAATGCCCGGTTCGAGGAACTGCGCCGGCGCTGGGACGAGGAGCACCTGAAGCTCAAGGAACTCGTCAACATGTACAAGAACAAGGCGGCGTTCCGTTCCGACATGGCCAACCGCTACCAGGCCGCGCAGACGCGGCTGGCCAAGTTCCTCGAAGCCGGACCGCCCGAGGCGCTGCCCATAGAGCAGAACGTCAAGATGCGGCTGCGCGGCGGCCGCACCGCCAAGCGTGCCGTGGTTGCCCAGAAACTGGAGCTGACGGGGCTGATGAAGCCGTTCAGCACCGAAATCTGGTTTGGCGACCGGGTGGGCGTGCTGGGCTCCAACGGCTCCGGAAAATCCCACTTCCTGCGCCTGCTGGCCCTGGGCGGCACCGATCCTGACCGGGAACATGAGCCGGTCTCCGAGGTGGAGATTGCTCCGGTTCCGCATGAGGGCTCCGTCAAACTTGGTGCCCGCATCCGGCCGGGATTCTTCGCCCAGACCATGATGCGCCCGGACCTGCTCGGCAAAACCCTGCTGGACATCCTGCACCGCGGTGACGAGCACCGCTCCGGACTGGGCCGTGAAGCCGCCGCCGGAGCACTGGACCGCTACGGCCTGGCCGCGTCCTCCGAGCAAAAGTACGACTCACTCTCCGGCGGGCAGCAGGCCCGGCTGCAGATCCTCCTGCTGGAACTCTCCGGCGCCACGCTGCTGCTGCTGGATGAACCGACCGACAACCTGGACCTGCACTCAGCCGAAGCACTGGAAAAGGCGATCGACGCCTTTGAAGGCACCGTCCTGGCCGTCACCCATGACCGCTGGTTTGCCCGCAGCTTTGACCGGTTCCTGGTGTTCGGCTCCGACGGCTTGGTCTACGAATCCGAGACCCCGGTCTGGGACGAAAAACGAGTGGTCCGCGCGCGGTAGGGGACAATATTGCCGTGACCGAAAAGAACCCCACTGACACTGCCCGAAAAGACACCGTCCTCAACAAGGCACTCATTGCCGTTTTCGTAGTGTTCGGCCTCAACGGCCTGGTCTTCGCCAGCTGGGCGGCCCGTATCCCGGCCGCCGCCCAGGACCTCGGCATCGGTGCCGCGGGCGTTGGCCTGCTGCTGCTGTTCTCCGCCGTCGGCTCGGTGCTCGCGCTGCCGCTGGCCGGCTCGGTGGCCCAGCGGATCGGCACCGCCGGCACCGTGCGCGCCGGCGGAATTACGACGTCGGCCGCGTCCCTGATCATCGCCGCCGGCCTGTACACCGGCTCCATTCCGCTGACCGCCGCCGGCCTGCTGATCTTCGGTGTGGGGATCGCCGGCTGGGACGTTGCCATGAACCTTGAAGGTGCGGACGTGGAACGGCAGCTGGGGCGCACCATCATGCCCAAATTCCACGGCGCCTTCTCCGGGGGTTCCTTTGTGGGCGCCCTGATCGGCGCCGGCCTGTCCGCCCTGGGCGTCTCCCTGTCCCTGCATCTGCTGGCCATCCTGACCGTGGTCTGCGTTGCGGTGCTGATTGTGCCGCGCAACTTCCTGCAGGTTTCCCACGCTGAGCACGGCACGGACTCCACCGGCGCGCGGGTGGCGCCGTCCCGCTTCGGCGCCTGGAAAGAGGGACGCACGCTGCTGATCGGCGTCGTCGTCCTGGGCGCCGCCCTGACCGAGGGGGCCGCCAACGACTGGGTTGCCAAGGCGACGGTTGACGGACTGGGAACCAGCGAGTCCACCGGCGCCGTGATGTTCGCTGTTTTTGTTGCCGCGATGACCCTCACCCGCTGGTTCGGCGCCCGGCTGATCGACCGGATGGGCCGCGTGCCGGCGCTGCGGATGTGCATGGGCGCGTCCCTGGTGGGTCTGCTGCTCTTTGTCCTGGCGCCCAACCTCGCGCTGGCCGCCCTTGGCGCAGTGCTGTGGGGCATCGGTGCGGCGCTGGGTTTCCCGATGGGCATGTCCGCCGCCGGAGAGAACCCGGCACACGCCGCAGCCCGGGTCTCCGTCGTGTCCACCATCGGCTACTCGGCCTTCTTCATCGGGCCTCCCGTGCTCGGCTTTCTCGGCGAACACTGGGGGATCCGCAACTCGCTGCTGGTAGTGGGCGCAGCCATGCTGCTCTCCATCATCTTTGCCCCCGCCGCCGCAGAACAAAAGGAATCTTCGGACGCACGGTCCTGATTCGGGGCCGTGACACAGGGCCGCCCTGATTCGGGGGCGGCGAACCTCCGCCCCGAAACCAGCGGACCAAATCTGTCCGCAATGGGGCTTCCGGAGGCGGGCTGCAGGGTCTAACTTCGGACGATGTCCACTTCCCCCAACCCTTCATCGGGGCTGCCCGGCCCCGCCCCCGGCCTGATTCAGGCAGAGGGAGTCAGCAAGGTCTACAACTCCAAATCCGGTCCGGTCCGGGCCCTGGACGGCCTGGACATCTCCGTTCCGGAAGGCATGGTCATGGCGCTGCTGGGACCCAACGGCGCCGGGAAAACCACCGCCGTCAAGGTCCTCACCACACTCATCAGGCCCGATGCCGGCACCCTCACGATCGACGGCATCAACGTGCTAACCGCTCCCAAGGATGTCCGCCGGATTATCGGCGTTTCCGGCCAGTACGCCGCGGTGGATGAAAACCTCACCGGCCAGGAAAACCTGCGGATGGTGGGCCGCCTCTACCACCTGCCGGGCCGGCAGGCACGCGTGCGGGCCGCGGAGCTGATCGACATGTTTGAGCTCACCGATGCGGGAAACCGCCCCGTCAAAGGCTATTCCGGCGGCATGCGCCGGCGGCTGGATCTGGCCGGCGCCCTCGTCAACAGTCCCCGCGTCCTGTTTCTGGACGAGCCCACCACGGGCCTGGATCCGCGCAGCCGCCTGGCCCTGTGGGGGGTCATCAAGGATCTGGTGGCTGCCGGCACCACGCTGCTGCTGACCACCCAGTATCTGGAGGAAGCAGACCAGCTTGCGGACACCGTAGCCGTCATTGACCATGGTGCGGTTATTGCCGAGGGCACCTCAGACCAGCTGAAGTCCCGGATTGGCGGCCACAGTGTTGCGGTGGCGCTGATCGACGGGAACGACGCCGAGACCGCACGCGGCATCCTGACCCGGCACGGCTCGGGGCCGCCCCATACCGCCGATGACGGCCGCAGCCTGGAAGTAGCGGTGCAGAACGGCCCGGCGTCCCTGCAGCTGATCCTCGCGGACCTGCAGACAGAGCATATTGACCTGCATGACGCGGGCATCCGCCGGCCCACCCTTGATGATGTGTTCCTGCAGCTGACCGGCCGTCCCACCGAGGAGGAAGCTGAGTCCCAGGACGCCCGGAGCACGGAAGGAGCCCGCCGATGAGCGCCGCTGCAGTAAGTATTCCGGCCGGCCGCGGCACCTCAACCACGGCCAACTGGGCAGCCGACGGCTGGACCGTCACCAAACGCAACCTGATCAAGATCAAACGCTCGCCGGACATGATCGTCTTCGCGGTGCTGCAGCCCATCATGTTCGTGCTGCTGTTCAGCCAGGTCTACGGCGGGTCGATCAGCGTGGCCGGCACCGACTACACCCAATACCTGATGGCCGGCATTTTCGCCCAGACGGTGGTCTTCGGATCCACGTTTTCCGGGGCCGCCATGGCGCAGGACCTGAAGGAAGGAATCATCGACAGATTCCGCACCCTGCCCATGAGCCCCTCCGCGGTGCTGATCGGGAGGACCAATTCAGATCTCGCCCTCAACGGCATCTCCATGCTGATCATGATGGGAACCGGGCTGCTGGTGGGCTGGCGGGTCACCACCAACTTTGCCTCCTTTGCGGCAGCCGTTGGACTGCTGCTGCTCTTCTCCTACGCCTTCAGCTGGGTGATGGCCCTGCTGGGCATGAGCGTGCGGACGCCGGAAACGATCAACAACGCATCCTTCATCATCCTGTTCCCCATCACCTTCATCTCCAACGCGTTTGTGCAGAGTTCCACGCTTCCGGGGCCGCTGCGCGTCTTCGCGGAATGGAACCCGGTGTCCGCCCTGGTGCAGGCAGTGCGGGAACTATTCGGCAACCTGGGCACCACGCCCGTGCCCGACACCTGGCCCATGCAGCACGCCATTGCTACGGTGCTGATCGGATCTGCGGTGATGCTGCTGGTCTTTGTTCCCCTTGCCGTGCGGAAGTTCGCGTCGGTGAGCTCCAGGTAGGTCCGTCCGTTCCCTGTGAGGACACGCAATGATTGAGGCACATGAACTCGCCAAGCGCTTTGGTGACAAGACCGCCGTCGACGGCATTACCTTTTCCGTCCAGCCGGGAAGGGTGACCGGCTTTCTTGGCCCCAACGGCGCCGGCAAATCCACCACCATGCGGCTGATCGTGGGCCTGGACCGCCCCAGCGCAGGAACAGTGACGGTCAACGGAAAACCGTATGCCCGGCACCGGACGCCACTGCATGAAGTGGGCGCCCTGCTGGAGGCCAAGGCCGTCCACCCCAAGCGCACGGCCTACAACCACCTGCGGGCCCTCGGCGCCACCGAAGGGATCTCTGCTGCCCGGGTTCGTGAAGTCATTGAGCTCACCGGCCTGGGACCGGCGGCGCGGAAGAAGGTGGGCGGGTTTTCGCTGGGCATGGGCCAGCGGCTCGGCATTGCAGCGGCCCTGCTGGGGGATCCGCAGACCCTGATCCTGGACGAACCGGTCAACGGCCTGGACCCTGAGGGGGTGAAGTGGGTGCGTTACCTCGTCCGGGGCCTGGCCTCGGAGGGCCGCACCGTTTTCATTTCCTCACATCTGATGAGCGAGATGGCGGTGACCGCGGACCACCTGATTGTGATCGGCCGGGGCAGGATCCTTGCCGACGCGCCGATTGACCAGGTCCTCGCGGGCAGCCAGCAGGAACGTGTCCTGGTCCGTACCGACGACGTCGCGGCGCTGGCGGCCGCCGTCGCCGCTCCCGGGGTGGACGTGGACAGGACAGGCGGGGATGTCCTGCAGATTGTCGGCCTGTCTACCCGCACGATTGCCGAAGCGGCGCACTCCCGGGACATCCTCATCACCGAGCTCACTCCGCAGAAGGTCTCCCTGGAGGACGCATACATGGAGCTCACCAGGGGTGAAGTGGAATACCAGTCCCAGTCGATGAACCAGCCGCCGGAATCCTTGCCGGCGCAGGAAGGACGGACAGCGTGAGTACCTCCGCGGCTTCCTCTGCGTCCCCCGTCCCACCGGCGCCCCGGCAGGAAACCGGACGGGTCACGTTCCCCCGGGTCCTGAACTCGGAATGGATCAAAACCGTCACCGTGTCCTCCACCGTGATCCTCCTGACCGTGACATTTGTGGTGATGGTTGGCCTGGCCGCGCTGGTGGCCTGGGGCACCGTTCAGCTGGTGAGCGAACCGGCAGCCGGTCCGCCCGGGGGCTTCGACGCCTCAGCGCAGAGCCTCGCCTACGACATTCCGGCCTCCGGGCTGCCCTTCGGCCAGCTGCTGATCGCTGCCCTGGCCGTGGTGCTGATGGGCAGCGAGTACACCACCGGGATGATCCGCACCACCATGGTGGCCGTGCCCACCCGGACCCCTGCGCTTCTGGCCAAAACCCTCGTGATTGCCGTTGTGTCCTTTGTCGTGGGTGTCTTCTCTGCTCTGGCCGCTTACCTGGTGGCGCAACCGATACTGGACAGCCAGGATCTGGGCTTCGGATTGGACGCCGAGTGGGTGCTGCCGTCAATTATCAACACCGGAACCGTCCTGGCGCTGATCGCCGTCATGGGTGTGGCCATCGGCGCCCTGCTGCGCAGCACGGCCGGGGGAGTGGTGACGTTCGTGGGCGCACTGTTTGTCCTTCCGATCATTGCCAGCCTGCTGTCCGGGCTCGCGGACTGGGTGGATGACGCGGCCCGTTTCCTGCCCAGCAGTGCTGCCACCCAACTCGTCGCTACAAGGATCCAGCCGGACCAGTTCAACCAGGTGGAAGGGGGCCTCATCCTGGCCGGCTGGGCGCTGGTGCTGCTGGTGGCCGCCGTCGTTCTCCTGAAAAAACGGGACGTCTGAGCCGTGCCTCCGAGTCCACGGCTGACTGCGGGTTATCCCTGATTCATCCCTGGAAAGTTGCCGAAATCATCCTTTCGAACGGTTCGGACAGCGTTTCACTCCCATAGGGTGAGAGGAGCCCCCCAGCTTCCATCCGCCCCAACGTGAGGATCACCATGATCGAGGCATCCGGCCTCTCGAAACGCTACGGCCCCAAAACCGCCGTCAACGACGTTTCCTTTACCGTCCAACCCGGCAGGGTCACCGGCTTCCTGGGCCCCAACGGCGCCGGCAAATCGACCACCATGCGCATGATCGTGGGGCTGGACCGCCCCTCGGCCGGTGCCGTGACGGTCAACGGCAAGCCGTACCAGCAGCACCGCGCGCCGCTGCACGAAGTCGGCGCACTGCTGGATGCCAAGGCCGTGCACACCAAGCGCACGGCCTACAACCACCTGCGCGCGCTGGCAGCCACCCACGGGATCTCGAACAAACGGGTCAACGAGGTCATTGAACTCACCGGCCTGGGACCGGTGGCGAAACGGCGGGTGGGCGGCTTCTCCCTGGGCATGGGGCAGCGCCTGGGCATCGCCGTCGCACTTCTGGGTGACCCCCAGACACTGATTTTCGACGAGCCCGTCAACGGCCTGGACCCGGAAGGCGTTCTCTGGGTCCGCAACCTGGCGAAGGGCCTCGCCGCTGAGGGGCGGACCGTCTTCCTGTCCTCGCACCTCATGAGCGAAATGGCTGTCACCGCGGACCACCTGATCATCATCGGCCGCGGCAGCATCATTGCCGACGCGCCGATCAGCGAGGTCATTGCCGGGCAGGACAAAATCCGCACGCTGGTGCGGACGGACCAGCCGGAGGAACTGCGTCGGGAACTCGAAAACCGTGCAACCACCTTCACCCAGCTTGAACCGGGTCTCCTGGAAATCACCGGCCCCGAGCCGCGCAGCATCGCCGAGGCCGCACTGGCCCGGCAGATCCTGATCTACGAGCTGACTCCCCGCAAGACCTCCCTGGAAGAGGCGTACATGGAGCTGACCCGGGACCAGGTCGAATACCAGTCACACGGCATTGAGCAGCGGGAGGAACCGGCGCCCGCAGCCGAGCCAACTTTGATCAGCGGCGGAGGAAAGTCAGTATGAGCACCCAGACAGCACCAACACCGGCTCCGGCCCGAAGCCGGGACGGCTCGGGCCTGAGCTTCTCGCGCATCCTGCGTTCGGAGTGGATCAAGGTCACCACCGTGCCCTCCACCGTGATCCTTTTGGCCATCACGCTCGTCGTCATGGTGGGGCTCAGCGCCCTGTACGCCTGGCAGCTGGCGGTATCGGTCCAATTCATGGCGGACGCAACCCCGGAGATGCAGGCCCAAATGGGCGGCGGATTGGACATGCTCCGCGAACAGGCGCTCATCGCACCTGCCAGCGGTTACATCTTCGGCCAGCTGCTCATCGCCTCACTGGCGGTTGTCCTGATCGCCTCGGAGTGGGGAACCGGCATGATCCGGTCCACCATGGTGGCTGTTCCCACCCGGATCCCGGCCCTGCTGGCGAAGAATCTGGTCATTGCCCTCATCGCTTTTGTCCTCGGTGCCGGCGCGGCGTTCATCTCCTACTTCATCGCCCAGCCAATCCTCTCCGGGGAAAGCCTGGACTTTGCCCTGTCCGAAGACGGCGTGCTGCGCTCCATCCTGAACACCGGAACCTATCTGGCGTTCATTGCCGTGATCTCGATGGCGATTGGCACGCTCCTGCGCAATACGGCAGGCGGCGTGGTGACGGCCATCGGACTGTTCTTCGTTTTTCCCGTGATCATCGTGAACCTCATTCAGGGGCTGGCCGACTGGATTCCCGACGCCGCCCGCTTCCTGCCCACCAACGCCGGGGACCGGATGCTGTTGATTCCAGCCGATGAAGCCGGGCAGCTCACCGCCCTGGAGGGCGGCCTGGTGATGGCAGCCTGGGCCGTGGGGCTGCTCATCATTTCCCTGCTTGTGGCCAAACGCCGCGACGTCTAGGGACAACAACCGTTGGGGGACGGAGGCGGCGGATGAACAGCCGCCGCCTCCGGCCGGATCCTTCGCAGGGCACCAACTCCTCCACAGGGGGGAGTTTTCGTGTTTAAGCACCCGGTTTACCCACGGTTCGCGTCACTGTTACGCGCTGCCTCCCGGCTCTGGTTGAATCGAAGCATGTCTGATGCATCGGATCACATCCATGACCTTGGCGCTTTTGTCAGCGCCTCCCCCTCCAGCTTCCATGCCGCACGTGAGGGCGCCCGCCGCCTCATTGCCGCCGGGTTCACCGAACTGGACGAAAGCCTTCAGTGGCCGGCGGAGCCCGGAAAATACCTGGTGGTGCGCGACGGCGCCCTGATCGCGTGGATCGTTCCCGAAGGCGCCGGTTCCGGAACCGGGTTCTCCATTCTGGGCTCCCACACGGATTCGCCCTCCTTCAAGCTCAAGCCCCGTTCCACCACCGGACGGCTCGGCTGGCTGCAGGCCGGCGTGGAGGTGTACGGCGGCCCCCTGCTGAACTCGTGGCTGGACCGCGAACTGCAGCTGGCCGGGCGGCTGGTGACCTTTGACGGTGAAGAACACCTGGTGGAAACCGGACCGCTGATGCGGTTCCCCCAGCTGGCCATCCATTTGGACCGGGCCGTGAATGAGGGCCTCAAACTGGACAAGCAGCAGCACATGAATCCGGTGTGGGGACTTGGGGATCCCTCAACCGCTGATCTGCTGGAGCTGCTGGCCGCCCGCGCCGGACTGACGGCAGACCAGGTGGGCGGTTATGACATTGTTGCCGCGGACACGCAGGAGCCGCGGACTTTCGGGGCGGAGAATGAATTCTTTGCCTCGGGCCGCCTGGACAACCTGTCATCGGTCCATGCCGGACTGGCGGCCCTGATTGCCGCAGCAGAAAGCAAAACCGGCGGATCCATTGCCGTTTTGGCTGCCTTCGATCATGAGGAAGTGGGCAGCGGGAGCCGTTCCGGTGCCGCAGGCCCGTTCCTGGAAGATGTGCTCAACCGGATTTCCGGCGGTCTGGGTGCGTCCGAGCTGGACAAGCAGCGGGCCTTCGCGGCTTCCTTCTGCATCTCCGCCGACGCCGGCCACGCGGTCCACCCCAATTACTCTGAACGCCATGATCCGGCCAACCACCCCGTGCTCAATGGCGGCCCGCTGCTGAAAATCAATGCGAACCAGCGCTACACCACCGACGCTCCCGGCGCAGCACGCTGGGCCGGGCTCTGCCGGGAAGCCGGGATTCCGTACCAGGAGTTCGTGTCCCACAACTCCATGCCGTGCGGCTCCACCATCGGCCCGCTGACGGCCACCCGGCTGGGCATCCGCACGGTCGACGTCGGCATTCCGCTGCTGTCCATGCACTCGGCCCGCGAGATGGCCGGCGTTCAGGATCCCTTCCACCTGTCCCGGGTGAGTGAAGTTTTCTTCACCAAGTAACCGCCGGCCGCAGGATGCCGGACCCGGGCGGGAGCGTAAGAACCACCTGTCCGGGTCCGGTAGACTAGCTAAGTCTGTGCTGTCGGCTTGCCCGACGCTTTTCCTGCCCCCTGGTCCTCCAGGGTCGGCGGGACGACAACGCAAAAGAACCTCCTGTTACGGAAATGCCGTGACCGTATAGCCCAAAGGAGGTGGGTTCACAAATGCGTGCTTATGAACTGATGGTTATCATCGACCCCGAGGTAGAAGAGCGTACAGTCGAGCCTTCGCTCGACAAGTTCCTCAATGTTGTCCGCAACGATGGTGGAACCATCGAGAAGGTCGACATCTGGGGCCGTCGCCGCCTCGCCTACGAAATCCAGAAGAAGGCTGAAGGCATCTACGCAGTGGTTAACTTCACCGCGACGCCTGCTGCTGCTGCTGAGCTTGACCGCCAGCTGAGCCTTAACGAGACCATCATGCGCACCAAGATCATCCGCCCGGAAGAGCAGAAGATCTCGAAGAAGGATGCCAAGAAGGCCGCAAAGGCTGAAGCTGCAAAGGTTTCCGCAGAGTAATTTCTGCAAACCAAACCGAAATCAGGAGGCAACATGGCAGGCGAGACAACTATTACCGTCGTCGGCAACCTAACGAATGATCCGGAACTCCGGTTCACCCCGTCAGGTTCGGCAGTGGCTAACTTCACCATTGCCTCGACTCCGCGGACCTTCGACCGCACGTCAAATGACTGGAAGGACGGCGAAACGCTGTTCCTCCGTGCATCTGTCTGGCGCGAAGCCGCTGAGAACGTGGCCGAATCCCTGACTAAGGGGACGCGTGTTGTTTGCCAGGGCCGCCTGAAGTCGCGTTCGTATGAAACCAAAGAAGGCGAAAAGCGCACCGTTATGGAGCTTGAGGTCGACGAGATCGGTCCCTCGCTTCGGTACGCCTCCGCAAAGGTCACCCGCACCCAGCGCTCCGGCGGCGGTGGCGGCGGCTTTGGCGGCAACAACGGAAACTCCGGAAACAGCGGCTTCGGCGGCAATTCCAACCCCGCATGGGGCGGCGGCCAGCAGCAGCCACAGGCTGCACCGGCTGACGATCCCTGGGGTGCTCCTGCAGGCGGCGGAAACGCCGGCGGTTGGGGCAACGGTCCGGACTCCAACGATCCGCCCTTCTAAGCTCGACCGGAGAGCGGTGCGTTGCCCAACGGGAAACGCACAGCTTTTCACCCCCTGCGCCTTCGGGCGCAACCTCAGACGGCACCCGCCGTCGAGCCCATCCCGTGGAATGATCCACGGGCTCCACTAGACATAAGGAGCTCCACGATGGCTAAGGCTGAACTTCGCAAGCCCAAACCAAAGTCCAATCCCTTGAAGGCCGCTGACATCACTGTCATCGACTACAAGGACGTAGCATTGCTGCGCAAGTTCATTTCCGACCGCGGAAAGATCCGCGCTCGTCGCGTAACTGGCGTAACTGTGCAGGAACAGCGCAAAATTGCACAGGCAATCAAGAATGCCCGTGAAGTTGCTCTCCTGCCGTACTCCGGCGCTGGCCGCGGCTAAAGGAAAGGAACCTAACTCATGGCAAAGCTCATTCTGACCCACGAAGTAACCGGTCTCGGCGCTGCCGGCGACGTCATCGAGGTAAAGGACGGTTACGCACGTAACTTCCTTCTGCCCCGCGGCTTCGCTCTGACCTGGACCAAGGGTGGCGAGAAGCAGGTTGAGTCCATCAAGGCTGCCCGCGCTGCCCGCGAGCACGCTTCCTTGGAAGATGCTCAGAAGCAGGCTGCTGCACTCTCCGCCAAGCCGGTCACTCTGGCCGTCAAGGCCGGCGAGTCCGGACGCCTCTTCGGTACCGTCAAGCCCGCCGATGTTGCCGCTGCTGTCGAAGCTGCCGGTCTCGGCGCCATCGACAAGCGCAAGGTTGAACTGCCGACTCACATCAAGTCGGTTGGTTCCTTCCAGGCCAACGTCCGTCTGCACGACGACGTTGCTGCTGTCATCGACCTGAACGTCGTAGCCAGCTAGTACGCCGCAGGCACGCCTTAGCGCGTGTTTGGCTTCTGCGCCCCCCGCCTTCGGGCGGGGGGCGCTTTTGCGTGCAGCGGGCATCCTCGCGGCTGTGGCGGCATGCCGGGTAAATCCTGTGGATACCGGCTGTGGAAAATTCTCACCAAACCGGGGATAACCTCGGCCGTATGCCTGATTCGGCCATCTGTCAACCTGAAATTCCGGCGTCCATGCCCACAAAAAATACTTGTTGTGCACAGGTGTGGATGAACGTTTTCCCACGTCAGAGCCGTATTTAGGGTGAAAATAAATGTTTATCCACACCCTTATGCCCAACCTGTGCACAAGACACGCCGCCTTATCAACACCTTGTCCACAAGGGCTGTGGATAACTCATTTGGGAGCAGGGGGATTCGGGACTACGGTTGCGGATGAATCCCATCTATTCGACTCCCTGCCTTTCACCGGGACGGTGCCGTTCTCCGGCCGCCGCAGAAGTGTCACCGCGGCGGGATAGACCTGAATCAGCTGCCCACCGGGCAGGGATCGCACCACAGCAGTACCTTGGGAAAGGGTTACACAGTGTCGCTCACGCATACTGATTCACCGGCATCCAGCGCAGGCTCCGACTTCGCACGGACGCCCCCGCAGGATTTGGTTGCTGAGCAGTCCGTCCTGGGCGGCATGATGCTCTCCAAGGACGCCATTGCCGACGTCGTGGAGGTCCTGCGGGGGATCGACTTCTACCGTCCGGCCCACGAATCCATTTTCGAAGCCATCATTGACCTGTACGGCCGCGGCGAACCTGCCGACGCCGTCACCGTCTCGGATGAACTGACCAAGCGCGGCGAGATCGGGCGAATCGGCGGCCCGGCCTATCTCCACACACTGATCCAATCCGTTCCCACCGCGGCCAATGCGGGTTTCTACGCCGAAATCGTCCGCGAACGCGCGGTTCTGCGCCGGCTGGTGGATGCCGGCACCAAAATTGTCCAGCTCGGATATTCCAGCGACGGCATGGAAGTGGATGACATCGTCAACGCGGCGCAGGCCGAGGTATACGCCGTGGCGGAACGCCGCACCGCAGAGGACTATGTTCCGCTGAAGGACATCATCGAGGGCACGGTGGACGAGATCGAGTCCGCCGGCCACCGCGGCGAAGGCATGACCGGCGTGCCCACGGGATTCTACGAACTGGATGAGCTGACACAGGGGCTGCATCCAGGCCAGATGATCGTGATCGCCGCCCGCCCCGCCGTGGGTAAATCCACCTTTGCCCTCGACTTTGCCCGCTCCGCAGCAATCAAGAACAACATGACCACCGTCTTCTTCTCCCTGGAAATGGGCCGCAACGAGATTGCCATGCGCCTGCTCTCCGCGGAAGCCACCATCGGGCTGCAGGACCTGCGCAAGGGAACCATCAAGGACGAGCAATGGGGCAAGATCGCCACCACCATGGGGCGGATGAATGACGCCCCGCTGTTCATTGACGACAGCCCGAACATGTCACTGATGGAAATCCGGGCCAAATGCCGGCGGCTGAAGCAGCGCCATGACCTCAAGCTCGTGGTGCTGGATTACCTGCAGCTGATGTCCTCGGGCAAAAAGGTGGAGTCCCGCCAGCAGGAAGTTTCAGAGTTTTCCCGTGCCCTGAAGCTGCTGGCCAAGGAGCTTGAAGTGCCGGTGATCGCCCTTTCGCAGCTGAACCGTGGTTCCGAGCAGCGTACGGACAAGAAGCCCATGGTTTCGGACCTGCGTGAATCCGGCTCCATTGAGCAGGATGCGGACATGGTGATCCTGCTGCACCGTGAGGACATTTACGACAAGGAGTCCCCGCGTGCCGGCGAGGCCGACGTCATTGTGGCCAAGCACCGTAACGGCCCCACCAAAACCATCGTGGTGGGCTTCCAGGGCCATTACTCCCGGTTCTCCAACATGGCAGTGGAGGGCGGCTCCGGCTTCTAGGCGCCCGGCGTCTAGAATTGATGCTGCCGGTCTGCGCCCTGACGGTCCGTCACGGCCGCATTCCCGACCAGCCGCATCCTAGGAGTACCGTGCCCAAGTCAAAGCCCCGCAAGAAGGCAGCAGCCAAGAAGAAGCAGGCCCGCCGTGCCGAGCATGAGACCAACCGGATCTTCGGCAACACCGAATCCTTCACCAGCGACGAAGGCGAGTCGCTGCTGACCGCACGCGGCTGGATCAGCGAACGGAGCCAGCCCGGCGGTGCGCTCGACGGCGATGCCTGGTACTGGATGCCCTCGCAGCTGCCCGCCTATTTGGAAGAGGGCGAACCCGTGCCGACGTCCGTCTTCCCGCTCGAGACCGGCTTCGTGAGCCAGCTGGCAACACCGGACGGCTCCGTTCCGCCCGAGGCGCAGACCGAATACGGTTCCCTGGAGGAACTCGAAGCCGACCTGGAACGGCTGGAGGCCTACCGGGTTCCGGAGGGATCCTGGACGGTCCTCAGCGGCGGGCCCGGACCGGAGGAAACCCCGGCGGATCTCATTGAGACCATTGCCGAGGATTGGGAGCTCATTGCCGAGCTGATCCATTTCCCCTACAGCACCGAGCAGGGACCGCGCTCCTTCGAGACCGTGGTGCAGGCCCACGCTGACGGGCTCCTCACGGACTATGCCTACCGGTCGGTCCTTGCCGGGCGGGGCATGCCCGTTCCGGAACCGACCGCCAAACCGGAGGCCTGAGCCGGAGCTTTTGCTCCTGCCGCCGCTGCACTCCCGTAGACCGGCAACTGTGCCCTGATGCCCGGGGTGCGGCCGATTTCCGGGCCTCAGGACCCACATGGCAGCCTTTCAGCGCACCGACTCCACGCGCAGCCCTTTCGCCGCACATCCCCGGCGGGCACCTTCACCTGAATGCCGTCAGCTTCAGCTATCCGGGCCGCCGCATTCTTACCGAGGTTTCCTTTCCGTCTCCGGGGGCGACCGCGTTGGCTGATTGGCGAGAACGGCTCGGGCAAGTCCACCGGCTTACCTGGCGGCCCGTGAGGCATCGCAGCGGCGCTGGCGGCCGGTCTGGGAGGCGCAGGAAGCGGAGCGGGAACGGCTGCAGCGCATCAGTGACGTTGACGGCCGGAACGTCTTTCAGACCTCCTGCTACAGCCCGGAACCCGCTGTGGGCGTGGCGTCGCGGTCCCGGCTGGAAGCCAGCTGCCAGGGGACGCTGGCCACCATGATGCCCGGCTCAAAGTGCAGGCGGGCTTTCATCCGCAGGGCGGTCTGGTTGTGCACCAGCTGTTCCCACCAGCGGCCCACCACATACTCGGGGATGTAGACCACAAAGAGTTCGCGGGGAGCATTACGCCGTGCCTCGCGCAGATAGGTCAGCACGGGGGACACCGTCTCGCGGTACGGGGAGGAAAGCACCGTCAGCGGCACGGGGATCTGCATCCTTTCCCACTGCTCCATCACCCGTTTGGTGTCCTCGGAGTCGATGTCCACGATGATGGCGTTCAGGGTTGAGGGGCGCGACGCGCGGGCGTAGGCCAGGGCCCGCAGGGCGGGCTTGTGAACCTTGGACACCAGGATCACTGCATTGACGCGGGACGGCAGCGCCAGCCCCTGCGCGTCTTCCTCCACGGCCAGTTCCCTGGCCACGGAATCGTAGTGCGTTCGGATAGTGAACATGAGCAGATACAGCCCGGCCATGGCCAACAGTGCAATCCACGCACCGTGGGTGAATTTTGTCACCAGGACAATCACGAGAACCAGCGCCGTCATGCCGAAGCCGCCGGCATTAATGACCCGGGAGCGCTTCATCTGGCGGCGCGCTTCCCGGCTGCGTTCCGTGCGCAATCGTGCGGTCCAGTGACGGATCATGCCGAGCTGGCTGGCCGTGAAGGAAACGAACACACCCACAATGTAAAGCTGGATCAGGCGGGTGACATCGGCGTCGAAAAGAAGGATCAGGACCAGCGCGCCAACGCCAAGGGCAATAATGCCGTTGCTGAACGCGAGCCGGTCACCGCGCGTGCGCATCTGCCGCGGCAGAAACCCGTCCTTCGCGAGGATCGAGGCCAGGACCGGGAACCCGTTGAAGGCCGTGTTCGAGGCGAAAACCAGGATCAGTCCCGTGGCTGCAATCACAATGTAGAACGGCAGGCTTCCGTTGCCGAAGACCGTTTCCGCGAGCTGGCTGATCACCGGATGTTGAACGTATTCCGGGCCGACCGGGTTCCCGTTGATGGTCAGCTGGAGGGCGGGGTCCTGCACCATGCGCACATGCGTGGCGCTGGCAAGGGCGAGGATTCCGGCGAGCATCGAGGCAGCCACCACTCCCAGGAGCAGCAGAGTGGTGGCGGCATTGGTGCTCTTGGGCTTGCGGAAGGTGGGAACACCGTTGCTGATTGCCTCCACGCCGGTCAGCGCAGCTGCACCCGAGGAGAAGGCACGCAGGAGCAGGAACGCTCCGGCCAGGCCCACCAGACCGGAGTCCATCGCGGATTCAGGCACCAGGTCAAAGTCTGCGGACGGCGCCTTGCCCAGCGTGCCGGTGACGGCCTGGAAGGCACCGACGGCACACATGCCCAGCACCGAAGCGATAAAAACGTAGGTGGGAACGGCGAATACGGCTCCGGCTTCCCGGATCCCGCGCAGATTGACAAGGACCAGGGCGGCCACGCCGACGGCGGCAATCACCGCCTGATGTCCGTCCAGCACCGGCATGGCAGTGATCAGGTAGTGCGACGCGGAAGACATGGATACGGCGACCGTGAGCACGTAGTCCACCAGCAGGGCGGAGGCCACCGTCAATCCGGCGGGTTTACCCAGGTTGGTGCTGGCGATTTCGTAGTCCCCGCCGCCGGAGGGGTAGGCATGGACGTTCTGCCGGTAGGAAGCAACCACTGTGAGCAAAACGATGATGACGGCCAGTCCCACCCAGGGAGAGACGGTTACCGCAGTGACGCCGGCCAGGGCCAGTGTGAGCAAAATTTCGTCGGGAGCGTACGCTGCCGACGAAAGGGCATCCGAGGCATATACCGGCAGTGCGATGCGCTTCGGAAGCAGGGTGTGCGAGAGCCGTTCGTTGCCGTAGGGACGCCCGACCAGAATGCGCTTGAGCGCATTGAAGAATGTGAGCACGAGGTCAAACCCTAGACCTGCGGTTGGTCCGTGTCCACAAGCCCCTAATAGCTGTGACCTTCGCCACCGCTATGCGGAGCGGGTTGTTGCACCCTTCCGGCCATCGGCCCGCGCGCTGGCGGGAGAGCGCACAAGAGTGCGGAGGCGGTCACGTGTTTGCGTGACCGATACCAATTTGTTATCAAGCGGGACATCCCTTACGGTGTTTAGCGGGTTCGGAAATAGAACCCCCCGGGCAGATGAAGTCCCGGAAGATGGCTGGCACCGTTCCGGGTGCAGCCGCAAAACGCTCGGTGCCTCGAGCCACCACACGTCGCCACATCGTCAGGCACCGCTTTCATGACCTCTATCGTCAAGGGGTTGGCGACGGCGTCGAGAAGCCTTGGGAAGGGTGGAACGCAGGTGGGCCCCGGGAGCAGCCAAATCCAAATGACTAAGTCTAAGATCAGCCGTAACGTTCGCCGGGGACTAGCTGTAGCAGCAATCTCGGGTGCTGGCGTGGCCCTGACCGCAGTACCGTCCCAGGCTGCCGACGCGAGTACATGGGATGCACTCGCACAGTGTGAAAGCGGCGGCAACTGGAGCATCAGCACCGGTAACGGGTTCTCCGGCGGCCTTCAGTTCACCCCGAGCACCTGGGCCGCCTTCGGCGGTACCGGTGATCCCACCTCTGCCAGCCGTGAGCAGCAGATTGCCGTGGCTGAGAACGTTCTCGCCGGACAGGGCTGGGGCGCTTGGCCTGCCTGCTCCGCAAAGCTCGGCCTCTCCGGCGGAGCCACCGGTGCGGTGACTCCCCAGAGCACTGTTCCGGAGCAGACCCAGCAGTACACTGCCCCCGAGGCTACGTACACCGCTCCGGCCCCGGTTCAGGAATACGCGGCACCGGCCCCGGTTCAGGAATACGCGGCACCGGCTCCGGCCCAGGAATTTGTTCCGGTGGAAACCTACTCGGTTCCCGAAGCCCCGGCAGCCCCTGAGGTTGCAGTGCCCGAGACCCCGGTTATCCCGGAGGCACAGGTTCAGCAGTACGCACCGGTGGAGACCTTTGCCCCCGCTGTGACCGGTGAGACCTACACCATCCAGTCCGGTGACACGCTCTCCGGAATCGCCGAGAAGCTCGGCATCGAAGGAGGCTGGCAGGCGCTGTACAACGCCAACGCCGACTCCGTCATCGACCCGAACCTGATCTTCACCGGCGCTGTTCTGCAGCTGCCGGCCTAGTGAAGGCCTAGCCCGGAATCTGCAGCATCTTTGCAGGACCGGATATTAACAGAAAGCAGGCGCCCCGCTTCACGGCGGGGCGCCTGCTGCGTTAACCGACAGGCCGGGACGCCCTCCGCCGTCAGCCGCCCGCCACGGACTGCAGGACGAGGACTTCACATCCCGGAGGCACCGAGCTGGCCAGGCCGTCCAGGGAGCGGAGCTCTTCTCCGTTAATATAGACATTCACATACCGGCGCAGTCGGCCGGCCTCGTCCCGTATGCGGCGCTCCAGTCTGGGATAGTCGGCGGCCAGGGCGTCCAGCAGGGCGGCGGCGGTAAGTCCCGGACCGGATGTGCGCGAGAGTTCACGTTGCCCGCCGGCTGCGGCGGACAGCGCCGCCGGCAGGACCAGGCGAACCGGATCGGTTGCCGTCACGCTTTCACCTCCCCGCAACCCTGTCACCCGTCACAGTGCAGCGTCCATTACAGTCCCGCAGCCTGCACAACCGCGGCCCGGACGCACAGTACGTCAGGAAGGTTTCCCGCAACCAGGGAAAAAGTGTTGCCCTCATCGGCGCTCCCGAATACCTGCCCGCCCCGGGTGCCGAAGTACACGCCGGCCGGCTCTGCGGTGTCTACCGCGGCCGCATCGCGGAGCACCGCGTTGTAGTCCGTCTCCGGGAGGCCGTAATCCAGCCGCGTCCACGAATCCCCGGCATCCTCGCTGCGGTACACCGCCAGATGCCCCTCCGGGGCAATACGCTCACCGTCGGCTTTCAACGGGATCGTCCAAATGGTTCCGGACCGGGTTGGATGCGCCAGCATGACAAAGCCAAAATCGGCGGGCAGTCCGTCCGCGATGGACTGCCAGGAGTCCCCGGCGTCGTCCGTCCGGTAGACCCCATGATGGTTCTGGGCATACAGGCGACGGACATCACCGGCGTCCCGTGCCACCTTATGGACGCATTGCCCGTACTCCGGATTCGGATCGGGCATAAAGTACGCGCTGATTCCGGTGTTGCGCGGCGCCCAGGATGCCCCGCCGTCGTCCGTGCGGTAAACACCTGCCGCACTGATCGCCACATGGACGGTGTCATCAACCGGGCTCGGCAGCACGGTGTGGGCCGCGGCACCGCCGAAACCGGCGCCCCACCCGCTGCGGTGGGGATGGTCCCAAAACGGCTGGTTCATCTCGAAATGCTCGCCGCCGTCCGTGGATTTCCACACGGAAATGGGTTCCGCCCCCGCCCAGACCACTCCCGGGCGGTCCGCGCTGTCCGGCTGCAGCTGCCAGACGCGGGTCAGTGCTTCGCCGGTGTCCGCCGGAAAACGGACGGCGCCGTCCTCCGGCTCGCTCCAGGTCTGCCCGAGGTCATCCGAGTGGACCACACACGGGCCCCAGTGCCAGTTCATGATGCCGGCGAGGATCCGGGGAGCCGGGCCCCGGGTATCAAGGGCCACGGACGCGACCTCATCCATGAGGAAGTGCGGCCCGACCAGGTCCCAGTGGTGCCTGTCAGTACTGGTCGCCAGCCACAGGCCCTTGCGCGTACCAATGGCCAGGACGGCTGTGTCCCCTTCATTCATGCTGGTATTGGACCATGCGGGCGCGGCACGGACAAGGGTCCGCCGAAAGGTCCCGCGTGGAAATGCGCGGCCGCATCCGGTAGGTATGGAGCATGCCTTTCCGCTTCCCGTTCCGGTGCACGGCCGGATGATCTACATCGATCCGCCGTTGTGGCCGGCCCATAATACGGTGTTTTCCCACTTGGTCTCGGACACCTCCCTGGCTGAACTGCACGGCTTCGCGGCTGCCGCCGGAATCGATGCCCGCGCCTTCGATCTGGACCACTACGATGTGCCGGTGCGCCGCTACCGGGATCTGGTGGCCCGGGGTGCGATGGAGGTCGACGGCGGTACCCTGGTGCGCCTGCTCATCCGCAGCGGGCTGCGCATCAAGGCGCGTGAACGCAGTGCCTCGCTGGTGCACCCTTTGCTGGCACGCTGGGAAGCGCTGGTGCCTGGAGCCAACGGGCTGGGCGCCGAGCTGCTGAACCGCTGGGGCGAGCCGCACCGCCGCTACCACGACCGCAGGCACTTGCTGGCCGTCCTGGAGGCAGCGGAGCAGCTTTCGGAGGGGCCGCCGCCGCGGACGGTACTTCTGGCGGCGTGGTTCCACGACGCCGTGTACCGCGGGGCCCCCGAGGATGAGGAATGCTCCGCGGAGCTCGCCGGGACACTGCTTCCGGAAGCGGGCTCAGCCGAGGCGGAGATTCGCGAAGTGCAGCGGTTGGTCCGGCTGACGGCCGGCCACCGGCCTGAGCCGGGGGACACGGCCGGAATGCTGCTCTGTGACGCCGACCTGTCGGTTTTGGGTCGCAGCCCGGAAGCCTACCGCCGCTACGTTGCCGATGTCCGACGTGAATACGCGCACGTGGGCCACGCCGATTTCACCGCCGGCCGCCGCCGGGTGGTGGAGCAGCTGCTGGAGGCCGATCCGCTGTTTTCCTCTCCCGCTGCACGGAACCGCTGGGAGGAGCAGGCGCGCCGCAACCTGCGCTCCGAACTGAAACTTCCACAGCCGGCCCGGGGGCAGCAGGATTGAGCGGCAACACATCAATCCCGTGGACCGGTCATCCCAAAGGCAGCCGGGGCTACCGCCGCGTCATGGTGGCACTGGCCGCGGCAGGAATGGCAACTTTCGCCCAGCTGTACTCCGTCCAGGGTGTCCTGCCCGGCCTGGCCCGGGACCTGGACATCACCGCCCCGGCCGCCGCACTGGCTGTATCAGCGGCAACACTGGGCCTGGCAGCTTCCGTCATTTCCTGGTCCGCGGCAGCTGACCGCTTCGGCCGGCTGCCGGTCATGCGGCTGGCAATCATTGCCGCCGTGGTCCTGGGACTGCTGGTTCCGTTCAGCCCCAATCTTCCGGTCCTGCTGATGCTCCGGTTCACGGAGGGCGCGGCGATGGGCGGGATTCCCGCCGTCGCCCTGGCCTACCTCAGCGAAGAGGTGTCCCGGGTCCATGCCGCCGTGGCCGCCGGCAGCTACGTTTCGGGCACCACCATCGGCGGGCTTGCCGGCCGGATCGTTGCCGCCCCGATGGCCGACGCCGCAAACTGGCGGGTGGGCGTCGGCACCGTCAGCCTGCTGGCCGCCGGAGCCGCCGTCGTCTTTATGCTCACCGCACCGAAGCAGCGCGGGTTTTCACCGCTGCGCCGCGCCGATCCCGGCCCCGGACTTGGCGGGCGGCTGCTGCTGAACCTGCGCAATCCCCGCCAGATCAGCCTGTATCTGCAGGGCTTCCTGCTGATGGGCGGATTCGTGGCGGTCTATAACTATCTGGGGTTCCGGCTCGGCGCTGCACCGTTCTCGCTGCCGCAAAGCGTGGCCAGCTTCCTCTTCCTGGCCTACCTCGCCGGCACCTGGTCCTCCCGTGCCGCCGGATCCCTGGCCGGCCGGCTGGCGGCGCACGGAGGCCGCAAGACGGTGCTGCTCGGGTCAATAGCGGTAATGGCCTCCGGGCTGGCCCTCACTCTTGGGTCCTGGCTGCCGGCCGTGATCGCCGGGCTCGTGGTGTTCACCGGCGGATTCTTCGCCGCCCACTCCATTGCCTCCGGCTGGGCGCCCTTCCTCGCGACCGAAGGCCGGGCACAGTCCTCCTCGCTGTACAACCTGTTCTACTACGCCGGTTCCAGCCTGCTGGGCTGGGCGGGCGGCATCTTTTTCCAGCACTGGGGCTGGACCGGACTGAGTGTTTTTGTGGGGGTGCTGATGGCCCTGGCCGCCGCCGCGGCCGCCGCGGTCCTCGCTCCGGAACGGGGCACCCCGCCGGTGCAGGCTCCCCTGCGGCAGAACCGTAAGCTGTGAAGATGGGCACTTCAGCACAGACCTCAGGCTCCGCCCTGGGCCGGCGCATCCTCGCCCTGGCCGTACCGGCACTGGGTGCACTGATCGCCGAACCGCTGTTCCTGATTGCCGATTCGGCGATCGTGGGCCACCTTGGCGTCAATGAACTGGCCGGGGTGGGGCTGGCATCCACGGTGCTGCAAACCGCCGTCGGGCTCATGGTGTTCCTGGCCTATTCCACCACCGGAACCGTGGCCAGATATCTGGGCGGGGACCGGCACCGTGAGGCCGTGGCAGCCGGCCGGGACGGAATCGGGCTGGCCCTGATCCTGGGCGTGCTGCTCTCCGTTGCCGGAATCCTGGCTGCCCCGGCTCTGGCCACCGCTCTGGGAGCCACCGGTGAAGTGCATGCCTTCGCCGTGGATTACCTGCAGTATTCAATGCCCGGACTCACCGCCATGCTCGTGGTCCTGGCGGCCACTGGCGTGCTGCGCGGGCTGCAGGACACCCGCACGCCGCTGATGGTGGCCGCCGTCGGCTGCGCAGTGAACATCGGCCTGAACTATCTGCTGGTGTACGGTTTCAACCTCTCCGTTGCCGGTTCCGCGCTGGGCACCAGCATCACCCAGTGGGGCATGGCCGCCGTCTATCTGGTGCTGGTGGGACGGATGGCTCGGCGTGCCGGAGTTCCTCTGCGTCCCGCCGCCGCCGGGATCCGCGCCACCGCGCACGTGGGCTCCTGGCTGATGCTGCGGACGCTGAGCCTTCGCCTGGCCGTGCTGGCGGCGGTACTGGTGGCCACCGCGCAGGGACCGCAGTCGCTGGCTGCCCACCAGCTGGTCATGACCGTCTTCACCTTCCTGGCCTTCGCCCTCGACGCCCTGGCCATTGCCGCGCAGGCACTGATCGGCAAGGAGCTCGGTGCCGGCAACGCGTCCCTGGCCCGGGAGCTGACCCGCCGGATGATCCGGTGGGGCGTGGGATTCGGGGTGATCACCGGGGTGCTGCTGGCCGCGGCGGCTCCCTTTGCCGGCTGGATTTTCACGCCCGACGCCGGTGTGCAGTCCGCGCTGACCGCCGGACTGTGGGTGCTGGCCGTGTCCCAGCCGATCTGCGGCCTGGTCTTCGTGCTCGACGGCGTGCTCATCGGCGCCGGCGACGCACGGTACCTGGCGATCACCGGCGTGCTGAACCTGCTCGCCTACCTGCCGCTGCTGTGGTGGGTCCAAGCCTCCGGCCTCGAAGGTCCCGGCGGCATCGCCTGGCTGTGGGCCGCCTTCGCACTGGGATACATGAGTGCCCGCGCACTCACGTTGACCTGGCGGATCCGGCAGGACGCCTGGATGGTCACCGGGGCGGCACCGGGCAGCGCGAGCGACTAAGATGGTGGGGGGCCAACCGGCTCCACGAAGGTGCAGACACGAAAGCGGAGGCTCGGCAGTGGGCGAATCCAGCCACGGAATGACCCCGTGGAAACCCATCCTCCTCCGTTCGGCCACGGCGGCTGCCTTTGGGATCCTGACCGTCTTTTGGCAGGGACCCGGCATCAATGTGCTGTCCGTTGCCGGCGGGCTCTACCTGCTGCTCACAGCGGTCAGCGTATGGCGGATGTCCGTTCTCGCCGGTCTCAGCGGGGAACCCCGGATCCGCACCCTGCAGCTGCTAGAGGCCGCCGTCTACGCCCTCGCCGGTGTGGCCGTCCTCGCACTGCGCTCGGTGGAAGCCTTCTGCGCCGCCGCCGGCATTGCGCTGGCACTGGGCGGCGCCGTCGAGCTTTATCTCTGGCTCAAGTCCCGCACCACATTCCTGCCGGCCCGTGACTGGCTGATCACAGGAGTGGTGAGCCTGGGAGCCGCCATCATCCTGGTAGCCGTGCAGGCCATGGACCTCGGTGCGCAGGCGATGCTGGGAGTTACCGGCGGTTCTGCCCTCATCATTGCGGTCATGTTGGCCACCTCGGGTCTGGGCGCCCGGTTTGATGCCCGTTCCGCGGGCAACACGGATCCGGCAGCAGCGGGCCGGCAAAAGCCGTAAACTGGAAAATCGGTTCTACCGTTTGTAGAACCGCGATCATCAACGCAGCAGGAGGAAATCAGTGGCGAACAGCTCATCCGGTGGGCCGCAGAAGCGGAACTCCGTGAAGGCCCCGCTCATTTTTTCTGCCGTATTGGCTGTGATTGCGGGCATTGCCACCATGATCTTCGCCACCGGCGGCGGAGAAAAGGAACTGCGGGTTGATCTGGGCTTCACCGCCGCAGGCATTGCGTTCATCGCCTCCGTCCTGATCTGCTCGCTGCTGCTCATGACGGAAAAGCCGAACCCGGACCACCTCAGCGAGGGCTCCGGCGTGAACCGCAGCTCGGCCAAGATTCCCGGCGGCGCCGGCTCGGTTGGCGCCCCCCGCAGCAGCGCAGCACCTTCCGACAACGCAGCACCTTCCGACAGCGCAGCACCTTCCGACAACACAGCACCTTCAGGCAACGCAGCGCCTTCCGGCAACGCAGTTCCGGAAGCTCCGGAGACCCCTTCGAATACGGCCGACAGCGCCTCCCGCCCCGCCAATCCCGGCACCACGGGCCCTGCGGCCTAGGCTCCGGGACTGCCGGGCGGCAGACGCCCCGGGAGTTAGTCGAAGATCTCTTTACTGATGTCCGTGGGAGCCCCGTACTCGCGTTCGGGCAGGTTTCCCAGCGCGTCCAGCACGGACTGGTCGGCCTTGGACCCCTCGGCCTTCTTTACGATGTCCTCCTTGGATGCCGGATAATCCATTCCGCCCAAGGCCTTTTGGATGTCGATCGGGCTTGGCTTGTCACTCATGGCTCTCCCTTGATTGATGTGCGTTTTCCATTGCTTCCCACTGCCCGAACATGAGCTCGGCAGCGTCTACGGAACGGTCTTGGACCGTTGTGGGGGACTCCAGGTGAACGGCCCCGGAGGGGATCAGGCCGGCTCCCCCGTATTTTTCCATTACGCGCCACTGCGCGGCCACGTCCTCCCCGGAGTGCTCAGGCGGCAGGTCCGGCCAAAAGCTGAAAGCGCCGCAGTCCAGCAGTTTCCGGCGGTCGAAGAGCACGCAGGCGCCGACCCAGGCCACCTTGTACAACAGCCAGGAGCCGGGCTTAAGCTTCAAATCTGCCCCAATATGGGCAAGATTGGCGGCATTGTGCAGGGGCCACCGCTCAAAGTCCGGGTCTCCGCGCCGGATCCGCTCTGGCTCTACGGATCCCGTCCACAGTTCGAATGGCTGCTGCTCGAGGGGTCGGTGGTCCGCCAAATAGGACAAACCCTGCACTGCCGCCCCCACAAATCCGCATTCGGCCTCCGCCAGGGCGTTCACCATCCGGCGCAGCATGTCCGGTTCCAGCCACACATCATTGTCCAGAAACAGCACCAGGGGAGATCCGGCCGCTTCCAGCAGGTGCTGGCGCTGCTGGGCCAGCCCGCGCGCCGGCAGGTTGCGCAGCAGGGTGACCGGACGGCCCTGGGCCCGCAGTACCCGGAGCATAGCGGCCGCGGCCGGATGGGCCCACGACGGTTCGCCCGGGCTTTGGTCGCTGATCACAACGCCGAAGTTTGGTTCATCCTGCGCGGCCAGACCGGCAAGCGTCACAGACAGTTCGGTTTCCCGGCCCCTGGTGGGTATCAGGACCTGCAGCGGGAGCCGTGAAGCGGGCGCCGGGTCCTCGCCGCCGGTGTCCGCTCCCCACGCCCCGGACCACTTCCTGCTCATGTACGGGCTCCGGCTTCTTCCTCCGGACCAGGTCCCGGACCGGCGGGCGAGGTTGCTGAGGCACTGGATCCCCGGACGCTTGATTCACCTGAGCCTGCTTTCCCCGCCCCTGCCCCTGACTCCGCACTGGGGCGGGGGACGCCGGGGGAGGAGGACTGGATTCGTTCGAACAGCGCCGTCGTCGAATGGTCCGCGACATAGTCCAGGATCCGCACCTGCCCGCCGCATTCGCGCACCACCCGCGTCTCCTGCAGCATCTCGGGGGAGTAGTCCCCGCCCTTGGCGTAGACGTCCGGACGAAGGGCTTCGATCAGTGGAATGGGGGTGTCCGTGTCAAAAACCGTGACATAGTCCACGCAGCTCAGCGCCGCAATGACGCCGGCGCGGTCATGCACCGGATTGATCGGCCGGCCCGGTCCCTTGAGCCGCGTCACCGAGTCATCTCCGTTCAATGCCACCACCAAAACGTCCCCGAGGGCCTTGGCCTGCTGCAGATAACGGGTGTGTCCGCGGTGCAAAACGTCAAAACAGCCGTTGGTCAGCACGATCCGCTTGCCGGCGGCCCGGTCCGCGTCCACCCTCGCCTGAAGTTCATCGGGAGACAGGGCGGTGTCCGCCAGGGCCGTCAGATGCAGTTCCAGGTCCGCCCACGTGCACACCGATGTTCCCGTCCGCCGGACCACCACGTCGGCAGCGTTCTGCGCCAGGTCCGCGGCCGTGCTCAGGGGGAGCCCGGCGGCCCGGGCCACGGTCAGGCACGCCACAAAGGTGTCGCCGGCCCCGGACGCCTGCTTCTCGGTGGCAGGCCGCGCCCAGGTGCGGTGGATTTGGCCGCCGCCCGTCAACAGCAGCGTTCCCTCACGGTCCAGGGTGACGACGGCGGAGCGGGCACCCGTTGCCTGCAGCAGGTCAGCGCCGCGGCCGCCGATCTGCTCGGCCCGCTCCCGTCCCGGCTCCGGCCGCAGGTCCAGCAGCCGGGCCGCCTCCTGGAAATTGGGGGTAACGACGTCGGGTTCCAGCGCAGCCCACAGTCCCGGCGCGTGGGCGTCCACGACGGTGAGGCGGTTTCCGCGCTGCCGGATCAGGGCCTCGCGCACACGCCCGTGCAGCAGCCCGCTGCCGTAATCGCACACCACCACGGCGTCCGCTTCACCGAGCCAGGCGGGCAGGGCATCGGCCAGATCCTCCTCCGCCTGCCCCGGAACCGGGCTGCCGCCGTCATCCATGCGCAGCAGCACCTGATCTCCTGCCAGGACGCGGTATTTGGTGGCAGTCCGCGCGTCCGGCCTGGCATGGAGCAATTGGAGGTCGATGCCGGCGGCGGCGAGCACGGCCCGCAGCCGGCGCCCGGGTTCATCCTCGCCCACCAGCCCCGCCAGACGGACCCGCGCGCCCAGGCCCCGGAGATTCATGGCGGTGTTTGCGGCACCGCCGGGTGCGTAGTCGCGGCTGACCATGTCCACCACGGGAGCCGGGGCTTCACGGCAGAACCGGTCCGTGGTGCCGGACCACCAGCCGTCCAGCATGACGTCCCCGACGACGGCGACAAGCGGCGCCCGGGCCGCCAGGCGGCCCGGCAGCCACGGGGCCAGACTGCGCAGCCCGGACAGTTCCGGCGGGATGATCATGCCTGTCCCGGCACCTTCGCCAGGCCCACATGGACCACTTTGACCAGGCTGAACTCGTCGAGGAGCTCGGGTCCGTAGCCAAAGCCGCGCCCGCTCTCCCCGCGGGGTTCGGCGGAGCCGCCGGGAGCGCCGCCGAAGACGGCGTTGATTTTCACCGTTCCCACCGGCAGGGCTGCCACGGCGCGGTGGGCCGAGTCGATGCTCGGCGTCAGCACGGTGGCAGCGAGCCCGAACCTGTCCCGCGCAGCCAGTTCCAGTCCTTCGGCGAAGCTGTCCACCACCTGCACCGGAGCCACCGGTCCGAACGTTTCCTCGGTAAAAACAGCCATGGGATGGGAGCAGTTCAGGAGCACCGTGGCGGGATAGTGGGCGCCGGGACCGTCGGGCAGTACGCCGCCCTCGGCCAGCTCCGCTCCGTTCCGGACCGCGTCGGTGACCTGGGCATGGACCGAGGAGCGGAGCCGGACATCCACCAGCGGGGCCGGCGGCTGGTCCCGGTTGCGGCGCCGGGCTTCCTGGGTCAGGGCCCGGCAAAACGGTTCGGCCAGGTCCCGGTGTACGTAAATGCGCTCGACGGCGGTGCAGATCTGTCCGCTGTTGCTGAAGGCACCGATTGCCGCCTGCTCAGCCGCCCAGACCGGATCCACCCCGGCATCGATCAGCAGGGGATCGTTGCCGCCGTTTTCACGAATGACGTGTGCCCCGGTCAGGCCGGCCGCCCGCGCGATCCGCCCGCCGGCAGGGCTGGAACCAACATGGGCGAAGACGTCCACCCGGTCCTCGCGGGTGAGCAGCGACCCGGTCTCCGCATCTCCGGTCAGAGTGCTGAAGGCACCGGCCGGGAAGAACGGTGCCAGGATGTCGCCAAGCAGGATGCCGGTGTGGGGAGAGCGTTCACTCGGCTTGTGGATGACGGTGTTGCCGGTGACCAGCGCCGCGCCAATGAGGCCGGCTGCTACGGCCACCGGATCATTCCACGGTGTGAGCAGCACTGCCACGCCGCGGGGTTCGGAGACGGTGTAGTCCGCTGCCAGCGCGGATCCGCGCAGGCTGAGGCCGCGGTGCACCGGGCCGAGTTCGGCGTACTGCTCCAGCGTGGACACCGCTGCGGCTATCCCGCCCAGGGCCTCATCCACCGGTTTCCCGGTTTCCCGGTGGTTCAGTTCCGCGAGTTCCCGGGCCCGTTCGGCGACGGCGGCGGCAGCTGAGCGCAGGATCCGGCCCCGGTCGGCGGGATTCGTTCCGGCCCATCCGGGCAGTGCCCCGCGTGCCGCGGCGACCGCCTGCGTCACCTGCTCGCGGTCCGCGGCGGCAAGTTCACCCACGAGCGTGCCGTCATTCGGGTTGAGCACCAGGATTCTGCCGCTGCCCGGCACGGCGCCGGCAGGGGACGGCGCGCCGGCAGTACCGGCCAATGCGGCGGCAGGGGCAGGAGGAGCTGCGGCCGTGGCGGGAGAGACAGCCGGGGAGGCGGGAGCGGCACTGTGAGGCATGGGGTTCCTTGCGGTCGGCAGGCGAACTGGCTGGATCCTGTGTAGGGTTCCTACCCGTTTGGGCGGCGCTTTACACAGGTTTGCACCGGGAGTTTTGAGGTGCGTCCCGAGGCTTGGGTTCAGTGGGTGCAGGCCCTAGGGTGAAGCCCAGAAAAGGACCGGGAGCAAGAGACTGCGGAGGGCACATGGTGCACGGATTGGCGGAGCAGGACGGATCAGCGTTCGGGAAGCCGCAGGCTGAGCCGCTGCGCCGCGGGGTGGGCCCGGTCCTGGAACCGTTTGCCGGAGTGGAGCGGATTGCGGTGCTGCGCGGCGGCGGTCTCGGGGACCTCATGTTTGCCATGCCTGCCCTGGACGCCCTCGCCGCGGCCTACCCGGAAGCAGAAATCACCCTGCTGGGAACTCCGCTGCACGCGGCGCTGCTGGACGGCCGTCCCGGACCGGTGCAGCGCGTCGAAGTGCTGCCTTCGGCGCCGGGGATCCACCCGGGTCCCGAGGATACGGCTGCCTTGGAACAGTTCCGCGCAGAGATGGGGGCGCGGAACTTCAATTTGGCCGTGCAGCTGCACGGCGGGGGCCGCAACTCCAACCCGTTCCTGCTCAAGCTGGGCGCCGAGCACACGGTAGGAACCAGGACACCGGATGCGGTGCACCTGGAACGCACCATTCCCTATGTCTATTACCAGCACGAAGTGCTCCGCTTCCTGGAGGTGGCGGGTCTGGCGGGCGCCGTTCCGGTGTCGCTGGAACCGCAGCTGCAGGTCCTGCCCGAGGAAGAAGAAAAGGCCGCCGCCTATCTGGCGCCCGGCCGGGACCTGATAACCCTGCACCCCGGTGCCACGGATCCGCGGCGCCGCTGGCCGGCGTCGGCCTTTGCAGACGTCGCGGCGCGGGCCGCAGCAGACGGGTGCCGGGTGCTGGTGGTGGGAGACGACGGCGACCGGATTCTGGGCGACCGGATCCTTGCCCAGGCCCTCGATGCAGCCGGGCACAATGCCGATATTGGCTCCGTGGCGGGTGAACTGGAAATCGGCACCCTGGCGGCGCTGCTGAAGGCAAGCAGCGTGATGGTGGGCAATGACAGCGGTCCGCGGCACCTGGCGCAGGCGGTGGGAACACCCACGGTGGGGATTTACTGGTTTGGCAACGTGATCAATGCCGGGGCCATGGGCCGCACCCGCCACCGGATCCACATGGCCTGGGTGTCCCGCTGCCCCGTGTGCTCAGTGGATGTCACTCAGGTTGGCTGGACTGCCGACCGCTGCGAGCACGACGATTCCTTTGTCGCCTCGGTGGATCCCGCAGCGGTGTATGCGGACGTGGCCGAGCTGCGGGCCGCCCCGCCCGCGTAGGGCGGCCCGCCGGCTACTGTCAGGGCCAGGAGTCCTCCTCCTCGTGGCAGATGACCATTTCCCGTACCTCGCACCCCTTGGGCTGGTGCAGGGCAAAAAGAATGGCCTCAGCCACGCGCAGCGGATCATTAAGCCGGGAATCGTCCCGGGGTTTGTACTGTTCCGTGCGGTCATCGAAGAAGCTTGTCTTCATGCCGGAGGGAATCATGGTGGTCACCCCCAACCGGCCGCGGGTTTCGGCCGCCAGCGCCCGGCTGAAGCCCACCACCCCAAACTTCGAGGCGCAGTAGGCGGTGGCGTCGGAAACCGCCTTAATCCCCAGGCTCGACGCCACGGTGACGGCACGGCCATGGCTCTCAAGGAGGTAGGGCAGCGCGGCGCGAACCACGGACACGGTGCCCAGCAGGTTCACGCCAATGACTTTTTCCCATTCCTCTGCGGCCACGTCTTCGAGCCGCCCGCAGCGGTCGATCCCGGCAGCCGTCACCACTGCGTCCAGCCCGCCCAGGGAATCCGCCGCTTCCCGCACTGCGGCTTCCACGGCCGCGCGGTCCGCCACATCCACTTCAAAGGCTTTTGCTTCGGTAACGCCGCTGATGTCGCGGTCCAGCACGACGGCGGTTCCGCCGGCTTCAGTAACTGCGCGCACCACCGCGGCGCCCAGGCCGGAGCCTCCGCCGGTGATCAGCACCCGTCCGGGATTGGAGAGATTCAACGACATGCTTGTTTCCTTTCAGAAGGGTTTCCGGATTCTTAGCGGATGGATTTTCGCTCAGCCCACCTGGGCCAAGGCAGCGGCAAGGGCCGTGGTGGAACGGGCCGGATGATAGGGAACGGTTACGGTTTCTCCGCCCCAGGTCCTGACCAGGCCGGCTTCGGGAAGCTGATCCTCGCGGTAGTCCCCGCCCTTGACCCAGATGTCCGGACGCAGCCGCTCCAACACCGCTTCGGGAGTGTCCTCGTCAAAGACCAGCACGCCGTCCACGCAGCCCAAAGACAGCAGCAGTTCGGTGCGGTCCTCCTGACCGATGATCGGCCGCTGCTTGCCTTTGAGCCGCCGGACGGAGCTGTCCGAGTTCAACACCACAATGAGGCAGTCACCGAGCCGGCGTGCCGCCGCGAGGGTCCTGGCATGGCCGGCGTGGAGCAGGTCGAAACAACCTCCGGTGGCCACCACCGTTCCGCCGCGCTCGCGGACCTGCTGCGCGGCGTGCAGCGCGTCGAGGCTTTCGCTGTGCAGCCGGGCGGGCTCTTTGTCCCGGTGCAGGGAGGCAACACCGCCCCCGGCCAGGAAACCCGCTGCGGCCAGAACGGCTTTCTCGGCAGCGGATTCCAGCGGGTGGCCCCGGTGCAGGCCAAGAGCCAGTGTGGCGGCGAACCGGTCGCCGGCCCCGCAGGTGTCCGAGGCGGACACCTGCGGCGCCGGGATCACCTGGGGCAGCCCGGACCGCGGCAGGACCAGTGCGCCCAGGGCGCCGAGGGTCACCACGACGGAGCGGCTTTGCCACCGCTCGAGCAGCCGTTCGGCAGCCCGCAGGGCCGCGGAAACGCCGCCGCCGGTGACGCCTGCGCCGCGCAGCGCCTCGGGAAGATTGGGGGTCACCGCAGCGACGCCGGGCACCGGTTCCGCCCCGGCGGGATGCGGATCCCAGACCACGGGAATCCGTCCGGCCAGCCCTTCCAGCACGGTCCGCAGCCGACGGTTTCCGGTCAGTCCGCGGCCGTAGTCCGCCACAATGACTGTTTCCGCCGCGGCGACTGCAGAGAGCATCTCCTCGGTCACCTCCGGCACCTCGGGCGGGGCGCAGCCCTCGTCAAAGCGCACCACCGCCTGCGCCCCGGCACGGATCCGGGTTTTTACCGGGGTGGGAACGCCTGAGGGCCCGGCGGTCAGCGCAATGCCTGCGAGCGCAGCACGCAGTTCCCCTGCGGCGCCGTCACTGGACAGGACCGTAACCAGCTGTACCTCGTGGCCGTCGCGCTGCAGCATCCGGGCCACCAGCCCGGCGCCGCCGGCACGCCGTCGAACCGTCTCCACCTCCACCACGGGCACGGGGGCGTCAGGGGAGAGCCGCTGCGCGCTGCCCGTGATGTCGGTGTCCAGCAGGACGTCGCCCACCACCACAATTTTCATGACTGTTCCTCTCCGCTGCGGCGCAGCACTTCCGCGTCGAAGGCGCGGCAGAGCGCGTGGACGGCAATCAGATGGGCTTCCTGGGCGTTGGCCGAGCGCGCGTCGATGCACACCGCCTCATCACAGGCGATGCTCAGCGGATTGGGCCCGCGCCCGGTCAGGGCCCAGGTCCTGAGGCCGAGGCTGCGGGCAGCAGCGGCGGCGGCCAGCAGATTGGGGCTTTGTCCGCTGGTGGACAGCAGTACCAGGACATCGCCGCGGCGTCCGTGACCCAGCACCTGCCGGGCAAAGAGCTGATCGAACCCGTAATCATTGGCAATGGCCGTGACGGCCGAGGTGTCCGCGTGCAGGGCGATGGCCGAGAACGGGCGCCGGTCGCCGTCGAACCGGCCCACCAGCTCCGCGGTCAGGTGCTGCGCCTCCGCCGCGGACCCGCCGTTGCCGGCGGCAAGCAGCCGGTGTCCGGCCAGGAGCCGGCCGGCCAGCTCCACTCCCCACGCGGTGAGCTGCCGGGCCTGTGCCTGGACGGAAGCCACCGCCGGTCCCAGATCAGTGAAGTGCTGCAGCACTGCCCGGTGGGCAGCGGTGTGGGGTGCGGTCAGGGCCGGCCGGGTATCCGTACCCAGGGTCCCGGCTAGTCCGGCACCGGCGGCTGTGGTGGTTTCAGCGTTCACAATGCTCCTCCCAGCGGCTGCAGGCTGACCTGATCGGCGGCGGCCGTCTGGCTCACGGCGCTCTGGTAGGCCTTTTCGGTGTCAGCGGCCACCCGGTCCCAGGAATAGCGTGCCCTCGCCCGCTGCCGGCCCGCGGTGCCCAGACGGGTGGCATATCCGGGGTTTTGAAGCAGTTCCGCCAGCGCTTGAGCCAGCGCCTCCGGATCTTTCGGCGGCACGTGAAGCCCCGTTTTGCCGTGCACCACCGTGTCGATGAGTCCGCCCACGGCCGAGGCCACCACCGGAACCCCGCAGGCCATGGCCTCCAGCGGAACAATGCCGAACGGTTCGTACCAGGGCGTGCACACCACGGCGTCGGCGCTGCGCAGCACGGCGGGCATTTCCTCGCGCGGGACCTGCCCCCGCAGCAGGACCCGGTCCCCGACGCCCAGGTCGCGGGCCAGCGCCAGCAGGCGCCGGGCTTCCGGATCGGAGGCCAGCCCGGCGGAGTCGGAGGCCCCGCCGACGATCAGGAGTTCGACGTCGTCGATTCCGCGTTCTGCCAGCAGTGCCAGCGCCTGGACCGCCAGGTCAATGCCCTTGCGCGGCACCAGCCGGCCGACGGCGGCTATCCGCCACCGTCTGCTGCGCGGCTCAGCCGGCCCGGCGGAGCCGAACAGGTCCAGGTCCACCCCGCAGGGGGCAACGGAAATTCGATGCCCCGGGATGCCCAGGGCCTTGAGTTCAAAGACCTCGTCTGAGCAGGTGGCGATGATCCGGTCCGCGTTGCGCCCCACCGATGGTTCCAGCCAGGTGCGCTCCGGCGGGCTGGTGTCCTCGGTGCCCTGGTGCCGTTTCTTCACCGTGCCGAGGGCATGAAAGGTTTGCAGCACCGGAACCGGATAACCCTGGGTATCGAAGCGGCGTGCGGCATCCAGTGCCGCCACCCCGGACATCCAGAAGTGCCCGTGCACCACGTCCGGGGGAGCGGAGCCCCAGTCAGCGGAGATCCCGTCCGCGAGTTCACTCATGTAGGGCAGCAGATGGTCCTTGGGCAGCACGCGTGCAGGTCCGGCATCCACATGCACCACGTCCAGGCCCGGCCCTACCGGCACCACGGCCGGCAGCGCCGGATCATCCCGGCGGGTGTAGATGCGTACGGAGTGCCCGCGGCGGGCGAGCGCCACGGACAGCGCCGCTACGTGCACGTTCTGCCCGCCGGCATCCACACCGCCCAGCGCCGCCAGCGGACTGGCATGTTCGGACACCATTGAAATTTTCACTGCTTGCCCCCTCCAACAGCACCTGACAGTTCCGTAGGCCGTGCCACCGGCAGTTCCGCGGCGACGGCCGGGTCCTCGAAAACGGGGAGCCGCCCGCCGGTCCGCGTGGTGATGTCCGACAGCGTGTTGTCCCAGGCCGCCAGGAAGGCGTCCAGGCCGTAACGGTGCAGGGCAAAGCTGCGGGCAGCCAAGCCCCGCTGCCGTGCTTCGTCGGGATCACGGATGAGGCGCGCTGCTGCTCGCACCAGTTCCTGAACATTTGCGGAGACGGTTCCGGCCTCCGGCGGCACGGCCCGTGCGGCTTCGGTGGTGGCCACCGCCAGCACCGGAAGCCCCAGCTGCATCGCTTCCAGCAGGGAAAGCCCCAGGGAGGTCCAGCGCATGGGATGGACGTACGCCCTGCACCCGGCCAGCTGCGTATGCAGTTCCCCGGTGGGCAGGTCTCCTCGGACGGTCAGTTCATCCGGGCCCAGGCCGGTGGCGGCGGGAAGCCCTTCCGTGCCCATGCCAAACACCTCAAGACGGGCCGCGCGGGCAAACTGCGGCAGCAGGTCCGTGCCGGTCACCCGCCACCGGCGCACCGGCTCGTTGATGACCACGCCCAGGTGCTCCCGGACGCCGGTGTACCGGTAACCGGGGTCCGGAATGCCGTGCTCGATCACCCGCGCGGGGGCCCTGCCGCTGTCCCAGAAGAGATTGTTGAAGTGCGTCACGTGGATGACGGGGATGTTGCTCTGGCCGGCCAGCGGGTGGACGGCGGAGGGAACGCTGTCCTTGGGCGTGTTGTGCTCCAGATACACGGCCGGCAGGTCCACTCCGGGCCGGCGGCCCAGCAGGCGTTCGCAGGCGGCGATCTCCTCGGGGCGCTGCAGCACCACCGCATCGATCTCTTGGTCCCGCAGGTTCTCCGGCGCGCATTCAACGGCTGTGTCCGGCCAGTCCCGTCCGCCCCGTCCCAGCCCCCAGGCTCCACCCTCCGCCGTTGCCGGGAGGATGTACTCATGTCCGCCCCGGATGAAGGCTTCCATCCAGCCGCCGTGCACATGCCACAGCAGGATCCTCATACAGTCCTCGTTTCTCTGCGTGTTCCCAGGGATCTCACTCCGGTGGTGAGACGGTGCACTGCCTCCACCACCTGCTCCGGCGTTACGCCGGAAAGACAGGGGTGGCCCGGTACCGGACAGATGCGGGCACGGCTGAGCCGGCAGGGTGCGTTCTGGTCGCCCAGCAGCTCCAGCGGCACCCGGTACGGCGCCCAGCGCACCGCCGGCACCACGGGAGCGAACAGGCTGACGACGGGCGTGCCCACGGCAGCGGCCAGGTGGGCCGGGCCGGTATTGCCGACGACGGCGGCCGACGCGCCGGCCAGCACACCGGCCAGGGTGCGAAGATCGGTGCGTCCGCCCAAGTCCAGGCCGGCGACCCCCGCCACGGTGGCGGTCAGGCGGGTTTCCCCGGGTCCGCCGGTGACGATGACCCGGTGTCCGGCGGCGGTCAGCAGCTCCACGGCAGCTGCGTGGTGCAGGGCCGGCCAGGCCCGCGCCGGAACCGCGGCGCCGGGATGGACCACAATGTATGGTCCGGAACCCACCAGATCCCGGACGTCGGCGGTGCCGGACAGGCGCAGGCGTCCGTCGTCGTCCGGCGGGAGCCGATAGCCCGCTGCTGCGGCGATCTGCAGGGCCCGCTCGGCTTCCGGCTGGTCTTCCGGGAAGTCTTCGCCGGGTTTGAGCCGGACGTCCAGCAGGGACCCGGCGTAGTCCACGGAGGCACCGGTGATCCGGGCAACGCCGGCGAGCCGCAGCACCAGCGCCAGCGGCAGCGGTGACTGGTGGAAGGAGGTCAGGATGACCGCTTCGTCGATCTGCTCATGACGGATGTCCGCTTCCAGGGCGGCGACGGCGGCTGCAGTTGCGGCAGGCGCGGGATCGACAATCCAGGGACTGGCCCACGTCAGCACTGAGTTCACCCCGGGCAGCAGGGCGCCGGCATCGGCACCCTGCGGTCCGCACAGCAAGGTGACGCGGGTATTGCCGGCAGCAGCCACGGCACGGACGGCGGGGCCGGTCAGCAGGACATCTCCCGCACTGTCCAGGCGGGCCACCAGGACGCGGCGCGTCACGGGGTCCCCAGCAGGATGCCGACGGCGGCGGCAAGATCAGGGGCAACGCACCTGGCGGCGGCGGTTTCCTCAACCCGGGTGACGGCGGTTGGAACCAGGACCGCGCGTGCACCGGCGGCTTCGGCTGCTTCTACGTCCGCGCCGATGTCTCCGATCATGGCCACGTCGCGCGGCTGCAACCCCAGGCGCTCGCAGGCGCTGCGGATCATTCCCGGCTCGGGTTTGCGGCAGCTGCAGCCGTCCTGAGGACCGTGCGGACAGATTTCCCAGACATCGAACGGGCCCAGCAGTTCCTCTACGCGGGCGTTGACGGCGGCCACCTGGGCGGGTGTGAGCAGTCCGCGGGCTATCCCGGACTGGTTGCTGACCACGCCCGTGCGGATTCCCTGCCGGCGAAGTGTCCGCAGCACTGCCGCCGCGCGGGGAAAGGGGACCACCAAGTCAGGGTTGCCGTTGTAGGGGACGTCGCGCACCAGTGTTCCGTCCCGGTCGAAGAGCACCGCCCGCGGCCTGTCTGACTCCTGATGTTCCATAAGGAGCTTGTTCCCCATCCGCACCGCTCCTAAACAGGTTTGCTGCCACATCTTCTCCGGCTCGTCCCGGTGCTTAGCCGGCGGCGGGAATTCTGGCAGGATGTGCTTCACTGCTCCGCGGCCGCGGACGCGGAGCGGATGAAGGAGCGGGCATGGGCAGCAGCAGTGCGAGGACGGGCCAGCCGGAGTTGCTGGTGCTGCGAGCCTTGAAACTGGGGGATCTTTTGGTGGCCGTGCCGGCTTTGCGGGCGTTGCGCCGGGCATTTCCGGAGCACCGCATCAGCTACGCGGCACAGGAATGGCTGCGTCCGGTAGTGGAACTGGTGGGCAGCGTTGACGATCTTCTTCCGCTGCACGGGCTCGATGTCCCCATACCGCTGGAGCCCGGCCGGATTGACGTGGCAGTGAACCTGCACGGCAGCGGCCCGGAAAGCACGGGCCGGCTGCAGGCGCTGGCGCCGCGCGTCCTGCTCGGACACTCGGGTCCCGGGCTGCCCGGACCGGTCTGGCGTCACGGCATCCATGAACGTGAGCGGTGGTCCGAGCTCATGGACTGGCACGGCATCCCGGCGGATCCGCTGGATTACCTCCTGCTGCCGCCGCGCACCGCCAGCCCGGCCCCGGGCGCCGTCGTCATCCATGTCGGGGCGGCCTACGGAAGCCGGCTCTGGCCTGTGGAGCGCTTTGCCGCCGTGGCGGCGGAACTGCACCGCGCCGGGCATGAGGTGGTGTTCACCGGCAGCGCCGGCGAACGGCCCCGGGCACTTGCCGTGGCTGAATGCGCAGGGCTGCCGGAGGCCGCCGTAGCGGCGGGGAAGCTGGGGCTGGACGCGTTTGCGGCCGCCGTGGCCGGCGCTGCGCTGGTCATCTCCGCCGATACCGGCGCCGCGCATCTGGCCTCGGCGTACTCACGGCCCTCCGTGGTGATTTTCGGCCCGGCGCCGGTGGCCGAGTGGGGCCCGCCCAAGGGGCCGCACATTGCCCTGACTGACGAGTCGCAGCGGGTGGGGGACACCTTTGCCGTGGAGCCGGACCCTGCCCTGCTGGCGGTCTCGGTCCAGGACGTGCTGGCCGCCGCCGCGAAGCTGGAGCTGCTCTAGGCGCTGGCGGCCTCGGCGGAGAGCGGGGCGGCGGCCTCCGTTGGGCCAAGGATTTCCTGCTGGAGGGTCACCAGTATCCGGGCAAGCCGGCGTGAGACCTGCATCTGCGTCATGCCCAGCCGGTCGGCAATCACCTGCTGAGGCTCCTCATGGAAGTAGCGGCGAAACAGCAGGTCTTTGTCCCGATCCGTCAGTTTCCGGATGGCCAGGGCCAGCATTGCCAGGTTTTCCGCACGCTCCAGCCGGGTGTCGATGTGTCCGTAGACATCCGCTACATATCCGCCTTCAAAGGGGGCATCCAGGGAGTCCGGCTGCAGGCTGCTCTGGCAGTTCAGGGCTTCTGACACGGTTTTCTCCTCGCAGCCCAGTTCCAGCGCCAGCTCCGCCAGGGAGGGTTCACGAACCAGCTGCTGGGTGAGCAGAGGATAAACCTTGGCAATGGTGGTGCGCAGGTCCTGCACCTCCCGCGGGGGCCGCACCATCCAGGACTGGTCCCGCAGGTAACGCTTGATCTCCCCGTGGATCGTCGGAATGGCAAAGGCCGGGAAATGCCGGCCGACGGCGGGGTCAAAACGTTTGACGGCCTTGATGAGCCCAATGTAAGCCACCTGCCGCAGATCTCCGCGGTCCCGGCCGTGGCCGGCGTAGGAACCGGCCACACTGTCCGCAAGCTCGCGGTGTCTAAGGACCAGTTCATTGTGCAGCGCCTGCTGCAGGTCCCCGCGGGCATGCCGGGCGCGGGTGAAATGGGTGAGGGAAGCGGACTCGGGAGGCGTCATGGGGCAGCTCTTCGCAGTGGCGACGAGGCCCTCTGCTGGACCGCTACCTCAGGAAACCAGAAGCCCCCTTAGTTATCAAGGGAATTGTCCCGGTCTCTGCACAGAGGGCTTTACCTCTCGGCGGAGAAGAAGGTATGGGTGCGTTTTTGGTCCGAAGCTCCGTGCTTCCCTTAGCCGTTAGCGCCGCTTGCGCGGAGGCCGCTTCGGAGCTTTCGGAATCTTCTGAGGTGGAACCGGCCGCTCGGTGCTGTCAGCTGCCAGAAGGCCGTCCGGACCATCCAGCATCCGGCCGAGGCCGGCCAATTGGTCCTGCTCCGCGTCTTGGTCCTGCCCGGCGTCGTCGGACTCTGCGGGAGCCTGCTGCGCGCCCACGGGCGCCGGGATCTGCTGCTGCCGTACCAGGAGAACGGCTGCGGCACCTATCGCTGCCATCGCGGAAGCCAGGGCGAGCATGAGCATGGCGTAGAACCAGAACAGCGCCAGGTTCGGCGGGGCAGACACCGGCGGAGTCAGGACTCCGGTAAAGCAGACGAGCCAGAATGCGGCGCAGCTGCCCATGATGATCCAGGCGGTCCGGGAGGGGAGGGAGTGCAGCAGGTGGTGCAGCTTCTGATCCATGAACGGGTCCTAGGGAAAGCCGTGGTGCCGTTGCTTGACGCCCTCCAGTCTAGGGAGACGGTCCCGGCTGGTGACCGGCCTTTACTGGATTAAGACCCGTTTGTGCCCAGAGGGGTTGCCGGGCCGCTGGACTCCTCCACAATGACCTTCACTGCCCCGGCGGGCTGCTGTTCGGCCACGGCATCGGTCAGGGGCTGGACCTGCTCTGCCGGAACGCGGACCGTGATACTGGCGGTGCGTCCGCTGGTGCCGAGCCAGTGGATCCGGACCGGTGGAGCCGCGTCCGAACCGAGCCAGGCCCGGAAGTCTCGGGGTTCGCCGAGGACTCTGCGGTGGACTGTGATGAGTCGGCGGCACCGGGTCCCTGCGCCTCCTGGCCGCACCCGCCAAGAGCCATCCCGGCACAAGGCCGGGACCCGCATTGGTGTCCTCACCTAGCTACACGTGTTTCAAGTAACAAGACCCCTTACTGCCGGGTGCGCGGACTACTTGGTGTGCGGGGCCCCAATCGACGCCCGGCGGCTGCGGTAGGACCGGACATGTTCCCGGTTGCCGCAGTTCCCGGTGTCGCAGTAACGCTTGGAACGGTTCCGGGTCAGGTCCAGGATCACGGCGGAGCAGTCCGGGGCGGAACATGTCCCGAGCCTGTTCATTTCGCCGCCGCGCAGGATGTCCGCCAGGGCCATGGCAGCCTCCGTGGCCATCCTTTCTTCCAGCGGTGCGGCCGGGGAGGTGCAGTGCAGGTGCCATCCCCACTCGTCATGGCGGACCACCTGCGGGAGGGCGCGGGAGTTTCGCAGCAGCTGGTTGACGCCCGCCGCCAGCTCTTCTGCGTCGGCCGTCCAGAGCCGGCGCAGCACGGTGCGCAGGTGCCGGACGGCCCGCAGTTCTGCTGCCGTGCGGGTGCGGGAACCACTGAAGCGCTCCTGAGCCAGGAAGTCATCCAGGTCTTCCAGGGTGAGGAGTTTGTCCGGTCCGGCCACGCCGGTGTTGATGAGCGCCGCCACAGTTCCCAGGGAGTCTGCGGTGTCATGTCCTAAAACCATTATGAATCCTGACATTTTCGAAGAGGTCTTCCCAGTGTAATGGTCTAAGAGGCAGAATGGTCCTGACCTGTCCCGCGGGACGTCTAATCTTTGTTCCTGGAGGGACCATGAAACGCGTAGAGCATAAGCGGGCAGCCGGGGCCGACACCGCGGGCATCCGCGGCAACCCGGGCGGCAGCCCGGGCGGCAGCGCCGGCATAGCGGTGGCCCTGCTTTCATCGGCAGTGTTCGGACTCTCCGGGTCCTTCGCCAAGTCGCTGCTGGAGACGGGCTGGACGTCTACCAGCGCCGTGGCCGTACGGATGGGCGGAGCAGCACTGGTGCTGCTCATTCCCGCCCTGGTGGTGCTGCACGGGCGCTGGTACCAGGTCCGGGAGAACTGGAAGACCATCCTGGCCTTTGGATTCATCGGGGTTGCCGGGTGCCAGTTTTTCTACTTCAACGCAGTGGAACGGTTGTCCGTAGGGGTGGCGCTGCTGCTGGAATTCCTTGCACCGGTACTGATGGTGCTGTGGATTTGGGCGGCCACCCGCCGTCGGCCGGGCCTGAAGACCATCGGAGGCGCCCTGGCCGCGATCGCAGGCCTGGTGCTCGTCCTGGATATCGGCGGCGCCGTGCGCATTGATCCGGTGGGCGTCCTGTGGGGTCTGGCGGCGGCCGTTTGCCTCGCAATCTACTTCTTCATCACGGCCAAGCAGAACGACTCGCTGCCGCCCCTGGTGCTCGCCACCGGCGGAATGATCGTAGGAGCCGCCACCATGGTGCTGCTCGGGGCAGCCGGCATTCTCCCCACAGGCTTCAGCACCGCCAACGTGGTGCTGGCCGGCCAGGTGACGCCGTGGTGGGTGCCGCTCGCCGGGCTGGTCCTGCTCTCCACCGTGCTGGCCTACGTCACGGGCATTGTGGCGGCGCGCAGTCTCGGTTCGCGGGTCGCGTCTTTTGTCTCCCTCACCGAGGTGCTCTTCGCCGTCCTGTGGGCTTGGCTGTTCCTGGCGGAACTTCCCGCCACGGTACAGCTCATCGGCGGGGCGCTCATTGTCCTGGGGGTGGTGCTGGTGCGCTCGGACCGGGCGGCCGGCCTGCCCGGCGAGGCCCTTGAAGAGCCCGATCCCTACGCGTGAGACGGGCCCGCCGCAGCCTCTGCTGCGGCGGGCCCGGCCGCTACGCCTGGGGTTCGACCTGAGGTTCGCCCTGGCTGGCCGGGGTATCCACCCTGATTTCCCGCTTGAGGATCTTTCCGGTGGGACCCTTGGGCAGGGCATCGGTCAGCACCACCCGCCGCGGATACTTGTAGGCTGCCAGCCGGTCCTTCGCGAAACTGCGGATGTCCCCCAGCAGCGCCTCGCGGGCGACGTCGTCGGCCACCCGGACATCCTCCTTCAAGCCCACCACGGCCACGATTTCCTCGCCGTGCAGTTCGTCGGGGATGCCGATCACTGCGGCCTCGGCCACGGCGGGATGCTCGTACAGGATTTCCTCCACCTCACGGGGATAGACGTTGTAACCGCCGCGCAGAATGACATCCTTCTTGCGGTCCACAATGTAGATGTTTCCGGCGTCGTCGAGCCGGCCCAGATCCCCGGTGCGGAACCAGCCGTCGGGAATGGCCGCCTGCGTAGCTTCCGGATTGTTCCAGTACTCCTTCATGACACCGGTGCCCTGCACGGCGAGTTCGCCCACCTCACCCACGGGAAGGTCTCCGCCGTCGGGATCCACCACGCGCACGTGCATGCCCTCCACCGCCTTGCCGATGGAGCCGGCCATGCGGTCCGGTCCCGGCAGGTTGAAGGAAACCACGGGTGAGGTTTCGGACAGGCCGTACCCCTCCAGCAGCTGGGTGCCGAAAACACGCTCAAATTCATGCAGCACCTCCAGCGGCATGGCCGATCCGCCGGTGATGGCTCCGCGCAGTGACGAGACATCGGTGTCCGCCAGGCGGGGATGGCGCAGCATGCCCACGTACATGGTGGGAACGCCCTCAAAGATGGTCACGCCGTCGCGTTCAATGATTTCCAGGGCCTTGCCGGCGTCAAACCGCGGGAGCAGGCTGATCGAGGCACCGGCCATGACCGCTGAGTTCAGTGCGGACGTCTGCCCGAACACATGGAAAAACGGCAGGCCGCCAAAAATCACATCCGATTCCACCGTGTGCAGCAGATTGCGGGAAATTTCGGCGTTGGTGACCAGGTTGTTGTGGGTCAGCGCGGCCCCCTTGGGCCGCCCGGTGGTGCCGGAGGTGTAAAGGATGACGGCGGTGTCCTCCCCGTCCACCTCACGCACTTCGGAAACCGGATCCGTCTCTGCCAGCAGCTGAAGGAACGACCCCGCATTCACCGGGATAACTTCAACGCCGCCGGCCTGCTCCGCCCCCTCCAGGGCCTCAGCCAGGATCCCTTCCCAGGCGAAGACCAGCCGGGCGCCGGAATCCTGCAGGTGATAGGCCACTTCGCGGGCCTTGAGCAGCGGATTCAGGGGAACCACCACGGCTCCGTACCGCAGCACGCCGTAGTAGACAAAGGCCATCTGCGGAATGTTGGGCATGATCAGGGCGACGCGGTCACCGGGCTCGATGCCGCGCGCGGCGAGGACGCCCGCCACCTTGGCGCTCATGGCGTCCAGGGCTGCGTAAGAGACAGTGGCCTCATCGAGCAGCAGGACCGGCCGGTCCGGAATCCGGGCCGCGGTGTCGGTGAGAATGCCGGCGAGGTTTTGCATGAAGATCTCCTTTGATCTGGCGTTCAGCGTCCAAGCGGTTATGGACCCCCAGAGGGCCCGCCGAGCCGGTACTCCCCATTCCATACCGCTCGGTATGGAGCAGTCTAGGGCCACCGGGGCGCAGATGGACGGGCAAACGGTGTTTTTCTTGGCGAACGCTGCCGGCCCCGCGTAGGACCGCAGCAATCCGGCGGTAATCTGGTCCTGGGCGCGGTGTGCATTCCCGCCGCCCCAACCCCAATTCCAACCGATCTCCTCAGCCTTCAAAGGAACCCCCATGCCCTCTTCAGAGGCGCCCGCCCGCACTCCTGTCACCCGGCAGTCGGTGCTGGCCACCCTGAAATCTCCGCGGCTGCTCAAAACGGAAGTGCTGGCCGGGCTTGTCGTGGCGCTTGCCCTGATCCCCGAGGCCATCGCCTTCTCGGTCATCGCCGGCGTGGATCCGCGGATGGGACTTTTCGCTTCCTTCACCATGGCAGTCACCATCGCTTTTGTGGGCGGCCGCCCCGCCATGATTTCCGCCGCCACCGGCGCCGTCGCGCTGGTGATTGCACCGGTGGTGGCCAACCACGGCGTCCGCTACCTGGTGCCCACCGTGATCCTGGCCGGCGTGATCCAGATCCTGCTCGCGCTGGCCGGTGTGGCCAAGCTGATGCGCTTCATTCCCCGGTCGGTGATGGTGGGCTTCGTGAATGCGCTGGCCATCCTGGTGTTTTCCTCCCAGCTGCCCGAACTCATTGGCGTGCCCTGGCTGGTCTACCCGATTGTCGCCGTCGGGCTGGTTATCGTGTTCGGCCTGCCCCGGCTGACGACGGCGGTGCCCGCGCCGCTGGCGGCGATCGCCGTCCTGACGGTGGCCGCCGTCGTCGCCGGCTGGGACCTGCCGACCGTGGGAGACAAGGGGGAGCTGCCCGACAGTCTGCCGGCCCTGCTCTTCCCGGACATTCCGCTGACCCTGGAGACACTGCGGATCATCGCCCCGTACGCGCTCGCCATGGCCTTTGTGGGCCTGCTGGAATCACTGCTCACCGCCAAACTCGTGGATGACATCACCGATACCCGCTCCTCCAAGCCCCGCGAGGCGGCAGGGCAGGGCATAGCGAATATTGTGACCGGATTCTTCGGCGGCATGGGCGGCTGCGCCGTGGTGGGGCAGACCATGATGAACGTGAAGGCCTCCGGTGCCCGCACCCGGATTTCCACATTCCTGGCCGGGGTTTTCCTCCTCATCCTGGTGGTGGTCCTGGGAGATGTGGTGGCGCTGATTCCCATGGCGGCGCTCGTGTCCGTGATGATCTTCGTGGCCTGGGCCGCGTTCGACTGGCACAGCATCCGTCCCTCCACCCTGAAGCGCATGCCGAAGTCGGAGACCGCCGTCATGGTCATCACCGTCCTCGCCACGGTGTTCACGCACAACCTGGCGATCGGCGTCGGAGCAGGAGTGCTCACGGCCATGGTGCTTTTTGCCCGCCGGGTGGCGCACTTCGTCACCGTGCACCGCACCCTGAACGGCGACGGCGGTGCGGTCACCTACACGGTGCAGGGCGAGCTGTTCTTCGCCTCCTCCAATGACCTCTACACCCAGTTCGACTACGCCCTGGATCCGGACCAGGTGCTGATCGATCTGAGCGCCTCACACGTCTGGGACGCCTCCACAGTGGCCGCACTGGATGCCATCACCGAGAAGTACCGCAGCCGCGGCAAAACGGTCCGGATCACCGGCCTGGATGATTCCTCCGATGCCATCCGTTCCCGGCTCAGCGGCCGGCTGGGCTGATAAAGCCGCTACGCTCGGCTCATGACTGCCGTCCATTGTGTGATCGCTTCGCCCATCGGGCCCCTGACCCTGGTGGCCGACGGCGGTGCCCTCACCGCGGTCTACATGGAAAACCACAAACGCGGCCCGGCACCTGAAACGCTCGGCCCGCCGGTTTCGGACAACGACGACGCCGCCGGTGACGGCGCCGTCGCCGACGCCGTCGTCCTGGCCCGGACCCGGGAACAGCTCGGCGAATACTTCGGAGGCGAGCGCCGGGACTTCACCCTGCCGCTGGCCCCGGCGGGCAACCCGTTCCGGCAGCGGGTCTGGGCACTGCTGCTGGAAATCCCCTACGGAGAAACCCGCACCTACGGGGACCTGGCCCGGCAGCTCGGGGATAAGAACCTGGCCCAGGCCGTGGGTGCAGCGAATGCCCGGAACCCCGTCTCGATCATCATTCCGTGTCACCGCGTGGTGGGAGCTGCCGGCGCCCTCACCGGCTATGCGGGCGGGCTGCAGCGCAAGCAGCACCTGCTGGGGCTGGAGGATCCGCGGCGGGTCCAGGACACACTCTTCTGAGACCATGGGACCGTCAGCGGGAGCAGGCTCACAAAAGCTGCTCCGAGATCGTTTACCGGGTGTGGAAGTGAAACCGTTCGAAGCCGTTGTCGTTGAACACGGGCCGGCCGTGCTGCGGGTCTGCCGCGCCGTGCTGGGGCCGCAGGATGCGGAGGACGCCTGGTCAGAGACGTTCCTGGCGGCGCTGTGCGCCTACCCGGACTTGGCGCCGGGCGCCAACATCCAGGCCTGGCTGGTGACCATTGCCAAGCACAAGGCCATTGACCTGCACCGTGCCGCCGCCCGGCGTCCGGTTCCGGTTTCCGATCTGCCGCCGCCCGCGGGCAGCAATGGCCGCGAGGGGCGCAGCACCGGCTATCCGGTCCCCGGCGAGGCCAATGATTATGATCCGCTCTGGGCTGCACTGAAGACCCTGCCGCGCAGGCAGCGGGAGGCGCTTGCCTATCACCACCTGGCCGGGCTGTCCTATGCGGAAGTTGCCGTGGTGCTGGGCGGCACCGAGGCGGCGTGCCGCCGGTCCGCAGCGGACGGCATGAAGAAACTGCGCAGCCTGAACTTGGAGGAATCATGATGACACCGCCGGAAAAACTGCCGCTGAAGGAAACACCGAACGGTCTGCCGCCGGAGCTGCGCCCGCAGACCGGCGGGAACGCCGCCGAAGCCGCTGTCCTGGAGCGGCTGCACGGAAGACTGGTCACCGCCGCTGAGGAGACCGGCGTGCTGGACGTGGCCTACACGGTCATTGATACCCCGGTGGGGGAACTGCTCCTGGCGGCAACCGACGCCGGATTGGTGCGGGTGTCCTTCGCCTGCGAGGACCACGACACGGTGCTGGCCGCCCTTGCCGCACGCATCAGCCCGCGCATCCTCAAGGCACCCGAGCGGCTCCGTGACGCCGCGGATCAGATCGGGGAGTACTTTGCCGGAACCCGCCGCCGCTTTGACCTGTCCCTGGACCTGCGGCTGACCGCCGGCTTCCGCCGCGCCGTCGTCGAGCACCTCCCGGACATTGGCTATGGATCCACCGCCAGCTACTCGGCGCTGGCGGCCCTGACCGGAAATCCCGGTGCGGTCCGCGCCGTCGGAACAGCCTGTGCGCTGAACCCGCTGCCCGTCGTCGTGCCCTGTCACCGGGTGGTGCGCTCGGACGGGACCACAGGCAACTACCGCGGGGGACCGGACGCCAAACGGCTGCTGCTGAATCTGGAGGCTGCGGCATGAGCGGCGCACTGTTCCCGCCCAACCGGGCAGAGCTGGCCGCCGGCGCCGTCCATGTTCCCGGCTGGCTGGATCCGGCGGCGCAGCGCGAGATAGTTCAGGCCTGCCGGCAGTGGGCCATCGGGCCGGTGCCCATGCGGGCCGCGGTCCTCCCCGGCGGACATCCCATGTCCGTGCAGACCGTGTGCCTGGGCTGGCACTGGCAGCCGTACAAATACACCCGCACCGCCGACGACGCCGGCGGCGGCCGGGTGGCCGAGGTGCCCCAGTGGCTGATCTCCCTGGGACGGCGCGCCCTGACCGAGGCCTACGGACGCCCGGGCGAACCCGGATACGCACCGGACCTCTGGAAGCCCGAGGACTACACCCCGGACACCGCACTGATCAATTACTACGCCCACGGCGCCCACATGGGCATGCACCAGGACAAAGAGGAGAAGTCCAGTGCCCCCGTGGTGTCCCTCAGCATTGGCGACACCTGCATATTCCGCTTCGGGAATACTTCCACGCGGACCAAGCCCTACACCGATATTGAGCTCAGCTCCGGAGACCTGTTTGTCTTTGGCGGGCCCTCGCGCTTCGCCTACCACGGCGTGCCCAAGACCCTGCCGGGCACGGCCGATCCCGACTCGGGGCTGGCGCAGGGACGGATCAACATCACCCTGCGCATGACCGGAATGACCCCGTGATCCTCCCGCCGGCCCGGACCCTTCGGCACAAACTGGCCTGCACTGAACCGTTCGCCTGGCAACCGTTGTTCCGGGCGCTTGCCGCCCATGCAGTGCCCGGCCTGGAGCGGGCGGAATACGACGACGACGGCGGCGCGGAGGTTGAGCGCCTGGTGCCGGCACCGTCCGGACCGGCCCGGGTCCGCGTCCGCTTCGGCCGTCCGGGCGCCGTAGAGGTGGAGCTTTCCCTGGCCCCGGAAACTCCGGCCGAGGTGCTGGCACAGGAGGAGGCTGCCGTGTTGGTCCTGGTGCGGCGCTGGCTGGACCTGGGCGCGGACCCCGCCGTCATCGACGGATTCCTCTCCGGCTTTGACCTGCTGGCACCGCTGGTGGCGGCCGCACCGGGACTGCGCGTGCCGGGATCCGTCAACGGCTTCGAAACCGCCGTTCACACGGTGCTGGGCCAACAGGTTTCCCTCGCCGCCGCGCGTACCTTCGGCGCCCGGCTCGCGGCAGCCTTCGGCGGCCCGGAACGGGACGGGCTTCGAGCCTTTCCCTTCCCCGAACAGCTGGCCGCCGTGCCGGCGGAAGATCTGCAGGCGGCAATTGGACTCACGCATTCGCGGGCGAGGACCGTAGCCGCGCTGGCGGAAGCATCCGCCTCAGGGCTGGTGCTCGGTGCCGGGTCCGACCCGGTTGCCACCCGTGCGGCCCTGCTGGCGCTTCCCGGAATCGGCCCGTGGACGGCTGATTACCTGGCGGTCCGGGTTTTTGGCGACCGGGACGCCTATCCGGCGGATGACCTCGTGCTTAAGCGGGCGCTGGGCGTTGGAACCGGACGTGCTGCAGCCGCCCTGTCCGAGCCGTGGCGGCCCTGGCGGGCCTACGCACTGTTCCACCTGTGGACGGCCGCAGCCTACGGATCCGGACGGTAGCCGCGGCCGTCAGGCTGCGAGCAGGGTAAAGAGCAGGCAGAGGACGGCCGGGCCGCCCTGAACAAGGGCGGGACGGATCATTTTCCGGTTGCTCAGGATCAGCACCAGCGCGGCCAGGACCATCGACGCTGACGTGAAACTCATCAGGGTCAGCCCCGCCACCCTGCTGCCGGCACCAAGCAGGACAATCCCCAGCAGCGCCCCGACTGCCAAAAACAGATTGTAGAATCCCTGGTTGTACGCCAGTGCCTGGGTGTAGGCCGCCTCCTGCGGGCTGGAAATCCGAAAAACCCTCATGGTCGCCGGAACCGTCCAGCGCAGGGATTCCAGAACAAAAATGTACAGATGGACAGCCGCGGCAATCACGGCAAAAACTGCAGCGGTAATGAGCACGGTGACGCCTCCTTGGCCATCAATCCTTCCACCCCTGTTGAGCGCGGCCAAGGCCCGGGAGGCCTTTCGGTTGGCGGGGGAGCGGGAATGGCCGCTAGCCTTGAAGGGGTGCCCGGTGTTCTTTCCGTGAGCATCCCGGCCGCGCCGTCAGCCTCTGCCACAGTCCCCGGAAGGACAGCCTCAGTGCCCATACCCCGTTCCGTCCGTCCCCTTGCCGCGGCAGCCGCCGCCGTCCTGGCGCTGTCCGCCTGCGGTTCGGACTACCCCCTGGGAGATGAACAGCGCGAGGCAGCGGAAAACAGCACGTCCACGCTGTCGGGTATTCTCTCCGGCTCCGGATCCAGTGCCCAGGGCCCCGCCATGGACGCCTGGATGGCCGGCTTCGGCACCATCAATCCGAAGGTCCAGGTGCAGTACTCCCCGGATGGTTCAGGCGCCGGACGCAACGCGCTGCTGGCCGGCGCGGTGGACTTCGCCGGTTCGGATGCCTATCTCCAGGAAGAGGAACTGGGCCAAGCCCGGGAAGTCTGCGGGCCCAACGGCGCCATGGACATTCCGGCCTACATTTCCCCGATAGCGGTGGCATTCAACCTGCCGGGCATCGACTCCCTCAACCTGGATGCCCCCACCATCGCCGCGATCTTCCGCGGGGACATCGAGAAGTGGAGCGATCCGGCAATCGCCGAACAGAACCCCGGGGTTACCCTTCCGGATATCCGCGTCACGCCGGTCAGCCGGGCCGATGACTCCGGCACCACCGAGAACTTCACCGAATACCTGCACGAGGCCGCTCCCCAGGCGTGGCCGGACAGCCCGTCAGGGACCTGGCCCGGGAACCTGAGCGGTGAAAATGCCCAGGGCAATGCCGGTGTGGTCAGCACGGTGACCCGCACCGAGGGTGCTGTGACCTACGCCGATGATTCAGTCATAGATGACTCGATGGGCACCGTGAACCTGCGGGTTGGCGGCGAGTACGTGCCGATCAGTGCGGACGGCGCTGCGATCGCCGTCGAGCAGGCGAAGCGGGTTCCGAACCGCGGACCGCATGACATTGCCCTCCAGCTGGACCGCACCACCACCGCCCCCGGCGCCTATCCACTGGTCCTCGTGTCCTATCAGATCTATTGCAGCGGCTATGAAGATTCAGAGACCGTGGAGCTGGTAAAGGCCTTCGGCGAGTATGTTGTCAGCGACGAGGGGCAGGCAGCGTCGGAGGACGCGGCCAAGAGCGCACCGCTGCCGGCATCTCTGGCAGATGAGGCCCGCGACGCCATTGAAAGCATCACCACGCTGCCCTGACGGCGGGACGACGGCGGCACGGGCCGGCGCTAACGGAGCCCTCTTGCGCGGCCCGGGCAGCGGTGGCACCGTTGATTCACCGCAATCTAAAGGGGGCCGCAATGCAACCGATTCAGATAGAGCGCTGGTGGCCGTATCTAGACGGCTCGGCCAAGTCATGGCTGCGCGAGAACCTTCGCGACGAGGGTATCCCGGGAAAGATCCAGGACCGCATCGCCGAAGCCGGAGGTCCGGTGATCGAACCGCTCCTTGAGGAGCGGGACTGGGTGTTCATTGAAGCCCAGCCGGAGTTCGCGGAATAGTTCTGCCGCCGGCTGGGGCAAAATGAAAGGGTGACCAGGACCGATTCCCCAGCTTCTCCAGTTTCCCCGCAACGGCATACGCCATCAGAAGAATCCTCGGCCCCGGGGTCCCGTGCGGACGGCCGCCTGAAGCCGCGGGGCACCTTCGCCAGGGGCATGGCGGCGTCATCCGTGTGGGTTGCCCGGGGGTTGATCATCCTCGCAGGTCTCGTGGTGATCTGGTTCGGCATCCGTTCCCTGTGGTCAATAGCCCTCCCCGGATTGCTGGCGCTGCTTCTCTCCTCCATCCTGTGGCCGCTGAACCGGGTGCTGCGGGCGGTACTGCCCAAGGCCCTGGCCGCTTTGCTTTCCCTGCTGGGGCTGCTGGCGGCCATCGCCGCAGTAGCCATGGCGGTGGTGCCCTCGATCTCCTCCGGTTCCAAGGAACTTGTCCGGATGGCCGGAGAGAACATGCAGGAGCTCAGCAACTTTGTGGCTGACCTGCCGTTTGCCGTCCAGGAGATCGATTTCACCGAACTGCTGGATGCCGGGCTGGCCCAGCTCCGGGAACACAGCAGCGACATTGTCTCAGGCGTCACGGCCGGTTTGGGTACGGTTTCATCCGTCACCGTGGTGTTCCTGCTGACCCTGGTTTTCACGTTCTTCTGCCTCAAGGACGGAGACAAGTTCCTCCCCTGGGCCAGCCGGTGGACCAATAACCGTGCCTTTGTCCACGCCGTGCGGGTGTCCGAAGAAGCGTGGCAGACGCTCTCCGCCTACATCCTCGCGCAGGCCACAGTAGCCCTGGCGGACGCTGTTTTCATTGGGCTGGGGCTGTGGGTGCTGGATATTCCGCTGGCACCGGCCCTGATGGTGCTGATCTTCTTTGCCAGCTTCATTCCCATTGTGGGTGCTGTTGCCACCGGAGTTCTGGCCACCCTGGTTGCCCTCGTGGCCCACGGCTGGGTGACGGCGCTGCTGGTTCTGGGCGTTGTCCTGGTGGTCCAGCAGCTTGAGTCGAACATCCTGCAGCCCCTGCTGGTGGGTAAAACGCTGAAGCTGCATCCCGCCGTCGTACTGGGATCCGTGACCGTGGGCAGCACGCTCTTCGGTATTGTGGGGGCGTTCCTGGCGGTGCCTGCCACCGCCGTCGCCATTGTGGTGCTGCGGTATCTGCGGGACCAGTCGCTGTCCACGGCCAATGCCGCGGTTTCCGGGGAGGTTCCTGAAGCCGCGGGAACGGATGAGCTGGAGGGTCCCGAACCGCAGATACATCACGGACCTGCGCCGGCGGATTCCTAGCGGCGGAAAGTGTAATTCGGCTCGTACTTGGTTGAGCCGGAGATGCGGTGGACGCGCCGGGGACAGAAGGGGTCAAAGACTTCGACTTCCATGCGTCCAGTTTCCGGATGGGAACGGTAAATGCAGGTGCAGGGGTAATGCACGCTTCAGATGCCTTTCAGATACCGATCTGCTGCTGCGCGGCCTCCGGGCACGCGCGGGCTCACCACCAAATATTGTGCCAAACCGCTTCCGGAAGGGAAAACCGCGGCCCGGGCGGGCGGCAAAGGGTAAGCAGGGATTAAAAGGGCGGGGCGCCCCCGGTGGTCTCACTTCCGGAAGCGCCCCTCGCGTTGCTGCCCTATTAGTATTACCAATCGACCTGTGAGGACTCTGAATGCCGCCTCGGCAGGGTGCCGCTGGCAAGGTGCCCGACAGCACGGATCCGAGCAGCTACGGATCCGAGAAGCTACGGAGCCATCCTCAGGAAATCAGCTTCCCGCTCCTTGCTCCAGGACCGGGCATACAGTCCCAGGCCCGCCTCATCGCGGACCGAGATGCCGAGCCGGTTCAGCATGAGCCGGCTTTGGTACACGGTAAGCTGCTGCGCACTGCGGCTGGCCCTGACTTTGTCCGCCCGGTACAGGTAGGTGTCGATGGCCCGGGACCAGCGCTTGCGCCAGTTGTCCACTGCCGGCTCTGACGCGGTGGCGGCCATGAGCCGGTGGGCCGGCAGGATCCGGGGTGCAAGCTGTGAGGTCAGGGCATTGCGCATGTGGGCGGCCTGGGGGCCAGAGGCCGCCGTGCAGCTGCGCAGATGGCTGTCCCAGTAGTAGTCCCACGAGATGGCCCGGCGGTCCGCCCAGACCGGGGAACGCGGTCCGCGCATCATTGCGTAGCTGGCATCGAACAGGAGCAGCGCCGCCAGGGACGAGCGGCTGTTTGCCTTCGGGAAGCGGGACGTGGCCCAGGCTGCCAGGTCCGATGACAGCTCAAAAACCTCCTCCGCCAGCGCCAGTCCATCCGCACCGCCATACTTTGCGAGGTCCGACTCTGCTCGGGGGGAGACCGGCCCCGACTCCCAGCGGGTGGGAATCGGTTCCTCCCGATATTCCGAGGTCTGCAATTCACCCAAATGGGGCACAGCCTGGTCAACCAGAGCTCGCATCAGGGACTGCAAGCGGTCCAGAACCCGCGGGGCACCAAGGATGCGCACCTGGATGAAGGGATGGACCGGGTCCATGCAGCGCGTATGGAACCAGCGCTGTGCTCCCCAGGAACGCGCCTGGGCGGCCAAAGGTGTGACCACGTCGCCTATGATCGCGTCACAAACATCCTTGCCCGTGGGCTGGATGGTCAAAGACCACCACTCGGCACCGTTGGTCAGCGGCTTGGTTTGCTGGAGTTGCGCTAACTGGCTCATTGGAGATGCCTCCCGTTGGTGTCGTACCGGAGATGTCGCTCCGGCCCTAGCGAAGTTATTGCCGTTCTGCACGCCTTTTTCCCGCGGCCCGGCGGGACATGTCCTTCCGGGAGGAACTCTTCGAGAAGAGAGCTGGCGGAGTGGAGGGCGGCATGGTGATATGGCCTCTTGGTGGTGTTGGGGTTCTCCGACCCGGGGGGCAGTCCAGCGAGCTCGCCCCAAATGGCTGGGGTCCGTTGCCTGGCTGTCCTGCGGGGTCGGAGACTGAAGGTGCGGAATCCATCTGTGTTCACTAACCGTCTTGCGTGTACTGACCTGTCCTGCCGGCTGACTGGGGAAGTGATGCCGTCAGGCTCATATCCTTCCAGTCGCCACGCCGCGTCCACCAGAGATTTTGGGAAAACCTTTCGTTAACGGAGTAACTAGTTGCACCTGATGAAATATCGGGTATGGGGGCTGCTGACACACCTTTGCGCGCATCCGGGCCCCCAGGGCAGGGGCGTCCATTTCTGTCGGCCGCAGAAGGTTCACGCTTACCTCCACAATGTCCCCGCGTCCAGCCCCGCCAACCCGCGACAGCGCAAGGGGAGTAAGAATTTTTGGACAAAATCGTTCAACACTCTGGCGCGTGGGTGCCGATTAGCCCTAGTCTCCAATAGGTTTCCGGCAGCGACAAATACCAAACCCGGGCGGATCAGACTGCCCCGGGCAATGCAACACCTGTTCCCCGCGGTCGGCACGGGGCAGGGAAGGAAAGATGAAAGATCATTTCTGGCCAACGGAAGTATCCGAGAGGCTGAGTGAGCATCTGGCGGGCGCTTTCACCGGAGTCGACTTCCGGACAGCTCCGCTGGAGGTCTACGACGTCGCCACAATCGACGTGGCGTGGACAAACGGGCCCGCCCTGCACGAAGTGGATCTGGTTGCGCTGGAGTTCATTCTCCGCGCGAATCTGGATACATGGGGGACACCCCAGTCCAGTGGCGTCAGGATCGACAGGATTTCCAAGCGCCGAACCATGAGCCCGGCGGCGGAGGAAATGCTGATGAGGGTCCTGGCTGCTGATCTGGGAGTCGGTGCGGATGATCCGGACATCGAGCGGCTGCATGCCTTGCCGCCCGTCCTCACCGGGTGCCGTTTTGGTGCCGACAAAGGAACGATCCTGGAGTTCCTGGACCTTCTGTTTGAATCAACAAGCTTCACGGGGGAGCAAGCAGCGGACGGGTACATCGGCGGGCAGGAGTCGCTGCTGTGCCGGTGCACCCTGTGTGTCAAACCGGCATTCTCCCTTTAAGCCGCCGGACTTCCCCTGGAGATTCCTGCCGTCCTCCGTTGCCGAAAGCGGCTCGGCTTCCGGCAACGGGGGAGTGTTAAACCGGATTGTAATCGCCTAGGCGACGGACTGTTGGGCGTCCTTGGTCCGCAGTTCGGACCCGGCGGCGGGTGCCGTGGCGGTCTTTCGCGTCAGTGTTGCGTAAGAGACGGCGGCGAGAACGGCAAAGACAACCATTGCAACGCCCATCGGCACCGCTGTGTCCTCGCCGCCCAGGCCCACAACCGGTGCTACGGCCGCTGCGAGCACATACTGCAGGCAGCCCAGGAATGCGGACCCGGTTCCGGCGTGGTGCCCGGCTTCCTCAAGAGCCAGTGCGGTGGCGTTGCCGAAAATGAACCCCAGAGATCCCTGGAACACTGCGAACAGGATCAGCATCGGGACCATCGGTGTTCCGGAAAGTGCGAAGGTCAGCAGGCCGGCTGCGGCCAGCACGGCCACCGCCAGGCCAATGGCGATCATTCGGCGGTAGGAAACCTTGCCGGCCAGTGCGGCGGCAACAACGCTGACAATCGTGATGCACAGGGCGTTCATTGCGAAAATCAGGGAGAACCGCGTCTCCGAGAGGCCCATGATGTTCTGGATGACGAACGGGGAAGCCGAGATGTAGGCAAACAGTCCCGCGAAGGCGAAGCAGAAGGTCAGCAGGTAACCGGTGTAGTTCCGGTTGCTAAGGACCACTGCGGCCACGTGCAGCGTGGTCTTGATCCCGCCGCGGTTGCGGTCTTCATCCGCGAGGGTTTCCTTGGCTCCGAAGACTCCCCATACGAAGAGGATCAAGATCAGTACGGCCAAAATCCAGAACACGGCGCGCCACCCGGCGGCGGCGATGATGGCCCCGCCTGCCAAGGGGGCGATCACGGGTGCGATGACGCAGATGATGGTCAGTACGCCCAGCAGCTTGGCTGCGGCAGCACCGCGCGACGTGTCGGCGACCATGGCGCGGGCCAGGACGACGCCCGCCGCTCCGCCAAGACCCTGCAGGAAGCGGGCCGAGGCGAGAATTTCCGCAGTGGGGGCGAGGGCGCAGGCAGCGCTGGCCGCGGCGCAGACGAAGGTGCCCACCAGCAGGGGCTTGCGCCGGCCCATTCCGTCCGACAGCGGGCCGATGAACAGCTGGCCCAGGCCGAGGCCCACCAGGAACGTGGTCATGGTCAGCTGGACACCGGCGGCAGTGGTGTTCAAATCCCCGGCCATGCCCGGGAAAGCGGGCAGGTAAAGGTCAATGGAGAGGGGGCCCAGGGCGGTCAGCAGGGCCAGGAGAAGAATGAGTTGTCCGCTGGTGCGGCGCACGAGCGAGGGCGGGGTAACGGTGGAATCGGGCATGACGACTTTCTGAGGTGCGGCCAGGATTCCACCGATTATAGTTATGACAACATATATATGTCAATATATGGGATATGCTGAAGGGATGGCGGACAACACTGAGGCTGCAGCGCGCAGGCGCGAATTGGCCATGCTTCTGCGGGACCTCTCCTGGACCATTCACAGGCGTGTCCCGGAAGTGACCGGGATCGACCTCCTGACGTCCACGGATTTGGCTGTGCTGAAGCATGTGCTGGACGCACCGGGAATGACGGTGACTGAACTCTCAAGAGACATGGCGCTGAAGCAGAGCAACGCGAGCGCGGCCGTCCGCACCCTCACGGAGCGCGGCCTGGTCACCAGGGAAAGCAGCTCAAGTGACCGCCGCGTGAGCAGGCTCTTCCCGACGGGCAAAGCCCTGGATCAGGATGAAGCCATCGCCGATGCTTGGGCGGGGCCCATTCGGAAGGCGCTTGCCGGCCTTGACGAACCGGAGGCGGCAGCATTGGATGCTGCGGTCCAAGCGCTCCGTACCCTCAACCAGTCGCTTAGGTCCGCTCAGGGTTCCTGACGATCTGCCGGCTCACTGCTTCTGGGGTCCGTGTTTTGGAGTTTTTGCGGAGAGCTCCGGCGAAACCTGCGGAAGCTGTAGCCAATGAGGCCCAGGGCAATCAGGCTCGAGATGATCAGCCCGGTCCCCGTGCCCCAGCCGCCGGGAAGCCACAGCTTGTCGGCATATGGCCACCACTGGGGCACCCTTGCCCAGACCCCCCAGACAATTCCTGCAGCCATGACGGCAAGGGCGCCGACAATGCTGACGCAGATGCGAGGCCAGGTTTGGACCCCCGTTGCCGCCGCCTGGAAGGCCTTCGCCTTCACCGGGCGCAGGAACCGCTGGGCCCACTCGTATCTCAGGGACAGGACGGCCAGCCCCGCCACTAGGCCGAGGAGGCCCGGCCCGGGGAGGACCAATGCCGCCAGTCCCAGCACGATCAGCGTCCATCCCGCCACTTCTATGCCGGTTCGCCTGACCCATGGCGGCAGTTTGCCGGTGTTCATTGCTTCCGTTCCGTGAGTGGAGCCTGGTCCTGGTGAATCATCTTCAAGCGCCGAGGCCTGCCTTGTCCACGCGGCGGTGGAAGCGCATGCCGGCCAGGCCGCCCAGAATTGCCCCGGCGAGGGCAACCAAGGCAGCTATGACGGCAGAAATAACAGCCGCCGCCGTATCGTCCCCGGAGAACTGGGGATAGGTGTTCAGCTGGGCGTTAATGTCCAGCTCGTTCCCTGCAATCATTCCGATCAGGGCCAGCACGAGGGCAATGATGATCCCCCACACCCAAACCGCCACTCCTTGCTTAACGCCGTTGAACCGAGCCATCCGGCCGGCAACGTAACCACCGCAGAAGTAAGCCACGAAAAGAATGACCGTGAGCAGAACGGCTCCGGCAATCCCTGCTCCCTCCGGATTTGAGGCTGCCTCGCCGGCTGCATCAACATTGTTGGCAAGCAGCGCAGCCCCGAAGGCGGTGGCGATGGCGCTCAGCAGCACTGTGGTTCCCGCCGTGGTCAGCCATCCGAAGAAGGCGGACCCAACTTTGACGCCGCCAAACTGGTCCTTCTCCCGGTCGACAACCTGTTCGCGGCTGGTGGCATCAGTGTCCCGGTTGGAACCCGGGACTGCGTGTGCTGCGTGGGTGCCTGTGCCCTCGCCTGCTGGATGAACGTTGGACGGGGTTGCTTTGCGCTCCGGCTGGCCCGCCGGCCCTGGATTGGTACTCATGACAGAACTCCCTTTCCTGTGCGGTGTCCCCCATTCCTATAACCAGACTAGGAACAATCACCCCAAAAAGACAGCTTGCTTACTACTTCCCTGTTTGGCTCCCAGACAGCGGGTCAACCCGCCCCGGGGGCCGCGGGACATTACGAGGAAGCTTCGGCCTCCGAGGCAGGGGTTTCCTCGTCCACTTCCAGGGCGGGCTGTTCCTCGCGTTCCTCGTCTCGGCCCCCGTCCTGCTCCTGGGACTTGGCTGCTTCCACGAGCCGTGCCGTTACCTCGTCGTTGAACTCGTCCCGCGTGCCGGCCAAATTGTTTTCCATGGCGTCGGCTCCGGGGTTGACGTTGCGGTCCTGGGTACTCATCTTGTTCTCCTGCCGGTGATGTGGGCTGCGCGTACCTGCCCAGCCTTGCACAGTGTGCCGGAATCAGTGTCCGGCTACGGCGGCCAGATCCCGGCGCACGGCTGCGGACTCCCGGTCCAGCGGCATGTTTCCGGGATCTCCGACGCCGTCCAAAGCGCCCTGCGGATCACGTTCCAGCGGAGCGAAGAACCCGTCGAAGTCGATGGTGGCGGAGCCGGTTTCCGAGATCAGCACCAGGGTCTTGCCCACCGCTTCCCCGGAACCGACTGCATGCACCAGAACCTGGGCAATCTGGCGGCGGGACACCGCGCCGTCGACCGGTGTGCCGGTGTGCCTCGGATCCCCCTGCAAGGCCACGAGGCGCTGCTGGCCGGCATCGTTGTAATCGAACCAGCCCGGCCGAACAATGGTGTAGGGCAGGCCGCTGGCCCGCACCAGGCGCTCCGAGCGGCGCTTCCAGTCGAGCATTTCCGCGAAACTGCCGGAACGGCTGGTCAGCCCGATGGCGGTCATGAGGACAATCCGGACCTGCCGGTTGCCCAGCGCCTCCAGCACATTGCGTACTCCGCCGTAGTCGACGCTTTCGGCACTTTCCCCGCTTTCCGACCCCAGAGTGAGGATGACGGCATCAACTCTCTCCACGGCCGCCTGCAGGGTCTGAGGCCGGGTCACGTCCCCCACGACGACGTCGGCATCCTCGGGCAGCAGCCGGGACGCCTTGGCCCGGTTCCGCACCAGGGCCCGGGTGGCGTAGCCCTGGCGCAGTGCTTCCGCGACCACCAGGTGGCCGATGCTGCCGGTGGCACCGACAACCAGGATGGTGGTCATGGGATCTCCTTCGCTATGGGCCTTGAGCCCGGACAGCTGCGGTAATTCGAGCGTCGCACACAGGGTGTTGCGCCGGTACCCTGAGGTGAACTCCACCCAATCAGCCGCCAAAAAACCGGAGCGTAACCATGTCCCTGCGCATGAAGCTTGTACGGCTGGCCCTGAGTGCGGCGCCAAGGCCCTTTCGGACGGAGGAAGCGGTCCGGCGCACCGCCGGCCGGCGGCGCTCCCCGAACGTCCCCTTGGCCCTCCGCCGCAGATGCCGCGTTGGGAGGAATACGGTTGAGGGGTTTCCGGTCATCACCCTGACACCCCGCCATCCGTCCGGCACTGGTCTTCCGTCCGGTGCAGAGCTGATGTACCTGCACGGAGGTGCCTACGTTTTTCCGCTGCGGCGGCCGCACTGGTGGATCATTTCGGCCATCATCCGGCGTACCGGGGCAACGGTTACGGTGCCGCTGTACGGCCTGGCGCCGCAGCACTCCGTGGCGGAGGCGCTGCCGTTTGTCGATGCGGTATGTGAAGGCATCCGCCGCCGCTCGCCCGCAGCCCCCCTTTTTCTGGCCGGTGATTCGGCCGGCGGCGGCCTGGCCCTGGCCCACCTGATAGACCGCCGGAACCGGGGAAAAGCCCGGCCCGACGCCGTATTCCTGGTTGCTCCCTGGGTGGACTGCAGTATGACCAACCCAGCCATTGAGCGGCTGCAGCGGCACGATCCTCTGCTGGATGTCCCCGGGCTCCTCTATGCCGCCCGGCTTTGGGCGGACGGCCTGCCCCTGGACTCGTGGCGGGTCAGCCCCGTCAATGACACCCTCGAGGACCTCCCTCCCATCCTTCTTTTCCAGGGCGGCAGCGACCTGCTGCTGCCGGACGCTGAGCGGTTCGCAGCCAAGGCAGCGGCCGCGGGGACGCCCGTGGAACTGCAGGTTGCCCCGGACGGATTCCACGTTTATGTGGTGGCTGCCTTCACCCCGGAAGCCGCCAGCGCCCTGGACCGTATTGCCGGCGTTGTGAAGGGTGCGGCAGTGAAGCCGGCGTGACCCTCCTCCGCTGCGGCCGGGCCGGTCCATACGCTCTCCGAAGAAGCCCCATAAAGAAATTGCACCTAGTGCATCGGTGCACTTAGTGTAGAAGCGTGCTTCCAGACTCTTCCCCCGACCGCCGCGCCGCCCTTAAAAGCCGCCACCGGCAGGCCATTGTCGATGCCGCCGCAGCGCTGATGGAGGAACGGACGGGAATCGACTTCACCGTGGATGAGCTGGCCGTGCGCGCGGATGTCTCCCGGCGCACCGTCTTCAACCATTTCTCCTCAGTGGATGACGTGGTGATTGAAGTGTGCGGCGACGTGCTCAACGCCGTCGTCGAAACCCTGGCGGAAGTGCCGCCGGAGGGCGGCGGCACCGAGGCATCGATGATGGAAGAAGTGGCGGAAGCATTCCGCTCCACCGATTTGGTGGCTCCCATGGCCTACCTGACCCGCATGCTGGGCGGACCCAACGAAGAGTCGTCCCCGCGCCAGGCGCTGATGACCCTCCGCGTTTTTACGGAGGTGAGCAACCGGCTGCTGGCCGCTATGCTCCGCCGCCGACCGGACGCGGACAAACTTGCCGTCCACCTCCTGGTGGGATCCGTCGCCGGCGGCGTGGGGGTCCTGTACCACCACTGGGCCGCGGAAACAGCCGCCGTGGATACGCCTCAGTCACGCGAGGTCTGGACCCGGCACCTGGAACGGCTCATCCGAGCAGTCCGGAACGGCCACGGCACCGAATCGCCGCCCAGGCAAATGGCCTAAAACTTCCCTATCCCGTCCACCCCCTGTTAGGACTCTCATGGCTGAATTCCTCTACCGACTAGGCCGGGCGGCTGCACGCCGTGCCCGTATCGTGTTGGCGGTCTGGATCGCAGTACTGGTGGTTGCCGGAGCGGCATTTGCGCTCTTCGGCGGCACACTGGCCACCTCGTTTTCCATCCCCAACACCCCCACCACGCAGGTGACCGAACGCCTCCAGGAAAAACTTCCGCAGGCCTCCGGCGGAGCGGGTTCGGTAATTGTCCAGACTGAAGACGGCTCCGCCTTCAGCCCGGAACAGCAGCAGGAGATCTCCGCCCTGGTCACCAAGGCAGGAGAGCTCGACGGCGTGGAAACGGTCGTCGACCCCTTTGCCACCGAGGCTGACCGGGCCGCCCAGGCCCAGCAGCTGGCCCAGGGGCAGGCACAGATCGACGCCGGCCGCGCCCAGCTGGAGCAGGCACGGGCTCAGCTCGACTCCGGCCAGGCCCAGCTTGATGCCGCGCGTGCGCAGGCCACTGCCGGGGGAGCATCGGCGGAGGTGCTGGCCGGGCTGGATGCGCAGCAGGCTGCCCTGGACGCCAACCGTGCCAAACTCGACGCTTCCAGCGCCGATCTTGAAGCACAGGCCCTTCCTGCCGAGCAGGGCGCCGAACTGCTGGAAATGGCCAAGGAAATCCGCACCGTTTCCGAAGACGGCAGCGCCGCCGTGGTGAACGTGGTCTTCAGCGAGACCCAGATGGAAGTGACGCAGGAAACGAAGGACGCTCTCGTGGCCGCCTTCGATGATGAGCCGATCGACGGCGTCAAGGTGGACTACTCCGCTGAAGTTGCCGCAGCCGTCCCCAGCCTCTTCGGTGTTGGCGAAGTGGTGGGCCTCGCCGTCGCCGCAGTGGTGCTGGTGGTCATGCTGGGCAGCTTCATCGCCGCCGGGCTGCCGCTGCTGACCGCGCTGATCGGCGTCGGCATCGGTGCCCTGGGCGCGCTGGCCTTCTCCGGCGTCGTCGAAATGGCCTCCATCACCCCCATCCTGGGTCTGATGCTCGGCCTGGCCGTCGGCATCGACTACGCCCTGTTCATCGTCAACCGGCACCGGCGCCAGCTGAAGTCCGGCTACGCCATCCAGGAATCCATTGCCCTGGCCAACGGCACCTCCGGCAATGCCGTGGTGTTCGCCGGCGCAACCGTGTTCATCGCGCTGCTGGCCCTGAATGTCACCGGGATTCCCTTCCTGGGCCTGATGGGCAGCGTTGGTGCAGCCTGTGTTGCGGTTGCCGTGCTGATCGCCGTCACCCTGACGCCGGCCCTGCTGAAGATCGCCGGCATGCGCGTGCTCAGCCGCAAGGAACGTGCCGCCCTCGAGGGGCACGGCGATGCCGCCCGCCGCGGCCCCAAGCACTCAGCCGCGACGACGGACGGCCCGGCAGCCGGAAACGGCCGTCCCGAGAGTGTGCCTGCCAAGCCCATGGGCACCGGACGCGCCATCCTTACCGTGGTCGCCGCCGTCGCCGGACTGCTGCTGATCGCGATCCCCGCGCTGGATCTGCGGCAGAACCTGCCGGACGGCTCGTCCGAGGCGCATGACTCCAGCCAGTACCAGGCCTACGCTGCGGTATCCGAGAAATTCGGTGAAGGCCAGAACGGCACCCTGCTGGTAGTGGCAGAGCTGCCCGGAGAGCTCACAGAAGAAGAAACCACGGCAGCCCAGGCGGAAATTGCCCGGGCCCTGTTCGATCAGCAGGACGTCTCTGCAGTTGCTCCGATCGGCACCTCCGAGGACCGGACGGTGGCTGCCTTCCAGGTGGTTCCGACCGAAGGACCCACCAGCGAGTCCACTGAAAACCTCGTGCACGCCCTCCGGGACCTTTCCCCGCTGGACGGCAAGTATGAGATTGGCGTGGCCGGATCCGCGAGCGGCAACATCGACATCTCGGACAAGCTGTCCGACGCGCTGCCGATCTACCTCGGCGTCGTGGTGGGCCTGTCACTGCTGATCCTGATCCTGGTCTTCCGTTCCATCTTCGTGCCGGTGATTGCGACCCTGGGCTTTATCCTGTCCTACTTCGCAGCCCTGGGCGGCGTCGTGGCCATCTACCAGTGGGGCTGGCTCTCCGGCGTCTTCGGCGTGGAGACCCCCGGCCCGATTCTGAGCTTCCTGCCGACCATCCTCGTGGGCATTCTCTTTGGCCTGGCCATGGACTACATGCTCTTCCTGGGGTCGGGCATGCGCGAGGCCTACGCCCACGGAGCCCCGGCGCGTGTCGCCGTGGTCCAGGGTGTGCGGGCCGGCCGCTCAGTGGTGACCGCCGCAGCCATCATCATGGCGTCCGTGTTCGGCGGCTTCATCTTCTCGCACAGCACCATGATCCGGCCCATTGGCTTTGCGCTGGCCTTCGGTGTCCTTCTGGATGCCTTCGTGGTGCGGATGCTGCTGATTCCGGCGCTTATGCACCTGGCCGGGGACAAGGCCTGGTGGCTGCCCAAGTGGCTGGACCGGATCGTGCCGGATGTCGACGTCGAGGGTGCGTCCCTGGAACGCCGCCATCCGCATGAGGACGCGCAGCCGGCGTCGCCCGTCGAAACAGCCGGCACGTCGCCCGCTGTTGCCGAAGCGGACGACGGCGTTTCCGCCCGCCGCTGATCCCTTCAGCTCTGCAGTGCCCGGTGCCGCCCCTCTCCGTTTGGAGGTGGGCGGCACCTCCGTTTTAACTCTCCGGCGACCCGCAGCCCGCGGCCCTTGTCAACGGCGTTGACAGGGAATCCGGGCGAGGTCTAAAGTGGGTGTCAACGCTGTTGACACCCAGCTGCCGTTTCCAAGGAGCACCATGCAGGATTCCGAGTCTTCCCCCTTCCAGGAGTCCTCCGCTGAAACGCGCCGGCGCATCGCCGAAGCGGCAGCCCGGCTCTTTTCCGAGCAGGGTTTCCAAAACACATCCGTGCGGTCCATAGCCGCGGCAGCCGGTGCCGACGCCGCACTGGTGATTCGCTATTTCGGCAGCAAGGAAGACCTGTTCCTGGCCACCATCCGGATGCACCGGGCGTTTGAGCAGGCGCTGCAGGCTCCGCTGCCGGACCTGGCCGGTGCGCTGGTGGGGGCGGCCGCAAAGATGCGCGGCACCCGGGCCCTGCGCGTCTACGGCATCCTCATGCGGGCCTCGGGCAACAAAAAGGTAGGGCAGAACCTCGCCCAGGCGATCGAGGACGGGCTTGTGCAACCGCTGACAGAACGGCTGGACGGACCGCAGCCACGCGTGCGCAGCACGCTGATCACCGCGCAGCTGCTGGGACTTCTGGACGCCCTCGCCCTCCGCGGAGACACCGCCCTGATGGAGGCGGACGAGCACACTTTGGCCGCCCTTTACGGGCCGGCAGTGAATGCACTGATTTTTCCGGTGTCGTAAGGGCACCGGCGCACCGCAAGAGAAACGCAGGAGAACACCATGAACCGTTTGCAAAACAAGGTTGCCGTCATCACCGGAGGTGCCAGCGGCATCGGGCGGGCCGCCGCCGTAATGATGGCTGCGGAGGGCGCCGCCGTAATGATCGGTGACCTGGATCCGGACAAAGCAGCCCAGGCGGCCGTTGAAATTACCGCGGCAGGCGGCCGCGCCGTCGGCCGCGCCGTGAATGCAATGGAGGAGGAATCGCTGCACGGGCTCGTGGAGTCCGCGGTGGAAGAATTCGGCGCCCTGCACATCATGTGCAACCACGTGGGCGGCAGCAATCCACGCAAAGACCTCGATCTCCTGCGCATGGACATGGCCGAATTTGACCGGACGATGGCCCTGAACGTGCGCAGCACGGTGGTTGGTTCCCGCGCTGCCCTGCCCCACATTATTGCCGCCGGGGGCGGATCCATCATCAACACCGCCTCCGTTGCCGGGATCTCCGGCGACTTCCTGCAGGCAGCGTACGGAACAGCCAAAGCCGCAGTGATCCGTCTGACCCAGTACATTGCCACCCAGTACGGCGAGCAGTACGTGCGGTGCAACGCGATTGCCCCCGGCGCCATTATGACTCCGGCACTGCGGGACAACCTTTCGGCGGACGTCATCGAGTCCATCCGGGGGCACAACTCGCTGCCGTTCATTGGAGCTCCGGAGGATATTGCCGCCGCCATGGTGTTCCTGGCCTCGGATGAGTCCCGGTACATCACCGGCCAGCTCCTGACCGTTGACGGCGGGATGTCCAGCCACAGCGCCATTGCGGACGGCCGCAAGAGCATGCTGTCCTAGACCCTCGTGCCGGGTCCGTCGGGTGGCCGAACGGATCGGAGCGGCGAAGGTGTCCCTCGCCCGGGCCGCGGCGCAGGGAGGGCGGGCAGCAACGGTGTGACGGCTGCGAGCAGCCGGTCCGGCTCGCTGCAGGACACTAGCACGTCGGTATACCTGCAGCCGATGCGAACCGATGGCCCGCCCACAAGGTAGCCGGTGCCACCCGGAAGGATGCGCAGGCCCATGCCCTCGCGCAGGCCGGTGACCGGGCCTGCGGAGATGGCCGTAATCTCGCGGTAGGGAACCTCGGTGGAGATGATGCCGGCCACGCGGAGGTGAAGGCTCTGCGGTCCCACGCGGATCTGCGCCCGCATCATCACGATGGGGGCGATGATCGCGGCGACGAACAGGCCGGGCAGCAGGACACCCGCGCCGGCCTCGGCGGCGGCAGCTGCGGTCCCGGCCAGGACGGCAAGTCCCAGGAAACCGAGAAGGAGCCGGTACCGTGTTGGCATCCGCGTCCGGAACGTCAGCGTTGATGCGCCAGTGTCATCCCCCGAAGTCATGGCGCCATTGTGCCGGACGGGTGCCCGGTTTGTCCCCTTTCAGCCGTTTCAGGCAATTCCCCTGCAGGGCTCCGCAGCCACCGGACGTGGAAGGCACCCGTCAACATACTGTCCGTAGAGCTTCCGCCTTTATGGCCGCCGGCATCAAATACGGTGGTGCCCGGCGACGGCGGTGGTTACTCTGTTGAACATTCCACCAGCGCCGTCTGAGGAGAACAACATGCCGCGTCTGCCTTTGGTTCATTACGTCGACAAGCTTGAAGGGGCGGCCTGGCTGGATCCCGCCGCAGGAGCGGTGGCCGGGCTGGTCAAGAAGGCGGTGCCCTCGGGGAAGGTCGCCGATGCGCTGCACGGCGTTCCGCTGGGGCATCCGGTGCATCCGCTGATGGTGGTTGTTCCGCTGGGTGCCTGGGTTTCCGCGGCTGTCCTGGATCTGTTGCCGGGCAACCGGAGGGCCGCCAAAACGCTGGTCGGTCTGGGTGTTTTGTCTGCGGTTCCCTCGGCGCTGACCGGCGTCACCGACTTTTCCCAGCTGGACACGCCGCAGCAGCGAACCGGGATAGTGCATCAGGCCAGCAACGCCGTTGCCACCGTCCTGTACGCCGCCTCGTGGCTGGCCCGAAACCGCGGCGACCATGGAAAGGGAAAGATGCTGGCTTTCGGCGGCCTGGCCGTTTCCGGCGTCGGCGGCTTCCTCGGCGGCCACCTCTCCTATCGCCAGGGCGCGGGAGTGAACCGCAACGAAGATCTTTCGGAAGAAGTCCCCGCCGGATGGCACTCGCTCGGCCCCGTGGAGGCGTTCGCGGCCGGACAGCCGCGGGCGGCCTCACTGGGCAGCATTCCGCTGATGGTGCTGCGCCGCGCGGGAACGGACGCGGCCGCCGTCTCGGTGCTGGCGGACACCTGCTCCCATCTGGGGGGACCGCTGCATGAAGGGCACCTTCAGGAAACCGGCGGTCAGCTGTGCGTCGTCTGCCCCTGGCACGGCAGTACCTTCTCGGTTGAGAGCGGCGAAGTAATGCGCGGTCCGGCCACGGCGCCGCAGCCGGTATTCCAGACCCGGGTCCGCGGCGGCCAGCTCGAAGTCAGCCTCACGGGCGCCGAGGACTAATTGTGGCGGGGAACCCGCCAATCAAAACCCACAGTCAAGAAGGGTGCCAGCTCATTGCGTGCCAGTCCATGGAACACCAGGCGTTCGTGCGGAACTACCAATGGCGGGAGCGCGTCCAGCGGAAACCACTGCAGGTCCGTGGCCTTCTCCGGTTCCTGAACTGCCGGTTCTCCGGTCCACCCCGTGCAGAGGAAGAAGAAGTCAACGCGGTCCGCACCGCCCGGGTCGCTGCGGTGCAGGGCGGTCAGCGGCACCAGGTGATCGGCGTCGACCGTGAGCCCCAGTTCCTCTCTGGTCTCCCGCACGGCGCACGCGACGGCGGACTCTCCCGTCTCCACATGCCCGGCTGCCGCCGTTGCCCAGTAGCCGTCCAGATAGCCGGTGGTGCCGCGCCGCTGCAGCAGGACCGAATTCCCCTTACGGAAGATCACGCAGGAGACCGCCGCGAGCCCGGAAGGCCTAACGGACCCGGAAATTTCCCCGCGGGTTCCGGCGCTCAGGGCAGGATCAATTCGATCAGGGGCAAGGCCGGCGGGGGATCCGTGGCGAGCCGGGCGTGTGTTTCGACGTCGAACCTTTCCATTCCGTAGCGCAGCTTCGCACGCTGGATTCCCTCCGGTTTAAACCCGGCGGATCCTGCCACCGCGCAGGAGGCGGGATTGTTGGTGCGATGCCCCAGTTCCAAGCGGTGGAGCATCAGATCCGTCAGCGCCCAGTTACCCAGCGAGGCTGCCGCCCGGGCCGCCAAACCTCTTCCCCGCGACGGCGCCGCAAGCCAGTAGTACGTCCACGCCGTGCCGTGGCGTTCGTTGATGTTGCTGATGCCCACGTTTCCCACCACTGCACCGTCCATCTCCAGGGCCAGGTTGCAGGCGGCCTGCGGGTCCCAGCCCAGGTCTTCCCGGATGACCTGTTGCGCGCCTGCCCGCGTTCCGGCGCCGGCGTCGAGCTGGTGCTCCAGATCCGGGCTGCCGAGGTACGCGGCCACCAGGGCTCCGGCGTCGGACTGCAGCCAGGGCCGCAGGGAAAGCGAGGTCATGGGCCGAGGCTACCAGCCGCCGTCGTCCGGGGCTTCAGAGCGGGATCCGCAGCGGCAGCCTAACCGGCGGCTTGCGTTCAGGCTTCGGGCCGGCAGCGTTCCGCCTGGCTGCCCGCGCGCGTAGTCTCCAGTGATGAACCCGGTTCTGATTTGCCTGTGGATCCTTGCCGCCGCCTGTGCCGGAACCTGGGTACTGTCCCTGATCACGCGGGAGTACTCGTGGACGGACCGCATCTGGTCCCTGGTTCCCCTTGCGTATGTGTGGGTTTTCGCTGCGGCATCCGGCTTCGCGCCGCGGCTGGTGCTGATGGCGGTGTTGGTAACTTTGTGGGGCGCCCGGCTGACATTCAACTTCGCCCGCAAGGGCGGCTATGCGCCCGGCGGTGAAGATTACCGCTGGTCGATCCTCCGCCGGCGCCTAAAGCCGTGGCAGTTCGCCGCCTTCAATCTGGTGTTCATCAGTGTCTACCAAAACATCATCATTTTCCTGATGACCTTGCCGGCCCTCACCGTTTATGACCACAGCGCTCCGCTCAACGCCGGGGACTGGGTCCTGGCGGTGCTGTTTGTGGCTGCCCTGGCCGGAGAGACCGCGGCTGATCAGCAGCAGTGGGACTTTCACCAGTGGAAAGCCGCTGAACGGGAAGCGGGACGAACCCCCCGGCCGGGTTTCCGCCAAACAGGGCTGTTCCGTTTTTCCCGCCATCCCAATTTCTTTTTCGAACAGGCCCAGTGGTGGCTGTTTTACGGGTTTGCGGTGACGGCCACGGGCGGCTGGCTGCACTGGACCGTATTGGGCGCCGTGCTGCTGACCCTCCTCTTTGTCGGATCTACGGTGTTTACGGAGAGCATCTCGCGATCACGGTATCCGGACTACGTCCAGTACCAGCGCCGGACTTCGGCGATTATTCCGCTGCCGCCCCGGCACCGGCTGCGTCCGGCGGCGGGGCGGCAACCGGCCGGATAGGACATGCAACACGCCCGCGTGTTTTGCGTGCCACACTCTTGGCATTTTCGGACTACAATCTTTTCGACAGGTGTTGAATAACTGAGAACATCGTGTTCACACCTAAGGAGATTTGAAATGGCACGCGTAAGCGGCAAAGTAGCACTGATCAGCGGCGGCGCACGGGGCATGGGATCCGCGCATGCCCGTCGCCTCGTGGAAGAGGGCGCACGCGTCGTCATTGGCGACATCTTGGATGCCGAGGGGCAGAAGACGGCCGAACAGCTCGGCGAGAACGCCCGTTACGTCCACCTGGACGTCACCAAGCCCGAGGACTGGGAAGCGGCCGTCCAGACGGCGGTTACCGAGTTCGGCGGACTGGACGTGCTGGTCAACAACGCCGGCATCGCCAACTTCGGCCATATTGAGGACTTCACCCTCGATCAGTGGAACGCCATTGTGGGTATCAACCTGACCGGCGTTTTCCTGGGCATCAAGGCCGCCATTCCGGCCCTGAAGGAATCCAAGGCGGGCTCCATCATCAACATCTCCTCCACCGCAGGCCTGCAGGGTTTCGTGGAGCTGCCGGGCTACACCGCCACGAAGTACGCCGTGCGCGGCCTGACCAAGTCGGTGGCCCTGGACCTGGGCAAGTACGGGATCCGCGTGAATTCGGTGCACCCGGGCGTTATCAAAACCCCGATGACCGAGGGCATGGAGAACCCCATGAACCACGTGGCCCTGCGCCGCATGGGCGAGGCTGAGGAAGTCTCCAACATGGTCCTGTTCCTGGCCAGCGACGATTCGTCGTTCTCATCCGGAGCGGAGTTTGTGGTGGACGGCGGCGAAACCGCCGGACTCGCAAACCACTGACGGATAACACATAAGCTTGCGGCGTCCCCCAGCGCCGCGGCACGGAAGGGCTTCGCTTCGGCGGGGCCCTTCCGTGTATCTGAGAAGATAAGTCCTATGTCTGAACCGGAACTTTTCCCTGCGCTGCGGCGCCCCGCCCCGGAAGAGCCGCGGACCGCGCGTACCCGGGAGTCACTGGAGGCCGGTCTGCTGGCCCTGCTGCGCGATCATGATCTGGCAGATATCAGCGTTTCCGCCCTCTGCAAGCAGGCCGGAGTGCACCGCACCACCTTTTACGGCCACCACCGCAATATCTACGAGCTGGCTGCCTGCGTCTATGCAGGCGTGGTGGACCGGCTGGGCACGGTGGAAGTGCTGGACCAGCGGGGCACCGGAAAAACCGTTGCGGAAATCAGCACCCTGTATGTCGACGCCGTCCGGCTGATCCTGCAGCACACCCGTGAAGAGGAACGGGTTTACCGCGCGCTCTTCCACACCGGAACGTTCATGGGTGTTCTGGCGGACAATCTGGCGCGGCGGTTCCTGCTCTCGCTGTATGTGTGGCAGGGCTACTCTTTGGTGCCGCCCGTGGACCCGGAGGTCATTGCCGCATTCCTCGGCGGGGCCTACGCCTCGTGGATTGAGCAATGGGTGGTCCGGGAGGACGACGACGTCGAAGCCTGGCTGGCTTCGCTGGTTCACCTGCTGCCCGCCTGGTGGCCGCGGGAGGGTTTCCCGACAGCCGATTAAGCGGCAAAGGCAGGGACAGGCACGGTGAGGCGGGCTACTCAGAGCCGGTGCAGGGATCCGCGCAGGGAAGCCAGATCCGGATAGCCGTTGACCGCCATGGTCAGGTCCGCTTCGGCGAGCAGGCTGCGCATCACGTGTGTGATTCCCACCTGGCCGCCCACTGCCAGCCCATAGACGTAAGGCCTGCCGATTCCCACCGCGGTTGCCCCGAGGGCGAGCGCGCGGAGCGCGTCCACCCCGGAACGGACCCCCGAATCGAAGAGGACCGGGGCGCCGTCGGCCGCTTCCACCACGCCGGGCAGGCAATCAATCGCAGGGATGCCGCCGTTGGCCTGCCGGCCGCCGTGGTTGGAGCAGTAAATGCCGTCCATTCCCCCGTCGAGGGCGCGCCGGGTGTCCTCCGGAGAGCAGATGCCCTTGAGCAAAATGGGCAGCGAGGTCAGGGAGCGGAACCAGGCCAGATCCTCCCAGGTCATGGAGGGGTTGCCGAACAGTGAGGCCCAGAGCATCACCGCGGCGGCGGGGTCGGTGGAGCCCTGTTCCGCCAGCAGCTTCTTGAACCGGTCATCGGTGAGGTAATTGGCCAGGCACTGGCCCGAGAGCATGGGCAGGTAGGCGGCGCTGAGGTCCCGCGGACGCCAGCCGTTCACCCAGGTGTCCAGCGTGATGACGATTCCCGCGTAGCCGGCTGCCTCGGCCCGGTGCACCAGGTTTTCCGCGAGTTCGCGGTCCGCCGGCGGGTAGAGCTGGAAGAACCCCGGGGTGTCGCCTCCCGCGGCACGAACCTGTTCCAGGGGCGCGGAGGCCAGCGTGGAGGCCACCATGGGGATGCCCAGCTCAGCCGACGACGCCGCTGCGGCCAGGTCGCCGTCGTCCGCCACCGCACCCAGGACTCCCACGGGCGCGAAGAACAGCGGCGTCGGCAGCTGATGTCCCAGCAGATCGATCCCCAGGTTCCGCTGCCGGGCGCCAACAAGCATCCGCGGCATGATGCCCAGCCGCTCGAAGGCGGCCACGTTGGCCCGCTGGGTGTGTTCATCGCCGGCGCCGCCGGCTACGTAGCCGAGTGTCCGGGGGTCCATGCTGACCTGTGCGAGCTCCTCCGTCGCGGCAAAACCCATCGGCAGATCCGGCAGCGTGCCCCGTGCCCCGTTCAGGTAGATGCCGAGCTGGTAGTCCCCGAAGTTGCTGCTCACGATTGTCCTCACGTTTGCTTCCGGCGCCGTCGCCGAAATGCTGTTGTGGCGGAAATGCTACTCCTGAATGGGGGAGACGGATTTCACAGCAGTGGTTTTCACGGCGCCGGTGAAGCGGCTCAGCCTGCCCTGAAGCCCGGCCCGCACTCCGGGCCACTCCGCGGCGAGTATTGAATACACCGCGGTGTCGCGCCAGGTGCCGTCCGCGCGGAGCTTCTCCCGCCGCAGGATGCCTTCGAAGATCCCGCCGATCTTCTCGATTGCGGCCCGGGACCGTGCGTTGCGGGAATCGGCCTGGATGCTGACGCGGCCGAATCCGGCACCGAAGGCATGCCCGAGCAGCAGGAGCTTGGTCTCGATGTTGACCGCAGTGCCCCAGACAGCCGGGCTGTAGGCGGTCCAGCCCAGCTGAACTGTCTCCTGCCGCAGGTTCAAATCTGCGAGGGTGCTGGTGCCCACCACGGGGCCGGGGATCCCGTCCCGGATCAGCCGTACCGCAAAGGGAAGTTCATCCCACCGGTAATACGTCAGAGCCCAGGCGGAGAAGGCATCCGGATCGGCGCGAAGTCCAGCCGGCCCGCCTCCGTAGCCGCCGGCAAAGACGTCCGGGACCGCGATGGCCCGGTGTAGGTCCGGCAGCAGATCGGCGGTCAGCGGCTCAAGCCGGACAAACCGGCCGGTGAGGAGGGCGGAGGCGGGGCGCACAGCAGTCATGACGCCAGTGTTGCATGCTTGTGGGGTGGGCGGAGTTGAGTGTTTTTCATTCCCCACATGTATCTACCCGCATGTTGCGGCAGGGCCCCTGGCCCTG
>NZ_JBZCNM010000007.1:0-113678 GCF_058269295.1 Arthrobacter sp. TJ-58
CACGCCGCCAGCGTTCATCCTGAGCCAGGATCAAACTCTCCGTAAATGTGTTACAGACACAAGACCGGAGCCAAGGAAAATTGGCTGCACGGTCCTGCACTAAATTCGAAACCAGCTAAAAAAGCTGTCCCATGCCCACGGGGTGGGCGGTCACAGCCTGTTCAACCAATTAAAATAAATTGGTATCAATAAACTTGGCACACTATTGAGTTCTCAAACAACAGACTGCTTCCGGCACCAACAGGCTCAGATCCAAGGGATCTTCCGCTCTGCATCGCTCCGGAGCAACTTTTCAATCTTACCGCTCCAACCGGAGGCTGTCAAAACGGCTGTTTGTCGATCCGGCGAACCGGTTGAGGCCTAGGCCTCGTGACGCTCAGCTGTTCTCGTTGCCTCGATCAGCGCGGGTATTAACTCTAGCACGATTTTGGGGACGTGGTGAACCGACCCAAAAATGTTCACCACGTCCCCGGAACCGCCCAAAGCGGACGATCCCGGCAGCTCACCCCGAGCTAGGCGGCGTGCGGCTTGAGGTACAGCACGCCCAGCGGCGGCACCGTGAGCGTTGCGGAGGCGGGCTGCCCGTCGAAGGCGCCCTCCTCCGCTTCAACAACACCCATGTTGCCTACACCGGAGCCGCCGAACTCAGCGGCATCAGTGTTGAGCGCTTCCACCCATTCGCCGGCCCACGGGAGCCCGATGCGGAAGTTCTCGTGCGGGGTGCCCGCAAAGTTGGCGATGCACACCAGCGGGTTTCCCTGGTGGTCGTAGCGGATGAAGGACAGCGCATTGTGCACGCCGTCGTTCTCATTGATCCACTGGAATCCGGCCGGCTCGTTGTCACGGTCAAAGAGGGCGGGCGTGTTCTGGTAGATCTCATTGAGCTGGCGGACCAGCAACTGCACACCCTTATGCTGCGGGGTGTCAGTCAGGAACCAGTCCAGTCCGTACTGCTCCGACCATTCCGCTTCCTGGGCAAATTCCGTGCCCATGAAGATGAGCTGCTTGCCCGGATGTGCCCACTGGAAGGCAAGGTAGGCGCGGAGGTTGGCCAGCTGCTGCCACCGGTCCCCGGGCATCTTCCGCAGGAGGGAACCTTTGCCGTGCACAACTTCGTCATGGCTGATCGGCAACAGGAAGTTCTCCGTGTAGGCGTAGACCAGCGAGAACGTCAGCTTGGCGTGGTGGTACATCCGGTTGATGGGATCCTCAGCCATGTACTCGAGGGTGTCGTGCATCCACCCCATGTTCCACTTCAGCCCGAACCCCAGGCCGCCGCTGCTGGTGGGCTGCGTTACGCCGGGGAAGGCAGTGGACTCCTCGGCAATCATGACGATGCCGGGGACCCGCCGGTATGCCGTGGCGTTAACTTCCTGGAGGAAGGAAATGGCTTCCAGGTTTTCCCGGCCGCCGAAGGCATTGGGACGCCACTGATCTGCAGGCCGCGAGTAGTCCAGGTACAGCATGGATGCCACTGCGTCGACACGCAGGCCGTCTATGTGGAACTCTTCGAGCCAGTAAATGGCGTTGGCAACAAGGAAGTTCCGGACTTCCCTGCGGCCGTAGTCGAAGATCAGGGTGCCCCAGTCAGGCTGCTCGCCGCGGAGGGGATCTCCGTGTTCGTAGAGCGTCTGCCCGTCAAATTTGGCCAGCGCCCACTCGTCCTTGGGGAAGTGCCCGGGGACCCAGTCCAGAATGACGCCGATGCCGGCCTGATGCAGCTTGTCCACCAGGTAGCGGAAATCATCCGGGTGCCCGAACCTTGCGGTGGGAGCAAAGTAGGACGTGATCTGGTAGCCCCAGGATCCGCCGAAGGGGTGTTCTGCCACGGGCATGAACTCCACGTGTGTGAAGCCCTGCCACTTGACGTACTCGGCCAGCTGGTCGGCCAGCTGGCGGTAATCCAGGCCGAGACGCCAGGAGCCGAGGTGCACTTCATAGACGCTCATCGGCGCGTTGTGCGGATCGCGGGCAGCGCGCGCTTCCATCCATTCGGAATCGGCGAAAGCGTACGTCGACTCCACCACCCGGGAACCCGTTAGCGGCGGAACCTCCGTGGCCTGGGCCATGGGATCGGCCTTTTCGCGCCACACTCCGTCGCCGCCGAGGATTTCAAACTTGTACCTGGCGCCCGGCTGAACGCCGGGAATGAACAATTCCCAGACACCCGAGCCGCCGAGGGAACGCATCGCGTTGACCCTGCCGTCCCAGGCGTTGAAGTCGCCAATAACCCGTACCATCTGGGCGTTGGGTGCCCAGACGGCAAAGCTCACGCCGTCGATGTCTCCCAGGATGGACTTGTAGTGATGCAGGTTGGCGCCCAGTACGGTCCAGAGGTTCTCATGCCGGCCTTCACCGATGAGGTGCAGGTCAATCTCTCCCAGGGACGGAAGGAACCGGTAGGGGTCATCGAAAAGCTGCGGCTCAAGTCCCTCATAGGTTACTTCCAGACGGTAGTCCGGAACCTGCCCGGGACGTGCGGCGGGCAGCGTGCCCACCCAAATGCCGTTGTGTTCGTGCCGGAGCTCGATGCGGCCCTCGGACGTCACTGCCGTCACGGCTTCGGCCAGCGGGCGGAGGGTCCGGATTGTCACGAGCCCCTGATCATCCAGATGGGCACCCAGTACTGCGTGCGGCTGGTAATAGCGGCCTTCGGACACGGCCTGCAGGATGTCATCGGAAACAGGCAGCGGATTGCGGTGTGCCGGCACGGGGGCAGTCGTCTCTGCAGGGACGACGACGTCGGCGGGTTCAGCTGGAAGAGCCGCTTCGGAGGATGCGGCTGAATCGGGAACGGCCGGCAGTGCAGGCTCCGATACGGACTTCTTCGCCGCGCGGTCCGGCTGGGGAATCTTATTCACTGAGTTCTCTTCCTGGCTGCTCGTCCCGGGAACCTGCTGGCGGGCCTGTTCCAAAATCTGCCGTGCGGCAGCCACAGGGACGCGGATCCAGTTGGGACGGTTGCGGATTTCATAGACGACTTCGTAAAGGGCTTTGTCGAGCCACAAGGCCAGATACAGCGGATCGCTGCGGTTGATCTGCGTTCCGGTTTCCTTTTCGTATCCGCGCAGAAAAGCTTCGGAGGCATTTGCTGCCCAGCGCGCGGCTTCGAGGCCGCGGCGCTGCTGTTCGCGGGAACTGGTGGCGGCACCGTCCGTGTCATCCGCGGCCTCAACGAGTGCAACTCCGGCGGCGTAATCAATGGACCGGAGCATGCCCACCACGTCCCGCAGCGGGACATCCGGAACACTGCGCTCGGCGGCAGGGCGCAGCGGCTCGCCTTCAAAGTCGAGAACGAGCCAGCCGTGGCTGCCCGACTTCAGTACCTGGCCCAGGTGGTAGTCCGCATGAATGCGCTGGAGGTTGGGGAGTTCCTGGAGGTTCGCGACCTGCTGGAGGAGGTGCTCCAGCGGTTCGTCGTACTCCCCCACATAGCTCCGAGCTTCCTTCCAGGCCCAGCGGATGCGGTTTTCCAGGGACTCAAGGAATTCGGCGCGCTCGGCGGGGCTGGGCGGCTGGCTCCCGAAGGCCTCTGCCAGCTGCCGGTGGATGCGCCCGGTGACAGCACCGAGCTCTTCAGCTTCGGCGGTGAAATCAGCGTTGCTCACGGCCGCGGCGGAAGCGGGCCGCCACGCATCTTCGCTGTTGGGGATGAACTCGCGCAGGACGCTGACGTGCCCCGTAACCCAGGCGTCGCCGTCGTCCGCCAGCGGATCCTTCCAGCTGCCGGTCACCCAACCCAGCGTCGCCGGAACATCGGAAGAGCCGGCGGCGGTGAGGGCCGCACTGACCTGCACGTCCGGGCTCTCACCAGCGGCCAGCACACGGTAGAACTTGACGATCAGCTGGGTGGGTTCGGAGCGCACCACCACCGACGTGTTGGACTGCTCGCCCTTCATGAGTTTGGCGGGGGCCTTGCCCTCAAAGGGAGGCCACTGGTCGAATCCGTCCAGTGCGACGCCGTGCGTGTGTCCGTCCAGGGAGGAGGACTGGGTGCGCATCATCTCCAGCCAGGCAGTCACAAACAAGGGATCTGCGGCGGCGTCGTACAGCCAGCGCTCTCCCAGCTCCGCGTGTTCCACGCGCCCCAGCAGGAACTCTTCCAGTTCCGGAACCGGCGCACCGTAGGAACTGACGGGCACGTTGATGACATCGGTCCGCTGACCGGAGCTCACCGCAATAAGGTGGACCTCCAGCTCGGCCGACCCGGAAGCATCCTCCAGGCGGATTCCCCCGACCCGGTCGAGGACGATTTCACGTCCCTTCGCGGGGAACCAGCGCTGCTGCGGAAGCCACGCGGTCAGGAGCTCCGGAAGGGACGGCGTCAGCTGGGTCATTTCTTCAGGGCCTCCGAGATGGGGATGAGGGGAATTGCCTCGGTCTGGGGTGAGGACATATTGGACTTGGGTGAACGCAGCCGCAGCCAGTAGAAATCGTGGCTGCCCAGTGTCAGGGTCACGGAGCCGTCAGGGCCGAAAGCGGGGAACGGCGTTCCGCCAAAGGCATCACGCAGGCCGCGGCCGGCGAATTCCGGCAGGCTGACCGTGGCGGAAACCGGGTGCTGGGACAGGTTGAAGATGCAGAACATGACCTCTCCGACCTCGCCCTCGGGGTTGTCCGACGGCAGCTCACGCAGGAACGCGAGCACTGACTCTGCTTCCGTGGGAACGTTCCGGTAGGAACCCAGCCCAAATGCGGGATGGGCGCGGCGGACCATGATCATCTGGCGGATCCAGTGCAGGAGCGAGCTGGAACTGGCCAGCTGCGCCTCCACATTCACGTGGTTGTAGTGGTACACCAGCGACTGGACGACCGGCAGGTACAGCTTTCCGGGATCGGCCGTGGAGAAGCCCGCGTTTCGGTCCGGGTTCCACTGCATGGGGGTACGCGACGAGTCACGGTCCTCAAGCCAGATGTTGTCCCCCATGCCGATCTCGTCCCCGTAGTACAGGAACGGACTGCCGGGCAGGGAGAGCAGGAGTGCGTGGATCAGTTCCACTTCGGAGCGGGAATTGTCCAGCAGCGGAGAGAGCCGGCGGCGGATACCGATGTTGGCCCGCATGCGGGAATCCGGTGCGTACCAGCCGAGCATGGCCTGGCGCTCTTCGTTGGTCACCATTTCCAGCGTCAGCTCATCATGGTTGCGCAGGAAGGTTCCCCACTGGGCGCCGGCCGGAATGTCCGGTGTCTCTTCCATGGTCTGCACGATGGGTGCGGCCTTCTGGTCACGCAGCGCGTAGAACAGCCGCGGCATGATCGGGAAGTGGAAAGCCATGTGGCACTCCGGGCCGGTTTCATCACCGAAGTACTCCACGACCTCGTGCGGCATCTGGTTGGCCTCGGCCACGATCACGCGGCCGGGGTAATTCTCATCAACCATGGTGCGCAGGTCCTTGAGGAACCGGTGCGTCGCCGGGAGGTTCTCGCAGTTGGTGCCGTCCTCTTCGAAGAGGTACGGGATTGCATCTGCACGGAACCCGTCGATGCCCTGGTCCAGCCAGAAGCGGACCACGTCGAAAATTGCCTCGACAACCTTGGGGTTCTCAAAGTTGAGGTCCGGCTGGTGGCTGAAGAAGCGGTGCCAGTAGAACTGGCGCCGCACCGGGTCAAACGCCCAGTTGGATTCCTCGGTGTCCACAAAGATGATTCGGGCGTCCTCATACTTCTCGTCGGTGTCCGACCAGACGTAGAAGTCGCCGTAGGGGCCGTCCGGATCGTTGCGCGATTCCTCGAACCACGGATGCTTGTCCGAGGTGTGGTTCACCGGCAGGTCGATGATCACGCGCAGTCCGCGGGCGTGGGCTTCGGCCACCAGGCGCTTGAAGTCGCTGATCGTACCGAACTCGTCCAGGACGTCGTAGTAGTCGGAGATGTCGTATCCGCCGTCGCGCAGCGGAGACTTGAAGAACGGAGGGAGCCAAAGGCAGTCGATGCCCAGCCACTGCAGATAATCGAGTTTGTCGATCAGGCCGCCGAAGTCACCTGAGCCGTCGCCGTTGGCATCTGCGAACCCGCGCACGAGTACTTCATAAAACACTGCCTTGCGGTACCAATGGGGATCGTTGGTGAGACCGGGAGCATGCAGCTGAAACTGGTTGGGCACTAGGAGTTCCTCCGAACTGACAAGATGTGTGCAGGCTCAAAATGGGCGTCCAAACGGACATAGTTGTTGGCTCCCCAGCGCCAGCTGTGGCCGCTGATGAGGTCATCCACCCAGAAGGTGCCGTCTTCGTTAAAGTCCTGCGGGTTGAGCTGCAGGGCGTCCAGATCGAGGGAGACGCTGCATTCGCGGGCGCTGTGCGGATCCGTGTTCACCACGATGATGAGCGTGTCCTTGCTGGACGGATCCCCCGGCCGGACCTGCTTGTGCTTGGAATACACCACAGTTGCCTCATCAGTGCTGGAATGCACGGTCAGGTTCTGCAGGTCTCCAAGGGCCGGGTGGAAGCGGCGGATCTGGTTGAGCCGGGTGATGTAGGGCGCCAGGCTGCGGCCCTCCGCCTCGGCAGCCGCAAAATCGCGCTGCTTGTACTCGAACTTCTCGTTGTCGATGTATTCCTCGGCGCCGGGACGGGCCACGTGCTCGTACAGTTCGTATCCGGCATAGACCCCCCAGAGCGGACTGGCGGTGGAGGCCAGCACAGCGCGGATCTTGAAGGCGCCCGGACCGCCGTACTGGAGGAACTCGGTCAGGATGTCCGGAGTGTTCACGAAGAAGTTCGGCCGGAAGAAGGCTGCCGTCTGCGACGAGACCTCAGTGAAGTACTCTTCCAGCTCCTTGCGGGTATTCCGCCAGGTGAAGTAGGTGTAGGACTGCTGGAAGCCCGCCATGCCCAATGCGTGCATCATGGGCGGGCGGGTAAACGCCTCGGCCAAAAAAATCACGCCCGGGTGCTTCTCATTGACGGTTTTGATCAGCCATTCCCAAAACATCAGGGGCTTGGTGTGCGGGTTGTCCACCCGGAAAATCTTCACGCCGTGGCCGATCCACATCAGCACAATCCGCAGGATCTCCTCGGAGAGCCCGGTGAAGTCATTGTCGAAGTTCAGGGGGTAGATGTCCTGGTACTTCTTCGGCGGGTTTTCCGCATAGGCAATCGAACCGTCCACCCGGGTGGTGAACCACTCCGGATGGCTGGTGACCCAGGGGTGGTCCGGCGATGCCTGCAGGGCCAGGTCAATGGCAACTTCCAGGTTCAGGTTCCTGGCGGTGTCCACAAAAGCATCGAAGTCTTCGAAGGTCCCCAGATCAGGGTGGATGGCGTCATGGCCGCCTTCTGAAGAGCCGATGGCCCAGGGTGAACCGGGGTCTCCGGGACCGGCTACGAGGGTGTTGTTCGGTCCCTTCCGGTGGCTGGTGCCGATCGGATGGACCGGAGGGAGGTAAATGACGTCAAAACCCATACCGGCCACACGTTCCAGGCTGAGGGCTGCGGTGCGGAAGTTACCGGAGGTCCATTCGAGGGTTGCGGGGTCCTGCACAGCGCCTTCGGAGCGGGGGAAGAACTCGTACCAGGAGCCTCGTCCGGCCAGCTCGCGCTCAACGTTCAGCGGGTAACGGGGGCTGCTGGTCACCAGGTCACGGATGGGATCACGTTCCAAAACGGCGAGCACTGCGTCCGACGCACTGGCGGCCAGGCGTTCTGCCACCGGCAGTCCGGTGTCCGCGAGCGCATCGGCGACGGCGCTGAACACGGTCGCATCGGCGCCATTTCGGTTCTCTGCGGCGTGGCGGAACAGGGCAGCCCCTTCGGCCAGCATCAGTTCAACGTCCACATTGGCGTTGATCTTTACTTCAGCGTTGTGGTGCCAGGTGGAGTACAGATCCGCCCAGCCCTCAACGGCGAAGCTCCAGGTCCCGGTGGCTTCGGGCCGGATCAGCCCGCCCCAGCGGTCCAGGCCGATTCCCACGGGGTGCATGCGGACACGCTGCACCTCCATGCCTTCGGGATCGTAGAGGACCGCGCTGACGCCCACGAGATCGTGTCCCTCACGGAAGACGGTAGCTCCCACTACCAGGTCTTCCCCGGGAATTGCTTTGGCCGGGATGCGGCCGCATTCCACAACCGGGGTCACATTGATGATGGGAATCCGGCCGAACCGGAGTTCCTCAGCGGGCAGGACATTAGGGGGCTTCGCACTGGAACTGGTCACACACTAGACGTTAGCGACAATCGGAGCAGAATGCTAAGGCAACGTACTTTTAGGTGTTTTCCCGCACGTCGCACTGCGTATTGCAGGAAATTGCCGAGGGTTCCGGCGCACGGCCGTGATCGGCCGTAATTTGATGGAATCTTTGGCTCTACCATGCCATTCGGGGCCCCGTTTGCGCTAGCGTAACCGGGGTGAAGGCTATTCGAAGGTTTACTGTCCGAACCGTCCTCCCCGACAGCATCGCTCCCCTGAGCAAGCTGGCCTCGAACCTGCGGTGGTCCTGGCATGAGCCGACCACCCGCCTCTTCGCGGACCTTGATCCGGCGGCCTGGCATGCGAGCGGCCAAGACCCGGTCAAGTTCCTCGGCTCAGTGAGCCGCAGCAGCTTGGAACGGATGGCGCAGGACGGCGGCCTGGTGCAGCGGATTCAGGATCTGGGTGCAGATCTGGACGCGTATCTGGAGGAACCCCGCTGGTACCAGTCCCTTGGTGAGGACGCGCCGCGTGCAGTGGCTTACTTCTCCCCCGAGTACGGCATCAGCGCCGTTCTGCCGCAGTATTCCGGTGGTTTGGGCATTCTCGCCGGTGACCATCTCAAGTCCGCCTCTGACCTGGGTGTTCCGCTGATTGCGGTGGGGCTGCTGTACCAGGCCGGCTATTTCAAGCAGGCACTGTCCCGGGACGGCTGGCAGCTGGAGACCTATCCGGTGCTGGACCCCAACGGGTTGCCGCTGACCCTGCTCCGGGAAGAAGACGGCACGCCCGCCCGCATCAGCCTTCCGTTGCCCAACAACCGCCGGCTTTTGGCACAGATCTGGCGCGCCGACGTCGGCCGCGTTCCCCTCCTGCTGCTGGATTCTGATGTTGTGGGCAACGACGACGCCGCGCGCGGCATTACGGACCGGCTGTACGGCGGCGGCGGTGACCACCGCCTGCAGCAGGAACTGCTGCTGGGAATGGGCGGGGTCAAGGCGCTGCGCGTCTACGAACGCCTCTCCGGCACCGCAGCTCCCGAAGTTTTCCACACCAATGAAGGCCACGCGGGGTTCCTGGGCATTGAGCGCATCCGGGAGCTGATGGACAACGGCATGGGGTGGGAAGAAGCGCTGACGGCCACCCGTGCCGGCACCGTGTTCACCACCCACACTCCCGTACCGGCAGGCATCGACCGCTTTGACCAGTCACAGATCCGCCATTTCTTCAGTGCCGGGCTGGCTCAGTCAGTTCCGACGGACAAGGTGCTGGGACTGGGTGCTGAAAGCTATGAGGGCGGCGACCCTTCCAAATTCAACATGGCGGTAATGGGGCTTCGGCTGGCCCAGCGGGCCAACGGGGTGGCCAAGCTGCACGGTGCAGTGTCCCGCGAGATGTTTTCCGGACTCTGGCCCGGGTTCGATGTCTCCGAAGTTCCGATCACCTCGGTAACCAACGGCGTGCACGTCCCCACATGGGTCGATCCGGAGTTGACCAAGCTGGCCAGGGAGAAGTTCGGCGTCGAAACCGTCCACGACCGGGACTGGAGCCGCGCATACGAAATCAGCGACAAGGACCTGTGGGACCTGCGCCGGCGCCTTCGGTCCAACCTGGTCCAGGACGTCCGCAAGCGAGTGCGTGCCGCGTGGCGCAACCGCGGCGCCACTGACGCCGAGCTGGGCTGGACCGAGCAGGTGCTGGATCCGGACATCCTCACCATCGGGTTTGCCCGCCGGGTCCCCACTTACAAGCGCCTGACCCTGATGCTTCGTGACCCCGCGCGGCTCAAGGCGCTCCTGCTGCACCCCACGCACCCCCTGCAGGTTGTGGTGGCCGGCAAGTCGCACCCTGCAGATGAACAGGGCAAGCGCATGATTCAGGACCTCGTCCGCTTTACCGACGATCCGGAGGTCCGCCACCGGATCGTGTTCCTGCCCAACTACGACATCGCCATGGCCAGGACACTGTTTCCGGGCTGCGACGTGTGGCTGAACAATCCGCTGCGTCCGCTGGAAGCGTCGGGAACCTCGGGCATGAAGTCCGCGATCAACGGCGGACTCAATCTCTCCATCTTGGACGGCTGGTGGGACGAGATGTACGACGGCGACAACGGCTGGGCCATTCCCTCCGCCAACCCGACACAGGGCGCCCACACGCGAGAGGTTTACAGTCCGGACCAGCGCGATGACTTGGAGGCGTCGGCACTGTACGACCTGTTGGAGAGCTCCGTCACCCCGATGTTCTACGGCAAGGAGCCTCCGGCCGAAGCCGGTGCGGCCGGACCTTCCGACGCACCGTCGGACGCTCTGCCCGGCGAGTGGCTGGAAATGGTCAAGCACACCCTGGCTGATCTGGGGCCGGCGGTCTCCGCCAACCGCATGCTGCGCGATTACGTCAACGGCCTGTACCGGCCGGCGGGACAGTCGTGGCGGGCCGCATCCGCGGACGGCTACGCAGCAGCCAAGGAGCTGGCCGCGTGGATCACCCGGGTGCGTGACGGCTGGTCCGGGGTTTCGGTGGAACATGTGGACTCGATCGGCATCACGGACGATCCCCAGATTGGTGACCGGCTTACCGTGCAGGCCTATGTGTCACTGGGATCCCTGCGGCCGGAAGACGTCAGCGTGGAAGTTGCCTACGGAAAGGCGCTGGAAAACGACCAGTTGGCCGATCCCCGGACCGCGGAGCTGGACCACGTCCAGGACCTCGGGTCCGGCAGGCACCAGTTCTCCGGCACGATCGGCATTGAACAGGCCGGTCCCTTCGGCTACACCGTGCGGGTGCTTCCCGTTCACTCCGGGCTGGCATCCAAGGCAGAGCTGGGGCTGGTGGTCAACGCCTAGGCCCGGTACACGCTGACCGAGTTCGCCGGCAGTACGTCGCGCTCGCCGCCGCGCAGCTCCACGCCGATGTGCCCGTCGGTCTGGTCTGCCGTACTCAGCAGCAGCTCGTAGGCACGGTTCTCATCGCGGACCGCCCCGGAGCCGGCCAGCGCTTGAGCGTCGGGCAGGGTTATCTCGGTGTCCTGCAGCGAACCGTTCAACACCAGCAGGCCCCTCAGCTCGCCGGTCCGGGAGCCGACCAGCAGCTGGACCACCCGGCAGGCGGGATCCTGCCACTTGTCCTGGGGCATGGGCTGGCCCTGCGCATCGAACCAGAGCAGCGAGGACTCCCTGGCATCGGCAGGAAACCGATACGGCTGCGAAGCGAGGAATTCCCGGCGCAGGCGAAGCAGTGTCCGGGTGGTGGCCAGCATCCGGAGGCCGGCGTCGTCGAGGTCCCAGTGCAGCCAGGTGAGAGGCCCGTCCTGGCAGTAGGCGTTGTTGTTTCCCTGCTGGGTGCGGCCGAACTCATCCCCGGCCGTCAGCATGGGAACACCCAGGGACATCAGCAGGGTGGCCATGACGTTACGTGCCGTCTGCGCGCGTCGGGACCTCACCGCCTCATCCGCGGTGGGACCTTCCACGCCGTGGTTATAGCTGCGGTTTTCACTGCTGCCGTCCCGGTTGTCCTCACCGTTGGCCTCATTGTGCTTCTGTTCATAGGAGGTGAGGTCAGCCAGGGTGAAGCCGTCATGTGCGCTGACCATGTTGATGGAGGCCAGGGAGGTTCGCCCGGACCCGGCAAAAAGATCAGCTGATCCGGCCAGCGACCCGGCAATCCTGGCCAACGGTCCTCCGGACCCGCCGGCAGCCAGCGATGCCTGGTCCCGCAGCCAGAATTCCCTGGTGGTGTCCCGGAACCTGTCATTCCAATCGGCCCACCCGGGCGGGAAATTCCCGGTCTGCCAGCCGTCATACCCGATGTCCCAGGGCTCGGCGATGAGCTTGACGCCGTGGAGCACCGGGTCGGCAGCCACTGCCACCAAGAAGGGGTGCCGGCGGTCATAGCGGCCGTCTGAGCCGCGGCACAGGGCGGGAGCAAGATCAAACCGGAAACCGTCCACCCGGTAGTCCTGGACCCAGTGGCGCAGCGAGTCCAAGGCCATTTGGATGACGCGGGGTTCGCTGAAATCCAAGGTGTTGCCGCAGCCGGTGGTATCCAGATAGCTGCCTTCACCGTCGTGGCGGTAGTACTGGTTGTCGCCGAGTCCGCGCCAGCTCAGTGCTGGCTGGTCCTTGGTTCCTTCGGCGGTGTGGTTGTACACAACGTCCAGGATCACTTCGAGGCCGGCGTCGTGCAGGGAGCGGACCATCGTCTTGAACTCATCCTGCACCGCCTTTGCCCCGGCCGCCCGGGCGGACGCAGTGGCGTACGCGGTGTGCGGAGCAAAGAAGCCCAGCGTGTTGTAACCCCAGTAGTTTGTCAGGCCCAGGCGGCGCAGGTGCGCTTCGTCCGCATGGAAATGCACGGGCAGCAGTTCCACGGCGGTGATGCCCAGGTTGCTGAGGTAATCCACCATGACCGGATGGGCCATGCCGGCATAAGTTCCGCGCAGTTCTTCAGGGATGTCCGGGTGGAGCATTGTTTGCCCGCGCACGTGCGCCTCGTAGATGACGGTGTCGCGCCACGGCGTATGCGGCTGGCGCGAATCGCCCCAGTCAAAGGACGGGTCAACGTGTTCGGAAAAGAACAGCGGGAGGTCTCCGGGGCGCGGAACTTCGTCGATTCCGCGACCGTAGGGGTCCAGCAGGAGCTGGAAGGTGCCCGGCTCGCCTGGAAGTTCCCGGTCTGACGGCCAGAAACCGTAGCGGCTGCCGTACGCCAGGCCGCTGACGCGTCCGTGGTGGATTCCCGCCACGGACTCGTCCAGGGGCGCCGAGGACCACTGCCCCGGCGCGGTCTCAAAATAGACGTCGACGCCGGTCAGGCCCGGTGCGTATACAGAGACATTGGCGGTTCCCGGCACCTCATCAACGCCGGGAACTGAATTCCTTACGCCAAGGGGAAAGGGCCGGGACACCCGCCGCGCGGCGGCTTGGCCCTGCGGAATGCTGGTCAAGTCTGCCATGCTGCCTCTCGGATTACTCCGCCTTTGGTCAGGCGGAACGCTGCCGTGAAATTTCGTACAAACTGATGCCCACGGCCATGGACGCATTGAGCGATTCCATGGCGGAGTCGATGGGAATGGACACGATCTGGTCGCAGTTTTCGCGGACCAGGCGGGACAGACCCTTGCCTTCGGAGCCTACAACGATGCAGACCGGGTCCTTGGCCAGGACGATATCCGGCAGCGACACGTCGCCGTCGCCGTCCAGGCCGAGCACAAAGATGCCCATTTTCTTGAACGTCTTCAAGGTGTTGTTCAGGTTGCCGGCGCGGGCTACCGGGACGCGGACGGCTGCACCGGCGCTGGTCTTCCAGGCGGAGGCAGTCATGCCCACCGCACGGCGTTCCGGAACAATGACGCCGTGGGCGCTGAAGGCGGAAGCGGAGCGGATGATGGCACCCAGGTTGCGCGGATCGGTAATGCCGTCCAGCGCCACAAACAACGGTGCGTTGCGGATGTGGCCCTTCTTCCAGGCCTCGATCGTCTCTGCTGCCAAATCCGTGGGGTCAGCATATTCATACGGCGGGATCTGCAGCACGAGGCCCTGGTGGACGGCGTCGTTGGTCATGCGGTCCAGCTCGGGCTTGTGCGTCTCCATCACGGGAAGGCCGCGGTCAGCCGCCATCTTGAGGGATTCCCGCACGCGGTCGTCCATGTCGATCCGGACAGCAACGTGCAGAGCCTTGGCGGGGATGCCTGCGCGCAGGGCTTCCACCACCGAGTTCCGGCCGGTGACAACTTCCTCAGCCACCTTGCCGCGGACGTTGGTTCCGCTGCGGCCGCCGGCGGCGCGGTTGTCGCGGGAGTCCCCGCGCTTGGCTGCCGAACGCTCGGAGAGCTGCTTGTTCTTAAACGCCTTGTGATAAGGGCGGTCTTCGGCTTTGGGGGTGGGTCCCTTGCCCTCAAGGGCTTTGCGGCCCAATCCACCGGTGCCCCCGCTGGGGCCCTTTTTGGCTTTACGCATTGCGCCGGGACGTCCGTTGTTGGCCATCGATTACACCTTAAACCTAGAAGAAAGCATTACTTCTAGTCTACGCAGGCTCGCGGGCCTGCGTGTTCCACGCCCGGCAGTGTACTCCGAAAGCAAACATTCCAGGGTCATCCTCTGGACGGGATCAGGCCTGGGCCATGCTCCAACTGGCGCCGTCTGCGGTATCTTCCACGGTGATGCCCGCGGCTGCGAGCGAATCCCGAATGGCGTCGGCGCGGGCCCAGTCCTTGGCGGCGCGGGCGGCCCGCCGCTCTTCCAGCTGCGATTGGACCAGTGCGTCCAGGGCCCGGTGTTCGGCGCCCGTGCCGGTTTGCGGCTGCCGGACGTCATCCAGGCCGAGAACGCCCGTCATGGCCAGCACCGCATGCAGTGCATCCCGGACGGCGTCGGTATTGCCCTCGGCCAGGGCGGTGTTTCCGGCACGGACGGTATCGTGCAGCACGGCCAGCGCCTGCGGAACGTTGAGGTCGTCATCCATCGCAGCGGCGAAGGCCGCCGGCATGGCATCAGTATTCAGGACAAAGCCGAAGTCCCCGGCGCCGTATACCTTGGCGTGCGCCTTGGCGATAAACCCGTCGATCCGCTCCACGGCCGCGGCTGCTTCCTGCAGCGAGGTGGGCCGGTAGTCCAGCACTGACCGGTAATGTGCCTGTCCCAGGTAGTAGCGCACCACCCGCGGTGACGCGGCTGCGAGCATTTCGTCGGGGCTGACGGTGTTGCCGATGGACTTGGACATTTTTTCGCCCTCGAAGGTGACCATGCCGTTGTGCATCCAGAAGTTTGCGAAGCCGTCTCCGGCTGCCTGCGACTGGGCCATCTCGTTCTCGTGGTGCGGGAAGCGCAGATCCAGTCCGCCGCCGTGAACATCGAACTGCGGGCCAAGGTACTTGGTGACCATGGCCGAGCATTCCAGATGCCAGCCGGGCCGGCCCTTCCCCCAGGGGCTGTCCCAGGCAGCCGTCTGCGGCTCGCCCTCCTTGGAGCCTTTCCACAGTGCAAAGTCGCGCGGATCGCGTTTGCCGCGGGGGCCGGCGTCGGGCGCTGCCTGCATGTCGTCGATGTTCTGCCGGGTCAGGGAGCCGTAGTTCTTCCAGGACCGGACGTCGAAGTACACGTCCCCGGAGTCATCCAGTGCCGGGTAGGCGTGGCCCGCCTCAATCAGGCGTGTGATCAGGGCGTGCATTTCCGGAATATGGCCGGTGGCGCGGGGCTCATACGTGGGCCGCTGCACGCCGAGGGTGTCATAGGCCTTGGCGAATTCCTGCTCGAAGCGGTAGGCCAGCGCCCACCAGGGCTCGTCCGGAACGACGTCGGGTCCGGGTTCCGCGCCCATCGATTCAGCGGACTTCGCCAGGATCTTGTCATCGATGTCCGTCACGTTGCGGACGGTGGTGACCCGGTAGCCGCGAAACTGCAGCCAGCGCGTGAGCTGGTCAAAGGCGATCGCGGAGCGGATGTGGCCCACATGCGGCCGGCCCTGCACCGTGGCGCCGCAGTAGTACAGGCTGACCTCCCCCTCTTTCAGGGGAACAAAGTCACGGACCTGCGCGGAAGCGGTGTCATAGAATCTCAAGCTCACCGCTCTAGGCTATCGCGCGGTGCCCGGGGAGGCCGCAAACTGCGAAAGGCGGAGACATCTAGACCCGGACAACAACGGCGGTTGCGACGGCGGCGATGCCTTCCCCTCGTCCGGTGAAGCCCAGGGCGTCCGTAGTCGTTGCCGAGACGCTTACCGGAGCGCCGGCAGCACCGCCAAGGGCCGCTTCAGCCTCCGCACGGCGGGGAGCAAACTTGGGCCGGTTGCCGATCAGCTGCACAGCCACATTGCCGATCTCGAATCCTGCGCCGCGGACAATCCGGGCGGCCTCGCTCAGCAGCGTCAGCCCGGAGGCTCCGGCGTATTCGGGCCGGTCGGTTCCGAAGTGTGTGCCCAGATCGCCAAGGCCCGCGGCGGAAAACAGGGCGTCTGCTGCAGCATGGGCCACGGGGTCACCGTCAGAGTGGCCGGCCAGTCCCCGCTCGCCCTCCCACAGCAGACCTGCCACCCAGAGCGGCCGGGGAGCATCAAGGGGAGCGAAGGCATGGACGTCAACACCGATGCCGGTGCGGGGAAGGTTTGCAGGCATGGGTCAGTCCTTTGGGAGTTTTTGTTCGCTGGCGAGCACTGCTTCGGCCAGCAGGAGATCCAGCGGTGTGGTGATTTTGAGGGAGCGTTCCGATCCCTCCACAACGTAGACGACGGCGCCGAGCGACTCTGCGAGCATGGCGTCATCCGTGATGGCTGCGGCTTCTTCTGCGCTGAAGCCTTCCGCTGCCCGGTGGGCGCGGCGCAGCAGCGCGGCGTCAAATCCCTGCGGGGTCTGGACCGCGCGAAGGACCGATCGGTCTGGTGTGCCGGTGACCCGGCGGGAGGCTATGGCTGAGAGCTCGGGAGGCGTTGCCGCGGTGCTCTTGACGGTGTCGGTGACGGGCACGGCAGGAATGACAGCCGACGCGCCGGACGCCAGCGCGTCTGCCACCCGCCGGAAGACCTCCGGCGGTGTCAGTGCCCGTGCTGCATCGTGCACCAGGACGGCGTCGAGGTCCGGCGGAAGGGCAGCGAGTGCCGCGCGGACTGAATCGGAGCGGGTGGCACCGCCGTCAACCACGGTGCAGGGGACGCTCAGGCCCGCTTCCCGGCACAACGCATGCATGATGGTATCCCCGGCCGGGACGGCCACGCTGACCGCGGCGGCTATGCCGGCTTCCTCCACGCCCTGAAGGGCGTGGGCCAGCAGCGCCATACCGGACAGCGGAACCTGGGCCTTGGGGATGCCGTACCCCAGCCGCTGGCCGGAACCTCCAGCTACGAGAATGACGCCGATCCGCTGCGGAGGGGAAGTTGTTGAAGACACCCCCTCAGCCTAGTGCCCTGCGCCGGACCGGCTGAAAGCGCCTCGTCACTTTCCGTGAAACCAAAAGGCCCTTTAACGACAAAATGCCGGTCCCGAAGGACCGGCAGCATGCCATATGTGCTGCGTTTTTGGATGCTGCTTAGCTTGCCAGAACCTTGTCCAGGACAACTGCGGCCTGGTCTTCGTCCGTCTTTTCAGCCAGCGCCAATTCCGAAATCAGAATCTGGCGGGCTTTTGCGAGCATGCGCTTTTCTCCTGCCGAGAGGCCGCGGTCGTGGTCGCGGCGCCACAGGTCGCGGACGACCTCTGCCACCTTTACCACGTCACCGGAGGCCAGCTTCTCCAGGTTTGCCTTGTACCGGCGCGACCAGTTGGTGGGCTCTTCAGTGAGCTCGGCGCGCAGCACATCAAACACATGCTCCAGGCCTTCTTTGCCCACAACGTCCCGAACCCCTACGAGGTCAACGTTCTCAGCCGGTACTTCTATGGTCAGATCACCCTGTGCCACCTTAAGCTTGAGATACATTTTCTCTTCGCCCTTGATGGTCCGCATCTTGATCTCTTCGATCTTCGCGGCACCGTGGTGAGGGTAAACAACTGTTTCGCCAACCTCAAAAACCATGTGGACTTTCCCCTTTCCCAACCTCTAGTTTACCATGCGTGCCACACACCGAGAAGAGTTTCCGCAGGTCAGGTACCTAGTCGTGATCTGCGCAGGTACTTTCGAGCCCCTTCTTCCATTCTCACCTGCGGCGATGCACTTCCAGCGGCACACTTGCGGTACCCGGGGAACGGGTGAAAATCCAACATTTTGCCGGTTTGCCGATAGGCTAGGCACAAAAGTTAGCCGCAGGTCGAAAGACCGCAATACCCCAGGAGTTTGTGCTGTGAGATTCACCCCCAAGAACAGGGCGCAGCGAGCTGCTGCCGCCGGTGTCATTGCGCTGGCCGTACTGGGAGTCTCCAGCTGCAGCGCCACGAGCGAGCAGGCAACCACGCGCGAGTACTCTCCGTCGGACGGCATTGTGGAGAACGTTGGCGAGGTGGAGCTGCGGAACATCCTGGTAGTCAGCAACGGCGACGGTGAAGAAGGCCGCCTGCTGGGCACCGTTGTGAATGCATCCCCTGAGGACGTCGACTTCTCGCTGGCCACAGGCGGAACCACGCTCACCTGGAACATCGCTTCCGGAGACAAAGTTGTCTTTGAAGATGCCCCGGACTCCGAAGTAACCGTGCCCAACGTGGACACCCTGCCCGGGACGGGACTTCGGGCAGACGCCGGCAACGGCACCGAAACCGTGATGGTGAACATCCCCGTGGTCGACGGAACCCTGAAGGACTACCGCGAGTACCTTCCCACGTCCGCCGCCACACCTCAGGAGACGGCCACCATGGTCCCCTCCGATCAGGCCGGCACGGGCACGACCGAAACTGCTCCCGCCGAATCGAAGTAGTCCGCCTCAGCGCGGCCCAGCCCGGCACAGTGCCGGCATGGGAAAGGGACCGGGCCTTTGCGGGCCGGTCCCTTTTTCGGTTTTCAGGCCCGGAAGCTGTCAGGCTTCAAACTTGTATCCGAGTCCGCGCACCGTTACGAGGTGGCGGGGAGCGGCGGGATCGGGCTCGATCTTTCCACGGAGCCGCTTCACATGGACATCCAGCGTTTTGGTGTCCCCCACGTAGTCCGCGCCCCACACCCGTTCGATCAGCTGCCCGCGGGTCATGACCCGCCCGGAATTGCGCAGCAGCATTTCCAGCAGCTCAAATTCCTTGAGGGGCAGCGGCACGTGCGTACCGTTGACGCTCACAATGTGACGGTCCAGATCCATTCGCACGGGCCCGGCTTCAACGGCGGGACCGGACAATTCCCCGCCCTCCTTCCGGCGGCGGAGGACGGCCCGGATCCGGGCCGTCAATTCGCGGGAACTGTAGGGCTTGGTGACGTAATCATCCGCGCCGATCTCCAGGCCCACCACCTTATCGATCTCGCCGTCCAGTGCGGTGAGCATGATGACCGGCACGTCGGAGCGCTGTCGAATCTGCCGGCACACCTCGGTTCCGGACTGGCCCGGGAGCATCAGGTCCAGCAGGATAAGGTCCGCGCCGCGGCGGTCGAACTCGGAAACGGCGTCTGTCCCGTTATCCACCACCTGCACGTCAAAACCCTCCCGTGACAGCAGATAGGAAAGAGGGTCGCTGAAGGACTCTTCGTCTTCAACGATCAGGATCCTGGTCACGCACTGACTCCTTGTTCGTAGGCCCCGCCGCTGGCCGGCGGAGACGCCGGACGGGCGCTGGCGCCTTGGTTTTGTGGCCGTTCCCGGCGCGGCTGTTCGGAGTTTTCCATTTCCGGCAGCCGAACGGTAAAAGTGGAGCCTTGCCCCGGCTGGGACCACAGGCTCACTTCGCCGCCGTGGTTGGAGACCACATGTTTGACGATGCTCAGCCCCAGCCCGGTGCCTCCGGTGTGCCGGGACCGGGCGCTGTCCACGCGGTAGAAGCGTTCAAAAATGCGCTCCTGGTCCTCGGGCTGGATTCCGGGCCCCTGGTCCGTGACGGCAACCTGCGCCATCCCGTCACGCGACCGCAGGCCCACGCCCACCCGGCTTCCGTCCGGCGCATACCGGATTGCGTTGTCGATCAGGTTGCGGAAGGCCGTGGTCAACATCTTCGCATCACCGTAGACAGAGCCTTCCACAGCTCCCCCGACGACGACGGTGGTGTTCTTGTTCTCGGCCGGCAGCCGGTTGGCTTCCACTGCTTCCGCGACCAGCTGGTTGATGTCCACTTCCCGGGCGCGGTCCACCATGTCGGTGCTCTGCAGCCGGGACAGCTCAATGATGTCCTGCACCAGGGCGGTGAGCCTTGCGGATTCCTTGCTCATCCGGGCCGCAAAGCGGCGCACGGCCTCTTCGTCTCCGGCGGCATCGTCCAGCGCCTCGGAAAGCAGCGAAATGGCTCCGACCGGAGTTTTCAACTCATGCGACACGTTGGCCACGAAGTCGTTGCGCACCTCCTCGGTCCGGGCAATCTCGGTATGGTCGTCGGCGAGGATAAGGATGTACTCCTCCCCCACAGTGGCGACCCGGACCTGGAGGATGGTGTTGCCCTGGCCCAGGGGGCCCCGCTGCAGTTCCAGCTGACGTTCTTCGATGACGCCGTCCCTGCGTACGCGGGCCGTCAGGTCCAGCAGTTCCGGAGGAACGAGGGTGTGCCCGCGGACCAGCCCCAGGGCATACGCGCCCGGACTGGCCCGGACCACGCCGTCGACCGCGTCCACCACAACGTAGGCACGTCCGATTACGGCAAGGACTTCCGCCGCGCCGTCGGGGATGGCCGGATCATCGTTCGCGGCCAGTTCCCGGCGTTGGCGGCGGCTGGCCACATATGCCAGCACGCCGGAGGCGCCCACGGCGAGGCCGAGGATCCCGGCGATCAAGCCCAGCAGTACAGGATTCACCCTCCTAGCTTAGGCGGAGGGCCGGGCCCGGGGATTCCCCCGCGGTGGCATTGGGGGATTCGTTAAACTAACGTTCATCAAAAGACGCCCAGCGGTTAACCCCCGGCTGAAATCCTGTGGGCACGGCAGCACAAGACGCCGTGGACACGTGAACAGAGGCTGGACAATTGAAAGGACGCCGAAGTGCGTAAGGTTTTTCAGGCCGAGCTTCATCAGATTGGCGAAGAGCTGACCCAGATTTCGGAGCTCGTCACCGAAGCGATGCAGAAAGCCACGCTCGCCTTCGAAGGTGCCGACACGGAACTGGCTCAGGATGTGATTGCCGCCGACGCGCGGATCGATTTCCTCCAGAATGACCTGGATGAGCGGGCCATTGATGTCCTCGCCCTCCAGGGGCCGGTTGCCAGCGATCTGCGGATGATCGTCGGTTCCCTTCGGATGAGTGCCTCCCTGGAACGGATGGGCGACCTTGCACGGCATATCGCCCAGCTGGCCAGGCTGCGCTATCCCGAGCATGTGGTTCCGGAGGCCATGGTGGAGACCTTCAGCGAGATGGCGCGGCTGGATATCCGGATTGCCGAGCTGCTGACCGAGCTCCTCGAGACCCGGAACCTGGAGCTGAGCACGGAGATCTACGCCTGCAACAACCGGATCAACGAGCTCCACGCGGGCGTCTTCAAGGCCATCGCGGCTCCTGACTGGACAGTGTCCGCCGTCAGCACCGTGGACCTGACGCTGGCCAGCCGCTACTTTGAGCGCTTCGCGGACCACGGCGTATCGGTGACCCGGAAGGTGAACTACCTCGTGACCGGTGAATGGCAGCCCATGTCAGAATCCAGCCGGTAGGCAACAGCCCGCAAACAGATGCACCAAAACGAAAGGGCGGCCCCGAGGGGCCGCCCTTTCGTTTTCTGCTGAAACTTTTCTTACTTCTTCTTGCCCTGGTTGGCTACAGCCTTGATGGACGCCGCGGCGGCCTCAGGATCAAGGTAGGTACCGCCGGCCTTGATCGGCTTCAGGTCCTCGTCGAGCTCGTAGACCAGCGGGATACCGGTGGGAATGTTGACGGCCGCAATGTCGGCGTCGCTGATTCCGTCCAGGTGCTTGACGAGGGCGCGCAGCGAGTTTCCGTGGGCGGCGATCATGACGGTCTTGCCGGTCCTGATATCAGCGGAGATGTCCGATTCCCAGTACGGCAGGAACCGCTCCAGCACATCCTTCAGGCACTCCGTGCGGGGCAGTTCATCCGAGGACAGGTCCGCATAGCGCGGGTCGTGAGCCTGGGAGAAGTCGCTGTCATCGGGCAGGGGCGGCGGCGGGGTGTCGTAGGACCGGCGCCAGAGCATGAACTGCTCCTCGCCGTATTCCGCCAGCGTCTGGGCCTTGTCTTTGCCCTGCAGCGCGCCGTAGTGACGCTCGTTCAGGCGCCAGCTGCGCTTCACATCAATCCAGATGCGGTCCGCCGCGCCCAGGGCAATGTTGGCGGTGTTGATCGCGCGCTGAAGACGCGAGGTGTAGAGAATGTCCGGGAGGATGTCCGCTTCCACCAGGAGCTCGCCGCCGCGGAGGGCTTCGGCGCGGCCCAGGTCCGTCAGATCCACATCCACCCAGCCGGTGAACAGGTTCTTTTCATTCCATTCGCTCTGGCCGTGGCGCAGAAGGATCAGTTTGTAAGTCATATATGTCATCGTAACGGAGGACGCCGGACCGGGGCAGGGCTGCGTCCGGCTGGGCCGCGGCAGCCGACATTTTGGCCGGGCACCGGCCCGAGCCCAGTACCCGCGCTGCCGTCACCCCTTCAGCGGTCGGGAACGACGACGGCGGACCAGTAACATTGTTTAGTGCAAAAGCAGCAAAAACCCGTAGGAAATGTGACCAGGGGCACTACAAACCCCAATCGACTGCGGCGGGTGGACCGCTGGCTGGCCGGACCGCAGGGGTGGCGCCTGCGCAGAGCGGCAGACCCGCTCATTGTTGATCTGGGGTACGGCGCGGCACCCACCACCGCCGTCGAACTTCACACCCGGCTGGGACGGGTCCGCGCGGACGTAGAGGTCATGGGAATCGAGATCGATCCCGTCCGGGTGCATTCAGCGAAGTCCCTGGAGCGGGAGGGCCTGTCATTTCGACAGGGCGGCTTTGAACTGCCGGTGGACGGGCGCCGTCCGGTCATGGTGCGCGCGTTCAACGTGCTGCGCCAGTATTCGGAAGACGAATATCAGGCGCACTGGAACATGGTGGTGTCGCGGCTCGCATCCGGCGGGATTTTCGTGGACGGCACCTGTGACGAAATCGGGCGGCGCTCCACGTGGGTGGAACTGGATTCCACGGGGCCGCTGTCGCTGAGCATCTCGATGCGTTTCGGCGCTTTCACCCTGCCCTCGGACGTGGCCGAGCGGCTGCCCAAGGCACTGATTCACCGCAACGTTCCGGGCGAAAAGGTTCATGCCCTGCTGCAGGCCATGGACCAGGCCTGGCTTTCGGCGGCACCGCAGGCCTCCTACGGCAACCGGCAGCGGTGGCTGGCGATGTGCGAAAGCCTGCGCTCGGCCGGATGGCCGCTGCTGACCGGCCCGGCCCGGTGGCGGCTGGGCGAAATTACCGTGGCATGGGACGCGGTGGCTCCGAGCTGAGGGGCCCCGCTGCGGCTACCAGCGGCCGTACGGTCCGGAGTATCCGCGGCCGGAACCGCTGACCGCCGGTTTGACGTCCGCCAGGTAAACGCCGGCTGCCACCAGGGCAACCACGGTAAAGGGCAACAGGCCTCCCGCGGTTACGAAACTGAGCAGCCCGACGGCGGTGGCGGCTCCGGTCATGCCCAGCCAGAAACCCTTGGTGCGCTTGTCCGCGGCTTCGAACATTTGCGGCTTGCGCCGCAGGGCATCGGAGAAGGCCCACAGTGCGAGGATCAGCGTCGCCAGGCCGAGGGCGCGGTACAGGAGGGGCTCAAGGAGAACGACGAAGAGGATCACCGCTTCAGCCTACCGTGTCCGGATTGTTCAGCGCCTGGAAGAGGTCGTTCCAGAGGTCCTCCGCGTTCTCAATCCCCACGGACAGCCGCAGCAGGTTTTCCGGGACCGACTGCGGCTCTCCCGGCTGCCGCCGCCGTCGTTCAATCAGTGATTCCACTCCGCCCAGCGAGGTGGCGGGCAGCCACAGGCGCACGCTGTTGGCTACGGTTTCCGCCGCCATGGCTCCGCCGGCAACTTCGATGCACAGGATGGAGCCGAACCCGCTCATTTGTTGTGCGGCCCGGGCATGCCCGGCGTCCCCGGGCAGACCCGGATAACGGACCGCTTCCACCGACGGATGTCCGGTCAGGCGCTCCGCAAGCAACCCGGCGGTAGCCTGCGAGCGCTCGACGCGCAGCGCCAGGGTCCGCAGGCCGCGCAGGGCCAGCCACACCTCGAACGGCCCCGCAACTGCGCCGTGCAGGGAACGGTAGCTGTGGAGGCGGCCGTGCAGCTCCCCGTCGGAGGTGGCCAGTGCCCCCAGGACGACGTCGGAGTGCCCGGCAAGGTACTTGGTCACCGAATGGAGCACGACGTCGGCGCCCAGTTCCAGGGGACGGGTCACCATCGGGGTGGAAAAGGTGTTGTCCGCAACAACCAGTGCCCCGGCGTCATGCGCCGCACGCGCCAGGACGTCTATTTCCGCCACCTCCAGCATGGGGTTGGTGGGGCTTTCGATCCACAGCATGCTGGCCGGACCGGCAGAACCGTTTTCGCCCGGACCCGCGCCCCGGAGTGCATCGAGCACCTGCTCCGTGTCGGCAATGTCCACGGTGCGCACGGTGAACCGTCCATTGGCGGCTTCCTCGGCGGCCAGGAGCAGGGAGCCCTGGTAGCTGTGCCGCGGCATGACCAGGATTCCGCCGGTCGGGACGAGGGACAGCGCTGCTGCCACGGCGGCCAGGCCGGAGGAAAAGACCAGCGCCGGCAGGGATGCGCCTTCAAGCTCGGACAGCGCCGTTTCAAAGGGGTCCCACGTGGGGTTGGAGAAGCGTCCGTAGACCCGTTCGCCGGGAAGCGGCGTTCCGGCACCGTGAAAGGTGGAGGAAAGCACGATGGGCGGATTGACCGGTGCATCCGGCTCACGCGCGGGGCGGCCGGCGGACACCACCACGGTCTCGGGGGAAAGGTCTGCGGTGCTGTGGCTCTTCGGCGCGTGGCTCATCCTCACAGGGTAGTGGGAGCCGCAAAGACAGTGCCAATGTGTCCGGGATGCAGGCTGCGGCCGGCGGTCCGTCCCCTTTTGCAGACTGTCGGCCGGGAAGCTGTTACCCGGCAGATCTTCCCCCGCCCCGGCCTCCAGCCCGACTGGGTAGGCTAGGAGGGTGAGTATTTCTGAGTCCCCCGCCAACAGGCCGGGCCTGTTCATAACGTTCGAAGGCGGCGACGGAGCCGGGAAGTCGACCCAGGCCGCTAAGCTCACCGCGGCTCTGGAAGCTGCCGGCCGGAAGGTAGTGCGCACCCGCGAACCGGGAGGCACCGCCGTGGGCGAACAGTTGCGCTCGCTGGTCCTGGAACACGGCAACGGAGAGATTGACGCCCGCACGGAGGCCCTGATCTTCGCCGCATCCCGGGCCGCGCACGTCACCCAGGTGATCCGCCCGGCCGTGGAACGCGGCGACGTGGTGGTGTGCGACCGCTTTATCGACAGTTCGGTGGCCTACCAGGGGTCCGGGCGCTCGCTGGGCACCGAGGACGTCCGGCAGCTTAACGTCTGGGCCACCGAAGGATTCTCACCGGACCTCACGGTGCTGCTTGACGTGGACCCGGAACAGGGCAGGCTGCGGAGGACCGCCAACCAGGCAACCGAAGACCGGCTGGAATCAGAGCCTGACACGTTCCATCTGCGGATTCGCCGGGCTTTCCTGGAGCAGGCGCGGACAGATCCCGCCCGTTATCTGGTGCTCGACGCCGGCCGGCCCGTGGACGAGCTGGCGGAAACCATCCTCACCAGGGTGAAGGAGCTGCTGCCGTGACCGTCTGGGACGATCTGCAGGGCCAGGCTCCCGTGGTGGACCAGCTGCGCCGCGGAGCCGCCCAGGCAACCCCCAACCACGCCTGGCTGTTCACCGGCCCCCCCGGTTCCGGCCGGTCCAACGCCGCCCGGGCCTTTGCCGCAGCCCTGCTGTGCGACCAGCCCGATCCCGCGCTCCGCGGCTGCGGCGAGTGCAAGGCCTGCCGCACAGCCCTCGCCGGGTCGCACGCCGACGTCACCTCCGTCACCACGGAGAAAGTGACCATCAGCATCGACGAGGCCCGGGAGCTGGTGCGCAAGGCACAGGACAAACCCTCCACGGGGCGCTGGCGCGTCATCATTGTCGAAGACGCCGACCGCATGCAGGAACGCAGCACCAACGTCCTCCTCAAGGCCATCGAAGAACCCCCGCCGCGCACCATTTGGCTGCTGTGCGCCCCCAGTCCCGGCGATGTCCTGGTGACCATCCGGTCCCGCTGCCGCGCTGTCAGCCTGCGGCTGCCTCCGGTTGACGATGTGGCCGACCTGCTGATCCGCCGGGACGGCATTGACCCCGATGTTGCCCGCGACGCCGCCCGTGCCGCACAGAGCCACATTGGCATTGCCAAGCGGCTGGCCACGGATGAGGGAGCCCGCCGCCGGCGCGAATCCATCGTGCGGCTCCCGCTGTCCCTGCGCAATGTCTCCGGTGCCATGAAAGCCGCCGCCGACCTGGTGGCCCTGGCCGAGGCCGAAGCCACCAGCTCCTTCGAACAGCGCGACGCCGCCGAACGGAAGTCGCTGCTGGCCTCGCTGGGCGCACCCGAGAGCGGCACGCTGCCGCCGTCGATCCGCAGCCAGGTTAAACGGCTGGAAGAAGACCAGGTGCGCCGGGCCAAGCGCTCCAAGAACGATTACTTTGACCGCGCATTGACCGATTTGCTGTCCTTCTACCGGGATGTGCTGATGCTCCAGATGGGCAGCAGCGACACCTTGGTCAATGAATCCCTGCGCCGTGAGCTGACCGACTACGCCGCCCACGGATCTCCGGAACAGACCCTGCTGCGGATGGAGGAAATCAATCTGGTCCGCACCCGTTTGGTGTCCACAAACGTGGCACCGCTGCTGGCCATCGAAGCAATGGCGGTTAGCCTGTTATAAACCCGCGTGTGCCCACCGGCTCCTCCGCGGGCCGTGAGTTTCCATTCCATCCAGGAGCAACGATGACCCCAGCCAGCCGCCGCTTTCCCCGACTCGTGCTGGCAGCAGCGTCCGCCGTCGTCGTGCTGTCCGGAATGACCGCCTGTACCGGAGACAGCGCACCGGAGGATACCTCCGCTGCCGCTTCGCCGTCCGCGTCCACCGGGACCACCACAGCTGCGGCGGACGTCATTGGAGACGTTCCCGAGGACCTGCGGCACTACTACAGCCAGGAAGTGGCATGGGGAGAGTGTGAAGATACTTCCTCGGACGCCTTCCGGTGCGCCACGGTGGAGGTCCCGCTGAACTACGCGGATCCGGCGGGCAAAAGCATTGACCTGGCCGTCATCCTCGCCAAATCCGAGGACACGGCAGAGGGCACCATCCTGATCAACCCCGGCGGGCCGGGCGGCTCGGGCTATGACATTGTCCATGACTCCGTGGACTACGTGACCACTGACCGGCTGCGGGAGAACTTCAACGTGCTGGGCTTCGACCCCCGGGGCGTTGGCCGCTCCAATCCCGTCGAATGCCTCACGGACGCGGAACTGGACGCCGCCCGCGAAGAGTATTACGACCCGGCCGAACCGGCCGGCCTGCAGGCTGCCCGTGCCGACGCGAAGGAACTGGCCGATAAGTGCGCGGAGAAATCCGGGGACCTGCTGGGATTCGTGGACACGGTCAGCGCAGCCCGGGACATGGATATCCTGCGGGCAGTGGCCGGGGACAAGCAGCTGAACTACCTCGGTTTCTCCTACGGCACGTTCCTGGGCGCCACCTACGCTGAGCTCTTCCCCGAAAAGGTTGGCCGCATGGTGCTGGACGGCGCACTTGATCCTTCCGCCAGCAACGAAGAAATCACCCTCGGACAGGCTGAAGGGTTTGAGAATGCCATCCGCGCGTATGTGGAGGACTGCCTGACCGCCGCTGACTGCCCGCTGTCCGGCACCACGGATGAGGCAATCAAGACCATCCGCGAGCTGATCGCTTCCGTTGAGGCCAGTCCGATGACGGCCAAGGACGGGCGCACTGTCACAGTGTCCACCTTCGTCACCGGCTTCATCGTGCCGCTGTACAACTCGGACAACTGGCCCATCCTGACCCGGGCCCTCGACGAGGCTCTTCAGGGCGATCCCTCCACCATGCTCTATCTGGCCGATCTGAACGCCGACCGTCAGTCCGACGGCACGTACGGATCCAACACCACGGTGGCCTTCAGCGCCATCAACTGCCTGGACTATCCGATGACGGCCGACGATGAGCAGATGGCGCTGGCCGCCAAACAGCTGGAGGAGGCCTCCCCCACGATCGGCAAGTTCCTGGGCTACGGCGGAATCACCTGTGAATCGTGGCCTTATCCCCCGGTCAATACCCCGCACGAGATCAAGGCAGCCGGCGCCGCGGACCTGCTCGTCATCGGTACCACCGGAGATCCGGCCACTCCCTACAAGTGGTCCGTTGCCCTGGCCGAACAGATGGACTCCGCCACCCTGGTGACCTGGGAAGGCGAAGGGCACACCGCCTACGGCCGCGGCAATGAGTGCATCGCCGATACCGTGGACGACTACTTCATCAACGGAATCCTTCCCGGCGGGGACAAGGTCTGCTCCTAGCTCCTGTCCCGCCGTTCCGATAAAGAGCTGCCCCGCCGACCACGGCCGGGCAGCTCTTTTGCAGAACCCCTAGGCACACTTACCTGCACGGCGTAGTTTTTACTCATGCAGGTAAAGCCAGTGACGATCACCGGGGCCGCACGGCGGACCCAGATCATCGACGCCACCATCGCGGTCATCGCCGAGCAGGGTTATGACCGTGCATCCTTCGCCCGTATTGCGGAGCGCGCGGGGATCTCCAGCACGCGCCTGATTTCGTATCATTTTGCCGGCAAGGCGGACCTGATGGCCGCCGTCGCAGCGGAGGTGATCGGCGCCGTCAGCGGCTGGACCGGCCGGGCCGTACACGCAGAATCCGGCGCCGCCGCCCAGCTGCGCGCTTACATCGAGGCGACGGTGCAGTTCATCAGCGACAACCGGGCCCCGATGAAAGCCCTGACGGACATCCTCCTGGCCGGCGCGCTGGAGTATTCCGCCGACGACGACGCCGAAGCCGGAGCGCCGCTGGAACAGATGCTGCGCCGGGGCCAGGCGTCCGGAGAATTCCGTTCCTTTGACCCGCTGGTCATGGCAGCGGCCATCCAGCGTTGCGTGGACGGGCTGCCGTTCCTCCTGGAACGCCAGCCGCAGCTGGACTGCACAGCCTATGCCGGAGAGCTGGTGACCCTCTTTGAACTGGGCACCAGAGCTGAAACCGGAAACAGGTATTCCTAGTTCTGGGACGCTTGTCCCGGCGCAGCCCGGGACCGGCAAGGAGGACCGACCATGACACCTTCCGCAGCACAGCGGAGGCCCGGCCTGCCGCTGGTACTCCGCGGCCTGCGGACGGCTGCAGCTTTCCTGGGCCCGCTGGTGCTGTTCTACGGGCTCCGCGCCTTGGGCACCAGCGCTTACCTCGCTCTGCTTGCCGGAACCGCTGCTTCCGTGGCTGGAACCGCCGTCGACGTTGTCCGCCGGCGAACCATCGGACCAGTGACGGCCTTTGTGGTGGCCCTGATGATTTTCAGCACCGGGGTGTCCCTGCTCAACGGAGACGTACGATTCCTGCTGGCCAGGGGAGCCTGGGCCACCGGCCTGTCGGGGGTGTGGTTCCTGGCCAGTGCCTTTACCCGGCATCCACTGGTCTACCTGTTCAGCAGGCCTCTGCTGGAAGGGCGTTTTGGCTGGCCTGCCGACTGGGATGCGGTGTGGGAACGGGTGCCGCGATTCCGCCGGATTTGGCGGGTTACCGGCGTCATGTGGGGACTTGCGCTGATCCTGGACTGTCTGCTGCGAATCCTGATGGCCTACAACCTGCCCGTCGACAGCGTTCCGGCGGCGTCCACCGCGCTGTCGGTTGTCACCGCCCTCGCCCTGATTGCCACGGCCAACATCTACTACCAGGTGACGGGAGCCGCCCGGAAATGGTCCCGGTTCTATGCTCCCCTCGACACCGGCGGCTGAGGGCCGTTTTGACCAGCCGCCCCGCGGCATATAAAGTAGTTCCTTGTGGATTCTGGCCGTTAGCGGACAGCTGAAGCCCGCCTCCTTAGCTCAGTTGGTAGAGCGTCTCACTCGTAATGAGAAGGTCGCCAGTTCGATTCTGGCAGGAGGCTCCACAGCAAAAACCCCTGGAAACTCAGTTTCCAGGGGTTTTTGCGTTTCTCCTCGACGGCCTCGGGGAAGGCCTGGAAATTTTTAGGCGAAGTCAGCCGTAGCCGGATCGGCGCCGTAACGCGTGCCGTTATCCAGTGCGTTGATGGCCTCAATGTCCTCGTCGGAGAGCTTGAGGTCCAGGGATTCCCAGTTTTCCTTGATCCGCGACTCGGTCACGGACTTGGGGATCACGATGTTGCCCAGTGCCAGGTGCCAGGCGATGACCACCTGGGCCGGCGTGGCGCCGTCGTACTTCGCAGCGATCTCCACCAGCTTGGGGTCTTCCAGCAGGCCCTTGCCCGAGCCCAGGGGGGACCAGGACTCGTGCAGGATGTTGTGCTTGGCCTCGAAGGCGCGCAGTTCGGACTGGTTCAGGTACGGGTGGGTTTCCACCTGGTTCAGAACCGGAACAACGCCGGTGGCGTCGATGATTTCCTGCAGCGCCTCTACGGTGAAGTTGCAGACGCCGATGGACTTTACGCGGCCGGACTTCTGCAGCTCAATCAGGGCCTTCCAGGTGTCCACGTACTTGTTCTGCTTCGGCTGGAGCCAGTGGATCAGGTACAGATCCAAGGTTTCCAGGCCGAGGCGCTCCATGGAGGCGTCGAAAGCCTTCAGGGTCTCTTCGTAGCCCTGGTCCGCGTTCCACACCTTGGTGGTGATGAACATATCCTCGCGGGGAACGGAGGTGGCGGCGATGGCGCGGCCGACGCCGGCTTCATTGCCGTAGATCTTGGCGGTATCGATGTGCCGGTAGCCAACCTCGAAGGCCTGGCCGACAACCTTCTCGGCAACCTCGTCTTCAACCTGCCACACGCCGTAGCCGAGCTGGGGAATGGTGTTGCCGTCATTGAATGTCACAAGCGGAGATGTAGTCATTTGCCTATCCTTGCAAATGACCGGCAGTACTCCGCATTGAATGACGCCTCTATGCTGCCCGCGAAAAAACTGCCGGGCCTATTCCCGAATTACCAAACTATTTTCAGGAACCAGCCGGACCGGTGACAGCAGCTTTGAGGGCCCGCTCGGCCTCCAGAATGTCCTCTGCCACCAGCTGCGCGCGCCGATGGACGTTTTCCAGGCCGGCGGAGGCGAAGCCCCAGCGTTCGCCTTCCAGGCGGGACATGGCGGCAGCTTCCGCAGTGGCAGCGAGTGAGTTTCCACTGCGTGAAAGGGCCCGGTGCACTGATATCAGCGCACCGGGGATGTCCTGGCCGTTGCTGGGCAGACGGCGGTGCGCGCTCATGCACACTTCGCGCACGCGCGGCAGCAGCTCCGCCAGCTGGTTGGCCACGGTCACGAGTTCGTTGTAGACGGCGTCATCCTCCACGCCCTCCAACATCTGGTGGTAACGGTCCAGTCCACGGGTGAAACGGTCGTGGGCTCTGCGCCACACGCCTTTGCCGAGCTGTGTATCGTCCTTGCGCCCCTGCCGGGCGGCTGCAAATAATGCCATTTGTCCTACAGGTATTGACCGGGACCGGCGTGCGGTTCGGAGCGGGTTGAAGCGGGTCGTCCGGAGGCGGGGGCATCAGCACGGCGCGGCTCGCCGTTCTCGCCGATGATGACCCCGGGGGCCAGGACGGTGCCCGGCGGCAGCTGGCGCAGCTGCAGGCGTGAGGCCAGCTGCTGATTGGCTGTCTGCTGGGCGGCGATGGCAGTTTGGATCCCCCGGAACAGTCCTTCCAGCCAACCAACCAGCTGGGCCTGGGCGATGCGAAGTTCAGCATCCGTGGGGACGGTTTCATCCACGAAGGGCAGGTTGATCCGGTGCAGTTCCTCCACCAGTTCCGGAGCCAGACCGTCTTCGAGCTCATGCAGGGACCGCTCATGGATTTCCGCCAGGCGGTTGCGGGCGGCGTCGTCCAAGGGCGCGTTCCGGACTTCTTCCAGAAGCTGCTTAATCATGGTGCCGATGCGCATTACCTTGGCGGGCTCGTCCACCAGTTCACGCAGCTTGGCGGGGCTGGAACTCTCCCCGCTGCGGACTGCGGCTTCCGAGTCTCCGGAACCCTGGTTGCAGGCGTGGCTTACAACCCCCTCAGACCCACCCGTACCGTTCACTGCAGGACCCTGGGCAGATCCCGGATTCGCGGCAGAGTTGCCCACCGGAGGATTGCTGGACGGGGTTTCCGGACCGCCGCCGGCCTTGTTGGCGTCTGATGAATCCTCGGAACCGGGCGCGGGCGCCGTATCCGGCCGGTCGGCGGATCCGTTCTCTTCAGTCATGCGTTAATGCTCTCATGCTTGGGCTCCAATGCCGGGGGAGGGTCAGCTTTACAGCTCTTCTTGCGCTCAAATTGCGGCAGCTCCTCGGCCTTTTGACGTCTCCCTCCTTACCGTAGGCCGGTCCGGGACTGCGGCTCAATGCCCTGCAACACGGCGACACAGAGGGCTCAGCCAGTTCGGACGGCTCAGCGGGCTCGCAGGACTCAGCGGGCTCATAGGACGCGGCGGCAGGCCCGGGGACGGGCGCGGGGACGGGCCAGCTGTCGGGCAGGATTTGCCGAGGCGGACAAACGACGACGGCGGCACCCACAGCAGGTGCCGCCGTCGTTCTCCGGAGCCAGCGGCCGGTCGAAAGCCGTTACGCAGGCCGTCCCGGAAAGGGGCTTGCCGCTAGCAGCAGCGGCCCTCCGGGTTGGCGTCCTGGCGATCCATTTTGTCCTTCCAGAACTCGCGCTCGGTCAGCAATGGTCCCGCGCATCCCGAGGACTGATGGAAGGAAACATACTTCCGGTAGGCGTCCTCCCCCATAACGTCGCGGAAAAACCGCACGAATCCACTCAGGCCCTGTTTCACGCCGGCCGTGCTCATGAGTGGGCCTTGCGGACAACCAACTTGTCTGCCGGCAGCGCATCCCACTGTGCCTGGATTTCCTTTTCCGCCGGAGTGGCCAGGAAGCCCGCCGGGGCAAACATCCTTGACGGAACGGCCGGATCTTCGGCGCTGCGGGAACCGCCGGAACGGTAGGAATGGATGCTCGCAATCACTGCGGCGATGATGACAATGATCGCCAGCGTCACAAACACGATGGACAGCGTGCCCTGGATGAAGGTGTTCCGAACCACCGCTTCCATGGCCGCCACGGTCTTGGCGGTGCCAAAACTCGTTTCGCCGCGTTCCAGGGCCGCCTTGAAGGCGTTGTGCTGGGCCCAGTAGCCCACTGCCGGAACGGAGGAGAAGATCTTGTACATGGACGCCGTGATGGTCACCACGGAGGCGAAGGCCAGCGGAAGGACCACAATCCAGATGTACTTGAAGACGTTCTTCTTGGCCAGGATGGCCAGGCAGATGGCCAGCGCAATAGCCGCCAGCAGCTGGTTGGCAATGCCGAAGAGCGGGAACAGGGTGTTGATGCCGCCCAGCGGGTCCGTGACCCCCATGATCAGGATCGAACCCCAACCTCCCACCATGACGGCAGTACAAATCCATGCTCCCGTGCGCCAGGACGTGTCCCGGAACTTGGGGATGAAGTTGCCGATGGAATCCTGAAGCATGAACCGGGCCACGCGGGTGCCTGCGTCCACTGCGGTGAGGATGAACAGCGCTTCGAACATGATCGCGAAGTGGTACCAGAAGGCCATCATCGAAGTTCCGCCGATGAGGCTGTGCATGATCTGCGCCAGGCCCACTGCGAGGGTGGGCGCTCCGCCGGTGCGCGAAACGATCGAGTCCTCGCCCACGTTGGAGGCCATGGTGGTGAGCATGTCCGGGGTCAGGTTCACGCCGGCCAGGCCCAAGCTGTTGACGAAGGCGACGGCGCCTTCCACGGTGCCGCCGGTGGCTGCCGCCGAGGAGTTCATGGCGAAGTAGATGCCGCGGTCAATGGAGATTGCCGCCACCAGGGCCATGATGGCCACGAAGGACTCCATCAGCATGCCGCCGTAACCAATGAACCGGGTCTGGCGTTCCTTCTCGATCATCTTCGGCGTGGTGCCGGAAGCGATGAGGGCGTGGAATCCGGAGAGGGCACCGCAGGCAATGGTGACAAACAGGAACGGGAACAGCGGTCCGGCCACCACGGGGCCGTTGTCCGCGGACGCGAATTCGCTGATTGCCGGCACGGTGATGTCGGGGCGGACGATGATGATGGCCAGGGCCAGCATCACGATGGTCCCCACCTTCATGAAGGTGGAGAGGTAGTCGCGCGGGGCGAGCAGCAGCCAGACGGGGAGCACTGCGGCAATGAACCCGTAGATGATGATGCCCCAGGCGATGACGGTCTTGTCCAGGGTGAGGAAGTCGCCCAGCGCCGTGTCGGCAATGACGCCGCCGCCGATGATGGCCGCCAGCAGCAGGATGAATCCGATGATCGAAACTTCGGTGACCTTGCCGGGGCGCAGGAAGCGCAGATACACGCCCATGAACAGCGCGATGGGAATGGTCATGCCCACGGAGAAAACGCCCCAGGGGCTTTCCGCCAGGGCGTTGACGACCACCAGGGCCAGGATGGCCACAATGATGATCATGATGGCCAGGGTGGCAACCAGGGCTGCAGTGCCGCCGACGCGGCCGAGCTCCTCCCGGGCCATCTGGCCCAGCGACCGGCCGCCGCGGCGCATGGAGAAGAACATGACCAGATAATCCTGGACGGCACCGGCGAAGACGACGCCGATGATGATCCAGATGGTGCCGGGCAGGTATCCCATCTGGGCCGCGAGGACCGGGCCCACCAGCGGGCCGGCGCCGGCGATGGCGGCGAAGTGGTGTCCGTACAGCACGCGGCGGTCCGTGGCTGCGTAGTCCTTGCCGTCGGCCTTGTACTCTGCCGGGGTGGCGCGGCGGTCATTGGGCTGCAGGAGTTTGCGTTCAATGAATTTGGAGTAGAAGCGGTAGGCAATGAAGTAGGTGCACACCGCGGCGAAGACAAACCAGATGGCGTTGACGGTTTCCCCGCGGACCAGGGCCAGCATGAACCAGCTGACGCCTCCCAGCAGGGCGATGCCGACCCAAACGGCAATCTTCAGGGGCGTCCAGCGGCGGTCTTCGGCTTCGATTACTTCGGGATCGACCGCTACCGGCGGAAGATCCGGGTCCTGCAGCAGGACGTTTGCGTCCTGGGGCTGTCCGGGCGCGGCCCTGCGCCGGCGATTCTCACTCATGGGAAATTCCCTTTGTTTGCGGTAACGGCGTGGAGGAGCCGGTAGTGAACCGGCCGGGAGCCGGAAGATTCCGCACTCTTGCCATCGAGGTTAGCAGTGCCCTGTGACACACTCCACAAAACGCGAAACAGGCCGGTGACCGTTACTCGGTCACCGGCCTGTTCAAATTACCCGCCGGGGCAAATTACTCGCCTTTACAAATTACTAGCCTGCACGAAAACCCCGGATCAGGTTGTCAGCAGGATTTTTCCTGTGTGCCGGCCTGAGTCAAAGTATTCATGGGCTGCTGCCGCTTCAGCCAGCGGGAATGTCCGATCAACCAGCGGGCGGATCTTGCCTGCAACAATCAGCGGCCAGACGTACTGCTGGACCGCCTGCATGATGGCCGCCTTTTCCTCAGTGGGGCGGGCGCGCAGCGTGGTTCCAATGACTGCCAGCCGCTTGCTCATCAGCTGGTTGAGGTTGATTTCCGCCGTGGCGCCGCCCTGCAGGCCAATGATGACCAGCCGCCCGGAAACTGCGAGTGCGTCGAGGTTGCGCTGCAGATACTTCGCTCCGATGACGTCCAGGATGACGTCCGCTCCGCGCCCGTCGGTGAGTTCATGCACCCGCGCCACAAAATCCTCGGTCTTGTAATTAATCAGGATTTCCGCACCCAGGGAGCGCGCCAGTTCCAGCTTCTCATCCGACCCGGCCGTCACCATGGGCACGGCGCCAAAGGCTGCCACCATCTGAATCGCCATGGTGCCGATGCCGCCGGCACCGCCGTGGATCAGGACATGGTCTCCCTCGGTGACTCCGGCAGCCATGAAGAGGTTGGAGAAGACCGTAGCCGCGGTTTCCGGCAGGGACGCTGCCGTGACCAGATCCATCCCGGCCGGGACGGGCAGGACCTGTCCGGCCGGGACGTTCACCTGGTCGGCGTAACCGCCGCCGGTCAGGAGGGCGACGACGTCGGCTCCCACGGAGAACCCTTCAACTCCGGCTCCCACGGCGGCGACCCGCCCGGACACTTCAAGTCCGGGATATTCGGAGGCTCCGGCCGGAACCGGGTAGTGCCCCTGGCGCTGCAGCACGTCAGCGCGGTTGAGGCCTGCTGCGGCCACATCGATCAGGATTTCTCCGGGTCCGGGCACTGGCGCGGGGACGTCCTGCACCTGCAGGGCTTCCGGGCCGCCGGGCGTATCAATGACAATCGCTCTCATTTTGTCCTCCACGGAGATTGATCGAATTTTGGTGAAATGCACCTGTCTGCCAGACTACTAGGGGGAAGGTTGTCCGAGCGGCCGATGGAGCTGGTCTTGAAAACCAGTGTGCGGTAACCCCGTACCAAGGGTTCGAATCCCTTACCTTCCGCGCAAATGAAGAAAGCGGTCCCTTTACAGGGGCCGCTTTTTTGCTGCCCGAGCTCTTCCCCGAGCACAGATAACTTCGAGCCGGCCTCAGTTATTCCGGCGCCCCGGGTTCGGCCCCAAGACTCGCATTTCCGTGCAATCCGGGCTCCCGATCAGCGGCATCTCCGCCCCGTTTCCCTGCACTCCACCGGCGTGTCACCCATTTGTAACGCAGACCACTTAGTATTACGTGCGTCACACGCGTTACACCCCCCTCGGCGCCGCTCGCGGCGGCCACTACCGTCAGCTGGCATCCCGGCTGGCCAAGGAGCAAGAGGCATGAGCCCAACATTCTGGAAGGCCGCGCTGGGAACCACCCTCTCAGCCGGACTGCTGGCAGCGCCCATCACGGCGCTACCGGCCTACGCACAAGACAGCACTGCCGCTGTTGCCCCCGGCATCATCATTAATGAGGCCTACCTGAGCGGCGGCAGCGCAAACGCGCCGTTCGCCAACAAATTCGTGGAACTGTACAACCCCACCTCATCGGACGTGAGCCTGGAGGGCTGGTCGCTGCAGTACCGTGCGGCCGGCTCGACGGCGGCTCCCACCGGCATCGGTGCGCTCTCCGGGTCCATCCCGGCCGGGGGCTACTATCTGGTGTCCGGCGCGTCCAACGGCACCACCGGCGCTCCCCTCCCGGCAGCAGACGCCACCGTTGGCGCCAGCTTCGGCGGCGCAGGCGGCACCCTGATCCTGTCCAACCAGGCCACCCGAGTGGATCCCCTGCCCGTCGGTTCGGTCACCGCTGCGCCCGGCGTGGTGGACCTGCTGGGCTACGGAACTTCCAACACCTTTGAAACCGCAGCAGCACAAGCTCCGGCCGGCAACAGTGATCCGAAGTCCCTGAACCGCAACGGCTTTGCTGACACCAACAACAACTCCGCCGACTTCGTGCTGAGCGCTGACGTCACCCCCACCGGAACGGGCGGCACGGCTCCCACCGAGCCGGTCCCCACACCAACGCCCACACCCACCCCCACGCCCTCGCCCACTGCACCTGCAGAGCCTCCGGCCGGAGCGGTTCCGATCGCCGAGATCCAGGGCTCCGGCGACGCCAGCCCGCTGACGGGACAAACCGTCACCACCCGCGGCAAGGTCACCGGGGTTTACCCCACCGGCGGGTTCAACGGGTACTACATCCAGACCCCCGGCACCGGCGGCACCCTGGATCCGGCCACCCACACCGCCTCCGACGGCATTTTTGTCTTCTCCGCCGACACCGCAGCCTCCGTGGCCGCCGGCGACTACGTGGAAGTCACCGGCACGGTCGGCGAATACTTCGGCCTCACCCAGCTCACTGTCTCCGCCGGCAACCTGGCCAAGCTCGATGAGCCTGCCGAGGAGGTCAAGCCGGCCGCCGTCGCCTGGCCGGCCACCGACGCCGAACGCGAAGCGCTGGAAGGCATGCTGCTGGCACCGCAGGGCAGCTTTACCGTCACCGACAACTACTCGTTGAACCAGTACGCGGAAATCGGACTGGCTGCCGGTGAAACACCCCTGGTCCAGCCCACCGCGGTGGCCGCCGTCGGCACCCTCGAGCACGCCGCCGTCGTCGCCGACAACGCTGCGCGCGCCGTCAAGCTCGACGACGGCGCCAGCATCAACTTCCTCAGTGCCGCCAACCAGGGCACTCCCCTGCCGTACCTGACGCTGGACAACCCGGTACGCGTCGGCGCCGCCGCCGCCTTCACCACCGGCGTCATCCTGGACTACCGCAACAGCGCCTGGAAGTTTCAGCCGCTGACTGCGCTTACTGCCGCCAACGCTGCCGAGATTACCCCGGCGTCGTTCGAAGCCACCCGCACCGCAGCACCCGAAAGCGTGGGCGGAAACCTCAAGCTCGCCTCCTTCAACGTGCTGAACTACTTCAGCACCACCGGCGCGGACCTGACCGGCTGCACCTACAACAATGACCGCACCGGGGCTCCGTTGACCGTGCGCGGCGGATGCGATGCCCGCGGTGCCGCGAACCCGGAGAACCTGGAGCGCCAGCAGGCCAAGATCGTGTCCGCCATCAACGCCCTGGGCGCTGACGTCGTCTCCCTGATGGAGGTGGAAAACTCGGCGGTGTTCGGCAAGGACCGCGACGAGGCCCTGGCCAACCTGACCGCAGCCCTGAACGAGGCAGCACCGGGAACCTGGGACTACGTGCGCTCCCCCGCCGCACTGCCCGACGCCGAAGACGTCATCCGGACGGCCTTCATCTTCCGTACGGCTGCAGCAGAACCGGTTGGCGAATCCGTGATTCTCAACGATGAATCCGTGTTCTCCAATGCCCGTGAACCGCTGGCGCAGGCGTTCAAGCCTGTCAACGGCGACGCCGGCTCCACCATCCTGGCCATCAGCAACCACTTCAAGTCCAAGGGCTCTGCCCCGGCGACCGGAGAAAATGCGGACACCGGACAGGGCGGCTGGAATGCCGACCGTGTCCGGCAGGCACAGGCACTGGCCGCTTTTGCGGACAGCACCGCCAAGGCTGCCGGAACCGACAAGGTCTTCCTGCTGGGTGACTTCAACGCCTACTCCGCCGAAGATCCCATGACCACCCTGGTTGATGCCGGTTACGTGGATCTGGGCAAGGCAACAGGAAAGCACTCCTACGCCTACAGCGGCCTGGTTGGTTCACTGGACCACATCATGGCCTCTCCGGCGGCGGCCGAAGCCGTCACCGGTGCTGACATCTGGAACATCAACTCCGTGGAGTCGGTGGCCCTGGAATACAGCCGGTACAACACCAATGCCACCAACTATTACGCGCCGGATCCGTACCGTTCCTCGGACCACGATCCGATCATCGTCGGCTTGGACCTCACGCCGGCCGGTACCGAAACCAAAGAACTCAACCTGCTGAACATCAACGATTTCCACGGCCGCATCGACGCGAACACCGTGAATTTCGCCGGAACCGTTGAACAGCTCAAGGCCGCCGCACCCGAGGGCAGCTCGCTGTTCCTCTCCGCGGGGGACAACATCGGCGCCTCACTGTTCGCCTCCTCGGTGCAGCAGGATGTTCCGACCCTTGATGTTCTGAACGCGCTGGGGCTGCGGGCCTCCGCAGTGGGCAACCATGAGTTCGACGCCGGGTTCACGGACCTTCGGGACCGCGTTGATCCGGCTGCGGATTTCCCGTACCTGGGCGCGAACGTTTATCTGAAGGGCACCACCACCCCGGCACTGGATGAGTACACGGTCCTGGACGTCGACGGTGTCTCAGTGGCTGTCATCGGCGCCATCACCGAAGAAACGTCCGCGCTGGTCAGCCCCGGCGGAATCGCCGAGCTGGAGTTCGGGGATCCGGTGGAAGCCGTGAACCGCGTGGCTGAACGCCTCCAGTCGGAGGGTGACGTTGACGTGATCATCGCCGAGTATCATGAGGGCGCCGGCAGCGGCACCCCGGACGGTGCCACGCTGGAGGCCGAACTGGCCGACGGCGGCGCATTTGCCGACATTGTCACCGGCACCACCGCACTGGTGGACGCCATCTACACCGGCCACACCCATAAGCAGTACGCCTGGGATGCCCCCGTTCCCGGCGCCGGCGGCAAGACCCGCCCGGTGCTGCAGACAGGCTCCTACGGCGAGTTCATCGGCCAGATCAACTTGGACTACAACCCGGCAACGGATGAAGTCCTGTCCTACACGGCCACGAACGTTCCGCGGACCACCGCGAGCGCCGACTCACTCGTCGCCGCCTACCCGGCAGTGGCAAAGGTCAAGTCCATTGTGGATGCAGCGCTGGCCTCCGCCGCCGAGATCGGCAACCAGCCGGTCGGCTCGGTCACTGCTGACATCACGACGGCGTTCAACGGCACCGTCCGCGATGACCGCAGCTCGGAATCCACGCTGGGCAATCTGGTGGCCGATTCGCTGCTGAGCACCCTCTCCTCCGCTGAGCGCGGCGGCGCCGAAATTGGCGTCACCAACCCCGGCGGGCTGCGGGCCGAGCTGTACTACGGCGACGACGGCGTGATCACCTACGCGGAAGCCAACGCCGTGCTGCCGTTCGTGAACAACCTCTGGACCACCACGCTCACCGGCGCCCAGCTCAAGACGATGCTGGAACAGCAGTGGCAGCCCGAGGGAAGCTCGCGTGCCTTCCTGGCGCTGGGCCTGTCCGACAACATCACCTACACCTACGATCCCGACCAGCCGCGCGGCTCCCGCATCCAGACCGTCACCATCAACGGTGCCGCCATGGATCCGGCCCGCGACTACCGGGTGGGCACCTTCAGCTTCCTGGCCCAGGGCGGCGACAACTTCACCGTCTTCTCTGAAGGAACCAACACCCGGGATACGGGACTGGTGGACCGCGATGCGTGGATCAGCTACATCAAGGCCAACAGCCCGCTCTCCCCGGACTTCGCCCGCCAGGGTGTCATTGTGAAGGGCGCTCCGGTGACAGTGAAGGCCGGAGCAGCAGCGTCCTTCACGGTGTCCGGCCTTGATCTGACCTCACTGGGCAGCCCGGCAAACACCGCACTCGCCGCCAGCTGGGTGAACAGCTCCGGCACCGCCACGGCGCTGGGCACCGCAGCGGTGGCCGGCGGCACGGCAACGGTCAACGTCACCCTTCCGTCGTCGGCCTCCGGCCCGGGCACCTTGGTGCTTACCGCCGATCCGTCCGGAACCACTGTGTCCCACCCGGTCACGGTGGAGGCCGCTCCTACGGTTCCGCCGGCTCCGGTGTGCACCGCTCCGGTTCCGCCGCAGCACTGGTGGGATCTGCGGGGCTGGCTGCGGTACGCCGTTGACTGGGCCAAGTACGTGAGCTGCCTGTACAGCCGAGGCTAACCGGCAGCGGCTCGAGCAGGACAGACCCGAGCATGCAAAAAGCGGCGCCGTCCGGACACTTGGTCCGGGCGGCGCCGCTTTTCCGTGCCGGGGAGGTCCCGCTAGTCGCGCGGATCCGGGTCGTTGGGTTTCTCGCTTCCCATGTCCGCTGCGCCGAAGACTTTGACCATCGGGTTGTCCGTTTCCTCGTTGGCCCGCGGTTTCAGCTCCGGATGATGCAGGTCCAGGGCGGGACGCTCGGAACGGATGCGCGGCAGCGACGTGAAGTTGTGCCGCGGCGGCGGGCAGGACGTGGCCCACTCCAGCGAACATCCAAAGCCCCAGGGATCGTCAACCCCCACCTTCCGCCCCCGCCGCCAGGTGATGTAGACGTTCCAGAAGAACGGAATCATCGAAGCACCCAGGAGCATCGAGAAAACGGTGGACAGCTGGTTCATCCCGGTGAAGTTGTCCTCCGGCAGGTAATCCGCATACCGGCGGGGCATGCCGCTCACCCCGAGCCAGTGCTGGATCAGGAACGTGCCGTGGAAGCCGATGAACAGCATCCAGAAGTGAATTTTGCCAAGCCGTTCGTTGAGCATCTTTCCGGTGAATTTGGGCCACCAGAAGTAGAAGCCGGCAAACATGGCGAACACCACGGTTCCGAACACCACGTAGTGGAAGTGCGCCACCACAAAGTAGGTGTCCGACACCTGGTAATCCAGCGGCGGCGAAGCCAGGATGATGCCCGTCAGTCCACCAAACAGGAAGGTGATGAGGAAGCCGACGGCCCACAGCATGGGGGTCTCAAAGGTGATGGAGCCCCGCCACATGGTTCCGATCCAATTGAAGAACTTCACACCGGTGGGCACCGCAATCAGCATGGTCATGAAGGCGAAGAAGGACTGCATCACCGCACCGGTGACATACATGTGGTGCGCCCACACGGTCACCGACAGGGCTGCGATGGCGATGGTGGCAAAAACCAGTCCTTTGTAGCCAAAGATGGGTTTGCGGCTGAAGACCGGAAGGATCTCGGAGATGATGCCGAAGAACGGCAGCGCGATGATGTACACCTCGGGGTGGCCGAAGAACCAGAACAGGTGCTGCCACAGAATGGACCCGCCGCGGTCCACATCGAAGATGTGGGCTCCGAACCGCCGGTCCGCGCCCAGCGCGAACAGCGCTGCCGCCAGGGGCGGGAAGGCCATGAGGACCAGGATGGCCGTCACGAGGGTGTTCCAGGTGAAGATCGGCATCCGCCACATGGTCATGCCCGGAGCACGCAGGCAGATGATGGTGGTGATGAAGTTGACCGACCCGAGAATGGTTCCGAATCCGGACAGCGCCAGTCCGAACACCCACAGATCCCCGCCGATGCCGGGTGAGAACGTGGCGTCGGACAGCGGTGCGTAGGCCGTCCAGCCAAACGATGCCGCCCCCTGGGGAGTGATGAATCCGCTCACCGCAATGGTGCTGCCGAAGAGGAAGAACCAGAAGGCCAGGGCGTTCAGCCGCGGGAAGGAAACGTCGGGAGCACCGATTTGCAGCGGCATGATGATGTTGGCGAATCCGGCAAACAGCGGTGTGGCAAACATCAGCAGCATCACTGTGCCGTGCATGGTGAACAGCTGGTTGTACTGTTCCTTGGTCTGCAGGATCTGCATCCCCGGCTCAAAGAGTTCCGCACGGATCACCAGCGCCATCACTCCGCCGAGGCAGAAGAACGTGAAGGAGGCGATCAGGTACATGTAGCCGATCGTCTTGTGATCCGTTGAGGTCAGCCAGTTGACCACAATCCGGCCCTTGGAGAGGGGCACGACGCGCGGCGGTACGAAAGTTCCGGATTCATCGGTGGAGTACTTAAGCGTCGACATGCAATGCCATCCCTTGGGTGCATAGGCCAGAACACTGTGCTTTCGGCGGTCCCCGGAAGAGGGCGTCGTGTCTTGTATCGTAGGGCTCCGCTTTCACCCCCGTCCAGAGGCTAACGCCCCCTTTCTGCCTCCTCCGGCCACAGGTGTCTCAGCGCATCTCAACGCACACCGGGAATGAAACAGCGGATGCTCCGGTTGAACCCGGCACATGCGTCAAGATTTCAAGGAGAACCACATGACCTCCCAGGTCGAATCACCCACAACCGTGCTCACCGATTGGATTCCCTCGAAGCAGTACATTGCCGGACAGTGGCGCGATGGAAGCTCCGACCGGGTCCTGAGCGACACCAGCCCCTTTGACGGCACGGAGCTCATGAACATCCGCCAGGCCTCCGTTGAGGACCTGGACGAGGCGTATACCGCCGCGGCCGAGGCCCAGCAGGAATGGGCAGCGCAGACCCCGGCAGCACGCCGCGCGGTCATGGAGCGGGCTGCCCGGATCTTTGACGAACGCCGTGACGAAATCATGGCCTGGCTGGCCGCAGAATCCGGCAGCACCGTGGTCAAGGCCACCATCGAAATCAACTCGGCCCGCTCCATCACCAAGGAGTCGGCCACCTTCCCGCACCGCGTCACCGGGAAGATCCTGCACTCCGACGTCCCCGGCAAGGAATCCCGCGTCTACCGCGGACCGCTGGGCGTGGTGGGCGTCATCAGCCCCTGGAATTTCCCGCTGCACCTGTCCATGCGCTCGGTTGCACCGGCCCTGGCAGTGGGCAACGCCGTCGTCCTCAAGCCGGCCAGCGATACCCCGGTGACCGGCGGCTTGATGATCGGCCGGATCTTTGAGGAGGCCGGACTGCCGGCCGGCGTGCTCAGCGTAGTGGTGGGCGCCGGCTCCGAAATCGGCGACCCCTTCGTGGAACACCCGATTCCGTCGTTCATTTCCTTTACGGGCTCGACGCCGGTGGGCAAGAACCTCGGCGCGCTGGCTGCCAGCGGCCCCACCCTGAAGCACGTCGCACTGGAACTCGGCGGCAACAGCCCGTTCGTGGTGCTGGCTGACGCGGACGTGGACCAGGCCGTCAAGGCCGCCGTCATGGGCAAGTTCCTGCACCAGGGACAGATTTGCATGGCGATCAACCGGATCATCGTCGAAGACGCCGTGTATGACGAGTTCGTGGAGAAGTTCACCGCGCACGTCAAGACGCTGAACTCCGGGGACCCCCGGGACGCGCAGAACACCGTGGGCCCGATCATCAATGCAAAGCAGCTCCAGGGCCTGCAGAAGAAGATCGAGCTGGCCCGGGAACAGGGCGCCCGGATGGTTGTCGAAGGAGAAACAAACGGGCAGGTTCTTTCCCCGTACGTCTTCGCCGACGTCACCAAGGACATGGAACTCTTCCAGGAAGAGATTTTCGGTCCCATCGCCGGCATCATCCGCGCCGCAGACGCTGAAGATGCCCTGTCACTGGCCAACGCCAGCGACCTGGGACTGTCCAGCTCGGTGTTCACCTCGGATCTGGACCGCGGAGCCCAGTTTGCCCGCCGCATCAAGGCAGGCATGACCCACGTCAACGACGTTCCGGTCCAGGACGAAGCACACGTTGCGTTCGGCGGCGAGAAGAACTCCGGCCTCGGCCGCTTCAACGGCGAGTGGGCAATCGAGGAATTCACCACGGATCACACCGTCACCCTGCAGCGCGGAGCACGTCAGTACCCGTTCTAAGCAGCACCGTTAGGCAGCGCAGCTTCCTCTGGACGCTCAAAGCTGAAAGGATGCCGTCCCGGCACATTGCCGGGGCGGCATCCCGCATTAAGGCCCGTTTCTCCGGCCGCGGTATCGCCCTCAGCCCGGCACCACGCAGATGAAGGGACATCCGGATGCAGGAGAACAGGCAGTGGACGGTGGAGAACGACGGCGCACGGCTGGCAGTTTTCGAGTACGGCCTGCCGGCGGAAACAGATGCTCCAACCGTCCTGTTGGTCCACGGTTATCCCGACGACCACACCGTGTTCCACAATGTCATCGAGGATCTGGCTGCGGATCACCGCGTTCTGGCCTATGACACCCGCAATGCCGGGGATTCACGGGTGGAAGCGCAGACGAATAACCCGTTGGCCCCGTACCGGTTGCCGCTGCTCGTCTCGGACCTCTACGCCGTCCTGGCATCAGCCGGAGCGCAGCAGGTGCATCTGGTGGGCCATGACTGGGGATCCGTCCAATGCTGGGCCGCGGCCCGCGATCCACGTGCCGCCGGAAGCATCCTCAGCTTCACCAGCATTTCCGGCCCTGATCTGAGCCATCTCCGCCGCTGGTTTGCGGGCTGTCTGCAAACACCGCGCCGTTGGCTGATGGCAGCAAGCCAGGCCCTGCGCAGCACGTATGTTGCCTTCTTCCAGCTGCCTGTCCTGCCGGAACTGCTGTGGCGGCTGCTGGGTCCGCGCTACGCCCGGCTTGCTGCAAACCGGGCATCCGGCATCGAAATCAGTGCCGGGACCGCGGCAGACAATGCCGTTCGCGGACTGCAGCTGTACCGCGCAAATCTGCTCGGTTCGGGTGTTCCCGCCCGCGGCCTGCCGCCAATGATTCAGGTACCGGTCCACGTCATTGTGCCGCTGCATGATCCGTTCCTCTCCCCGCGGCTGACTGACGGGCTGCGGGAGGAAGTGCGGGATCTGCGCATCAGCCCGGTGGACGGCGGACACTGGTGGCCCGTCGAGGACAGCACCGCGTTCTGCCGGATGCTGCGGCTGGCCATCGCACCCCCGTCCGATGCGGCGCGGATCACCGGTCCGGAATGACCGGCGAATCTTCGGCGGGAACATCGGCAATCCCAAGCTTCCGGATGGCCCACGGCCCCAGCACAGCACCGCTGAGGATCAGGACACCGGAAATGAGGCACGCTGCCTGCCAGGAACTGAACTCATACAACATGCCTGCGGCCAGTGCACCGGCGGCCGCGCTGAGCAGGCCGACAGCGGTGTAGATTCCCATGCCGGTACCTACGCTGTTCGGCGCGGCTTCGGCAATGACCGACTGCTCGATGGGCATCATGACGGCGAATGCCACTCCGCTGAGAATCCACAGGGCGGAAATCACCCATGGATTCGGAGCCCAGGCCAGCGACACGGCAAAAGCCGCACTGAAAACCGAGGCGGCAGCCATGGACCGCCGCCGCCCAATCCGCCGAACGGCCTTGTGCAGCACCGGCGGCAGCACCGCCAGGGCAATGGCTCCCGGCAGGAAGACGTAGGCGGTTTCAATGACGTCCAGGCCGAAGCCCCGCTGCAGGTGCAGCAAAAGCAGGATCGAGACGGCAGCTTCAGCCACGGCGGTGGTCGCCGAAGTAATCAGCATCGGCCGGACCCGCGCGGCGATCCCGCGCGAACTCACGTCCGGAGCACCGGCGGCCATGGCTGCGCCGCCGCCGCCGGGTCCGGGGGCGGTGTCCGGCCGGGCAGGACTCGCCAGCAGCACGGCGGCGCCCAGCAGGCAGGCCGCACCGCACCCGGCCAGGACCGGGGCAAAGAGATCCGTGAAGGACAGCAGCACCAGCCCAGCAACAAAGGCCACCCATGAGCCGGTTTCCTGGACCGACATCAGGCGGGCAAACACACTGGAATCCACTGCGAGCCGTTCACTGACGATGGCGCGCAGACAGACCCAGAGGAACGCCCCGCCGATGCCGCCCAGAACAGCCGCAGCAAAGGCCATCGGTAAGGAATCGGCAACCGCGTATCCGCAGCACGAAAGCCCGTAGATCACCGCCCCGACACCGGCGAGGGATTTCCGTTCCCTGCTGTCGGCCAGCCGCCCGGCGATCGGCCGGACCACCACGGACACCAGCAGTTCGGCCGCTATCAGCAGGCCCACCTGCCAGGCCTGCGCGCCGAGGGCAATGCCGGCCCAGAGCGGAATCAGGAAATCCACCAGCTCAGCGGGACCGTTGGTAAATCCTGCGGCCAGCAGCGCGGAGCGCTCGCGCCGGAGGGCTGTGTGTGGCTTCCCGGGCACCGCTTCGGCAGTCATCGCCTGAGCATAGGAAAGCAAACGCCGGCGGGCAAGCATCACGGAGTGCGTCGCGTCTCAGCGCCACATAGCCCACCGGGCCGCCGCCGCAGGGGTTAGCCCGCGCTCCGGGAATCCTCCCGCAGGGTACCTGATGCTCCGTTGGCCCGGTCCCGCCGCTCCGGGCGCGCCTGCGCACCGGCAGCCGAAGCCAGAAGGGCGGCGGCGATGTCGTCCGCGTCCCGCAGTGTTCTGGCACCGGCGCCCGCGGGCGAACCGGCCTCGGCAGCAATGGCGGTTCCCCACTGCACCGACGAGAGCTGAAGCCCCAGAACGTAAAGATCCTCCTGCGGCTCACCGCTGATCCCCACCGGACGGTATGGCGGCGCAGTGACATCCAGACCCGGAGTGATCACGGCTGTTCCGTCCGCAGCCATCATGACCTTTGGCCGCGCCAGGCCGTTCCGCAGCATTCCGCCCAGCAGCGGGGAGATGTTCCGGTCCACCCGGTTTGGCGGCATCATCGCCTCCACCAAGGTGCGGGCAGCGTATTCCGTGCCGGACCAGGGCGAATTTGCGGTGAAAACGCCCCGTGCCTCATCAATGTCAAAGCGCGGATCAGGACCTACAAAGTGCACGACGCCGGCCCGCACCAGGGCTGCCAGCTGCTCAATCCGCTCGGGCGGAGGACCGCTGGCCAGGCCTTCCACCAGCGGTTCAAACCAGCCCCGCAGCTCGGAGAGCCAGGAAGCGTCGGCGAGTCCGCCGTCGGCCACTATGGCTTTCAGCAGCGTGCGCCCCGCGTTGAGCGCACCGATGGCCATTTTCAGGGGATCGTCTTCACCGGCAGCCGACCCGGCCGCGTCGTCCTCCAGATAGGCCAGAATTGCGTTGTCCAGGTCCTCGGCGCCGCTGTACGGACGCCGGCCCAGCGGCTGGGCCAAGCCTTCGAGGTTGGTGCGGCGTGTTGCCGGAACAAAACGGTCCAGAACCTTTTCCTTGGCCGCATCCCATTCGGGCCCGGGAAGATCCAGGGCTGCGCGCAGTTCGGCCAGGAAGAGCTCCGCCGGTTCCAGCAATTCGTCTCCGGCCACCCGCGCCAGGGTGGAGTAGTAGGCCCAGACGGCGTCGCGGTGCAGCAGCGGCCACAGATCGTGGTCAAAGCCGGGCAGGATGCCCTGGCCCTTGAAGACGGCAGCCGCCTCCGGGGTGAAGTAGTTCAGCCGCACACTGCGCGGCACATAGGAGTCCAGGCGGGCCTTCGCGCGGTAGGGGGTGCCCCGCCGGGAAGCCGCCACCAGGACCGGCTCGCGGCCGCTGGGCTCGTACCGCAGGGAACGGCCGGCCGGGCCGCCGCTGGCCACAAAGCGGCCGCCGCGGCCGGTGGTCACCTGGATCATGATGTCGAAGAAGTTCAGTCCGAGCCCGCGAACGAGGACCGGCTCACCGGCAGGAAAGACGCTGAAATCCACATCGGAGGGTACAGCGGGAGGCAGGTAGCGCAGGCCGTGGCGGTCTGCGGCGTTCCGCAGCCGGTCCTGTTCGGGGCTCAGCGCGGCGGGCAGGTGCCCCAGGGCGAGCACGACGGCGTCGGCCTCCAGCGCGCCTTCGCCCGCAACCTCCAGGAACCAGCCGTTCCCGCTCTCTGGGCGTTCGAGTCCGAGGATCTCGGCACGCACGTGTGCCAGTTCCACTCCGGCGGCGAGCGCAGCTTCCTCAAGCCGGGCGAAGGTCCACTCCAGGTAGCGCCCGTAGATGGCACGGCTGGGAAAGGTCCCCGCTGTCAGCGCGGCCAACTCCTCACGGTCCGCGGCCGAAAGCCGGGCAGCAGCGCCGTCGTCGCCGTCCATCAGCATCCGCCATTGGTCGAAGGACAGGGCCGACGGCGATGCCGCCAGCTCATCTGCCGTTGCCCCGGCCGGAACCACTGTTGGAAAAAGGCAGGGCGTATTCATCAGGAACAGCCGGGACTGCCCCGTGCGCCAGACATGGCCCGGCCCCGGGTTGAACGGATCAAAGACGGTAATTTTCAGGCTGGGCCGGTTCAATGCCGGCAGCGAAAGGTATTGGGCCAGCATGCGTTCCACAACAGAGATTCCCCGCGGACCCGCTCCAATTACGGCCACTTGGTAGCTCTGCGCGGTGTTGGTCATGCTTCAAGAGTATCTGTCCGGTAAACAACGGTCCGGCGTGGATCACAAAGACCGCGGCTTCTCCGATGCATTGAACGCCCCGGCAGAGCGCCACCGCCGCCTTGCCGGCGGGAGGGGGGCGAAGGGACCCGTAATCACCAGCGCGGGAACGCCGGGCACAGCCGAACACAGGCCGCCGGATGCGGCAACACCCCTAGGATGGGCACATGACTTCCTCGACTCCTGACCTGTCCCCCGGTCCCTTTGCTGATGACGAGTTCCTGTGGCTGGAGGACATTTACGGGGACAAACAGCTGGACTGGGTGCGCGCGGAAAACAAAGTCACGGAGGACCTGCTCTCTGAAACCGGCTTTGAGGACACCGAAAAGCGGCTGCTGGAAGTACTGGATTCCACTGACCGCATTCCCATGGCAGCCAAGCGCGGCGGGCATTACTACAACTTCTGGCGCGACGCCGAGCATCCCAAGGGCCTGTGGCGCCGCACCACCTGGGAGAGTTACTGCACTGAAGATCCGCAATGGGAAATCCTTCTCGACGTGGACGAACTTAGCCGTGAAGAGGATGTGGAGTGGGTCTGGGGCGGCTCCGCGTTCCTGCGGCCGGCCGACGGTGCGCCCTACCGCCGGGCACTGGTGGTCCTCTCCCCCGACGGCGGTGACGCCGCCCGCTACCGCGAGTTCGACGTCGTCGACCGCGCCTTTGTTTCCGGGGGCTTTGACATTCCCGCGGCGAAGAACCGGATCAGCTGGGCCGGACCGGACGAGCTGTATGTCGGCACCGATTTTGGCCCCGGGTCCATGACCACCGCCTCGTACCCGCGCACCAGCCGGATTCTGCGCCGCGGCATGCCGCTGGCTGACGCAGAACCCTATTTCGAGGTGCCCGAAGACCACATGATGGCGGTGGTGGTGCATGACCAGACCCCCGGCTTCCAACGTGACCTCGCGGTGGACATCGTGGACTTCTACAACAGCTCCACCTTCCTGCGCCGCGCAGACCAGTGGGTGCGCCTGGATGTGCCGCTGGACGTGAATGTGGATGTGCACCGGCAGTGGCTGGTGTTGCGCCCGCGCACCGATTGGGAGCTGAACGGCATCGTGCATGCCGCCGGGTCACTCCTGGCCGCGGATCTCGAAGGCTTCCTGGCCGGCAGCCGCGAGCTGGTGACACTGTTTACCCCGGACCCGGCAACATCCCTGCAGTCCTGGAGCTGGACCCGGGACTATCTGCTGCTGAACCTGCTGCGGGACGTCTCCTCCCAAATTTCGGTGCTGGATCCGGCCAACGGCTGGGCCGCGTCCGAGCTGGATGCCTGCCCGCCGCTGCACAGCGTTGATGCGTACGCGGTGGACGATGAGGATGAGGAAGCCGGCAACGACTACTGGCTCATCAGCACCGGGTTTCTGACCCTGTCGACTCTCTCGCGCGGAACCCTCGGGCAGTCCAATGGTGAGCCGGCAGCAGTGGTCAAGCAGTCTCCTTCGTTCTTTGACGCCTCCTCGGACACCGTGGAGCAGCACTTTGCCGTTTCCGCCGACGGCACCAAGGTGCCCTATTTCCAGGTGGGCCCCAAGGACCTGGTGCTCGACGGCGGCAACCCCACGCTGCTGAACGGTTACGGCGGCTTTGAACAGGCGCTGACACCGGCTTACAGCGGAATGGTGGGCCGCGGCTGGCTGGAACGCAGCTTCACCGACGCCTCGGGGCTGAAGCGATCCGGCGTCTATGTGCTGGCCAATATCCGCGGCGGCGGTGAGTACGGTCCCGAATGGCACCGTGCTGCCCTGCAGGAAAACCGGCACCGCGCCTATGAGGACTTTGCGGCCGTGGCCGAGGACCTCATTCGCCGCGGGGTGACCTCCCGCAAGCACCTGGGCTGCACCGGCCGCAGCAACGGCGGCCTGCTGGTCGGCAACATGCTCACCACCTATCCGCATCTGTTCGGCGCGGTGTCCTGCGGCGTGCCGCTGCTGGATATGCGCCGCTACACCAAGCTGTCCGCCGGGTACTCCTGGATTGCCGAGTACGGGGATCCGGAGGATCCCCGGCAGTGGGAGTTTGTGCAGACGTTCTCGCCGTACCACCTGCTCAAGGACGACGCCGACTATCCCCCCACGCTGATTTGGACAGCCACCAGCGATGACCGCGTGGGCCCCGTGCAGGCACGGAAGATGGCCGCCCGGATGAAGGCGATGGGCATCGAGAAGGTGTGGTTCCATGAGGCGCTGGAAGGCGGGCACGCCGGAGCAGCGGACAACAGGCAGGCCGCACGCATGCATGCCATGTCCTATGAGTTCCTGTGGGAGGCCCTGACCGGACGGCTGGGGTGAACCATGAGCAGTGAACCGGTGCAGAAGCGGGAGGCGACGGCGGATGAGGCCAAGGCTGTGGCCCACCCGCTGCGGATCCGGATCCTGCAGGTGCTGCGCGGGGAGAGCCTGACCAACAAGGAAATTGCGCAGCGGCTGGGAGCAACACCGGGGGCAACCCTCCACCACCTGAATCTGCTCAGCGAGCACGGGTTTGTCGAGGCGGAGCAAGCGCGCCCGGGCAACCGGAACGCCCGCGAGATTCCCTACCGGGCGACGGGCAAAACTCTGGGCCTGAGCTTCAATCCCGCCATGCCGGAAAGCGCTCTTGTGGGACCGGCCATCCTGGAATCGGCTCTGGAGAATTACCGCCGCGCACCCGGATCCGGGCGCCTGTCCGAAACCAGCGTCACCCTTTTCCTGTCCCCGGCGCAGCTGTCAGCTTTTCAGGGCAGGCTGCATGCGCTCATTGAGGAGTATGCCGGGATCGGGCCCGGTGACGACGCCCAAAAGTACGGTTTCTTCGCTGCAATGTACCAACCCGGTGCGGAACAGCCTGGCATTTCTCCACGTCCTGCGGGCGGCCGCGCCGGCTGAGCTGTGGTGACGTTTTGCTCTTACCCGCCCCTTATGGGTAGTCTTGTCAGGCTGGCAGCGGAAGCTATCAGAGAGCATTTTGGAGACGTGCCAGAGCGGCCGAATGGGCTTCACTGCTAATGAAGTGTGGGCCTAAAGCCCACCGGGAGTTCAAATCTCCCCGTCTCCGCGCTAAAACCCCCGGGCAACCGGGGGTTTTTTTGTTTCTGTCGCCGATTCCCTTTTCGGACTATGTTGGGCACATTCACATTGCAGCTTGAACTGTGACTCCTCAAACAAAAAGGAATTCCATGGAAATGCGTCTGATGGGCCGCAGCGGCACCGTTGTCAGCAGCTATGCACTCGGCACCATGACCTTCGGCAATGAATCCGACCAGCATGTCTCCCACAACCTCCTCAACACCTATGTGGAAGCCGGCGGAAACTTCATCGACACCGCCGACGTCTATACCGGAGGGACCTCCGAGGAGATTGTGGGCCGCTGGCTCCAGGCCCGGCCGGAAGCAGCCCGGAGCATCGTGCTCGCCACGAAGGGCAGGTTCCCCATGGGAGACGGCCCCAATGATCTGGGCACCTCCCGGCGCCACCTGCGCCAGGCGCTGGACGCCTCCCTGAAGCGGCTGGGCGTGGACCACATCGACCTGTACCAGCTGCACGCCTGGGATCCGCTCACCCCGCTGGAAGAAACCCTCGGCTTCCTCCAGGACGCGGTTACGGCGGGCAAAATCAGCTACTACGGCCTCTCCAACTTCACCGGCTGGCAGCTGACCAAAGCAGTGTTCACGGCACGGGCGCACGGCTGGAACGAGCCGGTGACACTGCAGCCGCAATACAACCTGCTGGAGCGCGAGATCGAGTCGGAAATCGTGCCGGCCGCGATCGACGCCGGGCTGGGGCTGCTGCCCTGGTCCCCGCTTGCCGGCGGCTGGCTCACCGGGAAGTACCGCCGGGAATCGGTTCCTGCCGGCAAGACGCGGGTCGGAGACGATCCCACCAGGCGATTCCAGGGCTGGGACCTGCGCAGCAACAATGAGCGCACCTGGCACATTCTGGACGCGCTGAAGGACATTGCCGCTGCACACCATGCCAGCCCCGCGCAGGTGGCCCTGGCCTGGCTGGCTGATCAGCCCGGAGTAACCTCGGTAATCCTGGGCGCCCGGACAGTTGAGCAGCTCACCGACAATTTGGGCGCGGCTTCGCTCCGGCTCTCAACCGAGGAGGAACAGAGGCTGAACGACCTCAGCCGTCCGGCCGTCGGCAACTATCCGTACGGAACAGACGGGGTCAATCAGCGCGCACGGCAGTTGCCGTAGGGGCGCATGCCGGAGGGGTGCATGCCGGAGGGGTGCATGCCGGAGGAATTGCCCGTTCTGCTAAAGGCCTTCCTTAGAAGTCTTCCGGCCGGAGGTCCTTGACCCACTTGCTGATTTCATCTTCTTCAGGTGCGGCGGGCGGCTTGGCTGCTGATTCCCGGCGGGAGTCAGCAGCCCGGGCGGCGCCGCTCCCCGGTGCGGCCTTGCCGGCGGCGGAGTTGTCCGTGGTCGGGTTCTCCGGCTCAGCAGCCTTCGCTTTCGGTGTGGAATCGGCAGCATCATCCGCAGGCTTGCGAGTCTCGGGGTCAGCGGGCGTGGCGTCAGCCGGCGTCTGTGTTGCGGGCGGTGCGTCAGCCGGAGTGGATCCAGCGGGCGTTGCGTCAGTGGACGGTGCGTCAGCCGGCGGTGTTGCCGACGTTGCACCGGCCGGCGTCGTGCCGGCCGGGCGTGGCTGCTGATAGGGCTGCGGGTGCATTGCCAGGTTCTCCACGGCCGCTCCCGCCGCCCGGACCCCCACCCCGGTGAACTGCGCATAGAGCTTGACCGCTTTGACGGGGTGCCCCTGCGCAATGGCGGCATACACCTGCTGGTGCTGGGTGGCATCGAGCCGGGCATTGGCCTCACGCGCCGCCGCTGCGGACGTTCGGGGAGCCGGCGATGCCCCCGTTGCGCCGGAGACATTCCTGCGTGGAGTGCGCTGCGGCTTCGCTGCGCGCTCAGGGCGGTCCCCGCCGTCCAGGACGGTTTCCCCTTCTGCCTGCTTCTTCCGGCGCTGAGCACGGGTGATGACAAAGTTCACCACAACAATGGCCACGACAAATAGAACGATCACCAGGAACTCCATATACCGATCCTAGCTTTCCAGCGATACCCCGCGCTTCGCTGCCGGTATATTGGCGTGCAGCCGCCGCCGCCAATCACAGGAGATTCCATGAGCCCGACCACTTCCCTGCGTTCCCTGCGAGTACACATTGCGGACGGAATAGCTGAAGTCGAGCTCACCGGGCCCTCCAAAGGAAACGCGATGGGCCCGGACTTTTGGAGGGAACTGCCCGAAGTTTTCGGAGCCCTGAGCGAGGATGACAGCGTGCGGGCGGTGCTGCTCTACGGTTCCGGCGGCAACTTCAGTTACGGGCTTGATCTGCCGGCCATGGCTCCCGTCTTTGCCCCGCTGCTGGCCGCCGGAGGAATGGACGCGCGCCGCAGGGAAGGCTTCCGCCGCAGCATCAGGGACCTCCAGGACGCTGTCAGCTCTCTGGCAAGATGTGCCAAACCGGTCGTTGCAGCGGTGGACGGCTGGTGCATTGGCGGAGCGATCGACGTCATCGCCGCCGCCGACATCCGCATCGCTTCCCCTGCAGCCAAGTTCAGTGTGCGTGAAGTTAAGGTTGCCATCGTTGCCGATCTGGGATCCCTCCAGCGTCTCCCGGCGATCATCGGCGAGGGCCCCGCCCGCCACCTCGCCCTGACCGGAGAGGATTTCGACGCCGACCGCGCCCACCGTCTGGGGCTGGTCACGGAACTGGCCGACGACGTCGTCGGCCGGGGACGCGAGCTTGCCGCCATGATTGCCGCGAACCCTCCGTTGACGGTGCAGGGGGTGAAACAGGTGATGAACCACGCGCTGGAGGCACCAGTCCAGGCCGGGTTGGACTATGTCCAGCTGTGGAATTCGGCATTCCTGGCCAGCCGCGACTTCCATGAAGCAACCTCAGCGTTTACCGAGCGCCGCCCCGCCGTCTTCACCGGCGACTAGGGGTTCCCGGGATTTACCCCTGCCCGCAAGGGCAACCGCCGGCAGGCCCTTAAGATGGTCAGGTGGCTGTTACCGATGAAGCAATTACCAAGATCAAGGAAATGCTCATCAGCGGGCAGCTCAAGGCCGGTGACCGTCTGCCTCCGGAGAACGAGCTCAGCGACCAGCTGGGTCTGTCCCGCAGCTCGCTTCGGGAGGCCGTGAAAGCGCTGGAGCTGATCCGCGTGCTGGATGTGCGCCGGGGAGACGGAACCTACGTCACCAGCCTCGACCCGGGGCTGTTGACGGAAACCGTGGGTTTCATGGTGGAAATCCATCAGGAAAGCTCGGCCGCCGAACTGATCGAGGTCCGGCGCATCCTTGAACCCGGTGCCGCAGCCCATGCGGCCGGACGCATCGACGCCCGCGCCGTGGCTGCCCTGCGGGCCTGCCTGGATTCAGTGCCGGCCGGGGCAACAGCCGCCGAGTTGGCGGCGCATGACAACACGTTCCACTCCCACATTGCCCGCGCCTCGGGTAATCCCTACTTGGCCGGACTGCTGGACTCGCTGACCGGCAGTGCCCTGCGGCTGCGGACCTGGCAGCGTATTGCTGAAGCCGGGGCGGAAAGGTCCGTCATCGCCGAGCACGCCGCCATCCTGGAGGCGCTGACGCTGGGCGACGCCGAGCTGGCGCGGTCCCTCATGACGGTCCACATCGCTTCGGCGGAACGTTGGCTGCGCCAGCCTCCGGCAGAGGCAGCAGTCGAAGCTCCGGAGGCAGCGGTGCGGCCGCCCGTTCCGGACCCGCGCGCCGCATCCGCTGTTCAGCGCGCTGCCGCCTCGCCCGAGCCCGGCCGCCCGCCCGAATCCAGCCGCCCGGTGGAGCCCAGCCGCACGACGGAGCCCAGCCGTCCGGAACCGCAGATTGCCCGAATCGCGAGGGAGCCCGCGCTGTACGAGCTGTTCGCTATGCCTTCAGTGCCAGGACAAAAGGCAGCACGGAAGCCGCGCCGGCCTGCCTAAGCACCCGGCCCGCCTCGGTGAGGGTCCAGCGGCTGTCAGCAAAGTCATCCACCAGCAGGACCGGGCCGGGATTGGCCGCGAACCAGGCTGCGCCCTCTTCGGGAACGGCAAACTGGTCCCAGACCGCCGCGAGCCGGAAGGCGCTGTTTCCGCCTGAACCGCCCGTGGGACCGCCGTGCGGCAGCTGCAGGGCACCCAGATACGGGATGCGTCCCAGAGTTGAAATGCCGTGGGCCAGGGAGCCCACCAGCTGCGGACGGGACCGCGACGGAATGCTGACCACTGCCACCGGCCGTTCTTCCCAGCCCCACTGCGCCAGCACCTGCACACAACCCTTAAGCAGGGCGTCGTCCACCTGGGTGTCCGCGGCGTCAGGGGCAAAGATCTCCCGCAGCCGCCCGCCCCAGCCGAGGTCGGTCAGCCGGGCCAGTGCCCGGCCGGTGGACAGTGCCAGATCCGGCTTGATTTTCCCCTTTACGGGAACGCCCAGCCGGTCCATGCCGGAGGGGTACATGCCGCGCGGATCCACATCCACGCCCACCCGGCTCAGGGCCTGGTCTGCACTGTCGGTGGCTTCGGCGGCAATGTCGCCGGAGAACCAGCGTCCGGCGCAGTTGTCGCAGCGGCCGCACGGGGCGGCAGCAGGGTCATCGAGCTGGACGGACAGGAATTCCATGCGGCAGCCCGTGGTGGCCTCGTAGTCCAGCATGGCCTGCTGTTCGCGGACGCGGGCCGCGGAAATCCGCTCGTACCGCTCCCGGTCATAGGTCCACGGCTCGCCGGTTCCCCGCCAGCCGCCGGAGACGCGTTCCACAGCGCCGTCCACGGCCAGGACCTTCAGGAGCAGCTCCAGCGGGGAGCGCTTCAGGTTCACCCGTGTTTCCAGCGCTCCGGTGGACATCACCGCTCCGGACGCCAGCTCGGTTAACACGGCGTTGGCCGGGCCTTCCGCCGGCATGGAAGAGGTGGCGAAATACTCCCAGATGTCCTTATCCTCGGTGCCCGGCAGCAGCAGCACATCAGCGCTCGGGGTGCCGCGGCCGGCACGGCCCACCTGCTGGTAATAGGCCACGGGCGAGGACGGAGCGCCAAGGTGCACCACAAATCCCAGATCAGGTTTGTCGAATCCCATGCCCAGCGCGCTGGTGGCCACCAGCGCCTTGACCTCGTTGTTCTTCAACGCCGCTTCGGCCTGTTCCCGGTCCGCCGGATCGGTGCGGCCGGTGTAGGCAAGGACGGGATGTCCGGCCTTCTGCAGCAGGCGGGCGGTGTCCTCCGCCGCGGATACGGTCAGGGCATAGATAATGCCGGACCCGGGCAGCTCGTCGAGGTGGGTCAGCAGCCAGCCCAGCCGGGCCTTGGGGCTGGGCAGCCGCAACACGCCCAGGCGCAGGGATTGCCGTGCCAGCGGTCCCCGGATGGTGAACACGTCCTCGCCGCCGGCGGCCAGCTGTTCCTCAATGTCCTTCACCACCCGGGAGTTGGCGGTGGCCGTGGTGGCCAGGACCGGCACCGAGGCGGGCAGCTGCTCGATCAGGCTGCGGATGCGCCGGTAGTCCGGGCGGAAGTCATGACCCCAGTCGGAAATACAGTGTGCTTCGTCAATCACGAGCAGCCCGGAACGGCGAATCAGCTCCGGGAGATGTGTTTCCCGGAACCCCGGGTTGTTCAGGCGCTCGGGGGAAACCAGCAGAACATCAACCTGGTCCGCTTGGAGCTTGGCGGAGATGTCCTGCCATTCCAGCTGGTTGGCGGAGTTGATGGCCACGGCACGGACGCCGGCACGTTCGGCAGCAGCAACCTGGTCGCGCATGAGCGCCAGCAGCGGCGAAACGATCAGGGTAGGGCCGGCGCCGCGGGCACGCAGCAGCAGGCTTGCCACGAAGTACACGGCCGATTTGCCCCACCCGGTGCGCTGCACCACCAGCGCACGCCGTCCGCCGGACACCAGGGCCTCGATGGCTTCGTACTGGCCCTCGTGGAACTCGGCGGCGTCGTTGCCCACCAGGGCGCGGAGCAGGACGGTGGCTTCCTCCCGCAGGCCGGGGTTGGCATCCGAGGCATCCATGGAGCCGGCACCGCCGGCCTGCGGTGCCATGTCCGGTTCGGTCTCACTAAAAGTTGGGGTGTCTTGCGGGAAATCCATACCTTCCACTATTCCAGCCGCTGCTGACTGTTTCCTCCAGCCGGCACAACTTCTGTGGACGGGAGAGGCTGTGGACAGGCTGCGGGGTGTAAGACCGGGGTCCGCGGGGCTTGGCCTATAGACTGTGCGGGTGACTAGTGAATTCGATCTTTCCGCATCCTTTAAGGCCTATGACGTTCGTGGCGTTGTAGGCGAGACCATCACCCCGCAGATCGTTAAGGCCGTCGGCGCCGCCTTTGTGGACGTGCTGGATCTTGCCGGTGAGACTGTCCTGGTGGGCGGCGACATGCGCCCGTCCTCCCCGGAGTTCATCAGGGACTTCGCGGCCGGAGCCACCATGCGCGGAGCCAACGTCCTCCTGCTGGACCTCATCTCCACCGACGAGCTGTACTACGCCTGCGGTGCCTTGAATGCGGCCGGAGCCACGTTCACTGCAAGCCACAACCCGGCCCAGTACAACGGCATCAAGATGGCCAAAGCCGGAGCGGTTCCCATCTCTTCGGAAACCGGGCTCTATGACATCCAGGCCAAGGCCGAGCAGTACCTGAACGCCGGCACCATTCCCGCCGTCGAGACCCCCGGCCAGATCAGTGTCCGCGACATCCTGCGCGATTACTCCGAATACCTCCGCAGCCTGGTGGACCTCTCAGCTATCCGTCCGCTCAAGGTGGTTGTGGACGCCGGAAACGGTATGGCCGGCCTCACCACCCCGGCGGTCCTGGGCGACACGCTGCTGCCGGGCCTGCCGCTGGAAATCGTTGACCTCTACTTTGAACTGGACGGTTCCTTCCCGAACCATCCGGCCAACCCCCTGGAGCCGGAGAACCTCCGGGACCTGCAGGCCGCCGTCGTCGAGCACGGCGCGGACCTGGGCCTGGCCTTCGACGGCGATGCGGACCGCTGCTTTGTCATCGATGAGAAGGGCGACCCGGTCAGCCCCTCGGCCATCACTGCCCTCGTTGCCCGCCGTGAAATTGCACGCGCCAAGGCAGCCGGGGAGACGACGCCGGTCATCATCCACAACCTCATCACGTCCCGCGCGGTTCCGGAGCTGGTGGAGGCCGACGGCGGCCGCGCCGTCCGCACACGCGTAGGCCACTCCTTCATCAAGGCGCTGATGGCAGAGGAAGGCGCCGTCTTCGGCGGCGAGCACTCCGCGCACTACTACTTCCGCGACTTCTACAACGCTGACACCGGCATGCTCGCAGCCATGCACGTCCTCGCGGCACTGGGCGAACAGACCCTCCCGCTCTCGGACCTGGCCCGCGAATACGAGCCGTACTTTGCCTCCGGCGAGGTCAATTCCGAGCTCTCCGACGTCCCCGCGGCCGTGGCACGGGTCCGCGCTGAATTTGACCGCGACGGTGTCACCGTGGATACGCTCGATGGATTGACTTTCACCGCCGATGACGGACAGTGGTGGTTCAACCTCCGCGCGTCCAACACCGAGCCCTTCCTTCGGCTGAACGCCGAAGCCGAAGACCTCGCCACCATGGTGCGGGTCCGCGACCGCGTACTTGATCTAGTTAGGAACTGAACCAATGGCTGATGTTGAACTGAACGGCGGAGAACCTTCCGCCCAGGTCCAGGAGGACCTTAATTCCCTGCTGGGCACCGCTCTGGGCGTCGCCCAGGAGCAGCTGGAAGCACAGGGCGCCTTCCTGCCCGCAGCCCTAGTTGTCCAGAATGACGGCGAACTGCGCATGATCGCCGTTGCGCCGGAGGAAAGCGACGAAGACCTCGACGCCGACGCCATGATCGATGACATCTACCAGGTCCTCACGGAGCAGAAGAGCGACAACCGCGCCGCTGCTGTCTTCTCCGACATCCACCTGCCCGACGAGTCCACCGACGCCATCCACGTGGTGGCCGAGCACTCCGAGGGCGTCTGCATCTCTGCAATCCAGACCTACTCCGAGGTCGACGGCGAGTGGACCTTCGCCGAGCCGCAGTGGGAATCGGGCGACCGGCTGGTTTGGGGCACCGAAGAGGCCACCGAAGAGGCCTGATACTTTTTCGCTTGATAAAAAGCCGGGCTCCTTCCATGTGGAAGGGGCCCGGCTTTTTTGCTGCCCGACGGCGTTAGCGCGGGCAGACTCGGCTAATCAGGGTCACCTAGGCGGCCGCGAACCGCTCCTTGAGCGTCTGCAGCTCCGCAACGAGGTCCTCCGGCAGGGATTCGCCGAAGCGGGCGTACCACTCTTCAATGCCGGCCAGCTCCGTCTTCCATTCCTCCGCGTCCACGTTCACGGCGGCCTCCACATCGGCGGGCGTCATGTCCAGTCCGGTGAGGTCCAGTGAGTCCCCGGTGGGAACGTAACCGATGGGGGTTTCGACGGCGTCGGCCGTGCCTTCGATGCGTTCGATGACCCATTTGAGGACACGGGCGTTGTCGCCGAAGCCGGGCCAGGCGAAGCCGCCGTCGGCGGTCCGGCGGAACCAGTTGACCAGGAAGATCTTCGGCAGCGCCTCCTGATCGGCCTTGCCGCTGAGGGTGATCCAGTGGCGCAGGTAATCCCCGGCGTCGTAGCCCATGAACGGGAGCATAGCCATGGGGTCGCGGCGGACCACTCCCACCTGGCCTGCTGCTGCTGCCGTGGTTTCCGAGGACAGCGTGGAGCCCATGAAGATGCCGTTGGTCCAGTCGCGTGACTGTGTCACCAGCGGAACGGTGGTCTTGCGGCGCCCGCCGAAGAGGATCGCCGATACCGGCACTCCGTTCGGGGAGTGGTATTCGTCGGCCAGCATGTCGATCTGGTCGATCGGCGTGCAGAAGCGGGAGTTCGGGTGGGCGGCGGGATGGCCGGCCTCCGGAGTCCACTCGTTGCCGAGCCAGTCGGTCAGGTGTGCCGGAGCTTCATCCGTCATGCCCTCCCACCAGACACCGCCGTCGTCGGTCAGCGCCACGTTGGTGAAAATGGAGTTTCCCTTGGCAATGGCCCGCATCGCGTTGGGATTGGTGCTCCAGCCGGTGCCCGGTGCGACGCCGAAGAGGCCCGCTTCCGGGTTCGTGGCGCGCAGTTCGCCCTCGTGGCCAAAGCGCATCCAGGTGATGTCATCACCGAGGGTTTCAACTTTCCAACCGTCAATGGTGGGGTCCAGCAGGGCCAGGTTGGTCTTTCCGCAGGCGGACGGGAAGGCCGCGGCCACGAAGTAGTCCTTCTTTTCCGGACTGGTGAGCTTCAGGATGAGCATGTGCTCGGCCAGCCAGCCTTCATCCCGGGCCATGATGGACGCGATGCGCAGGGCGTAGCACTTCTTGCCGAGCAGGGCATTGCCGCCGTAGCCGGAGCCGTAGGACCAGATGGACCGGTCTTCGGGGAAGTGCACAATCCATTTGTCGTCACTGCAGGGCCAGGGAACGTCCTGCTCACCGTCGGCCAGCGGTGCTCCTAGGGAATGCATGGCCGGCACGAAGAAGGCATCCAGCTCTTCCATCTTCCGCAGCACGTCGGTACCGATGCGGGCCATGATGCGCATGGAGGCGACAACATAGGCGCTGTCGGTGATTTCGACGCCGAACTTGGGATCCTCGGCGTCGAGGTGGCCCATGACGAAAGGTATGACGTACATGGTGCGCCCGCGCATGGACCCGGCAAAAAGCCCGTTGAGCTTTTCCCGCATTTCGGACGGGTCCATCCAGTTATTGGTGAAACCGGCGTCGTGCTTCTTCTCCGAGCAGATGAATGTCTGCTCTTCGACGCGTGCCACGTCCTTGGGATCGGAGAAAGCCGCGAAGGAATTAGGGAAGGTCTCGGGGTTGAGCCGGACCAGGGTTCCGGCATCCACCAGCTCATCGGTGAGGCGCTTGTTTTCCGCCTCGGAACCGTCCACCCAATACACGCGATCCGGCTGCGTCAGCTCGGCCATTTGCTGAACCCATGCAAGCAGCGTCTGGTGGGTGGTGGGCGCACCCTCGGCGGCCCCCGGGGTGCTGCTGTCCAGATGGCTTGGAGCAGCGTTGTCGCCGCTCTCATCGAGAACTAGCTGACGCGCGTCATCGCCCATGATTCTTCCCTTCGTTGGGCCAGTGAGATGATTTTGATGCTAGTTGTCAGCACGCGGCAAGCCTCCGGGGAAAAGGTAATACCTGTATTCGGGACTGCTCCCGGTCTCCCTAGAACTCAAGGAACTTGTGTGGGCCAGCTTACGCAGATGTGACGAAGGTCATATAGACCGGTCTAGTTTTGGTGGTTGGGAAATGCCGATTAGGCACACCCGTAAATCTGGGCTATAGTTATTTACGGCAAAACAGCCACGGACAAACTTTGAAGGAAGGCCCAAGCGGCCGGGAAAACAAAGAAAAATCCAAATGCGTGCGTAGCTCAACGGATAGAGCATCTGACTACGGATCAGAAGGTTGGGGGTTCGAATCCCTTCGCGCGCACCAGCGAAACCCGGTTTGACCAGTATAACTACTGGTTGAACCGGGTTTTTTTGTTGTCACGGCGGCCGACTCGGCGAGCCGGCCGCGTCAGCGCGCCAGCCGCTTTAAATCGACGGCCGGGTCTGCCAGCTTGGCCGGATCCACTAGGATGCGGCGGTCTATGATGCGGCGGGCAGCGCGCACCAGCAGGCCGCCGTCAATTGCGGCACAGCCAACCAGGTATCCCGCCGGGTCCAGGCGGAAGCCGGCCACAGGCACGCCGTCCGCTTCCCTGACCACCGTGGTCCCCTCCCCGGACATGGAACCCACGCCTTCGAGGTGGACGCCGTGGCGGTCGGACCAGAACCACGGCGCACCGTGGTCCGGCAGCGCCTGGCCGAGCAGGGCGGCAGCGGCGGTGGTGCCCGTGTTCCGGGCATGCTCCCAGTGCTCGGCCCGCCGCAGGAGCGTGCCGTCGCCCAGCCGGAGCCGGGCCGCGTCCCCCACGGCATAAATGTGCGGATGGCTGCTGAGCTGGTGCTCGTCCACGAGGACCCCGCTGTCCACGTCCAGACCGGCATCTGCAGCCAGCGTGACATCCGGCAGAACTCCAATTCCCACCAGCACCAGATCGGCGTCGATCGAAGCGCCCCCTCCCATGGCAATGTGATGGCCCGTGCTGTCCGCGGTAATGGCCTTGGGAATTCCGGTCAGCACGCGAACGCCACGGGCCGCATGCATCCGGTGCAGGCGGTTCGCAATTTCCGAGCCCACGGCAGGAACCAGGGGCGGGCTGACCGGATCGATCAAGGTCACCTGTGCGCCGAGATCCAAAGCTGCCGACGCCGTTTCGGCACCAATCAGGCCCGCACCAACAATTGCCAGCCGGACTCCGGGAGTCAGGGATGCGCGCAGCCTGTCGGCACCCGCACGGGTGCGCAGCTGCAGCACGGACGTCAGATCGCCTCCGGGGATGTCCAGCCGGCGGGCAGACGCCCCGGTCGCCAGGACAATCCTGTCGGCCGTGAGACTCCGCCCGTCCTCGAGGAGGACACCGCCCTCGTCGGGGAACAAGGCCGAAGCCCGGCCGGTAACAACATCAATCTTCTGCTCAGCGAACCACGCCGCATCGGCCAGCAGGATCTGTTCTGCGGACTTTGTGCCCAGCAAATAGTCCTTGCTCAGCGGCGGGCGGTCATAGGGCAGGCCCTCGGGATCAACGATCGTTAGCTGCCCCTGAAATCCCCGGGCACGCAGCTGGCTGGCCGTCGCGAAGCCCGCCATGCCCCCGCCGACGATGAGAACAGATCCAAGAGCCATAGTGTTGTTTTCCTAGCCGAAGAACGTTGAAGATGCTCCTTAAGACTACGGCCCCGAGGATTCGGGAAGCCCCCGAGCCTCATCGTCTTCACAGGCAGTGGTGCGTTCCCGGACGTGCTCCGCGTGCCCGTTCCTTCCCCGGCTTCCGTGCGCCGGCCCGGCATGCCAAGCTCTGTTCATGACTGATCAGGAGCAAAGCCCCGAAGTACAGCGCCCGCAGCACCTGGAGACCGACGTCGTCGTTCTGGGCGCCGGAGCGGTGGGTGAGAACGCAGCCGGACGGGTGGTCCAGGACGGCCTGGAAGCCATCCTCGTGGAGCCTTCGCTCATTGGCGGGGAATGCTCCTACTGGGCCTGCATGCCCTCCAAGGCCCTTCTTCGTCCGGGGACGGCGCTGCAGGCGGCGCGAACCGTTGCCGGTTCTCGTGAGGCAGTGACCGGTCGCCTGGACACGCAGGCCGTGCTGGACCGGCGCAACAGTTTCACCTCCCACTGGGATGATTCCGGGCAGGAGGAGTGGGTTCGGAGCACCGGAATTGGGCTGGTTCGCGGGCGCGGACGCCTCACCGGGCCGCGCGAGGTGCGGGTGGATTACGACGACGGCGGTTCCCTCACCATTTCCGCCCGCCGGGCCGTGGTGCTGGCCACGGGCTCGGTTCCCACTCCTCCCCCGCTGCAGGGGCTGGACGGCGTTGACTATTGGGGAACCAGGGAAGCGACCGCGGCGCAGGAGGTGCCGGCCCGGCTGCTCGTGCTTGGCGGCGGAGTCTCAGGCACCGAGCTTTCCCAGGCATGGGCACGCTTGGGCTCGAAGGTGACCCTGGTGGCGCGGCATGAAGTGCTGGAGATGTACCCGGAACCCGCGAGGGAGCTGGTGAAGGCAGGTCTTGCCGCCGACGGCGTGGAGATCCGCACCAACACCCACACCGATTTTGTGCGCCCGGGTGCGGACGGCGGCGTGGAAATGGGTCTGGGCGACGGCACGGTGCTCTCTGCCGACCGGCTGCTGGTCTCCACCGGCAGAACTCCGGCCCTTTCCAACCTGGGTTTGGAGGATTTGGGGCTGGACGCTGTGCGGCTGGACACTGATGATTCCGGCTTGGTGGACGGAACCGACTGGCTGTATGTGGTTGGCGATGCGGCCGGCAAGGTCCTGCTGACTCATCAGGGCAAGTACGAAGCCCGTGCCACCGGGGCTGCCATCGCTGCGCGTGCCCGGGGTGATCTGGCCGCTACCGATGCTCCGGTAGCCTGGAGCCGCGAAGCCTCCACGGCCAACCACTTTGCCGTTCCCCAGGTGGTGTTCACTGATCCTGAACTGGCAATGGTCGGCCGGACGTTGGAGCAGGCGCGGGCCGACGGGATCAATGCATCGGAGACCTCGCTGGAGATCTCAGTGGCCGGTTCCGCGCTGCACTCTGACGATTACCGGGGCTGGGCACAGATGGTGGTTGACGAAGATCGAAAGGTCCTGGTCGGCATGACATTTGCCGGGCCCGATGTCTCCGAGCTGCTGCACTCCGCAACCATCGCGGTCACGGGCGAGGTCCCACTGGACCGGTTATGGCACGCGGTCCCGTCTTATCCCACGATCAGCGAAATCTGGCTCCGCCTGCTGGAGAAGTACGGGCTGTAAGCGCAGCCCGGGGGCTGCAGGGGCAGGCGCCGCCTTGAAGCGGCGCCAGCTAGCGGCGCCCTGCCGGGCGCTTAAGCGCGGCGGACGATGAAGTCAGTGACGCGTGCGTCCCGGCCGTCGAGCTCCGCCCAGGGCTTGTCCGTCTCCATGACGGTAAGCCCCGAGGTGGGGTACCTCGTTGCCATCTCCATGACGGACTCCTCATCCGACGTCACGGAGGCCAGACGCATAGCGAGGTCCTGCACGCCGGGAAGGTGGGAAATCACCAGCAGGCTGGTCACGGTCTCCGGAACGTTGTTGATGATGCTGAGGATCCGGGTGGCCGGCGCGCTGTAGAGCCCGTCTTCCAATTTGGGCGTGGGCCCCTTGTCCCCGAGCTCCTCGCAGATCCAGGTGCAGGTCTGCCGGGTCCTCAGCGCAGACGAGCAGAGGATGAAGTCGGGGATGGAATTGTTCTCCACCATCCAGCGTCCGGCCAGCGGCGCGTCACGGTGGCCCCGTCCGGACAACGGGCGCTCGTGGTCGGAAACATCCCGGGGCCAGTCCGCCTTCGCGTGCCGCAGGAGCATCAGCTTTTTAAGGTGGTGGCCGCTCATTGGCCCAGTCTATCGGCGGTGCCGGCTCCGGAAATCCGTCACCGGCACCGCCGCAGCATCAGATGCTGTATTCGGGTGCCGCCCAGACCACAACTTCGGGGTGCTCGTAGAAGCGGTAGCCCTGCCCCCGGACTGTGCGCACTGTGTTCGCGAGACGCCCCAGCTTGGAGCGCAGGCGCCGGATATGGACGTCGATGGTGCGCTCGTTGGGCACTTCCTCGGCATTCCTCCACAGCCCGGCGAGCAGCTCCTCGCGGCCCACGGTCCGGGTACCGTTCTCCACCAGGTAATTGAGGAGTTCGAATTCCTTGAATGTCAGGTTCAGCGTGTCCCCGTCCAGGTGCACTTCCCGGCGGGAGAGGTCAATCAGGACACCTGACGGGCGCGGTGCGGCATGTGCCTGCACGGGAGGTGCGGCTTCCGGCCGGGGGCGGCGCTGCGCCGTCGGGTCCCCCAGCGCCTGGCGGACGACGTCGATATCGGCTCCTGCGGCCTCAGCCGGGGCCAGCGCCACGGCCGCATGGCTCTGGGCGCCGGGGCAAAGAGACTGAATGTAGGCGCGGACCTCTTGGGCGAGCTTCGTCAGTGATGTTCCGTTGGCAGCCGCCGTGTCCTCGTCCAATCCCACGTAGATGACAAAGCCGCGGGCAACGGTGTCGTTGCTGACCGCCTGGGGACCGGGAATGCCGTTGGGTGTGACGACGGGGGTGGGTGCCGTCATCGGCGTCGCGTCGTTGGCCGGCGAAACAGCCTGCAGCGGACGTGCCTGCTGCTGGGAAAACCCTGAAACCCCGTACTGCTGCGGTGCATACCCACCATACTGACGGGGAAATTCCCCCGCTGCGCTGGGCCGAACGGAACCGGCGCGGTTCTGCGCATTGCGCAGTGAGATGTGTACGTACCCTGATGCTACTGACATGTTGCAACCTCATTGTGAGTGACCGTCATCACGGCTCGAATGCTGGGGGTGGGCCCGGTCGAGATGGCGCGGTTTCGCCCGTCATTGGGCCTGAGTGGTGCCTGAGAGATGGGGGTGGGTAACTCAGGCGAGCATTCGACAACAGCGCTGCTTCTCAACGAAGCCGTTGAGAAGGACTGCGACAGGTGCTGCCGTGTGGATGTTCACATTACGGATTATTGCATGTAACAAAGGGGGGAGCGCAAGTAATAATGGATCACTTGTCTCACCATGTGGACTAATTGGGGCCCATTGTGATGCACCTCACGCTTTTGCGTGAAACCCGGCATTGAACCGGACTGGCTAGCAGTCCCGTCAGAGAGCCGCAATCTGCGCGGATCGAGGGTTTGAGGCACAAAAAACGCACCCGTTCATAAGTGATCTCATAAACGGGTGCGAGTCAAGCATTCAGCAAGACGTCCACATGGTGGACGTTCCATCTAGCGGTGACAGAGTCCTTTAGTCGACGACGCCGTAGAGTCGGTCGCCGGCATCGCCCAGGCCCGGCACAATATAGGACTTCTCATCTAAGCGCTCGTCGATCGAAGCCAGCACAATGGTGACGTTGGCGTCGGCCAGTTCGGCCTTCAGCACTTCGAGGCCTTCCGGTGCAGCCAGCAGGCAGATGCACGTGATGTCTGCAGCTCCGCGCTGGAACAGGAACTTGATGGCTTCGCGGAGTGTTCCGCCGGTGGCCAGCATGGGGTCCAGGACGAAGACCTGGCGGCCGGTGAGGTCATCGGGCAGGCGCTCGGCGTACGTGATCGCTTCGAGGGTTTCCTCGTTGCGCGCCATGCCCAGGAATCCGACCTCTGCCGTGGGGACGAGGCGGGTCATGCCTTCAAGCATTCCCAGGCCGGCCCGAAGGATCGGGACCACCAAAGGAGTGGGCTTGACCAGGCCGGTGCCGACGGCGGACGTGACCGGAGTCTCGATCTGGACGGGCTCAACGCGGACGTTGCGGGTGGCTTCATAAGCCAGGAGGGTGACAAGTTCTTCCGTGAGCAGGCGGAACACCGGTGAAGGGGTGTCCTTATCGCGGAGAACGGTGAGTTTGTGGGCAACTAGGGGGTGATCCACTACAAGTACGCGCATGCTTCAAAAATACCACTCGCGGCGGAACTCCTTCCTGTGGAGCATGCGCAGCGCAGTGCCCCGGGGTGCGCTGCGGGACAGGCGCCAAACTGCGGGAAGATGGAATCATGATGCCCCCCACGCAGCAGCACGAGTCCTGGATGGACCTTGCCCTCACCGAGGCGCGCGGCGCCCTGGCGACGCAGGACGTGCCCATCGGCGCCGTCGTCGTTAGCCCCGACGGAACCGTCATTGGTACCGGACGCAATGAACGTGAGGCCACCGGGGATCCGACCGCTCATGCCGAAGTGGTGGCCATCCGGCAGGCGGCGGCTGCGGTGGGTGAGTGGCGGCTGGAGGGCTGCACCCTGGTGGTCACGCTGGAGCCGTGCGCCATGTGCGCCGGGGCGATTGTCCTGGCGCGGATTCCGAGGGTGGTGTTTGGTGCCTGGGATGAAAAGGCGGGCGCGTCCGGATCGGTTTTCGACATTCTCCGCGAACGCCGGCTGAACCACTGGGTGGAGGTCTTTCCGGAGGTCCGCGAAGCGGAGTGCGCCCGGTTGCTCACCGACTTTTTCGGCTCTCGGCGATCAGGCTGACAGTCGCGGGTTTCATACGTAGGCTTACTACCTCAGAACCCGACACCCGAAGGAGTTCAATTGTGAGTTCAGATCAGGACGGACTGGATACAGTCGTCAAAATCCTCGAGCACGCCGACATTGCACAGCTGACCACCCAGGACCTCAGCGGCAAGCTGGTCAGCCGGCCGCTTCAGCTGCAGGAAACGGATTCCGACGGGAACCTCTGGTTCTTTACCCAGGACCCCTCCCCCAAGGCGGATGAGATCCGGGCCAATCCGAATGTGAATGTTTCGGTGCATGATTCCAAGGGCTACCTCTCCATCAGCGGCACGGCCTCCATCACCAAAGACGAAGGCAAGATCGAGGAACTCTGGAAGTCCTCGGTCAGCGCTTGGTTCGACGAAGGCCGGGAAGATCCTTCCATTGCCCTGATCAAGGTGGATTCGGACACCGCGGAATACTGGGCCTCGGATGAGCCTCGTGTAGCCACAATGTTCAAGATCGCCAAGAGCGCCGTCACCGGGGACACCCCCAACATTGGCAAGAACGACGTCGTCGACCTCTAGTTTCGTCGGCCGCCCGGCACAGCGCAGCCAGCCGTTTTGGGGCATCGGCCCTTTACCCGGTAAGGTTGACGCGATGGTGACGTGTCCGAGCGGCCGAAGGTGCAACACTCGAAATGTTGTTTGGTGAAAGCCAACGTGGGTTCAAATCCCACCGTCACCGCCAAATGAGAAAGACCCCGCTTTCCTTGTATAAGGAAGCGGGGTCTTTTGTTTTGCTGACGACCTTATTGGCTAACTGGCCGAATCGGTGTCCGGGGTCTGCGGACGGTGGCCGGCGGCTGCCGCCCGAGTGTCGCCGTCGTCGTGCCCGTCCTTTTTCTTGCCGAACGGCAGAACCTTCATCAGGGGGTGCAGGACGGCCATGACAACCAGGCCCCAGGCCAATCCGATGACGGCCGAGCACAGCGTGTTCACGAGCCAGCCCAGGAAACCGCCGACAACGGCGATGCCGGCCATGGGATGCTCCAGGGTATGGACCAGGTCATACGGCGCATCCCAGCCCAGGTCGTGGACGCCCACCAGCATGATGTGGCCGCCCACCCACAGCATGGCGATCGTCCCGATGAAGGTAATGGCAGCCAGCACGGCCGGCATGCCCCTCACAAGCAGCGCACCGAACCGCTGGGAGCCGGCTGAGTCCTTCCGCGTCAGATGCAGGCCGATGTCGTCCATTTTGACGATCAGCGCAACGGCGCCGTAAACGAGCACGGTGATCAAGATGGCCACAATTACGAGGATGGCCGCCCGCACCCAGATGGACGCGTCACCCACCTCGTTCATAGAGATGACCATGATCTCGCAGGACAGGATGAAGTCGGTGGTGATGGCACCCTTGACCACCTTGGACTCCGCTCCGGGCCCCCGCTCCACCGCGGGCGCCTCTGCCGCCTCATGGTGCCCGAAGAACTTGTGCCAGACCTTTTCGGCGCCCTCGTAACAGAGGTAGGTGCCGCCCAGCATAAGGATGAACGGGATGACGACGGGAATGAAGGCGCTGATCAGCAGCAGTGCCGGCAGGATGAACAGCAGCTTGTTCCGCAGCGATCCCCAGAAGATGCGCTTGATCATCGGCAGTTCGCGGGACGGGTCTGCGCCGGAGACATACTGGGGTGTCACTGCGGCATCGTCAATGACGACGCCGGCGGCCTTGGCTCCTGCTTTAGCGGCACCGGCGGCGATATCGTCCACAGAGGCTGCGGCGATGCGTGCCAGGGCAGCGACGTCGTCGAGCAGGGCAACGAGACCGCCGCTCAACGAACAGCTCCGTGCTGCACCAGGGTCGTCGGGGCGTGGAAACCTCGGGAGATATATGTGAATGACATATCGAAATTATAGTTGGGAAGGTTACTGTTTCGTGATCACGGCTTTGTGATCCAGCCTTTGGGCGAGCAGCGCCTGCAGTCCTTGTTACAACCGGACGTACGCCCAGCCTTCCCACTGCCGGCGGGCCAGATGAGCCACTGCGGCATCCACCGTTTCCACACCCCGGTGCAGCTCATCCTTCTGCACTCCTGCACGGGTCATGCTGTTCTCGCACGCCAGGACGTGGATATCTGCGGCCAGCGCGCCGTCGAGGGCGCTCTGATCCCCAATGCCCGCGCGCAGGAGCCGGACCCCCAACCCTTGCACCACCACTTCAACCGCCCGCTCCGAGCCCAGCGCACGCCGTGCATTTCCCGCGCTTCGCAGCAGGCCGGCCAGCCAGGTTCCACTGTCGGGGCCGAACCCATGGATCACCAGCCCCGGCTGCACAGGGTTGTCCCGGACTTCGTTCGTTTGGGCCGCCGGTCCCTGCTGAGTGCCTGCGGCGTCTGCGTCTGCATGTTCCATTCACCCAGTGTCCCCCTGCCCGCCGGAGGGGGACAGCGCCCGGCGGCCGGCGTCGTCGTCGAACCCGGGTACCGGCGTCAGTCCACGAAATGTGTCTTGGGTTCCTTCTCGCCCACGGAGGCGACGACGGCGGCCGCAACGTCGCGCAGCTTCAGGTTGCGTGCGCTTGAGGCGGCTTTGAGGATGGTGACGGCTGCGTCCTGGCTGCACCGGTTCTGGGCCATGATAATTCCTGCGGCCAGGTCGATGGTGGTGCGTGATCCCATCGCGGCCCTGAGGTTTTCCCTGCTTTCGGCCAGTTGCGCGATGCGCACGGCGAGGCGCAGCGATTTGGACGCACTGCGGGCAAATTCCTCTGCTTCGCGGACCATTTCGTCCGTGAAGGCGTCCACTTCCCGCGCGTACACGTTCAGGCCGCACTGCGCCTGACCGTCCAGCGGAATGGGAACGCCCAGGATCGACCGCAGTCCAAAGCCGGCAATCGCCTCGGCATAATCCGTCCACCGCGGATCTTCGATGATGTTCCGGACCAGAACGGTTTTGTTGGTACGTGCCGCTTCCAGGCAGGGGCCGGTTCCGAACTTGTACTGGACTTCGTCCATGCGGCGCGAATCCTCGGTGTCGCTGGCCACCGTAACGGCGCTGCCCGGGCGCAGCAGGGTCACGCCGCAAAAGAGCTCCCGTCCCGCAGGAGCCAGCGTATCCACGGTGAGGCGGGTGAGGTCCTCGAGGAAACTCTCCACATCAGTGGTTTCCAGAACCATGTCCTGCAGGAGACCGGCATAGTCCCTGCGGTAGGTGTTCTCGGACAGCACTGTTTCGGACACAAACTCGTCGAGATCATTTGGGAGCTGGGCAGAATCGTTGTCGCTGGACATATCACCGGTTTTTGGGTTGTAGGAATGGCCCTGAAGGTGGGCTGCCGTCCGCGCGGGGACGTTCAGTTTCTCTTTCCATTACAGCATCGATTTTCCCGCACCGGTCTGCCCCTCAGCAGCCCAAAGGCTCCGCCCGCGCTGCCGCTATGAGCCCCAGAAGACCTTGACGGCGTCGGACACCGCAGCCCCCTGCTCCCGGCCGGCCACAGCGGACGGGCGGCGTGTGGACTGCAGCAGAACATTGGATCCGAAGGCGGTCCGGCTGGCGTCATCGGCCTCGATCAGATAAGTATCGGAACCGGCTTTCAGGGTTTCCAGTGCCTGGGGCAGGGTGGGGCCGAAGGGGCTGTCCGGTGCCTCCGGTGCACAGGACAGGATGAGGACTTTGTCGTACCCCGCCGCCAGATCGGCGTTCGACGCCGAGCGCATCCCGCCGTCCATGTAGGGAATGCCGTGGATCCGCACCGGCGGCCAGGCGCCGGGAACGCTGCAGCTCGCGGCAACGGCCAGAGCCAGTTCGGCCCCGGAACCGGCGTCGAAAACCGTGAACTCGCCGTCGTCGGCATTTACGGCGGTCACTTTCAGCAGCGCGGGCGGCCAGGACCGGGCGGGAAGCAGCGAACGGATGGTGTTCACCCAGGCAGTATCGGAAAGTCCCTCACCGGCCGCGAGCGCCGCCTGGCCAATACGAGCCCGGGCCTCCTGCTCACCACCGGGGCCGCTGGCAGCCGCGGCCATCATGTTGATGAACTGCTCGGTGCTGAAATGCGTCAGTTCGCCCTGCTCCATGGTGCTCTCCGCAGGATCATCTTCATGCAGCTGCGCCGCCAGCACCTGGCGCAGGACGCCTAACCGCAGGGCCGTCCCGACGACGGATCCGGCGGACGTGCCGACCACCAGGTCTGCGTCGTTCAACTCAACGCCATGTTCCAGCAAAGTGGCGAGGACTCCGATCTCCCAGGCGATGCCCGCCACTCCTCCGCCGCCCAGGACCACTGCACGCGTTCCGTTTCTGTTTGTCATGCGGGAAGTCTAGACCGCAGCAGTGTGAGCGCGCCCACAACTTTTTCGATGTTCTTCCACTTGCTATTCAATGGACTTATGGCACTGCGAGTATTGATGGTTGGCCGGAAGCATGAGGACTGGGTAGTGGATGGCATCCACCGCTATGAAAAGCGGCTCAAAAAGCCCTTCGACCTGACCTGGGTCTCCATTCCGCATTCTGCCCGCGAGGGTGATTCCGCACGCAAGGAGGAATCCGAACGGCTGCTGGCCAAGGTGGGCAGCGATTACGTCATTTTGCTGGACGAACGGGGCAAAGCCATCACCTCGCCCGCCCTCGCCAAGACCCTGCAAAAGCCCCTGGATAATTCCCGCAATGTCACGCTGATCATCGGCGGTGCGTACGGGGTGGACCAAAGCGTCCACGACCGCGCCGACTTCATCTGGTCCCTCTCCCCCCTGGTATTCCCCCACCAGCTGGTGCGGCTGATCCTTGCCGAACAGGTGTACCGGGCACAGGAAATCGCCGGCGGACGCCCGTACCACCACGAATAGTCTTCCCTCCGCCGCACCACCCTGACTCCGGCAGACCACCTGCCCAGGGCAACTCTGAACACAGCTTTCTCCCTCCGCTGCCCGCCCCTGAAAGGCTTTTCCATGCGCCATCCCCGTACTTCCCGTTCCCTGGCTTCCGCAGGAGCTGCCGCCGTCGCAACCGCCCTCCTGATGGGTGCGGGAATTGGTGCCGCGTCGGCGCACGTCCATGTCTCCCCTGAGTCCGCCGACGCCGGAGCCGGCACGCTGCTCACATTCGAGACGTCCCACGGATGCTCGGGCTCGCCGACGACGGCAATCACGGTTACGCTCCCCGAGCAGGTGACCGATGCCGTTCCCACCGCCCATCCCGGCTGGAGCATCAGCAAGGTCACCGAGGAGTTCAAGGAACCGCGGGTTCTGGAGAACGGCACCTCCATCGGGTCGCGGACGAGCCAGGTTGTCTTCACAGCTGACAGTCCGCTGCCCGACGGTATCCGTGACACGTTCCAGCTCAGTGTCCGGATTCCCGACGGGTCCGGGGATCCTCTGGCGTTCCCGGTGCTGCAGTCCTGTGTGGAAGGCCAGACTGACTGGTCCGAGGTTGCCGCTGACGGCCAGTCCGCGGAGGATCTGAAGTTCCCGGCCCCGGTGGTTGCGGTAAGCACTGCGCCCAAAGCGTCCGACGACGGCGGAAACGGCGACGCTTATGGCGGCAGCGGCGATAATGACGTCAACGATGGTGCGGCGGGGGACGGCGCTGATGAACAGGGCACCGCTGACGATGACGCCGTTGATGAAGATGATGTGGAAGCAGCAGCCGTTGCCGGTTATGCGGGCCTCGGTGCAGGCATTCTGGGATTGGTTCTCGGAGCTGCCGCCCTTTACCGAACCCGGAAAGCGTAACGTTTGCGGCGTCATTATTCTGCCACCTGCGGTGCGTAATTGACGATGCACCGCAGGTAAGTGGAAAGTGACCCTATGAATAACCGGTCATGGAAAAAATCATCGTTGCGAAACGCCTCGTCCTCGGACAATAGCAAGCTGTCGCGGAATAGCCCGGCACCGCGGAAAAATGTATCGGGGCGAACCATGCCGTCGTGGAAGAACATGACACTTTCCGCCGTTGCCCTTGGCACTGTGCTGGCAGTCGGCGGCTGCGGATCCAGCGGCGGGGAGGACTCGGCGCCGTCGGCAGCGCCGTCGTCGTCGTCCTCCGTTTCCTCTTCCGCCTCCGCCGCCCCTTCTGCATCCCCGGAGACCACCCCGAGCCTGGAACCTTCCGCAAGCGAATCCGGGATGACATCTCCGAGCTCCGCCCTTCCCGAGGCAACGCCCCCGGCCGGGGGCGTTTCAGGTGAGCCTGTCGCCTGTGCCGCTTCAGGATTGGCGGGCGAAGTTGAAGAGACCCAGGGCGGAGGCGCTGCCGGCAGTGTCTACCGCACCCTGGTGCTGACCAATGTCTCGCCGGACGCCTGCACCGCCGCCGCCGGTTTCCCCGGAGTTTCCTACGTTGACGGCTCAGGGGAACAGATCGGAGCAGCAGCTGTTCGCTCGGGCGAGGGGCCAGCGGCCGGCGCATCCTTTGTTCTGGAGCCCGGCCAGTCAATGGTGGCCGGATTGAAGGAAACCCGCGCCGAAAACTATGGCGCCGAATGCGAATCGCATCAGGCGACCCAGCTGATGGTTTACCCTCCGGAAGATCTTGAGTCGCTGACGATCGAGCACCCGATTCTCGCCTGCGAAAACCCGAACGTGGAATTGTTGACCATCAGCACCCTGCAGAAGCGGTAGGGCACCGGGCCGGATGGTGCCGGTGGCGGGTAGACGGTTGCCGACTGCCGCGTGCCGACTGCGGGCTGCCGCGGTAGCCGGTTGCCGGCTGCCAAGCGCCGGTAGTCGGACAGCCGTTGCCGAGCGGCAGACATCCAGGCGGCGTGGGTCGCCACGGGCAGCACTGACAAGCGGGCCGCAGACAGCCAGGTGCGCGGGTCGCAGGATGGCGCGGGCAAGTTGCCCTCCACAGGACAGCGTGCGTGGAATCTTATGCACAATAAAGATTCTTTTTCTGTTCGGACTTCTGTTTTTCGGAAGAATCGTCATATGGAGACGATTCTTGCTGCGGAGATGCCCGGCAGTCCGGGCGATCCTGTCGCGCACCCCGGACCCATTGAGTTTCTGCAGCTAACAGTTGATTGTGCAGACACGATGGACATCCTGCGCGAGGGTTCCGTCCGTGCCGCTGCTCTCATGAGCACGGGTCAGGCGGTTCACCTTGCCGCTCAGGTGGAGGCCCTGTCTCGAACGGTGGAGTATCTGCAAATTGTCTGCGCGGGGGCACTGGAGAACCATCGTGTAGCTGGAGTTTTTGGCTCGGCTCCATCCGTGCTGTCTGAAATTTCCGCTGGCGCCCCTGACCCGTCGGGCATGCCTGATACTCCCGATGCGTGTGATTCGCCTGCGCAGCACGCATCCGCAAAGGTGCACGCCGAGTTCCGGACAACAGCGGACTACATGCGCTGCCGGCTTCGCATCAGCCGGGGCGAAGCACACCGGCGGTTGAAACTGGCCTCCGTTCTCCTGCCGGCAGTCAGCACCTCCGGGGAACATCTCACCCCGGCCCTCCCCGTTCTCGCAGACAGCGCTGCGGCAGGAGAGATCTCCTCTCACGCTGCCGCCATCGTTGCAGACGCCATAGATCAGGTCCGCCACCGCACCGACGCCCGTACAGCATCTGCAATGGAAACGGATCTTTCCTCCATTGCCCGACTGCAGGACCAGGACTTCCTTGTCCGCACGGCCCGCCGCTGGGTGCTCATTACCGATCAGGACGGTGCGGAACCCTCGGAGGAGGAGCTGCGGCGCTTTCAAGGAATCTTCTCCGGACGGAAGAGGAACGGCCTGAATCATCTCAATATTTATTGCACTGCCGAACAGCACGAGACGCTCCTGACGGTGATGAACGCTGCCGCCGGCCCAACAAGCGGCGTGGGGACAACTGACGGCGCCCATGCGGCACCGGGCCCTGTGCAGCGTTCCGACGGCAAATTGCCTGAAGCAGAGGTTGCATCCCGGTTGGATCGTCGCACCCGCCCCCAACGTTTGCTGGGTGGGCTGGTAGATGCGGCGAAGGCTGCATTGGCTCAGGGCGGCATACCTGCATCCGGCGGATTGCGTCCCCAAGTCCTGGTGACCATAGATGCCCCCTCCCTCCTAAAGGAATTCGACTACGGATCCCTGGTCAAAGGCTTGGACTCCGGGCAAGCTCCTTCCCCGGACCAGGGCCCGACGAGAAGTCCCGACTCCGTCATTCCCGGTTCATACGCATTCACGGGGCCGGTGCCGGCAGCAACGGTGCGGAAACTCGCCTGCGAGGCGGACATGCTGCCCGTCGTCCTTTCAGGGGAAGGCCGAATACTGGACATTGGCCGGGCGCAGCGTCTGTTTCCTCCTCATCTTAGGAAGGCGCTGCACGCACGAGACGGAGGATGTGCCTTTCCCGGCTGTACGATTCCTGGTCCGTGGACCGAAGCCCATCACATTCAACACTGGAGCCGAGGCGGACCAACGGCCACGGATAACGGCGTCCTCCTGTGCTCGCACCATCACCATGAAGTGCATAAGGAAAACTGGCGAATCAGCATGAGGTCGGGTGTCCCGTGGTTCGTGCCACCGACCTACGTCGATCCGGAGCGGGTGCCTCTGCGCAACACGTACTTTCGACGGTTTTCAGATCCGGGGCAGGAAACCACACTGCATCCGCATCAAGACATAGAGAGCCAAGATATAGAGCAGCCCACCGGGTAGAGCACGACTCAGGGACCTGGGCAGAAGGCAGGGCAATTCGCTGGACGAAGCGCTGGGCAGATCTCTGGGCGGAGCGCTGGACGGAACACTAGGCAGAGCGAGATGTTGGGCCGCCCGGTACCGCTTTGCTGGATTCGGCCTGCAGCCGAACTCCCGTAGAGAATCCAAAAGTGTCAGGACTGTGCGGAACAATGGTGCACATGACATCCGGAGCTTCGGTGCTGCAGAAGTTCACTCCCGCTACCAGGGAGTGGTTTGAGGGTGCTTTTGCTGCGCCAACTCCGGCTCAGGTGGGCGCATGGGACGCAATATCGGAAGGGTCCAATGCGTTAGTGGTGGCGCCAACCGGGTCCGGCAAAACTCTGGCTGCTTTCCTCTGGGCGCTGGACAGCTTCATTGCGTCTGCCGCTGCTGCCGAGAAGAGCGGCGGCACTCTGAAGGAAACCGCTGGCTTTCCGGAGGAGACCTCCCATGTTGCGGAGGAGGGCAAAGGCGCTGCAAAGAAGGCAGCCCCTGCAAAAGGGTCCGGACGCACCAAGAACGCCGCACCCAAGCGCAAGACCAAGGTCCTGTACATCTCACCGCTGAAAGCCCTCGGTGTTGACGTGGAGCGGAACCTCCGTTCACCACTGATCGGCATCACCCAAACGGCAAAGCGTCTGGGTCTGCCCGCACCCTCAATTACGGTAGGCGTCCGCTCAGGAGATACTCCCCAAAACGAGCGCAGAACCCTACTGACGCGGCCGCCGGACATCCTCATCACAACACCTGAATCACTGTTCCTCATGCTGACGTCCCGCGCCCGGGAGACCCTCTCTGAGGTGGACACGGTCATTGTCGATGAAGTGCATGCGGTGGCCGGCACAAAACGGGGAGCGCATCTGGCGGTGACCCTCGCCCGGCTGGATGCGATGCTCTCCAAACCGGTGCAGCGCATCGGCCTGTCCGCCACTGTGGAGCCGAAGGAAACAGTCGCACGGTTCCTGGGCGGAAACGCCCCGGTGCACATCGTGGCCCCGGCAGCCAAAAAAACCTGGGATCTCACGGTCACGGTGCCGGTGGAGGACATGTCGGATCTGGGCGGCACACCCGCCGTCGAAGACACCGTGGAGGGCGGTTACGCTCCACAGGCCAGCATCTGGCCGCACGTCGAGGAAAAAATCGTTGACCTCATTGAGACGAACCGATCCACCATCGTGTTCGCCAACTCCCGCCGGCTGGCGGAGCGCCTGACTGCTCGGCTGAATGAAATCCACGCGTATCGGCAGGAAACAGCTGCCCTGTCCCTGTCCGCGGCAGCAACCGGAACAGCCGGTCCTGGCGCAGGCGCTGCAGGCGCCGTTCTTTCGGATCCTGCCCCTCTGCCTACAACGCGTCCGCCGGCTCAGCTCATGGCCCAGGCCGGAGTCTCCATCCGTTACCGGGAACCGGAACTGGCAGCGGCTGATGACGACAACCCGCTGCTCGCGCGCGCCCACCATGGCTCGGTCTCGAAGGACCAGCGCGCCCTGATTGAGGATGACCTGAAATCGGGACGGCTCCGCTGCGTCGTCGCCACCAGTTCGCTGGAACTGGGCATCGACATGGGCGCGGTGGATCTGGTCATCCAGGTTGAGTCCCCTCCCTCCGTCGCCAGCGGCCTGCAGCGCGTAGGCCGGGCCGGACACCAGGTCGGCGAAACCTCCCAGGGAGTCATGTTTCCCAAACACCGCGGAGATCTGCTGAACTCGGCAGTGGTGGCCGAGCGAATGCTCTCCGGACAGATTGAGCCCCTCTACATTCCCGCCAATCCGCTCGATATCCTTGCCCAGCAGACCGTGGCCGCCTGCGCACTGAGCTCCATCGATGTGGAGGAGTGGTTCGACGTCGTCCGGCAGTCGGCACCGTTCGCCGGCCTCCCGCGGTCGGCCTTCGACGCAACACTGGATCTGCTGGCAGGCCGCTACCCCTCGGATGAATTCGCTGAACTGCGCCCGCGAATCGTCTGGGACCGCACCGAAGGCACCATCACCGGACGCCCGGGCGCGCAGCGTCTCGCCGTAACCTCCGGCGGCACAATTCCGGACCGCGGACTGTTCGGTGTTTATTTGGTGGGCGACTCCGAAGGCAAGAACAGCCGCCGCGTCGGCGAACTTGACGAGGAAATGGTCTACGAATCCCGCGTGGGTGATGTTTTTGCCCTGGGTGCCACCAGCTGGCGGATCGAAGACATCACCCATGACCGAGTGCTGGTTTCCCCGGCCTTCGGGCAGCCCGGAAAGCTGCCGTTCTGGCGCGGCGACTCTCTCGGCAGGCCAGTGGAGTTAGGCCGAGCCCTCGGCAGCTTTGTCCGCGAAATGGCCGGGGCCGACGACGAGACGGCAGCGAAACGCCTCTCCGCCGTTGGCCTGGACGAATGGGCCACCGGCAACCTCATGACCTATCTGCGTGAACAGCAGCAGGCCACGGACGTAGTGCCCAACGACCGGTCACTGGTGGTGGAACGCTTCCACGACGAGCTCGGCGACTGGCGGGTGGTCCTGCACAGCCCCTTCGGCATGCCGGTCCACGCTCCGTGGGCACTCGCCGTGGGAGCCAGGCTGCATCAGCGCTACGGCCTTGACGGTTCAGCCATGGCCTCCGACGACGGCATTGTCCTGCGGGTGCCCCTGATGGATGATGAGCCGCCCGGAGCCGAACTGTTCATCTTCGAGCCCGATGAACTGGATTCGATCGTGACTGCCGAGGTTGGCGGTTCCGCACTGTTTGCCTCCCGGTTCCGCGAATGTGCTGCACGGGCCCTGCTGCTGCCACGGCAGAATCCCGGGAAACGCACTCCCCTGTGGCAACAGCGCCAAAGGTCGGCACAGCTGCTGGACGTCGCCAAAAAGTATCCGACGTTCCCCATCGTGCTGGAGACAGTGCGCGAATGCCTCCAAGATGTCTACGATTTGCCCGCGCTCAAGGACATCGCGGCCAGCATCGAACGCCGCGAAATCCGGCTCGTGGAAACCACCACGCCGTCGCCGTCCCCCTTCGCACGGTCCCTGCTCTTCGGCTACGTCGGAGCTTTCCTGTACGAGGGTGACTCTCCGCTGGCCGAGCGCCGTGCCGCTGCCCTGTCGCTTGACCCCACGCTGCTCAACGAGCTGCTGGGCCGGGCAGAACTCCGTGAACTGCTCGATGCACGCATCATTGCTCAGATTGAACTCGAGCTGCAGCGGCTGGCCGAGGACCGCCGGGTGCGGGGCATTGAAGGTGTCGCCGATTTGCTGCGGCTGCTGGGACCCCTGACCGTCTCTGAAGTGGCTGCACGCTTGCAGCCCCTCGACGCGGAGCCTGCAGCGGGTGCTGAAGCGACGGGCACAGCGGGGTCGGGGATCTCGGGGCTGGGGATCTCGGGGTCAGAGATCTCAGTGTCCGACGTTTCGGCAGATACCCACACCACTGATGCTCTCCCAACCGCAGCTGCCGCTGCCGCCCATGCGGCATCTGCCGAGTACGCCGGGGACCTGCTCGAGCAGCTGGTCCGGGCCAACCGGGCGTTGAAGGTTGGCGTGGCCGGCCAACAGCGCTACGCCGCCATCGAGGACGCAGCCCGCCTGCGCGACGCCTTGGGCGTACCGCTGCCGATGGGTGTTCCGCTGGCCTTTATTGAGCCCGTGGCCGATCCCCTGGGTGACCTGATCGGACGCTACGCACGCACCCACGGGCCTTTCACCGCTGCGGAAGCCGCCACGCGGCTGGGGCTCGGCGTCGCCGTCGTCAGCACTACCCTGCAGCGCCTCGCGGGTGAAGGACGCGTTGTTGAAGGAGAGTTCCGGCCGGCGGAGACTCAACTGCTGGACGCGGCGGCCGGTGTGGACACCACCCCCGGCGCCGTCATCACGATCCCAGGTGAGCGCGCAGGCACCGAATGGTGCGACGCCGAGGTGCTGCGCCGCCTGCGCCGCCGCTCCCTCGCAGCACTGCGCTCGGAAGTGGAACCGGTGGATCCGGCCACCTATGGCCGCTTCCTTCCGGTCTGGCAAAACGTTGGCTCATCGCTGCGCGGGCTCGACGGCGTTGCCACCGTGATCGACCAGCTCTCCGGAGTGCCTATTCCGGCATCGGCCTGGGAACCGCTCATCCTCGGGTCCAGGGTGCGGAACTATTCCCCGTCGATGCTTGACGAGCTCACAGCCACGGGAGAGGTCATCTGGTCCGGAACCGGATCACTGCCCGGAAACGACGGATGGATTGCGCTTCACCTGGCGGAGAATGCACCCCTGACATTGAATCCGGCGCCGGAGTTTGATCCCTCGGAACTTCAGCTGCAGCTGCTGGATTTGTTGTCCGGCGGAGGAGCGTACTTCTTCCGGCAGCTGGTGGACGCGTTGGCGCAGAGAGGTGCAGAGACCTCGGACGCCGCTGTCATCAGCGCGCTTTGGGAGTTGGTCTGGTCCGGGCGGATCAGCAACGACACCTTCACTCCTGTCCGGTCCCTGCTTTCCGGCGGCAAGACCGCACACAAGCAGCGTGCGGCAACGCCCCGGGCCCGGACTGCACGTCTGGGCCGGCTCGGCCGCGCTCCGGGAGCGTCTCTCACCGGAAGCTCGATGCGCCTCGCTGCCGGCAATCAGCCCCCGGCACTGCGCAACGCTCCTGCGCTGGTGGCAGGACGCTGGAGCATGCTTCCCGCCGTGGAACAGGACGCCACCATCCACGCGCATGCCACCGCCGAGCTCCTGCTTGACCGGTACGGTGTGGTCACCCGGGGTTCAGTGGCCAGCGAGGGCACTCCGGGCGGGTTTGCCCTGCTGTACCGGGTGCTGGCCCGGCTTGAGGAAATGGGCCGGTGCCGGCGAGGGTATTTCATTGAACAGCTCGGTGCGGCACAGTTTGCCGTTCCCGCAACGGTGGACCGGCTCCGCTCGTTTTCCGAGGACGCTCAACTGAAGAAGCCGGAACCCGCAGCCGTAGCCCTTGCTGCCACGGATCCTGCGAATCCGTATGGTGCGGCCCTGCCGTGGCCGGCACTTGAAGGCGGCCACCGGCCCGGACGCAAGGCCGGCGCATTGGTGGTGCTGGTGGACGGAAACCTGGCCCTGTATGCCGAGCGGGGCGGGAAAACACTGCTCACGTTCACGGAGGATCCGGCGGTGCTTGAACTCTCGGCGGGTGCCCTCGTGGACATCATCCGCCGCGGCGCCGCAGAAAAGATGGCGATCGAAAAGGTTAACGGCTCCGAAATTCTGGACACGGATGCCTCCCGCGCGCTGATCCATGCCGGTTTTTACACGACGCCGAAGGGGTTGCGCTACCGTGTCTGATTCGTTCACACCACTGATGCAGGCGGCACGAGACCGGCGACGGCGTACCGGCCCGGGCAGCCACCACCGCGCTCAGCAACACCGCCTCACTCCGCTACACGGTCTCGCTGAGCTGCACCGCCTCGCTGAGCTGCAACGCCTCGCTCAAAAGCACTGCCGCATTCCATGTCAGACTCAGATTCCCAACCGCGGAGGACGAAGTGCCTGAAGGCGACACAGTCTGGCGGGCAGCTCGGGAGCTCAACGCTGCACTAGCCGGCCAGAAACTCACCAAATGCGACATCCGCGCGCCCAAGTTCGCGACAACCGACTTCACCGGTTCCACCGTTGCCGACGTCGTCTCGCGTGGCAAACACCTGCTGATCAGGCTGGACGATGCGAGCACCGGGTGGATTCTCCATTCCCATCTCAAGATGGAGGGCCTGTGGCACGTCTACAACCGCGGCGAGCGATGGCGGCGGCCGGCGTTTAAGGCACGCTGCGTGCTGGAAACGGATACAAAGCAGGTTGTTGGCTTTGACCTCGGATTCCTGCGGGTCCTGCCGCGCTCCGAGGAGGACGACGCCGTCGGCTACCTTGGCCCCGATCTGCTGGGCCCGGATTGGGACGCCGCTGAGGCGCTGCGGCGCATCCAGTCCGTGCCGGAACGGCCGATCGGGCTGGCGCTGCTGGACCAGCGGAATCTAGCGGGCATCGGCAACGTTTACCGTTGTGAAATTTGCTTCCTGGCCGGAGTGCATCCGCTGACACCTGTTGCCCAGGTGCCCAATCTGCCCCGGATGGTCGACCTGTCCAAACGGCTGCTGGAAGCGAACAAGACGCGCAGCCGCAGGATCACCACCGGAAATATGCGCGGAGATCCGCTGTGGGTCTATAACCGCGAGACCCGGGGCTGTCTTCGCTGCGGGACGAAAATCGTGCACGAGCTCGTAGGAGATAACGCGCTTGAGCTGCGCGATCTGTATTACTGCCCTTACTGCCAGCCCGCCGCCGCGATGAACGCCGGCTAGCAGCGGAGGGACTCGCCCCTTCAATTTCCTGAGTACCGAAACGACGGACGCGTGCCCTAACCGGAAGCTGTCTCTCCGCGCCAATAAGATAACGACCATGTGTCCCTCTAGCGCAACAGGTACTGCAACAAGCGTCACCAGCTACTGGTATCCGGGAGATCCGGACCAGGAGCCGTCGCGGCTTCTGCTGGAAGCGCTGAGGAACTACCGCGCCGCAGAACAGCAAATGCGCCAGCGGATCCGTGACGAGATGAAGATCAACGAGAAGGACCTCGTTGCGCTGCGGCATTTAATGCACGCCCATCAGCATGGAAACGCCTTGGGACCAACAGAACTGAGCCGCCTGCTGTCGATTTCCTCCGCTTCAACCACCGCGCTGATCGACCGGCTGGTCGGCAGCGGGCACATCCAGAGGCAGCTTCATCCCACTGATCGGCGTGCCCTTCGACTGATTCCAACCGACAAATCGAATGTGGAGATGCAGGAAACGCTGAGCCAACTCCATGAACGCATGATGGAAGTCACCAAATCCCTGACGTCCAAGGAGGCAGAAACGGTGACGCGCTACCTCGATCGATTGACCGAGATCGTGGAGAACGAACCGGAAACAACGCCGCCTTCGGGCCCGCTTGCCGGCCGTCCCTGACCTCTGCCTCAGGTCGCTGCCTCAGATCTCCGCGGGGAGGACGTCAATGGCGGGTGCTCGACGTCGGTAATCTGGAAGGGTGATGCAATCCCCCCTTCCGGTACGCAACGGAGTGAACGCAACCCGTCTTCGACTGCCAACTGACGGGCCGTGGACGACTGCCATGGAGTATGTCCTCTCCAGGTTTGGACACGTGGATCCGGACGGAATCACGGACCGGTTTGTCCGGGGTGAGGTTGTGGGCCTGGGCGGTGTTCCGCTGACCCCCAAGACTCCGCTGAATGAGCACACTTTCATCTGGTATTACCGGGAATTGCCGCCCGAAGAGCGGCTCCCGGTGGAAATCAGCATCCTTCACCAGGATGAGAACCTGCTTGTGGTCGATAAGCCGCATTTCCTGCCCACAACGCCGGGCGGCATGTATGTTGCCGAATCGGCGCTGGTTCGGCTGCGGGTGCAGCTGGACATTCCGGATCTCATTCCCATGCACCGCCTGGATCGGATGACAGCGGGAGTGCTGTTGTTTTCGACCAATCCGGAAACGCGCGGAAAGTATCAAACCCTTTTTGAAAAGCGCCGGATCAGCAAGGAATACGAAGCCGTGGCTCCTGTCCGCGATGACCTCGAGCTCCCCCGGATCGTACGCAGCCGCATGATCAAGTCACGCACTTACCTGTTGGCCCAGGAAGTGGAGGGCGAGCCGAATGCGGAAACCCGGATTGAGCTTCTGGAAGCCCGCGACGGCATTGGACGGTACCGCTTGCAGCCGCACACAGGGAAAACGCATCAGCTGCGGGTCCATATGGCGTCTCTGGGAATCGGTATCCTGAACGATTCCTTCTATCCGGAACTGCTGCCCCAGGCTCCGGATAACTACGAACAACCGCTGCAGCTGCTCGCCCGTTCCGTGGACTTTGTGGACCCGCTGACGAAACAGCCCGTGCAGTATCGCAGCGGCCTTTCTTTGTCCCACGCGCCGAAGGTTTAAGTCCCACGCGGCGAAAGTATAAGTCCCACGCGCCGAAAAGTTTAAGTCCCACGCTCCGAAGGTTTAACCGGGGAAGATCACCTCACCGGGTTATTGCAGCAGGTATGTCCATCCCGAGTTAAATCCCCCTGACCGCCCCCAAAACTGCCGCCGGGGCTTGTCCTCCGGGGCAGGATCAGAAATAATCCGTGCTTTTTCGCTACGTCACTGGGTAGGGTAGGTGAACGTCCGGGGCATCGCCCGCGGATACTCTCCGCGAGTGAGGGGAAGGACCCTGATGATTCCGCTGTCGAAATCAGCCGCCGCCCAAAACCGGCTCCGGACACCTCCGGTACCGGAAACGAGACCTGAAGCGTCCGGCGCCCGGCATCCTTCAGGGGTGAGCTGGTTCCAGAATCCTCAGGACATCCCGTTCGACCTCATTCGCCGGATTGCCGTTACGGGTGCAGCGGCGGGTGCGGCGGTGACGACCGTCCTTCTGGTCCGCACAGATAATTCGGTCGGCGGCGGCATCACGTTCACAGGCGAAAAACTTGCCGGCGCTGAACCACAGGCAGTTCTTGGCGCCGCAGGATCGCTGCTCGCACCGGCAGCCGCAGTGTGGTGGCTGTGGGTGGCCATCGCGGCCGGCTGGCTGGGATACGCGCTGTACCAGTGGCTTCCCGGGCAGCGGGCAAACCCCCGGCACCGCCGCCTTGGCTGGTTCATATTGGCGTTCCAAATCCTGGCCTTTGCGTGGCTGCTGGCGGTCTCTTCAGGGAGCGCCGGTTTCCTGCTGGCCGTTGCCGCAGCTCAGATCATTGCGGGCCTGTTCGCGGTCCGCAGCATGAACCGCCACCCGGTGGCATCCCGCATGGAAGGATTCCTGACCGACATACCTCAGGGGTTCTCTCTGGCCGCAGGCGTTTTATCGTTCACTGCAGCGCTTTCCTTCATCCTGACGGTAGAAGGAACAGATCTGGCCGGCTGGGGCGGCAACGTTTGGGCACTTGTTGGCCTCATCACGGTCACTGTGGGCACTGTGGCAATCTGCATGACGGACCGCGGGCATCTGTCGGTGGCGCTGGCGTCCGTCTGGGCACTGTGCTGTGTTGCTTTTGAACGGTTGACCGGAGCACCGGATTCGACTGTTATTGGCGCTGCAGCGGCTGCGGCCGCCTTCCTGATCCTCGTGTCAGCGGGATCCCGCAGGCATCAGGTGGACCATGAACGCCGCCGCGAGGAACGGCACAATGAGCGACGCCGCCAAGCAGATGCACCCGAGTTGGCCAGCGCTTAGCCGCCAAGGCATCGCACCACAGCAGAAAAGGAAAGCCGGGCACACCGCTGCCAAGGAATACGGCAGCGGCCGAGGAGGTTGCCGCCGGATATGAAGATGATTGGTGTGGAAAAGTTCGGCGGCCCCGAGGCCCTGACAGTGCTGGACGTACCCGAGCCTCACGCCGGGCCGGGCGAGGTGCGCATCCGGGTCCGGGCGGCAGCAGTGAGCCCCACCGACACCGTTGTGCGCGCCGGCGGATCCGGCAGGGACCTCAGCCGGATGCCCGCGGTGCCCGGCATGGATGCGGCCGGGATCATTGATGAGGCCTCCGAAGCCAGCGGATGGCAGGCGGGCGACCGGGTTATGACCATTGCGCTGCCGTTCGGAGACCATCAGGGGGCTTACACGGAATATCTGGTGGCCCCTGCGGACTCCCTGGCACACATTCCTGCCGGCATGGACTTCGCCGAAGCATCAACCCTGCCCATGAACGGACTCACCGCGGTCCAGACTCTGGAGAAGCTGAACCTGCAGCCCGGCCAGTCACTGGCCGTTACCGGAGCCGCGGGAACGCTGGGAAATTATCTGGTCCAGCTGGCCAAACATGCTGGCCTGCGGGTGGTGGCCGACGCCGCTCCCAAGGACCGCGAATTGGTCTCCGACCTGGGTCCGGACTACATCGTGGAGCGCGGCGACGATGTGGCCGAACGCATCCGGGAGTTCTTCCCGAACGGAGTCGATGCCCTCGCCGATGCGGCTGTGATGAATGAAAAAGCTGTTCCCGCCATCAAAGACGGCGGACGCTTCGCGACCTTCCGCTGGTGGCACGAGGAACCGGGACGCGGCATCACGGTGCATCCCATTGCGGTTCGGGATGAATACCACTCAGGCCAGAAGCTGGAAGCACTCCGGCGCCTCGCGGAGGACGGAACGCTGACGCTTCGGGTAGCGGACCGGATCCCGGCGGAAAAGGCCGCAGAGGCACACCGCAGGCTCGAGGCCGGCGGAGTCCGGGGCCGGCTGGTCCTGCTCTTCTAGGAAGCCCGGGGCCGGCTGGTCCTGCTCTTCCCGGGAGTCCGGGGCCGGCTGGTCCTGCTCTTCTAGGAAGCCCGGGGCCGGCTGGTCCTGCTCTTCCCGGGAGTCCGGAGCCGGCTGGTCCTGCTCTTGTGATCTTTTGGCCCAGCGCTGGCGGTTACAGCGGAACCCAGCGGCCCCGCTGCCGCCGCAGGACCCGCAGCCGTTCCGCCTCTGCAATTTCATCCACGGCATGGCGCATGTTGGCGGCAGCTCGCAGTGCGGAGGAGTTTTCCAGCGACCATTCATTATCCGGAACCATGAAGCGCAGGGTGATGCGCGGAATCCCGCCAACTATTTCGAGGTGATTGGCCTCCACATGATGGCTTGCAGCCAGTGCGGCAACGGCTGTTTCCATTACGGCTTCCGGAGGCGTGCCCGGTTTTAGCCCCGTAATGTTCAGCTGTGCTCGAAAAGAAGGCATAAAAACAGGTTAGCCGCTAACGGCAACCGGCCCGCCGGTTCAGGCGGGCCGGTGACTTCGTTCCTAAGAATTCAATAGGTTCTCAGAACGCGGAAGATCTGCGCCGTTAGAGTTCGCGTTCCTCCGGGTCAAAATCGGCCAGAGGGTTTCCACCCAGGTGTGCCGGATCATCGCTGGCGTCTTCTTCATCGGCCGAGATGGGGTCATCGAAGTCGACGTCGCTCGCCGCCTCACCGATGGTCGGCACCTCGGGCGGGATCTGGGAATCGCCCGCTTCGTAGCGCTCCTGCTCGGTTTCATCCCGCAGGGTCTGATCCGACAGCGTTCCGGGTTCCCCCATGAGGGGCTCCTCGTTCACCAGCGGATCCTCCTGCCAGCGGTCCGGGTTGTCCTCAGCGGCACCGGGATAGCTCAGGTCCTCAGGATCAATGAACTCATCCGCGTTGCTCAGGTCGTCGACATCCGTCAGGTCACTGAGCGGCACTTCCGAGACTTCATCAGGAGTCACAACATCGGCTATGTCGTCAGCCAGTACGGGATCATCGCCCAGTTCGGGATCGGGAATACTCTGCTCAGTCATCAACCTAGCCTTTCCGTTGCGTGCGGGCTGCCGGCTCTTGTGCACCAGATGCAATTACCCGGTGCACAAGAGGGGAAATCCGGCAGATCGTCGCTAGTAAGCCTACTGATGCAGCTCCCCGAATACCACTCGAACATCTCAAGGACGGATTACGGGCCCATTGCAGGCGCGAAATTGTACCTAACTTCCGCGATATGTCAGGCCTAAGAGCAATTACGTCACATTAGTTTGACGTAAAGGTAAGCCTAAGTAAGGGTTACCTGAGTTACCAATGTGAGACATAACGAGGGAGTCGCAGTGACCTTGCTGCACCATACAGAAAAGCGCTCCGGCCTGGCCCTGCAGAGCGAACGGGAAGCGGCCGCCGACCAGCTGTTCACCGCACGGACCACCGCACGCTACGCCGCCGACGTCGTCCGGGGCGTGAATTTTGTGGCCGCAACAGTCGCCGGCACCACCGCGCCATTCACGGGAATCACCCCCGCAGAACTGGCACCGGAGGTGGAAGCCATTGATCTGGAGACACCGCTGGAGGCCACAGACGCCGCCCTGGAGGAACTTGCCCGCGTGTATTTGAAGGATGCCGTGTACTTTCACGACACAAAGTACGCGGCTCATTTGAACTGTCCGGTGGTGATTCCCGCCCTGGTAGGGGAAGCCATCTTGTCCGCCGTCAATTCTTCGCTGGACACCTGGGATCAAAGCGCCGGAGCAACGCTGATTGAACGCCGGCTCATCCGCTGGACGGCGGATCGACTGGGCCTCGGCAGCCGGGCGGACGGAGTGTTTACCAGCGGCGGAACCACGTCCAACCTGCAGGGCCTCCTGATTGCCCGCAACCAGGCGGTAGCCAAGCTGCGTCTGGATCCGCGGCGCGAGGGCCAACGCCTGCCGGCGCTTTTGGACGGCCTGCGAATCTTCACCTCCGAGGCAAGCCACTTCAGCATCGCGAAGTCCGCTTCACTGCTGGGACTGGGATACGACGCCGTGGTGCCGGTGCCCTGCGACTCCCGCCGCCGGATGGATCCCGAGGCACTGCGGACAGCCTTAGAAGCCAGTATTGCCCGCGGCGAAACGCCCATGGCCATCGTTGCCACCGCCGGCACCACGGACTTCGGCAGCATTGACCCGCTTCCGGCCGCCGCGGCCCTCGCCCGGCACCACAACATCTGGCTGCACGTGGACGCGGCCTACGGAGGCGGGCTCATTACCTCGCTGCGGCACCGCCATCTGCTCCACGGGATCGGTGCCGCCGATTCGGTCACCGTTGACTATCACAAGACGTTCTTCCAGCCGGTGTCCTCCAGCGCCCTGCTGGTCCGGGATGCGGCAATGCTTGGGCACGTCACTTTCTACGCCGACTACCTGAATCCGGAAAGCGCAGCCAGGGAGCTCATCCCCAACCAGGTCGACAAGAGCCTTCAAACCACGCGGCGGTTCGATGCACTGAAGCTGTGGCTCACGCTGCGGCTGATGGGGGCCGACGGGATCGGGCAACTGCTGGATGCCGCGGTGGACCTCGCGGCAGAGGTTTCCGGTCTCCTGGCCGATGATCCGGACTTTGATCTGGCCGCACCGGCCCAACTGAGCACCCTGGTGTTCCGCTACCTCCCGCCGGGCACGGATGACGAGAGCGCTGATGACGCCAACCGGCACATTCGGAAGGCACTCTTTGCCTCAGGTGAGGCGGTGGTCGCAGGAACAACGCTGGCAGGCAGGCATTACCTGAAGTTCACCCTGCTCAACGCGGAGACCACCCTGGAGGACATCCGGGAAATCCTCGCCCTGATCCGCACCACCGGACAGAACTACCTGGTTGCAGCGGCAGGGGTGGCAGCATGAGCACCGCAGCAGACGCCGCACACGTCCATGACGCCGTCGGCATAGGCGTTGGCCCCTTCAATCTGGGGCTGGCCGCGCTGACCGATCCGATTGCGGACCTTGACCTGGTGTTCGTTGACGCGCGGCCCGGCTTCGACTGGCATCCGGGGATGATGCTGGACACCGCCCATCTCCAGGTCCCGTTCATGGCTGACCTGGTGACGCTGGCGGACCCGACATCGCCGTATTCGTTCCTGAACTTCCTGAAGCAGACCGGCCGCATCTACCGCTTCTACATCCGGGAGAACTTCTATCCGCTGCGCGCCGAGTTCAATGCCTACTGCCAGTGGGTCGCGGACGCACTGCCCAACGTGCACTTCGGCGAGCGCGTCACGGATGTGGAATACGACGGCGGCGCCTACTCGGTGCACACTGTTGGCCCGCAGGGGCCAAAGGTCCGCCGCGGCCGCCGGTTGATTCTGGGAACGGGAACCCAGCCGCATATCCCCGAAGCAGCCCGTGCCGTCACCGGGGCGGGCGGGCTGGTGCTGCACAACGCCGACTATCTGGCCCGGAAAGCCGAACTGCAGTCGCGGTCCAGCATCACGGTGGTCGGCAGCGGGCAAAGCGCCGCGGAGATCTATTGTGATTTGCTCCAGGACCTGCCCTCCCGCGGCTACGAGTTGAACTGGGTTACCCGCTCCGGACGTTTCTTTCCGCTGGAGTACACCAAGCTGACCCTGGAAATGACGTCGCCGGAGTACGTGGACTATTTCCATGCCCTGCCGGAATCCACGCGGGACCGGCTCGTGGCAACCCAGAAGAACCTTTACAAAGGCATCGACTCGGACCTGATCAACACCATTTATGACACCCTGTATGCCCTGAGCCTCCATGGAGAGCCCCGGACCCGGCTGCTGACCCACATGGAACTGCGCGATGCCAGCTACCACCCGGAGACGGACAGCCACACCCTCACGCTGCACCACGGCGAACAGGACCGTGGGCACCTGCTGGAGACCGACGCCGTCGTGCTCGGCACCGGATACGCCTACCGTGAGCCGGACTTCCTGGCCGGAATCAGCGGGCGCATCCGGCGTGATGCCGCCGGGCGGTTCGATGTTGACCGGACGTATGGAATCAGCACCGTGCCGGGAGAGATTTTTGTGCAGAATGCGGAGCTGCACACCCACGGCTTCGTCAGTCCGGACCTGGGCATGGCCGCCTACCGGAACTCGGTGATCATTGCGCAGATGCTGGGACGGGAGTACTACCCGGTGGAGAGCAGCATTGCCTTCCAGGAATTCGGTGTTCCCGCGCACGGGTTGGCCGGCGTTCCGGTGCCCGGGCCCGCCGGCACCGCTGTCGGCATCCCCTCCCGGCCGGCCGTGGGCGCGGAGGCGGGCGCATGAGTTTCACCATCGTCCCGGTCGACGCCGGCCGCGACGCACCATTGCTGCACAGCTGGATGACCCGCGACTACGCCCGGTTTTGGGGCATGCTCGACGCCACCCGGGCAACGGTGCAGGCCGAATATGCCAGCATTGCCGCAAACCCGCATCATCACGCGTGGCTGGGCCTGGATGGCGGCTCGCCGGCGTTCCTGATGGAGTCCTATGCACCCGCGCATTCTCCGCTGGCCGGCCTTTACGCCGCGCAACCCGGAGACACGGGCATGCACCTCCTGGTGGGGCCGGCGGAAAAGCCCAAACCCGGCTTCACCACCGCGGTGTTCCGCTCCGTGCTGGAGTTCCTCTTTGCGGATGAGCGCACACAGCGGATTGTGGTGGAACCGGACGTACGCAACACCAAGATTGCGGCACTGAATGCCCGGATGGGTTTTGTACCCGCCGGAATCATCTCCCTTCCGGACAAGGAAGCCGTCCTGAGCTTCTGCACCCGGGCGGACCACCACCGTGCGCTGCGTGCCCTCACCCCTGTCCAGCCCCTCCCCGATTCCCTGACCATTCCAGATTCCCTGACCGTTCGAGATTGCCCGACCGTCCCCGCCACACCACCAGGAGCAGCCCTGTGACCACCACCCTTCCCGACGCAGGCACTTCCGAACCTGCCGCCACCCCCTTCTCCGCCTCCGGGTCACCATCAAGTTCTTCCCCAACCCCGAGTCCGGCAGCGGCCGCGGCCGCCAAGCACCTGACCCCCGAACGGTGGGAAGCAGCAAACCGGCACCTCATCCGCAAGGCCCTGGCCGAGTTTTCCCATGAACGGATTTTGCGTCCGGAACCGCTCAGCGGGCCGGGCTCACAGGGGTCCGCCTCCGGCGCGCACAGGCCCACCTATCGCCTGCGGTCCGACGACGGCGCCGCCGAGTACCGCTTCGAAGCCCGGCTGCTCGCCCTGGACCATTGGTCCATTCCTGCCGCCGGCATCCGCCGCTTTGCCGGCGGCCGTGAAACAGCCCTGGATGCCCTGGTGTTCATCACGGAATTTTCCGGCACGCTGGGGATCAATGAGCAGATGCTCCCCGTCTATCTGGAAGAAATCAGCAGCACCCTCGCCTCCCACGCCTTCAAGAATTCCCCCAACTCGCCGTCGTCGGACCTGCTGGCCCGAGGAGTGACCGGCGGAAAGGACCCCGCTGCGGACTTCCAGTCCGTGGAACGGTCGATGACTGAAGGCCATCCCTGTTTTGTCGCCAACAACGGCCGTCTCGGCTTCGGCTCGGACGACTACCTGGCCTATGCGCCGGAGGCCGGTGCCCCGGTTCAGCTGGAGTGGATCGCCGTGCGCCGAGACCGTGCCGTCTTCACCGCTCTTCCGGGGCTGGAGTACCGGGACCATGTGGAGCGCGAGCTGGGCGCCGCCGTCGTCGCCGGCTTTGATGCCCGGCTGGCGCAGCGCGGAGCCGACCCCGCCGCGTACCTGTACATGCCGGTGCACCCGTGGCAATGGACCAATAAGCTGACCGTCACCTTTGCCGCCGAAATTGCCCAGGGCCATCTGGTGCACCTGGGCACCGGGGAAGACGTCTATCAGGCACAGCAGTCCATCCGCACCTTTTTCAACCGCGGCCGCACGGACCGCTGCTACGTGAAAACCGCGCTGTCCGTGGTGAACATGGGCTTCATGCGCGGCCTCTCCCCCGAATACATGCTGGCCACACCCGCCATCAATGCCTGGCTGGACGGACTGGTCCGGACTGACGGCACACTGCAGGGCGCCGGTTTCAGCATCCTGCGCGAAAGCGCCGCCGTCGGCTACACGAACCGCTACTTTGAGGCAGGGGCGCCCAAGGGGTCGCCGTACCGCAAAATGCTCTCCGCCCTGTGGCGGGAGAGCCCGGTGCCCCACCTGGGCGAGGGTGAGCAGCTGGCAACCATGGCCTCTCTCCTGCATACCGATGCCGCGGGACGGCCCTTCGTTTCGGCCCTGATTGAACAGTCCGGCCTCAGTGCGCAGGCGTGGCTGGAACAGTACCTGCGGGCCTACCTTGTGCCCCTGCTGCACAGCTTCTATGCCTATGATCTGGCGTACATGCCGCACGGCGAGAACCTGATCATGGTGCTGAAGAACGGGGCCGTGCAGCGGATGATCATGAAGGACATTGCCGAGGAAATAGTGGTCATGGGAAACCGTACGGCTATGCCCGAAGAATGCTCCCGGGTGCGGGTGCAGATTCCGCAGGATGAGAAGATCCTGTCCATCTTCACCGATGTGTTCGACTGCATCTTCCGCTTCCTGGCCGCACTCCTGGACGAAGACGGGCAGCTGTCCGGGCAGGACTTTTGGGCCGCCGTGGCCTCGGTGGTGAGGGAGTACCAGGACTCGCATCCGGAACTGGCGGACGAATTTGCCGCGCATGACCTCTTTGCCGGGGACTTTCCGCTGTCCTGCCTGAACCGGCTGCAGCTGCGCAACAACCAGCAGATGCTGGATCTCAGCGATCCCTCCGGCGGGCTGCAGTTCTCCGGGCGGCTGGACAATCCGCTGGCTGCCTTCCGGCGGTGATCCGATCTTCCCCGCCGGTGCAGCTGCCCGGCGGGGAAGATCTGCCGTTACCGGAAACTCCGCCTACCTCAGTGCCGAAATTCCGGTGATATCCCGGCCCACCAGGAGTGAATTGATCTCGTACGATCCCTCGTACGTGTAGATGGCTTCGGCGTCCGCGAAGACCTTGGCCATCCGGTAGTCGGTGACAATTCCGTTGCCGCCCAAAATGCTGCGTCCCAGCGCCACGGTTTCACGCATTTTGGCGCTGGCATAGGACTTCGCCAGGGCAGCCTGCGCCATGCCGGCGCCGGACGGCCGCATCCCGTCACCTGAGCCGCTGGCGATTTCCGCGGAGGGGTACCCGCCCCGCTCCAGCTCTGACACCCTGGCCAGCATTCCGGTGCTTGCCACCGTGTTGCCGAGCATCCGGACGAGCTGTTCGGTCACGAGCTGGAAGGACGCCAGCGGGCGGCCGAACTGCTTGCGCTCTACGGCATAGGCGCGGGCAATGTCGACGGCGGCCAGCTGCGCGCCGACAGCCTGCCAGCCCACCATGATGCGCGAACCGCGCAGCAGGTGCTTGATGTCCTCGAAGCTGTCGATTCCCGCCAGCCGGTCAGTTTCCGCAACCCGCACCCCGGTGAGGGTTATGTCTGCGTTCTGCACGGTCCGAAGCGCCGTCTTGTTTTCGATCCGGGTGCGGTGGACTCCGGGGAGGGAGGCATCCAGCAGGAATCCCCGAACCTTGCCGGTGGCCGGTTCACGCGCCCACAGGAGCATGTAGTCGCAGAACGTTCCGTTGCCGATCCAGCGCTTGCTGCCGTTCAGGATCCACGAGTCGCCGTCCCGCACCGCAGTGGTTTCCATCCCGCCGGCAACGTCCGAACCATGGTCGGGTTCGGTGAGGGCAAAGGCTCCGGTAATCCGCAGGGTGAGAGCGTCGTCCAGCAGCCGGTCCTTCTGCTCGGTCGAGCCGAAGGCGTGCAGCGCTTCCACAAACAAGTCATGGTGGACCATGAAGAACGTGGCGATGGAGGTGTCGGTGCGGGTCATTTCCGCTATCACCAGTCCGGCAAACAGCGGACTGTAGCCCTGCTGCACAGGGGTGGAGAGCTTCAGCGCCGCCAGTTTGGGCAGCAGCTCAGCGGGAAAGTATGCGTCCTGCCACCACTGCCCGGCATGCGGAGCCACCTCGGTTTCGAGGAACGCCCGCAGCTCGGCGAGTTTCTCCTGTTCCCGGTCACTCAGCAAATCTTCGAACGCGTAGAAGTCCGCGTCCGGAAGTTCAAGTTCTGATTCCAAAGCCAAAATTAGCGCGGCCCCATCCGAATAGCGCCGTCCAGACGGATCGTCTCGCCGTTGAGCATCTGGTTCTCGATGATGTGGGCGGCCAGTGCGGCGTATTCATCCGGCCGGCCCAGACGCGAGGGATGCGGAACCTGCTGGGCGAGGGAATCCTGCGCCTCCTGGGGAAGACCGGCCATCATGGGGGTTTCGAAGATCCCCGGGGCGATCGTGACCACCCGGATCAGGTGCCGTGCCAGCTCTCGCGCCAGCGGCAGGGTCATGGCGGCCACTCCGCCTTTCGACGCGGAATAGGCGGGCTGCCCAATCTGGCCGTCGAAGGCAGCCACCGATGCCGTGTTGATGATGACGCCGCGCTCCGACGTTCCGCCCGTCTGGACCGGTTCCGTTTCGGCCATGGCCTGCGCCGCAAGACGGCTGACGTTGAAGGTTCCAATGAGGTTGACCTGGATGACGCGGGCAAAGTCCTCCAGCGGAAGCACCCCGTTGCGTCCCAGCACTTTGCCCGGAGTGGCAATGCCGGCGCAGTTCACGGCTACGCGCAGCGGACCGGCGTTCATGGCGGCCTCAACAGCGGCAGCCATCTGCTCGGGATCGGTGACGTCGCCGGGCACAAAGTGGGCGTTGTCGCCCAGTTCGGCGGCGTAGGCCAGCCCGCCGGAGGAAGGAAGATCAACCAGGATGACTGACGCGCCGGCGTCGTACAACCTGCGGGCCGTGGCCCGCCCAAGTCCGGAGGCACCCCCGGTAACGAGTGCCGATGCGCCTGAAATGTCCATGGGTTCTCCTGCAAAAAAGGGCTGCCGCCCCTGCGGCGGCGCATCATGAGCCTACTGTGATCGGGAACACGGCGCACATTGATGGTGCTTGGGAGCCGGTCTCCGGGGTTTATCCCGGTCCGGTTCCGGGCCGGCCGGCCGGTGCGTTACCGCTGTAACCGCACGGCGGACGGGTCTAAGGTGGGTCGCATGCTGTCCTCGGAACCGCTGCATGAAATTCAGGCCCGCGCCGACGTCGCCGCCGCATCCGTTACTGACGCCTTTGCCCGGCCACTGTTCAGGTTGCCGGGCACGGAACTCGCGGCGGTTCAGAGCCCTGCGCCGAGGCACATACTGCCGGGCCCCTGGCACTACTGGTGGCAGGCACACTACGTTGATGCGCTCGTTGACGCCGCCCTGCGCGGAGCCCCCGATGCGGCCCGGCGAGCCCATGTGGTGGTCCGCAGCATCCGCCTCCGGAACGGACTGCGGGCCACCAATTGGTACTTTGACGACATGGCATGGCTGGCGCTGGCTGTGAGCAGGCTTGATGCCCTTGTTCCCGCGCGCAGGTCCGGCAGACAGCACGACGACGGCGCCCGGGTGCCGTCCGCACAGCCCCACCCGCGAATGCTGGCTGCGCTTACCGGCGCTCTTCGCTCGGCCCACACCATGGAGCTCGGCGGCGGACTGTACTGGAACCGGCGCCGCTCCTTCAAGAACACTCCGGCAACGGCTCCGGCGGCACTGCACTTCTCCAGAAACGGTGAACGCGAGCGCGCCCAGGCCCTGGTCGATTGGCTGAACATGACCCTGCTTGATCCGGAGACCGGCCTGTACCTGGACGGCATCAAACCGGGAGCGGACATCAAGCCGGGCTCTGGCACCAAGTCCGGTGCAGGCACCCCGGATAGCGGTAGGCCGGGCAGCTCCGACGGATTCGCGCCGGCAGAAGGAGGGCCGCCCCCGCATTCCGTGCTTGAGCGGGCCGTTTTCACCTACAACCAGGGCCCCGTTCTGGGGGCACTGCTGGAGCTGGGCGGACCGGCGAACCTCGCCCGTGCGGCCGAGCTGATCAACGCCGTGCGCAAGGAACTTACCCACCCCGGCACCTCGGTGCTGATCACGCACGGCACCGGTGATGCCGGCCTGTTCACGGGGATTCTCGGCCGCTACCTGGCCTCTGCCGCCTTTTCACCCACACTCCCGCCGGATCAGCGCCGAGAAGCCGCACAGCTGGTCGACGCCACGGCCAACGCCCTCTGGGAGGGAAGAACCAAACGCGGAGCCCGAACAATATTCTCTCCGCACCCGCTGGAACCGGCGGAGCGGCACTATCCGGCCGGAACCGGCGTCGGCCTCTCGACGCAGCTGTCTGCCTGGATAATCCTGGAAGCCGCTGCACGGATCCGACGCGGCCTGAGCTGACCGCGGGGACAGTGCGGCGCCTGAGCAGGGCGCCTGGATGCGGATGCCTGCAGACTGAGTCCCTAGCTGACCTTCTGCGGGTGCTGTGACGCCGCGGCGCGGTCATCCAGATCCGCGAGCGTCAGCCGGCGGCGCGGTTCCGACGGCAGCGGACGGCTGCTTTCCACTTCCAATCCGGGGCCGACATGGATCATTTCGCCGGAGTCCATCAGCCGCCAGTTGGGGTTGTCGTCCATTTTTTCAGTGGCCAGCAGGACGGCGGGCCGCTGGCCTTCGCCCAGTTCCTGGCTGTGCACACTGATTCGGTTGGTACGCATGCCGCGGTGCGGGTCCGTTCCGGCCAGCTCGAGAATGTACAGGGGATGCGTGTCCGGATAGCGGACCGCCCATACATCGGCCCCCGTGGTCAAAATAATATTCAACGCGTAGAGCCGCAGATTCTCCGCCACCCAGGTGAGGGCGGCTGCGACGGCTGCCTCCACGTCGCCGCCGTTGCTGCGCACCTCGGCGGTGATCAGTGCAAAGACCCTCTCACTGTCCGTCTCCCCCTTCACGAGGTCCATGACGCCGAGCTTCTGCAGCCGTTCGTCCAGACGGTCCAAATCCTCCACTACGCCGTTGTGGGCCAGCAGGCGATTGTCCTGCTCGAAGGGGTGTGTATTGACCTTTCGGTTTCCGCCGGTGCTGGCATACCGCACGTGCGCAAGGAACGTGAGGCTGGACAGGTCACGGGCTTCGGCCGCATAGGCCTTGTCTTCGTAGGCTGCAATCGGAGCTTTTTCCACCATCGGGCGGCCTTCCCGGTCGAAGGTGCCGATTCCGAATCCGTCAGCGTCCCGCCGGCTCTGCTCGGCCAGGCTGTCCGGTGCAGTGAGGAGCCAGAAGGTGGCTTTGACGGGGGTCTTTCCGGCGTGCATTGCAAACAGACGACACATGCGGCGATCCTCCACAGTTCTGCCGCGGTGCAGTTGCTCCCGCCGCGGACTTACCCTCCAACGCAACACTTTCCTTCAAGCGTCCCGCGGGCTCCCGGCGAAGACAAGGATGGACGCCTCAGGGGCTCCGGCGCTGGGGATACAAGGTTTGCCCGTCGGCGAGCATCTGCACGAAGGCCGCAATCCTGCGTTCCCGCGCCGCAGGTGTTTTCAGCGTACTGAGCCGGAAGAACAGGGCGTAACGGTTTTGGGAGTTCAAGATGTCATACATGGCCTGAGCCCGCGGAACCTTCGCAATCGCGGCCAGTAAATCCTCCGGAATCTGGGCGCTGGCCGGACCGGCGTACGCTGCCTCCCAGCGTCCATCAGCCTTGGCCTGTTCGACGGCGGCGCGGCCGGCCGGCTGCATCCGGCCTTCGGCTTCCAGCTGTTCCGCAAATCCCACGTTGCGCTGGCTCCAGATGCTGCGTTTGCCACGCGGTGTGAAGCGCTGAAGCCAGCTTTCCTCATCACGCTTGTTCGCCTGCCCGTCAATCCAGCCGAAGCACAACGCTTCCTGCAGGGCTCCGGCATAGGTCAGCGCCGTGACGCTGCCGCCTTTGCGTCCCAGAACCAGCTGCACGCCCGGGGACTGGGCATGATGGAACTCCAGCCACTGGCGCCATGCCGAAGCGTCCGGCAACAGGAGTTCGGGCAGCGGGGCCTTGGGCTGCGCCGGGGGTTTGGGTGCCTTGGGCTGCGCAGAACGTTGGCCAGTCGGAGATTCGACGGTCGGGGGTTCGGCTGTCGGGGGTTTGGCTTCCGGGGGTTTGGGCGCCCGGCTTTGGGCTGCTCGAGTTTTTGGTGTCGAGGGTCCCTGCGGGCCGGCACCGGCGCCTGCGGAAGCGGACCCGGCCGCCGTCGGCTCCTGATCATTGCCGCTCATACGCACGAGCGTAGCCTCCGTGCAGGCAGGGCAGAAGACCGGCCGGCAGTTCAGCCGAGGGCCAAAGGGCCGCGCGTCGCAGCAGCCCGCCCGCCGGATTGCGGTAAAACACTGCTATGAGCGTTCGTACCCCTGACCCCTATCCCGGCTGGCTTTCAGAAGATGAACTCAGAGACGCGAGGCAGCGGCTGCCCATGGTCTATGTGGAAGCCGTTCCCGTCCGCTGCGACCCCTTGGGGTACGTCACGGAAGTGGGACTGCTGCTGCAGGCCACGAGTGAGGGCAAGATGGTCCGCACTTTCGTCTCCGGCCGTGTGATGTACCGGGAGACAATCCGCGGCGCCCTGCTGCGGCATCTCGAAAAGGACCTCGGTCCCCTGGCCCTGCCCCAGCTGCCGCCCAGCCTGGTTCCGTTCACGGTGGCCGAATACTTCCCGTCACCCTCCCAATCGGGGCTGACGGATGAGCGCCAGCACGCCGTCGCACTGGCATACCTCATCCCCGTCACCGGGGAATGCGACCCGCGGCAGGATGCCCTGGAACTGTCATGGCTGACACCGGAAGAAGCCCTCAGCCCGGATATTTATGCAGAATTTGCCGGCGGCCGCGGGGACTTGCTGCGGCAGGCTCTGGCCTCCGCTGCCTGGGGCCGCTGAGCACCGGCACCGCTTCTTTATATACTGGGGGCCGACTGCCTCAAGAGAAGGAACCTGCCATGCCTGAGAGCCAACCGGAATCCTACACATTCCGGGTCAATGCCGAGTTGCTGGAGCCCGGGCAAATCCCGGTGCATGAAAGCGCCCCGCTGGCTCCGGTGAAGGACAGCACGGTGAAGGATGACGACTTCGGTACGCCCGCGCTCGTCAATCTGATCCTGGAGGACGGGATGGCGCTGTCCCTGGCGTACGGCTCGTCGGTGCGTGTGCAGGCTCCCCCGCCCGTCAGTGCCCCTGCCGACGCCGTCCGCCTGGTTCCTCATGAAGAGGAAAACTACGCGGCCATCGTGGAAGCCGCCGCACAGGCCCACCCCGACGACGCCCGTGTTCAGGAGGTGGCTTCCCGGCTGAGCCGCGGCCTGAACGTCAAGTCCGGAAGCAACCTCCGGGATGTCCGGGATTTGGCGCACATGCTTTACGTGAACCTCAACGACGCCGACAACGCGCTGCAGGTCTGCAATATCATCACCGGACTGCCGTTTGACGGGAACTTCGGCCGGTGGAACTGGATCCAGAGTGCACTCGCGCTGGCCGCGCGCATCACCCACGAGGCCGGAGACAAGGAAACGTCAGCGGCCTATGCACAGGCCGTCCGGGCCGGCGACACTGCAGAAAGTGATCCGCTCAAGGCCAAACTCGCAGCAGAGCTGCTGCAGCGCCAGCTGAATCAGCCGAACCTTTACGACCGTGAAATCCACCGCGCGTCCGATTCCGGGGACGACCGCGGCGAACGCGACTGGCGGGTCCTGCGGCTGGACGCCCTGCTGTACCTGCGTGCCCACGGCGGCTCCCAGACGCTGTCGGAACATGAACTGGACCGCCGGATCCGCAACGAGCTCATTGCGGTCCGTGGACTGAACCAGGACCTCTAGGCTCCTTCGGGGTTCTGCGGAGCCGGGGTTTCGGACCCGGCATTTCGGCGTGAACGCCCGCGGACGTGATCTGACCACAGGCGCATGATGAGGACCATCGCCATGCCCACTGCGGCGCCGATCACCGTTTCGATGGCCCTGTCCCGGATCAGGACCCCGGGGCTGCTCGGATGTGCCAGCTCGGTGCTGACCAGCGCCAGCGGCGTCACAACAATCTGAGCCAGGGCATACTGGCGGGCAATGAGCATTTCAGCACCGAACTGCAGCACCGCGATGACCACCACGATCTGCCACGGGCTCAGCCCCGGCAGCAGGATCAGCGCAGTAAGCACCAGACCGCCAAACGTACCCAGAATGCGCTGCACTCCTCGGAAGATGCGTACCCGTGCGCCCAATCCCACCAGCGGCACCGTGGCCGCGACCATTGCCCAGTAGTTGTGCCCAATGCCCATCAGGGTGGCGATGGAACCGGCCACCGCCGCGGCTACGGCATATTCGCAGGCCTCAACACACGCAGCCTTCCGCTGGGCAGAGCTTAACCGCGGCCGGGCAGGCTTCGTCCACGGACCGCGGTGCCGGGGGAAGAGCCGGCCGGACATGCCAAGCAGAAGACAGAACGCCACGGTGCACACGGCCGCCAGGAGCGCCTGCCACAGCGGCGGCTGGTTCGGCACGGAGGAGATGGCCGCATAGGCAAAGATATGAAAGAGGGATCCGGCCGGACGCAGCCGCCAGAGTCCCGAGACCAGGGTTCCCAGCCCGGCAACTATGGACGTACCCAGAACAATGTCCCAGGTATTAGGCTCAATCCGGGAAGTCAGGGCTCCGGCCGTAATCACCAGAAGCATGAGGATACCTGCGCGCAGCTGATGCCCCAGACGCTGGCGGTGCGGTTCGTTGCGGCCGTAGATGCCGGTGAAGGCACCGAAGCTGGCGAAGATGGCAAGATCGATCCGGTCCATCCCCAGCAGCACCAGCAGCGGAAGGCCCACACCCAGCCCGCAGCGGATAGCCGCCTGGTGGTCATTGTGGGCTGGACCAATCCGGAACATTTCTCGTAGCTGATCCAAGGGTCTGGTACGGCCTTTCTTTACACGGGAGGACGGCGAAAATCGCCCATTCCACGTTACGCCTGCCACCCTTCCGACCATGAAAAGTGTGCTGTGCGTCGCCTCTGCACCCGACTTTTGCCTTCACACCTCGTCCTCGGGCGGTACGGCAGCCCGCCGAGCGGCACGGACGAGATGCCGGGTAAGGCAAAATGGAGAGGTGCCTTCCTCAACCTTTTCTTTCGCCCTCGGTAAGCGCCTGCGCGAAACCACTGCCCCCTCAGCTGAGCAGACGCAGGCCAACGGCGGTGAATTCCAGGGCCGCACCGGAACGATCACCACGCCGCACGGCGAAATTGCCACTCCGGCCTTCATTGCCGTAGGCACCAAGGCCACCGTCAAGGCGGTCCTTCCCGAGTCCATGGCGGATCTGGGCGCCCAGGCCCTCCTGGCCAACGCCTACCACCTGTACCTCCAGCCCGGCCCCGATGTTTTGGATGCCGCGGGCGGGCTGGGCAAATTCATGAACTGGTCCGGCCCCACCTTCACCGATTCCGGCGGCTTCCAGGTCATGAGCCTGGGCGCCGGCTTCAAGAAGGTCATCAATATGAATGCGGACGGCACCACCCACGCCACGGGAGCGGACGACGCCGTCGCCCCCGGCAAGGAGCGCCTGGCCCACATTGACGACGACGGCGTCTGGTTCAAGTCCCACCTGAACGGCGACAAGCACCGCTTCACACCCGAGGTGTCCATGCAGGTGCAGCACCAGATCGGCGCGGACATCATGTTTGCGTTTGATGAGCTGACCACCCTGATGAACTCGCGCCAGTACCAGGAAATGTCGCTGGAACGCACCCGCCTCTGGGCGCTGCGCTGCATCAAAGAACATCAGCGGCTCACGGAGGAGCGGGTGGGCAAGCCTTACCAGGCGCTGTTCGGCGTCCTGCAGGGTGCCCAGTACGAGGACCTGCGGCGCAAAGCCTCCCGCGATCTCGGTGCCATGGACTTTGACGGCTTCGGCATCGGCGGGGCGCTGGAGAAGGAAAACCTGGGAACCATCGTGCGCTGGTGCACCGAGGAACTGCCCGAAGACAAGCCGCGCCACCTGCTGGGTATTTCGGAACCCGATGACATCTTCACCGCCATCGAAAACGGTGCCGACACCTTCGACTGCGTCTCCCCCACCAGGGTGGCGCGCACGTCGGCCTTCTATACGCCGCACGGCCGCCTGAATCTCTCCAATGCCCGCTTCAAGAAGGACTTCTCTCCGCTTGTTGAGGGCTGCGACTGCTATGCCTGCGCGCACTACACGAAGGCCTACATCCACCACCTGTTCCGGGCGAAGGAAATGGTGGCCTCCACCCTGGTATCCATCCACAATGAGCGCTTCACGGTGAAGCTTGTGGACGATGCCCGGCTGGCCATCGAAAACGGGTCGTTCTTTGACTTCAAGGCCGAAACCCTCGGCAACTATTACAGCGCCAAGATCTAGCCGGCGGGCTGGTGCGGCTTTCCGTACGGCTCCATCACCCCGCAGACAGTGCCATCAGGTCGCCTGGTCAGCCAATGGGCTCTGCCATCTGCTCCACAATGTACTGGACGGCTACGCTTTTCCCCGTCACAGGATCGGACATCTCTGCCTTCCAGCTGCGCGCAAACTGGTTGACTCCGCCCGTCATGGCCACAGTGCCTGAGATCAACACCGTTCCCGGCTCATTCAGGCCCCGTTCGCTCAGGACATCCAGCCAGTAATCGGGTGTGAGAAGGGCACCGAGGTTGCTGTCCTGAATCACGGTGTCCGGGGTGTCTGCCTCACCCACCCAGCCGGTCAGGGTGATCTGGTCCAAATGGTCGCGCACATCGTCGAGCCGCCATGCTTTGAGCCCTATCAGGTCCGGACTGGCGTTTTTGCTCCATGCCACGCCGTGCACTTCAAGTTCCCGGTCCGTATGGTCGCAGGCCACTGTCAGCAAGACGCCGTCATGTGTGATCACCAACGCCCACTCCGCTTCTCCCGACGTGCGTCCGTGCTGCACGCGAATTTCGGAAACCTGCTGGGCCAGATAGGGAGAGACAGGGTAAAGGGCCGGAGTCGTACTAGGACCGGGGACCCCTAGCTCAGCGAGTTCGGCGATGTGCGCCTGGACTTCCTCCTGCTCCCGCCCGGCATACCCGGCGTTGAGTAGATGCTTGACCTGCACCTCGGTGATGCTGCCGTCGGGAAGTTCAAAAGTCAATGTGGTCATTGGTGAAGCCGTCCTTGCCTAGTCAGGAAATTTACATGCTGGTAACCGAATTCGGCCCTCTATGTACATCCAGTATGCGTAATGTATACATTTAACGCCAGCGTGACCGAACTCACCGCCCCAGCCACTGGAGGACCCGCATGACCAACACTGAAGCATCAGCTTCCGCAGCAGTGCCACGCTCCGGAAAGCCGATCCGACCCAAGGGACTGTACAAGGCCTTCGCCGCGAGCCTTACGGGCACGGCCCTGGAGTGGTACGACTTTGCCGTCTATTCCGCGGCTGCCGCCGTCGTTTTCCCTATCGTCTTCTTCCCGGCGTCGGATCCTTTGACCGGGACCATCCTGGCCTTCTCCACATACGCCGTCGGCTACGTTTCGCGGCCGATTGGAGGCATTGTTTTTGGCCGGCTGGGTGACCGGATAGGACGCAAGAAAGTCCTGGTGACAACGCTAATGATTATCGGCGTTGCAACCGTACTGATCGGCGTACTCCCGGGATACGGCAGTCTCGGCATCTCGGCTCCCATCATCCTGGTTTTGCTGCGCTTTGCGCAGGGCGTGGGCGTGGGCGGAGAATGGGGCGGCGCCGTCCTACTCTCAAGTGAATACGGCGACCCGGAGCGCAGGGGATTTTGGGCCTCAGCCGCGCAGGTGGGCCCGCCCGCGGGTAACCTTATGGCCAATGGCGCACTGGCGGTTCTCACTCTGACTCTTACTGAGGATCAGTTCATCAGCTTCGGCTGGCGCATCGCGTTCCTGCTCTCCGCACTGCTGGTGGGTTTTGGCCTCTGGATTCGCCTGAAGTTGGAAGACACTCCGATCTTCAAGGCCATTGCCGCCCACGGGGAGCAGCCGAACGCTCCCATTCGCGAGGTCTTCAGCCAGGAGCTCCGTCCGCTCGTAGCCGCCACGCTGTGCCGAGTGGGTCCTGACGTCCTCTACGCACTCTTCACGGTGTTTACCCTGACGTACGGCATGCAGTTCCTGAACTACGAACGCGGCCAGGTGCTCGCTGCAGTCCTGATCGGCTCAGCCTTCCAGCTAGTCATGATCCCGCTAGCCGGAGCTGTCTCGGACCGCTTCAACCGGCGCCTTGTCTACGGCGTCGGAGCCACAGCCGGCATGGCCTGGACCTTCGTCTTCTTTGCGGTACTCGGCGCAGACAGCCAGCCGATGCTCATTGTCGGGATTGTCCTGGGCCTGATGGCTCATTCGTTCATGTACGGCCCGCAGGCCGCCTTCATCGTGGAACAGTTTTCACCCCGCCTGCGCTCCACCGGAAGCTCGCTGGCCTACACTTTTGCCGGGGTTATCGGCGGAGCCATCGCTCCGCTGATGTTCACCCTGCTACTGTCCAACTTCAACTCGTGGGTACCGGTTGCCCTCTACGTTGGAGTTGCCGGCATCGTGACTCTCATTGGACTCGCGCTTGGCCGCGACTCCAACACAGTGGAGGATGAGGAATACCGCTTGCTCCTGGAAGGAGCGGCGCAGCGGACGGCATCTCAGTCCGGGATGGACTGACCCAAGCCTATGTACGGAGCAGCAAGTCCCGGGTGACCGCCAGATGGTGGTCGATGGCACGCTGCGCTTGAACAGGGTCACCGAGCATCAACGCATCCAGGATGCTCTGATGCTCGGTGCACACCTGTTCGCGCCTGTCGTTGGAACGGAACAGCGCAGACACGCCAACCACAATCTGCCGGACGTGGAGCTTGCTGTAAGTTCTGGAGATCAACTCATTTCCGGCCGCGTCAATCAGTTGCTGATGAAAAAGAGTGTCCAGCCGGATGAACTCCTGGCCGCCCTCCGGCCCAAGAATTTGAGGGAAATGTGCCTGCTGGTCGAGAGTCTCCTGCATATCCTCAACCGGAAGGTTCCGTTGCTCAATCACCAGGCGTGCTGCATGGCGTTCGAGGACGCCGCGCAGCTCCATCAGTTCCGATACTTCCCGGCCGGTAACCGGTGGCACGTAGGCACCACGCTGTGGAATGAGCTCAACGAGGCCGTCGGACACAAGAAGCAGCAGTGCCTCCCGGACGGGCGTGCGCGACACGCCAATTTCGGCGGCAAGGTCCAGTTCATTGAGGAATTGACCCTGCATCTGGGGATCTATGAGGACATTCTCCCGCAGGTAGGCGTAGGCCTTTTCCCGCCCAGAAACCGACTTTGCCGAACTTTTTCGCATACATCATGTATACAACAGAATCGAGCTATCAAGTGCGTCTGGCAATTGCCCAAATCATCAGCAACGGTAATCCCGCTGACAATCTCAAGCTGGTTCAGGATTACGCAGCCCGGGCAAAGTCCTCGGGTGCCCGCCTGGTCGTCTTCCCCGAAGCCACAATGTGCGCTTTCGGGCATTCGCTCGAAGACGTTGCCGAGCCGCTGGACGGGTCCTGGGCAACTGCTGTCCGCAGCACGGCTGCCGAACTCGGCGTCACCATCGTAGCCGGGATGTTCACCCCGGGCGACGGCGGCAGGGTGCGCAACACGCTGCTTGTCACCGGCCCCGGGGTGGATGCCTTCTATGACAAAATCCATCTCTTCGATGCCTTTGGCTTCGCCGAGTCCGATTCCGTTGACGCCGGCACATCACCCACAACCTTCAAACTGGACGGCACCACATTTGGCCTTTCCACCTGCTACGACGTTCGCTTTCCCGCACTGTTTGCCGCCAACGCCAACTCCGGGGCGCAGGTGAATATTGTGTGCGCTTCATGGGGGGCAGGCGAAGGCAAGACAGAGCAGTGGAATCTGCTGGTGCGGGCCAGGGCACTGGACAGCACAACATTTGTAGTGGCCTGCGGGCAGGGCGATCCGGCAAGCATCGGCGCGGGCGACGGCGGGACGGCTCCCACGGGGATCGGGCACAGCGCCGTGATTTCACCTCTTGGCACACCTCTTGCCAGCTTGGGAGCTCAGCCGGAACTGGCTCTTGTAGACATCGATCCGGGCATAGTTCCAGAAGTGCGCGCCAAGCTCCCCGTGCTGGCAAACGCGCGCCGGTTCTAGCTACAAGTGTTAGCCCCGGGCCTAGTTCCAGGCCCGGGGCAGCGGCGGGTTCTGCTCCGGATCGTCCTCGCCGGTGGGAGACTGCTCCGCCTCCGTGGGATCTTCCGGTCCCCCGGCCGCCCCGCCGTTTCCAGAAACGCTGTGGTCCTCCGGGTCGCTGTGGTCCTCCGGGGCAACCTGGTCCTCCGGGGCAACTTGCTCCGCGGACTCTTCCTCGTCGGGCCGCCTTTTTTCCTGCACCATTGCTGTCCTCCCGGCTGCACACTGCTGAACCCTGGCGGGACCGACGGCTTGGTGCCTGATCCCCCTGATGAGTGCGACGCTAGCGCAGCAGAACCGGCAGGACCAGAGGAATTCGGACGGAACCGGTCAGTTTTCCGGCGGGCCGGCAAGTTCCGTAGCTGTGTAGCTGGGTTCGCGCTTTTTGATGGCCTTGATAACCAGGGCCGTGACCGGAACAAACAGGAATTCGACAAGCGTCTTGTACACAAACCCGAAGATCACGTAGTTGATGAACCCGCCGGCGTCCGTGATGCCGATGACGGGTGCGGCAATGATGCAGAAGATCAGCGTGTCCGCGAATTCGCCGACGCCGGTGGAGGCCATGAGCCGGCCGATCAGTGCGCGTTCCCGGAACTTCTGCTTCATCCGCACCAGGACCCAGGAGTTCAGCATCTGTCCGGCCACAAAACCGAGCAGGCTGGCCAGGACTATCCGCCAGACGGGTCCCAGCGCCAATTCCAGGGCGGCCTGCTTGGACTGGCCGTAGTCGTCGTCGAACCCCGGAAGCGCGATGATCACGGCAAAACTCACCACGGCCAGGGCCGCCATGGCAAAGCCCGTAAAGATCGCACGGCGGGCTGCCTTGAATCCGTAGACCTCGCTGATCACGTCGCCGAGGATGTACGCCACGGGAAAGAGGAAGAAACCTCCATCCGTCACGATGTTGAAATCGCCGAAGATCGGCCCGAGCACCACACCTTTGGTAGCGCCGATGTTGGAGATGACGATCACGACGCACATGAGCGTCAGAATGATGTCGTAATGTGAGCTGCCGCGCGCGGCGAAGGCCGGAGCGGGCGCCGTCGCGGCGCCTGTCTGCGTGTGCATCTGGGGTGTTCCGTTTCTTAGTGGTTCGCCGTAGCTGTTGCCGGCTGTATTAGCACTGGGCCCGCTGCACCGGGCTGCCCATAGGGGCCGCCGTCAATTCTGCCACGTTCCGCCCGGCACGTTATCCGTTCCCCGGGCGTTGGCCCGCCGTTCCGCCAACCCCGACGGCGCAGCCGCCGCTGCTTCTCTATTCCGCGGCGAGTTGGCTCGGGATCTCAGCCCGCAGGCAGAGGAAGGTGGGCACGAGGGTAGCCGCCAGAAGCAGGACGAACCCGCAGCCGCCCACGACGGCGACACTGGCCAGCGACAGCACCGGCGCGTCCAAGCCAAGGGCCAGCGCGAGAACCACTGCGCCAGCAAGAATTGCTGCCGTTCCCAAAACCGCGGCGGTAACGGTGTAGATGAGTGCTTCCCAGATTGCAGCCAGCACCACCAGGGCCGCAGTTGAACCCGCGGCGCGAATCAGCGCGAACTCCCGCTCACGGGCGTAGCCGGACATCAACACTGTTGCCATTGCACCGACCCCGGCCAGCAGCAGCGGCCCGCCGATCATGAGGATGACAACCCCCACCGACAACTCCCTCTTCTCGCCCACTGCGGCGCTAAGAGTCGCTGCCGTAGTGAAAATCCCGCCGGACAGGGCCATGGCCATCATCAGCGGCGTGATGGAAGCAGTGCTCTGCCCCAGGCGGTAGCCCGCGGAATTGCGCGCCAGATACCAGGAGGCCAACCAGTGCCGGGGCACCAGCGATGTCCAAGCCTTCAGCACCGGCTGAAACACCATCGTTCCTGCTGCCGCCAAAACCGCAGCAAACAGCGGAATCAGCAAAAGCGCGCTGCCGGCAACCGTCTCAAACCCGGCCCGCATCAGGCTCACCGAGAATGCGGCTGCTGCACCTGCCAGGGCCAGAAGAACCACACTCCTCACCCACCCGAAGGGAACCGGTGCGGTCTCCGCCGTCCGCAGCGCTTCAAGGGGCGACACCCGCCCTGCCCTGCGGGCGCCGCCAAGTCCGCCGAGCAACACCACCAGGCATTGGGCAGCGACAATCCCGGCCAGCCCCGTTCCACTGAGATGAACACTGATGTCCTCAGCGAAATTCAGCGGCCTCCACAGCCAACCGAAGATCGGCGGGGAGAGCACCTTCACCACGGCCCATCCGGTCACGGCTCCCCCGGATCCGGTCACCGCCAGTTGGGCGAGAACGACGGCGGTCACCGACCCGGGCGCCAATCCCGCCAGCTGCCACAACGCGTAGCTTCGCTGCTGCAGAGCCACAGCGAGACCTGTCACGGAACTGAGGACGATCAGGGCGGCCGCCGTGGAAAACAGGATGAGGATGGTGCTGGCGCCGGCTAGGTCGTATTGGATGGTGCCGCCGTAGTGATTTCCGGTTTCGATCAGGCCAACACTGATGGCACCGATGCCGCCGGTGGTAATGCACACCAGGAGGACGCCTGCCCATACTCGGGCATGGGTCCACAAATCGCCGAGCACCAGCTTGATCATGCAGGGATTCCGGCCTCGGCGACGGCAGCAAAAACCTCTGCCGGTGTCGGAGCCCGCAACTCGGCGTGGATGGCGCCGTCCCGCAGCACGAGCACCCGGTCAGCCAGTGTTGCCGCTTCCAGGTCGTGGGTTACCAGGACCACCCCGCGCTCCCCGTGTGCCGCTTCGCGCAGCAGCTTCAGAACCGTGGCACCGGTAAGGGTGTCCAGGGAACCCGTCGGCTCATCGGCAAAGACGATCTTCGGCTGCAGAGCCAGTACCCGGGCGATCGCCACCCGCTGCCGCTGTCCGCCGGAAAGCTGGGCCGGGCGGTTTTTTGCCTGTCCGGACAAGCCAACCCGAGCCAGCACGTCATCCACTGCCTCCGCGCTGAGGCGTCTCTTGGCCAGACGGGCCGGAAGCGCGATGTTTTCCCGCACATTCAAGGAGGGGATCAAGTTGAATGACTGGAAAACGAACCCCACCTCACTCCGGCGGAGGGCAGCGAGCTGCCGGCGGTTAAGGCTGGCGAGGTCCTCACCCAGCAAGTGCACCCGGCCGCCGTCGTACGCCTGAAGACCAGCGAGGCAATAGAGCAGGGTGGATTTCCCGGATCCGCTGGGACCGACAATGCTGATCATTTCTCCGGGTGCGACCGCTGCCGAAACATGCCGCAGCACGGAGACCGGTTCCCCGCCGCGGCTCGGAGCAGGGAAAGCCTTGACGATCCCAAGGGCATCCAGCAGCAGCTCAGACAAGGCGCGCTCCGCACCACAGCGAGATGAACATGGAACTCCTGACAGATCGATACCCAAGGCGGGCCGGCGGCCGTAACCGGCGCCAAAACCGAAAGCGTAGCAGGCAGGCTCCCGACACTTTTTGAACACGTTCAAAAACATGATGTACTGGCGGGCGGGCCGGGAAGCTGCGTGCATAGAAGCACGCTCTCCCCGCCCGTGACTAAACCCGTAAATAACTGAATCCAGGAGCGTTAAATGGCCGCGACGGTCAAGAGTGAGCAGACCCGACGGCTGCTGATCGACTCGGCGCTCTCCCTGTTCCGCAGCCAGGGATATGCAAAAACCACCATGCGCGGCATTGCCGAGGCCGCGGGGGTATCCGTGGGCAACGCCTACTACTACTTCCGGTCCAAGGACGAGCTGGTGGCTGAGCTGTACCGGTTCCTGCAGGACGAACACCGCAGCCGGGCCCTTCCGCTGCTCCGCGACGGTCACAGCCTGAGTGAACACCTGCGTCTGGTCCTGCTGGCCAACCTGGACATCCTGGGGCCGTACCACGACTTCGGCGCCCATTTTCTGCGCACTGCCCTGACGCCGCCGTCGTCCTCAGCGGAGGCCAACGGCCGCCACCACTCCGGCGGCGGTGCGGAAGTGGGCCGCGCCAAGTCAATTGCCCTGTTCCGGCAGGTCGTGACTGTCTCTCGGCCGCAGCCGCCGCTGGCCATCCGTGACGATCTGCCCGAATTGCTGTGGTTGATGCACATGGGGGTAACGCTTTTCTGGATTTATGACCGTTCGCCGGGCCAGCGGCGGTCGCGCCGGCTGGTGCAAAATGTGGCACCGCTGGCAGCGAAGCTCGTTATCCTCTCCCGCCTTCCTGTGGTCCGAAATATCGTTGAGGATGTAGTCCACCTCTTCCAGGGAGCCAGGCGCGATGACTGACAGAAGTGACGACGTCGCAGTTCCCTCCGCAGCCGACCCCGCCGTTCCACTCTCCCCTCGGCGTTTGGTGAGCTCCCCTTACGTGGTCCCCGGTCCGCTGGCCTCCGCGCTCGGGTATGCCGCCGCATGTGTTGTCCTGGCGACAATTGCCACTGTTGCGGTGGGCTGGGGTGCCTCGCGGGACTTCTGGGGCTACGTATGGACCGTCATCGTCGCCGCGTTCTATGCCGCCGGCCTCGGCCTGTTCACTCTCCTGCCCGTAGCCCTCGTTCTGGGCTGGTTGCTGCGCCGGGTACCGAACCAGGGCATCCACATTCTGGCGTTCTTTCTGGTGCCCCTGCTGCTCGGCTGGATCATCATTGGCCTGACCGTGCACGCGGTGCTGGTTCCGCTGCTGATGGGAACGGCGATCGGCGTGTCCATGGCAGCGGGCCGGGCCCTCATCTGGGGCCTTGTCGACTCATAGTTTTACTTTCAGGCGTCCGCCTTCCCGGGGCCGGGCCGGGGCGCAATTCGCGCAGCCGCCCCTCGGTGGCACCGAAGCCTGTCATGGGTGGAAGATGGATGCATGTCTGCTAACACACACTCTGCACAAACGGCTGCTCCGGCCGTCACCTTGACCATTGCAGGTTCCGAAGCCACAGGCGGTGCCGGCGCCCAGGCCGATCTGAAAACGTTCCAGGAGCTCGGCACCTACGGCATTGCCGCACTGACCTGCATTGTCTCGTTTGATCCGAAGGACAACTGGAACCACCGGTTCGTTCCCGTGGATCCCCAGGTCATCAGTGACCAGCTTGAAGCCATCCAGTCCGCATACGATCTGGACACCGTCAAGCTCGGGATGCTGGGAACACCGGCCACCATCGACACCGTGGCCAAGGCACTGCAGAGCCAGGAGTGGACCAACATAGTCCTGGATCCGGTCCTGATCTGCAAGGGTCAGGAACCGGGAGCAGCACTGGACACGGACCAGGCACTCAAGGCCCAGATCCTGCCGCTGGCTACCTTTGTGACGCCCAACCACTTTGAGTCCATGTCCCTCTCCGGAATGGATTCCATCGAAAGCGTCGAGGACCTGAAGGAAGCCGCCCGGCGCATCCATGAAGCCTCCGGCGCCGTGGTCCTGGCCAAGGGCGGCGTTCGGCTTGAAGGCGACGATGCCGTGGATGTGTTCTACGACGGTGAAACCATGGAGGTCCTGCGAGCACCCAAGGTCGGCGACGTCGCCGTCAGCGGCGCCGGCTGTACGCTTGCCGCCGCCATCACCGCCGAGCTCGGCAAGGGAGCCACTCCCCTGCAGGCCGCAAAAACCGCCAAGGCTTTTGTCACTGAAGGAATCCGCAACCGGGTTTCCTCGAACACACCGTTTGACGCCCTGTGGCAGGGCGGCGCGGGCTCCGGGCCTGCTCTGTAAACGTCACGTGGTTCTGCGGCGGGCCGCTGTTGCCGCTGTTGCCGGGGTCGGGTTGGAGCCCGGCAACAGCGGACCGGTTGGGGCCGCGTTGGGGCCCGGCTAGCTGTAACTCTTACGGTGGTTGTGAACGGCGTGGCAAGAGTTAAATAGGCGAGGGTCTCCGGTTCGATATGGGTTACCACACTCGTATCGGCCAACGGAGACCCTCGTGACCCACGCTAACG
>NZ_JBZCNM010000008.1:0-87520 GCF_058269295.1 Arthrobacter sp. TJ-58
GAGCGAAGAAGCCAGGATCGCTGATTACGATGCCTGGCTTCATCACTACAATCATCATCGACCCCATACCGGGATCGAGGGCCTCTCACCTATCGAACGCGTTCACAACGTCCGTGAGAGTTACAGCTAGCGCCCGGCTGGCGCCCGGTTGGGGCCCGGTTGGGGCCCGGTTGGCGCCGCAGAACGAACGGCCGTCAGGTTGCCGCCAAAGCGGCCCCCGGCTGCCGCCGGACCGCAGCTCGGGTGGATGCGGGTTAACCCGTTAGCGACGCAGGATTTTCGTGTACAGCCGGTGCGCGGAAAGCGCTGCCTTGACCGTGCGGGAGTTCAGCAACCGCTGGTGTTCAGCCTGAAGACCCTCAAGCTCCCGGTCCCGCTGCGCGGCGTACGAGCGGAGCCTGTCTTCTTCGACCTCTGTCTGGGCTGCCGTCGCAGACCGGCCATGGAACCCGGCGGCCGCCTCTTGTACCGCCGCATGCCAGGGCCCTGCGGCACGCAGCACAGGCGCCGGAGCAAGGTCTTCCACAGCAGCAGAGGCGTTCTTGCTGCCGGAAAGCACCGCCGCGACACCGTCCCACCACTGAGTGAACCAGGCTTTCCGGGACGGCTGCAGTTCTGCCAGATGAGCCGAGATTTCGGCCCGGCGCTGCCAGGTCTCGCCCATTGTTTCGGCCAGCAGTCCATCGGACAGTCCCGGCAGGGGAACCACAAAGTCCGCCAGGCCCCAGTTGGCCATGACGCCGGCGAGCCGGACACCGCTGTAATTGTCTACGGTCAGCGCGGCCACGGGCACCGCTGCGGAAAGTGCGAACACGGCGGGGTGGTAGCGCGTTGTCACTACGAGGGAAGCGCCGGCAGTGACCGCCGCGACGTCCCGGGCGGGCAGTACCGGAAGCTGGCGCCGGGGCGAGGTCATGCAGGCCGCGATCCGGGCATGCGTCTCCCTGTCGCAGGTGTCCTGCGTTCCAACACCGAAGTGCGGCAGGAAGACCGTAGCCAGGCCCGTACGGGCATGCAGGGCATCCAGCTGGGCCCCCAGGAGTTCGTGGAACTTCTCGGGGTTCCCTGAATGCGGGGCGACGGTGACGGCAACATAGCCGGTTTCGGGCAGATTAAGACCGAAGGCTTCCTGCCTTGCATCGTTCCCTGCCGTTCCGCCGCCGAAGGCCAGGAACGACGCGTCATCCAGACCGGTCACTGCCCGTACCCCGAGCCGGCGGGAGAGCTCAGCCGAAGACCGCTCCCGAACCGAGCACAGGTTCGCTGCCTCAAACATGTCCGCCAGAATCCCTGCGTCCACACCCGTCAGCTGCGGGCCCAGCGTCTGGCCGGATATCACCACGGGCTTCCCCAGGGAGCGGGCAACGGCAACCACCGCGGCACGTTCATGCAGAAGCCAGCCATAGCGCGAATTCAGGTTGCCTCCGCCCGCGATGACGACGCCGTCGCACTTCTGAAGCTCAGCGATCAGTGCCAGGGCCGGGTCCCCAGCTGGAAGCGGGGAGGTGCCGGAGAGGTGTTCGCGGATGCTCTTCAGATACGCTTCACGCTCGGCCGGAGGCCAGGGAAACGGCAGAGTGGCCGCTGCCTCGGACCCAAAGAGGCGCTGTGTCTGCTCCGGATTGCGGGACAGCAGGAGAACCTCGAACCCGCGGGCCAGGAGTTCATCTGCCGCGGCATGGCCCATGGCCTCATCGCCCGCGTGGTACAGATCCTGGCCAAGATCCGCAAGGACTGCAATCTTTGCAGTCATGATTCGCGCCGTGACTGCAGGGCATCCCGGACCACTGATACAGCAGCTTTCCCTCTGGAGAAAACACTGCTCAGGCTGGTCCGGTGCTTGACCGTGTCTTCCAAGCGCCGCAGAGCCTGGGTCAGTTCCTCCTGCATCCGGTCCATCCGCCGCTGGTTTTCCAGCAGCAGTTCTTCCTGCTGCGCCATCAAGGAGCTGAGCTGGAGCATGAAGCCCAATCCGCCCTTGGCCAGGTCATCCCGGAGAAAATTATCCCGGACCATGCGGTCAAAGTGCCGATGCTCCTCCGCCTTCTCAAAAATACTGTTGGCTTCGGCACCGGAGGCCGTGGGCCGCTGGCACCAGAACGCCAGCGGTTCCCCGTCGAGAAAACCGATGGGGTGCATCGCCAGGACACGAAGGTTGAATTCCCAATCCCCGCACACCGCCAGATTTTCGTTGTAATAACCCACTTCTTCATGAAGTGAACGCCGGTAGAGGAAGGAAATAGGCACCGCGCGATTAATGCGCAGCTGCTCCCCCAGCGAAATCCGGTTGAAAGCCGGCCAACAAGGTTCGGAACGGGTTTCGACGATATCTTCGCCGACCACTTCCTCAAATCGGACGTTCGTCCGGACAACAACTCCGGCATCGAACGAATTTTCAAGATGCCGGACGGTGCGCTGCAGGAATTCCGGATGCCACAGGTCGTCGTCGTCATGGATGGCAATGTAAGGGGAATCACAGCTGCGGATGCCGGCGTTGGATGCTGCTTCCATGCCGGTGCTCTTCTCGCGGTGGAGAATGTTGACCCGCTCCCGGACGTCCAGGGGCAATTCGGCAACCACCCCGTCGACCTCGTCGACGTCGCCTCCGTCATTGACCACGACTACGGAGAAGTCGCTGTGCGTCTGGTCAAAAATGTCGCGGAGTGCCCTTCTCAGGAACAGCGGCCGATCCTTGGTCCTAACGATTACTGCTACGTGCGATGGTTCGTGCGATGCCACTTGGCTCCCATGGTTCGGCTCCACTTCAGCCACTACGATATACCGGCCGGCCGGGGCGGCACTCCGGGGAAAATTGTGTCCGTTCATACTGTTGACATTCGATAAGAGACAAACAAAGGTACAAGCAAGGCCCAATTTGTTTCCTGACCGAAAAAATCGTGGACCTGATTCAGCTCCGTCTTTACGTCACTACGTCATTGCCAGGTCTCGGTCGGTGGACTCGAAATCAACAGATTTCAATTCCGGCTCCGGCGGACCCTTAATAAGGAGAAGTATGAAGCATCCAAACCATCGGAGATCAGGAAAGGCCGCGCTGGCAACAGTTGCCGGCCTTGCTCTGGTCTCCAGTATGTGGACCCCGGCCGCGGCCGTTGAGGGGAACACTCAGGGGGAACCGACGGCCAAGGGCCTTGCCCGTGTGACGCCGGAACTTAAGGTCTCCAGCGACTTGTTGACCAAACAAGGTCAGGTTTCCGTATATGTTCAGTTCACCGGCAAGGGTGCCTTTGAGCAGACCCAGCCGCAGGAAGTCCGCGACGGACTTGCAGCACCGCTGAACAAGACAGCCGAGGTCCAGCAGATCCGGGCCTCCATCGAGGCGCAGGCCGACGAAGTTGCGGCGCAGGCGTCGTCCAGCATTATTTACACCACCACCAACACCATTCCGGGCGTAGCCATCAACGGTGACGCCGAAGCGATTCGGGCACTGGCAGCTCGCGGTGACATCGCCAAGATCACCGGCATTGTGCCCAAGACGTTCGACAACAAGGGCGGGGACATTGATGTCCGGGCCCTGGACTCCTGGGTTCAGCGCGACCAGACAGGTGAGGGCGTCACCATCGCCGTCCTGGATACCGGTCTGGACTACACCCACTCCGATTTCGGCGGCCCCGGAACCATGGAAGCCTTCGCTCAGGCCCAGGCATCGGACACCATTCCGGCCGCGGACTCGGGACTTTACGACCCGGAGAAGTTCGCCGGCGGCTGGGATCTGGTGGGCGACGATTACAACGCCGACCCCTCGGTCCCCGAGCTGTACAACCCCATCCCCAAGCCGGACGCCAACCCGCTGGACTGCCAGAGCCACGGTTCGCACGTGGCCGGTACCGCAGCAGGCTACGGCACCAACGCCGACGGCAGCACCTTCCGGGGCGATTACTCAGCCCTGACCGCCAAGGACGTCAACGGAATGGGCATCGGCCCGGGCACCGCGCCCATGGCCAAGCTTGTCAGCGTCCGTGTCTTCGGCTGTGAAGGTTCCTCGGAAGTTGTTGGCCAGGCACTGGACTATGTTCTTGACCCGAACGGCGACGGCAACTTCGATGACCGCGCCCAGGTAGTCAACATGTCCCTCGGCTCTTCCTTCCCGGCCTATGACGATCCGGAAAACGACATTGTCAATGCGCTCACCGCGCAGGGCATCCTGTCCGTTGTCTCCTCGGGTAACTCCGGCGACATCTACGACATCGGCGGATCCCCGGGCAGCGCCGAAACCGCTCTGACCGTGGCCAACAGCGTTGGTTCCCAGACCACTCTTGATGCCGCCGAGGTTCTCGAACCGACGTCGCAGAAGAAGTCCGGAACTGCATCCGGCCAGTACACCGCGAACTACAACTACGCAGCCGCAACAGATGAAGCGCTGACCGGCACCGTTGTTATGGGCCCGGCCGGAGATAACTCCGACGGTTGTGCCACGCTCGAGCCTGCAGGCGCCAACAAGGGCAAGTGGGTTTGGCTGACCTGGGATGACAACTCCAGCACCCGCGAGTGCGGATCCGGAGTTCGGTGGAACAACGCCGCAGCAGCCGGTTACGCCGGTGTCATCATCGATTCCACACTCAACGGTTTCGATGCCGGCATTGCCGGCAACGCCACCATTCCGGGCATGCAGGTCACCGCGGATTCCGCGAAAGAACTGCGTCCCGCCGCTGAGGCCGGAACTCTTCAGGTCCGCCTGAACAAGGACCTGTTGGGCACCGTGACCGGCGAGTCCGGCGCACTGGATACCCTGAACGCCAGCTCCTCACGCGGTATCCACGGTTCCAACGGCGTCGTCAAGCCGGACGTTGCCGCTCCGGGCACCCAGATCAAGTCCGCTCAGGTGGGCACGGGCACCGGATCCTCCATCAAGAGCGGAACCTCCATGGCGGCACCAAACGTCGCCGGACTTTCCGCCCTCGTCATCGCCGAGACCGACTACAACCCGTACGAGGTCAAGTCGATCATCATGAACACCGCCACCCATGACCTGCTGACTGCTGACGGTGTTGTTTATGCACCCAACCGCACCGGTTCAGGCCGCGTGGACGCGTTGGATGCCCTCAATACGAAGGTCCTGGCCTACGATTCCGAGCAGCCCGGTCTCACCTCGGTGAACTTTGGCGTCCTGGAACTCGGGTCCAACCCCATCGAGGTAACCCGCAGCGTTACGGTCGAGAACAAGGGCGACAAGCCTCAGACCTACTCGGCTGAATACCTGGCCGCAACGGAAATGCCGGGCGTCACCATCACTGCCGGCGGTCAGGTCACCGTACCGGCCAACGGCAAGGCAACGGTTCCCGTCACACTGAGCATCAAGGATCCCGCAGCGCTGGCCAAGACGATCGACCCCGCTGCTGAGAAGACCCAGGGCACAAACGACATTCCGCGCCAGTACCTGGCGGAAGCCTCGGGCCGACTGCAGCTGACGAGCGACACCGCCGGAACCCTCCGGGTGCCGGTCTACTCCGCTCCGAAGCCGACCTCCGACATGCAGGCCAGCACCAAGATCACCTTTGCTGATTCTGCTGCAGGTACTGCCGCAGTGACCTTCAGCGGCCGTGATCTCAACCAGGGCACGGACAGCGAAGCCTACACCTCGCTGGTAACTCCGCTGGTGCTGGGTGAAGAGAGCGCACGCCGGGACAACCTGGCTCTGGAATCCCTCTACTCGCTGGACCTGCGCACTGTGGGTGCCGCTTCCACCGTTCCCGCACTGACCGCCGCCAAGGGAGACCTGGCGGAGTCGATCCTGAATATTGGCGTGAGCACCTGGGAGAACTGGGCGTCACTGAACAGCAACAGCCAGATCTCCGTTGAGCTGGACACCAACAACGACGGCGCTGCCGACTTCCTGGCGGCCACGTCCTCGGCTGACGGCATCGATCAGTCAGTGTTCGCGCTCTACCCGGTTGTCAACGGCACACCGGCTGTGAAGCCGCTGGGCACCTTCCCGGTCAACGGGGTTGTCGGAAATACAGATACCAACAACTTCGACACCAACGTGGTCACCCTGCCGATCCCGGCCGCTGCGCTTGGACTGGACCTCTCCAAGTCTGCTCCGATGCAGTACCGGGTCTCCACCTACAACGCCTTCAGCGTGAACGCGGACGGCGCACAGGTTCCGGTTGATGAAACCGCCTGGGTCGGATTCAATGTCACCGAACCGGCTATGTGGTTCCAGGGAGCTCCCGGCTCCGAAGGCGCCAACGCGTTCGTAGACGAGAACGGCTCGCTCATGGCAGTCAACCGCCAGGCTTCCACCACCAGCGGCAAGGCCCTGTTCCTGCACCACCACAACGCTTCAGGCGTCAAGGATCAGGTCACTCCGGTTGAGGTGGGCGCCCTGCGCTTCACCGATGTTGCCGGTACCAAGTTCGAGAACGAAATCAACTGGATGGCAGATCAGGGACTGACCACGGGTTACGCGGACGGCACCTACCGCCCGCTTGGCTCGATCAACCGTGATGCCATGGCGGCGTTCCTCTACCGCCTGGCCGGATCCCCGTCCTACAGCGCTCCGGCCACCAGCCCGTTCACCGACGTAGCCACGAACAACCAGTTCTACAAGGAGATCTCGTGGCTTGCTGAGACGGGTGTTTCCACCGGCTACCCGGACGGCTCCTTCCGCCCGCTGGCTCCGGTCAAGCGTGACGCGATGGCTGCGTTCATGAACCGGTTCGCCGGCGAGCAGTGCTCGGTTGAGGACGCTTCGGAGTACAAGTCCCCGGCCGCGGCTTCCTTCACCGACGTGGCCACGAACAACCTCTTCCACAAGGAAATCTCGTGGATGAAGGACTCGGGCGTTTCCACAGGTTGGTCGGACAACTCGTTCCGCCCGCTTGAGGATGTCTCGCGTGAAGCCATGGCGGCGTTCATCAACCGCCTGGACGGTTACACCACCGACAACGGCGGTAACTGCAAGTAAGCACCAACAGCTAGAAAGACAGCGGGTCCGGGAGATTATCCCGGGCCCGCTGTTTTACTGTTCCCCGGAACTCTGCCGGCCTCACTTGAGCAGCTTGGACATCCGGCGGTCAGCCAGCAGTTTTCCGCCGGTTTGGCAGTTGGGACAGTACTGGAGGGAAGAATCGGCAAAAGATACTTCCCGGACTGTGTCACCGCAGACCGGACAGGGTTCCCCCGTCCGGGCATGGACCCGCAGCGCCCGGCGTTTGGAGTCCTTCAGCTCGGCAGCGGGCCGCCCCGAGGCATTGGCAATGGCCGATTTCAGCGTGCCGTCCATCGCCTCGTACAGCCGCCGGACCTCCTCGGGCTGAAGCCGGGCAGCGTTGGCGAACGGTGAGAGGTGCGCAGCGTGCAGGATTTCATCGCTGTACGCGTTCCCGATGCCGGCAATCACCGACTGGTCCCGCAGCAGCCCCTTGATCTGGCCGCGGTGCGAGGCAACCAGTGCAGCAAAAGTGTCATAGTCGACGTCGAACGCCTCCGGGCCCAGCCGCGCAATGCCTGGAACCTCCTGAAGATCCTCCACCAGGTAGACGGCTAGGGATTTCTTGGTTCCGGCCTCGGTCAGGTCGAATCCCGGCTCAGCCCCGCCGTCGTCGTCCGGGGAGGCAGCAAAGCGGACCCGCAGCGCCATGGGCCCCTTGCCGGGCCGCAGCCGTCCCGGCTTCAGTGCGTCGGACCAGCGCAGCCAGCCCGCTTTGGCCAGGTGCATCACCAAATGGACGCCTCCGGCGGTGATGATCAGGTACTTGCCCCGGCGCCGGACGGCGGTCACCGGCGCACCGATGAGGGCCGTCAGCGGCACTCCCGCTGTCTTCAGGACGGAGAACGACAGGACCTCGACGTCGGAAACCACGGCGGCGGGTGCATCGGCGGGAAGCAGTTTGGTCCGCAGGAAATCGGCGAGTCCCTGCACCTCGGGCATCTCTGGCATGCCTACACCCTAAACGGTCTGTGCCGCTGCCAGAACAGGCCGGGGTGAACGCCGCCGGAAAGTGGTCCCGGAGTGGGGCAAAGCCTTCAGGAGGCGAGCCGCTCTTCCGTGCCGCCGTCTGATCCGCTGCGCCTGGCACCGGACTGTTCAGCACCGGGCTCGGGCCGGCTGATCTCCTCCCACACCGCGTCCAGGGATAGCCCGAGGACCCCGGCAATGGCAGCGACGGTGGGAAAGGCGGGTGTGGCCACGCGGCCGGACTCGATTTTTCGCAGGGTCTCCGGGGAAACATGTGCCTGCAGCGCGATGTCCAGCATGGTGCGCTCTCCCCGCGCCCGGCGCAGCAGGGCGCCAAGACGCTGTCCGCGCTCGACTTCTCCGGGGGTAAGCGGCAGTCTGACCATGGGCACTATCCTACCGGGATAATATGGCCGGTATAGTTATTGGACATCTCGAAAGGTACCGCATGATCGAAATCCTGAACGCCGCTGAAGTTGCCAAGGCCCGCACCACGGGTGCACTGGTCGCAGACATTCTTCAATCGCTGAAAAGCCGCGCCGTGGTTGGCACGAATCTTCTGGATATTGACCGGTGGGCTGCGGCAATGATCACGGAAGCCGGAGCCGAGTCCTGTTACGTGGACTACGAGCCGTCCTTTGGGCGCGGACCTTTTGGGCATTACATCTGCACCTCGGTCAACGACGCGGTACTCCACGGCCTTCCGCACAACTACACACTTGCCGACGGCGACCTGGTGAGTCTGGATCTCGCCGTCCTCAAAGCCGGTATCGCCTCCGACTCCGCCATCAGTTTCATCGTGGGCGATGTCAGGCCGCCGCAGAGCGTGAAGATGATCAAGACGACCGAGCGCGCCCTGGCCGCCGGCATCGCCGCAGCTCGCCCCGGTGCACGCATCGGCGATCTTTCCGACGCCATTGGCTCGATCCTGAGCGAGGCGGGGTTCCCGGTCAACACGCAGTTCGGCGGTCACGGCATCGGGTCCACCATGCACCAGGATCCGCATGTTCCCAACGCCGGCCGGCCCGGCCGCGGATACAAGCTGCGCCCCGGGTTGCTGCTTGCACTGGAGCCGTGGGTCATGGCTGACACCGATGAACTGACTACCGACGACGACGGGTGGACCCTGCGAAGCGCAACGGGCTGCCGCAGCGCGCACAGCGAGCACACGATCGCCATTACCGACGACGGCGCGGAGATCCTTACGCTGCCGTCTCAGCGTTCCTAGGGGATCCCTAGTCCGCAGCGTGCGCCTGCAGAAACGAATACACCTCGGTTTCATCCACGCCGGGAAAAGCTCCCGGGGGCAGGGCCGCCAGCAGATGCGAATGTGCCCGGGCACTGGGCCAGGCAAACCCGGACCACTGTGAGGACAGCTCGCCCGGAGGCGTGCGGCAGCAGTCCGGATCCGGGCAGCGGGACTTGGAACGTGCGGTGGTGTCACGGCCGCGGAACCATTTCACGTGCGCGTAGGGAACGCCGATGCTGAGGGAGAACAGGCCGCCGGAGCTGCGTTCGGTGCGGGCGGTGCACCAGTAGGTCCCGGCAGGGGTATCGGTGTACTGGTTGAATGCGCTGAATTGGTCCGGCACGGAGAAGACCTCCCGGGACGTCCAGTACCGGCAGATCGGCTGGCCCTCAATGGCGCCGGTGTGATCGGCGGGGAACGTCACGCCGTCGTTCTCATAGGCCTTGTAGACAATGCCGCTCTCGTGCACCTTCTGGAAGTGGGTGGGGATGCCCAGATGCTCCGTGGCGAGGTTCGTGAACCGGTGCGCCGCGGTCTCGTAAGACACGGCGAAGGCATCGCGGATGTCCTCCACAGCAATCTCCTTGGCAGCCTTGGCCTGCTGCAGGAACTCCACGGTGGCTTTCCGGGGCAGCAGCAGTGCCGCCGCAAAGTAGTTTGTGGCCACCCGCTGGCTGAGGAACTCCCCGTAGCTGCTGGGTGTCCGGTGCTGGAGCACATAGTGGCCCAGCGCCTGCAGCAGCACCGAGCGCGGATCGTGGTCCGACCGCTGGGACTGCGTGAGATAGATCCGCCGGTTCTTCAAATCAGTGACGGACCGGGTGGAGTGCGGCAGGTCATGCACGTGATGCAGGCTGAAGCCCAGATGCGCGGCAATATCAGCGATCACGTGCTGGGACAGCGGCCCGGATGTGTGTCCCACCGAATCCAGCACCTTCTGGGCCGCGGCTTCGTATTCGGGAAAGTAGTTGTTGCGCTCCCGCATCATCTTCCGCAGTTCGCCGTTGGCCCGGCGCGCCTCCTCCGGCGTGGCCACCTGCTCGTTGAGCCGGCGCTCCAGCTCCGACTGCAGTCCCACCAGCGATTCGAGGACGTCAATGGGAGTGCGCGAGCTGATCCGCACCTTCGGCAGGCCCAGGGAGGAATACAGCGGTCCGCGCTGGGCCCGCTCCAACTCGATCTCAAGGGCAGCACGCCGGCTCGGAGGCTCGGCACCCAGCAGCGAATCGATGCTGACATCCAGTGCGGCGGCCAGCGCCTGCATCATGCCCAGTTTCGGTTCGCGCTTGCCGTTCTCAATCAGCGACAGCTGTGAGGCCACGGTTCCGACGGCGGCGCCCAGGTCATCGAGCGTCATCCCCTTTGCCTTGCGCAGGTGCCGGACGCGCCGGCCCAGGCTGATCACATCCAAAGTGCGCTCCGCTTCGGACCCCGGAGCGGATTTGCGGGCTGCCGGAGCGGGCCGGTTCCATGTTGTGTCAGTCACAAATTCACATTATGCGAAGAACTGCATTTCTTGCCAGAGAAAAGTCCTAGAAAGGGGGTTGTTATTGCCGCAGAGTGGGTTGCACAGAGGAAATCACCGGTTGAAACGGCCGGAGATGCAGCACCACTTCAAGGAGACGTTGGTCATGACCCAGGAACACAACACCGCACCCACCGCCGAGCAGCTTACCTCCGAATGGGCCACCGATCCCCGGTGGGCCGGCATCGAGCGCGACTACTCCGCCGACGACGTCGTGAAGCTCCGCGGCCGCGTCTCCGAAGAGCACACGCTGGCACGCCGCGGTTCCGAGAAGCTCTGGGACCAGCTCCGCAATGCCGGCGACGAGGGCTACACCAACGCCCTGGGCGCCCTCACCGGCAACCAGGCTGTGCAGCAGGTCAAGGCCGGCCTCAAGGCCATCTACCTTTCCGGCTGGCAGGTGGCAGCCGATGCGAACAACTCCGGCCACACCTACCCGGATCAGTCCCTGTATCCGGCCAACTCGGTTCCCACCGTGGTCCGCCGCATCAACAACGCTTTGCTCCGTGCCGACCAGATTGAGTTCGCTGAAGGCATCTCCACCGTGGATGACTATTTGGTGCCGATCGTGGCCGACGCCGAAGCCGGCTTCGGCGGCCCGCTGAACGCCTACGAGCTGATGAAGTCCATGATCCAGGCAGGCGCAGCAGGCGTGCACTGGGAAGACCAGCTCGCTTCGGAGAAGAAGTGCGGCCACCTCGGCGGCAAGGTCCTGATCCCCACCGGCCAGCACGTCCGCACCCTGAACGCCGCCCGTCTGGCCGCGGATGTTGCCGGCACGCCCACCGTCGTCATAGCCCGCACCGACGCCGAGGCAGCCACTCTCATCACTTCCGATGTGGACGAGCGTGATCAGGAGTTCATCATCCGTGAGAACGGAGAGCCAGTTCGCACCCCCGAAGGTTTCTACAAGGTGCGCAACGGGATCGAGCCCTGCATCGCCCGTGCCAAGGCCTACGCCCCGTACTCGGACCTCATCTGGATGGAGACCGGCACCCCGGATCTGGAACTGGCCCGCAAGTTCGCCGAATCCGTCCGCTCCGAGTTCCCCGATCAGATGCTGGCTTACAACTGCTCGCCGTCCTTCAACTGGAAGAAGCACCTGGACGATGACACGATCGCCCGGTTCCAGCGCGAGCTCGGTGCCATGGGCTTCAAGTTCCAGTTCATTACCCTGGCCGGCTTCCACGCCCTGAACTACTCCATGTTCGACCTGGCCCACGGCTACGCCCGCAACGGAATGAGCGCCTACGTGGAACTGCAGGAAAAGGAGTTCGCTTCCGAATCCCGCGGCTACACCGCCACCAAGCACCAGCGCGAGGTCGGTACCGGATACTTCGATGCCATTGCCACCGCACTGAACCCGACCGGAAGCACCCTGGCCCTGGCCGGTTCCACGGAATCCGCCCAGTTCCACTAAACCCCGCTTCCCCTATCCTCCACCTCCACCCCCGCGAGATGGCAGAAAGTGCACGCACCAGCCCTGGGAAGAGCAGTTTCTGCCATCTCGGCGGGTCCGCAGAAGCGGATTCCCTCATCTTGAAGACCCGAAGGAGAACGCCATGAATGACCCAATCACCCTGAACGGAATTTCCCTCACCGCTCCCGTTGTGCGGCGCCAGGAGGAAATCCTCACCCCGCAGGCGTTGGACTTCGTCAAGGCGCTGCACCGGGCCACGGCCACGCGCCGGCAGGAACTGCTGCAGCAGCGCCAGACCCGCCGCCGGCAGATCTCCAATGGAGCGGACCCCGCATTCCTGGCCGAGACGCGCTCCATCCGCGAGGACGATTCCTGGCGGGTTGCCCCCACGGCACCCGGGCTGGAAGACCGCCGGGTGGAAATCACCGGGCCGGTTGACCGCAAGATGGCCATCAACGCCCTGAACTCCGGCGCAAAAGTGTGGCTGGCGGACATGGAGGACTCCTCCACGCCGTCGTGGTCCAACGTGATCAACGGGCAGCTGAACCTGCGCGACGTCCTGGACCGCCGGATCGATTTCACCTCCCCGGAGGGCAAGGACTACAAGCTGACCGGCTCCTCGCTCACCGATCTGCCCACCATCGTGGTCCGCCCCCGCGGCTGGCATCTGCCGGAAAAGCACATGCTGATTGACAACACCCCGATTGCCGGCGGCATCGTGGACTTTGGCCTGTACTTCTTCCACAACGCCCACCGGTTGATCTCACAGGGCCGCGGCCCCTACTTCTACCTGCCGAAGATTGAGAACCACCTCGAGGCACGCCTGTGGAATGACATCTTTGTCCTGGCGCAGGATCTGATGGGCATTCCCCAGGGCACCATCCGCGCCACCGTGCTGATTGAAACCATCACGGCCGCTTTTGAAATGGAGGAAATCCTTTACGAACTGCGGGACCACGCCGCTGGCCTGAACGCCGGCCGCTGGGATTACATCTTCTCCGTGATCAAGAACTTCCGGACCCGCGGACCCCGGTTTGTGCTGCCGGACCGCAACATGGTCACCATGACCGCACCCTTCATGCGTTCCTACACTGAGCAGCTGGTGCGTGCCTGCCACCGCCGCGGAGCCCACGCCATCGGCGGCATGGCGGCCTTCATTCCGAACCGCAGGGATGCCGCAGTGAACGACGTCGCCATGGAAAAGGTGCGCGCTGACAAGACCCGCGAGGCCGGCGACGGCTTTGACGGTTCCTGGGTGGCCCACCCGGACCTGGTTCCGGTGGCCATGGAGGTGTTCGACGGCGTCCTCGGCGAGCGGCCGAACCAGCTGGAGCGCACCCGGGAGGACGTGGTGCCCAGTGACAAGGCACTGCTGGACATCGCCTCCACGCCGGGCGTCATCACTGAGGACGGCATCCGCAGCAACATTGAGGTGGGCATCCGCTACATCGAGTCCTGGCTGCGCGGCAACGGTGCAGCCGCCATTAACAACCTGATGGAGGACGCCGCCACCGCGGAGATCTCCCGCTCACAGATCTGGCAGTGGATCCATTGCTCTGCCGTCACCGACGAGGGCGAAATCATCACGGACCGCTGGGTGGAGGAACTCCTCGAGGAAGAGTTCAACAGCCTGCAGCGCTTCGACGGCGACCGCTTCGAAGATGCCCGGGCACTCTTCGAGGAAGTGGCCTGCGGCGAGGAATTCCCCACCTTCCTGACGGTTCCGGCTTACGCCCGGTTCCTGCACGAAGCGCGGGAACTGGCTACCGCCTAAACCCTCAGGGGAAGAACCGCAACGTGGGGGAAGCCAACTGCGGAGGAGGCGGAGACCGCTTCCATATCCGCAGAGGCAAGGACCGGAACTGCTCCCGGAGTGTTTGCGCACTCCGGGAATGGCTTCCGGTCCTTTCCGCGTTGCACCGGATATGAAGATTGATATTTGGTCCGACATTGCCTGCCCCTGGTGCTACATCGGCAAGCGCCGCTTCGAGACCGCCCTCGCCGCCTTCCCGCACCGGGACGAGGTGGAGGTCCGCTGGCGCAGCTACCAGCTGGACCCGTCCCTGCCCGAACACTTTGACGGCACCGAAGTCGAGTATCTGAGCGAACGCAAGGGCATCGATCCCGTGCAGCTCGCCGGCATGCTGGAGCAGGTCACCGAACAGGCCGCCGGTGAGGGCCTGCACTATGACTACGACTCCCTGGTGGTTGCCAACAGTTTCTCCGCGCACCGCCTGATCCACCTCGCACGCGCCGAAGGCGGCAACAAGGCCGCCGACGCCGTCAAGGAGGCGCTGCTGTCCGCCCACTTTGAGAAGGGCCGGGACATTGGTGCCGCGGAAACCCTTGCAGAGATTGGTGCCGCGGCAGGCCTGGACCCGGAACGGGTCCGCGCCGTGCTGGCCACCGACGAATTCGCCGACGCCGTCAATGCCGATATTTCACAGGCCCAGTCGCTGGGAATCAGCGGAGTGCCGTTCTTCGTCCTCGACAACAAGTACGGGATCTCCGGTGCACAGCCCGCCGAACTCTTCACTTCGGCCCTGGAACAGGCCTGGCAGGAAGCCCACCCGCTGGTGGACCTGACTCCGGTGCCGGCGTCCGGCTCGGCGGACGGTCCTGCCTGCGGTCCGGACGGCTGCTAGGAGCGGCGCCGGAGGGGGCCGTCCGGCGCCGTACCCTTCACCGGCGTACCATGGATAGGCCGACTATTCGGCCTATCTCCCCAATCTCCAAGGTGCGTTCTCTTTGAAGTCCTCCTTTACCCAGGCGCTGGCCCGCGGCCTGAATATCAGGCACATCCGCTTCATGGCGCTCGGTTCTGCCATTGGCACGGGCCTGTTCTACGGGTCTGCCTCGGCCATCCAGTCAGCCGGTCCGGCGGTGCTGCTGGCCTACATGATCGGCGGCGCGGCTGTGTTCTTGGTCATGCGGGCGCTCGGGGAGATGGCGGTGCGCCATCCGGTTTCCGGCTCCTTCGGCCAGTACGCCAGCCGCTACCTCGGCCCGTTCGCCGGGTTCATCACGGGCTGGACCTTCGCGTTTGAAATGGCCATCGTAGCGATTGCGGATGTCACGGCCCTGGGCATCTACATGGGGTTCTGGTTTGAGGACGTTCCGCGGTGGATCTGGATCCTGGCCGCCGTCCTGCTGATTTCGGCACTGAACCTGATGAAGGTGAAAGTCTTCGGCGAGACCGAGTTCTGGCTGTCCATCATTAAGGTCAGCGCCATCATCGCGATGATTGTGGGCGGCGCGGCCATCGTGGTCTTCGGTTTCGGGCTGCCGGACACCGCCAACCCCGGATTGGACACCATGCTGGGTTCCGGCGGGTTCTTCGCGAACGGCTTCTGGGGTCTGCTGGCATCCTTCTCCATTGTGATGTTTGCCTTTGGCGGGATCGAAACCGTCGGCATCACTGCCGGCGAGGCCGAGAACCCGAAGAAAGCCATCCCGGCCGCGGTCAACACCGTGCCGGTGCGCATCCTGCTCTTCTATGTCTGCGCCCTGGGCGTGCTGATGATGATTTTCCCGTGGCAGGACATCAACGGGGAAACCAGCCCGTTTGTGCAGATCTTCGACTCCCTGGGCATCCCTGCGGCCGCACACATCCTCAACGCCGTGGTGATCACCGCAGCCCTCTCGGCCATCAACTCGGACATTTTTGGTGCCGGGCGCATGCTTTACGGACTCGCACAGCAGGGCCAGGCGCCGTCGTCGTTCTCGAAAATCTCCCGGCACGGCGTGCCGTGGATGACCGTCGCCACCATGGGCGTGGTGCTGCTGGCCGGCGTGGTGCTGAACGCGCTGCTGCCCGAATCCCTGTTTACGATCATTGCCTCGATCGCCACGTTCGCCACCGTGTGGGTGTGGCTGATGATCCTGCTCTCGCACATCGCGATGAAGCGGGAGATCAAGCGCCGCGGCCTGCCGGCCTCCGAATTCGGCACCCCGTTCTGGCCCTTTGCCTCCTACGCGGCCCTGGCGTTCATGGCGTTCATTGTGGTGCTGCTGGGCATCATGCCGGACACCCGCGTGGCCCTGGTGGTGGGTGCGGTCTGGATTGTCCTGCTGTTCGTGGCCTACCGCCTGTGGGTGCGCGGGAACGGACGGATCCGCGCCGAGCTGGCCGACGAAACCGTGGACGGCCGGACGGCCGCGCACGCCGACCGCTAAGTCACCGGCCGTCGGCGGTCCGGCCGGAAGCTGCCGGCGGTGAGCGCAGCGCCAGCACGACGACGGCGGCCCCCACTCCGGCGAACACCGCTTCCAGCGGCTGGAATTCCACGAAGGCGATCTCCCAGGCTTCCAGCCCGATCAATGCCGTTCCCGCGGCGGCCGACACCAGCCGTGCGGCACGGCTGCGGCGCAGCTGCAGCAGCCCCGCGACCAGGTAGCCGCCTCCGCACCCGGCGGCAAGGAGCAGCCCCGGAGCCCGCCAGTCGGTAAACGGCGTGCGTCGCAGGACCGATGGATCGGCGTGCAGGAACGCTCCGTCCGGGCGCAGGGCCAAAAGGATGCCCCCTCCGAGCGCAGCGGCTGCCGTGCCGAACTCCAGGCCCAGCAAGGCACGTTGCTCCCAGGAATGCGGTGATGTCATGAACCCGAGTATTCGCAGCGGGAGACCCGGCGTCCAGCATCAGGGCATCCTTTCGGACACCGGCCCCGAAACCCGGCCCCGGAACCCGGCCCCGGAGCCCAGCCGCGGGTCCCGCTCAGGTGACAACTTTTGCTTGACTGTCGTCATAAGTCTCCCTAGATTGAGAGTGCCGTAGGTCACAGGGCACCACGATCGCACTCAACGAGGAGCAGAGCAGTGACATTCTCCCTTCAGCTGTACACCGTCCGCAGGGAGCTTGAGGCTGACCTTCCGGGGACACTCAAGCAGCTCGCCGCCATTGGCTTCCGCGAGGTGGAACCCTACAACTTCCACGTCAATCCCGAGGAGCTGGCGGCGGCCCTGAAGGACAACAACCTCAGCGCCCCGTCAGGACACGCCCCCCTGCTGCGCAGCGACCAGGATGCCATCTTCGAAGCCGCCCGGCTGCTGGGCATCGGCACGGTGATAGATCCGCACGTTGCAGAGGAACAGTGGACCTCGGAGGAAGATATCGCCGCTACGGCCTCTGCCCTGAACGCAGCGGCGGAAAAGGGCGCGCCCCTCGGTGTCCGCGTGGGATATCACAACCACTGGTGGGAATTGCAGATGCTCCCCGACGGCCGGACCGGCCTGGAAGTGCTGGCCGCACATCTGAACCCTGACGTGGTGCTGGAGGTGGACACCTACTGGGCGGCCGTTGGCGGCCAGGACCCGGTGGAACTGCTGGAACGGCTCGGTGACCGGGTCCGGTTCATCCACATCAAGGACGGCCCGGCAACTTCCAACCCCGCGGACCAGGTGGCCGTGGGAAGCGGCACCCTGCCGATCTGGGACATCATCGATGCCGCATCCGCGCTGGAAAGCGGCGTGGTGGAGCTGGATGACTCCGCCGGGAACATGATGGACGCAGTCACAGCAAGCTTCGAGTACCTCACCGCAGGAAGGCCGTCATGACCAACCGGGGACCAGTCGGCATCGGAATCATCGGCGCCGGTGTCATCAGCAAGGAATACCTCACCAACCTCACGTCCTTTCCGGACGTCGCCGTGCACGTTGTGGCGGACCTGTTTCCTGAGGCCGCCGCGGCACGGGCCCGGGAATTCGGCATTGCGGAATCCGGCGGCGTGGACGCGGCCCTGAACCATCCCGACGTCGAGATCATCGTGAACCTGACCGTGCCGTCCGCGCATGTAGAAATTGCCACAGCGGCGGTCGCGGCGGGCAAACACGTCTGGAGCGAAAAGCCGTTCTCGCTGGACCGCGAGTCGGGGCTGGGGCTGCTTAAAGCTGCCGACGCCGCCGGAGTACGCCTCGGCTGCGCACCGGACACCTTCCTCGGCGCCGGACTGCAGACCGCCCGCCGGATGATTGAAAACGGTGACATCGGCACCCCGCTCACGGCCCTGACCCTGATGCAGTCCCCCGGACCGGAGTCCTGGCATCCCAATCCCGCATTTCTGTTCCAGGAGGGCGCCGGACCGCTGTTCGACATTGGCCCCTATTACCTGACCGCGCTGGTCCAGACCTTCGGCTCCATCCGCAAGGTGGGCGCCTTCGGCTCCCGCTCCCGGGAACTGCGCACCATCGGATCGGGGCCGCGCGCCGGGGAGACGTTCGCCGTCACCGTCCCCACGCACGTCAGCGCCATCGCCCAGTTTGAGGGCGGCGAGTCCTCCCAGAGCATCTTCAGTTTCGACTCGCCCTACCGGCGGCCCGGCCTGGTGGAAGTCACCGGAACGGAAGCCACCATTGCCTTCCCCGACCCCAACACCTTTGACGGCAACGTCATGATCTGCGCGGCCGGCGCCGATGACTGGACCACCGTCCCGTCCGTCGGTGCCACCACCACGCGGGGCAGCGGCGTCCTGGAAATGGCCCGCGCACTGCGGGAGGGCCGCCCGCACCGGGCGCAGGGTGAAATGGCCTACCACGTCCTGGACGCGATGGCCTCCATCACGGAGTCCGTGGAGACCGGAAATTTCGTTTCAGTGGAGAGCTCGGCGGCACGGGTGCCGGCCCTGCCCGAAGACTGGGATCCCACGGCCGCTACCCTGGCCTGATATCCGGGCAACGCACGGCACGCCGGCGTCTCCCCGGCCGGTTATCCGGCGGGAGGCGCCGGCGTTGCCGATTCCCAGGGGCAGCTCATGGGCCCGGCGACAGCTGCAGAAATCTTTTCCACCGGCACCAGCTCGGTGTAACCGGAGCCCAGCACCACGTCGACCGTGCCGTCAGCCCGGTCATCCTGGATATATTCCGTTCCGGGAATCTGTTGCTGCAGGGTGAAGGCAGCGGCTTCGCCCTCCGGGCCGGAGACAATAATGGCCGTCATTCCCTCACGGTTCACTGAACTGTTCCCCACGGTTCCGGCTTGGAACCCGCGGGCCGCAAGGGCCTCGGAGACCTGCGAGGCGAGTCCCGCCGTCGGCGTCGTGTTGTAAACATTGACCGTTATGCTGTCCGGCGCCTGATAGGAGAACGGCCCTGCGGGGCATTCGGTGGACGCCACGGGTGCCGGCTCCGGTTCGGAAAGTACGATCCAACCCTGCAGGACAGCCGCAGCGAAGAGCGCAGCCGCCACCAGCACAGCGGCCAACAGGCCAATGACGATCCGGTGCCGCAGCTGCCTCCGGCGCCGCAGCTGCGCGGCAGCGTCCGCTGCGGGATCAAACACAGCCCCCAGAACATCTTCGGTGACAATCCGGTGGCCGTGCCACTCGGTGGGGTCATTCCTCGCTGCCCTGTTCCGGTGCTGCGCGCCGGAGGGCTCGTCAGTCATCGATCACCAGGACGCGCGCATGCAGGATGGTCCGCTGATGCAGCGCAGTCCTCACGGCCCGGTGCAGCCCGTCTTCCAAGTACATGGTGTCCTTCCATTGCACAACATGCGGAAACAGATCGCCGAAAAAGGTGGAGTCCTCGGCCAGCAGTGCGCCCAGGTCCAGAGTGCTCTTGGTGGTGACCAGCTCATCGAGCCGGACCTGCCGGGGAGGTACCGCTGCCCAGTCCTTGGGTGTCACGTATCCATGGTCGGGGTAAGGGCGTCCGTCGCCAACAGCTTTGAAGATCACTCATACAGAGTATGGAAGATCGGCGGCCTTTGAAACAGCGTGCCCCGGCGGGGCGCCTTCCATTCCGCTACATTACGGGCGCCAAGGGGTTCTTTTTCGATAATTCGTGCTCTCACCAGCATCAATGCGAAGCTACGCCCCGCACGTGCCGTTTTTCGCCGCGGCTGCCGCAGTGAAATACTGGCACCGTGACTTCTCCCCGCTTTGGCCTGCTGCTCGACGTCGACGGCCCGGTAGCCAGCCCGGTTACCCGCTCCGTACCGCCCCGAATCATCACTGACCTCGTGCAGCTGGCGGTTGCCGGCTGGCCCGTTATCTTCAACACCGGCCGGTCCGATGAGTTCATCCGCGAACAGGTCATGGCCCCGATGATCGCCGCCGGGCTGCCGACGGACACCACGGTGCATGCCATCTGTGAAAAGGGCGCCGTCTGGTTCTCCTTTACCGGATCCGGCCCCGGCGAGCCGCAGGTGGATTCCGCCCTGGCGCTTCCCGCGGATTATGCCGACGCCGTCCGGAAACTGGTGGCGGAGAAGTACGCCGCCCACATGTTCTACGACGAAACCAAGCGCGCCATGGTCTCCGTGGAGCAGCACGTGGACGTGGACAACGCAGAATATCTGGCCGAGCAGCAGCAGTTCGATGCCGATGCCCTGGCCCTGATGGGCGAGCTGGACCTCGGCGTCTGCCGGCTGGACCACCATGTTCCGGACAGCGGCGACTCGATCGACTACCGCATCGATCCCACCATCATCTCCACCGACATTGAGGCGCTCGGTGTCGGCAAGGACCTCGGCGCCCGGCGCGCCCTGGCACTGCTGGAGGCCGCCGGCACCGAGGTCCCCCGCATCTGGCGCACCGTCGGGGATTCCCGCACCGACTACGCCATGGCCGATGAGCTGCACGCCCTGGGTTACGACGTCGCGCATGTGGATGTCCGCCCGGCGGACGGCGTGCCCGCCAAGCCGTACCCGGTCCTGACCGCCGGCGACCGCATTCACGACGACGCCGGCGGCGTGTACTTTGCCCGCTGGGCCGCGATGGCAGCAGGCACGGCGGCCAACGACGACGGCGTCAGCTAGCTTCTCAGCTGCCGGGCGGCCCGGCGGACGGCGGACGTGAGCCGATCGAGCCGCTCGGACTGAAGCGTCCACGACTGCCAGTACAGCACCACGTCGCGGTGCGCCTGTTCGTCGAGCAGCGCCAGCCGACCGTCCGCAAGGTCCGATCCAATCTGCAGTTCCGGCACCATCCCCCAGCCGAGTCCGGCCCGCACGGCGGCCACGAAGGCCTCCGATGACGGCACGGTGTGGCTCGGCGGCTCATGCCCCGGGCCGCGGGAGGCCAGGAAGCCCCGCTGCAGATCATCCTTGGCGTTGAAGTGCAGCACCGGCATCGCCTGCCAGTCGACGCCGCCCGGTGCGGTAAACCGCTCGCGCAGTCCCGGAGCCGCAGCGGGGACGTAGCGCATAGCGCCGAGCCGCACGGCCCGGCAGCCGTTGACCGGCGCCGGATCCGCCGTCACCGCTCCCAATACGTCTCCCTGCCGCAGCAGCCGGCTGCTGTGATCCTGGTCCTCCACGTGCAGGTTCAGGGTGCTGTCCGTCCATCCGGCGGCGTCCCTCAGCACGGGCAGGAACCAGGTGGCCAGGGAATCGGCGTTCACCGCCACCGGCGTGGCGGCGGCCGGAGCTGCCGTCCCGAGGGCCTGCCGGGCCTCGGCTTCCAGCAGCTGCACCTGCCGGGCCAGCCGCAGCAGCGCGGCCCCGGCCTCGGTGGGCGTGCAGGGAACAGCGCGGCGCACCACCACCTGCCCCGCCGACTTCTCCAGGGCCTTGATCCGCTGGCTGACAGCGGAGGGACTGATGTGCAGCCGGTCCGCTGCGGCCTCGAAGGTGCCCTCGTCAATAACGGCGGCCAGCGCCCGCAGATGCTCAAAGTTCATGAAGAAAATCTAACGCATCATCAAAATCATTCGTTTGCCTGTGCCGGCTCGCAGAACTACCGTCGAAGGCATGTGGAGCATTGGAGGAACCGGCCTGCTAACCGGGTTGGGGCTGATCGTGGCCATCGGGGCGCAGAACGCATTTGTCCTGCGCCAGGGCATCCGCCGGGAACACATCGGCACGGTGGTGGTGCTCTGTGCAGTGAGCGACGCCGTCCTGATCCTCGCGGGCACCGCCGGCATCGGCGCCCTGGTCGAGAGCTTCCCTCCGATCCTCGACATCCTGCGCTGGGGCGGCGCAGCCTACCTGGTCTGGTTCGCCGTTCGGTCCTTTCTGTCCGCGCTGAAACCCTCCGCCCTGACCGGCCAGGGGCCGGGTTCGCGCAGTTCGGTGATCGCCACCACCCTGGCCCTCACTTTCCTGAACCCGCACGTATATCTGGACACCGTGGTGCTGCTGGGCAGCCTGGCCAACCAGTACGGCGAATCGGCCCGGTGGATCTTCGCCGCCGGGGCCGTACTGGGCAGCATCCTCTGGTTTTCCGGCCTCGGCTACGGTGCCCGGATGCTGTCAGGGGTCCTCAGCCGGCCGCGCACTTGGCAGGTCCTGGACCTGCTGATCGGCATCGTGATGCTGGCGCTTGCGGTGAAACTGGTCCTGGGCTGACGCCGCCGGCGGGAACGGCCGCGGTGGCGGCCGGCAGCATCTCGATGAGCGTTTCCCTAGGCGGGAACGTACGTGGCGGTGACCCAGCGCAGCAGTGAATACAGCAGCTGCGAAGCGCCGGGCATAAACCCTGAACCGTGGTGATAGACCGGATCCATGGTGGTCACCAGCAGACGGGCGGGCTGGTTCACCTCATCCACGTAGAGCAGGACGCCAATTTCCACGCCGTTTTCCTCCATGACCACCGGCGACCGCGCGCCGGCGGGCGGATGCAGCAGACCGTGATGGTGCCATGACACCGCTCGGGGCGTGAAGTATTCCCACATCGGATCCTCGGGCAGACGCAGCCGGGTGCCGTTGTCCTCCCCCGTGCGCCAGGTCCAGAACACGGTGGGCCGGAAGGTGTATCCAACCCCGGGCAGCCACTGTTCCACCTTGTTTTCACCGAGCACAATGACAGTTTTCCCAGGGTCCTGAAGTGCAGCACGGATGGCAGGGGCAAACCGGGCCAGCTGCCCTTCGTGCAGCCGGTCCCCCACGATCATCACGTCCAGGCCGGCGAGCACCGAGGGATCAGCCTCCGGCAGGTGGACGGACTCGAGCCGGTACGGCTGCAGGGCGGGATCGGCCAGGGTGCGCAGCGGCGGGAAGGTGCCGCAGTGCAGCAGGCCGATACGCGGTGCGGTGCCGGGCGCAGGATTGCTGGGGCCGACGGCGGGGGCCCGGTTGGCGCCGCGGCTCGCCTCCACTGAGGCCGCGGGCGCCGGGGGACCCGTTTCCACCACCCGGTGTCCGCCCTCAAGCCAAGCCACCAGGTTGGGGCCAATCCGGCCAATGGAGTAGCGGTCGTCGCTGAAGCTCTCCAGGTCGTTGCCGCCGTGAACCAGCACTTCCCCACGGCCCAGACGGTAGCTGTAATCCAGCGGCAGGGAGTACTGGCCGATGCCGGTGACGACGGTTGCGCCGTCGGGCAAATCCAGGTGGTAGCCGCGCCCGTAGAAGCCGGCGACGCCGATTTCTTCCAGCTTTTCGTAGCTATGGATACCGGGCACACCGGTGCGGTAGTGCAGATCCTTGTAATCCACGCCCTCCCATACCGGATGGGCCGTGACGGCGTGCGGATGGATGTCCCGGGCCCCGCGGAATTCCAGTTTCCGCCAAACGGCCAGCCCCTCGATGAACGGGGTTACCACCTGGGCGTTAACCAGCACGCGGCCGCCGGAACGGACAAATCCGGTGAGCGCTTCGCGGTGGCGGTGCAGCAGCAGATGGTCGGCGCCGCCGCTGATGATGAGGCCGTCTGCGGCGAGAATCCGGGCGCGGGCGGCGTCGTCGTCGAGGTCATAGGCGTCAACGTCCTCCAGCGCGCCGCGCCAGGAGGGATCAGACTGGCCGCGCATCGGCGTGCCGCCGATCAATCGGTAAATCACGGGAGGTCCTTTCGGGAGGGTGCAGCAGCGATCGGTCCGGCGCAGTCCTGGCGGCACGACGGTCCGAAGTCCGGCACCGCGATCACACGGTTGCCCGAGCCGGTGCCGACCGTGGGCGTGCAGATGGGCAGCCCGTACACCGCGGACAGGGCGGAACCGGTCAGAAGTTCGTCAGTGGGACCCCAGCGGGTATCGTCACTGCCCACAAAAAGCAGTGCGTTGCGGGAAACATGCAGCGCGTGGTCGGGATGGTGGGTGGTCATGATGACTGACATGCCGTCGGCGGCCAGGCCGGCCAGGACTCCGAGCACGCGGGACTGGTTGTGCAGATCCAGTGCCGAGGCAGGTTCGTCCAGGACCAGCAGTTCGGATCCGGAGGCCACGGCGCGGGCGATCAGGACCAGCTGGCGCTGTCCGCCGGAAAGCTCGGAGTAGGCGCGGTGAGCCCAGTCGGCCACGCCAACCCGTTCCATGGCAGCGTCAGCGGCTTCGTGGTCCTCGCGGCGGGGGGTTTGGTAGGCGCGCAGGTGACGGCTGCGTCCCATCAGCACCATTTCGGCAACGGTGAAGGAAGTGCCGCCGGCGCCGTGGTCCTGCGGTACGTAGCCGACGGCGGCGGCCGAGCGGATCTGTCCCTCACGCGGAGTCAGCAGCCCGGAAAGGCATTTGAGCAGCGTGGTTTTGCCGCGCGCATTGGGGCCGAGGACGGACAGGATTTCCCCGCGTTCCAAGGTGAAGCCGAGGTTCCGGAACAGCCACGGCCGGACGCGGGAGTAGCGGAAACCCAGCCCGGAGACCTGCATCAGCCCGGTGTTCAGGACGGGGACGGTGGTCATGAGATCTCGCCTTTTTTCTGGGAACGGGCCAGCAGCACCACAAATACGGGCGCGCCGATGACGGCGGTCAGGATGCCCAGCGGCAGTTCGCTGCTGGTGAGGGAGCGGCTGAGGGTGTCGATCAGCATCAGGTAGGTGCCGCCCAGGAGCAGCGAGGCGGGCAGGAGCACCCGGTGGTCCGGGCCGACCCAGAGCCGGGCAAGGTGCGGAACCACCAGGCCCACCCAGCCGACGGCGCCGGCCACCGCCACGGTGCCCGCGGTCATGAGGGCCACGGCGCACAGCAGCACCACCCGGGAGCGGTGCGGATTCACGCCCAGGGCTGCGGCGTCGTCGTCGCCCAGCGAGAGTACGTTCAGCCGCCACCGCATGGCCAGGACCACGGCTGCGCCGACGGCAATCGGAATCAGGGCGGTCAGCACCTTGTCATAACCGGCGGCGGCAATGGAGCCCAGGAGCCAGTGCACGATCGAGGGGAGTTCGGAATACGGGTCCGCGGTGTAGGTGATGAAGGAGACCAGGGCGTTGAAGAACGCCGCCACCACAATTCCGCCGAGGACGATCATCAGCATCGGACCGCCGCTTCCGCCGAGCCGGCCGAGCAGGAGGACGACGGCGAGCGCGGCCAGGCCGAAGCCGAACGCTCCGCCCACCATCGCGCCGCCGGACAGGCCCAGAGTCAGCACGAGCACTCCGCCGAAGGAGGCTCCGGCGGTCACCCCGATGATGTCCGGACTGACCAGCGGATTGCGGAACAGCGCCTGCAGGCAGGCACCGCCCAGGGACAGGGCGCCGCCCACCAGGAAGGCCAGCAGCACCCGGGGCAGGCGTACGTCCAGGATTACCGTGGCTTCCTGCTCGGTCCACGTACGGCGCAGGGCGCCTTCGCCGCCGCCTGCGCCGAAGAGGGCAGTGGCCTCGTTGGCCAGGATGCGCAGGATCTCGTTCGGCGGAACCCAATACCGGCCGGCGGCCATCGAGATCAGGGCCACCGTGCACAGGATCAGGACGCACAGCAGCAGCGGGATGCGGTGGCGGCGGGCCCGGGGCTGCGGCGACGGTTTGGGTGACGGTTTGGGTGACGGTTGGGAGCCGGAAGACGACGCCGGGGCGGCGGCGGCCCCCGCCGTCGTCGTCGTACCGGCCCTAACCGCGGAAGACGTCATAGCCGGCGCTTCCGCTGTTGAGGTCCAGCCGCAGGGCGGCGTCGATCTGGGCTTCGGAAATCTCATAGTTGTACAGGTAGGCAATCTTCTCGGCCATGGCGGCGCGCAGCGTATGGCCGGTGAGCTGCGGGTGGTACAGCTCGGCCGCCCACTGCCACATCAGCGGGGACTCGGCACAGGGGACCTCCCAGCGGTAACCGCCCAGCGGCGCCTTGTAGACGCGGCGGTTGCGCACGGCGGAGACGGAGGCCAGTGACTTGTCGGCGTAGACCTCCGCGGGGGTGCGGGCGTCAAAACCGCCCAGCGTGATGACTTCCGGGTCCCAGGTGATGAGCTGTTCGGCGCTGACCACGTTCTCCGCGGAAATGTTGTCCGCGGCCATGTTCTGCCCGCCGGCCAGTTCCATCCAATAGTGCATGTAGGAGGACTTGTTGGAGGCTGAGTAGCCGTCACCGGACTGGCCCAGGTGGACCACGCGGACCGGGGTGGTAACGCCCGCGAGTTCCTTCTTCAGGCGGGCAATCTCAGCGTGCATCCAGTCCACAATCTCGGTGCCGCGCTCGGGCTTGCCGAGGATCGTGGAGAAGAGGGAAACCCAGGTCTCCAGGTACTCCTGTGTGCCGTAGAGCAGGCAGACGGTCTTGAAGCCCGCGTTTTCCAGCGGTTCCACCAGGCCGTCGCCCTGGTCCGCCCATTGGAAGACGACGTCGGGCTGCAGCTTGGTGATGGTTTCAATGTTGGGGGTGAAGCTCGACGGGGAGATGGTGGTCGTGGACTTCGAGTCCGGATACATCTCCCCGAACAGGCCCTGCTTGTTCGCCTGGAGGGTGGATTCGTTGATTCCCACCACCCGGCCGTAGCCGCCGTCCACTGCGGCCAGCATGGAGGGAGAAGGGATCACCGTGGTGGCGATCCGCTGCACCGGAGCGTCGAAAGAAACTTCGACGCCGCGCATGTCTGTCACCGTAAAGCCCCCGGTACCGGCGGCACTGCCGGCAGCTGCAACTGTTTCACGGGAGGAGCAGGCACTCAGGGCCAGGGCCAGAAAGCCCAGACCGGCACCGCCGAGGAGCGTACGGCGGGAGGTTCCAGGGAGAGGAAGAGAGGCGGGCAACGAGATTCCTATCGCTTGGGCAGGTAAGGCATACCTAAAAACTGATGTAGATATCAGATCATATGGAATCGATTAGCGCATATTTACGTTTCGTAATTATTTGCGGATCCGGGCCGCTGACACGGCCCTCCGTGCCATTGCCCGCGCGGCGGCGGGCGGGTCACGCTTCGACCTTTTTCGATGCCGCCGTGGGCTCCTGCCCGCTGCCCTGCCAGGAACCGTGGAGTCGCCCGAAGAACCCGCAAGGTGACCTCATAAGTCGCTGTGTTACATCGAAGCCCGGTTTATCGTGAGTAAACGCGCAGGTCAGAGGCACCTAAGAGCATCAGTGCGTAACAATTGCTACTTACTTGACAGAGGGCGGTGGTAGCTTCGTCGCATGCCTGAAATTCCCAGCTCCATCCCTGTCCTGGACCTGAGCACGGCCCGCAACGCCGACGGTTCTTTCAACCCGGAGTTCATCACGCAGCTGCGTGACGCAACTCACCGAATCGGTTTCTTTCAGCTGGTGGGTTACGGTGCGGGCGAAGCCAAGGTGGATGACCTGTTCGACATCACCAAGCGCTTCTTCGCCCTGCCCCTGGAAGACCGGCTGGAGCTGGACAACCGGAAGTCTCCGCACTTCCGCGGCTACACCCGGCTGGGCACGGAACTGACGCAGGGCCGCCCCGATGCGCGTGAACAGGTGGACTTTGGTCCGGAGCGGGCTCCGGTCGCGGACTACCCGCAGGACCAGCCTTACTGGCTGGTTCAGGGCCCCAACCAGTTCCCCGATGAGGTGCTGCCGGAGCTGCGGCAAAAGTCCATGGAATGGGGCGAGCTGATGTCGGAGGTCGGCGCCGAACTCCTCAGCGCCATCGCCGTGTCACTGGAACTGCCGGAGGACCACTTCACGGAACCGTTCGAGGGCACGCCCGCCTGGATGGCCAAGCTCATTCACTACGTGGGCGGTGTGGTCAAGGAAGCCGGCACGCAGGGCGTTGGTGCCCACGCGGACTACGGATTCGTGACGCTGCTGCTGCAGGATTCCGTGGGCGGCCTGGAAGTCCGTCCGCATGAGTCAGACACTTGGCTTCCCGTGGAACCGATCCCGGGAGCACTGGTGGTGAACCTGGGCGAGATGCTCGAGGTCGCCACGCAGGGTTACCTCTCCGCCACCATCCACCGCGTCACGGCTCCGGCTCCCGGCGTGGACCGTTACGCCATTCCCTTCTTCTGGTCCCCGCGGCTGGACACCGTCATTGATCCGGTGGAGCTTCCTGCTGAACTGGCCGCACAGTCCCGCGGAATCTCGGACGATCCGGAAAACCCGATGCTGGCGTCATACGGCTCCAACGTGCTCAAGGGCTGGCTTCGTGCACATCCGCAGGTGGCTCAGCTGCATCATCCGGAGCTCCTCGCTTCCAAATAATGCTGACCTGAACAGGAACGAAGAAGTCCGCTGCGCTGCTCCGTCAGCTCACATGCACCCACGGCCTGCGGGAAACGTCCGGTTCTGCTTCGCGCAGCACCTCCCGGGTGACCGGCGCAATCTCACCTTCACCGAAGATAAGGAACTTGAAGAGGTTCGACAGCGGGTCGCCCTCAGTCCAGCGGAAGTACACGTGCGGCATGACTCCGGTGATGTCGCGGATGTGGAGCATCACCGCGGCAACCGTCGTCGGTACGTTCGAACTGTGGACCTGCAGGATACGGAACCCGTGGCGCCTGACGCCGCACACGTACAGGTGCGTTTCGAATTCCGATGAGTCATCCACCATGACCTCGATGAACAGCGGCTCATCCGCGGGGGCGAGGTGGCTGACGCTGCAGGCATGCTGGAATTTACGGCGGTAGGCCGCGGCACTGGACCGGCCGGGCTCGTGGGCGATCAGTGAAATCTGCCCCGAATCCTGTGCTGCGACGAACGCCAGCGCCTCGTCGTCGAGGGTAATGGTGGTGGCCCGCAGCTCAAACGCCCGCCGGGCCCTTGAGACGAAGGACACCACGAGGATCCCGAGGATGAACAGGGCCGCAATCCAGGCGCCGTCGGGCCTGTCCCAGATGTTGGTGAGCGTGGTCCAGATGAGGATCAGGGAAATCACCCCGAATCCCAGTGCGGCGGCAGGCTGAGCGCTGCGGCGGGCGGAGAGTGTCACGGCCACCGACGCCGAGGTGATCAGCACCAGCACTCCGGTCGCATAGGCGCCGCCCTGAGCCTCAACATCGGCGCCGAAAGCAATGGTGACCACGGCGGCGACCAGCGTGAATACCAGGACCATGGGTCGAACGGCCCGCGACCAGGCCGGCGCCATGCCGTAGCGGGGCAGGTACCGCGGCACAAGGTTGAGTAACCCGGTCATGGCGGAGGCACCGGCAAACCAGAGGATGGCTATGGTGCTGATGTCATAGAGGGTGCCGAAGCCTTCGCCCAGGTACTGATGTGCTAGGTACGCGAGCGCACGGCCGTTGGCGTCACCGCCCTCCTCAAACTCGGAGGCAGGTATGAGCAGGGTCGTCACGAAGCTCGAGGTGATCAGGAATCCACTCATGATCACTGCAGCCGTGGTGAGCAGTTTCTGCGCTCCCAGGATCCGGCCGTGGGGGTTGGCCGGCGTGTCGCCCGGCGCCCCCTTGATCTGGGGCATGACAACAACACCGGTTTCGAACCCGGACAGTCCCAGCGCGAGCCGGGGAAAAACCAGCAGCGCGAGGGCGATCATCGTCAGCGGGTTGCTGTGCTGGACGGTGAGCGTGGTCCACCAATCGCTGACGGGTTCGGGATTGGCGGTGATCTGCGCAGCGGCGACCACGACGACGATGAGGTTCAGGATGAGGAAGGTGGCCACGAGGGCGACGGCGATGCCGATCGCCTGGTGGAACCCGCGGAGGAAGACGGCGGCGAGGAGCAGCAGGAACCCGAGGGTCACGGGTACCTCCTGTCCGTGCAGCCAACCCGGGGCAAAGGGGTTCTCGATCAGGTGGGCACTGGCGTCGGCGGCTGACAGGGTGATCGTGATGATGAAGCTGGTGGCGGCGAACCCCAGCAGCGCGAGCACAAAGAGCTTGCCCCTCCATTTCGGCAACAGCTTTTCCAGCATGGCAATGGAGCCTTCACCGTTGGGGCTCTCCCTGGCCACGCGTTTATAGACAGGCAGCGCCCCGAACAAGGTGACGGCAACCAGGATAAGCGTGGCGACCGGCGCCAGGACGCCTGCGGCAGCAGCGGCGATGGCCGGCTGATATCCCAGGGTGGAGAAATAGTCGACGCCGGTCAGGCACATGACTTTCCACCATGGCTGCACGGCGGACCCTGTCCGGCGCTTCGGCTCGGGAGTGCGCTGGTTCTCGTCATCGAGAAGCCAGAGGCGGAATCGGCCGGGACCTCGGGACTGAATGATGTGGTCTTTGGTTGCTGTCACTCGCTCGAATGTATGCCCGGGTCCGGTGTCAAACAGGGGTTCTTAACGGATCCTTAACACCCGATTGTCTCCCCCGTGGGCAAAGGAACCACCGACACGGCGATCGGGCCGTGGCCCGTCCCCACGGTCAGGGCTCGAAGCGGTATCCCATTCCGTTTTCAGTGGTGAAGTAACGGGGACGGGCAGGGTCCGGTTCCAGCTTGCGCCGCAGCTGATTCAGATAAACCCGCAGGTACTGCGCCTCACGGGTGTACGCCGGCCCCCAGACCTCCAGAAGCAGCTTTTGCTGTTCAACAAGCAGGCCGGGATTGCGCACCAGCAGTTCGACAATCTTCCATTCGGTCGGAGTCAGCCGCACCTGCTCGCCGTGTCGCTCGGCCTTTCTGCGGGCAAGGTCCAGACTAAAATCCGCTGTTTTGACCACGGGCATTTCCGCAGTGGCGACGAATCTCCGTTCGGCCGCGCGGAGGCGGGCCAATAGCTCGTCAAGGCCAAACGGCTTGGTCACATAGTCATCCGCACCCGCATCCAGGGCCTCGACCTTGTCCTCGGGACCGTGGCGGGCGGACAGGACAATGATCGGCACCTGGCTCCAGGCGCGGAGAGCGGAAATAACCTGCACGCCGTCCATGTCCGGAAGGCCAAGGTCAAGGAGCACCAGGTCCGGACGATGTTTGGACGCCGCCGCAAGCGCGGACGCGCCGTCGACGGCCGTCACCGGGTGATAGCCGCGGGTACGGAGATTGATCTGGAGCGCGCGCAGGAGCTGCGGTTCATCCTCAACGATCAGGACGGTAATCACTGCCTCACCCCGGTGGAGAGCGGGAGACGGATAATCATCGTCAGGCCGCCGCCCGGAGCCGGTTCGGCAACCAGCTCCCCGCCCATCACTTCAGTGAATCCACGGGCGACAGCCAGCCCCAGCCCCACCCCTGCGGTGCCGGTGTCATCGAGGCGCTGGAACGGCTGGAACATTCGGATGAGCCCGTCCTTACCGACCCCGCGGCCACGGTCGCGGATGCGCAGTTCACTTGCCGGGAAGCCGCCGACTATGCCGGAGACCGCAGAAGTGACCACGATCTCGGAATCTGCCGCGTATTTTTGTGCGTTCTCGGCGATGTTGGCGATGACGCGCTCGAGCATGCCAAGGTCGGCCTGCACCGGAGGAGTATTGGGCTCCAGCAGGATCCGAATACTCTCCGACGGCATACCCCGCAGGGCGGCGGCCAATACATCCGCCCAATGCACGGGACCCAGATGAGCGGTGGCTGCATCACCACTGAGCCGGGACATGTCGAGCAGATTATCAATCAGCGAGGTCAACCGGTCCGAGGAGGATTCGATGGTGCCGAGCAGCTCGGCTTCTTCCTCCGGGGTGAAGGCAATGTCCTGCTGCCGCAGGCTGCTGACGGAAAGCTTGATGCCCGCCAGCGGAGTGCGCAGGTCATGGGAGACCGCCCGGAGGATCGCAGTCCGCATGATGTTCCCGTCGGCCAAGCGCCGGTTCTCCTCAGTAGTGGCCAGCAGCTGCTGCCGCTGCCGCAACGCTGCAAGCTGGGACCCGAAGGCCGCCAGCAACCGCTGCTCCCGAGCCCCCAGGGCATGGCCGTACAGCACCAGCTTCAAGCCCCCGGGAACAAGAATTGCCGCATCACCTTCGCCGGGCGTCCCAACCCCCTGCCGATCTCCGCCGTCGGACGAAGGCTCCTGTGTGCCGGCCGCGGCGAGGACCTCCCAGGTGCCGGACCGGGCGGCGCCGTCGTCGTCGCCTCCGTCCTCACCAGCCGGGCGGGCATACAGCACGGCGCCCGCCATCCTAAAATGCGTGCGGACATGCTGGAGGAAACTCTGCAGCGTGTCCTCCGCGGCCAGCACACCCCGGGCAAGCTCCCCCAGTGTTGCGGCCTCGGCCGCAGCGGCCGCAGCTTCCCGGGCCCGCCGGGCCGCGAGCCCGACCACCAGGGATACCGAGACAGCAACCGCTACAAAAATCAGGACGGTGAGCAGGTTCTCCCCATCAGCGATTTCCAGGGACCCGAACGGCCGGGTCGAGTAGTAGTTCAGAATGAGGCTGCTCCACAGTGCGCCCGGCAGCGCCGGCCACAGCCCGCCCACCAGCGCCACCGCCACCACGCCGGCAAGCTGAAGCAAGACACCGACGGCAAGCAGGTCATTGCCCACAACAAACATGCCCCACTCCAGCAGCGGCGGAAGCAGCAGAGCCAAAACGAATCCGGTGAGGGTACGCAGACGGCCGACTTCCGGTGCAGCTATTCGAGCCATTCCAGAATTCTCGCAGGTGCACCGGGATATCCGCTTATCAGGCCGGGTGCGAAGGTTGCCTGCAGTGGCTGGCGCAGCACAGTCTTGCTTGAGTCCGGCTCAGGCCCGGCCGAACACCGCCACCAGGAAATCGGAATCCGGCGCGAAGGGGCGCAGGTCCCAGGTGGAGAACTTCTGTTCGCACTTCAGCCCCACAGCGGCAGCATCCTCGAGGAACGTTCCAAAGTCGTAACCGCGGCCGGCGCCGAACCCGGTGACCAGGCGGCCGCCGTCGGCCAGATGGTTCCGCAGCCGGGTCAGCACTTCACGGTGAGTGCCGGGGGCAACGAAGGTGAGTACGTTGCCCGTGCAGACGATCACGTCGAAAGGCTCGGCGATACCGGCCGCCGAAAGGTCCAGTTCCGCCAGGTCCCCCACTACCCAGGGAACATCGGGGAAATCGGTGCGGGCGGCTTCGATCAGTTCGGGATCGACGTCCACGCCGACGACGTCGTGCCCGCGGGCTGCCAGCTCGCCGCCCACCCGGCCCGGGCCGCAGCCGGCGTCCAGGATCCGTGCCCCGCGCGGCACCATGGCGTCGATCAGCCGCGCTTCGCCGTGCAGATCCATGCCCTGCTCACGCATTTGGTCGAACCGCGAGATGTACCAGGCGGAATGGCCCGGCGATGAACGTTTTTGGGCTTCCCAAAGGGTTTCTTTTCGCACCCTTCCAGAGTACGCGGCGGCCATCTGTCCCGATCCTCAGTCTGGACCCCTGTTTCCTAGGCTGATCCCCCTCAGACAGGTAGGTTGTTCGCCATGAGCCTCCACCAACCGTCACCTGCCCGCGCATGGTCCCGGCGTGCGTACGGCCTGGGCGAACATGCGACACCCGTGTGGGCGGTGGTATGTGCGGCAGCGGCGTTGACGGCTTTTCTCGTGTCTTCTGCACTTCTGATGACCGATGCCCTCTACTGGCCCGGAGCCGAAAGTGTCCGGGTCGCGGCATCGATGTTCATAGGTCCCCTCGGCCTGTTACTGGCCGTCGTCGTCCTGTGGCATCAGTCAGGCCGGATGTCTGCAGCGGCCGCCGCGTTCACCGCGGTTGCCGGAATCCCTGCGTGTGCGTTGGCGGCTGTCACGGTGGGCAGCTGGTCCGTTGGTTTCGAGGCCGCCGACGCCGGCACTGATCCGGGCTGGTTCGGAGCTTCCACTCTGCTCTTCTTCGCGGCGGCCTGGACGGCCGGGACCGCCGCTTTGGTTCCTGCAGTGGACGATCTGTGGCAGCTGCAGCGTTTCCGGCTTCTCCGCGGTGCACTGAGGGTGTTGCTCGCGGCGGCGGCGGCGTTTGTGCTGGGCCTGGTTCTTCTGGTTGCCTTCCCGCTGGCTCCGCTTGCCGCAGCAGTGCTGCTGTTCGTCTCCCTGCGGGCTGCCAAGGAGAATCAGCCTGCAGCAGATCACCGGAAACCCGGTGTGCCATTCCGTGACGCGGCACCGTCGGCATTCCAGCAGGAGGGGCTCGTCCAAGGCGCAGCCCCGCCCCGGCATCTGCGCCCGGCCGTCGCCGTGATTGCAGCAGCCACCTTGGTTCTCGGTCTGATGTGCGCGGGATTCGCGCTCACCGGCAGTGACTGGTCGAATGCCGTCGAGGATTCCACGGCCGCAATGAACCTCGGCCTGGCTGCCGGAGCGCTCAACGCCGTGCCGCTGACCGTTGCGGCCGGAATCGTGCTCCGGCCGCGGCTTGGCAGAGTGATCCGATGGACGGTGCTCCTGATGTCCGGAGGCCTGTTGGCCGAAGCGGCAGCCCAGTTTGCCGGCGTCGGGCACCCCTGGCAGTGGCCGCTGACGCTGACCGGCGGCATTCTTCTGGGCTTCGGCTTTGCCCTTCCCTTGGCCCGGCTCGCTCCGGGAGGTCCGCTGCTGCGCTTCAGCGTGACCGCTGGAGCCGGCCTGGCCCTGGCATTCGTCGGAGTGATTGTTGTGGCGGGGGCCGGGTTCATTGCCCCTGCAGTATCGGCCGCGCTCCTTATTTGGTGTTTCCTTCCGCCCGCCCGGCAGCGGGCTGTGCTCCAAACGGCCTAAAGCCCGCTCAGCGCACGCGATCCAATTCACGGAACAGGGTGTCGGCGTCCGCGATGTCGAAGAAGGCGAAACCCTGGTCTCCCCGATTAAAGAACTCCAGCCCGGTGTTCTGGTATGCAGCGTTTCGGCCGGTTCCAAAGATAACCGAGGCATGCCGGCCGTCCCGGGAACGAACGGTTTTCATCGGGCCGCCCTTTAGACCGATGTCCTGAACCGACCGGTCGCCGGTGAGGATGATGGCGCGTTCGTCAGTGAGCGCGTAAACCGTTTTCAGCTTGCGCCGCTTCTTGTAGATGAAGCGGCCAAAGAGGAAGTAGAGGCCAACTCCCATGAACGGGATTCCCCAGAGGGCAAAAAACCACGGGGCGTCAGTGGTAATGACCATAAACTCCCAGACGACCGTGAAGCCGCAGAACATCAGGCTGAACGGCACCATGAGCATGTCTGCCGGGGCAAAACGGACGGCAGGATCAGGGCGTCCGGACCACCGCAGCTTTTCTCCGGATCTCAGGATGGGCTCAAGTCGTGACCAGTCATCATTCATCCCCGGAGTCTTCCATAAGATATAACCGCTGGATCAGCACGCGCCGAAGGAGTTTTGAATCAATGGTCATGCCCCGGAATCTGTTCCTCGTCCGCCACGGACAGAGCGAAGCGAATGTCATGCAAAAGGCTTCCAGAGCCGGCGACCAGAGCCTGTACACCGAAGAGACCATGACCGTTCCCGACCGTTCCTGGCGTCTCACCGAACTTGGCGTGCAGCAGGCAAAAGTCGCCGGGGCGTGGATCGCGCAGCAGAACATCGACTTCGACCGGGCCGTTGTCTCCACCTTCACCCGTGCCCGGGAGACCGCCGCAATGCTCGGACTCGACGTGCGCTGGGAGGAAAGCCGGGTGATCCGCGAGCGTTCCTGGGGCGAGATTGGATCCATGTCGAAGCAGGACTTCGCCCAAAAGTACTCGCAGAACGCGTCGTACCGGGACAGTGATCCGCTGTACTGGGCTCCTCCGGCCGGGGAATCCATCGCCAACGTCGCCGAGAACCGTGTCCGGAACATCCTCAGCACCCTGCACCGGGAGAACCCCCGCGAAAATGTTCTGATGGTGACGCACGGCGAATTCATGTGGGCCACGCGCCTGGTGCTGGAGCGCTGGAGTGATGAAGAGTTCCTGGACCGGGATGCGGACAGGTCTGAGATGATCCACAACTGCACTGTCCTGCAATACACCGCCGTTGACCCCTGCAACCCGGAAAAAGTCCACGAAAAGCTCAACTGGGTCCGCCGCAGCTGGCCGGCCCGGGTGGACGGTGAATGGACCATGTTTGTTGGGGAGTGGGAAGAGTTTGGCCGCAAGTACTTCAGCGGCGACGACCTCCTCGAAAAGGTGGAAGCAAACCGGCATTTCTTCCAGGACGCCTTCGGCCACTAACGGAATTCTCTTTCACTCCCGGGAATAGAACACGGGCCCTGCAACTTGTACCGCCCATGAAAGCAATCGTGTATTCAGCCACCGGTCCCTCATCCGTCCTCTCCCTCGAGAACCGCGAGGCCGCAGCGCCCGGTCCCGGCGAAGTGCGGGTCCGCGTCGCCGTTTCCGGCGTGAATCCCACGGACTGGAAGGCGCGCGCCGACGGCGATCTTGCCTTCCCCGAGGTGGTTCCGAACCAGGACGGCGCCGGTGTCATCGACGCGGTTGGCGACGGAGTCACGGACCTGCAGCCCGGTGACCGGGTGTGGCTCTACCTTGCGGCCTACGGCCGTCCCACCGGCACCGCCCAGGAATTCACCGTCCTTCCCGCCGACCGGGCAGTGAAGCTTCCCGAGGGTATCGGATTCGACGTCGCCGCCAGCCTGGGCGTCCCGGCAATGACCGCACACCGTGCCCTGACCATCCACGAAAACGGACCGGCCCGGCTCTCCCCGGGAGCACTGGCCGGACGCATGGTCCTGGTCCAGGGCGGTGCCGGAGCCGTGGGACACGCCGCCATCCAGTTTGCCTCCTGGGCCGGCGCCACAGTGATCGCCACCGTCAGCAGCGACGCGAAGGCCGAGCTCGCCCGCGCCGCCGGAGCGCACCACATTGTCCGCTACCCGGCCGATGCCCAGGCCGAGCGCATCCGCGAAATCGCACCCGACGGCGTGGACCAGATTGTGGAGGTCTCCCCCGCCCAGAACGCAGCCCTGGACGTAAGCGTCATCGCCAACCACGGCAGCATTGCTTACTACGCGAACAACAACGGCGACGAGTTCACCGCCCCCATCATTCCGAGCTTCGCCAAGAACGTCCGCTGGCAGGGCGTGCTCATCTACACGGTCGGAGAAGCAGCCCAGCACGCCGCGGCGGAGGACATCACCGCAGCACTGCGCGACGGCGTGTTCCCTGTGGGTGAGTCCGCCGGCCTGCCGCTGACCTGGTTCCCGCTGGAGGACACAGCCGCCGCCCACGACGCCGTCGAAAACGGCACCACCGGCAAGATCCTCATCCGCGTGGCCGAAGAAACCGCCTAAAGCCGCAAAAGCGCCTCGGACCAGAGGGCTCGATGACGCAGGGCGTACCGGGTTGCGCCCTGCCAGTGGTCTCCGTGACCCTGCTTATACATCGAGCCCCATGGTTCGCGGCCGGCGTCGTGCGATGTTTTCAGCAGCCGGTACATGGCAGCCGCACGGCGGCGCAACGCCTCGGGCAGGTGTTCGCGCAGCCTCCGGTCAGCACCGTATCCGTCCACGAACGCCGCGAGATTGTCCGCTGCTTCCTCGGGATCCTGCCGGATGTCCGAGAGTGTGAATGACTGCGCTGCGTAGGCAAGGTCCCACAGCCGTGTACTCGGTGCCGCGGCATCCCAGTCAATAAACACCCAGCGTTCCCCGAGGATGAGATTCCACGGGGCGAGGTCGTTGTGGCAGATCAGCTCGTCCCCCGGCGCCGGGATGGCCGTGGTCCAGGATGCGTCCGGTGCGGGCACATAGGACTCGCTCGCATCGTGGATCGCCCGGACCATCTTTCCCACCTGGTGGAGTTCGGCCCGGGTGAGCGGCTCCGCTTCGAGTGCGAGCTGCCCGGGGATGAACTCGAGGACCTGCCGGCCCTGATCGTCAGGGTCAAAGACTGCCGGCACATCCACGCCGTTGTCTCGGACTGCTGCCATGAACGCCAGAACGCTTGGAGTGGACTCGGTCCACGGCTTGCGGACAGTTGAGCCGATCCGCACTACGCCGCCGCTGGCGTTACCGCCTGCCAGTTCCTGCTCCTCTTCCATTCTGGAAATGCTAGCTTCGCAATTGCCCGAAACGCGGGCGGCTACCCTTGGGAAATGTCGAGAACAGCGATTGTCCTGCTCAGTATCTGCGGAATTGCCCTTTTTTGGCTATTGTCCCAAGGGGCGATCAGCCAGGGACTGGCCCAGTGGGCAATTCCAGGGTGCTTCCTTCTGATCACGGCCATCATCGCTTTTGGTGCTCTTCGGAGCCAGCGAGAATAATCGTCGCCCGGTATTTGGCCCCGAAGCCGGTGCCAGCGCCGGACGCATGAGGCACACTGGTCGCGTGAACGGAAACCAGTGGGTGCTGCACGTTGACCTCGACCAGTTCATCGCGGCCGTGGAAGTGCTCCGGCGCCCGGAACTTGCCGGGAAGCCGGTCATTGTTGGCGGCCGGGGAGATCCGACGGAACGCGCCGTGGTGTCCACCGCGTCCTATGAAGCCCGCGCCTTCGGCGTAGGTTCCGGCATGCCCCTGCGGGTGGCCGCCCGGAAAGTGCCCGACGCCGTCATCCTGCCGGTGGACCGCGAGGCCTACCTCGCGGCGTCGGAGGAGGTGATGGCCACCCTGCGCGCCCGGCCCGGCGCCGTCGTGCAGGTCCTGGGCTGGGATGAAGCATTTGTGGGCATACAGACGGAAGAGCCGGAGGCGTACGCCCGGGAGCTCCAGGCCGCCGTGCTGGAAAAGACACGCCTGCACTGCAGCGTCGGCATCGGCGACACGCTGGTCCGCGCCAAGAACGCCACCGATCTCGGCAAGCCGGCCGGAGTCTTCCGGCTCATCACGGAGAACTGGCTGGAGGTCATGGGCGGCCGCCCCACCAGGGAGCTTTGGGGCGTCGGCCCCAAGATTTCCGGCCGGCTGGCCAAACTCGGAATCACCACGGTCTCGGAACTCGCCGCCGCCGATCCCCAAAGCCTGGTGCCGGAATTCGGGCCCAAGATGGGTCCCTGGTATGCGGAGCTCGGCCGCGGGGACGGGTCGAGCGAGGTCGATGACACGCCCTGGGTGGCCCGCGGGCACAGCCGGGAAACCACCTTCCAGCGCGATCTGACGGAACTCGACCAGGTGCGCGACGCCGTCCGGGAACTGACCGCGGGCGTCCTCAAGGACGTGGCGGCGGAAGGGCGGCCCGTGATCGGGCTGACCCTCAAGGTCCGGTACGCGCCGTTCACCACCAAGACCCACGCACGGAAAATTCCGGAGACCTTCGACACGCAGGAAGTCCTCGCGCGGGCACTGGATCTCGCGGGCGCCGTCGAAGCCGGCCGTCCCGTCCGGCTGCTGGGACTCCGCGCCGAAATGCCGATGCCGGAGGACGCCCGCCAGGGGCACACCCCCACGCGCGGCGGCTGGTGAGCGCCGCCGTCATCCCGGCGCAGACGGCGGAAAGCCCGCCGCCGGTGCACAGCTCAGGAGCCGTTCCAAGTTGGAAAGGGTATTCTAACGGTACTAATCTTCTCAGGACCCATTAACGGGTCGGATGTCAAGGGTGTGCAGCGAAAAACGCGGGCATCAGGAACGCGGGGTTTGAATGGCTGGCCGGATTTTCCACGTCTCCCGACGGACTCTGGCCGTCGTGGGTCACCTCTTGGTCTATGTCCTGATCTGGGCCGGACTCGCGATGCTCATCGCCGCCGTCGGCATCCGTCACTTCTGGGGCGAGATCTCCCTGGCCCAGATGCGCCTGAACCTGGTCTCCGTCGAAACCGACGGAGGGGGCGGCGCCCTGGTCTGGATCGGCATCCTGGGCATCGGCGTGGCACCTGCCCTGATCACCCTTGGCATTGCCCTGGCGCGGCACTTCCGGCGCCGCAAGCGCCACCGCGCGGCCGTCGTACATTCCCGCCGATCCCAGTGGGTTCGGCGGACGGTTTCCACCGTTTTGGTGTCCGCAGTGGTTGTGGGCGGCACCACCGCCTTCAGTACCACAGTGGGCGTGGCGGACTACATCAAGTCCGCGAACTCCCCGTACGACATCGCTGATTACCATGTGGAGCCCGCTGTCACCGGACATCAGAACAAGAACAACCTGGTACTCATCTACCTTGAGTCCGGTGAAGCCACCCTGGAGGACGACCAGCTCTTCGAAAAGGACGGTTTTGCTCCGCTCAAGGAGGCCACCGACCTTGCAGCCGGCTGGCAGAGCGTGAGCGATCTGCAGCAGTACCGGGGCGGAGGCTGGACCATGGCGGGCCTCACTTCAACCCAATGCGGCATCCCGCTCAAGGGTGCAGGCGGCTCCTCGGGCAGCGACACCGGCAACGCAGACGACGTCGACACCTATCTGGGCGGCACCACCTGCCTCGGTGATGTCCTGGCGGACCACGGCTACACCAACGTTTTCCTGGGCGGAGCCAACGGGTCCTTCGCGGCGAAGAGCACTTTCCTGGACAGCCACGGCTATTCCAAGGAAAAGGACCTCTCCGACTGGCGGGCTGCCGGTGAACCGGAAGAGAACTTCCGCAAGGACTGGGGCTTGAGCGACGAACGGCTCATGGCCCACGCCGCAGCGGAAGTTGATGAGCTGCATGCCGAAGCGCAGCGGACCGGCCAGCCGTTCAACCTGTCGGTGCTGACGCTGGACACCCACGAGCCGGTGCACGTCTATGACTACTGCGACGTGGATACGGAAAGCAACGTCACCTCCGTCTTCGCCTGCTCCATGACCCAGGTGGCGGGCTTCGTGAACCACATGAAGGACATGGGTTACCTCGAGGACACTGCTGTGGTGATCATGGGTGACCACCTCAAGCACATGAGCGCCGGCGACGCTTTCCATGAGCAGCTGGACGGCCACACCAACCGCACCATCTTCAACCGGATCTGGGTTCCGGGCGGCACTCCGGGCAGCACGCTGCGCCCCGGGGTGGACCAGTTGAACATGTACCCCACGATCCTGGAAGCCGCCGGCCTCACCTTGGAGAACGGTGCCGCCGGGCTGGGCGTATCCGCCTTCGCGCCGGAGGTTCCCGCCGGCTCCGCACAGTCCATGGAGCCTGAGGCCTATGCCGAGCTGCTGAATTCGCATTCCTCGGAGTTCTATGCCCAGGCGTGGGGTCCCCGGGACCTGTCCAACTAGCGCCGCTTTTTCCTGCACATTTCCCGCGCAGCAGCGCAGCCGGACCCGGGACCGGGCAAAGATTTTCCGCCGGGGGTGGCACCCGGACCGTGCCGGGTGAAGGATGGGTGAGTCAGACCGGGCCGCACACCGTGCGCCCCGGACCTCAGCGGAAAGGACACCCAATGGCGGATCTGGGCGGCATGGCAGACAAGGCAAAGGACGCGGCCAAGGACAACCCGGAAAAGGTTGACCAGGCCAAGGACAAGGTCAAGGACGCCGTCGACGGCAACAAGGACGACGACCAGAAGTAAACGCGTCCGCAGAATCGGACGGCTTCGAAGCCGGGTCATTCCCTCAGGGAAAGGCCCGGCTTCCTATTGCCCCGGCGCCTGCGCTGCCGCCGGGTTCGATAGCTCACCGGCGGTGTCCGGTGCTGTTTTCAGGACCCTGTCGGCCAGCTCGCTGCCGGCGGGATCCGGGTCCATCTCCATCCGCAGCCCCATAAGGGTGTTGATAAGCATGCCGCGGGCAATGAAACTGTCGGCCTCGGCGGGAGCGAGCCCTGCTTCATCGAGCAGGAATCTCAGCAGTTGAAGGAAACCGGCACGTGCCGCTGCCCCAATGACGGGGTCCGAGCCCATCGAGAAGGCATGCATCAGGGGAAGGTGGATGCCGCGCTGCTTGGCCAGCGCGACGTAGGCGGCGCCGAGCCGGTCCACAGTGGAGGGCCCATCATCGCTGGAAGCGAGAGCCGCGCGGAACGCATCCAGGATGTTGTCCAGCGACTGGCCGATCACCGCCAGGAACAGCTGCTCCTTCGAGCCGAACATCCGTACGACGTAGGCCTGGCTGATGCCTGCTTCCCTGGCTATCCGGTCCGTCGTGGCTCCGTAGTAGCCGTGCTGTGCAAAGACCTCCGCTGCAGCGCCGAGAGTCATCTGGCGACGATCAGCCGCAGACAGGCGAGGGGTTTGATTATTCATGTGATCAGGTTATCGTTCGATTACATGTTGCTGTAATCAATTGATTACAACTAGAGAGGACATCATGAGTTCATCGGAACAATCCGCAGAGCAGCCCCGCCTTGCCGGGGGCCGTCTCGCCGGCATGCTGGGAAGCCAGATTGTTGTGGGGGCCGCTGTCGCAGCTGCCTTCGTGGGTCTGTACGTTGGACTGCAGCGCGACCCGCAGCCGCATGAGCTGCCGGTGGCGGTTGTAGGCGTGGATTTGGCCGAGGCCGCTTCGGCAGCATGGGGCACGAGCGCTGACGTACTTCAGGCCGCGGATGCCGCGGCGGCGAAGCAGCTCCTCGAAGACCACGTGGCTGTTGCAGCGATTGTGCCCGCCTCCGGCGGGCCCGGCTTGGATCTGCTGACCGCCGGTGCCAACGGGCGCAGTGTCGTGGCCGCGGCGAGCGCCCTGTCGGCAGGGTTCGCCGAAGCGGCCGGCCTCCCCGTAGTTTCCACGACCGACGTCGTACCGCTTGCGCCGCACGATATGCAGGGGCTCTCCGGGTTCTATCTCGTTTTCGGGGTCACCCTGGCCTCCTTCATCCTGGCGCAGATCATGTACTCGGTGGCCGCCATCGTGCGGCTCCGCTGGCGGCTGGCCACCCTCGTACTCGGTGCCCTGGCCATCGCCGGGGTAGCCGCAGTCCTCGCCGGACCGGTGTACGGGGCTATCCCGTCCCCCTTGGCTGCGGTTATTCCGGTGCTCACGCTCCTGGGGATCGGCGTCTCGGCCTCCACCCTGGCGGTTGCCGCCCTCCTGGGACCGCTCGGCAACGTCGTCTCAACCATCACGTTCACCACCCTTGGCAACGCCTCCAGCGGCGCAACCGTGAGCGCTTTTCTCATGCCCGCCGGAATTGCCGCTGTCGGGGCCGCGCTTCCACCCGGCGCCGCATTTCGTGCCATCAATGACGCCAGCTACTTCGGCGGCCACGGAGCGGCGGGCCCGATTCTCGTTCTCATCGGCTGGGTGCTCGCAGCAGGCGGCGCAATCACCCTGCACGCCCTGCGCGGCCGACGCCGGACGAACAGCCCGCTCCGAGCGGCCAGCGGGAGTGCGGCCGCGGAGGCAGCCGCGGCGTAGGCGACATTTCTCAGCCCGCTTCGCACGAGGGGGCACGGACCGGCCGGCTGCCGGTGAACCGGCCGGCTGGGTTCTCCCGCTTTGACGGGGAACATGACTTATGCCATCGTCTACGCGTGAACATTCAGCGCGCGGCATTTGCCAAGCTGAGTTACTAAAGGACAGCAACCCGTGACACAGCAAGCCGCCACCCCGGAATCCAAGGTTCCGAAGCGCACCTCCGACGCCGGCGTCGAACACGAGGACGAGGGCTACCACAAGGGTCTCAAACCCCGCCAGGTGCAGATGATCGCCATCGGCGGCGCCATCGGCACCGGACTCTTCATGGGCGCCGGCGGCCGCCTGGCCACCGCAGGTCCCTCGCTCGTCATCAGCTACGCTGTCTGCGGCTTTTTTGCCTTCATGATTCTCCGGGCCCTGGGCGAACTGGTCATGCACCGCCCCACCTCCGGGTCCTTCGTCTCCTACGCCCGCGAGTTCTTCGGTGAGAAGGCTGCCTTTGTTTCCGGCTGGCTGTACTGGCTGAACTGGGCCATGACCGCGATCGTGGACATCACCGCCGTCGCGCTTTATATGAACTTCTTCAAGAAGTACTGGGCGCCGATCGCCGAGGTGCCGCAGTGGAGCTGGGCCCTGGCCGCCCTCCTTCTGGTGCTGGGCCTGAACCTCATCAGTGTGAAGGTCTTCGGCGAACTGGAGTTCTGGTTCGCGCTGATCAAGGTGGTGGCCCTGGTGACCTTCCTGATCGTGGGCATCTGCTTTGTCATCTTCGGCACTCCCGTGGAAGGCCAGGATGTTGGCTTCAGCCTCATCTCCGGCAACGGCGGCCTGTTCCCCAACGGCCTGCTGCCCGCCGTCGTCGTCATGCAGGGCGTGGTGTTCGCCTACGCCTCGATCGAACTCATCGGCACCGCCGCGGGCGAGACCGAGCACCCCGAAAAGATCATGCCCCGGGCCATCAACACCGTGGTGATCCGCATTGCCGTGTTCTACGTCGGCACGCTCATCCTGCTCTCGCTGCTGCTGCCCTACACCTCCTATCACGCCGGCGAAAGCCCGTTCGTGACGTTCTTCGGCTCCATTGGGGTGGGCGGCGTGGACGCCATCATGAACCTCGTGGTCCTGACTGCGGCGCTGTCTTCACTCAATGCCGGCCTGTACTCCACCGGCCGCATCATGCGCTCCATGTCCGTGGCCGGTTCCGCCCCCAAGTTCGCCGCCCGGATGAACAAGGCGGGCGTTCCCTACGGCGGCATTGCGATGACCGCGGCGGTGGCCCTGCTCGGCGTTGTCCTCAACGCCGTGGTTCCCGCCGCAGCCTTTGAAATCGTCCTGAACATCGCCTCCCTGGGCATCATCAGCACCTGGGCGATGATCGTGCTGTGCCAGATGGAACTGACCAAGCGGGCCAAGCTCGGTGAACTGGACCGCCCGGCGTTCCGGATGCCCGGTGCCCCGGTCACCGGTTGGATCACCTTGGCGTTCCTGCTCGCGGTGTTGATCCTCATGGCCTTCGATTCCCCCGTGGGCACGTGGACCATCGGCTCCCTGGTGATCATCATTCCTGCGCTGATGTTCGGTTGGCGGCTGTGCCGCGACCGGGTCCTCGAGATTGCTGCGGCGCGCGACGGAGACGGCCTGCAGGGCTAGGCGGCTTCGACGTCGATCACCCACGTCACGCCAAAGCGGTCCGTCAGCATGCCGAAACCCGGGCTCCACGCGGATGCGGCGAGCGGCTCGATGATCTGCGCCCCGTCCGCCAGTCCGTCCCACAGACGGGCGACTTCTTCCAGGTCCTGCCCGCGCAGGGACTGGAAGAAGGTGCGGTCGGTGACGGTGGTGCCGTTCTCGCGGCGGGTGACCCCGGCAGTTTCGGTGGAGTCAGCGCTGTTCTGGCCGGGGATGTCGTAGGCCATCAGCCGAAACCCGTCGTCGGTCTCGAGCTGGCCGAACACCATCTTGTCCGCACCCGGAACCTCCTTGGGCATTCCGAAGTCGCCGTAGCTGGCCGTGGTCAGGCGGCCGCCGAAGACTGACCGGTAAAACTCCAGGGCGGAGGAGGCGGTGCCGCGGAAGTTCAGGTGGGTGGTGGTGGTGATGCTCATGGGATCTGTCCTTTATCTCGTAGCGGCCGCGGTTTGCGGCTTCAAGAACAGACTGAACCCGGTAGCGGACAGGTTGTGTCCTCTTCTGGCCACATACTGAAACCATGCCCGGAACCTCGTCCCGAATGCTCGCCCTGCTCTCGCTGCTGCAGTCCCGCCGGGACTGGCCCGGCCAGGTGCTGGCCGAACGCCTGGCCGTCACTCCCCGGACCGTGCGCCGAGACGTCGACCGGCTCCGCGAGCTCGGCTACTCCATCACCGCGGCTAAGGGGCCCGACGGCGGCTACCGGCTGGCAGCCGGATCGGAACTTCCGCCGCTGCTCTTTGACGACGAGCAGGCGGTGGCCATCGCCGTTGCGCTGCAGAGCGCGCCCTCCAGCGGAGTGGACCTGGACGACGCCGCCGCCCGGGCGCTGACCACGGTGAAGCAGGTGATGCCTTCCCGGCTGCGGCACCGCATTGAGGGCATCCGGTTTACCGACGCCGGTGCTTCCGCGCGCGTGGATCCAAAGGTCCTGGAAACCGTCAGCACCGCCGCCCGGGACCGGAAGATTCTCCGGTTCGACTACGGCGGGGATGAGTCCCGGCCGCCCCGGCGCGCGGAGCCGCACGCCGTCGTCGCCCGGCAGGGCCGCTGGTACCTGATCGGCTGGGATCTGGAGAAGGCCGACTGGCGCATTTACCGGCTGGACAAGATGGTGCCGAAATTCCCGGGCGGTGCGGCGTTTGCCCCGCGGGCACTTCCCACCGGCGATGCAGGCACGTTCCTCGCGGCGCGGTTGAAGGGGTCCGGGGGCGGGGACGCGTGGCCTTGCTACGGGGAGCTGCTCATCGAACTTCCCGCCGCCCGGATCGCGCCCTGGCTCGGCGACGGCGAACTCCAGCAGGTGTCCGACGGCGCCTGCCGCGTCCGCGTCGGGTCGTGGTCATGGGCGGGGCTGATCTCCTGGACACTGCGCTTCGATGCTCCGTTTACGGTCCTTGGCCCCGACACGTTCCTCGACTCGCTCGCCGGTTTCGCGGCCCGGGTTACCGCCGCTGCAGCCGGACCGTTCCCTCAAAACGGTCTATGACATGGCCGCCGGCCCGCTTACGGCCTGAGGCTGCGCGCCCGGACCTTGATCGCCGAAATAATGCCGGTTTTCGCGTCGGCGTAATCGTTCATGTCCTCCCACTGCCGTTGCAGCAGTGCTCTCTTGGCGGACTCATACAGGGCACGGTCCGCCGCATCCACCCGCAGATGGTCACGCAGCAGCAGGTAGTCATCCACGGCAGGATCACCGCGCTCATACAGATGCACATGCACGTCCCGGGCCGGCGTGCGCACCAGGCGGTGCCCCGGCTCGCGCACCCGCAGCTCGTAGCCGGCGGCCAGCAGCGGGCCGAGGTAGTCCTCCTCGGCGGTGATGTCCTCCACCACAACGACGACGTCGATGATCGGCTTCGCGGCCAGCCCGGGCACCGACGTCGAGCCGATGTGCTCGATCTGAACGCGCGTGGGCGCCAAGGCACCCTGAATTCGCCGACGATGCGTCGCATAAACGTCCGGCCACCGGGTGTCATAGCTGTGCAGTGTGAGTTCGAGCCGCTCGGGGCCGCCGATCAGTTCCACGGTTGTCACGTCCGGCCGTCTCGGTTTTCGATTTGTGCTCACCGAAGCATCCTCTCAGACAGGCACTCTTACGGGTGCACACTGCGGGCGTCAGGAGCCGGCCGGCGTTCCAGCCGCAGTGACGGCGGAGACCCGGAGAAAGTCGAGTTTTTCCGCTGCCCCGGACCCGGCTGCAGCGGTGTAGGCGACAATCCGCAGATCTGTTCCCGCTACGCTGAAAACGTCACAATCCACTTCCACGTCGCCCACCGCCGGGTGCCGCACCACCTTTACCTCGGACTGATGTTCGCTGACGGTGCCGCTGTCCCAGAGCTGCCGGAACCGTGCACTGGTGCCGGCCAGCTCTGCAACGAGCGCCTGGACGCCGGCGTCGGCCGGGTACTGTCCGTAGACGCGGCGGAGGTCCGAAACCAGAGACACTTCAAAACTTTCCCGCCCGCCGGCGGGGGCGATAATCCGGATGTCGTTGCCGCCCAGCGATTCCCCGGCAAAGTGTGCGCGCAGCACGTTGGGACGGCCTTTTCCTGCCGCGGCGGGGTCGCCGAGGAGCGCGGTCCACAACGGACTCCAGGTGAGCAGGTCCCAGGACGCCGTGAACACGGCCACGGGGACCTCCCCGAGCCGCGCGACCAGCCGTTGCACGCCGGGCGGAATGTGGGTGGGAACCGCCCCGGGTCCCGGCGGAAGCAGCCCGGAGATCGTGAAAAGGTGGGCGTGCTCGGACTCGGTCAGCTGCAGCGCCCGCGCCAGGGCCGAGGCCACCTGCGCGGACGGACGCCGGGCGCGGCCCTGCTCAAGGCGCACGAGGTAGTCGACGCTCAGTCCTGCCAGCTGGGCCAGCTCTTCACGCTTCAGGCCCGGTGCGCGGCGGAGGCCGAAGGCCGGCAGACCGACGTCGGCCGGCTGCAGGCGGTCGCGCCAGGAGCGGAGAAGGGCACCCAGGTCACTGCGCGAATCAGGCATGCCTAGAGTCTGCCAGCAGCGGGCCGTCTGTGGGTGGCCCTGCCAGTCCATATGCTGGTCCGGGCCACGACAGCCGGCCCCGCCGTCGGACAGACTGACGCCATGACAACAACACTGATTACCGGAGCCAACAAAGGCCTGGGCTATGAAACCGCACGCCGCCTCATTGAGGCCGGCCACACTGTATGGATGGGCGCCCGCGATGAAGTCCGCGGCCGGGAAGCCGCCGACGCCCTGGGCGGCAACTTCGTGCAGCTCGATGTAACGAGTGATTCCTCCGTGGAGGCCGCCGCCAAAACGGTTGCGGCTGCGGGCGGCCTGGACGTCCTGATCAACAACGCCGGCATCACCGGTCCCCGCGCCCAGCCTGGAGAACTAACCGCGGTGGACGCGGAAGCCGTATACGGCACGAACGTGGTGGGCATTGTCCGCACCATGCAGTTCTTCCTGCCGCTCCTGCGTGAGTCCGAAACGGCAACCGCCGTGTTCGTCACCAGCGGTCTGGGATCCTTCGCCGCCGTGCACGATCCCGCCCGGATCGAGGCCCAGGTCGTGTCCCCGCTCTACAGCTCATCCAAATCCGCGGTCAACATGCTCACCGTGCAGTATGCCCAGGCATTTCCGGAGATCCGCATCAATGCCGCCGATCCCGGCTACACCGCCACCGATCTGAACGGCCGGCAGGGAACCCAGACGGTGCTCGAGGGTACCGACGCCGTCGTGGAGCTGGCCACCCGGGGCGGCACCGGGCCCACCGGCACCTTCATCGACCGGTCCGGTCCCGCCGCCTTCTAGGTGTAACTCTTACGGTGCACGGGGAACCGGCCGGCTGGCAGCTACAGGCGGACGGTTCCCCCGATGCAGCTCGTGACGTGCCCGCCAACCCAAATGTTCCCGTCTCGGAGACTGACATGCACCCGTCCCCGGCGGCCGAGGACTGTTCCCTGTGACGCGGTGTAGGGCGGCGCAGCGAAACCGGTATCGGTCAGCCAGCGCGCCAGGCCCGCGTTCAGGCTGCCCGTCACGGAGTCTTCCCAGACCGGGTCACCTCCCACGAAGGCACGCACCTCGAACCGGGTTTCAGCACCGGGCCCGTACGGACCCACCACACCTATTTCCAGGTTCCCTGCCCTGCCCGGGTCCGGTTGCAGGTTCAGGACGTCGCTCGCCGACGCAAGCCGGACTCCGATCCACTGCGGCCCGTTGACAATCCAGGAGGCGTCGAGGATCTGTTCCCGCGGGATACCCAGAACCCCGGCGATCCTGCCGATGAGCTCTGTCTCGACGGGGCCGTACCGGGTCAGGGGCGGCGCCTCAAAAGCCAGCTGGTCACCCTCCACACGGAGAGGAATCAGTCCGGCCGCACATTCCTGGATAACCATTCCGCCGGGCCGCGGTGATCCGCCCGCCTCCAGCCAGGCCTTGGCGGAGCCGAGCGTTGGATGGCCGGCGAACGGCAGTTCTTCCTTGCCGGTGAAGATCCGCACCCGGTAGTCGGCCGCCGGGCTGCCCGGGGGCAGGAGGAATGTGGTCTCCGAGAGGTTGGTCCAGGTGGCGAATCGCTGCATCTGCTCGGTGCTCAGACCGTCGGCATCATGCACGACCGCCAGCGCGTTGCCCCGGTAGGGCTCAGAGGAGAAGACATCGACTTCACTGTAGGGACGGGCTTTTGGGGCGCTGCTGCCATCCGGGCGGGCGGTCACGGACGCGCCCAGCCGTCCAGCGCCGTCGTGATGCTCCCCACCAGGCGGTTGAAGCTCCGTTCAATGTCGCGGGGCATTCCGTAGCCGCCGCCGGTTTCCAGGGAGACGAAGCCGTGCAATGCCGCCCGCAGGAAACGGATCGCGTCAACGGCGTCATCGTCCGTCAGTTCATAGCCGGCCAGGACACCGGTCATGACGTCCAGGAACGCAGCCTCAACCTCCACTTCGCCGGGATCCGAGCTCTCCACGGGCAGCATGGCCAGGGGATACTGACCGCGGTGCTCCAGCGCCCAGCCGCGGTAGGCCTGCGCAATGCGGCGGATCGCGTCATCCTTGGAGCGCCCGATGGCCGCCTGCGCGATGACCCGGGTGAGCGAGCGCTTCGCCTCGCGGATCACGCCCCGCCGAAGGCCGGCGACGCCGTCGACATGCTTGTAGAGCGACGGGACCCGGACGCCGAAGCTTTCGGCAATGGCCGCAAGGTTGAGGCCGTCACTGTTGGGTTCGTCGAGCATCCGGGCCGCCCGTTCGACGACGGCGGCGGTGGTGAGTCCTGCCCTAGGCACTGTGGGACCCCTCCGGTGCGCCGAGAACCCGGGAGAGGAACGGCAGCGTCAGCGCGAGGAGCTCCCCGGGGGTCTGGACGTGCGGGTAGTGGCCGGCGCCGTCGATCACCGCGAGGGTGCCCAGCCCGGCGGGGAGGTCGGCGAGGATGCGGTCGCCCTCCGCGCGGGGATCGGCCCAGTCCGGGTCGGCACTGCCCTGGATGACAAGGACGGAGCAGCGGACATCGGCCAGGCGCGCCCCGGCGTCGGTGGGTGCAGTCTTCATCATGGCCTGCAGCACCTTCATGCGGGCGGGCTCCTGCATCACGGCGGTGATGTGTGCGCGCTCCGCGACCCAGTCGGCGGGCTTCACAGGGATCGCGATGTCCAGATACTTCAGCCAGCTCGGCACACTCCCGCAGAGCATGGTCAGCAGCAGCTGGACGGAGGAGGTCCGGTAACGCTTGTTGCGGAGCAGGCCCCCGAGGTCCATGGACTGCTTCCGGGTGAACGGTGCAACCTCGACGGCGCCGGCAATGAGTTCGGGGGCATCGGCGGCGGCGATGGTGGCGGCGCCGCCGCTGATGGACTGTCCCATGAGGACAGCGGGTCCGCCGAGGTGCCGGACCAGCGCGACGAGGTCTCCGGCTATCTCGGTGCGGCTGTAGCCGTCCCAGCCGGTGCTGGATTCACCGCAGCCGCGGAGGTCCAGGTTCGCGACCCGGTAGCCGGCGGCGACCAGTGCAGGCGCCACGAACCGGTACGAGCGGCGGCTGTCGCCCATGCCGTGGGCGAGGACCACCAGCGGACCGTCGCCCTGAAGGTCATATGCGACACGGTTGGTTCCAATGCTCAGGTACTCGGTCATAATGCCCTCCAGGCACTCGTTGGTACTGCAAAGCTAACAGTATTAGCTATAGGGGTCAATCACTTAGCTTTGGAGGCATCACTCTGAGCCCGCGCCGGGCCGGGCCGGGCTGGGCCGGGCTGGACTGGGCCGGGCTGGACTGGGCTGGACTGGAGGGAAGCGGGCAGGCAAACGCTGGCGACTTTAGCGCTTCCACCGCCCAGGCCACTGCTGCCCCTGATGGGCCCGGGGTTCGCGGAGATACGATCCTCACGGATCCCTATAGAGGAGCGACGATGACCAATAACAGCGCCTTCACGATCGTGGTCGGCTTTGACGGTTCCCAAGATGCCCAGACGGCACTGGACTGGGCCGTGGACGAGGCCTTGCAGCGCAGCGGCCGGCTCCACGTGGTCACGGCCTGGGCCCAGCAGCCGATGGCATGGTATCCGGCCGTGCTGGAAACGGCCGCGGGCGGAATTGCGGTTATTGACTCCCCGGAGGAAGACGCGAAGGCGATCCATGCCAAGGCCCTGGAGTCGGCAACAGCCAGGGGCGTGGCCGCCAGCGGGCAGCTTGTCCACAGCCATTCAGCGGCGTCGGCGATTTTGGAGGCTGCCAAGGACGCGGATCTCGTTGTCGTTGGTTCACGAGGCCATGGCGGATTCTCCGGGCTCCGCGTCGGCTCGGTGACAACCCACGTCGTCAACCATGCACCGGGGCCGGTGCTGATCGTGCGTCCGAAGGGCTCAGCGAGGGGCGGGCACGCTGAACCGGCCGCCTGAGTTCCTTAGACGCGGTGCGTGCCGGCCAGCGGGCAAGCCCACGTATCGACCCCGCCGCGGCCCACCCTGTTGATATAGGTGGTGACGTCCCGCAGGGATTGCCCAAGCGCGGTTTCGGTGTACCGCACCCCCAGCTGCTCACAGTGCTGGCGGACCAGCGGGGCGACTTTGCGCAAATTCGGGCGGGACATGGAGGGGAACAGGTGGTGCTCAACCTGGAAGTTCAGTCCTCCCATAAAGGTATCCACCCACCGGCCGCCGGTGATGTTGCGGCTCATCAATACCTGACGCCGCAGGAAATCGATGCCCGCGTCCTTGGGCGCGATCGGCATGCCGATGTGGTTCGGGGCGAAGGAGATACCCATGTACAGCCCGAAGACGGCGAGCTGGACACCGATGAACGCTGCACCCTTGCCCGGTGAAAGAACCATGAAGACCAGCACCACATAACTGACCAGGCGCACAGCGATGAAGCTAAGTTCCACCCACCGCCGCTTGATCCGGCCCTTGCCCAGTACCCGCTTGATGCCCTGCACATGCAGGTTAACTCCTTCGAGCAGGAGCAGCGGGAAGAAGAAGTACCCCTGTTTGGTGGCAAGCCAGCGCGTCAAACGGTTCGTGCGCGCTTCGGCTGCCTCGGGGGTAAAGGCCAGGACGCCGGGAGCGATGTCCGGATCCGTGCCGATTTTGTTCGGTGCGGCATGGTGCTTGCTGTGTTTTGCATTCCACCAGCCAAGGCCCATGCCGGCAAAGAGATTGACGACGATCAGTGAGACCCATTCATTCCACTTCGGCGACACGAAGATCTGCCGATGCGCTGCGTCGTGCCCCAGGAACGCGATCTGTGTCATCAACAAGGCCAGCACCACCGCGGTCACCATCTGCCACCACGTGTCCCCCACCAAAATGAAAGCCGCGGCAAGCACCAGGCCAGTCAGGGTGAGTCCGATCAGTTTGGTCCAGTAATAGCCGTAGTTCCGGCGCATATAGCCGGCGTCCTGGACCTGCCGGGTCAAGGCCGTGAAATCGCTGAGATGCCGCTGGCGGGCCGGGCCGGGTGTCCGGCGTTTGCCTTCCGCGCTCGAATCCACACTGGTACCCGTCATCAGGGTGTCTTCCATAATTCACTCTCATATCGGCGGACAACTGCGTGTCATATTAACCACAGCTCGGCGGATGGCCGATCGAAGCTAAGTGTACTTATCTTATATGAGCTCCCGGCGCTGGCCTGGCATCACCGTTCCCGCGGCGTCGGCAGCCGCGGCGGGAACCGCCGTCGGCCGGCTTGAAAGGATGCATCAAAGATCACGGTGAGAGAAAGCACCGAGTTGCCTACAATTTAAGAGGGAAGTGGTTGTGTGCATGTCCAAAAAGGTCCAACCCTCCCCATGGCTTCATTTGTCCTATCTGGTGATGTAAGTGACTCTCACGCATACTGATTCCGTATTCTCACGCTCGGCAGCAACCGCTCGCCGCCCTTCGCCACTGCCCTCCCGCGGCCTGCTCGTTGACTGGGATCCCGCGACGTACCGGCAAACGCTGGAGCGGTTCGCCGGGGAACGGGCGTTCCCGGTCCCCCATCCGGAAGCCGAAACCGGATCTCCGTTTCCCTTCCTCCTCAGAGTCTTGGACGCCGATGTTCCGCCGCCGATCATGCTGCATCCGCATTGGCAGCAGGCGCTGGAGGGTTTCGTGCGGGAACAGGCCCGGGGCGTGCCCATGGGCGCCGCAAACCGCAATTACAAGGACCGCAACCCGAAGTGCGAGGTCGCCGTTGCCCTCACGCCGCTGCGCGTGCTTGCCGGGGAACGGTACCCGGAAGAGCTTCAGGCCATCGCTTCCGGGCTGGACCTGCCCTGGCTGCGTTCCTACCTCCGCTTCCGCCATGAGACCGCCACCCACTCCGTACTGCGCATGACGCCTGAGGAAACCACGGCTGCGCTGCGGGAAACAGCCGATGCCGTGGATCGGGTCCGGCAGGTCGAAGGACCGGCCGCCGAGGCCGCCGCCGTCGTCCGCCGTCTGCAGCAGCTTTTCCCCCACGACCGGGGCATTCTGCTGGCCGTCTGCATGAAGCTGATCCAGCTCGATCCCGGGGAGGCAGCCGTGATACCTCCGGGATGCCTGCATACCTATCTGTCCGGCCAGGCGGGGCTGGTGATGGGCATGTCCGATAATGCGCTGCAGGCCGGATTCGCCGACAGGTACGTGGACCTTGCCGAACTCCAACTCCTGACGGGCAACGGGCAGCCGCAGCCTTCCCTCCTGCCCGTACTCGGTGACGGCGGCGGCGAGCAGCGCATTCCGCTCTGGAGCGATGACCTGGACCTGCGGCGGGTAGTTGTGGGCCATGATCCGAAGCCTGTCCGCGTGGGGCCGTTCAGCGTTGTGCTGGCCGCGATGGAACCCGCCGGCATCACCGTGGACGAGGTCACAACGACCCTGGAGCCCGGAGCGAAGCTCCTTTACGCCGGGGACCCGGTGACGGCCACGTTCACGGGTCCGGCCCAGATCTTCGTGGCCTCAACGTACTAGCTGCGCTCCCCGCAACGGGGTCCGTCCCAGCCCGCGGCCCCTAAAAGGCGCTCGGAGCACTGGCCCGAAGCCTCGAATCAGCGGCCTCCAATGGACGATATTATGGTTAACCAAGCGTCCATTCCCTCCGAGGCCTTCCTGTTGCGACAGACTGGGGCCATGGGCGCCTTCGTATGAATTGGTGAACTACACCCGTGAGTGAAACAACCCAGCGCCGCGTCAATGTCACCGCATTGATGACGGCGCTGCTTGCCGCCTGCATGGCGTTCCAGCTGAACGCTTCCATGCTTTCCCCCGCACTTGTCACCGTGGAGGAGGAGCTGAACGCCACCTCTGCAGCCGTGGCCCTGACCCAGACCGCATTCTTCACCTCCGCAGCATTGTTCTCCCTGTTCCTGCCGCGGCTGGGTGACATCATCGGCCGCAAAAAAGTCCTGGGCGGGATGATCGTAGTCCTGACCATCGGCTCAGTGGCTGCAGCGCTGGCGCCCAGTATTGAAGTGCTGTTCCTGGCCCGCCTGCTCCAAGGCGTTTCCGGACCGACGGTTGCCCTGTCGCTGATCATGCTGCGCGTGGAGGTCCGCGAGCCAAAGCGGTACGGCACGCTGCTGGGCGTCCTCACCGCGGTAAACGGCGGCATTGCCGGCGTCGACGCCATCGCCGGCGGCTACCTGGCACAGAATCACGGGTTCGCCTCGGTCTTCTGGGTCATGGCACTTGTGGGCGCCATCGCGTCCGCACTGGTCATCTTTGCGGTGCCGGAATCCATTGCGGTGGTCAAGGAAAAGATGGACTGGGTGGGAGTGGTTCCCCTGGTTATCTCCGTGGGCACCCTGCTGACCGCGTTCAACGAAGCCGGCAAGCTGGCCGAGGCCAACTGGCCGCTGATCGCGGGCCTGATGGTCGTCGCCGTCGTCGCCTTCACCGCCTTCTGGAAGGTGGAGAACCGCACCGACCACCCCCTGATCGCCACCTATCTGCTGAAGCAGCGCTCCACCTGGGCGCTGCTGCTGACCACTTTGCTGACCATGACCGGCGTTTTCGCGGTGATGAACGGCATCCTGCCCGCTCTCGCGCAGGACGGCGTCGTGGGCTTCGGGATGGGCGCGGAGGCGTCCGCCTGGTGGACCATCACTCCGTACGCCCTCGCCGGCCTGCTCATTGGTCCTTTCGCTGGCCGTCTGGCGGGCAGTTGGGGCTACGCCAAGGTCCTGCGGATCGGCACCATCGGATCCGTTGTCGCCCTGGCGCTGATGCTTCCGGTTATCGGCAGCGATTCCCGATTGGGCCTGCTGGCCGTTTCCATCCTTGTTGGCATCACATACGCCGGCATCGGCAACGTGATGCTCAGCGGGTTGGGCGTCATGCTCTCCCCCAAGGAGAACCCCGGCTTCCTGCCGGGCCTGAACGCCGGAGCTTTCAATCTGGGCGCAGGACTCAGCTTCGCCGTGATCTACGCCGTCAAAACCGCAACCACGGTTGCGGACGGTTCCGGCACCGAAGGCTACACCGGCGGTATCGTCGCGGGCCTGGTCATCCTGGTCCTGGCCCTGGGCGCTTCCTTCCTGATCCCAAAGCCGGTACACGCTCAAACCGTCATTGACTCCCCGGCGAAGGCCGACGGGACCGGGCCAGACCAGGCCGTCATGAGTGGTGACCGGGTGTGGTAGGCCGCGATGAGGACGGCGCCGTCGGGCTTCACGACGGGCCGCCGCCCACATGACTACGCTGTGGGGATGGCAACAGTAATCCTCGTGCGGCACGGCCGCACCACAGCGAACGCCTCCGGACTGCTGGCCGGACGGGCCCCCGGCGTCGAACTCGACCAGCTGGGCCGCGACCAGGCCGTCGCCACCGCCGACCGGCTCGCCTCCGTGCCCCTGGCCGGCGTGGTGTCCCGCCCGCTGGAACGCTGCCGCCAGACCGCGCGGTTCATCCTCGACCGCCAGACCGGCACCCCGCATGCGCCCGTCGACGACGCCCTCACCGAATGCGACTACGGCGCCTGGCAGGGCCGCACACTCGAGGAACTCGCGAAAGAGAAGCTCTGGGCAACGGTGCAGTCCCGGCCCGCCGCCGTCACCTTCCCCGGCGGCGAATCCATGGCCGCCGTCCGCCGCCACGACGCCGTGTGATCTGCGGCCAGCCGATCGACGGGGCTGGATCGGCGACGAGCTGAGCGCCGAGGAACTCGAGGGTGTTGACCGGGTTCTTGAGGGACTGGACGGTGAGCTGGGCTCCCAGCTGGCGAAGCTGCTCACCGCTGAGGAGATTGCTTCGCTCGCTGCGCACTGCGCCCGGCTGCGGTCGGCCGGGGACTTCCCGGCTCCGAGCGGTGACATGCCTACGGTGCCCTGGCCCCTGTTCTAAGGGGTCCGGATACATGCTCTGAAGAGCCGTGAAGACGGACAGACGAACTTCACAGAGGTACCGTTTACGTCGGCCTTTGGTGTGATGCCGAAGATACTGGCATCGGATTTCAAATAGCGCTAACTGCTAAAAGGGGAGCCGGCTATATAGCCGGCTCCCCTTTGTCATTCGGTTCACTTTATTGCGGAGTGATGCTCCACGGTCCCATCGCGGTCACCTGGATGAAGGTCGGAGCTACCAGGCGCACTGTGCCCTCATATGCGCCGATCTCGTTCACAACCAGGTCCCGCCGGGTACCGAGGGTCTGGATGACGAAGTTGCTTTCACCCTGATAGGAGATTGCAGCCTTCGTGGTATCGCTGACCAGAAGCACCACACTGTCCCCAATGCCGCTCACGGGCCCTTCGGAGCCGGCGACAGTGGAGATGTCTTCGATGGTTAGGGTCCAGTCGCCCATTGCGGTGATTTCGAATTCGCTGGTCGGGGACCCGTCAGTGGTGTTGACCATATGCTTGCCCGTGTAGGCGCCGATTTCGTTGACGAGCAGAGGGTCCCGCCCGTTGGTCTTGACGACGGTGTTGCCCGTACAGAATTCGCAAATATAGCTGACAATGGCCGGGTTGCCGCTCAGGTCCACAGCAACGATGTCATCACCGGTACCGGTGAACGTCTGAGTCTGGATGTCAGGTTCTCCTGATTCGAAGGTCGGGGTGGGCTCAGCGGTCTTCTCGGCGACCGGACTTACAGTCGCTGCCGGAGCCGCTTCAGCCGCGGGAGTGTTGTCCTTGTCGGCAGAGACGGGCGCAGCGGGGCTGGAAAGTTCGTCTGATCCGATGCCATTGACTGCGTTGGTGATGATTCCCAGCACGATCCACACCAGGGTAATGATGAGGGCGAGCTTCTTGTGCCGGTCATAACCTTCCAGCGGGCGGCGATGCTTGTCAGTCTGCTTGCCGGCCAGCAGGATGATCAAGTCCACGATCACCCAGATGCCGACGCCGCCAAGGGTGACAAGCTTCAGGATGCCGGTGCCGACCTTACCCAGATAGAAGCGGTCCACACCGAAAAGTCCCACCAGGAGAGCCAGGATCCAGGTTGTGAGGAACGACTTCTGGGGCTGCTGTGCCCCGCTGAACCCGTCCGGGTACGCCTGCGGCTGGTAGGGCTGCTGGGCGCCGAGATATCCGCCCGGATGCGGCTGGGCGGTCTCGTCGGCCGGGAATGGCTTTGGCTCGTGGTTGAAGCTGGACATAAGTGTTTCCTTCAGTGAGAAGGCGGTGGGGACGCCCTGCGTAATGGTCCGGGGGCAGGATTTGGACCACGGCAGGTGTCAGCAACGAAGCTCAACTACTCCCCCAGGAGCCTCCGTGCGGTCTAGCCGTCCGAGACCCTGGATATTACACAAGGTGCCGCCGTAAATCTATTTGGACGGTTCAGCCCGTTAATTTCCCTCGAGTCTGCGTTGAACTTGCCACTACTTTGTTCAAGATCCCCGAGTACAACACTGCTTCACGAGTTAGCGGCCCTATCTCAAAATTAAGGGATCTAGCCGCGGCGGCCGTGAGAATCAGAAGCTTACGACTTTACCGCCTAGTTTTTCCCTCAGCTGTGTCGCCTCCGGGGAGTTGATGACCCAATTCTCGCCGACCAACCAGGCATTGCCCTTCACCATGGACTTAAGCTGCTCGTTCAATTCCTTGTTGGTTTGTATCAGCTGGCTGATATCGCTACTCGAGAGGTATGTCGAAAGCACCGCCTTCGATGAGCAGTCAGCCGACTCCGCAGCCAGCTTAACTCTGTTGGTCTGGTTGAACTCAGGGCAGGATCCTCCAGCTTCGACAAAGGCGTCTTTGAGTTCCACTACGGTCCCATAGGTGCCACCATCAGCTGGTGGTTGGGTTACAGTCGGCGTGGGTGAAGGTGAGACAGACGAGGAACTCCCGCATCCGGACAAAGCCATCATTCCTGTTATTACGATGGTCGTGAATGTTCCCCGCTTGTTCACTTCTAATTCCTTATCACTTCGAAACGTCCCGTGGTTCGGTACGGCTTGCCAATTCTACGACCCGCAGAGCAGGCGATCGGGACGTGTCTCACAAGGTTGTCCTGCTAGCTCGACCCGGCGTCAGAGTTTGATCGTCCTACTTAACCGGTTCCTCAAAGTAAACGGCCGTTCCATACGACGCCGGGACCCCGGGCGCCCCAGAGAAGTTACCTCGCTTTGTCCACCAGATAATCCAGGGCTCGACAGGCCCGCCACCCAGTCCACAAGGCAAACAAACCGGACGCCAGAGCTGCGACGGCACCGAGGATGGCTGGCAGCGACGCCTGCCTGGTGAATCCAGCAGTCGGGTCAATCCCAACCGTAAAAGCGGCGATTAGCGTACAGGCGATGGACACAAGCCACAGCACAAGCGTGGCCGCGAACATTCCGGCGACCGGATGCGGACGGTTCATTTATTTCCCCCAGAGAAATGACAACCGGCTCAGCGTATCCCACCACCGATATTCAAACGCAAAAGCCGACACGGCAACTAGTTCGACGCTCGGCTAGAGCGTTTTGTGCTTGCCGCATGCCCCGTCCGCCGATGGCCAGTTCCGACGTCGCCCGGCAGACGAGACCCGTCAGAGCAGCTGGCGGGCATTGGCCTTTGCCAGGTCGATGAGTTCACGGCCGTTACCGGCGAGCACCGTGCGCAGCGCGTAGACCGCAAAGCCCGAGGCCTGCTTGGCATCGATCTTCGGCGGAATGGAGAGCTCCTGCCGCTCCACCGCGACGGAGACAAGCGCGGGGCCGTCGTACGCGAACGCCCGGCGCAGGGCACCCTCCAGGTCTTCCGGACGCGTCACGCTTTCGCCGTGCATCCCCACCGCCTGCGCCACCGCGCCGAAGTCAGGGTTCTCGAGCCCGGTGCCGAAGTTGACGATGCCTGCGGCCTTCATCTCCACCTCAACGAAGCTGAGCGCGGCGTTGTCGAACACCACAATCTTGATCGGCAGATTGTGCTGCACCGCCGTCAGCAGCTCGCCGAGCATCATCGCCAGGCCGCCGTCGCCCGCCAGGATCACCACCTGCCGGTTCAGGTCCACCGCCTGGGCACCCAGGCCGAGCGGGGTGGCCGCCGCCATGGTGCCGTGCCAGAAGGAGCCGATCAGGCGCCGTCGCGCGCCGATGTGCAGGTGCCGGGATGCCCAGATGACCGGGGTGCCGACGTCGGGCAGGAAGACGGCGTCGTCGTCGGCGAGCTCGTCGATCAGGTGGGCGAGGTGCTGCGGATGGATGGCGCCCGATCCCTGCTTCTCCAGATCGTCGAGCTGCTTCCGGGTGCGGCGGTAGTGGTCCAGCGACTTCTCGAGGTGGGTGCGGTTGGACTTGCGGTCCAGCAGCGGCAGCAGCGCCTCCGCCGTCTCGCGCACCCCGCCGACCATGCCCTGGGTGAGCGGAGTGCGGCGGCCGAGCTGCTCGCCCCGGATGTCGACCTGCAGGATCTTCGCGTTCTTCGGGAAGAACTGCTGGTACGGGAAGTCGGTGCCGAGCATCAGCAGAGTGTCGCAGTCCTCCATCGCCCGGTAACCGGACGCGAAGCCGAGAAGCCCGGTCATGCCGACGTCGAACGGGTTGTCGTGTTCGATGAATTCCTTGCCGCGGAGTGCGTGCACGATCGGTGCGCCCAGGGCGTCGGCGAGGGCGAGGACCTCGTCGCGAGCCCCCTCCACGCCGGCCCCCGCGAGGATCGTGACCTTCTCGCAGGAGTTCAGCGTGGCGGCGGCTTCCTGCAGCTCCGCCGGGGAGGGCACGGTGACCGGGTCGCTGCGGCGGACGGTGAAGACACGCTCGTCCACGGCGTCTTCCAGCGCGGTGTCGCCGGCCATCACGAGCACAGCGACGCCCCGCTTTTCGATGGCGGTCCGCATGGCGATCTCCAGCAGCCGCGGCATCTGGTCGGCGCTCAGGACCATTTCGCAGAAGACAGAGCAGTCGCGAAACAGTTCGGTGGGGCGGGTTTCCTGGAAGTACTGGCTGCCGATCTCGTCGCTCGGGATGTGGGAGGCGATTGCGAGCACGGGGACCCGACTGCGGTGCGCGTCGTAGAGACCGTTGATGAGGTGCATGTTGCCGGGGCCGCAGCTGCCTGCGCAGACCGCGAGGTCGCCCGTCAGCGCCGCCTCGCCGGCGGCGGCGAACGCAGCCTCCTCCTCATGCCGGGTGAGCATCCACTCGATGCCCTTCTCCCGGCGGATGGCCTCGGTCACCGCGTTCAGGGAGTCGCCCGGAACTCCCCAGATCCGCTGAATCCCGTTGGCGGCGAGGTTGTGGACGACGGTTTCGGCGATCGTGGGCATGCTAATCCTCTGTTTGGTGCGTTCAGACGGCCCCTTCAGTCTATGCACCGGGCATCCGGCTGGGCCAGAGGTGTGGTGAGTGCGGGTTTGCCTCATTGTTCCCGCGAGCAATCCCCGGGAGGACGTGGATGAGGACGACGTTGAAGAGGTGCTGCGCGTGCCGGTGCCGGTCGGTACCGCCGGGGCTTCGCGAAGCGCACGCGGGAGGTGGCTGGCGCCGGGCGTCCGCTCTGCGGGATCTGGGTGATCTGCGGTCAGCCCACCGACGCCGACGGGTACCGGTTCGGTGTGGACCACGGACTTACCCCTCCCACGGCGAGCACAAGCTGCGGACCGTGCTGTGGGGCTGGATCGGCGATGCGGTGAGTGTTGAAGAACTCGCGGGCATTGACCGCATTAGCTAAGGGTTACAGGGTGACCTGGGCCGGCAGCTGGCGGAGCTGCTCACCGGTGAGGAGATCGCTTCCCTTTCCGTGCGTTGCTCCCGGCTGCGCTCAGCGAGGCGGTTTCCAGCTACGAGCGGCGAGTTGCTGGCTGTTCTCTGGCTGTTTTCTAACGGGGACGACGACGCGGACTTCGCGGCCAAGGTGCGCCAAAGGAACCGCCTTCTGCCGAGGGGCCGACAAGAGGACGCAGCTGACGGGGTACGCCAGCTTTCGACCAGCGGCGGGATGTCCCCTCAGAGCCGCGGCCTCGAATTGCGGAGGATCTGCTCCACGGCGGTACGTGCCCGGTCGAGCGGGATCCGTTCCTGCTCGATGCGGCGATGTCCATCGTGCTCGGGGGCGAGGATGAGCAAGTACAACGAGCGCTCGTCGTCGCGGAGCCGGCCGACAGACTTCGCTATGCCGGGCGGGATGGGCTTACCGTACTGGTCGAGGTTCGTGCCGAACTTCTCGTAGGCCTCATAGGTGGCACGGTCCATGAGGATTGTGTCGATGTCGCACTCTAGGTCAGCTCTGTAGCCGTTAAGGATCTCGAAGCCGTTGCGGTCGATGTCCCCCCAGTACACGACGGTCTGTGCCGCTCGGATCCAGGGGAAGGACGCGATCGTCCTGCCGCCCTTGCCGACGCCCTCCACCGAGATTGCACGGGCGAACGGCGGGAAGTGGATGGCAGTGTCCTTGTTTTCCGAGATGATGACCACATCCGGGCGATAGGCAGGCTCGAAAGCGTCGCCGACCGTGGCGGAGTCATGGACGCGCCCACCCCTGGCGCGGTGGCCGGGGTCGAGATAGGTGAAGTGAATGCGCGAAGCGTGGCCCGGCAGGAGGCCTAGATCTTCGAGGCCAGTGAGCTCCTGGACAGCGACACGGTGATTCTGGAGCCACTTCGCGTGGACCCCGGGGATCGGCACCTGGCGTGGCGTCACACCCAGCGTCGGGCGGGAGGGATCCGCGAGATACCAGTCGACGACGGTCAGGAGCAGCTCGAAGTCCGTGTCGGAGTACCGGTCTGTTAGCCGCAGGATGCGCACGAGGTCCACGAAATTTGGGTGGAGGGCGCGCAGCGTGTGGCACCGCTCTCGATTGCGCTCGATCCGCTCGGGCCACCCATCACCGACGATACCGGCCGCGTCATCGAGTGATTCGATCCGCAGGTGTGTCGGGACCTGCTGGACGCTCCTACCCTGGGCAGCACGGTTCTCATGCGTCAGCGAGGCCGGGTTCATCTGAGCCCAGTCGCGCCACACCATGGTCTGCCTCAGGACCGACGCGTACTGCGTGAGCAGCTCGTCTCTGGAAGGCCGGCCGAGGGGGAACTCGTGCGGAAAGGCACTCTCCTCCCCCACAAGGTCAGCGCTCCATTTCGTGCTGAGCCGTCGACCGATGTCCTTCAGCACCAACTGTGGTGTCTTCACGGGACGACTACCGTATCCGAGGCATCCTGAAGGTCCGATACGTAGGAATAGCCCTGCTCGTTCTTCGTGACGTTGAGCAGGAGATCCATGTGCGGCTCGAGCGCCGTGACTTTGTCCAGCGGTGCCCCGATGATCAGCTGGAATCCCAGGTCCTGCCAGGCCCGGACAGCACGGCCTGCAAACTCGCTGTCGGACTTCACGAACCCCTCGTCGAGGAAGACCGGTGCATAGGTCGGCCGTGAGCGAGTCTCGTCACCCAGCTGGTAGCGTAGGGCGGAACCCACGATGAAGGCGATGAGCTCTTGTGTCTCCCCGCCGGACTTGCCTCCCAGCGAGTCATAGGAGGCGATCTCACGGCGGTTCTCGTCGAGGCAGACCGCGGTGATGACGATGTGCTGGCGCACATCGAGGTAGCGATCACGCTGCGTTGTCGAGCTCCTCGAGGTCCCTTCGCCGAGGCTGATCTTGGCCATGAAATCCTGGAGCTTCTTGAACCGCGTCTCGACCTGCTGGTCAGTGAGCTCCCGGGCGAGTCCTGAGGAGAGCTCACGCAGTCCGCGGCGAAATGCACGCACGTCCTCGCTCGGCAGTGGCCGCAGATTGATTTGCAGGATTCCCTTGCCTCAAAACGGCAGCGTCTCAAGGATCCGGTTGATCGGCGCGAGGCGGTCCTCGATCTCCTCACGGGCGGTGTCGAAAGCGTCGTTTAAGCGCAGCAGGTCGTCGCTGGACCAGGCCGCAACCTCCCTCCGCCAGGTATTGCGGCGTTCGTGCAGCCCCTCGGACATGATCCGGTCAAGGATCTCGCGATAGCCGTCCGCGGAGGTCACGGTCGTTCCGAGGTTATGCTCGCTCCACTGCTCTTTGTAGCGCTCGAACATGTCGCTCATGGCGTTTTCTGCGCTGACGGCGCTTTTGCGCGCGACGTCGGCGTCGCTGCGTAGCCGGTTGCGCAGGGCTGTCATATTGGTCCTGAATGATGACAGGCTGGAGACGTCCCAGCTGCCGGCGAACAGTGCATCGAGGTGGGACTGCTGCGCATCGGTCACCGTGGTGGTCTGCACCGCATCGATGGCTTCGATCGCGTTCTGCACCTCGTCCTGCTCACCGACGAGGTCACTGAAGCGCGTGTCAAGTGTCCTCAGGTGATCCTCTGCGAGGACCTTGGCCCGGTTCGCAGCGGTGAGCAGCGGCTTGATCCGTTCCTCCTCTCGCTCAAGCTGATCGAGCAGCCCGTTAACCTCGCGGAGCCGCCGGATCTCCGCGTTAAGGCTGTCGATCCGGCCGTCGAATCCGAGGTAGTTGATGCCAACCCAGACCGCGTCCTGAACGTAACGGTGCGCGTCGCGCTGCGTCCGGAGATCCGTGATGCGGGCCTGGGCATCATGGATGCGTATACGGATGGCAAGGATCTGCGGCTCGAGCTCATCGAGCAGATTCTCAATGTCGTCCAGACGGCGATGGTTGGAGAAGCCGATAATACTGCCGTCGCCGGACTCCCCGTGCGCACCGCGATCGCCGTTGCGGGTCTGACCGGAGGGAGTGACTCGCGGTTCGGGGCCTGAAAGAGCTACCGCGTTTGGGACGCAGAGATGGTCGTCGCTCTCGATCCGGTCCTGTACCCAGTTTGAGAAGAGTGAGTCCTTATAGGTGAGCTTCCCGGAGACCCGGTCCGGGTCGGCCTGCCGGTGCTCGAGGTCGGAGAGCCTCACCGCCTGGTATCGGATGCGGGGACGAATCTGTATCCCATCAATCGATGTCGACAGGCGGTCGCGCACACGGCGGTCGACGAGCACTGTCCTCGCGATGCCGCCGAGCGTGGTCTCAATCGCCTTACGCCAGTACTCCTCGTCCGGCAGCACGTCGATCAGCTCGGCGACGAAGGGCAGGTCCTCCATAGGATCGAGCCCGGCAGCGCGCGCCATCCGTACGCGGGCCTCGTGCAGCCGGCGGGGAACCATACCGTTGCGACCCTGCAGCGATGCACGCTCCTCAAGCAGTTCGTCCTTGCGGTGGCTCAGCGGCACGAGCTCCTCGCGGATGGCCTCCTCCGTTGCCTTCAGTCCGCTTTCCCGCTCGTCGAAACCGGTGAGGAAGTCGACTGCTTCGGCCTGCATAGTTGCGAACTGCTCGGTGGTCTCTGGAATGACGTTCCCCAGTGACTCGGTCCGTGTCTGGAACTTCAGATTCGCATGATAGGCCGTGTCACGGCTCTGGAGAAGGCTCTCAATTTCCGTGCGGCGCTCATCGATAGCTTCGCCGCCGTTGGCCTGCTTGTCCTTGGCGATCTGGGCCACCTGCCCCTGGTGCCGCGCTTCGTCCGTCTTAGCCTGCTGATATGCCAGCTCGGTCGCCCCGTGATCGCGCCGGTTAGTCTCGACGGCGGTGTCGAGGAGGACCCGCTCCGTGCGCAGCCGCCACAGCCGGAAGGGCGAGGGACCGTCCACGTCGGCCCCAAACTCCTGGATCAACCTCAGCGTCGCCTCAGCGTCGGCCAGCTCCCTCTGCAGGACGGGCAGTCGCTGCAGCACCTTTACCTTGCTAGCCTCGTCACGCATCTTGGCGTACGAGGCCTCGAGGTGGGCGAAGTGCTCAAGCGCGTCGTCCGCAATCTGGTACGTGCTGGGCCGCTCTAGGACCATCGACTTATACAGCCCGTCGACGCGCTTGACCTCCATCCCCGCCTGGGCACGCGCGAGGAGTCGCATCGCCTTGTGGCCGTCGCCGCCGGCTCCGATGCTCAGCCGTGTGTGGACGTGGTTCTCGAACTCCCGGAATGTAGCGAAGGTCGTCAGGCCCGCGATGTTCGCCTTCAGGGTGCGCTTGTCGAAGCGGGTCTGAGCCAATGGCTCGAGACGAGAGAGATCGAGGTATCCCTCGAAGGTCCCGAATGTCGTGGCAACGTCGCTGTTCATCGCCGCACCGGCCTTCATTAGGTAGATACGCAGGACCGTGTAGCGACGGCCCCCGCTGTTGATGAAGGTGCCGGCGAGGGCACCCCAGACGGGACCGCCATCGCGGCCCCGCAGCACCTGATCGCGCATCTCTTCTGAGCCGTTGACGCGGCTGGTGTCCATCTTCCCTCGCAGGTAGGTAAGGAGGTTGCGCTGCTCGGCAGAGCGAGCCCGCCCTGCGGCCTCGTTCGAGGCACCGTTGAACGGCGTGTCCGAGGGCATCATCAGCGCGATGTAGGCATCCAGCAGCGTGGACTTCCCCGAGCCGGATGCGCCAGACAGCAGCGTGGATCCTGACGAGAAGTGCACGGCGTGACGGCCGTGGAAGCCGCCCCAGTTCACCATCTGGAAGGTTTCAAGCCGCCACTGGCCGCGTTCGGCCGCGATTGCCGACTGAGGCAGGAGTTCGAGTTCGAGAGTCATCAGTCCGTCTCCTCCGGATCGAACAGCATGTCATGCTCGTTGTCGGCAGCGTCGTCGAGCGAACCGGCGTTATCGGTGCCGTTCTGCGTGATCAACCAGTCCCAGAGCGTGCGTAGCTTTTCGATCGGCATCAGTACCTCGATGATCGGTGAGATACGGAAGCGGTCGGGGTCGGCCGTCTTGAGTAGCACGCCGGCCGTCGCGAGCCCGGCGATCGCGTTGGTGGCGCGCTTGTGATCCATGGCGCGATGCGTCGCATCGGCTGGACGCTGATCCGCCACCTCGTCGAGCAGCGCCTGGCGGTCAATGAAGACGAGGTCGTCTCCCTCCTGCCGCTGTGCAAAGAACCGTTGACGGAGGTAGACCATGACGATCGTCTCTTCCTTCGTGTGTGCGATGTCCCGTAGCAACGACGGGAGTTGATCATCGGACTCCGCCCGGGCCTGGTGCTTGAACGCGATCTGGTATCGGCGCTCGATGTGGAGGTCGAGGAAGAGGTCGTTCAGGCGGCTCTTCATCAGCTCCTCGTGTGTAAGGAGAGTGGCCCACTGCTCGGGATGGCGGTCAGCGGAGATGTACCGGTGTTTCAGCAGCGCATGGAGGCACCGCCTCTGCTCTGGGTACAGCGTGCCAATGTCGCCCTCGAACATGGCCACGCTCTCGGTTTCATCGATGTCCTCATTGTTCGGGGACACCTCGTCATTGATCAAATCGAGAAACGACAGATCCTCAATGTCGACACCAGTGTCGTTCGTGTTTCCGGAAATAGAACCGGTCATCGCTGCTCCTCCTTTGAAGCGGGCGTCATGGTGGTGGGGATGTTGAAGCGCCGCGTGCTCCCGTCAGACCGCAGCGCGGTAATCGTCTCCCGCGTCGTGGGGTCGATCGTCGCACCCATGCGCGCAAGCAGGTGCTGGAGACCGAGGATCTCGACTGGTCGACGCAGATCACCGGGCAGGTCATTGAACAGCTCGGCCGCCGAGGCGTAACCTCCTGTCTCGGCGCTTTGAGTGATGCGTGCACGTAGCTGATCCAGCGAGGGTCCGCCCTGCAGCCTGATGTCTTCGAGGGATAGGGGTGCAGGGGCGTCGGCGGACACGTCCTCCAACGCTTCTGGACCCCGCTCATCCTCCGGGTCGAACGTGCGCCGCCGTACAGCTGTGACGGCGAGCCCAGGAGGGATGAGCTCGACGTCGACGCGAGCACGTGGCCCGACCGACTGCATCCAGGTGCGCATCTCGTCGTCGATGCCGCGCAGCACCCGCTCGAGCTCGCGGTTCTTGATGTGGTCGTAGTTCTCGATGTGCTCCTTGAGAGTCGCCGACAGCCGTTTGCGCTGGTCCAGCACGCTCGCGATCCCCCGCCGCACGACGTCGACCGCCATGCGAAGCTGACGCTGCTCGGCGGCGAGCAGTGTTCCTGCCGAGGGATGCGCCAGGATCGCCGTCAGGTCGGTGCGGAGCCGCGTGAGCCAGTCGGGCTTGCGTAGCAGTTCCAGCGCGCCCGAGAACGCACGCCCCTCAGGCGTCATCGTCAACAAGTTGCGCGTCTGCTCGAGGTAAGCGTCGAGCACCTCGCCCACCGGGCGTTCTTCCTCGCGGAAGTTCTTAGTGATGACCCGGTGCATGTCACGGACCGCCTCCTCGACACGGCGGAAGTCAGAAGGCAGGCCATCGAGCTCCCGTAAGACGTTGGCGAACTGCTCGCTGAGCTCCCCTTCGGATGCGACCGGCAGCTCACCGCCGGCCTTCAGACGCTCATACTCGGTCTGGAGCCGGGTGATGTCCTCAGCGAGGCGGCGTTGACGCTCCTTACGATCGGGGTTCGCCGCCAACGCTGCCTCGGAGATGACCCGGCGCATGGTTTCTATGCGCGAGACCGACACATTCAGCTGGGTGCGGGCAGCGCGGTTCGCGTATTCCATCGCCTGCTTGGCGTCACCGGTCAGCTGGTAGATCTCTTGCCCGCGCCCCGGGTCGCGGTACAGCCAGCGCTCGCGAACCCATTGCATGGCCAGGGCTTTCCCGCTCGAGGACGGCACCGGGTGGCCGCTCACCCGAAGTTCGTCAAGCAGGGCGTCCACGCGGATATGGAGCTGTTCGACAGGTACCGGCTGCCCGTCGTCGGCAAACACGACCGAAAAAATCGGCATGGCGATGCGTGCAGACTTGCGATCCAGCAGCTTCAGTGTAGGTGTGTCGAGGGCAGCGTCGATCCGTGCAACAGCCCCTTCGATGTCGCTGGTCATGACTCCCCCTAGTTGTCACCCATCGCTGGTTGCATCCGCCTGATTAGCCGAGCAAGCCGGCGGTCAGACATGGCTCCATTATGTAGAGGAGCTACGACATTCCGCTTTCAAGGGTCGGAATGAAAGCGGGTGTATCGTCGCCCTCGTTCACGAGGACACTCCGGCGCTACGGCGGGTGGCGGTGTTCGATGCCCTGGTCAACAATGCCGACCGTGAGGGTGACGTCATGGCCCTGGCTGATGGGCACCGGTTCGGCGCGGACCACGGACTCACGTTCCACGGCGAGCACAAGCGGCCCACGGTGTGGGGTTGGATCCATTAGGGGGTTGAGAGCGATGAGGAACTGGGAGGGTGTCGACCGGGTTCTCGCGAGCTTAGAGCGTGAGCTGGGCCAGCAGGTTGCGGACTGCTCACTGCTGAGTAAATAGCGTCGATTACCGCGCGCTGCGTCCGGTTGCGTGCAGCCGGACGTTTTCCGACTCGAGCGGCGAGATGGCGACGGTGCCCTAGCCGCCGTTCGAGGGAGTGGGGGTATGAGACAGATCCGACAGACCTTCCCCACGTTGAGAGCAGAGGACCCACGTTCCCCTTTTCCAGGAAACATGGCCTCTGTTGCAGTACAAAATGAACTTCAAATACACAACCAAGTTGTGTATTGCATGACCCTTTGTATCGACTGTTAGGGCGCATTCACATAATGGCGGAAATGGCTTCGGATGACGGCGCACTGAGAACTAACCCACCTAGATTAATAACCGTACGACACCATTGAAATACGCCAACGCGAGCTTCATTCCACAATCCGACGAGATAGAACACCGTTTCCGGTCGACACGTGTGATATATGGTTGTCGGGCCCGGGTCAGAGTCGGTGTGGGTTTTTTGGGAGGGGGAAGGAAGCTTCGTGACAATGTTCGATCCTTGGTGCTCGAAGAAGGGACCGGCACCGTTTGTTCAAGGTGCCACTGGGAGGGCAGTGAGCACTATCGACTCCGTTCATGACGCCACCGGCGTTGCGGTCTTAGCGGCCATGCTTCCCGGTGCCTACGCCGACACGACCGCTCTCGCCTTGATCGCTCAACAGCATGGAAAACCTGGGACGTCGAAGTTCCTACGCGACCGCTTACCAACAAAGAAGAGTGCCCGTTCAGGCGACATGGGCGAGATTCTGGCGACGGCATACCTGGCTGAGGAGCACTCTTACACAGTCGGGCCTAGCCGGCTCATTGACCGCGATCACCAGGAGTGGGCTATGAGAGGCGACGATGTGCTTGCCGCCAGGGTTGATTCCCACTCGAAGGTGCATATAGTCAAAGCCGAAGCCAAGAGCCGTGTCACCCTTGGCAAAACAACAGTCGAGCAAGCTAGGGAAGGCCTGCATCGGAACAGCGAGCTGCCTTCCCCGCATTCACTGTCACAGTTCGCCACCCGGCTACTGCGTAGCGCGGATAAAGCGATTGGCGAAGCAGTGTTACGGGTGCAGCTAACCACCGGAGTGCGGTCGGATCAGGTAACCCATTTGATGTTTCTATTGACGGCTGGCGACCCAAGCGTCCATGTCACCGCCGACCTACATGGTTACTCCGGCACGATCTCTCAGCTGACCGTAACGCTGAGGGTTCAGGAGCACCAAAAGTTCATTAACGACGCTTTCGATGCGGCTATCGCCAATGTCCCGTGACGCGCAAGCCCTAGTATCTGCTCTCAACGCCGCTACGGATGCAGGCTTCCGAAATCGCTTATTGGCGCGCGGCCAGGCCCAGTCCATGATTCGTCGGGACGGGCAACTTCCCGATGAATCCCCGGAGTTTAGTCCCTTCCTCGACTCCGATCTCCTCAACTACGGCTATGCGCTACTTACTGACGGGCTGGACCTACTCCAAGGTCTCGAACCAGACGGCAACGGCGACCTGGCGAATCATGGCGAGGTTGCTAGATTGGCCCTAATTCAAAGCTCATACGCTTTGGAAGCGGCAACTCGGAACGCAACGGAAACGTCAGACGGAGCATTTCATCGGCTTATCGCAGGGGCTGCTAGTCATCTCGGGGGTTACGCCGCCCGTGCCTTCTCGCTCATGAAAACGAGTCGGGAATCCGGCGAGCTGACTGACATGGAGCTCACCTTGGCCGATCTGACGATGCGTGACCTCGGGGCCATCGAGGAACGTACTAGGACCCTCCGCACGTCCGCTGCCGTTTCGGATGACGCCCTGCTCGCGTCCCTCTCCGATGACGCAAACCAAGAGAGGGACGCGCCGGGCCCCATCGCCCTCCTACTAAGCGAGCACTACCTCTCCGCGGTTTCCGCAGGACTATTTGCGATCGAAGTCGGGGAGCATGAACTTCTGGCCAGTGCGCTCCAGGACTTGGCGTTGGGTGAGCGTGCCTCCTTGGACCTTGGAGTTCCGGGGCCTTGGTGGGTTTACCGTCTAACTCGTCGGCTGCTTGATGACTTATTCGATACCAGCATCGACTCAAACATTCCGGTCGACCCACCACCGAGCAGCGGGTATGACGAATCTTATTGGCGCTATCTGCGCCGCACTTTCATAGACAATCTGCTTGCACGAGAGCGTTCCGAGATAGACCTGTGGCCTTCCCAACTTCATGTCGTAGACCGAATTTTTGCAGATTCCCGCGACCTTGTGGTTGCGCTTCCGACCAGCGCTGGCAAGACTCGCATCGCAGAACTTTCCATACTGGCGTGCTTGGCGCAGAGACGACGCGTGGTGTACGTCACCCCACTTCGGGCTCTGTCTGCCCAAACTGAGCAGGTCCTGTCAAAAACGTTTAGCCCTCTCGGAGTGAGGGTATCGTCCCTGTACGGCAGCGCGGGGATCAGTAGCGTCGACGATGATGCAATGCGTACGAGCGAGATTGTCGTCGCCACACCGGAGAAATTGGATTTCGCGCTCCGTTCTGATCCCTCGGTATTGGACGACGTCGGCCTGGTCGTCCTCGACGAGGGCCACATGATCGGCGCTTCCGAGCGCGAAGTGCGCTATGAGGCCCAAATACAGAGGCTCCTGCGCCGCTCTGACGCTTCGACCCGGAGGATCGTTTGCTTGTCCGCGGTATTCCCGTCCGGTCCAGAGCTAGAGGATTTCGTTGCTTGGCTCACCGATGACGACCCCCAAGGTCTGCATCAGGAGACTTGGCGTCCAACTCTGCAGCGGTTCGGCCTCGTAGAGTGGGAAGGAGGACATGCGAGACTAGCGATCACACTCGGGCCTGATCAGCCGTTCATCCCCCGCTACTTCGAGGCAGTTCAGCCGATAGGAAGACGCAGCAAGCAGTTCCCTTCAGATCAACGCGAATTGGTAATCGCCACAGCTTGGCGTCTGGTCGAGGAAGGCGAATCTGTTCTCGTCTTTTGTCCACAACGCAATTCAGTTGAGCCATATGCCCGCCAGATCATAAAGCTCCATAAGCAAGGTCTTATCGCTACGGTCATACCTGATGACGTCGACCTGAGCAGAGCGCTCGTTGTAGGAGCGGAATGGTTCGGTGCCGATCATCCGATATTGAAGTGTCTCGAACTCGGTGTCGCCATCCACCATGGTGCCCTGCCTGGCCCCTTCCGCAAGGAGGTCGAGAAACTTCTCCACGACGGCAAACTGAAGGTCACTATCGCCTCGCCGACGCTTGCTCAGGGTCTCAATCTCTCAGCGTCCGCAGTGCTATTCCACGGTATTAAACGCAGCCGTGAGCTGCTGAAAGGCTCCGACTTTTCCAACGTCATCGGTCGTGCTGGGCGTGCATTTATCGATACTGAGGGACTAGTACTGTTCCCGATATTCGAGCCGCGACGATATCAACGCAAGCAATTACGGCGGGATTGGCTGCAGTTATCCCAGGGCGGGGGAGGCAAGGCGCTCGACTCCGGGCTTATTCAGGTTGGTATCGCATTAATCAAACGCATGCATACTGCGCGCGGTGGTGGCTCCATCGAGCCATTCCTGAACTACCTTACGGGCGGGCAGGACTGGAGCCTTCCAGTCCTGCAGCAGGAGTTGCCGGACGATGAGACAGCTGCCCGGGTCAGGTGGAGGGCCAACCTCTCATTACTTGATATTGGAATTCTTAGCACCATTGGGGACGGCGCTTATGACTCCGACCCCGACGCTGCCACACAAGTACTCTCGGATGCTCTTGTTGACTCTCTATGGGAGCGCCAGCTAAGTCGCGGAGACACCGATATGGCTAGGGCCGTTCGCGAGTTGGTGATGAGGCGCGTCCGACATCTTTGGGAGACGTCTACCCCCTCACAGCGACGCGGATGGTATCTCGCCGGGTTGGGAGCCGATTCAGGGACAGGACTGTCCGCGGTCTCTGGAGATCTGATCGATCTGATGATGCAAGCCGAAGTCAGCCTCAGCAATGATGACCTCAACGGTGCGTCCGATCGTCTTGTAGAAGTCGCCGAAGTCGTCTTTCGTCTGGAGGCATTCGCTCCTGAATACTGGGCGGAGGACTGGACGGGAGTGCTTCGACAGTGGATCCAGGGACTGCCCCTTGCAGACCTGCCCGGAGATCGTGTCGAGATCGCTAGTTTCATCGAATCCAGCCTGGTATATAGGTTGGTTTGGGGCATGGAGGCGGCCCGTGTCTATGAGACCGCCCAAGGCAACGACCTTGCGGAGATGTTGAGCGGCGCCGCCGTTACCGCGGTTGAAACCGGAACACTCAATCCGGCCGCATCAGTGCTCATCCGCGCCGGGTTCGATCATCGGATTGCCGCTGTGAACGCCGCGGTTAGTACTGACGCCAATTTTACTTCCGTGGAAGACATGCGCGAATGGATAAATGACCTCGACCCTAGGTACGCGTCTAACGAAGCATGGCCGAGCCCGGAGTCTCGGCCGGCATGGGGAACATTCGCGTCACATCTCCGCCAGCCACATCTCCGGCAGTGGACGAGCAGCCATTTGGATATCGAAAATGTGAGGTGGTACAGGGATGTGCCATCTCCTGATGCTTGGCTCCGAGTTACCAGCCGTGACAATGCGTCTGTCCAAATTTGGACCCCAGGATTTGAACTACTCGGTGAGGCTGATGTCCAGATAAGCCCGGAAAGAGCGGGGATTCTGCGCGCGCAGTCCCTGCAAGATTCTCGTGGCATCCGTTTGTTGTATCGCGGACCAGGTGACCTATTCCAAACCCCAGGCTGAGATGCCGCTCCCACCGTTTCTGGCAGATGCCCTGAAGGGTTGTGTGTTTCAACCACCGCGGATCGTCCTGGTAGCTGCCGCGCTCTCTCCATCCTGGGTGGCGCGTCTTGCAGCGCGGAGGCACCTATCGATGTCGCCGCATTGTTGATTGCTTGTTTTCCAGCCGTCGTAAGCTGCTCTCTCTTAAGTGGCAAATCGCTGTATGCGCTAGAAGGGCGGCGGTCCATCTTGTACTCAAACATGGACCCAGAGGACCTCGGGGCGTCGCCGTCGGATCGGTTAGAAGGGCCAGCTCTCCGGTAAGCCTGCAAGCGATACAGGCTGAAGACTCAGGGACACGGAAGTCTTAAGAAAGACCGTTACCAACATCGGCCGTGTTCCCGTAACCGTCAGGAAATACAGTGTCGTGTTGAGCAGTAGCGGCGTTTCATACGCACCCATAGGAGCCCGGATCGGACCGCGGCTTCCTTTTCGTATTTGAGAACCGGAGGCGTGGTGCGCAGACATTCGAGACTTACGCGCTCTAGTAGCGGCGGCTGCGTCAATAAACAAAGCCGGACGCCGAAGACTGACAATGACTGTTGAGCTCGGGGCAGGGGATGTCAGGCAGGCACCGAGGAAGCTGACGGTTCGCTGCGGCTGGATCGATATTTCTGCGCAGATCTTGAAATTGTTTTTGCTTACCTACGCCCTCCAGAGCGGACGCGCCCGAAGGAGACCCACCCCGCCCTCTCACCCGGCTAAAATCGAGGAGGCCCGTTTCACCCCCACCGCACGGGCGGAAAGCGCAGAATGTCCTTCATCGAAAACGCCGTTGCCCGTTGGGCCGAACTGCAGCGGCTCCAGGCCTCCCCCGGCTGGAAACTGACCAACGCCAATGCCTGGGTCCCGGCGCTCTTCCGCGAAGCCTTCACCCGCACCCGGCCCCGGGTTCCGCTGGACGACTTCCACGCCATGACGGACAGCTTCCTGAACCGGCTCCGCATGGACGGCGTGCAGCTGCGCGAAGACTGGACCGGCCGGAACTACGCCGATGACTGGGTGGCCCGCCGCTTCCTCGCCCGGCCCCGCGCCGACGGGAAGTTCGTCTACGAACTCACCGAATCCTCCGCCCGCTTCCTCTCCTACCTGGACGGCTACACCAGCGACAAAACGTCCCTGAACTCCTCCCGCCTGGCCACCCTGCTGGACCGGGTGGAAAACCTCGCACAGGAATCCAACCCGGACCCGGCCGCGCGCATCGCCGTCCTTAAAGAAGAGGTTGCCCGCCGCGAGGAAATGATCCGCGCCCTGGAATCCGGCGAGGCTCCCCCGCCCCTGCCGGACGACACCGCCGTCGAAGCCGCCCGCGACATCCTGGACCTGGCCGCCGCCCTGCCCGCCGACTTCAAGCGCATGCGCGACGGCCTGGAAAAGATGCTCCATGACCTGCGCCAGGAAATGGTGGAATCCAATGCCGCCAAGGGCCTGACCATGGGCGAAATTCTCGAAGCGGACAAAAAGCTGCGCAGCACCGCCGAAGGCCGCACCTACGAGGGCTTCACAGCTTTCCTGAACGACGCCGACCAACAGGCCCGCTTCCGCGCCGCCATCGCGGAGGTCCTGGAACGGGACTTCGCCGACGCCCTGACCCCCGAGGACCGGCAGAGCCTGTACCGGCTGATCAGCGACATGCGGGACCAGGCCACCGAAATCCACCGCATCTACGGCCGGCTCTCCGAATCCATGCACACCTATGTGCAGAGCGACGAGTACCGCGAATCCGTGCAGCTGCGCCAGCTCATCCGAGCCGCCGAAACCGCGATCCACAAGGCTCCGCGCGGCCGGCGCCGGGCCGCCGTCGTACCCGCGCCGCAGCTGCACGGCTCGGGCTTCGAATCCCTGAGCATGGTCCGCGTCTACAACCCCGAGGACCACGCCGCCCCGCGCACCCTGCCCGCACCGCCGCAGTTCACCGAGGCGGACATCCACCGCTCGGTCCGCACCCCGCGCGCGGACCGGAGGGTGCTGGCCGACGCCGTCGCCCGGGCCACCGCGACACGCTCCGGGGCCACCGTGGCCCAGGTGTTCGAGCAGCTGCCGCCCGAACACCGGCACCTGAACAGCATCCGCGCGCTGCTCGCCGGCGGCGCCGCCGGCTTCGATGCGCAGACCCTTGAATCCGTTACCTTTACCCAGATCGACGGCAGCGAGCGCACCGCGCTGCTGCCCGCCGTCGCCGTCGCGAAAGCCCCCGAAAAATGAGCGAGACCACCGCAGAACTGTCCGAGGCACCGGAGGAATTCGAGCCGGAGCTTGAGGACCAGGAGGAGCAGGACAACCCGCGCGACCTCCTCGTCGACGGCCCGGAACTGTTCCCCGGAGACACCGGCACCCTGCCGCTGAAGCTGCGCCAGGCCCTGATCCGGCTGCTGCGCGGCCCCTACCTGGACGCCAGCTCTTCGGACAACGTGTACGAAACCGTGGTGGACAACCAGGAACAGCTGCGCGTGCGCCTGAGTGAACTGTTCCTCACCCTCGTCATTGACGAGGACCGCAAGGTCGCACTGCTGCGCCCGGTGGAAATGGCCGAGCCGCACACCTCCGCCCTGCAGCGCCAGCGCGAAATGACCCGCGAGGAAACCCTGCTGCTGCTGCGCATGCGGCTGATCCTGGACCGGCACACCGGCACCGGGAACGAGGCCACGATCGCCCGGCAGGACATCCTCGAGGTCCTCGAGGGCTACGTGGACCCGCTCCAGCAGGACGCCAAGTCTGTGGAGGACACTGCGGACGCGGCCATCCGCAAGCTCGTGCAGGACCGCCGGCTGCTGATCCCCACTGAGCTGGACAACGTCTGGGTCATCTCCGGCGCCCTGCCGCTGGCCCTGCCGTATAGCCAAATCCGCGACATCGTCACCTTCATGAACACGCTGTCCGGCGACGACGCTGACGGCGCCGACCCCTCCGACACCGACACTGAACCCGCCACGAACGACGGCGAGGAGCCGGCATGAGCATCGAAACCACCCTCCCCATGGGAGACCTGATCAACCCCGGCCAGAACCGGCTCTCCTCCGTGCAGATCGTTAACTGGGGAACCTTCGACGGCGCCCACACCATCAAGGTGGACCGCGCCGGCACCCTGCTCACCGGCGACTCCGGCGTGGGCAAATCCACCGTCTTCGACGCAATGCTGCTGGTCATGGACGCCCGGCCGAAAATGAACGAGGCCGCGCAGAACAACAACGGCTCCAACGCCGAGGAAAAGCGCACCGCCTTTTCCTACATGCGCGGCCGCCTCGGCACCCAGGGGTCCGACGACGGCGCCGGCACCGCCTACCAGCGCCCCGGCGCCACCTGGTCCGCGGTCTGCCTGACCTTCGACAACGGCCTCGGCCGGACCGTCAGCCTTTCCGTGGTCATGGACCTGCCGGCCACCGGCACCGAACACAACCTGGGCCGCTTCTACGTGGTGCATGACCGGCCGCTGAACATCAACGCCCTGCAGACCGGGATGCGCGGCCGCTTCACCAAGGGAAGCCTGGAAACCCTGCTGCCCGGTGCCGCCGTGTTTGATTCGCACAAGATGTTCGCCGAACGCTACCGCCACGCCCTCGGTGTGGAGGATGAGAAAGCCTTCAACCTGCTGCGCATCCTGCAGACCGGCAAGGGCCTCGGCGGCACCGTCAATGACTTCTTCCGCACCCACGTGCTGGACACCCCGCGCACCCTGACCGCCGCCGAAGAAGCCGTGGAGGACTTCAGCCACCTGCGCAGCATCCGCCGCCAGCTCGAACGCGCCCGGCAGCAGCGCGACCACCTGCAGTCCGTTCCCGAACTGCACACCCGCTACCGGGCGGCCGCCGATGCGCTGGCCACCAACCGGGCCCTGACCACCGAGGGACTGCCCGCCTACCGGCAACGCCTGGCCCTGGCCGGTGCCGAAACCACGCTCGCTCGCGTCACCAAGACAGCATCCGACGCCGCAGCGGAACTGGCCGCCGCCGAAACCCGCCGCACGCTGCTCAAGGACCAGCGCGATGCATTGAGCACCCGGTACAGCGAAGAGGGCGGCGGAGCCATCGCCACCCTGGAACGCGAACTCGCCGCCGCCGCTGCGCAGCTGCGCTCCCGCGAAGCCGTGGAGAACGCCGCCCGGGAGGAGCTCGCCGCCGCCGGGATCGACGTCGACTTCTCCCCCGCCGGGCTGGTCACCGCCCGCAGCCGCGCCGCAGACCTGCTGAAGTCCCTGAACAAGGAGCTGGACGCCGCCAAGGAGCGCAGCAGCAACGCGCACGGCGAGGCCTGGGCACTGAAGGGTTCCATCGCCAAGCTGGAAAACGAGATCGGTTCCTTCCGCCGCCGCAAGTCCAACATCCGGCAGGAGTCCCTGGACCAGCGGACCCGGATCTGCGCCGCCACCGGCATCGACGAAGCGGACATGCCCTTCGCTGCGGAGCTGATCGACCTGCCCGCCGAGCACGCCGACTGGCGGCCCGCCGCCGAACGCACCCTGCGCTCCCTGGCCACCGCCCTGCTGGTTCCCGGCGAACACATGGCCGCGGTCACCCGCTACCTCAGCGAAAACGACATGCAGGGCTACGTGCGCTGCATCGACGTCTCCGTGCCGCTGGACGGTCCCACCGAGCCGGGCCCGGATGACCTGATCACCAAGCTCATCACCCGGGACACCGCCATGGGCGAGTGGGTGCGCCGGAAAATCACTGCGCACTACGACTTCGTGTGCGTGGAGGATCCCGCTGGGCTGGCCGGCGTCGCCAAGGGCGTGAGTCTGGGCGGTGCGGTCAAGCGCAACCGCAGCACCACCGAGAAGGATGACCGGCACACCAAGGCCTCGGACAATGTCCTGGGCTTTGACAACAAGGACACCGTCGCGGCGCTTGGCAGCGAACTGCTGGCCCTGCGGGCAGTCTTTGAAGAGGCGGACAACGTCTCGAAGCAGCACGCCCGCGAACAGGATGAGCTGATCCGCCGGCTCGCCGCCGTCCGCCGCGTCGCCGACGACGAGCGCAGCTGGGAGGAGCTGTCCGCGCAGGAGGCGCGCACCGCCGTCGAGCAGGCAACCGACCGGCTGGACGCGGCCCGGGACGCCAATACGGACCTGGAGCAGATCCGCTTCGAACTGGACACCGCAGAGCTCGACCTGACCGCGGCCACCGAGAAGGTGGGCGGGCTCAAGGCCGAAGCTGCACGGCTCGAGACGGAGCGCACCGCCGCCGTCGAACGCCACGCCGCACTCTCGGCCAAGACCCCCGAAGCCCTGTCCGAGGGGCTGCGGACCGCGCTGGCCGCATTGTTTGAACCGTTTGGGGACCTAACCGACGCCGCCGCACTGAAGGAAGCCGCCGGCGAGGTGGAACGGTCGCTGATCACCGAGCAGGGCCGGCTGGAGAAAATCCTGCTGGAAACCCGCGCGAAGCTGGAGCGGACCTTCGAGACGTTCAGCGACAAGTGGGGTTCGGACTTCGGCACCTCCGTGGACGCCGCCGGGGCCTACGAGGAGCGGTTCGAAGGCATCATCACCGAGGGCCTGCCGCAGCGCGAGGCCGAGTTCCGCGAATACTTCAACAACCGCACCTATGAGCGCTTCAGCGACCTTCTGCAGCTGCTCGATGAGGAACGCCGCAGCATTTCCTCGCGCCTGCTGCCGCTGAACTCCGTGCTGCGCCGGGTGGAATACCACGCCGGCAGCCACCTGGAGATTGAGGTGGCCACCACCGTGCCCGACGCCGCGCACAAGTTCCGCACGGAACTGAAGAACGCGCTGCCGATGATGGGTTCACGGCAGGATCGGGCGGACATGGACGCCCGGTATGCCGCGCTCGAGGGACTGGTTGACCGGCTGAAGGACCCGGACGAGAAGCGCTGGCGGGCCGAGGTGCTGGATGTCCGCTCGCACGTGACCATCACCTGCACGCACCGCCTCGCCAGCGGGCACACGTACACCAACCTGCAGGCCTCGCTGATGTCCGGCGGTGAGGGCCAGCGGTTCACGGCATTCATCATGGCCTCCGCGCTGGCCTACCAGCTGGGCATCGTGTCCCAGGGCTTCAGCACCTACGGCACCGTGATGATGGACGAGGCGTTCGTGAAATCGTCGCTGTCCTTCGCTGAGGCGTCCATCAATGCGCTGCACGAGTTCGGCTTCCAGCTGCTGCTCGCGGCGCCGGAGGACAAGGTGGATCTCTCCCGGTTCCTGGGCTCCGTCACGGAAATCCTGCGCGACGACGCCACCAACCGTTCCGGCGTGCTGGAACGCGGGCTGGGCAACTCCCGGTCGGTGGACATCCTGCTGCGGTAGGCCCGCGGCTCCCAGCTGCCGGGGCCATACTGGGACGATGGCCAACCTAATCTCCACCTGGCGCCGGCAGCTGATCGGCACCTTCAGCAACAACGCCACCGAGATCCCGGAATGGGAACTGGAACTGGCGAAGGGCGACGACGTCGGGCACTTTGGTCCCGAATCCGCCGTCTGGGCGGTGCACGGGTCCATGACGCCGATCATTGCCGGCATCCGGGCGCTGATGCTGCAGGCCCTGCATCCCGGCGCGATGGCCGGGGTGCATGACTTCTCCGACTACAAGAACGACCCGCTGGGCCGGCTGGCCGGAACCATCCGCTGGATCTTCACCGTCACCTACGGGGACACGCACGCGGCGAAATCCGGTTCCGGCTGGGTGCTGCGCCTGCATGAACGGGTGCACGGCATGTATGAGGACGCCGCCGGCGTGGAACGGCCTTACTCGGCGAACGATCCGGAGATTGCCCGCTGGGTGCATCTGGCTTTCACTGATGCCTTTCTGTCCTCACACGAGCGCTACGGCGCACCGATTCCGGGCGGTCCGGACGCCTACGTATCCGAGTGGGCGGTGGCCGGCGAGCTCATGCGCATCGACAACCCTCCGCGGTCCGAGGCTGAGCTGCGGGAGCAAATGGCCGCGTACGACGGCGAACTGCGCAACAGCGCCTACGTCCGGGAAGCCATGAAGTTCCTGCGCCGGCCACCCCTGCCGCGCTCCCAGCTGATCGGTTACCGGGTGCTGTTCGCCGGCGCCGTCGCGTCCCTGGAGCCCCGGCACCGGGAAATGCTGGGAGTGAAGGAACCCCGGCTGGGTCCGTTCCGGATTCCGATGCGGCTGCCGGTCAAGGCGGTGCTGGGCGTGATCCGGCTGGGACTCGGCCCGATGGCGCCCAGCGAGAAGTCCGCCCGCGAGCGCATTGCCCGGCTGGGACAGTAGTTTCCGCCACTCGCCCATCCGGCCAACATCACAGGACCGGACCGGAAAACCCTCTTTCGAACCACGCGGCAGCCGTGAAACCATTAAAGGGAAGCGTCATCCAACCCGTACCCGGCGCGTGTTCCGCGCGCTCCCCTCAACGGAAAGGAACTATGCGCAGGACTGCCCCTTCCCTGATTCTCGCCTCAGTACTGGCCATCGGCGGCGTCGCCTCCTGCGGCGCACCCGATCCGGCACCGGAAGCAACCGTCACGGCAGAAGCATCGGCCAGCGCACCGGCACAAATGACCTTCTCCGCCGAGCAGATGGACCAGCTCGCTCCCGCCGACGCGCGGGTCATCAGCAACCCGGCGGACCCCCAGGCCACCCTGATCCTCTTCACCGACTACCAGTGCCCCTACTGCGCCATGATGGACACGCTGATCCAGCAGGCCCAGGCGGACTACGGCGATTCCGTCCGCATTGTGGTGCGGAACTACCCGCTGCCCAAGCACCAGAACGCAGAACCCGCGGCCCGCGCCGTGGAGGCAGCGGCCGAACAGGGCGCCCTGGAAGAGATGGCGGCTTCAGTTTTCGAGCACCAGCAGGACTGGAAGACGGCCTCCAACGTCGATGACCTGTTGGCCTCCTACGCCGAAGAGCTCAACCTGGACATGGACCGGTTCCGCGCCGACTACGAATCCGAGGCCATCAAGGACCGTGTGGCCCGGGACCTGCAGGACGCCCAGGACCTGCAGATCCAGCACACCCCCACGCTGATCCTCAACGACCGGGAAATCCAGCTCCAGACCGGCGCTTACAGCGAGATTTCCGAGCCTCTGGATGCTGCCCTGAACAACTAGCGCGCGGGCGTCATCACCTACCTCAACGCGTACTCGGAGCAGCGTGACGTGGTGACCGGGGCCGGCCTGTTCTTCATCGCCTATGCCGCGGCAATGCTGATCATGCGGTTTGTGCTCGGCAAGGTCCAGGACCAGCGCGGGGACAACGTTGTGGTCTATTTCGGCCTGGTCTTCTTCGCCCTGCCCCTGGGCGTCCTCGCCGTGGCGAACGCCGACTGGCAGATCGTCGTAGCCGGCGCAATGACAGGCCTCGGCTACGGCACCCTGATGCCGGCATCCCAGGCAATCGCCGTCAGCGCCGTGCCCCCGCACAAACTGGGCACCGGCATCTCGACACTGCTCCTGCTGATGGACGCCGGGGTGGGCCTGGGACCCATTGCCCTGGGCGTCCTGGTCTCGGCAGCGGGCTACAGCACCATGTACACGGTCCTGGCCATAGTGGTGGTGCTCGCCTCGGTTCTCTATCACGCCGTCCACGGACGCCACGACGTCGCCAAGCGGGGCCGCGTTTCACTCTAGGTGGCTGGCCCCCTGGAGCGTCCGCCGCAGCATCAGAGCATGGGGACGGCGTGAAGGACGGACAAGCCAACCGAGACAACAACCGCCACAGCAGACACCCACAGGGCCGCCTTCTGCAGCGTCCGGTTCCCGGTGTTCTGCCTCCTCCTCAGGACCGCCCAGACAAGCATCGCGACCGCGACCAGCGGGAACACAAAGAACACGAGGCCCGCGAAGGAACCCGCGAGCAACCAAATGTCGGTCCAGGAACGCGCTGCGGCTGGCGCGTCAGCGTCAACCGCGGCAGGCGTGGACGTGGCGGCCGCGGCAACCTGCTCCACGGGTCCAAAATCGGCAATGACGCGTTCGGCCGTCCGCTCCGAAACGCCATCCCGGTTGAGGACTTCGGCCGCATGCTCGCGCATCGCCTGGACCGTCTCGGCACGCTCCCGCGCATCGGTTCCGATCAGTGCTCGATCGAGGTCGGCAAAGTACGCCTCCAGCAGTGCGGGCATTGGTTCGGTGGTGTTCATGAGGTCTCCTTGATCATGGTTGTAACATCCGCAGCAAACAGGTTCCAGGTCCCGGTAAAAACCTCCAGGGCCGCCTCGCCCTCACCCGTGAGGTGGTAGTAGCGGCGGGGCGGCCCGACGGGCGACGGCTCCAGCGTGGTGGTCACCCACCCCTGCTGCCGCAGACGTGAAAGCAGCGGATAGAGGGTGCCTCCGCTGGCGAACAGGACTTTGCCTTCTCCCAGACGCTCGGCAATCTCCAGCCCATAGGCGGCCCCGGAGCGCAGGCAGGCGAGCACGCAATAGTCCACGGTTCCCTTGCGGAGCTGGGTGAGAACAGATTCAGTGGACGGTGTCATGCACTGCACGCTACCGGTAACTTGCAGTGCATGCAACCATCGGCCGGGCGGGCGGCCTCCCGCCGCGTCAGTCAGACGGGGCCGAACGCAACCACGCAGTTCTGCCCGCCGAACCCGAAGGCGTTGGTCACCGCGTAGCGAACGTCCTGTTCGCGGGCGGTCTTGGGCACATAATCCAGGTCGCACTCCGGATCCGGGCTGGAGTAGTTGATCGTGGGCGGGATGACGCCCTCGCCTATCGCACAGGCACACAGCAGTGACGCCAGCGTCCCCGCCGCACCGATCAGATGCCCGGTCATGGACTTCGGTGCGGTCACGGCCAGCCGCTCCGCCTCCGGTCCGAACGCCGTGCGAATAGCGAGGGTTTCCGTCCGGTCATTGGCCTTGGTCGACGTACCGTGCGCGCAGATCAGGTCCACATCCGCCGGATCCAGACCGGAACGGTGCAGCGCCTGCGTGATGGCCCGTGCCGCATACCGGCTGGCAGGTTCCGGGGCCACAATATGGAAGGCATCGGACGTCATCGCCCCGCCCAGTACCTCCGCGTACACCTGCGCTCCGCGGGCGCGGGCGTGCGAGAGCAGTTCCATGGTGCACACCACCGCTCCTTCGCCGAACACAAAGCCGTCCCGGTCCGCATCAAAGGGCCGGGACGCTTCCTCCGGGGACTCGTTGTGCCGGGACAGCCCGTGCATGGACGTCAGCCCGGCAAACATGACCGGAGTGATCGCGGCGTCGGTACCGCCGGCAATAACGACGTCGGCCTCCCCCGCCAGCAGCGTCCGGCGCGCATCCAGCAGCGCGTGTGTGCCGGAGGCACAGGCCAGGGCGCTGGCCTTGACCGGCCCGTGGACGCCCAGATCCATCGCTACCTCGCAGGCGGGCATGTTGGTGAGCGAGGACGCCACAAAGCTCGGGCTGACCGGCCGGAACCCGCTGCGGTCAAAGAGCCGGGTGGCGTCCTGGATCTCGGGATAGCCGGAGACGGCACTGTTGATGATGATCCCGGCGTCCAGCTCCTCCAGGCAGGTGCCGAGTCCGGCGTCGGCCACCGCCTCGCGGGCCGCGGCCACTGCCAGGTGGGATGCGCGGGAGGAACGGTTCAGGCGTTTCACCGGCAGGAGGGCGGCGGCGTCGAACCCCCTGACCTCCGCGGCGATCCGGGTCGGGAAGTCCGACGCGTCAAAGGCGGTGATCATCCCGACGCCGCTGCGCCCGTTCTTGAGCGCGTCCCAGGTGTCCGGCCAGTTGTTGCCCAGCGGCGTCACCGCCCCCATGCCCGTGATGACCACGCGGTCAGGCACGTTCGGGCTCCTTCCCGGCACTGCCGGACACCGGCGGCGCGGGAGTCTCCATCCGCCCTGCGGCCCAGTCCTCGGCCGCCAGGTCCGCCACCTTGTAATGCATTTTCTTGCCGGTGGCGGTCATCGGCACCTCGTCCACAAACCGGTAGCCGCGCGGGCGCTTGAAATCCGCGAGCCCCAGGTGCGCCAGGCAAAATTCCTCCAAGTCGGCGGCAGTGAGTTCCGGATCGCGGCGGATGATGTAGGCGGCAACGCGCTGCCCCCACTTTTCGTCCGGAACGCCGACGACGACGGCGTCCAGCACCGCGGGATGGTCTGCCAGTGCCGCCTCCACCTGGACCGGATGGATGTTCTCGCCGCCGGAAATGATCATGTCATCGGTGCGGCCCAGAATGGTCAGGAACCCGTCCTTGTCCCAGGTGGCCAGGTCGCCGGGATAGATCCAGCCGTCCAGGAACTTTTCCTCCTCCACACCCGGCAGATTCACATAGCTGAACCCGGACTTCGGGGACCGCATGATCACCTCGCCCTCCTCGATGCCGTCCCGGGCGGCGAGTTCGTCGGGGCGGGCCCGGCGGTCCTCGAAGACCTTGACCACGGCGACGTCGTCGTCCGTCAGCGCCCTCCCGGCGGTGCCGGCGCCGGCGGGCAGGTCCTCGGGCCGCAGGAACGTGTTCCAGAATCCCTCGGTGGTGCCGTAGCCGTTGAAGATGCGCGGGGTGAGCAGCTCCTGGTAGCGGATGGCCGAGGCCCGGTCCAGCGGCGCGCCCATCGTGACAATGCCGTTCAGGGTGCTGAGGTCCCGGGGATTCTTCTCCTGCTCGGAGGCAATCATTTCCAGCGTGGTGGGGGCGCCGATCAGGAAGGTGAGGCCCTGCTCGCCCACCCAGTCCAGGACCGTGGCCGCGTTGAAGCTGCGCAGCGGCACCACACCGGCACCGATGTAGAACGCAGGGCAGGGGCCGCCGGAGTGCAGGCCGCCGCGGTGGAACCACGGGGTCATGTTCAGCGTGCGGTCATACGGGGACAGCGGGAAGTGCATGATCACGTCATGGGCGCTCATGAGCTCCGCAATGGAAGGCAGGGCGACACCCTTGGGCATGCCGGTGGTACCCGAGGTGTAGAAGCGGGTGCTCTCCTCGTAGATGGAGAAGTCCTCCGGCAGCGCCCTGAGCTCGCCCTCCGCCCGGGCCACGGCGTCGTCGAACTGCTCATGCCCCGCGGCGCTGCCCGTATCTCCGCCCGTGCCGTCGCCCGGCCCCGACACCAGCACTGCGGGTTCGACGCCGGCCAGGGCCAGGGCCTGCTCGGCGGTCCCGGCGATCTCGGCGTCGAAGACGTACACGCCCGGATCGCTGTCCCTCAGGATGTGCGCGGTCTCCGCCGGGGCGAGCCGGTAGTTGGCGGGCACCCCCACGGCGCCGAGCCGCTGCGCCGCCAGATACAGCAGGGCAAAGTCGATGCCGTTGTAGAGCTGGAAGAGGACCCGGTCCCCGCGGCCGATTCCGCGCTCCGCCAGGGCCAGAGCAGTCCGGTCCACCTCCTGCCCCAGCTGCGCGTAGGTCAGTTCCCGTCCGGCAGCCGGGTCGGTGATGGCAACCCGGTTGGCGAACCGGGACACGTTCCGCGCGAATCCCGATGCGTAGGTGAGCTCATGCTCAAAGTACTTCTTGAACCGGGCGGGGTCATAAGCCATGGTGCGGTCCTTTCGGGGAGGAAGAGTTCCTTTGGGACGTTCAGGGGATCCCAGGGACTGCGGACCGGACGCGGCGGAAAGGCCAGCCCGGCGGGTGACGGACCATGGCCGAGGCCGCTGTGCGGCGCCGGAAACCCACGGCCCCGGCAGGCTCCCGCGGGGGCTGATGAAAGCTCGACCCGTATCCCATACCCAGAGACAGTGGCACCGGAGTTAAAACGAAACAAGCCCCATCCGCCGGATAAATCCGGTGGATGGGGCTTGAGTGGCGGAGGATGGGGGATTTGAACCCCCGAGGGCGTTAACCCAACACGCGTTCCAGGCGTGCGCCATAGGCCGCTAGGCGAATCCTCCAGGCTTTTGCTCCGTAAGAAGCAGATATAAGACTACCCGACGCAGGCCCAATCCAACGAATCGAGTCATTCAAGGGCCTCCACCTCCGGATCGGGCAGTGTCCGCCCCCAGAGCCGAAGCACCAAATTAGCCAGCGGAATCGCCAGCCAGGTGAGGATTCCCGCGACCGGATTCAGTAGTGCAATGGGTATGGAAACGAAGAAGACCACCGGGGTCACCGGAGCACGGACCCTGGCGAAGGTCAGCAGGCGCGGGTCAACATCTTCCTTGAACATGTTGCGGTGCCCGGCATAAAGCCAAAGCCAGGTGTTGGCCGCGCCGATGAGGCCCAGGGTGGCGGCATAAATAACGACGCCGAGAACATCGTCGTTATGGAAAGCCAGCATGTCGGTGGCATAACTGAGCAGCCCGATAAAAAAGAGCAGCATCAGGTTGATCCGCTGGAGGCCGGCCGTGAATCCCTTGAGCAACCGAAAGAGGCGGTGATGGCTAAGCCAGTACGTCCCCGCGACGGTGAAGGACAGCAGGTAGGCAACAAACTCCGGCCACTGTTCGGCGACGGCACGGCCCAGATCCCCGTCCGGGACCTGGGGAATCTTGATGTCCACGGCCACCAGGGTCATGGCAATGGCAAAAACGGCATCACTGAAGAACGTGGTGCGCTCAACGTCTTCGCCGGAACTAACCCGGCGGGTATAGGCGTGATTCATATTCCGGGGCACAGGACCATCTTGGGCGGTGCCCCCGGCTGCCGTCACCCCGGAAGCGCCCTGACTGCGGCGGGACGGCGGAAACCGTTCCTGCCAGGCTTCGGGGTAGCCGCTCCTCCGGATCCCCGGGTTGGCCGCCCATCCGTTGTACAGATCAGGGGGCCATTCCGGCTTCAGAAGCCCTTTACCTGTACAACGAAGTGTCCAATCGCACAGAACTGCCTGGTTTCGGTTCGGTTTCCTGCAGCCTTCGACCCGGTGACGCCTGGAATTGGCGTGTTAAACAGTTCAGGCCCGCACCATACAGTGCGGGCCTGAACCTCTCTGCCAAATATTGTCCGGCGGTGACCTACTCTCCCACATCCTCCCGGATGCAGTACCATCGGCGCTGTGGGTCTTAGCTTCCGGGTTCGGAATGGGACCGGGCGTTT
>NZ_JBZCNM010000009.1:0-82436 GCF_058269295.1 Arthrobacter sp. TJ-58
TTAGCGTGGGTCACGAGGGTCTCCGTTGGCCGATACGAGTGTGGTAACCCATATCGAACCGGAGACCCTCGCCTATTTAACTCTTGCCACGCCGTTCACAACCACCGTAAGAGTTACAGCTAGCCCTCAGGCGCCGACATAGGCGGCCAGATGCCGGCCGGTCAGTGTGGACCTGCCGGCCGCGAGGTCCGCGGGGGTGCCCTCGAAAACGATCCGGCCGCCGTCGTGCCCGGCCCCCGGACCCAGATCGATGATCCAGTCTGCGTGCGCCATCACGGCTTGGTGGTGCTCAATGACAACCACCGATTTGCCGGAATCGACCAGCCGGTCCAGCAGGCCCAGCAGCTGGTTCACGTCCGCCAGGTGCAGGCCGGTGGTGGGCTCGTCGAGGACGTAGACGGTGCCCTTTTCAGCCATCTGGGCCGCCAGCTTCAGGCGCTGGCGCTCGCCGCCCGAAAGCGTGGTGAGCGGCTGGCCCAGGCGCAGGTAGCCCAGGCCGACGTCCGCAAGCCGGACCAGGACCTTATGCGCCGCCGGCAGGGGAGCTTCCCCGTTGCCGGCGAAGAAGTCCCCGGCCTCGGCCACCGTCATCTCCAGCACCCGGGCAATGCTCCTGCCGCCCAGGGTGTACTCCAGCACGGCCGCCTGGAACCGCTTGCCGCCGCATTCTTCGCAGACGGATTCCACGGTGGCCATCACTCCCAAATCAGTGAAAATTACGCCGGCACCGTTGCAGACCGGGCAGGCGCCCTCGGAATTGGAGCTGAACAGGGCCGGTTTAACACCGTTGGCTTTCGCGAAGGCCTTGCGGATCGGTTCCAGCAGGCCGGTATAGGTAGCCGGGTTGCTCCGCCGGGACCCTTTGATCGCACCCTGGTCAATGACGACGACGCCGTCCCGTCTGGCCACCGATCCCTGCACCAGGGAACTTTTTCCGGAGCCCGCCACCCCTGTCAGGACGCAGAACACGCCGAGGGGAATGTCGACGTCGACGTTTTGGAGGTTGTTATCCGCAGCTCCCCGGACCTCCAGAACGCCGGCAGGGGAGCGCACCGTGTCCTTCAGCCGGGCGCGGTCATCGAGGTGGTTCCCGGTGACGGTTCCGCTGCCGCGCAGGTCCTCGACGGTGCCCTCAAAACAGACCATACCGCCGTCGCTCCCGGCCCCCGGGCCCAGATCGATTACGTGGTCGGCAATGGCAATGGTTTCGGGTTTGTGCTCGACGACGAGCACCGTGTTGCCCTTGTCCCGCAGCTGCAGGAGCAGCCGGTTCATCCGCTCAATGTCGTGCGGGTGCAGGCCCACGGTCGGTTCGTCGAAGACATAGGTGACGTCCGTGAGTGAAGATCCGAGGTGGCGGATCATCTTGGTGCGCTGGGACTCCCCGCCGGACAGGGTGCCCGAGGGCCGGTCGAGGCTGAGGTAGCCCAGGCCGATCTCGGCAAAGGAGTCCAGCAGGTGCTGCAGCCCGGCCAGCAGCGGCGCCACTGACGGTTCGTGAAGGGTGCGGAGCCATTCCGCGAGGTCGGTGATTTGCAGGGCGCATGCCTGGGCAATGTTCTTGCCGTTGATTTTGGAGGAGCGGGCCTCGGCGCTGAGCCGGGTTCCGTCACATTCGGGACAGACGCTGAACGTGATGGCGCGGTCCACAAAGGCGCGGATGTGCGGCTGCATGGCCTCCGGATCCTTGGACAGCATGGACTTGGAGATCTTGGGGATCAGCCCCTCATAGGTCAGGTTGATGCCCTCCACCTTGATCTTGGTGGGCTCCTTGTAAAGCAGGTCATGCAGTTCCCGCTTGCTGAACCTGGCAATCGGCTTGTCCGGGTCGAAGTATCCGGTGCCCCTGTAGATGCGGCCGTACCAGCCGTCCATGCTGTACCCCGGGATGGTGAGCGCGCCCTCGTTCAGGGACTTGCTGCTGTCATAGAGAGCGGTCAGGTCGAAGTCGCTTACTGAACCCATGCCTTCGCAGCGCGGACACATGCCGCCAAGCCGGTTATAGGTGGCCTTCTCCGCCTTGGTCCTGCCGCCGCGTTCCACGGTGATGGCTCCGCTGGCTTTTACCGAGGGGACGTTAAACGAGTAGGCGTTGGGTGAGCCGATCTGAGGCTGGCCCAGCCGGCTGAAGACGATCCGCAGCATGGCATTGGCGTCCGTGGCGGTGCCCACCGTGGAGCGCGGGTTGGCTCCCATCCGTTCCTGGTCCACGATGATGGCCGTGGTGAGACCCTCCAACAGATCCACGTCCGGCCGGGCCAGGTTAGGCATGAACCCCTGCACAAATGCGCTGTAGGTTTCATTGATCAGCCGCTGGGACTCGGCCGCAATGGTGCTGAAAACCAGCGAGCTCTTACCGGAGCCGGAGACGCCGGTAAATGCAGTCAGACGGCGCTTGGGGATCTCAACGCTGATGTCCCGGAGGTTGTTCTCCCGCGCTCCCCGGACCCGGATTACATCTTGGGTGTCCGCCGCGTGCGGGGACCCGCGTCCCGTTTCTGCTGCGGTTCCTGAACTTATGGCCATGGCCGTGCCGTTTCTTCTGATGAGTCAGTGGTTCTGCCTGAGGCTACAGGTTCGCCTCCAATGGTTCGGCGTCCCGGCACAAAAAATCCCAGAGGTGCCCGTCCGGATCCGCAGCCGTTCCCAGATAGACGCCCTTGGCCCGGACCCGGGCGCGGGAAGTCACCGTTCCGCCGTTGGCATGGCAGGCCGCGAGAATCTCATCCACGTCGCTGCGGGTGGGAAAGGCCAGTGCGGTGCGGGTGCCCTGGCCCACGGGCCGGGGCAGAAGGACCAGGACAATAGCGGCGGAGATGTTCAGGGCCGACATGTCAGCAGTGGTGAGCCTTTCATCAAGGGAAAATCCCAGGCCCATGTAAAAGCCGGTGGACCGGTCCAGATCGGCCACCCGGAGATGCGGATAAATGACGGGATACAAACGGTGCCTTCCATGCTCTGCCGGTTCTATTCGGGGATGGACGGATCCATCCACATGAATTCCCAGACGTGTCCGTCCGGGTCTGTGCCCGCCCCGGAATACATGCCCGGCATCTGTTCCCGGGCCGGCTGGAAAACGGCCCCGCCGCTCTTGGTGCAGTTTTCAAGGAAGGCATCCACTTCTTCGCGTGAATCGCAGCTCAGGCAGTTGAGGACTTCCTTGCCGGCAGCCCGCAGATGCGGCCTGTCTCCTTCGGGAAGGAACTTCTGAAAGAAGTCCTGTCTCAGCAGCATGACAACAATGGTGTCGGAAATGACCATCGCGGTAGCGTCTTCATTGCTGAACTCCGGGTTCTCAACAAATCCCAGCCCCCGGTAAAACTGCGTTGATTTGGCCAGATCCATGACGGCGAGGTTCGGAAAAATCATGCGTTCCATCGGGGGTTCCTCCCGGAATCGATCGCACCACTTTGGCTTATCGGCCGGGCGGACACAGCAACCGGAGCGCCCAAGCCTGTCCCTGTACGCTCCCACACGGGCGCCCCTCAGTCCAGAGTTCTCAACCCGGAGCAGCGGCGGGCGGCATCCGATGCAGCAGTGCGTCCGGGTGCTAGCCTTGTTCTGCCGAAGGCGGGCACCTCCGGGTGCTATCTACCTGGCCGAGCCGGCGGCAGCCGCCGGTTATCCGCATCCAAGGAGATACGCATGACCACCACCGACGCCGAATACCTTGACCGTGCCGTTAGCCTGGCCACCGCCAATGTGGCCAAAAGCGGCGGACCGTTTGGCGCCGTCGTCGTCACCCCGGACGGACGGGTGTTTGAGGGCGTGAACCGGGTAACGGCCAACCATGACCCCACGGCGCATGCCGAAGTTACCGCCATCCGTGCTGCCGGAGCGGGCCTGGGAACCCATGACCTCAGCGGTGCTGTCCTGTACAGCAGCTGCGAACCCTGCCCCATGTGCCTCGCCTCGTCCCTGTGGGCACGGCTGGACCGGGTGGTCTTTGCGGCGGACCGGCACGACGCCGCCCGCGCCGGGTTCGACGACGCCGTGTTCTATGAGTACTTCGAGACTCCGGTGGCGGACCGGTCCCTGCAGGTGACGCAGCTGGAGCCGCACGAGGTTGCGGCCACTTCGCCGTTTGACGCCTGGACCGCCACGGAGAGCCGCATCACCTACTGAGCTCCTTTCAGTCCCGGGTCATCCGGTTACGGGCCGCGGCGGCGGGTGAGTCCGGCGGATAGCGGCCAGGGCCAATGGTCTTCGCAAAGCACACCGAGTCCTCCAACTCGGTGTAGGGGCCGAAGTTAGGCACCACCGTGTAGCCGCCGTGCTGGTAGAACCGCCGTCCGTCCGGCTGGGCCGACCCTGCTTCGGCCGTGATGACTGCGTAGCCGGCGGCCCGGGCCCGGTACTCGAGGGCAGTCAGCACGGCGGTGGCCACCCCGGATCCCCGGGCGTACGGCAGGACGTAGATCCGTTTGATTTCAGCAGTCCTGTCATCCAGCTGCCGCAGCCCTCCGCAGCCCAGCGGCTGGCCGGAACTCTTGTCATAGGCGACGAGGAACACGGCGGTATCCTCGGCGGACGGCGGGTCCGGTTCATGGTCAAAGGACCCGAACCGTGCATCCAGTTCCGCCTGCTGGGCAGCGCGCAGATCGGCGCCTACGGGATTGCTCCAGGGCACCTCGCGGATGGTGAGGTGCGGTGGCTGGTCGGCAAGCATGGAGACCTCCTACTGGGGGCGTGCCGGAGCGGGCATTTCCTTCAATCTAGGAGCAGGCGGTTTCAGCGGTGTTTCAGCATCGTGCCAAGTGGGCTAACAGAAAGCGGAGAATGCGGATGCGTGCAAAAATAGAAGGGATGACTTCCCTTGAAACTTCCCCCGCAACCCCGTCCAAGCCGGTTGGCACCTCCAAGGCCCAGCTGCAGGCACGGAAAACGCAGGTTCGGCCCGCCACTGAGGGCTGGGAACAGGCCAAGGAGCCCGACGGCCGTCCTCTGCTTCAGTTCAAGTCGCCGCGTGTTTCCCAGCCTCCGGCCCATCTGGCCGATATGACGCTGCCCGAGCGCCAGGCCAAGCTCAAGGAACTGGGCCTGCCGGCCTTCCGCGCCAAGCAGCTCTCGGTGCACTACTTCCAGCACTACACCACGGACCCCGAAGCCATGAGCGACCTCCCCAAGGAGCGCCGCGATGATTTGGTGAAGGAAATGTTCCCCACGCTGCTGACCGAAGTGAAGCGGCTCACCACGGACAACGGCGACACCATCAAGTTCCTCTGGCGCCTCTTTGACGGTTCGCTGGTTGAGTCCGTGCTGATGCGCTACCCCGGCCGGATCACCCTGTGTGTCTCAAGCCAGTGCGGCTGCGGCATGAACTGCCCGTTCTGCGCCACCGGCCAGGCCGGCCTGACCCGGAACATGTCCACCGCGGAAATCCTGGACCAGATTGTCCAGGCCAACCGGGTGATCAAGGAAGGCGGCCTGGGCGGCAAGCGCCGCGACGGCGGGCACGACGCCGAGCGCGTCACCAACATTGTCTTCATGGGCATGGGCGAGCCGCTGGCCAACTACAAGCGCGTGATGAATGCCGTGCACCGGATGGCCGCCGAGGTTCCCGAGGGCCTGGGCATGAGCGCCCGCAACATCACCGTTTCCACCGTGGGCCTGGTGCCGGCAATCAACAAGCTGGCCGAGGAGAACATCCCGGTCACGTTCGCGCTGAGCCTGCATGCTCCGGATGACGAGCTGCGTGACGAGCTGATCCCGGTCAACAGCCGCTGGAAGGTGGACGAGGCTCTGGACGCCGCGTACAACTACTACCGCGTCACCGGCCGCCGCGTCTCGATCGAGTACGCGCTGATCAAGGACATGAACGATCATCCGTGGCGCGCGGACCTGCTGGCCAAGAAGCTCAACGCCCGGGGCCGCGGCTGGGTGCACGTGAATCCGATTCCGCTGAACCCCACGCCGGGTTCCATCTGGACCTCGCCGGAACCGCACGTGACCCGCGAGTTCATCAACCGCCTGATCGACGCCGGCATCCCCACCACCCTGCGCGACACCCGCGGCAAGGAGATCGACGGCGCCTGCGGCCAGCTGGCTGCTGCGGACTAATCTTGGGTCTGCTTCAGGCGACGAAGATGCAGAACGGGTGCCCGGCCGGGTCGGCGTAGACATATAACGGCTCATCGGAATCATTTGTACGGTCGAAAAGAAGTTCAGCCCCCAGTGCGAGTGCCCTGGAATGCTGGTCTCCGAGTGTCTTACGGTCGGGAACGGTGAGGTCGAGGTGCATCTGCATCGGCACATCAGGCCTGGGCCACGTGGTTCGCCGAAGATGTTTTGCCTGCTGAAAAGCGAGTTTTCGGTTGCCGTGCGCGTCGGTCAGCACCAGCCAGTCGACGTCGCCGGGTGCGCCGTCCGGCGCGGGTTCATCTCCGTGGCGATAGTGCAGCCCGAGCAGCTGGCGGTAGGACTCCGCCAGCCCCCTCACATCGGGCGTGTCCAAAACGGTGTGGAGCAGCTGCGGGAAACCGGTCATGGGCCCACAATAACGGCGCCGGACCGTCAAACGACGACGGCGGGAGGCCGGGTTGGAAAACCCGGCCTCCCGCCGTCGTCGTACGTTTTGGACTATTTGGTGACGTGGTCCACCAGGGAATCGGCAATGCCGATGTACTTGCCCGGAGTGAGGTCCAGCAGGCGGGCCTCGGCCTCGGCGGGCAGCCCCAGGCCGGTAACGAATTCACGCATGCGATCCGCGTCAACCCTGTGTCCGCGGGTCAGTTCCTTCAGGCGCTCATAGGGGTTGTCCATACCGGGAGCACCGGCGATGGCCTCGGCCCGCATGACCATCTGGATGGCTTCGCCGAGCACCTCCCAGTTGGTGTCCAGATCGGCGGCCAGCACGTCGTCGGCGACGTCCAGGCGCTCCAGGCCCTTCACCACGTTGGAAATCGCCAGCACCGAGTGGCCGAAGGCCACGCCGATGTTGCGCTGCGAGGAGGAATCGGTGAGGTCGCGCTGCCAGCGGGAGGTCACCAGAGTGGAGGCCAGGGTGTCCAGCAGACCGTTGGAGATTTCCAGGTTCGCTTCGGCGTTCTCGAAGCGGATTGGGTTGACCTTATGCGGCATCGTGGAGGACCCGGTAGCGCCGGCCACGGGGATCTGCTTGAAATAGCCGATGGAAATGTAGCTCCACACATCGGTGCAGAAGTTGTGCAGGATCCGGTTGAAGCGGGCAATGTCCGCGTACAGCTCGGCCTGCCAGTCATGGGATTCGATCTGGGTGGTCAGCGGGTTCCAGGTCAGGCCGAGGCCTTCCACGAAGCTGCGGGCCACCTGCTCCCAGTCCGCACCAGGCACCGAGGCGTAGTGCGCGGCGTAGGTGCCGGTGGCACCGTTGATCTTGCCCAGGTATTCGGTCTTTTCAATGCGGTGCAGCTGGCGGGTCAGCCGGTGGGCCGTCACCGCCAGTTCCTTGCCCAGTGTGGTGGGGGTGGCAGGCTGCCCGTGCGTGCGCGAAAGCATGGGAACGGAACGCGTTTCCTCCGCCATGGCGGTGATCCGGTCCACCAGGTCGAGGGCTGCGGGGTGCCATACGTTCTCGACGGCACCCTTGACTCCCAGTGCATAGGAGAGGTTATTGATGTCTTCCGAGGTGCAGCCGAAGTGCACCAGGGAGGTCAGGTTCTCGATGCCGATCGCCGGCAGCCGGCGGCCGATGTAGTACTCCACGGCCTTGACGTCATGGACGGTCACCTGCTCAATTTCGGCAAGCTCGGCAATTGAGTTGCCGTCGAAACCGGAGACAATTTCGCGCAGCTGGGCCTGCTGCTCGGCGCTCAGCGGCGAGGTGCCCGGCAGGACGGAATGTGAGGTGAGGTGGATCAGCCACTCCACTTCCACGTGCGTGCGGTCGCGGTTCAGGGCCGCTTCGGACAGGTAGTCCACCAGCGGAGCCGTGACGCCGCGGTACCGGCCATCCAACGGGCCCAGGGCAATGGCGGGGGTAACGGAGGCAAGGGGGACGCGGGGTGCAGCGGATTCAGCCATGCCGCAATTCTTTCATGCTCCGGCGGGAGGGACCGCTCTGTGACTTGCCGGCCCGGGCCCCGTTCCGCTGTGTCCGTTCCCGGCAGGAACATGCTTGTCCTCCACAGAACCTGCGCGGAGCGAAGATCGGGTTGTTTTTCCCCAGCGAAAGCCCGGGTGGCCCGTGGCGCACCGCGGCATGAAAGAACTGAAGCGGCATTCAGCGGACGGGTGTTCCGGCGTCAGGGATGGAGAGAATCGATGGACATGTTTGGGGAGCCGGTGGCCAGTCCGCGTGATATTCAAGCGGCGGAACAGGCTGCCGCCTATGTGGCGGAGGCAGCGGAGAAACTGGCGGGCATGAAACAGGACCTGCCGGCGCTCAGCAGGATGGAGTGGCGTTCTCCGGCGGCCCGGGAATTTGATGAGGTCCTTAGCCGGCACATCAAGAGCCTTGCGGGAACGCTGGAGGATCTGAAGATTTGTGCTGCCGCTGTTTCGGGGCATCTGGAAAAAATCCGCGCCGCAGGAACTGAGACGCACTAGATGCCGTCCCAGTGGTCTGCCGAGGACAATTCAGTGCCGGGGATTCATGTCCGGGGCGGCGCACACGGGTTGACCGTGGAGTACCGGGAACTGGAGTCGGTGGCGGGAACCTTGGATCAGTCTGCCGCTCAGCTGTCATCGCTGCGGACAGGATGCAGGGACATGTACATGCTCCTCTGCACCACCAGTCCCGTGCATCCCTCTGCCCGGGAGGCCGCCGATGCGGCTGATCTTGTTCTGAGAGACCTTTCGCGGAACAAACGGGATGTGGAGGAAGCGGCTGACGATCTCCGCCAGGCTGCCCGGAACTATCTGGAGGCTGAGGGAGGACTGGCAGAGGGGTTGGCCTGGCTGGCGGGCGCGCCGGCGGGTTTGGAAATGTGGCGGCGCGGCGGCAGCGGATTGCCCGACCGGGTAGAGAGCGAACTGATGGTTCCGCCGTTCAACGGCTTTCTCATAGAGAAGGTAATGGAGCAGCTCGCGGGCCGCGGGTTTGGAGAACTTCGCCCCATCAACGTCACCAGGGGTCAGGGCGGGCAGGCGGATATTGAGCTGCGTGGTACGGCACGCGCCCTGCTGGAGCGCTCCAAGGTGCTGTTGGACGGACCGGATCGCGGCGTCGTGGAGATCCTGACCGTGCAAACAGGCACGCGGCGCGTTCGCGTTGTCACTCTGCCCGGTACCCAGGACGCCGGGGATGTTCTTGTGGGACCCAACCCGTTTGATAATTACGGCAACGCTGAGGGCCGTGCCGAGGACAGTCGTTTCATTGCCGACGCCGTGGCGGAATCGCTCCGGCTGGCGGGAGCCTCGGCGGATGACGCGGTGATCCTGGTGGGTTACAGCCAGGGCGGGATTCACGCAGTGAATGTGGGGGCCCGGCTGGGAGAGTCCGGTGAGTTCTCCGTTGAAATGATTGTGACGGCCGGCGCTCCGGCGGGGGACAGGAGCACGCCGGACGGGGTATCGGTCCTGCATTTCGAGAATTACCAGGATTGGGTTCCGGGGACGGACGGAACCATGAATCCTGACACGCCGGACCGGATCACGGTGACGGGTCGGAAGCCTGCGCCGGCTGAAGGCAGCCGGGGCGGCCTCGGACCGGCGCACGACTTGGACTTGTACCTGGAACTGGCCGCTGAAGCTGATGCCAGCCAAGACCCTTCCCTGAGGGAGTCCCTGGGCTCGTTGGCGGAGATCATTCCGCCCGCGTCGATCGCCACGCGTGGCCTCTTCAAGTTCTCGAGGAAACCCAGCCACCCTCCCGGACCTTCTGCGACATCAAGGCCGGCGCCGGCGCCTCGGCCTACACCCTCGCCGTCACCCCAGGCGCATCCGTTACCGCCGGGTGCCGGTCAATGAACCGGCCACCAGAGAGACCAGGCTGATGATGATCGAGGCCAGGACGGCGGTCCAGAAGAAGGAGTCCACACTGAAGTCAACCGGCGTGTAACTGCTCAGCCAGGAGGTCAGCATCAGCATTCCCGCATTGATGATGATGGTGAAAAGGCCAAGGGTCAGGATGGTCAGCGGCAGGGTAAGGAGTTTGACGATCGGCCGGATGAGGGCGTTGACAATGCCGAACAACAAACCAATGAAGAGGAAGGCCAGGACAACATCCACGGTGGGGTTGCCCGTGACGGCGCCTCCCGTTTCGATGACCGTGATGCCGGGAACCAGCCACGCGGCCACATAGAGGGCAAGGGCATTAATGATGATCTGAATCAGGAAGCGCATGGCTCCATGCTGGCACACCGGCAATTCCCGAGTTCGAGTGGCCCAGATCACGAAAGCCCCCGGAGGCTATTAGGGTTAAGTCTATGACCACCACCGAAAAGGACACCCACGCCGCTGACGTCCGGGTACCCGAGATTCTCCCCCGCAATGTGATGTCGAAGCTGCCCCGCTACACCGCGGGTAAGCCGCCGGCCAGCATTGACGGACTGCAGAGTTACAAGCTGTCTTCCAATGAGAACCCGTTTCCGCCGCTTCCTGCCGTGCTCGAAGCCATCAGCAACCGGCAGGACATCAACCGGTACCCGGATCCGCTCTCCACAGCCCTCCGCACTGAACTCGCGTCCTTCCTGGATATTCCTGCGGAGGACATCGTTACCGGAGGCGGCAGCCTGGGTGCGCTAAACCAGCTGCTGTCCACCTTTGCCGGACAGGACGAGCTCGGCATTCCCGACGAGGTAATCTACCCGTGGCGGTCCTTCGAGGCCTATCCCATCAGCGTTGGCCTGTCCGGCGCCGACAGTGTCCAGGTGCCGCTGCGCGCGGATGGAACCCATGACCTGGAGGCCATGGCCGCGGCCATAACCCCCCGGACACGTGTGATCCTGCTGTGCACGCCCAACAACCCCACCGGTCCGGCCCTGACCGCCGTCCAGGTTGAAGATTTCCTGGCAAAGGTGCCCTCGGACGTGATCGTGGTAATCGATGAGGCGTACGAGGATTTTGTCCGGGATCCGGAGGCCGTGAACGGCATCGACATGTACCGCAAGTACTCCAACGTGGTGGTGTTGCGCACGTTTTCCAAGGGCGCGGGACTGGCCGGCCTGCGCGTGGGCTACTCCGTGTCACATCCGCACGTGACCCAGTACCTGCGCGTTGCCGCTGTCCCGTTCGCCGTCTCGCAATTGGCCGAAACGGCCGCCGTGGTGTCCCTGCGCCACCACGGCGAACTTGTGGAAAGAATACAAGGACTCGTGGCTGAACGGACCCGGGTGGTTGAGGGCCTGAAGGCCCTCGGATGGCGGATTCCCGAGGCTCAGGGGAACTTTGTGTGGCTGGAACTGGGGGACAACACCCCCGAGTTTGCGGCGCTGGCGGAGCAGCAGGCCATCGCCGTGCGGGCCTTTGGCTCCGAAGGCGTTCGGGTCACCATCGGGGAGGACGAGGCAAACACCCGATTCCTCGCTTTATGTGCGACTTATACAAAGGGGCCCCTAGTTTCCTAGCGTGTCCTAAGTGCGGACCGGGAGCCGCTGCTCGTTAGGCTGAGTGAAGAACGTTCCACATATATGCCCTGCCGGTGTTCTATTCCCAGTGGGGCATATATCTAGCGCGGTGCAGGTCATCTGGGCCCGGCGAGGAGTAAGTATGGACCTGAAGCATCTGGCTGCCCGGACGGAGGCCGCTGATTCCTTCGGCCTGCCCGGAGCTGACCTCGGCAGCGCCGCGGGCGGAGCCGCCGCCGGCCCTGCCGGGGATGGAGCACGTCCGGAGATGGTGCAGTTGCTCAGCCCCGAGGGAGAACTCCTGAAGGACGATGTGTACAGCCCTTACGCTGCAGACCTCGGCGCAGAGGAGCTCCGCGGACTGTACCGGGATATGTCCACCATCCGCCGCTTTGATCAGGAAGCCACGGCTTTGCAGCGCCAGGGCGAACTGGTGATGTGGGTCCCCATGACAGGCCAGGAAGGTGCACAGATCGGTTCCGGCCGTGCCCTGCAGGCCCAGGACTACGTCTTCCCCACGTACCGGGAACACGGTGTGGCGATGACCCGCGGGCTGGAGCTGTCCTCGCTTCTGCGCCGCTTCCGCGGCGTTTCCCACGGCGGCTGGGATCCCAAGGAGGCTAATTTCCACCTGTACACGCTGGTCCTGGCCGCCCAGGTTCCCCACGCCGTCGGTTATGCGATGGGCATGGCGCGTGACCGGAAGATGGAGCCGCAGCTCCCGGAAGCAGCCACGGTTGCCTATTTCGGCGACGGCGCCAGTTCCGAGGGTGATGTCCACGAGGCAATGGTCTTTGCAGCTTCCTATGACGCGCCCGTGGTTTTCTTCTGCCAGAACAACCACTGGGCCATCTCGGTGCCCACCGAGGTGCAGTCCCGGATCCCGCTGGCCAACCGTGCCAAGGGCTACGGCTTCCCCGGCGTCCGGGTGGACGGCAATGATGTTGTTGCCGTCCGGGCAGTAACCAAATGGGCACTCGAACACGCGCGCTCGGGCAAGGGGCCGGTGCTGATCGAGGCCTTCACCTACCGCATGAGTGCCCACACCACCGCTGATGACCCCACAAAGTATCGGCTGAGCGCCGACGAAGAGGCCTGGGTTTCCCGTGACCCGCTGACCCGCCTGGAGAAGCACCTGCGAAGCGCGGGCCTTGCCGATGACTCCTTCTTTGAATCGGTGGCCAAGGACGGCCAGGTCATGGCCGACAAGCTTCGGGAGGACGTGCTGGCCATGTCATCGCCCGGATTCACTGATGCGTTCACTGACGTTTACGCCGAGGCACATCCGCTGATCCAGGAAGAACTGGACTTCCACCGCCGCTATGAAGCCGGCTTCGCCGATTCCCAGGAGCCCACCGCATGAGCACCATGACCATGGCCAAGGCCATCAACGCCGGCCTGCGGGCTGGACTGGCCGAAAACCCCAAGTCCCTGCTGATGGGCGAAGATATCGGAGACCTCGGCGGCGTCTACCGCGTGACCGAGGGGCTCAAGGCAGAGTTCGGGGCGGACCGGGTGATGGATACCCCGCTGGCGGAGTCCGGCATTATCGGTACGGCCATCGGCCTGGCGCTGCGCGGCTACCGGCCGGTGTGCGAAATCCAGTTTGACGGTTTTGTGTTCCCCGGGTTTAACCAGATCACCACCCAGCTGGCCAAGATGCATTCCCGCAGCGAAGGTACCCTGACCGCCCCGGTGATCATCCGGATTCCCTACGGCGGCGGAATTGGTTCCATTGAGCACCATTCGGAATCGCCGGAAGCGTTGTTCGCTCACACCGCCGGGCTGCGGATCCTCACGCCGTCCAATCCCCAGGACGCATATTGGATGATCCAGCAGGCGATGACCGGCATGGATCCCGTCATCGTCTTTGAGCCCAAGCGCCGCTACTGGCTCAAGGGTGATGTTGATACGCGGAAGCCGTCCGGGGATCCCTACGCGGCACATGTGCTCCGTGAGGGCACTGATGCCACCATCGTCACCTACGGGCCGCTGGTGCCGGTCGCACTGGCCGCGGCCAAAGCGGCGGAGGAGGACGGGCGCAGCATTGAAGTGGTGGACCTGCGTTCCATCTCGCCCATCGATTTTGACACCGTCACCGATTCGGTCCGGAAGACCGGCCGCCTGATCGTGACCCATGAAGCACCCACGTTCGGCGGCATCGGCGGTGAAATCGCGGCCCGGGTCACTGAACGCGCCTTCCTGTCTTTGGAGGCGCCGGTGATCCGCGTCGGCGGGTTCCACATGCCGTATCCGGTGGCAAAGGTCGAAGAGCACTACCTGCCGGATATTGACAAACTGATGGACGCCCTGGACCGGTCCTTCGCCTACTGAACGGCACCGAAGGTCCCGTCCCACGTCCGCAGCACACCATGCGTCCACAAAGATTGAGAAGCCATGACTGAGAGAACTTTCCACCTTCCCGACGTGGGAGAAGGCCTGACAGAGGCTGACATTGTCCAGTGGAAGGTCAAAGCCGGAGACACGGTGGAGATCAATGATGTCATCGTCGAAATTGAGACGGCGAAATCGCTGGTGGAACTGCCGTCGCCCTACGCAGGCACCGTCTCCGCGCTCCTCGTGGAGGAGGGCCAGACCGTGGACGTCGGGTCGCCGATCATTACGGTTGCGGCTGGTTCCCCGGCGCAGGAAACCGGCCAGCAGCCCGGAGCTCCCATGACGCCCGCGCCCGTTCCGGCGGCAGCGGGCGACGACGAACAGCCCAGCGCTTCCCTTACCGGTACCGGGCCCAAGGCCGACGCCGTGAAGCGGCGTCCCCGGACCAACCGCCCGCCCGCCGGACCGGACGCGGCTCCGACGGAACCAGCAGCAACACCCGCGCCTGCCGCTCCGCAAGCTGTGACACGCCCTGCTGTGACACCGCAGGCTGCGGGGGCGGTCGTGCAGGACGCGCTCACCCGGCTCGTCCAGCGCGTCCTGGCCAAGCCGCCGGTGCGCAAGGCTGCCAAGGACCTCGGCATCAATCTGGCGGACGTTCCGGCCACCGGAGCGAGCGGCGAGGTGACCAAGCAGGATCTGCTCACCTACTCCGCGCAGCGTACCTCCGCGCAGGACGCCAGCGACACCAACCGATCAGCGCCCCAAACGCACACCGATCAGCGGATCGAGCGGATCCCGGTCAAGGGCGTACGCCGGGCCACTGCCAAGGCAATGGTCGAGAGCGCATTTACCGCCCCCCACGCCAGTATCTTCGTGGATGTGGACGCCTCCCGGACCATGGAATTCGTCAAGCGGCTGAAGGCATCCCGGGATTTCGAGGGCATTAAAGTCTCACCGCTGCTGATCGTGGCCAAGGCCGTAATCTGGGCCGCCGCACGCAATCCGTCAGTGAACGCGTCCTGGGCCGGCGACGAGATCCTGGTCAAGCACTTCATGAACCTCGGCATTGCCGCTGCCACGCCCCGCGGCCTGATGGTTCCGAATATTAAGGACGCCCAGGACCTCTCCCTGAAGGAGCTGGCGGTCGCCCTGAACTCCCTGGCAACCACCGCACGGGAAGGGAAGACCCCGCCGGAGAACATGCGGGGCGGAACCCTTACGATCACGAACATCGGAGCGCTGGGAATTGATGCCGGAACGCCGATTATCAACCCCGGAGAGGTTGCGATCGTGGCCTTTGGAACCATCAAGCAGAAGCCCTGGGTCGTGGACGGCGAAGTAGTCCCGCGCTGGGTAACCACCCTGGGCGGATCCTTTGACCACCGGGTGGTGGACGGGGACCTTTCCGCGAGGTTCATCGCAGACGTCGCTTCAATCCTTGAGGAACCGGCACTGCTGCTCGATTAGCCTGCTGCGGACCGTTTCCGGGCTGCCGGTGCTGCTTAGGCCCCGGCAGTCCGGATACGATCGGAAATTATGACTAATCCTCGCGGGCCCCAGGGCCGGGGCGGCCGTCCGTCCATTGACCTTAAGCGCACACTCATCCTGCTCGTGGCGGCGTTTGTTGTGTCCAGCCTGCTGATCGTACTTTTCCCGGGGCTGGGGACTTTCTGGCGGCTGCTGATTATCCTGGGCCTGTTCCTCGTGGTTTTTCCGTTCCTTGAACGGCGCAGAAGAAACCGGTAACCCGCGGAACCGTTACCCCGCAGCTTGCTCCACTGCACGGCGCAGGACAGGAGCGAGGCGTCGCACGCCTTCGGCAATGTCCGCTTCCGACACTGCGCTGAAGGCCAGGCGGAGCTTGTTGGAGGGTTCGTCCGACGGTGAAAAGGCGGCTCCCGGAATGAAGACGACGCCCGCCTCGATGGCCTCCTGGAGCAGGGGATAGGTGTCGACGCCGCCGGGCAGGCTCAGCCAGACGAAGAAGCCGCCGTCGGGCACCGTCCACGTGACGCCGTCGGGCCGCTCCGTGGCCAGAGCTGCGAGCATGGCAGTGCAGCGCGAGGCGTACAGCACCCGCGAATCCCTGATGTGCTGCATCCAGTCGTAGTCCCGCAGGTAGGCGGAAACCAGCATCTGGGTCAGCGGGGACGGGCAGAGCACCACAGCCTCGCAGGCCAGGTAAAAGCGGCGGTGCAGGTGCCGGGGGACCAGTGCCCATCCGACGCGGACCCCGGGGGCGAAAATCTTGGAGAAAGATCCCAGGTACAGCACATCGTGCGGATTTCCGGCCCGCAGCGGAGTGAGCGGCTGCCCGTCAAAGCGCAGCATCCCGTACGGGTTGTCTTCCAGGATGAGGATGTTCGCCGCGGCACAGATTTCCACAATGCGCGGGCGCCGGTGTGCGGCCAGGGTCACTCCGCTGGGATTGTTGAAGCTCGGGATCGTGTAGAGCATTTTGATGGTCTTTCCCTGCTCCCGCAGCGAGGTGATTCGTTCCTCCAGGGCCTCGGGAATGAGTCCTTCGCTGTCCACCGGCAGGGCCTGCATGTCCACTTCATAGGCCTCGAACGCGTTGAGAGCCCCCACGTAGGTGGGATCTTCGCACAGCACCACATCTCCGGGGTTGCAGAAAACCTTGGCCGCTACGTCCTGTGCGGACTGGGAGCCGGTGGTGATGACGATGTCCGCGGGATCGGCGTCGTGGATGCCCTCCGCCGCCATGACCTCGCAGGCCTGGACACGAAGCTCCTCCATGCCCTGACCTGCGCCGTACTGCAGGGATTCCAGCCCCCGATCCGCAACGATGCGCCGGACCGATTCACCCAGGTCCTCCAGGGGAAGGGACCGGAGATAGGGGCTTCCGCCGGCGAGGGAGATCAGTCCGGGGCGGATGGAAATGTCGAAGACGTCTCGGACGGCCGACTGCTTGATGTGGAAGGCCCGGTCGGAGAACAGGGCATCATGGCGGTGGGCCGAGGCAACTGCCCGGTCCAATGCCGTCTGGGTCTCGGCGGTCAGGACTGTGACGGCCGTCTCCTCGAAAGTCATCCCCACATCCTAGCCCCCAAGGTTCACCTGGGGACAACATTCGTTGCCTAAATCCACCCTGCCCGGTGGGCTTTCACGCCGGCCTGGAAACGGCTTCCGGCTCCGAGATCCTCCAGCATCTTCGCGATATGCCGACGGCACGTCCGTACGCTGATGCCCATCCGGCGGGCAATCACCTCATCCGGGTGTCCTGAGGCGAGAGCACGAAGAATTGATCGCTGGGTGCTGTTGAGCTGGCCCGGCGCCGGATCCTTAGTCAGGAACGGTTCGCCCAGTTCCCAGGCGAATTCAAACATGTAGACAAACATCTGCACGATGTCAGGATCGCGGACAACCAGACCAGCGCGGTCCCGGCTGTCCTTCGCGCGCGGAACAACGGCAACCTTGTGGTCGAAAATGACTGCCCGCAAAGGGATGTGCGGCAGGGTGCGGAACTCCCCGCCGGCCGCCGTGACAATTTCGATGGCCTTCCGGGTGGGCATGTGGTCGCGGAGGCTCGAGTGATAGAGGGTGCGGCGTTCAATTCCCTGTTGGAGCAGGTCTACATCCTTCTGGATGCTCTCCTCCTGAGTATCAGCTGTGGCGCCCTGCCCGGGGCGGGCCATGAGCACGCTCTCGGACGCCGAGCGGGCATACTCGATCAGGATGCGCAGCACCTGATCCGGATTTTCCAGAACTTCCACCGAGGCGTCGGTGGACACTTGGCGGCTTGCTTCGGCAAAAATCGGCACCAGGCCCGCGAGTTCGCGGCGCTTGGCTGCGATGCGCGAACGCAGGTCCAAGAGGGCCCGTTCGTCAGGGTCCACCAATTCAGCCAGGGCGACGTCGGGGGAGACTGCGGTGTAACTGTGCTGGTTTTCGTTGGCCTGCACCAAGAGGCACCGGTCGACCAGCTCCCGGATGGCACCCTGGATGGAGCGCGTGGTAAGGCCCAGCGCCTCAGAGGCCTCCTCGATCGTCCAGCCCGGGGAGCTGACCGCGTACCGGTAGACGGCCTGGGACACATCATCCAAGATATCCGCTCCTATTCATCAAATTGGGGACCAGCCTACCCACGGGGCGGGTCTATTTCCGGGCGGCGGACCGCCGGCAGCCAAGAGGTTTCCCAGCCGGCGGAAATAACGGACATGGCCGCTTAATGCCACTATGCCGGACGGACGCTCCGGAGGCCACCAATTGCCGATACTCGGCATCGCCCTGCGGTTTTCCCGGCGGCGTTTCTGATTGACCCGTGAAGTGCAAGAGTCGATTGGGTCATGACAGCAACCGGGCATTTCAAAGGGTAGACGGGGTATTGCTGCGCGGGGGAAGCTTTCGGAGTCAATCAACCGCACAGGCTGGGACTCAGCCGCAGGTACAGGAGGGGAATGAAAATGACCAAAGTTTGGGACTGGCTCTAGCAAACTCCCCTCGGGGGGAAATCAACCAACAGTTGTATCCGTAGGAAAAAGTTAGTCCCGCCAGCGGCGGTAGCCAAGCACAACCCCGGAAGGGATGCACGCCATGACTCAGCTGACTGCAGTTCGAAACGCCTCGCGAACTCGCTCAACCGCGCAGTGGTGGACGCTCTCCTTCTACACCGGGGGCTTCGATGTAGCGGACGGCATCATTGGAGAACTGGTTACCCCGCTGGCGGCCCAAGCTCAGGCCCAAGGCGTCCAGCGGTGGTATTACACCAGGTGCATGGAGCCGGCCAACGCACACGTCCGGCTCCGGATCCTCGGAGAGCCCGGAACTATTGAGCGGCTGCAGTGCCTTTTGGCGGCGCTGCGCGAACAGGCATCAGGTGTGATCGGCCACCTGGAGATGACCCAGCAGTTCAGTGAACCTGCGGCGGACCGGATGGGTCCCGGGGGTGCCGAGGTGCAGAATCCGCGGCTCGAGGCCGATCTGGCCAAGTACGGCGGCTTCGAAGGCCTCACACTGGCTGAAGAAATTTTTGAACTTTCATCGGAGCTGGGTGCGTGGGCTACGGCCCGCTTCCCCAAGGTCCAGAACAGATGGGCCTTTGGATCCCTGCTTCTTTTTGATTCGGCGCGCAGCATGATGAAGGGGCCGCGCTCGGCCAGCTGGCCGGACCGCCGGCGCGTTTCCTGGGACTATTACTGGGACAGCCATCTGCGCAGCTGCACCGCGGGTTTCGGTCCGCGTGCCGCCAGCGTGCGGCAGGCAATGACCGTTCAGGTTGCCGCCAAGGTTGCCCCCACGCATCGGTTGATGGCCGCCACGGCCGCAGAAAACGCCGTCGAGAACTGGCGCCGCCGGTGGTTCAGGACTATCGACAGCTACCTCTACCGTGCAGATAAAGCCCGTCTCAGCCGCAGCGCCCAGCACCTGACGGTGTATCAGGCACACATGCTGCTCAACAGGATTGGACTCTCCCTCCGGGAAGAAGCCGCGCTCGGTCTCTATGCACGGAGCTGGAGCACGGAACGTGAAGCTACTTTGCTGGCCAGGTAGCAAGCCCACCGCAAAACGTAAGCCCATCTGGAAGGACATCCGTGGAAAATCGCAACGAGCTGGTCGTAGCTGCCAGTACCCAGGACCTGTCCGAGGTCCTGGGATGCTCTGAAGACGTTGTTGAAGACCTGCGGGACATGGGAATCGTCTCATCGAGCGGGGAACTGTGGGATGTGGGACCGGCCCGTGACTATCTCAGGGATGCAGCTTGGGCCGGCGGTTTCTGGGAGTAGCGCTTCTGGAAACAGCTGGGGTCATACGCAAAAGGACGGGTTCGGCGTTGCCGACCCGTCCTTTTGCGTATGAGTTGAAGCTGTTAGGCCGCAGTTGCGGCTGAAGCATCGGCAAGAGCTGTGAGCACAGCGCGGAGCTGCTCCACAACTTCTGCATCATCCTTCGGATGGATCTCGGCAAAGCGCGTTACCGAGCCGCCGATCGAGAGGCGCACATCCTCCACCAGGAGGGCGCCGGCAATGCCCAGGGACTTGCGTGCGTCGTCGTGGGCCCACACGCCGCCAAACTGGCCAAAGGCGGACCCGATAACGGCCGCGGGCGTACCGGAAACGGCTCCGGTGCCGAACGGGCGCGACAGCCAGTCAATGGCGTTCTTCAGGACGGCGGGCATGGTCCCGTTGTATTCGGGGCAGACCAGCAGCAGGGCGTCTGAAGACGCTGCGGCAGCGCGGAGGGCGGCTGCGGCTTCAGGAACGGATCCCTCAACGTCAATGTCTTCGTTGTAGAACGGAATTGTGCCGAGGCCCTCGTGGATGATGACGTCAACATCCTCCGGGGCGTTCAGGACGGCCGTTTCTGCGAGCTGGCGGTTAACTGAACCGGCCCGAAGGCTGCCGAGCAGGGTAAGTACTTTAGTGCTCAAGTGAACTCCTATCGGGGACCGTGCCGCTGACGGCACAGATGGTGCATCTCAAACTATAAACGGACCCTGGTCCGTTTATATTCCGCGCGGGTTAGACTGGCGCGCATGCAGGACATTGGACCAGAAGCCGGAGAGATCGGATGCGAGCGTCTCGACGCCGCCCGAAACCGGAGGCTGCTGCTTGCCACGGCACTGGACATCATTTCCGAGCGCGGGGCCGAAGCGCTAACGATGGATGACCTTGCCCGGCGTGCGGGTGTGGGAAAAGGAACAGTGTTTCGACGCTTCGGCAGCAGGGCAGGCCTGATGCAGGCTGTCCTTGACCACGCCCAGCGGGGGTTCCAGGAAAGCTACATGAGCGGGCCGCCGCCGCTGGGCCCCGGGGCTGCACCGCTGGATCGCCTGCGGGCCTTCGGAGTTGCGCGGATCCGGGCCCTGGACCTTACCGGTGAACTGCGGCAGGCTGCGGACGTGGACCGGTTTTCCTCTCACGGGCACCCCGTCCGCCGGCTTGAGCTTGCCCACCTCACGATGCTCCTTGCGGCGCTCCCGAATGTTCGTGATCCCGAACTGACGGCCTATCAGCTGGAAGCGTTTCTGGAGGCAGGCCTGCTGCTGCATCTTCACCGGACAGCAGGGATGCCGCTGGAGCGGATTACTGACGGCTGGCTAAAACTCGTGGAGACTCTGACGCAAAAGTAATTGTCAGCATGCTTAGCAAGTAAGTAGGGTGTAGTGAGGGCCGCCGCACTCGGGCGGCTGCCAGGTTTAACCATCATGGAGGCTACATGTCTGACAAGAGCACACCCATCCCGGGCGTTCCGGCACCGGAAGCGCCGAAGCTGGCTGAACCGACGGAGCCGCGCGAACCGTTGCCGCCCAAACCGGACCAGGACGGGCCGGAAACCGTGTCTCCCACAGGCGTTCCCTCCGGAGCGCCCAAGTCCTCCAACGCCCAGAGCGGCAGGTTCCTCACCACGGCGCAGGGCGCCCGCCTGCAGGATACGGACCATTCCCTCAAGGCAGGTCCCCGCGGACCGGTGCTTCTCCAGGACCACCACCTTCGTGAAAAGATCACGCATTTTGACCACGAGCGTATTCCGGAGCGCGTGGTTCACGCCCGCGGTGCGGCAGCCCACGGTGTTTTCGTGGCCAACGGTGCAGCAGAGGGTGTCACCCGGGCAGGCTTCCTCTCCAAGGGAACCGAGACACCGGTCTTTGTACGGTTTTCCACAGTGCTCGGCTCCCGCGGTTCCGCGGACACCGTCCGTGACACCCGCGGTTTCAGCACCAAGTTCTACACGGACGAAGGCGTCTATGACCTGGTGGGCAACAACATCCCCGTGTTCTTCATCCAGGACGCCATCAAGTTCCCCGATGTAATCCATGCGGGCAAGCCGCATCCGGACCGGGAAATTCCGCAGGCGCAGAGCGCACACGACACCTTCTGGGACTTTGTCTCGCTGCACACCGAAGCCCAGCACCACGCCATGTGGAACATGTCGGACCGGGGAATCCCCCGCTCCTACCGCACCATGGAAGGCTTCGGTGTCCACACCTTCCGCTTGGTCAATGCCCAGGGTGAAACCACTCTGGTGAAGTTCCACTGGAAGCCCCGGCAGGGTGTGCACTCCCTGGTCTGGGAGGAAGCACAGATCATCAACGGCATGGATCCGGACTTCCACCGCCGTGACCTCGCCGACTCCATCGAAGCCGGGGCCTTCCCGCAGTGGGACCTCGGCATCCAGGTGTTCCCGGACACCGAAGATGAAATGTTTGAGGGCATTGACCTGCTGGATCCGACCAAGCTTGTTCCCGAAGAGCTTGCCCCGGTGCAGATCATCGGAACCATGACGCTCAACAAGAACACCACCAACTACTTTGCCGAAACCGAGCAGGTGGCGTTCCACCCCGGACACCTGGTGCCCGGAATCGACGTCACCAATGATCCGCTGCTGCAGGGCCGCCTCTTCTCCTACATTGACACGCAGCTGACCAGGCTCGGCGGACCCAACTTCAGCCAGATCCCGATCAACCGCCCGCATGCACCGGTCAATGACATGCTCCGCGACGGCTTCCACCAGGATGCAGACCACGCCGGAGTTGCGCCGTATCAGCCCAACTCCCTCGACGGCGGCTGCCCCTTCATGGCCGGTGCGGACATGGGTGCCTTCATTGACGTCCCCGTTGAGGTTCCCGCTGCCCGCAAGGTGCGCGAGAATCCGGCCACGTTTGATGACCATTACAGCCAGACGCGGATGTTCTTCCGCTCCCTGACTCCGGTGGAGCAGGACCACGTGGTGCAGGCCTACACCTTTGAACTGGGCAAGTGCTACGAGGAGAACATCCGCCTGCGCCAGCTGCAGGCGCTGGCGAACATCGATGAGCGGCTGGCCACGGAAGTGGCAACCGGCCTCGGACTTGAGGCCCCGGCGCCCGAGATCGAGGTGGCGGACACCGCCCCGAGCCCGGCGCTGAGCCAGCTTGGCGGATCTTGGCCTGTTGCGGGCCGGATTGTTGGCGTTATTGCCGACGACTTCACCGATCCCGCGGCGCTGTCCGAGGTTCTGACCGCGGTTAACGCAGAGGGCATGGTTCCGCTGGTGGTAGCTCCGCACGGCGGAACGCTGGCCGGAGGTGCCACGGTCCAGCGGACCTACCTCACCGCCCGCTCCACGGAGTTCGACGCCGTCGTGGTGGCCGTGTCAGGTGCTCCGGCTCCCGACGCCGTGGACAGCCTCGACGCCAAGGCAGGCAACCCCGAGGGACATCCTTCCCTGGACCCGCGGATCACGCTGCTCCTGGCTGAAGCATTCCGCCATGCGAAGGCCATCGGTGCCTTCGGTGACGGTGCCTCCGTTCTCATGGCCGCCGGTGTCCCTGTCGAGGCACCCGGTGTTGTCACGGGCACTGCCGCCGACGTCGTTACGGGCGTCAGCGGACTGTTGGCCAACCACCGCGTCTGGGAACGGTTTCCCACTGCGGCTGCGTAACTGAAATGAGCCCCCCTGACCGGGGGCTGCTTCCCCAGAAGGGAGCTCCGGCCGCGCGCCGGAGCTCCCTTCTGCTGTCTGCTTGCCTTGTTGAGCTGGTTGCTTATTGCGGCGGCGGTCCCGCCGCCGGCGGCTTCAGCGCGCGGATCAGGGCATGCAGCTCCTGACGCAGTCCCTCAACGTCGTCGCTGCTGCGGGTGAGCAGCCGCGCTTCAGCAGCAGCGGCCGTGGCATGAATCTCCTTACCGGCTTCGGTGACGCTCCATCGGCCGTCTGCACCGGCGTCGGCGTACCCGCAGCGCTGCAGGGACGACAGGCAGTCCCGCACGCAGTGTTCCCCCAAACCTGAGGCCTCCGCGAGACCCTGCTGGTCCGACGGGGAGCCGACCAGCAGGCCCAGGACGGCTGTGCGTTCGTGGGTGAGGCGAAGCTCGGCCAGTGATTGTTCGGTTGCCCGTTCGGTGATGAAGGCCGCTGCGGAGAGCAGCCGCGGAACGTATCCCGCCGGATGAGGTTCAGGGCTCAACTGCGCCATCCCGGCGGGGTCCAGCCGGCCGGCACCGGGTGACCGGCAAAGGTTTCACAGGCGGAACAGGTGTAATTGGCGACACCGGGGAGATTGTCAGTGGCCGGGGTGAAGGACTCAAAAATGAGGAAGTCGTCCACACCGCACTGGTGGCAGACGGGAAATTGCACTGCGGGATCCATGAGTATCCTCTGCTGGGGTTGCAGAATGTCATGGCCGCGTCTTGACCGTAGGTAAATTATCGTAATATCGAACCGCACGGCAGACAATTCCGGACCGGCGCTGCCGAGGCTACAAACCGGTGTCTATCTCCGTGGAATCCCGAGCAAGAGGAAACATGGACGACCCGAAGCGTGAAACAGCCCCGTCACCCACGGTGGAGGACCTTCAGTCAGTCAGTCCTGGCCTCACGCACCGACATTGACCTGGCCGTGGGAATCGTCATGGGACAAAACTGCTGCACGCAGCAGGAGGTCTTTGACACTCTGCGGCGGGCGTCCAGCAGCCAGAACCTGAAGGTATGTGAGAGCGGGACGTGTCAGCACACGCCGTGCATTTCAGCTCAGGCCGGCAGGAGCTCGGTCCAGTCCTCTGCAAGCTCCAGCCCCAGGGCAGTGGACACCGAGGCGTGGGCCACCTTGCCGCCGGCAATATTCAGTCCGCGGGCCAGCGCGGGAGAGGCGTCAAAGGCTCCGCGCACACCGCGGTCGGCCAGCGCAACGGCGTAGGGAAGCGTCACGTTGGTCAGGGCGTAGGTGGAGGTGTTCGGGACGGCTCCGGGCATGTTGGCTACGCAGTAGAACAGGGACCCGTGGACACGGAACGTCGGATCCTGATGGGTGGTGGGACGGCTGTCCTCGAAGCACCCGCCCTGATCCACTGCGATGTCCACCAGGACGCTGCCGCTCTTCATCCGCGAGACCATCTCATTGCTGACCAGCTTCGGCGCCCGGGCACCGGGGACGAGTACCGAACCAATCACCAGGTCGGCGTCCGACAGGGCACGTTCAATTTCAAACGCGTTGGACGCGACGGTGCGGATCCGGCCGGCGTACTGGGCGTCGAGCTGGCGCAGCCGGTCGATGTTGATGTCCAGGACGGAGACGTCGGCGTGGGCTCCCACCGCGCCGGCCACAGCATTGGTGCCGGCCACTCCGGCGCCGAGAACCACTACCTTTGCCGGCCGGACGCCGGGAACGCCGCCCAGCAACAGTCCCGGACCGCCGGCCGGTGAGGTCAGGCACTGCGCACCCACCTGGACTGAGAGCCGCCCGGCCACCTCGGACATAGGTGCCAGCAGCGGCAGCACACGCCCTTCCTGCACGGTCTCATACGCGATGGCGGTCATGCCGGATTTCAGCAGTGCCTTGGTCAGCTCAGGCGCTGCAGCCAGGTGCAGGTAGGTGAACAGCACCAGGTCGGGACGGAAGAAGCGGTACTCCGACTCCACGGGTTCCTTGACCTTCAGGATGAGGCCGGCCCGGCTCCACACGTCGTCGGCGGAATCAAGGATCTGGGCACCTGCGCCGGCATACTCCTCATCACTGATGCTGGAGCCGGTTCCGGCACCGCTCTCCACGAGGACGGTGTGTCCGCGGGTGATGAATTCATGCACGCCGGAGGCCGTGATGGCCACCCGGAACTCGTTGTTCTTGATTTCCTTGGGGATACCGATAATCACAGCTTGCTCCATTGCATTGCAGGTGAGGCGGCGGACCGCCGGGTTTCCACACCAGCATAGGGGAGGGAGTCGGTCACTGCCCGCCCGGTGCTTCGCTGCCGGCTGCCCGGGCCGTCCTTGCCGCCTGCTGGTCACGGAGCCAGGCTTCGACGTCGGACAGGCGGATGCGGCGGTGCGTGCCGCGGTATTCCACCGGGATGACGCCAGCGTCCGTGAGGTTGCGCAGGTACGTGTGGGATATTCCTGCGGCGGCGGCCGCCTGCGACGTCGTTAGCAGGGGAACATTGGACCCGGCGGCGGCCGCCGGGTTCCGTCCGGCAGATGCATCTGCCGGAGCGCGCTCGGCGGCCGCCGCTTCGCCACCGGGCGCAGTGCCGGAAGTGATCACAACGTCTTCGCCGCGTCCAAGCCGGACGAGGAGGTCCAGGACCGCATCCCGGGCGGCGGCGGGCAGGCGAAGCGCCGTGCCGTCAACAAATACGGTTACGTCCCCGGCGGAAAGTGCCCGGGACAGTGCCCGCACTTCCGAAGCGGGGAGCGCGGGGGTGTGGTGGGGGCTCTGGGTCATGCTGCCATCTTGCCAAAGATCGCAAGCATCCGGTGTATGCGCCCGCTGCGGACGCCACTGGCGCCGGCCGCGTTGACCGGCGGCGAGGCGGCACGGACGATGGACAGTAGCCGTCCGGACACCAACGGATCTGTGAGTGACGGCGTGAAGGGAACTCCTTGCAAGAACTGGCACCCAGCTCCGGCGGCTCCTCGTCCTGGCGTCCCGACATCCTGGGGGATGACTATGAGCGGCTGACCCTCGAGCTTCCCGGCGGGGCTCCGGCCACGCTGGTCCGGTATTCCCCTGACGAAGAGTGCGCCGGGGATGCCGATGTCCTCTACGTCCACGGGTGGTCGGATTACTTCTTCCAAACCGAACTTGCGCAGTACTGGGCCGCAGCAGGAGCCCGGTTCTACGCCCTGGACCTGCACAATTACGGGCGCAGCCTCCGCCCGGGGCAAAGCCCGGGGTTCGTCACCGATCTCGGGGATTACGACGCCGATATTGCGGCCGCGCTCGCGGCCATGGGGCGCCCTGATCCCGCGTCCGATTTCCCCGCCTCCGGGCGGCCCCTGATCCTGGTGGGGCATTCCACTGGCGGGCTCACGCTGAGCCTTTGGGCAGCCAGGCATCCGCTTGCTGCGTCCGCCCTGGTGCTCAACAGTCCGTGGCTTGAATTCCAGGCCTCGGAACTGGCCCGGCGGCTGATCTCTCCGCTGGTGGGGCTGGAAGCGCAGCGCCGGCCGCTGGCACTGCTTCCTCCGGTGGACTCGGGCAACTACTCGCGGGCCACCTTCTCCGCCTTTGGCGGTGAGTGGACCTATAACTTGGCGTGGCGGCCGCTGAGGGGCTTTCCGGTCACCTTGGCCTTCCTCAATGCCGTGTTCCGGGCGCAGGCGGTCGTCGCGGCGGGACTTCACCTGGAGATCCCCGTCCTGGTGCTGCTCTCAGACAAAAGCTACCTGCAGCCCCGCTGGTCAGTCGACGCCGGGACCTCCGACGTCGCCCTGGACGTGAACGTGGTGGCCCACCGGGCACTGTCGCTGGGTTCCAGCGTGAGCGTCAACCGGATTCCCGACGCCCTCCACGACGTTTTTCTGTCACCGGGCCCGGTGCGGCGCCGCGCCTATGCCGCAGTGACCCGCTGGGGCAGCGGTTACCTGCCCGCAGCTTCGAAACCGGTGCCGGAGCTGCGGGCGGGTACTCAGTCGATCAGCTCGTAAGCCGGCAGGGTCAGGAAGTCCACGTAGTCTTCAGCCAGGCTGATATCCGCGATCAGCTGGCTGGCCGGAGCGTAGTAGCGGGTGAACATATCCTCCGGCACCTCGCTGCGCAGCCGTTCCGTCTCCTCCGCCAGCAGCCGCTCCACCAGATCCTCCGTAACGGTGGCGCCGGTGTCCTCCAGGACCACGGCGTTGCGGACCTGCTGCCACACCTGCGAGCGGGAGATCTCCGCCGTGGCCGCGTCCTCCATCAGGTTATGGATGGCCACCGCGCCGTTGCCGGACAGCCAGACGGCGGTATAGGCCACCGCCACATAGAGATTGGAGCGCAGGCCGGCCTCGGTGATGGAACCGCCGGCGGTACTGACGTCGAGCAGATCTGCGGCAGAAACTGAAACATCGTCCCGCAGCCGGTCCACCTGGTTCGGTTTCTCTCCCAGCACGGAATCGAAAACCTCGCGGCACGTCTGAACCATGTCAGGATGGGCCACCCAGGAACCGTCAAAGCCGTCAGTGGCTTCGCGGGTCTTGTCTGCGGTGACTTTTTCGAACGCCTTGGCCGTGATCTCCGGTTCCCGCCGGTTCGGAATGAAGGCGGCCATGCCGCCCATGGCAAAAGCCCCGCGGCGGTGGCAGGTTTTCACCAGCAGCTCGGTGTAGGCCCGCATGAACGGCGCCGTCATGGCTACGTCCGCACGGTCCGGCAGCAGGAAAGTCTTGCCCGCGTCGCGGAAGACCTTAATCATGCTGAACAGGTAATCCCAGCGCCCGGCGTTCAGCCCGGAGGCATGGTCCCGCAGCTCGTAGAGGATCTCGTCCATTTCAAACGCGGCCGGAATGGTTTCGATGAGCACCGTTGCGCGGATGCTGCCCTGCGGAACGCCCGTGTACTCCTCGGCGAAATTGAAAACGTCGTTCCAGAGCCGGGCCTCGAGGTGGCTCTCCATCTTCGGCAGGTAGTAATACGGGCCGGAGCCGTTTTCCAGCAGGGTGCGGGCGTTGGCGAAGAAGTGCAGTCCAAAGTCCACCAGTGCGCCCACGCCGGGTTCGCCGTCGATGGTCACGTGCTTCTCCGGCAGGTGCCAGCCCCGGGGGCGGACCACCATGACGGCCAGCGGGGCGTCCTTGCGAAGGGCATATTCCTTGCCCTCCCCGCTGGTGAAGGAAAGGTCCCCGCGAGTGGCGCCGTACAGGTTCACCTGGGCGTCCACCACATTGTGCCAGGTGGGGGTGTGGGCGTCCTCCAGGTCCGCCAGCCAGACCTTCGCGCCGGAGTTCAGGGCGTTGATGGCCATTTTGGCCGGAGAAGCGGGACCGGTCATTTCCACCCGCCGGTCCGTCAGGGCAGCCGGGGCCGGCGCGACCTTCCAGTTCCCCTCGCGGATATGCGCTGTCTCCGGAAGGAAGTCAAGGCTCTTGCCCGCGGCAATGGCAGTGCGCCGGTCCGCGCGGGCTGCCAGCAGTTCGTCCCTGGTGGACCGGAACCGGCGGTGCAGTTCTTCAATGAACTCCAGCGCGTCGGGCGTCAGGATTTTGTCTGCCCCCTCCACCGGGGACAGATCGCTCACATCAATGGCCATGGTGTTCTCCCTGAGTCTTATGCCTCTTAGCGGATGGCGGGCGGCGCCGTGTGGGAGTTTACACCTGCGCCGGTTCCGGCACCCCAGAAGCCTCAGGCGTCACGCGCGCGCATAAACGTGAGGACATCCGCCGTCGGCCCCCACCCCTGCCGGGCGTACCACAGGGCAGACTTGGGCAGCGCGGGCATGAGGATCAACGGGCTGTCCCGGTATGCCGCCTCCTCGGCCAGCGCAGCCAGCACTGCCGTCTCCATGGTGTGGTCCGGGTCCGGGCGACGGATATCAATCCCGCCAAACACCGCGAAGCCGTCTCCGCGGGCAATCCGCCCGCTCGCCACCACTTCCGTGTAGGCACTGATCTCCGCCGCCGCGTAATCCTGAAAGCCGGTCAGGGCCAGTTCCGCGCCCTCAGGCAGCTGGGGCACCTGCGGCAGGTCAGCCGGATCTGCCGTGAGGAGGGCAAGCCGGGACAGGGAGGTCAGCCCCCGTCCCGCCGCGAATTCACCCGCGGTCTCCGCATCGTCCGTCACCAGGGTCAGGCGTGCTCCGCGGAGGCCTGCCACCTCTGCCGCTGCACGCGGAGTGTCCCGCCCCGGCCACGTGACCACGTACTGCGGCGTGGCTCCGCCGCCCGCAGGAGCCATCAGTACCGCATCGCCGTCGAGCGTGCTGCGGAGGCCGCGGACGGCGGCCCAGGCAGGAGCCCACTGGGTGAAGTTGCTTTGCCAGGGTCCCAATCCGCGTCACCGTCCTGGACGCGGGGGAGCGGAGGGGGGTATTTCAATCGCGAAAATGGTGACATTGACAGGCCCTGCGGCAACACCGGTACCGCGCAGGGCCCGGCGGACCCGCTGTTGCAGGTCCGCGGCCACTTCCAGGGCGTTGAACCGGGCATCAGTGGCCACCTCCACATCGATGGTCGCCCGGCCGTCGGCAACGGAGACAACAACGCCGTCGCGGGTCGTCCGGGTTCCGGAATCAGGAACCCGGCGCAGGTTGTTCCTGGCGGCGGCGCCCCACCGTACGAGGAGTTGGCCGAGACCTGTTCCGAGCCGGAGGATTCCGGGAGTCTCCCTCGCGGCGCGTGCGGCAACCCCCGCAACTACCGAACTTCCGATCACTTTGCCCCGCAGCGGACGGTCACTCATCGTACAAATCCTCCACGGTCAGGTTCACGGTGTGCGGCACAATTCCCACCGAAGCTTCCACGGCATCACGGATGCGCAGCCGCAGGAACGTCATCGCACGCTGGATGTCGACGCCGGGTGCCACGGCAGTGCGCAAATGGATCAGCAAGCCCAATCCGGCACCGGGAGCCTGGTCAATGCGGCAGCGGCGCGCCCGGACGCCGCCAAGGTCCCGGGCTGCGTCCCGCACGACGCCGGCCAGGACGGTTTCGCTGATCACGATGCTTCCGTCGCGGCTGCCGGCCAAGGGAAGCCGGATGCCCCGCCGGACCTGGGAGCAGGCCACGTCCAGGACGGCTTCTTTCAAACCGTGCGGCGGACGCAGTTCCGGGTGCAGCAGGTCCTGGTCCCGCAGGAGCGATGTGGCGCTGGACAGTGCTTTCAGGCTGTTTCGGGTTGTCCGGCAGTCCGCGCAGGAAAGGGTGTGGGGGTCCGGGGAGCGGTTGATGTCCTGCCAGACGCGGTTGACGCTGCGCCCGCAGGCCAGCGTGGGCGGCCGGTTCTCTAGTGCCATTGGATCATTGCCTCCGCAAGGTTTTCGCGTGCCCGGGCCAGGCGGCCGCGCACGGTGCCGGGGCCGATCCCCAGGGTCGCAGCAATCTCCGCATAGCTCTGGTCATGGAATTCACGCAGCAGCCAGCAGGCACGCTGATCAGGCGGCAGGTCCGCTAGAGCCTTGGACAAGCACTCGTACTGCGCAGCGAGCTCGGCGTTGCGGTGCGGATCACCGGCTTGGAGGTCCATCGCGGGCCACAATGCCGCCCCGTCCACGCTGTCCTCCGGATGCGTGCTGCGGCGGCGGAGCACGTCAAAGCAACGGTTGGTTGCCGTCCGGTAGACCCAGCCGCCGAAGGCACTTGACCTGTCGAGGCCGGGAAGCGCCCGCCATCCCGCGGTCAGGGTGTCCTGGACGACGTCTTCGGCTTCCCCGCGGTCATTGAGCATTCGCATGGCCAGCCGGAACAGGCGCCCCTGGTAGGTCTCCACTAAATGCTCAAAAGCGGCCAGGTCACCGTCCTGGGCGCGGGCCACTACTGTTGCCTCGTCCAAGCGGGCCAATTCTGAAAGGCCTCCGGATCCTGCCGGGAGGCTGGACTGCACAAAGGTGCCGGACTCTTCCGGCAGTTGAGCCGCTGCCATTCAGGCCCCTGTCCGGTCCGGCGGATGCCGGTCCTTTCCCAATATGGCAGACCGTTTCACGGCGCGGAATACTGTCCGGCTCCGGCGGGATAAAGAAAAAGAACTTTGCGGAACAGCGTGACGATTGTGCTGCCACCGCGTCTTTAATTCCGTACGAGATCCCCGCGGATCCAGTCCAAAGCAGGAGATGAATGACATGGCAGATGCCCAGAAACCGTCAGCACCGTCCGTAGGGCCGGTATCCACCTCACAGGGCAGCGGAGGATCTTCCGGTTCCAATGCCGGCACCGGTGGCGCAAGCACGGCCACCAGCCCCAGTGACCTTGAACAGGCCGGCAAGCCGGGTCCGCTGCACACCCCTCATGGCGACACCACCATTGAAGAGACGGTGGTGCAGAAACTCGCGGGCATGGCTACGCGTGAAGTTCCGGGTGTTTTCGCGATGGGCAACGCTGCGCGGCGAGCCTTCAGCTCAATGACCGAGCGGATTCCCGGATCCCAGACGAATGTCAGCAACGGCGTCAGCGTGGAGAAAGGGGAAAGGCAGGCGGCCATCGACGTCAGCATCGTGGTGGAGTACGGCTTCTCCATTGTTGAGGTCAGCCAGGGCATCCGCCGCAACGTGATCCGGTCGGTGGAAAACGCCACGGGTCTGGAAGTCCTGGAAGTGAACGTCAACGTCACTGACGTGCATTTGCCGGACGACGATTCCGACGACGACCAGGATTCCGCGAAAAAGCCCTCCGGCCGGCTGGAATAGCCACCGGGTGCCAAGCAACCACCCGGCCGGAGCCAGCGGGTCCCGGCCGGCGTACTACTGAAGGAGATCAGCATGTCTGCAACAAAATGGTGCATGTCCGTAGGCCTGGTCCTGGGAATCGTACTTGCTTTCGGAGGCTGGTATGCCCTCTTGCTGGCGGTGCTGTTCGGGCTGGTCGGACTGCTGGTGGGTATGGCAGCCGAAGGCAGGCTCGACTTCCAGACAATGTTCGGCAGGGCGTCCAGCAGATGAGCACAGTTGAAATCCAGAGCGGCTTGTCTCCGGGTCTCGTCCGGCAGCCGCCGCCCGCTGGATCAGACCGCGGCTCCACCGTGATCGCTCGGAAGGTGCTGGAGAAAATTGCCGGCCAAATCGCAAAGGACGAGACCTTCGCGGGAGGCAGCTCGGGCGGTTTCCTGGGCATCGGAGCGCGGGCTGATCTTTCTGCCAGGCCCCGGGCCCATGTGGAGCTGGCAGGCAATATTGCCTCGCTGAAAGTGGATGTGGGGCTGCCGTATCCGGTTCCGCTTCGTCAGGCCACTGACCAGCTGAGGGACCGGATATCCTCCCGGGTCACCGAACTCACCGGGGTGGAGGTGCGCCAAGTGGACGTCACCGTGTCTTGGCTGCGGCCCAAAGAATCCGCAAACGGCCGCCGGAGGCTGCTGTGAGCGACGCTCCTGAGGTGTCCCTGCGACCGCGGCCCAGCAGGGCGGTCCCGGCAATAATCTGCGGATTGGTCCTGCTGGCTTTGTCAGTGGCGCTGGTCTGGGCCGGAATTGAGCGGCTGGCCCGGGGCGAGTGGCCGCCTTTCTTCACAGCGGTGTCTGATTGGCTTGCTTCGCTGAGCTGGAACAGCACCGGAAGCTGGATCGCCGGAATCATCCTCGCCGTTATAGGCGTGGTCCTGTTGCTGTCGGTCCTCATTCCCGGGCGTTTCCATTCTCTGCCCCTGCATTTTGGTGCAGCTCCGGAGGTAACAGGCCAAAGCCGCGCCGTGATGTCCCGCCGTGCCGCGGCGCGGTTGGCGGCAGCCACGTGCGAACACATCGACGGTGTCTCTTCGGCATCCGCAACGGCCTCGGACCGGGAAGTGCGCGTTTCCGTCAACACGGCACTGCGCGACACCGCCGACCTGCAGCACTGGGTCACAGACGGGGTCCGCTCACGGCTGCAGGCAGCGGGCCTGGAACCTGTTCCGAAGATCAGCGTCACCATCAGGTCCAACAGCTGACCGGTTCCGCCGCTGCAGGCGGCGGAACCGCATTGTTGGACCACAACTGACAGAAGGGCAACACCATGCGCCAGCATGCCGGCACCGCCAACCGTGTGTGGCTGATCATTCTTGGACTGCTGTGCCTTGCAGCGGGACTTTATGTCATCCTGCTTGCTTCCTCAGTGGTGGGCAGCGCGGAGGACCCGGTCCTGTACGGTCCGCCGGAAAACGTCACTGATCCGGACTATGCGCCGGTTGTGGCTATCCTCGGCGGCCTGCTGATAGGACTGCTGGGCCTGTGGTGGATCCTGGCCCAGATTCCGCGGCGCGCGGCCGCCGGACCGTTCCGGCTGCAGGAGAGTCCATCCCGCGGGACCACTGTCTGCAATCCGTCGGTCCTTGCTGCCGCGGTCGAAAATGACACGGACCAGATTCCGGGTGTGGTGGATTCCTCGGCGATGCTGCGCGGCACCGCCGAGGAGCCGGACCTTACCTTGAAAGTGACGGTCAACGCCCGGGCGGACATCGGCGAGGTGGTGCGCCGGATCCAGGAAACAGTAGTGCCTAACCTGGCGTCGGCCTTGGAGAATCCGCTGCACAGCCTGGGGATCCAACTCGAAGCCAGTAATAAGGCGGCCTTTGCCGGTGGTGCTGCCAGCTCCACCGGAACCGTGGTTTATTAGGCCCATGCCGGCTACGCCTCAGGAGCGCAGCGCCCGCTCCCAGCCCGGCCCCTCCGCGGAGTTTCCGCTGTGCGTTACCTGCGGAACACAGTATGGAGCGGCGCGGGAGAGCTGTCCCATCTGCGATGACGAACGCCAATACGTGCCGCTGACCGGCCAAGCCTGGAGCACGCTGGAGAAATTGCGCGGCCCTTCCCACCGCGGAACCATTCATTCCCAGGGGCCGGGCGTCCTTGGAATCGGCTGCGAGCCGTCCTTCGCCATCGGACAGCGCCCGCTGTTGATCCGTGCAGCCGGCGGCAATGTGCTGTGGGACTGCCAGGCCTATCTGGACGACGAGCTGGCCGCGTTGATCCGTGCCGAGGGCGGCATCTGTGCGATCGCCGTCAGCCATCCGCACTTCTACACCACCATGGTGGAATGGGCGCATGAATTTGAGGCGCCGGTGTATCTGCACGCGGCCGACCGGGAATGGGTCGGGCGGGCGGATCCCGCGCTGCAGTTCTGGAACGGGGACAGTTTCGCCCTGGCCGAGGGCCTGACTCTTTACCGCGCGGGCATCCACTTTGCCGGCGGAACGGTTCTGCACTGGGAGGAGAATCCGGACGGCGGCGGAGCACTTTTCACCGGTGACATCATCAACGTCATTCCGGACCGAACGCACGTGTCCTTCCTGTACAGCTACCCCAACCAGATTCCCGAGCGGCCCGAGGTGGTGCAGGAGGCCGCAGCCCGACTGGAACCGCTTCAATTCGACCGGTTGTACGGCGGCTGGTGGGACCGGATCATCCCGCACGGGGCAGATCAGATTGTGCAGGAGTCCGCCCGGCGGTACCTCGCCTTTACGCGGGGCAAATAGCAGGCGGATTCGTCGGTGATGCGGTCAGCTTGTTCAATTTCGTCGTCACGGGTTTGCTGGCGGCTTGGGCTTTCACCTCCCTGGTCAACAGCATTGACCCTTACACCAATGAGTTGACCGGCAACGGATTTGTCCTTCCGTATGCCTTGCTCATGCTCTACGGGCTGGCCATTCTGGTGCCCGGCCTGGCGTTGTTCGTCCGCCGGCTGCACGACGGCGGCTTCACCGCCTGGTTCATCCTGCTCGGACTCATTCCGTTTGTCGGTTCAATCGCTTTCCTGGTTTTCGCGCTGATGCCCAGCAAGCCTGAGGGCGCACGGTTCGACGCCGGTGCCGCCCGGCAGGAACAGTACGTCCCCTACCCCCAGGCATAACCCGGGGGAGGAAAGCTAAAGAATAATGCAATAAGAAGCGGACCTGCGGGTGCCGCCGCGTAACGCCGCTGTGCATCACTGCGCAGCGGCGTTACTGCGTTTTTCCCCGGATAAGACCGCGGTCCCGCCGGGCGGGGGTTACTTGACCGCTTCTGCCTGCGGCGTCAGCGCGGCGCGCTCGGCAGCGGCCATGGCCTTGTACTCTGCCACCCGGGCCTGGTGCAGCGGAGTCCGGCGCAGGAACGCATAGACAATCCCCAGCAGTGCAAACCAGATGGGCGTGACCAGCAGCGCCTGCAGGGTGTCCGCCTGAGTGGTCAGCGCCCACAGGATGAAGACGAAGAAGGCCAGGACCACGTAGACCATCACCACGCCGCCGGGCATCTTGAACTTCGAAGCCTCGTGCAGCGCCGGACGGCGCTTGCGGAATGCCAGGTAGCTCAACAGGATGACCGTCCACACAAACATGAAGCACAGCGCGGAGATGGTGGTGACCAGCGTGAACGCTGCGCTGACCGATTCACCGGCGTACAACAGCGCCACGCCGGCCAGCAGGAAGGTGCAGGAGAAGAACAGGGCGTTCTGCGGCACCTTGCGCCGGGACAGGCGGCCGAACGGGCGAGGGGCGTCGCCGTCGTGCGCCAGGCCGAACACCATGCGTGAGGTGGAATAGATGCCCGAATTGGCTGAAGATGCGGCGGAAGTCAGGACCACAAAGTTCACCACGGCGGCCGCTGCGCCCAGACCGGCCAGGGCGAACATGCCCACGAAGGGGCTGTCATCCGCGCTGAAATTATCCCACGGGACCACCGAAATCAGGATGACCAGGGCACCTACGTAGAAGAGCATGATGCGCAGCGGAATGGAGTTGATGGCGCGGGGGAGGTTCTTTTCCGGATCCTTGGTTTCCGCGGCTGCCGTGCCCACCAGTTCAATGCCGACGAACGCGAACACGGCAATCTGGAAACCGGCCACAAAGCCCATGGGGCCCGTGGGGAACAATCCGCCGTGCTCCCAAAGGTTGTTGAACCCGGCGGTGTCTCCGTCACCGGAGGTGAAGCGGGTGAAGATCATGACCAGGCCCACCACAATGAGGGTGACAATGGCCAGGATTTTGACCAGGGCAAACCAAAATTCTGTTTCGCCGAAGGCCTTAACCGTGGGGAGGTTCAGGGCCAGCAGCACCAGGATGCAGGCCAGGGCCGGAATCCAGAGCGGTGCATCCGCCCACCAGAAGGTGACGTAGTGCGAAATCGCCACCACGTCCGCAATTCCGGTCACCACCCAGCAGAACCAGTAGGTCCAGCCGGTGAAGAACCCGGCCCAGGGGCCCAGGAGATCGGCGGAGAAGTCGGTGAAGGACTTGTACTTGAGGTTGGAGAGCAGCAGCTCGCCCATGGCCCGCATGACGAAGAACAGCATGAAGCCGATGATCATGTAGACGAAAATCACTGACGGACCGGCGACCGAGATGGTCTTGCCGGAGCCCATGAACAGGCCGGTTCCGATGGCGCCGCCGATGGCCAGGAGCTGGATGTGACGGCTGGAGAGGGAGCGGGAGAGTTCCGGCTCGGAGGAGCTTGTCCCTCCGGGAGCGGTCTCCGCGGGGGAAGGGCTGGTCAGGCGGTCAGACATGGCGATCTTTCTCATATAGATATGGGCACCCGCCGGCGCGCGTGACGCCGCTACGCGCGCGGAAGGCCCGGATGAGGCCGTATGAGAGGTGTTGGCGCCACCGCCGACAGTCCAGTGTGGAAGTCGCGGACGCGCCGTGTCAATTTGAGGGCCAGGCGGCCGAAGATCTGCGTGGTGACGCAGCACACCGGCGTCAATAAGCCCGCGGCAGGCGTCACTCAGTTGTTGAGCTACCCGCATGAGAGTAGGGTCACATGTGGAAACACACAAGTGAATATGCCTTTATCAGCCGTGGCGGGAGAGTTCCGCTACTGCAGCCCCCTCTTTTTGTAGGCGACTGCACCGGCGGGCGCCGTAGGAGCAAACCCTCCCCGGGAATCTCTCAGGCCCCTGTACCGCCACAGCGAGGCAACTCTGGAAAGCAGCTTCCGCACTCCGGTGTGGAACTCACCGACGGTGCAAGCGGGACCCACCCCCGCGGAATCTCTCAGGTCCAATACAGAGCGGGGAGGACCCAACGTTTGTTGGCGTACCCCGTCTGCCTTTCCAGGAGCCCCTAATGACTGCTGATCTATCCACTGCCCCAACCCCCGCCGCTTCCGCGTCCGCCGCGCATTCCCTTGGCGCCGCCGAGGCAGCGCCGCTGGCGGAAGGGTTTGTTGACCGCCACATTGGTGCCCGCGCGGGCTCCGCCGAAGCCATGCTCAAGGCCGTGGGCTACGATTCCCTCGACGCACTGGCGGACATGGCGGTTCCCGCCGCGATCCGTCAGGGCAGCGCACTGGTGCTCGATCCCGCCCGCTCCGAAGAGGAAACCCTCGCGCAGCTGCGGACGATTGCCGGCAAGAACAAGACGGCCGTGCAGATGATCGGCCAGGGCTACTACGGCACGCACACCCCGCCGGTGATCCTCCGCAACGTCGTCGAGGACCCCGCCTGGTACACCGCCTACACCCCGTACCAGCCCGAAATTTCCCAGGGCCGGCTTGAAGCCCTGCTGAATTTCCAGACCATGGTCCAGGACCTCACCGCCCTGCCCATCGCCAACGCCTCCCTGCTGGATGAAGCCACCGCAGTGGCCGAAGCCGTGCTGCTGATGCGCCGCTCCAACAAGTCCAAAGCCAGCGGCGCCATTGTGCTTGACTCTGAAACCCTGCCGCAGACCATCGCCGTGGTGAAGGGCAGGGCCAAGGCCCTGGGCTTCGACGTGATCGTAGCGGACCTCGCCAACGGACTGCCCGACGGCGACATCACCGGCCTGGTCCTGCAGCAGCCCGGCGTTTCCGGCGTCGTCCGCAGCCAGGCGGCGCTGATCGCCGAGGCCAAGGAACGCGGCGCGCTGGTCACCGTGGCCGCGGACCTGCTGGCACTGACCCTGATCACCCCTCCCGGCGAACAGGGGGCGGACATCGCCGTCGGCTCCGTGCAGCGCTTCGGCGTTCCGCTCTTCTTCGGCGGTCCGCACGCTGCGTACATGGCCGTCCGCAAGGGCCTGGAACGCTCCCTGCCCGGCCGCCTGGTGGGCGTCTCCAAGGACTCCGCCGGCACCCCCGCCTACCGGCTGGCCCTGCAGACCCGCGAGCAGCACATCCGCCGCGAGAAGGCCACCTCCAACATCTGCACCGCGCAGGCGCTGCTGGCCATCGTTGCCTCCATGTACGCCGTCTACCACGGCCCCGAGGGCCTGCGGCGGATTGCCCGCCGCGCCCATGACTCCGCCCGCACCCTGGCCGCCGCCCTGGAGGCCGCCGGCGTCGAACTGCTCTCCACGAGCTTCTTCGACACCGTCACCGCCCGTGTCCCGGGACGCGCCGCCGAAATCGTTGCCGCAGCCGAAGCCCGCGGCATCAATCTGCGCAGCATCGACGCGGACACGGTGGGCATCTCCTGTGACGAGACGACGACGCCGGCCATCCTCGCCGACGTCGCCGCTGCCTTCGGTGCCGGTGCGAACTTCTCCGGCGAGCCGGAAGGCTTTGAGCTGGCTGCCGACATCCGTCGCACGTCAGACTTCATGACGCACCCGGTGTTCTCCTCCTACCGCTCGGAAACCCAGATGCTGCGCTACCTGCGCCGCCTCTCGGACCGCGACCTGGCTCTGGACCGCACCATGATCCCGCTGGGCTCCTGCACCATGAAGCTCAACGCCACGGCCGAAATGCAGGCGATGACCTGGCCCGAGTTCGCCTCCATCCACCCCTTCGCCCCGGATTCCCAGACTGAGGGGTGGCGTGAACTGATCGCGGACCTCGAAGAGAAGCTCGCGGTCATCACCGGCTACGAGAAGGTGTCCATCCAGCCCAACGCCGGCTCGCAGGGTGAACTGGCCGGCCTGCTGGCCATCCGCGGCTACCACCACTCCCGCGGCGAGGACCAGCGCACCGTCTGCCTCATCCCCGCGTCCGCGCACGGCACGAATGCCGCCTCCGCCGTCCTGGCGGGCATGAAGGTCGTGGTGGTCGCCACCGCCGATGACGGCGCCATTGACCACGCGGACCTGCGCGCCAAGATCGATGCGCACCGGGACAACCTGGCCGCCATCATGATCACCTACCCCTCCACGCACGGCGTGTTCGACGACGACGTCCGCGACGTCTGCGAGGCCGTGCACGAGGCCGGCGGCCAGGTCTACATTGACGGCGCCAACCTCAACGCCCTGGTGGGGCTGGCCCGCCCGGGCGAGTTCGGCGGCGACGTTTCCCACCTGAACCTGCACAAGACGTTCTGCATCCCGCACGGCGGCGGCGGTCCGGGCGTGGGCCCGGTGGCCGTAAAGTCCCACCTGGCACCGTTCCTGCCCGGCGATGCCGCCACCTGGACCGAAGGCGAGGACATTCCGGTGTCCGCGTCGCGCTTCGGCTCCGCCGGCGTGCTGCCCATCTCCTGGGCCTACGTGAACCTCATGGGCGGCGAGGGGCTGACCGAAGCCACCAAGAGCGCCCTGCTGGCCGCCAACTATGTGGCCGCACGGCTCAACGAGTACTTCCCCGTGCTGTACACCGGCCGCGGCGGACTCGTGGCGCACGAGTGCATCCTGGACCTGCGGGACCTGACCGCGAAGACCGGCGTGACCGCAGAAGACGTGGCCAAGCGCCTGGTGGACTACGGCTTCCACGCGCCCACCCTGTCCTTCCCGGTGGCCGGCACCCTGATGGTGGAACCCACCGAGTCTGAGGACCTGGGCGAAATTGACCGGTTCATCGACGCCATGATCGCCATCCGCGCCGAGATCGACCAGGTTGCCGCCGGGGACTTCACCCTGGAGGGCAGCCCGCTGCGCAACGCGCCGCACACCGCCGTCGTCCTGGCCGGCAACGAGTGGGACCGCGCCTACCCGCGTGAACAGGCGGCCTTCCCGATGCGCAGCCAGCGCATGGACAAGTACTTCCCGCCGGTGGGCCGGATCGACGGAGCAGCCGGGGACCGCAACCTCATCTGCTCCTGCCCGCCCATCGAAGACTTCGAAAACTAGAGCGCAAAGGCTGAGAACAATGACTGAGAAATACACTGCGCTCTACGAAGAGCACAAACGCCTCGGCGCCTCCTTCACCGACTTCGGCGGCTGGCAGATGCCGCTGAAATACAGCTCAGAGCTGGCCGAACACCACGCCGTCCGCAAAGCAGCGGGACTGTTTGACCTCTCTCACATGGGCGAAGTGAAGGTCACCGGACCTGACGCCGGCGCTTTCCTGGATTACGCGCTGGTGGGCAAGCTGTCCGCCGTCAAGGTGGGCAAGGCCAAGTACTCGCTGATCACCAATGCCGACGGCGGGATCATCGACGACCTGATCAGCTACCGGCTCGACGACGACTCCTACCTGGTGGTGCCCAACGCCGGCAACGCGCAGGTAGTCGCCGCGGAGCTGGAAGCCCGCGCCGAGGGCTTTGACGTCACCGTCAACGACATTTCCGAGGGCACCTCGCTGGTGGCCGTACAGGGACCCAACGCGGAAGCCATCCTGCTGGCCCTGGTTCCGGCGGAACACCGGGACGCCGTTACAGGGATGAAGTACTACGCCGCCGCGAAGGTGCCGATGGTGCTGGGCGCCTGGACTGCGGACCTCCTGGTGGCCCGCACCGGTTATACGGGCGAGGACGGTTTTGAGATTTACGTAACCAACGACGCCGCGCCCATCCTGTGGGCTGCCCTGCTCGACGCCGGAGCGGACCGGGGACTGATTCCCGCAGGTCTGGCCTGCCGTGACTCGCTGCGTCTGGAGGCCGGGATGCCGCTGTACGGCAACGAGCTCACGCTGGACCTGGACCCTTACGCTGCGGGCCTGGGCCCCGTGGTCGCCCTTTCCAAGGAGGGGGACTTTGTGGGCCGCACCGCCCTGGAGGCCAAGAAGGAGCAGGCTCCGGCCCGCCGTCTCGTGGGGCTGAAGGGTGCCGGCCGGCGGGCCGGCCGTTCTCATTACCCGGTCCTGTCCGACGGCGCGGTGATCGGCGAAGTCACGTCCGGTGCCCCCAGCCCCACCCTCGGTTACCCGATCGCGCTGGCCTATGTGGACACTGCCTTCTCCGAACCGGGCACCTCCCTGGACGTGGACCTTCGCGGGAAGCCTGAATCCTTCACCGTCGTCGCTCTCCCGTTCTACAAGCGCCCCTCTTAATCTCCCGAGATGGCAGTAAGTGCGCCTCTCAGCCCTGAGACGCGCACTTACTGCCATCCCGCGCGGCCTAGACTTTGAAGTAACCCGGCAGAACCTCAGATGCACCGAAAGGCACACAATGAGCAAAGTGAACGCAGGACTCCGCTACTCCGCCGAACACGAGTGGGTGGACGCTTCCAGCCCCGTCAAGGTTGGCATTTCCGCCGTCGCTGCCGACGCCCTGGGCGATGTGGTCTATGTTGACCTGCCCGAGGTCGGCTCTGTCATCACCGCCGGTGAGACCTGCGGCGAAGTCGAGTCCACCAAGTCCGTTTCGGATCTGTACGCTCCGGTCTCCGGCGAAATCATGGAAATCAACCAAGAGGCCATCGACAATCCGGCCCTGCTGAACGAGGACCCGTACGGTGCCGGCTGGCTTTTCACCGTGAGCACCACGTCCGAGGGCGAACTCCTCAGCGCTGAAGAGTACGCGGAAAAGAACGGCGGCGAACTGTGACCGATTACCTGAACTCCCATCTGGCGCAGATTGACCCGGAGGTGGCGGAGCAGATCGACAACGAGCGCCGCCGCCAGCAGTCCGGCCTGGAAATGATCGCCTCGGAAAACCACACCTCCGTGGCCGTCATGGAAGCCCAGGGCTCGGTGCTGACGAACAAGTACGCCGAGGGCTACCCGGGACGCCGCTACTACGGCGGCTGCGAGTACGTGGATGTCATTGAGCAGCTGGCCATCGACCGCGCCAAGGCCCTGTTCGGTGCCAACTTTGCCAACGTGCAGCCGCATTCCGGCGCCCAGGCCAACGCCTCGGTGATGCACGCCCTGATCCGTCCGGGCGACACCATCCTGGGCCTTTCGCTGGCGCACGGCGGCCACCTGACGCACGGCATGAAGATCAACTTCTCCGGCCGGCTGTACAACGTGGTTCCGTACAACGTTGCCGAGGACACCCACCAGGTGGACATGGCAGAGGTGGAGCGCCTCGCCCGCGAGCACCAGCCCAAGCTGATCGTGGCCGGCTGGTCCGCCTACGCCCGCCAGCTGGACTTTGCCGAATTCCGCCGCATCGCCGACGAGGTGGGCGCCTACCTCATGGTGGACATGGCCCACTTTGCGGGTCTGGTGGCTGCCGGTCTGCATCCCAGCCCCGTTCCCCACGCCCACGTGGTCACGTCCACCACGCACAAGACCCTCGCGGGTCCGCGCGGCGGCATCATTCTCTCCAACGACGCCGACATCGCCAAGAAGATCAACTCGGCTGTGTTCCCCGGGCAGCAGGGCGGCCCGCTGGAGCATGTGATCGCCGGAAAGGCCACTGCCTTCAAGATCGCGGCCACCCCGGAGTTCAAGGAACGCCAGGAGCGCACGCTCGCCGGCGCGCGGATCCTCGCCGAACGCCTGCTGGCCGACGACGTCGCCGCCAAGGGCATCTCCGTGGTTTCCGGCGGCACTGACGTGCACCTGGTGCTGGTTGATCTGCGCAACGCCGAGCTCAACGGCCAGGAAGCCGAAGACCGGCTGGCGGAAATCGACATCACCGTGAACCGCAACGCCGTTCCCTTTGACCCGCGGCCGCCGATGGTGACCTCGGGCCTGCGGATCGGCACCCCGGCGCTGGCCACCCGCGGCTTCGATGAAGACGCCTTCCGCGAAGTAGCCGACATCATTGCACTGGCCCTGATCGCCGGTGCAGACGAGGACCTCTCGGAACTGAAGGCCCGCGTCACCGCGCTGGCCTCCGCACATCCGCTTTACACCGAGGTGGCCGATCTGGCCACCGCTCCGGCGCACGTTTAAAGGAATATTCATGGCTGTTGGCGTTTTTGATCTGTTCTCCGTGGGCATCGGCCCGTCGAGTTCCCATACCGTGGGACCGATGCGTGCCGCTGCCGTTTTCGCGGCGGAGCTGGTCGACGCCGGCATCCTGGAATCCGTGGCCGGTCTCCGCGTTGACCTGTACGGGTCACTCGCGGCGACCGGCCGCGGCCACGGCACCATGACCGCGGTGCTGCTGGGATTGGAAGGGTTCGCTCCGGAGAAGATCCTGCCCGAAGAAGTCGAGGAGCGCCTGGCCGCCATCGAAGCGACCCGGAAACTGCAGCTCTGCTCGCAGGTGCCCGGTGCCGGGGACTGCGTGCTGGAATACGGCGAAGCGGACATTGTCCTGCACCCGCTCACCGTCCTGCCGCGGCACACCAACGGCATGAAATTCGCCGCCAGTGCCGCTGACGGATCGGTGCTGCACGAGGCCACGTTCTTCTCCGTGGGCGGCGGGTTCATTGTCCGCGACGGCGAGGAAGACGCTGCCCGGGAAGAGCTCGAGTCCACCAAGGCGGCCCTGCCCTTCCCCTTCCGCACCGCCGTCGGGCTCCTCAAGCACTGCACCGACAACGGGCTGAGCATTTCCGAAGTCATGCTCGCCAATGAACGAGTTTCCCGCCCCGAAGCCGAAATCCGGGCGGGCCTGCTTCACATCCGCGACGTGATGGAGGAATGCAAGAACTCCGCCATCCGCCGCACCGGCCTGCTGCCCGGCGGACTCAAGGTCCGCCGCCGGGCGCCGGCCTGGCACGCCCGGCTGCGCGCCGAGGACCCGAACCGCGATCCGAAGTTCTGGCAGGAATGGGTGAACCTCGTGGCGCTGGCCGTCAACGAGGAAAACGCGTCCGGCGGCCGGGTGGTCACCGCGCCCACCAACGGCGCCGCCGGCATTATTCCCGCCGTCATGTTCTACGCCACCCACTACGGCCCCGGCATGGAAAACGCCACGCAGGAACAGAAGGACGACGTCGTTGTGCGGTTCCTGCTCGCCGCGGGCGCCGTGGGCGTTCTCTACAAGGAACAGGCCTCCATCTCCGGTGCGGAGGTGGGCTGCCAGGGCGAGGTGGGGTCCGCGTCCTCCATGGCCGCAGCCGGCCTGGCCGAAATTCTGGGCGGAACCCCGGAACAGGTGGAAAACGCCGCCGAAATCGCCATGGAACACAACCTGGGCCTGACCTGCGATCCGATTGGCGGACTGGTGCAGGTCCCCTGCATCGAGCGCAACGCCATCGGTGCCGCCAAGGCCGTGAACGCCGCGAAAATGGCGCTCTGGGGCGACGGAGACCACCGCGTCTCGCTGGACGAAGTTATTGTCACCATGCGCGAAACCGGCCGGGACATGAGCTCAAAATACAAGGAGACCGCTCTTGGCGGACTGGCCGTCAATGTGGTGGAGTGCTGACTCCAAGGACTTTTGACAGCTGACGGAGAGGACGCGTTATGCCAAAGACCGGAAAGAACGGCCATGCCCTCAAGGAAGAAATCCCTTCCACTTTGCAGCGGTCGGACACATTGGCACAGGACACCTTCGCCAAGACGTTCGACTCCGCCGAGGAGGAATACGGGGACCCGGAGCGTGCTGCCCGCACTGCCTATGCTGCCTTGAAGCACACCCACGAAAAGGTGGGGGACCACTGGGAAGAAAAGGACAAGAAAGGCCCGTCCGACGCCAAAGCTGCGGAAGGGCGGAATTCATCCTCACAGACCGCCGGCGGGGTGGACGCGAATGCGTCCAAGGAACACCTTTATGACGTAGCCACGAAACTGGACATTTCCGGCCGTTCGAAAATGACAAAGAGCGAGCTCGTGGACGCGATTCAAAAGGCCAACGATAAGGCGACCCGGAGGTCCAGGGAGGACTGACTCCCCGCTGGTCTTGCCCGCGCCTTATTTCACGGCACCCATGGACAGGCCGCGGACCAGCTGTTTCTGCGCCACCCAGCCGGCAAGGACCACCGGCAGTGACGCGAGGACCGATGCGGCGGACAACTGCGCCAGGTACAGGCCCTCACTGGTCATCTGCGACACCAGGAACACGGGCACCGTGGCGGACTTGGCAGCCGTAAGGTTCAGCGCGAAGAAGAATTCGTTCCACGCGAAGATCACGCAGATCAGCGCGGTGGCCGCCAGGCCGGGGGCGACCATCGGCATCAGCACGCGCCAGAGTGTCTTCAACAGGCCCGCTCCGTCCATTTGCGCCGCCTCGAGCACCTCAGCGGGAACCTCCTGGAAGAAGGAGCGCATCATCCACACCGCAATCGGCAGGTTCATCGAGGTGTAGAGGACCACCAGTGTCCAGATGTTGTCCAGCACCTTCAGCTGCCCGGCAATCACGTAGATGGGCATGATGACCGCAACCACCGGCAGCATCCGGGTGGAGATAAAGAAGAACAGCACGTCGGAGGTCTTTTTCACGGGGCGGATGCTCAGCGCATAGGACGCCGGAACGGCCATGATCACCACCAGCAGGGTGGACACTCCGGTGGCAATCGCTGAATTGATGAAGTAACTGCCGGCGCCGGCGTCGAGCACTGCGCGGTACTGGTCCAGCGTGGGCGTGAAGAAAAAGGTGGGCGGGTTGGAGGCGGCGGCCGATTCCTGCTTGAAGGACGTCAGCACCATCCACAGCACCGGCGAGAAGAAGCCGATGGCGAGGATCCAGGTCAGTGCGGTCAGTAGTGACGCGCCTGTCCGGGGCTTCCCCCGCCTGGGCCGGACCGCCGGGGTTTCGGACGCGGAGGGGACGCCTCTGGAAGGAGCCGGTTCGGTTTGGGTGCTCACGGCTAGTCCTTTACGTCGAAGCTGCGGAAGATCAGGCGAAGGGCAAAGGTGGCAATGATGATGGTGGCAACCACCACCACCACGCCCATGGCAGCGGCCTGGCCAATGTCGAAGCCCAGGAAGGCGCGCTGGTAGATGTAAAACGGCAGGTTGGCGCTGGCCGTGCCGGGCCCGCCGGCGGTCATCAGGTAAATCTGGTCGAAGGTGTTGACCACGTAAATCGCACCAAGCAGGACGCCGAGTTCGATGTACCGGCGCAGCTGCGGCAGCGTCACCGAAATAAAGGTGCGCCACCAGCCGGCCCCGTCAACCTGCGCTGCTTCCAGAACGTCCTTGGGCTGCGACTGGAGCCCGGACAGGACCAGCAGCATCATGAACGGCGTCCACTGCCACACCAGGGACATGAGGATGGAGGCAATCGGATGGGCCGAGGTCCAGTCCACGGGGGAGATGCCCACCAGGCCGATCAGCCAGTTCAGCAACCCGTAGTTGGGGTTCAGGATGGACACCGACCAGAGCAGGGAACCGGCCACCGGCATGATCAGGAAAGGAGTGATCAGCAGGGTCCGGACGATTCCCCGTCCTCTGAAGGACCGGTCCAGCAGGATGGCGAACACAATGCCCAGGAGCATTGCAAAGAAAACACAGCCCAAAGTGAAAATCACCGAGTTCAGGGCGGCTTGGCGGAAGGTGGAGTCGGCAAAAATCTCAATGTAATTGGAGAACCAAACAAAGCGGTCGCCCTCCGGATTCAGCAGGTTCCAGTTCTGCAGCGAATACCAAATGGTGAAAAGGAAGGGAACCTGGGTCACGATCAGCGTGAAGACCAGTGCCGGCAGCAACGGTGCGCGGCGCCGCCAGCCTTCGGCACTGGAGATGCCGCGGGTATGGCGCTGTTCAGCGTCCCGGCGGACCTTGGCTTGGTGCTTGTCTACCAGGGCACTCATTTGCTGTCTCCTGACTGGTAGCTCTCCGCGATGGTTTCGGCGTAGCGCTGTGACTGCTCAAGGGCCTCGGGCACCGTTTTTTGTCCCGCGATCGCTGCTGAGATCTGCTGAGCAACCCGGGTGCCGAGGTCCTGGAACTCGGGAATGCCCACGAACTGCAGCCCCGGATACGGTACTGAGCCCAACATGCTGGACTCCTGCGAGGCCCCCGCCATGGCGGTCAGCGTGGGTTGGGCATAGGCCTCGGCAACCTCGGCGAATTCGGGAATCTCGTAGGTGGACAGCCTGCTGCCCGGCGGCACCCGCTCCCAGCTGATTTTCTCACCGACCAGCTGGATATAGTCCCTGTCGGTCATCCATGAGATGAAATCCCAGGCTGCATCCTTCTTTTCGCTGGTGGCGGGAATGGCCAGAGACCAGCTGTACAGCCAGCCCGAAGAATCCGTCTCATTCACGGGTGCCGGGGCGTAGCCGGTTTTTCCCACCACCAGTGAGGATTCCGGATCTTCAACCGAGGAGACCATGGAAGTGGCGTCGTACCACATGGCCGCGTTGCCCTGGCTGTACTGGGTGAGGCAATCGCCGAACCCGGAAGTGGCTGCGCCCGGCTGCCCGTAGCTGCGCACCAGGTTCACGTAGTCGGTAACGGCTGCCTCCACCTCCGGTGAGTCCAGGGTGGCATTCCAGTCCTGGTCAAACCAGCCGCCTCCGTAGGTGTTCATCATGGTGGTCAGCGGAGCCATCACTTCGCCCCATCCGGCCAGGCCGCGCAGGCAGACACCCGAGAACCCGTTGTCCGGGTCGTTAAACCTCTCGGCAAACTCGGTGATGTCCTGCCAGGTGGGTTTGGCCGGCATCTCCAGCCCGGCCTCCTCGAAGAGGTCCTTGCGGTAAGCCAGGAAAGAGGACTCCCCGTAGAACGGCACCGAGTACATATCCCCTTCGTAGCTGAGCGATTCACGGATATTGGGAATGAAGTCCTCCGGGTCATAGCCCGGGGTGTCCTCCGTGTAGTCCTGGAGATTGGTGATCCAGCCGTTTTCGGCCCACATGGGCGTTTCATAATTCGAAATCATCACGACGTCGAACTCCCCGCCCCCGGTTGCCACGGATGCTGTGATTTTGGCCCGGGCCTCGTTTTCGGGAAGCGAGACAAACTGGGGATCGACGTCCGGGTACCGGGCGCGGAACTCATCCTCCAGCGAGATTGCATCGGTCATTTGCGGGTTGGAAACGATGGCCACCACAATTTCCTCGGGTCCGTCAGCGCTGTTGCTGCCGCACCCCGCGAGTATGAGGGCAAGGACCGCCGCTCCTGCGGCCGCGCTCCTTCGGTAACCGCGTCCGCGGCTTCCCGGCCTGCTGCGTCCTGTTCTCATATGTCACCTTTGCTCATCTGAGAATTGCGTTGTGCTCATTTGGGGAGTAACTCTAAACACATGCATCCCATTGGGCAACAGTCGGATGCTTTTCGAGGACGGGCTTTGGGACAGGAAGGGCGAGGGCCATTACCGGAATAGACGCATCCCATGAGGAGCTGCTGGCCAGGATTGGCCGTGACTACTACCTCAACAACCTCTCCAAGGTGGAAATAGCCCGGACCTGCGGCATTTCCCGCTTTCAGGTGGCGCGTTATCTGGAAGAGGCCCGTGCACTCGGAATCGTGCGCATCGACGTCCGTTTCCCTGCCGCCGCCTCCTGCAGCGCTGAACCCGCCGGGCTGGCTGCTGCCCTGGGCATCGAACAGATTCGCATCACGTCCACGGGGCCGGATGCCCGCACCACCCGTGAAGGAATGGCACAGGCTGCCGCGGAGGAGCTCATGGCAGCAGTTTTCGACGGTGCCGCCGTGGGTATGTCGTGGTCCCGCACCCTGGACCTCGCAGCGGGCCATGTGACAGCGCTGCCGTCCTGCAGCATCGTCCAGCTCGCCGGGGCGCTGCCGGTTGCCGGCAGTGGAAATTCACTGGAACTGATCCAGAACCTGGGCCGGCACGACGGCGTGGAAACCTGGCCGCTCTGGGCACCCCTGGTGGTGGAAAACGCCGCCACGGCGCAAAGCCTGCGCGGACAGCCCGAGATCGCCGACACCCTGGCACGGGCCGGCACCCTGGATGTCGCCGTCGTAGCGGTGGGCGCCTGGCAGCCGGGTCTCTCCACTGTCTGGGACCGGGTGGACAACCGTGTGCGGCTGGCGGCAGCGCGCGCCGGCGCGGTGGCCGAATGCTCCGGGCGGCTGCTGGATGCGGCGGGCAGGCCCGTGGACTCAGAGCTGAACGGCCGCGTTGTGGCGGTAACCCTTGAGCAGCTGCAGCACACTCCCCGCGTCATTGCCGTGGCCCAGGGAGCCGCCCGGGCGGCAGCGGTCCGGGCAGTGCTGGCAGCCGGCTTTGTGACCACCCTGGTGGTGGATGAAGAGCTGGCGGCGGCTCTTTCCGGCAGCGCCGCCTAAGCCTGGTTACCCCCAGTCAGGCCGGCGACGGTGGCTGCGGCTCCGGCCTCGTGCAGGGACTCCAGAGCAGCGGTGTAAGCCTGGACAAAGCGGTCGTTGGAGGCCAGATCGCCAAAGAGGTCACTGTTCGCAATGAAGGCCAGGGGATCTTCGCGGTTCCGCGCCGCTGACGCCATCAGGGTTTCGCGCAGCCGGTCCACCACCTCGATCGGTCTGCCCTGCTCATCTGTGCCTTCCGCGTAGCGCGCCCAACCGGCCACAATGGTCGCCGAGCGGTGGATCTCCCCGCCTGAAGCCAGGTTTTCGCGGATGACCGGCAGGAGCCATTTGGGGATCCGGTCCGAGCTCTCGGCGCAGAGCCGGGCAAGGGTGTCCCGGACGTGCTCGTTGGAGAACCGTTCAATCAGCCGGTGCTGATAGGCGGGGAGGTCGACGCCGGGAAGGGGTGCCAGCGTGGGGCTCGCCTCCCGGCTCATGTAGTCCAGCAGGAAACCGGCGAAGAGCGGATCCTGGCTGACTTCATGTGCGTATCGGTAACCGGCCAGATAACCCAGGTAACACAGGCCCTGGTGGCTGGCGTTGAGCAGGCGCAGCTTCATGAGCTCATAGGGTTCGACGTCGTCCACCAGCTGAACGCCCGCGTCTTCATAGGCAGGACGACCCTGCGGAAAGTCGTCCTGCAGCACCCACTGCTCAAAGTCCTCGCTCACCACCGGCCAGGCGTCCTCCACGCCAAAGTCTTCCGCGACCATGGCGCGGTCCTGGTCCGTGGTCACCGGAGTGATCCGGTCCACCATGGAGTTGGGGAAGGCAACGTTCTCCTGCATCCAGGCACCCAGCTCGGGATTGCGCAGGGAAGCAAAGGCCGTGAACATTTTGCGGGCCACATCGCCGTTGCCCTGGATGTTGTCACAGGACATAACAGTGAACGGCGGCAGGCCCCTGTCCCGGCGCCGCTGCAGTGCCTCCGCAACCAGCCCGAAGACCGTCGCCGGAGTGGCGCCCGGCTGCAGATCTGCGGCGACTGCGGGGTTGTCGGCGTCAAATTCCCCGGTGACGTGGTGGAAGTTGTAGCCGCCCTCCGTGATGGTCAGCGAGACGATCCGCGTGCCCGGGGCAGCCATTTTCTCAATGACCGCTTCGGGGTCCTCCGGGGCCAGCAAGTACTCGATGATCGAGCCGATGACGCGCCCCTCGCGGCTGCCGTCGGGATTCTTGAGCACCAGTGTGTACAGGCAGTCCTGGGCATCCATTACGGTCTTCATGGCCGCGTCGCCAGGCAACACCCCGACGCCGCAGATCGCCCAATCCCGAGCACCGCCGTCGTTCATGAGCCGGTCCAGATACATCGCCTGATGGGCCCGGTGAAATCCGCCAACACCAAAATGGACAATGCCAACGCTGAGTTCAGACCGGTCATAGGAGGGAACGGACAGATTGCCCGGCAGGTTCGATAGGGATGCGCTGCTGAGTTTGCTCATGGTTCCGCCTCGTGGCCGACAGTCGGATAGGTGCCGCTCAACTTATCATGTGAGCAATATCGGGTCCTCAGATGAGCGGATACCCCGCGTGATGAGGAGGGATGGAATCTCTCCGCCACCGTTGACCCGCCCACGGTTGCGGCCTACTCTCAACCCATCGTCACCGCGGATGATGCTGGAGCGGCAACACCGGGCAGACGGACGTGAAACAAAGACAAAGGAGTTTTTGTGAGGACACCGCTTGCTTTCACCCAGCAGCTGGACCCGATTGGCGATTCCCTGGTCCTGTCCGCTGTGTTGGCGGCCCTGCCGCTGCTGCTGTTGTTTGTCCTGCTCGGTGTCTTCCGGATGAAGGCGTATCAGGCCGGTCTCATCTCGCTGGTGCTGTCCATTGTGCTGGCGGTCGTGGGATGGCAGATGCCCGCGGGACAGGTGGCAGCAGCCACCGGTCTGGGTGCGTTCTACGCCATCTTCCCCATCCTCTGGATCCTGATCAACGCCCTGTGGATCTACAAGCTGACGGTCGCCACCCCCTGGTTCGAGGTCCTGGGGCGCACCATCCGATCCATCTCCGACGACCTGCGGATCCTGTCCATCCTGATCGCCTTCTGCTTTGGTGCATTGCTGGAGTCCCTCGCCGGGTTCGGCGCGCCCGTGGCCATTGCCGCTGCCATGTTGATGGCCGCGGGGATGAAACCGCTCAAGTCCGCAATCGTGGCGCTGCTGGCCAACACTGCCCCCGTAGCCTTCGGCGCCATGGCGGCCCCGATCATCGCGTTGAACGGTGTCACCGGCATTCCGCTTCAGGAGCTGTCGTCCATGACCGGGCGGCAGACACCGTTCATCGCCCTGGTGGTACCCCTGATTCTGGTTTTCCTGGTGGACGGCAAGCGCGGGCTGCGGCAAACCTGGCCGGTTGCCCTGGTGGCCGGAATTGTCTTTGGGCTTTCGCAGTTTGTGGCCTCAAATTACTTTGTGGTGGAGCTGACCGACGTGGTGGCTGCCGTAGCCACCGTCATTGCCGTGCTGCTGATGCTCCGGGTCTGGCAGCCCGCGGAAATCATCGGCATGTCGGGGCAGGTGCAGGGAACCGAGGATATCCGGGAGGAAGCGGCCGCACCCCGCGAAACGGTGGACGCAGCGGGCGCAGGAAGTGCAGGAAGCGCCCTGGACGGCCCGGGTCCGGACGCTCCGGACCGGGGCCGCCGTTCGGCCGGGCTGCCGGGAGCGGGAGCCGCTGCGGGCGGAAATACTCCCCGTCCCGATGCCCGCAGCGTATGGACGGCCACTGCTCCGTACCTGATCATCATTGCCGTCTTTTCCGTTGCGCAGATACCGGCCGTCAAGGCCTGGCTGATGGAGATCGGCAGCGTCACCTTTCACTGGCCGGGTCTGGACGTCGTGGATTCGAACGGCAAGCCCGTCAGCGCCCAGACGCTGCGTTTCGACCACATCCGGGCCACCGGAACCCTGTTGCTGTTCGCCGGAATCCTGACCATGCTGCTGTACCGGATCCGCCCCGGCCAGGGTGTAAAGGTCTACGGAGAAACGCTGAAGCAGCTGCGCTGGACCATTGTGACGGTCTGTGCCGTGCTGGCGCTGTCCTTCGTGATGAACCTTTCCGGTCAGACCACCACACTGGGCGTGGCCCTGGCCTCGGCCGGCGGGTTCTTTGCACTGCTCTCACCCCTGCTGGGATGGATAGGCGTGGCGCTGACGGGTTCGGACACTTCCTCAAATTCGCTCTTCGGCCAGCTGCAGGTGGCAGCTGCCAATGAGACGGGGCTTTCGGCCACTCTGATGGCGGCGTCAAACTCCTCCGCCGGCGTACTGGGGAAGATGCTCTCGCTGCAGAACCTGGCCATTGCCTCTGCCGCGGTGGGCCTTGAAGGGGCTGAGAGCACGCTGCTGCGCAAACTCATCGGCTGGAGCCTCGGCCTGCTGGTGCTGATGACGTTGCTGATCTGGCTCCAGTCAACCTCCGTCCTCGGCTGGATGGTCCCGTAACCGTGAGCATCTTCTCCGACCCTGATGCCGCCGTCGGGCCTTCAGGCCCGGCGCCGAGCGCTACGCTGCTGGATCTGGCACCGCATGCTTCCCGCGAGGCAGCGCACCGGGAGCATGCCAGCACGGACCGCTCGGGATTTGTGGCTGACTCGCACCCGGACGGTGTGGTGTTTGCCGAGTCTGCGGAGGATGTGGCGGCCACGCTGCGCCTCGCCACCCGGCATCGGGTGCCGGTGGTGACACGCGGCGCCGGCACGGGCCTGGCCGGCGGATCATCCGCGCGCGCGGGGGAAGTTGTCCTGGACGTCTCCCGGATGAACAAGATCCTGCGCATCGATCCCCTGGAGCAGCTGGCGGTGGTCCAGCCCGGGGTCCTTAACGCAGAGATCAACGCGGCAGCCGCGGAATACGGCCTGTTTTACGCGCCGGATCCTGCCAGCACAGCCATCTGTTCCATCGGCGGCAACATCGCGACCAACGCCGGCGGAATGCGCTGCGCCAAGTACGGCGTCACCCGGGAATCCGTGCTCGCCCTCCGCGTTATCCTGGCCGACGGCCGGGAACTGCGCACCGGCAGGGAAACCATCAAGGGCGTCACCGGGTATGACCTGAACGCGCTGATGATCGGCTCCGAAGGAACCCTGGGCGTCGTCGTCGAAGCCACGCTGCGGCTGCGCCCGCTGCCGGTCGCCACGGCGACCGTGGCGGCGTTTTTCCCCGACGTCGAAAGCGCTGCCCGAGCGGCCTCGGCGGTGGTGGCCGCCCGGATCCAGCCCTCCATGATGGAACTGATGGACGGGCCCACCCTGGCAGCGGTGGATGCCGCAACGGGCACTGATTTCCGCTCCCGCGGCGCCTCGTTCCTTCTCGTGCAGACGGACGGCTACGGTGCCTACCTGGAGCAGGACGTGGTGCAGCAGGCCGTCCGCGAGCATTCCGCCTCATGCGAGAAAGCCGCCGACGACGAGGAAGCGGCCGCCATGGTCCGCGCCCGGCGGGACGCCATCCCCTCGCTGGAGAAGATCGGACGGGTTTCAATCGGGGACATCGGTGTGCCCCGCGGCCGGTTGGCCGAAGCCGTCACCGGGCTGGAAGAAATTTCCGCTGCCACCGGAGTGCGGATTTTTACGATCGCCCATGCTTCGGACGGAAACCTGCATCCCATGATCGTGATGGATCCCGGGGATTCCGTAACGGACGGGCCGGCGAAGGACGCCCTGGGCCGGATGTTCTTCCTTGCCAAGGGGCTCGGCGGAACCCTGACCGGCGAACACGGGGTCGGCTTGCTCAAGCGGGACTGGGTGGGAGCCGAACTCGGCGACGTGTCAGTGGGCGTGCAGCACTCCATCCGCCGTGCCCTGGACCCGCTGGGCATCCTGAATCCGGGAAAGGCCATCTGAGCGCCGGTAGTATTCGGGGCACCGGCGGCGCACAGGTGCCCCGGAACACTGAAGGTCCCGCAACACTGAAGGATGGGGTAAACGTGATGAGCGTAGGAACAGGCGTGGGCGCACTGGTCGTCATTCTGTATTTCCTGGTGGTCGCCGCAGTGGCCGTTCTGGCGGTGTGGGCGCTGGTGCTGCTGATCATCTTCCTGCGGCTGCGCATTGCCGAACTGCGCGCTGCGTCTGCGGAATCCGCGTCTCCCCGGTAGGCGCGCCACCGCCGCTGCCGTCACGGTGCGCACATAGCTGCAATCTCTGCCGAGTGGCGTCCGGCAGGATGCAGGGGCCCGGACACAGCAGTAAGGGGTGCCCCGCTGCGGTTTCCGTTTCTCACGGCCACCATGTGAGCCAGGATGGAAACGGCCACCTCGGCCGGTGTGAGCGCGCCAATGTCCAGCCCGACAGGCGAATGCAGGCGGGTGAGGTGGTCCTCGGAGACGCCTGAGGCCCGCAGCGCAGCCATGCGCTGGGCATGGCTGCGGCGTGATCCCATGGCACCCACGTAGGCCAGATCCCGCTGGAGGACATACTCCAGCACCGGCAGATCGAACTTTGCGTCATGGGTCAGGACGCACACCAGGGAATTGGCATCGAGTTCTCCGTCCTCGGCGCGCTCGCGGAGAAATGTGTCCGGCCACTGCACTGCCACTTCTTCGGCGTCGGGAAAGCGCGATCGGGAGGTGAAGGCAGGCCGGGCATCGCAGACGGTGACCCGGTAGCCAAGCTGATGGGCCATGGCCGAGAGCGCTGCGGAGAAGTCATTCGCGCCGACCAGGTACAGCCGCGGGGCCGGCTGCCGGGATTCCAGGAACAGGACCAGCGGGCTGCCGGTGATGTGAACCGTCCCGGTAAAGCCGCGGCTCATCAAGTCCCGAAGGTGTTCAGCTGCAGGAGCCGAGGCAGCGCCGGCAATTTCCTCCAGCGCGGCTTCAAGGCCGGGCGCGGAAGAATCACCAACTACGACGGCGCCGCCCTCCCCGTCCGCCCGGCGCACCACCGCTGCCGCCCGGCCGCCGTCGGGCAGCAGCAGGCCGGTGCCGGGACCGGCAGCGGGATAAAAGGGCTGGACCAGCACCTCCAGCGTTCCGCCGCAGCTGAGCCCCACGGCGAAGGCATCGTCGGCGTTGAAGCCGAAGGTTTCTGTGCGCGCCCGGCCCTCCCCGAGAACTGAAAGTGCGGCTTCAACGACTGCGGCTTCCACGCAGCCGCCGGACAGTGAACCGGTGACGGCTCCGGAGCCCGAAACCAGCATGGAGGTCCCCGCAGGCCGGGGCACGGAACCGGAAGCGTCGATGATGGTCGCAACGGCGCAGGCGTTGCCGCTTTCGAGAATGGAGACGAGGTGATTCACATACTCCAACATGGTGCTCATACCCTCCAGCAGCGCTCCCGGCCGGCACATAATTGCAGGGAAGCGTAGCACGGGCACCCCTCGCCGGAGCCGTAATGCCGGCGCTGCCGCAGCCGCCAGTTGGAATAAGGCGGCGGCTGGAAAGTAGGGTCTATAGTATGGCCCCTTTTCGTAACAGCCGCGCCGCGTCGCTGCCTGCAAAACTGTCCCGCTCCTGGCTGCTCGCATCAGCTGCTGATGAAGCCAACTTTGGGCCGGCGCTAGCGTCGGAGGCGGATTCCGTGGTGTTCGACATGGAAGATGCTGTCCCGGCACCCGGCAAGGCCGCTGCCCGCGAACGCGTTGTCGAGGCGCTCTCCACCGGAATGACCGCCTGGGTGCGCGTCAACGGCATCGAAACCGATTATTGGGCCGATGACCTGGCCGCACTGTCCAAGGCTCCGGGCCTGCGCGGCGTCATGCTGGCCATGACCGAGAAGCCGGAGCAGGTCACCCATACGGCCATGCGCCTGCAGGCCGGAACTCCGGTGCTGGCCCTGGTGGAATCCGCCCTCGGCATTGAGAACGCGACGGCGATCGCTTCAGCTCCGGGTACTTTCCGCCTTGCCTTCGGTGTGGGCGACTTCCGCCGCGACACCGGTGCCTCCGATGACCCGATGGCGCTGGCCTACGCCCGCTCCAAGCTGGTGGTCGCGTCCCGCGTGGGGCAGCTGCCCGGCCCGATCGACGGACCCACCGTTGGGGCCCTGGGAGAGAAGCTGCTTGACGCCTGCAAGGTCACCCAGTCCATGGGGATGACCGGCAAGCTCTGCCTGCTGCCGGACGCCGCGGACACCATCAACCACGGATTGTCCCCGAGCGAGTCCGAGGTCCAGTGGGCCCACGAGCTGCTCGAAGCGCATGCCGCCGGTGCCGTGGTGGGCGACGGTTCCTACCTTCCGCGTCTGGCCCGTGCACAGAAAATCTCTTCGCTGGCCGACTCCTACGGCCTCTGGAACGCCTAACCCTTCCAGGTCCTCCGGCCGCGGGGTGCTACCGCTCCGCGCGGGCCAGAAAGTCCAGCACCCGCGCCATGAGCGCGGGTGCTGCTGTTTCGTCATAGTCCTCCGTGCTGATGTCCGCAAACATGTGCGAGGTGCCCGGATACAGGAAAAGCTCCGCATCGGCCGTGGTCTCCACGAGGTTTTCGGCCGCGCTGAGGTCACCTTCTTCCACAAAAACGGGGTCGTCCTCCATGCCGTGGATCTGCACGGGCACCCCCGCGGGCCACGTATCGCCAAAGACGCCGAGCGGAACGCAGGCGCTGATCAGCACCGCGCCCCGGGAGCCGGAACGGGTCTGCGCCAGCCGCTGTGCCGGCATCACCCCGAGTGAAAATCCGATATACACCGTCTCCGGCGGAAACCGCGCGGCAATGTGGACTCCGGTGTCCTCCAGCTCCTGGAAGCCGATCTCCTCCGCGTAGTCGATTCCCGCCTCGAGATCCCCGAAGGTGCGTCCGTCATAGAGGTCGGGGACGTTGACGGTATGTCCGTTTTCCCGCAGCACTTCTGCAAAGGCGTCCATCCCCGGAGTCAATCCCAGGGCGGAGTGGAACAGCAGGACGTTGGCCATGAATCTCTCCTAGCGTTCTACCAGAATGCCGTCTTCATCGGCGTAAAGGACTGCGCCCGGCCGGAAGGTGACACCGCCAAACTCCACGGGAATGTCCACCTCGCCAACGGAATCCTTGGCACTTTTGCGCGGATTCGAGCCCAGTGCCTTGATGCCCAGCGGCAGCTTCGCCAGGGCTGCACGGTCCCGGACACCGCCGTTAATGACGACGCCGGCCCAACCGTTTTCCACGGCCGCGGCGGCCATCAGATCCCCCATCAAAGCGGTGTTCAGTGATCCCGCACCGTCAACCACCAACACAGCACCGTCGCCGGGGGAGTTCAGTGTGGCTTTGACCAGGCCGTTGTCCTCCCGGCAGCGGATAGTGCGGACGGGGCCGCTGAAGCCCGTGTGCCCGCCCAGGTCCTGGAACTGCAGGGATACCGACGCCAGGAACTCGCCGTGCTCGTCATAAAGATCTGCTGTGCTGATGTCCATGGACCCACTGTGGCACAGGGGGCTGGGCGCCGCCGGGAGGCACCGCCGGGAGCGGACGAAGCGGGCCGCGCGCCTACCGGGGCTGCGGAAGGCTGGCTGCATGGGACTTCAGGACGTCCACAACCTCCAGCAGTTCAGCGACGGACTCCGTGGTGGTGGAACCTTTTTCCCGCGGCCACCCGCCCGGCAGTCCCTCGTTGTAATACAGTCCGTCGCCGAGCAGGACAATGGCCCGCGCAATGGTCGGCTGGCCAACTTCGGCCAGGACCAGGTCCATCCAGCCGCGGTGGATCCGTTTCAGGAGGGCGGAGGCTTCCGGGTCCGAAGCCTGGGCAAGGCGGACGACGCCGATCAGCGCCCGGTCCAGTGCGCTTCCCACATAGACGGATTCCCGGACGAGGTACCGGGACGGGCCTTCCGGGTCGGCGCTCATGGACCTCATGTCTTCCGCCGCCAACTCTTCAAGGCGGGCGATGAGGGCTGCAGCCAGGGCTTCCTTGTTCTTGAAGTGGTACAGCAGTCCGCCTTTGGACACGCCGGCCAGTGCGATCACGGCGTCCATGGTGGCGCCGCGGGGACCCTCATTGATCAGGAGTTCCTCATAAGCGGAGAGAATGCGGTCCCGGGTGGAAGTGTGCTCAGGCATACGTTTACGCTACGCCATCTTTTCCTGTACAGTCTAGACGGTACAGTAAGTGGCCAAGGGTGTGAAGACTTCCGCTCTGCCGCTGCTGCCGCCCCCACCATCACCCCGCGAAGGAGACAGCTGTGCTTGCCGTACAGGAAACACCCCGGATCCATCGAGCCGGACGGCGCGAATGGCTGGGCCTTGCCGTCCTGATGCTGCCGGTGTTGCTCATCTCCATCGACAACAACGTCCTCAGCTTCGCCATCCCGTCGCTGTCCCAGGCTTTGGCACCCAGCGGCACGCAGTTGCTCTGGATTGTGGACATCTATGCTCTGGTCCTGGCCGGACTGCTGGTTCCCATGGGCAGCCTGGGGGACCGGATCGGCCGCCGTCGTCTGCTGATGATCGGCAGCGTCGGTTTTGGTGTCCTGTCGCTGGTTGCAGCGTTTGCCCCCACCGCTTCCATGCTGATCCTGGCCCGTGCCCTGATGGGTGTTTTCGGCGCCATGCTGATGCCCGCCACCCTGTCCCTGATCCGCAATATCTTTACCGTTCCGTCCCAGCGGCGCGTTGCGGTGGCCATTTGGGCGGCGGGTTTCTCCGGCGGTGCGGCCCTGGGTCCGATCGTGGGCGGCGTGCTGCTGGAGAACTTCTGGTGGGGTTCGGTGTTCCTGCTTTCCATTCCGGTGCTGCTGCCGCTGCTGATCTTCGGACCCATCCTGCTGCCCGAATCCAAGGACCCGAGCCCGGGCGCCGTGGATGTGCTCGGCGTCGTGCTGGTGATGGGCTCCATGCTGGCGATCACCTACGGCATTAAGTCCTTCGCGTCCGACGGCGTTGTCCACGGCCTGCCGTTCATCCTCGCGGGCCTGGTGCTGGGAACACTGTTTGTGCGCCGCCAGCTGAGCCGCGAAAAGCCGATGCTGGACGTACGGTTGTTCCGCAATCCGGTGTTCACGGGTTCCATCAGCGCCAATCTGCTCAGCCTCTTCGCCATGGTGGGCTTCATCTTCTTCCTGTCCCAGCACCTGCAGCTGGTGGTGGGACAGTCGCCCATCGAAGCTGGCCTGACGATGCTTCCCGGACTGGTGCTGACCATCATCACCGGCCTGGCCGTGGTGCCTTTGGTCAAGCATCTGCGGCCGGCTTACGTGGTGGCCGGCGGACTGCTGTTCAACGCCGCCGGCTATGCCCTGGTGTTTTTCGCCGGAGAATCTGTCACCGTGCTTCAGCTGGTGCTGGCCTTCCTCTTCCTGGGCGTGGGAGTGGGGGCAGCGGAAACCATTTCCAATGACCTCATCCTTGCCAGTGTTCCGCCGTCCCGCGCCGGGTCCGCTTCGGCGATCTCCGAGACGGCCTATGAGATCGGCTCCGTTCTGGGCACTGCGGTGCTGGGCAGCATCCTCACGGCCGCTTACCGCAACGGCGTGCAGGTGCCTGCCGGGTTGAGCCCCGAACAGGCCGAGTCCGCCGGCGAAACCCTTGGCGGCGCCGTTGATGCAGTGCAGTCGCTGCCGCCGGAGCAGGGTTCGGCCCTGCTGCACTCGGCACAGGCCGCGTTCGATTCGGGTGTCAGCGTCACGTCCCTGATCGGCGTCGTCATCATGCTGGCTGCTGCCGCCGGTGCGGGAGTGCTGCTGCGCAAGGCCCCGGCCGGGCACTGAGTCCCGCCGCGGAATCGGCGTCCCGAGGGAGGCCGGTTCCCCCGCTACGCCGATTCGCCGCGGTGCACGATCAGCACCGGGCACCGGGCATGTGCTGCCAGGGTTGAACTAACGGATCCGAGCAGCAACCCGGCGAAGCCTCCGCGCCCGCGGTTGCCCACCACGAGCATTTCCGCCCCGCGGCTGGCCTGGATGAGGAGCTCCACCGGCAGTCCCACCAGGGGAGTCTGCTTGAGATCCGGAGGGATGTCGTCGCCGAAGGCTTCCTCCACGGCCTCCGTGAGGGTCTGCGAGGCCTGGGTATGCGGAGACCAAACGTCCGAGGGAACAGGCGGGGCAAGGGAGATGCTGTACTCCCAGACCGTCACCACCTCCAGTGAACACCCCAGCACAGCCGCCAGGCGCCGGGCCTTCCAGAGCGCTTCAATGGAGAGTCGGGAGCCGTCCACACCCACAACTATGCGCTTGCGGTCCTGTTCACTGGTGCTCATGATGCATCCCGTCCTTCTGGGTGGTTTGGGGTATGCCGGCTGGTGTGCTGTGCTGCCATCCTCCCCCTGAATGGAGCTCCGGGGGAGGGGGGCCGTACCATCAGGCCTATGTTCAGTCCTTTTCGCCGAAGGCCGGCCACCTCCATGACCACCGGCCTGCTGCTGGTCCTGGCGCTGCTCTCGGCCACCGGACCGTTTGCAACCGATCTTTACCTGCCCTCTTTCCCGGCGATGACAGTTGAACTTGGCGCATCTGCCACCGGCGTCCAGCTGACTCTTACGGCCTTCCTGCTGGGCATGGGTGCGGGGCAGCTGGTCTTCGGACCGCTTTCGGACCGGCACGGGCGGTTTCGGCCGCTGCTCCTGGGCTCGGCAGGTTTTGTGGTGGCCTCAGCTGTCTGCGCGCTGGCACCCACTCTGGCCGTGCTGGTGGGAGGCAGGCTGCTCCAGGGACTGTGCGCCTCCGCCGGAGTGGTCATCGCCCGGGCCATGGTCGCGGACCTCACAACCGGTGTGACGTCGGCACGCACCTTCAGCCTGCTCATGACCATTGGCGGGGTGGCGCCGGTGGTTGCGCCCACGGCAGGCGGACTGCTGGCGGAAAGCCTGGGCTGGCGGGGCGTCCTCTGGGTGCTGGCAGGGCTGTCCCTGGTGATGTTTGTCTGCGTGGCCGGGGTGCTTTCGGAGTCCCAGCCCCGGAGCCACCGCAGCAGCGGGCACCTGCTGGCGGGGCTGGCCGGCGTGGCGGGAAACCGGAAATTTTTGGGTTACGCCCTCCTGTTCGCGAGTACTTTCGGCGTGCTCATGGCCTACATCTCAGCTTCCCCCTTTGTCTATCAAAATCTCATGGGGCTCTCAGCGTCCGCCTACGGCATTGCCTTCGGAGTCAACGCCATGGGGCTGGTGTCTGCCGGTTTCATCTCCGCCCGTCTCGCCCGCCGGATACCGCCGCGCAGAACCGTCACGGTGGCTGTGTCCGTACTTCTCGTCATGTCGCTCGCCGTGCTCGCCCTTTCCGTCGGGGGTGCTCCGCCGCTGCTGCTGGCGATCCCCATCTTCTGCGCGGCCACCTCGGTGGGATTCATCATGGGCAACACCACCTCGCTGGCCCTGGCGGAAGTGGGCCCCGCGGCCGGAAGCGGATCAGCCATCCTGGGCGGCGGACAGTTCTTCGCCGGAGCGCTGGTCTCCCCGCTGACGGGGCTGGCCGGGAAGGAATCCGCGGTGCCGCTGGCCATCATCATGAGCCTTTCCGCCCTGATGGCTGCAGCCGCGCTGGCGGCCACCCGGACGCGCACCCCGGCGGATCGGTAGACTCGACGGACTATGCGAACCATGAACAAGTACCGAACGCTCATTGTCTGGCTCCTCGTTATCGCGCTGGTGGGCAGCGTAAGTGTGGGGTTCCTCGGCCTGATCTTCTAGCGCAGATCCTCCTGGTGCAGGACTCTCGAGGCGCGTCCGCCTGCACCTCGGTTCGGCGCGGCTGTGCACAAAACTTGAGTCCATCGGGCCCGCAGGTCTAGGGTAGTAAGCATACTTACGCTTCTCTTGGGGCAGTAAAAGTGACTGTCTCACCTGGCGTACCGCATGCAGAATGACCTACCGAAAGTGGGGAAACTCTATGACCAACGGCAGCACAAACGATCAGTACACCTTCCAGAATCCCGTGGATCGCTTCCCGACGATTACTCCGCCGAAGCAGGACCAGCCCGAGCCCGGACTGGACGCCACCCTGGAGCCTCAGACGGACCGCGGCGAGGATTCGTACCGCGGAACCGGCCGGTTGGAAGGCCGCAAGGCCCTGATTACCGGCGCTGACTCCGGCATCGGCGCCGCAGTGGCCATCGCCTACGCACGCGAAGGCGCCGACGTCGCGCTGGCGTACCTGCCCGAGGAAGAGGAAGACGCGCGGGAAATCGTGCGCCTCGTGGAGGCTGCCGGCCGTAAGGCCGTGGCCCTTCCCGGTGACGTGCGCGATCTTGCCTACTGCAAGCAGCTGGTAGCGGACGCAGTTGAGGCCCTGGGCGGCCTCGATATCCTGGTGAACAACGCCGGCAAGCAGGTCGCCGTGGAAAGCCTTGAAGACCTCTCCGACGAGCAGCTGGATGACACGTTCAAGACCAACATCTACGCCTTCTTCCGGATCACCAAGGCTGCACTGCCGCACATGCCCGCCGGATCGAGCATCATCAACACCACGTCGATCCAGGCGTACAGCCCGTCGTCGTTCCTGCTGGACTACGCCAGCACCAAGGCGGCCATCAACAACTTCACGAAGGGCCTTTCGCAGCAGCTTGCGCCCAAGGGCATCCGCGTGAACGCCGTGGCTCCGGGCCCGTTCTGGACGCCGCTGCAGGTCTCCGACGGCCAGCCCAAGGATGCCCTGCCGGAGTTCGGCAAGGACACCCCGCTGGGCCGCGCCGGCCAGCCGACCGAGCTCGCACCGGCGTATGTCTTCCTGGCCTCCCCGGAGTCCAGCTACGTGATTGGTGAAACCCTGAACGTCAACGGCGGAATGCCCACTCCGTAACCGGACAGGCATTTCGATGCGGAAAAGAACCGGTCCGCACCTTCCAAAAGGTGCGGGCCGGTTCTTTTTCGTTTCGCTTAGGCGCGGATTTCGGTGTCGCTGAAGTCGGCGCGGTCGATCCGGCGGTGGTAGCGCATGCCGGCCAGGCCGCCGAACAGCGCGCCGACCAGGGTCGCAGCCAGCGTGGCAGCCACGGCAAGCCACGTTGCCGCGCCGGCACCGTCCAGGTCCTCCGGCAGCGGGGCCACCGTGTTCAGCTGGCTGATGCTTCGGATGTCGTCACCGAAGATCAGTCCCAGCACCACCACCACGACTCCGGCAATCAGGGCCCACAACCAGACGGCCAGGCCCTGCTTGAAGCCGTTGAAGCGTGCCATCCGGCCTGCCACGTAGCCGCCGGCAAAGTAGGCCAGAAGCAGGATCACGAGCAGGATGACGGTGCCGATGATGCCGGCACTCTGGTTGGCCATCGCCTGGTCCAGCGACTGGCCCAGGTCATTGTCGGTGGAGAAGCCGACGGCGGCACCAATGGCCGCGGCCAGTGCGGACAAGAGCACCACCATGCCGGTGGCGGTCAGCCAGCCGAAGAAGGCAGCACCGAACTTCATGCCGCCGAACCGTTCCTTTTCCAGGGCCAGGAGGGCTTCGCGGTTGGCCTTCTCCGGCAGGGCGGAGCCGGTGCGCGTGCTGCGGGCAGCATTCCCGCCGGTTCGGGCGCCGTCGGAAGCGCCGGGGCGGGCGGTGTCGCCGGTGCGGGTAACACCGGTGCGGGTGTTGCCGGTGTCCGGGCTGTACCCGGCGCCGTCGTCGGCATAATCCGCGTTGGGATCCTTGGTGTGGCTCAGCGGCAGTGCCCGGGTGCGGCCTTCGTCGTCGGCGGACGCTGCACTGCCGGCGGCGGTTGCACCGGCAGGATGCGCCGGCGCTGCCTCTCCGGTCGGAAGGACCTGGGTCTCGTCAGCGGGCGCAAAGCGGTCGGAGTCGTTGGCTCCGGCCCGGCTGTTGTTGCCTGATTCCGTGCTCATATGTGTCTCCTGTTGCCATTCGGTGGATCGGGCTGTAAATGCAACCTTATAAGTAACCTTACTATTTACTCCACCCGCCCGGCAGAGCTGCACTTGAGGGCGGACGGCAAATGGAAGACTGGGGGGATGGATCCCGACATCGTCATAACCGTCATTGCTGCCCTTGCCGTTGCCGTGGGTCTGACGGGAATTGTTATTCCGGTCCTGCCGGGCAGCATCCTGATCATTGCGGCGCTGCTGGGCTGGGCGCTCGGACTGCAGAGTGCCGCCGCGTGGTGGGCCTTCGGCGTGGGATCGGTGCTCGCCCTTGCCGGCCTGCTGTCCAGTGCGGTGCTGACGGGCCGGCGGCTGAAGCAGCGCCAGGTGCCCAACACCTCGGTTCTGGCAGGGGTAGTGGTGGGCGTGGTGGGAATGTTCTTCATTCCCGTGGTGGGACTGATCGTCGGGTTTGCCGTGGGGCTGCTGCTGAGCGAGTACTTCCGCCGCCGCAGCCTGCCCGCGGCCTGGTCCGCCAGCTACGCGGCGCTGAAGGCCATGGGGCTGGGCATCCTGGTGGAGCTGGGGTTGGCTTTTGCCGCCGGTACAGTCTTTGTCGGCGGAATCTGGTGGCACTTCGCGAGCCGCTAGTCCCGATCGGCAGGCCCGCACGGCGCAGGCTCAGCCTGCGCTGACAAAATCCGCCAGGGCTGAGAGCTGATCCAGTCGGCATTCGGGCTTCAGATACATCATGTGGCCGGCCTCGTGATAGTGATGTGAGAACCGTGCCCGGGCTGCATCGTCCAGCCGCATGTGCGCCCACACGTATTCCGCCGCGAAATGGGGCGTGGCGCCGTCGTAATAGCCGTAGTCCACATGCACCCGCAGGGCCGGGTTGTGCGCCAGCAGCCGCTCGAGGGTGCCGGTGACGTCAACGGGAACGCCTTCGAAGTTCTTGTAGCTCCAGGGCTGGACCCGGCCGGTGAGGATTTCATACGGCAGGTCGTTTTCGTAGCCCAGCTCCGCCCGCACATAGTGGTTGATAGCGGACGAGTAGGGTCCGTTGATGGCGCGCAGGCTGGGGTCATCCCAGTTGATGGAGTCCTGCTGGTTGGCACCCGGGGCGGTAAAACGGCCGTCAATCCGCCCCACCACCAGGTTCTCGTTGCGCAGCAGCTCCGCGGAAAACTGCGCATAGTCCCAGCGCAGATCGGTGCGGCGGATGAAGCCCGGATCCAGGGTGGTGATTTCGGCAAGCCGGCGAACGACGTCGTCGTACTCCTCCGCGGTGAGCCGGGCGCCCTGCGTGAGCGCGTAGCCGAAGTCCCGGCCGGCAAAGTCTTCTGCCTCGGCCACCACTGCGGCGAGTTCACGGTCCCCATGCCGGCCGTGGAAGTGGGCGATGGCTGCGTAGGTGGGCAGGTGCAGCGCGTAGGGGGTGTCGCGGCCCGGGGCGAAATCGAGGGTTGCCATGTTCAGCACCGTGGAAATCAGTCCCAGACCGTTGACGGCCATGCCGTAGGCGTCAAAAAGGCGGCCCGCGACGGCGACCGCGCGCAGCGTGCCGTAGGACTCGCCAGCCAGGTACTTCGGGCTGAGCCAGCGGTTGTTGCGGGTGGTCCAGAGCCGGATGACCTCGGCCACCAGGTCGCGGTCCTCCTCGAAGCCGTGGAATTCGCCGGCCTCATTGCCGTCCACCACGCGCGAGAAGCCGGTGTTGACCGGATCGATCATCACCAGATCTGCGTGCTGCAGGATGGTTTCCGGGTTGTCCACCAGGCCAAACGGAGGAGGAGTCAGCGAACCCACGTCCCCGGAGTCCACCATCCGCGGGCCCAGCAGGCCCATATGCAGCCACACGGAGGAGGAACCGGGGCCGCCGTTGAACGCAAACACCACGGGCCGCCGGTTGGGGGCGGGGGCAGCGGCCTCGGTTGTTCCGGTGGTGTCCGTGTCGGCGGTTGTATCTTCGTCCGCGGTGTAGGCAACGAGGAAAATCTCTGCCTTGGGCTGGAACCCCTCGGACTTCCCGTCCTTGGTTTCCTCCCGGCGAAACACCATTCGTCCGGTGGTGGTGGTGTAGGTCAGGCCCGACGGCAGCGTGTGGCGGCGCACGGTGAAATCGTCGGTCACCCGCGTTGCGGCCGCCGGGATGCCCCGGCTCTCCCGCCCGTGCTGTTCCCGGTCCTGCGGCTGGCTGTCGGTGTCCTGGTGCTGCTCATCATGGGGCATTGGAGCAGTCTAACCAGTTCTGCTTCGGCTCCCGTCAGGCTGTGCGGTGCGGGCGCACATATTGCTCATCCGGGGGAGCATATCAGCGCTATTCAGGCTTTTGTGCTGGTCCTGACCCAACTGAAAGGAAAGAGATACTAAGTAGGTTGACTACCCTTTCCAGAGGGCTGCTGCGGGGCTACGTTGAGGACACGCGCACCGGTTCGCCGGCTCCACAGCGGCGCGGACCCAGGTGCTCCAACCCCCCACGGAGGTACCTATGTTTTTCCACAAGCAGGAACTTCAGTTCAAATCCACTCCTGACCAGCCGGACGCCGTCTACGCCCGCAAGCTGCAGGAAGTCCTCGGCGGGCAGTACGGGGAAATTACCGTCGCCCTGCAGTATGAGTTTCAGGCCTGGAACACGCACATCCCCGGCAAATACCGGGATCTGCTCTTCGGTATCGGGGCGGAGGAGATGGGCCACGTGGAAATGCTGGCCGTCATGATTGCGCAGCTGCTGGAGAAGGCGCCGTTGGGAATCACGGAAGACGCTGTTCAGAATGACCCCACAGTGGCGGCCGTGGTCGGAGGCATGGACGTGCAGCATGCCATCGTTGCCGGCGCCGGCGCGCGGCCGGTGGATGCCAACGGCAACCCCTGGCAGGGCAGTTACATCACTGCAAGCGGCAACCTTTTGGCTGACTTCACCTCCAATGCCAACGCCGAAATGCAGGGCCGCCTCGCGGTCGCAAGGCTCTACCACATGACCGATGACCACGGAATCCGGGACCTGCTCTCGTTCCTTCTGGCCCGTGACACCATGCATCAGAACCAGTGGACCACCGCGGCACTGGAGCTCCAGGCCAGCAACATGGAACAGCTCCCGGTCCCCAGCAACTTCCCGCTGAACAAGGAATACCGTGAAGTGTCCTACCAGTATCTGAACTTCTCGGACGGTGCGGCAGCCTCTGAAGGCAGCTGGGCGTCCGGTCCCACCCCGGACGGGCACGGCGAGTTCAGCTACCACGACGGTCCTACGACGTCGGCCCCCATGCCGCCGCCCACCCGCGTGGACGCCCGTTACTACGGGACCACAGATATCCCCAACGTAGTAGAAAAGGCGGCCGGAGCAGTGCAGGACAAGATGAACAAGGAGTAACCCCCTCTGCCCCAGGACGCGGCCCCGGAGTTTCTCCGGGGCCGCGTCTGTAACTTCCGAGTGATGCTACCCCTTGCCGGGCCCGGAACCTCCGTGAGGCGGATCGCACGAAGAGCCTTCCTGCTCAAAGGAGTCATCACCGTGAGCCTTGAAGCCCCCGGAAACCTGACCCACCTCGTCGCAGTAAGGCGCGCGGAGCCGGGGTGGAAGGTTGTCTATCAGTTCATTGGCAGCGTGCGCCAAAACGTCGCGCTGGAGCGGCGGCAGGGACAGGGAGCCGTTCAGATAAGCGTCAACTTCGTACTCACCGGCCTCCCCGCCGATGCTGAAGTACTGCATCCAAAGCTGAGAAACACCCAAACCGGCTTGGCTCAACGCCTCCCGCAACCGCCGCCGCTGCTCCGGTTCCACCGTGTCAAAGCCCATCTGCTGCCCTTAACCCTGGTGGCTTCCGCTGCGCGCGACAACCGCCTGCGCGACAGACCGGAGCGTCTCTCCGTTGCCGCGGGCCATCCCAAGGAGGCGCAGCATTGATTCATCCTCGGTGAGACCTTCGCGTTCCATAAGGATTCCGCGGGCAAAAGCAATGTTGTCGCGGGTGGCGATGGCTTGTTTGAGCTGCTTACCGATGCGGCGGGGGGAATCAGCGGCTTGTACGTTGGCCAGCAGGGTGGCCGCCGGTCCGGCGAAAAGGCTCAAGAGGCGTTCACTGCGCTCGTCAAAGGCTCCGGGGCGATCGGAGTAAACCTTAATGGCGCCCACGGATTCGGCATGGAACACCAACGGAGTGCTCAGGACAGAGCGGATCCCCAAGTCTGCGGCACGCGGGCTCCAGACGCTCCATCGGTCTTCCACGGTCAGGTCGTCGCTGCGGACGGTCTCTGTGGCTGCCCAAGCTGCGATGCACGGCCCCTCAAGGAGCTCATACTGCAGCGCATCCGCTTGCTTCACAACATTGTTGGTCGAGCCTGTGCTGGTCCTGCGGCCCTGTTTGTCCATCAGTGAAACGCCGGCGCCAATGGTTCCCGGAATGGATTCCCTGGCAGCCTCAGCCAGCAAATTTACTGCTTTACCGACGGTTTCCTCGGTCAGCAGGAGCCCCTGGATGCGCGCAAAGGTGGTGGAGAGTTCGTCGAGCGGAAGGTCGGCAGCCATGCTGGGCCTCGCATTCGTTTCGGGGCCAGTTCTTGCCGGTCCGGCGGGGGCCGCTTCGAGGAAAGACAGGTTCCGTGCCACGGCTCGGATAGTACCGATACTACATGCGGACCAGGAAGTTTATCCCCGTGAATCGCATATCGAGGGCACCTCGGCACACGCCGGGATCCTCCGTCGAGCCTCAGGCTGGACGGTTCAGGCTGTCTTTTTCTTCGCCGCGTTCACTGAGCGTATCCGTCAGGGCATTGAACCACTCCGCGGCTTCAAGCGACGGATAATCCGTGTCCAACTGTTCGTAGACCCGGTCGATAAGCCCGTTGAGGGTCTCCGTCGGCAATGCGGCGAGCCCCTGGGTATCAGTGGGGTCGGTGGGGAAACCGAGGGAGCGGAGCTTTTCGGGGGAGAAAGGTTTGAAGTGCCGGATTCTCATTGGCTGACGCTCCTTTTCCCTGCTTGGCCGGCATCCGCCGTGGCCAGCACGAGGACAGGGCACTCAGGCAGTGTGTCCGGTGTTCGGAGGACAATCCTTGCGGAAAAGCCTGGCAGGGTTCCCGGAGGCATCGATTGGAGACCTTGCAGATAGGCCAGTCCTTCAGCATCAATGTGCTGGGCATGGGTCACATCGACTGTCACCGAGCGGGCATCATCCCGCAACAGTGATCCGAGCCGCTTAATCAGTGGCAGGAGCGCCTGGGAGCCTCCGAGGGTGAGGCATCCGGCAACTTCAATGACCGCAGAACGAGGGTCAAGATCGAGTCGAATAAGCGGGCGCAATTTGTGGTCCATATTTTCCCCAGCACGCATGTAGCGGAAAGATGGGCGCACTTCTGGGCCACTTATTTGAGACTAACCCAGCACGAACCTTCTCTGCAATCCTCGCAGCGAGGGAAATCTTTTCCGGATCCGGGAGGAACGATACTCATCTGTCGAAGCGGCAAAGAGGCATGGCCCGGCTTCCACAGTGTGCAGTGGACTTCTCCGTTCACGGAAAACCGACGGACAACGTATGACGTGGAGACCGTGAAGAAGTTCTGGAGGCCCGTGCTGTCCAGGATGAGGGCGGGTACTTTTAGGCGGCACCGGCCAGTACTTGGGGACACGAGGTTCAGCAACTGTGATGCGCGCCATATTCAGTGTATTTTAACCGCAGGATTTACCGACCAACCTTTCAGTAAATCTTTCGCTGAATAAACAACGGAGTTTTTCATGAGCAGCAGCATTGCAGGTACGCCGTCGACCGGACGGATGACCCGGGAAGAGCGGAAGGTCCTTGCCGGGACGCTGGTGGGCACCACCATTGAGTGGTACGACTTCTTCATTTATGCCCAGGCCGCAGGGCTGGTCCTGGCCACCCTGTACTTCGGGCCGGTCAGCGAGGGACCGCTGGGACAGGTGGTGTCCTTCGCCACCATCGGCATCAGCTTCCTGTTCCGCCCTCTCGGCGCCATCGTGGCCGGACACCTTGGCGACCGGCTGGGACGCAAGAAAATGCTGGTCTTCACCCTGCTGATGATGGGCGCGTCCACCTCACTGATCGGTCTGGTCCCCACATACGCGCAGATCGGAGTGGCTGCCCCCATCCTGCTGGTGCTGCTGCGCATCCTGCAGGGTTTCTCGGCCGGCGGTGAATGGGGAGGCGCAGCGCTGTTGTCAGTTGAGCATGCCCCGGTGAACAAACGGGGGATGTTCGGCGCCTATCCGCAGATCGGCGTTCCGATCGGAATGATCCTGGCAACCTTCGTCATGTACGTGCTGAGCACGAGCCTGACCGAGGACCAGTTCCTGGCCTGGGGCTGGCGGATCCCGTTCCTGCTCTCCGTGGTGCTGATCGGTGTCGGCTACTTCATTCGCCGGTCCGTCGATGAGAGCCCCATTTTCAAAGAAATCCAGGAACGCAAAAAGGAGTCCTCCGCGCCCCTGGGCCAGCTGTTCAAGCACAACACCCGCGAAGTTATCCTCAGCGCCCTGATCTTCATTGCCAACAACGCCGCCGGTTACCTCGTCATCGCGTTCTTCGCCTCCTACGCCGCGGGCAAGCCCGAAGCCGGCGGGCTGGGCATGCACCGGCCCTCCGTCCTGCTGGCCACCACCCTGGGATCCTTCGGCTGGCTGATCTTTACGCTCTACGGCGGGATCCTCTCGGACCGGATCGGCCGGATCCGCACCTTCCAAATTGGCTACGCATGGGTTTTCCTCTGGTCGGTTCCCATGTTCCTGCTGATCGACACCACCAACATCATCGCCTTTGCCGTGGCGATTTTTGTGCTCACCATCGGACTGGGCCTCTCCTACGGACCCCAGTCCGCCATGTATGCGGAGATGTTCCCTGCCCGGGTGCGCTATTCAGGGGTGTCCATCGGCTACGCCCTCGGGGCGATTCTGGGCGGGGCATTCGCGCCGACCATTGCGCAGGCCCTGCTGAACGAAACGGGATGGTCGCCGTCGATCGGCATCTACATCATGGTCCTGTGCGTCATTTCCTTCACTGCCGTCAGCATGGTCAAGGAAACCAAGGGTGCGGACCTGCACGTGGACGAGGTCCACAAGAGCGTACGGTGAAAATCCGGGGAGCAGTGCTTGAGCAGATAGGGGCGCCGCCGAAATATGCGGATTCCCGCCCGCTGACCGTCTGCAACCTGGAGTTGGATGATCCGGGGGACAACGAGATCCGCGTCCGGATTGAATGCGCAGGTATTTGCCACTCGGACCTGTCCGTCGTAAACGGGGACCGGACGCGGCCGGTTCCCATGCTGCTGGGCCACGAAGCCTCCGGAATCGTCGAAAGTGTCGGCGGTTCAGTGACCGATCTGGTTCCGGGGGACCGGGTGGTGATGACCTTCCTCCCGCGCTGCGGAAAGTGCCGCGGCTGCGCCTCCGACGGGCGGCTGCCCTGCAGTGAGGGGACGGCCTCAAACACCAAAGGCACGCTGCTGTCCGGGCAGGTCAGGCTGCACCGCGGCGGCGCGGACGTGCTGCATCACCTTGGAGTGTCCGGTTTTGCCACCCACGCCGTGGTGGATCAGCGGTCCGTGGTGAAAGTGGAGGCCGACGTGCCGCCGGAGGTTGCGGCTCTGCTGGGCTGTGCGGTCCTGACCGGCGGCGGAGCCGTGCTCAACCTGGCCCGGCCTGAACCGGGAGACACCCTCATGGTGGTGGGCCTTGGCGGAGTGGGAATGGCTGCACTGCTGACGGCCCGGGCCCTGGGCGCCGAGGTCATCGGCGTTGATGCCAACGAGGAGAAGCTGGAGCAGGCACTGGCTCTGGGCGCAGCGGCGGCGTACACGCCGTCGGACGCTGCAACGAAGGGCATCAGGGCGCCCGTCGTGGTGGAAGCCGCCGGCAACGCGCGTGCTTTTGAAACCGCGGTGCAGCAGACGGAACCCGGCGGAACAACGATCACGGTAGGGCTCCCCGCTCCAACTGCGCTGGCGCAGATTTCGCCGCTCACTCTGGTGGCGGAAGCCCGGACCGTTATCGGAAGTTACCTGGGATCAGCGGTTCCAGCCCGTGACATCCCCGCTTTTGCCGACCTCTGGCGCCGTGGCAGGCTGCCGGTGGAGAAATTGGTGTCCGCCCGGATCCCGCTGTCGGACATCAACAAGGCCATGGATGACCTGGCCGAAGGCCGGGCCCTGCGCCAGATCATCCATTTTGAGGAGGAGGAAACCGCCTAAAGCCACTTGTTCCGCTTGAACGTCGCGTACAGGGCCACGCCCATGACCACCATGGCCACCAGGGCCAGCGGATAGCCCCATTCCCAGTCCAACTCCGGCATGTTGTTGAAGTTCATGCCGTAGATGGTGCCCACGAGGGTGGGGGCGAAGAGGATGGCAGCCCAGGACGAGATGCGTTTGACCTGTTCGTTTTGCTCAATGCTGGTTTCGGCCAACCGGTTCGAGGCCAGCGTGGACGACAGGTTCAGGGCATTCTCCAGCAGGGCGCGGTACGCGTTCACCCGGTCGATCAGGCGCAGGACGTGGTCAAGGACGTCTCCCAAGTTGTCGCGGAGCTCCGCGGGAACCCCGTACTCGTCGGCACTGCGCTGCAGGGCACCCACCACGTCCTCCAGCGGAGAGATGGCCCGCTGGAACTGGATGACTTCGCGGGAGAGTTCGTAGATGCGGCGGGACACCTCAACATCCCCGCCGAACAGCTGGTCCTCAATCTCGTCAATGTCGTTCTCCAGTCCCGCGGCCACCGGTGCGTATTCATCCACCACCTGGTCCAGGACGGCGTACAGCACGGCATGCGGTCCCAGCGCCAGCAGATCCGGTTCCTGCTCGAGGCGTTTGCGGACGCGGCCCAGGTCCGGGGACTCGGCGTGCCGGACCGTCACCACAAAATTCGACCCCACAAAAACGTGCAGCTCGCCGAACTCCACGCGTTCGACGTCGTCCAGATAGCGGGCGGGGCGCAGCACCGTAAACAGCGTGGTGTCGTAGTGCTCCAGCTTGGCACGCTGATGGCCCGCCAGCGCGTCCTCCACCGTCAGCAGGTTCAGGCCGAATTCCTCGGCCACCGCCAGCAGCTCAATGTCATCGGGACGGTACAGGCCAATCCAGGCCATTCCGCCGGAACTGCGCGTCAGTTCGAACGTCTCGTCGAGGCTTTCCGGGGTGTGCTGCCGCTTGCCGTCCACATACACACCGTTATCGATCAAGGTCATGGACGTCCCCTAGCTTGTTGAACCGGCCGCAGCCGGCCGCAGCTGCGGCCGGACCTCGTCCATTATCCCTGTCTTTGGCGTGCAGTCGGACTGCGGACCCGGTTTCCGGCCTGTGCCGCGATGAGTCAGGCGCCTATGGTGTCCGCTCATGGAGACCGTGGAGTACAGGCCGCGTCGTGATGAGCCGGTGTACACCTTCGGGGGAACCTGCTCCCATTCCGGTGGACGGGGGCGAGGGATTCAGTTCTGAGCGGCCCGCGGCGCTGAGCCGCCCACCTGGGCCGGCAGGGCTGCGTCCGGCTTGGGCGCAGCGGACGGCCGCCCGCCGCCCAGGGCGCGCAGGGCGTTCAGGATGGCGGCCAGGTCCACGAGTTCCTGAATGAGGGCTCCGGCCACGGCGGGGATGAACCCGAACGCAGCCGCCAGCATCAGGCCCACGCTAAGTGAAATCCCCAGCCAGATGCTGCCCAGCGCAATCCGCATCGTCCGCCGGCCGATGACGACGGCGTCGGCCACCTTGGAGATGTCATCCGCCACGATCACGGCATCAGCGGATTCCCCGGCGGCAGTGGAACCGCGGGCTCCCATGGCGATGCCGACGTCGGCTGCCGCCAGCACCGGTGCGTCATTCACGCCGTCGCCCACCATGACGGCAGGCCGGTCCGGCAGGGCGGCGACCAGCCGAACCTTGTCTTCAGGCAGCAGCTCCGCGTGGACCTCCCGGATGCCCAGGGCGGCGGCAGTGCTTTCGGCCGAGGCGCGTCCGTCGCCGGTGAGCATGACCGGCGGCTCCAGGCCAAGCGAGGCCAGCCGCTCCAACGTGGCGCGTGCGTTGGGCCGAGGGGTGTCGCTCAGGAGCAGGACGCCGGCAAAACGGCCGTCCACGGCCACATAGACCCGAAGCTGCCCGCCGTGCTGCTGCCCGCCGTGCTGCTGGGTGCCGGTGCCGTCCGCCGTTTCCGGAGCCTCCGCGGCCACAAAGCTGCGCTTGCCCACCAGGACCGTGTGCCCGTCCACTTCCGCGCGCACGCCGTTGGTGGCGTATTCGGACGCGGAGGTTGCCGGACTCAGCTGCAGGCCGCGCTCGCGGGCGGCGTTTTGCACCGCGGCTGCCAGCACATGGGAGGAATACTGTTCGGCGGAGGCGGCCAGACGCAGCACGTCCTCAGCCGCAAAAGCCGACGCGGGTTCCACGGCCGCAAGTTCAGGCCTGCCGTACGTGAGGGTGCCGGTCTTGTCGAAAGCGATGCTGCGAGCCCGCGCGAGTTGCTGCAGGGTGGCTCCGCCCTTGACGATGATGCCGTTTCGGGCCGATCGGCTCATCCCGCCCATGAAGGCCACCGGTGCGGCAATCAACAGGGGGCAGGGCGTGGCGAGCACCAGCACTTCGGCAAAGCGGACCGGGTTGCCCGTCAGCAGCCATGCCGCTCCTGCAAGCAGCAGCGAGAACGCGGTAAACGGCACGGCGAACCGGTCCGCCAGACGTACCACGGGGGCTTTGGATTCCGCGGCTTCGCGCACCAGGGCAACGATGCGCTGGTACTGGCTGTCCGCCGTCGTCTCCGTGGCCCGGATCAGTGCAGCCCGGGTACCGTTCACCGAGCCGCTCATGACTTTGTCGCCTTCGGTGCGGCCCGCCGGCAGCGGCTCGCCGGTCAGCGAGGACTCGTCGAAACTGGCTTCTGCACTCAGCAGTACGCCGTCCACCGGGACGAGTTCTGCCGGTTTGACCAGCAGCACATCGCCCGGAACGACGTCGTCGGCCGGGATGTCCACGGGAGTCTCGCTGTTGGGCGGCAGCCGGTGTGCTGCCTGCGGCGCCTTTGCCAGGAGGGCGTCGAGCTCGCCGCGGGCGCGCCCTGCGGCGTAGTCTTCCAGGGCTTCGCCGCCGGTGAGCATCAGGACAATGATCAGGGCGGCAAGGTATTCGCCCACGGCTACGGTGGACACGATGGCGACAACGGCCAGGATATCCAGTCCCCAGTGGCCGCACAGGATGTCACGGATCATGCGGGCAGCGGTCACGGCGGCGACGAGCAGTGCATAGCCGGAGGCGGTCCAAGCGGCCGCGGTGTGCAGGTCCGCTCCCAGGAGTGCGGCCACCGCCAGCCCGACGACGACGGTCGCCGCCACCACCGGATAATTCCGGATTGTGCGCAAGGCTTCCATGTCTCTTGTTATAGGCCTGCCGGTGGCCTGTTGCCAGCAAGAGAAAGCTTGCCTAACTTATTGGGGGCTGGCCGGTTACGTCAGCCGGGAGGAGATCAGCCGCGCACTTTCGGCCAGCCGGCGGCCCAGGGTTTCCTCGTCACGGCCGGATCCGAAGTACACCACGGACACTGCCGCGGGCAGCTGGCCGGAAGCAGTGATGGGTGACGCGACGGCGGAAACGCCCTGAATGACCTCGTCGTGGCTGACGGCGTAGCCCCGGGTGCGGGCCAGCGCTGATTCCGGCCGATAGGGCTGTCCCGGAGCGAGCAGGGCCCATTGTTCCTCACCTACGGCGGACTGGATGGCGATGCCCGGAGCGCCCGCAGCGAAGGAATGCCGGGTTCCGGGGCGCTGCACCAGCGCCGTGCGGCTGTGGCGCGGCTCCACCGTCACGAGGGTGACACAGTCGCGGGTGTCCCACACGGCCACGAAGGCGGTCATGGAGAGTTCGTCGGCCAGTGCGGTGAGTTCGGGCAGGGCTGCGGACTGCAGGTCCCGCGATACGCCCCGGGCCAGCGCAGCCAGCCCGGGTGCCGTCGTGACCCGGCCGCCGTCGTCGCGCATGACCAGCGAATGTGCCTCAAGGGTGCGCAAAATGCGGTAGGCGATGGAGCGGTGCACGCCGAGTCCCCGGGACAGTTCGGCGATGGTCAGCGGCGTCTCGGCCTCGGCGAGCAGCTCCAGGGCCTGAATGCCGCGCGAGAGTGTCTGGGACAGGGAGCCGGCGCCGGACCCCGGGGAGAGGACGGGTGCTGGCGCGCCGGCGTCGGAGGCATCAGTCATGAGCCCCATCTTAGGCGGGTATGACTGTGCACCGGTGAAGCTAGGGCATTCGGCGGCGGCTGAGCAGGCCGGACATGAGCAGGCCGAGTCCTGTGGCCAGCGGCCACCAGGTGTACATGCTCAGTGTTTCGCCCAGGAAGGCGACCACCAGGATGCCCAGCATGCAGCAAACAACCAGGACGATGCCCACCACTATGCGGATCCGGCCGCGGTTGGGCGAAGGAATCGGAGGAAGCCACGGAGGACGCTGGTCGGTCCAACTCATGGGAGCAATGGTAGGTCCGCCGGAGCAGGATGCACCCGGCCGGCGGCGGGTTTTTCTTCAAAGGCATTTGCCCGTGCCGGTGCCCTGTTCCGGGGCTTCGGTGCGTGAAAGGATTGCGGCGGTTCCCCCACTACAAGATTCCGGAGTACCTACATGGAACAGAGCGATCTCCTCATTGATGCCTTTGGCAGGCTTCCCCAGACTGTCCGCCGCGCGGTCCACGGCCTGGATGCCCGGGCACTGAACCACCGCCCGTATCCGGAGGGCAACTCCATCTCCTGGCTGATCTGGCATCTGGCCCGGGGTGAGGACGCCCAGATTGCTCCCCTGGCCGGGCACGAGCAGGCCTGGACCGTAGAGGGCTGGTACGAACGGGTGGGGTTGCCGCTGGCTGTTGAAGACACCGGATACGGCCACGATTCGGAGCAGGTTTCGGCCGTGCAGGTGGAGTCCGCCGAGGTGCTGCTGGGCTATTACGAAGCGGTGCACTCTCGCACGGCGGCCTTTGTTTCCGGTCTCACCGGAGAAGACCTGGACCAGGTGGTGGATGAGGCGTGGGATCCTCCCGTGACCCTGGGGGTGCGGCTGATCAGCATCCTCGGTGACGGGCTGGAGCATGTGGGCCAGGCCGCCTATGTCCGCGGAATGGTGCTGGCCTCTGCCACGTAGCCGAGCAGCCGCCGCGTTCAGCCGCGGGACATGACCACCAGCAGTTCCTCGCACATGGCGGCGCAGCGGCGGCAGGTCTCGGCGCAGATCCGGCAGTGTCCGTGTTCGGCGGCATGCTGGGCGCATTCTTCGGCGCACTGGTGGCAGGCGGCGGCACAGGCACGCAGCAGTGCGGTGGTGCTGTCCGGATAGCTGGCGTGCCTGGTGCCGACCCGGGCGATCACCGTTCCGGTGGCAGCGCAGATGTCCGCGCAGTTGAGATCCTTGCGGATGCATTCCACCATGTCACCGAGCATGTCCTCGCTGAGGCAGGCGTCGGCGCAGGCGGTGCAGACCTGCACGCAGTCAAAACAGGCAATGATGCAGGTGGAGATGGCTTCCAGGTCCGTTCCGGCGCCGTCGGGACGTTCGGCAAGTACGGATTCGATGAGGGTCATGGCACTGCTCCTTTGGGCGTTCGCTGATCGGTGCGGTTTCGCTGGGAGTGCGGCCGGGGGAGTGCTGCCGCCCGGACTGTCAGGATAGCGCCGCACCGGAAGCGGCAACCAGAGAAGGAGCGGCCGCAGGTAGTGCGGGCCGTCAGAACGCCGCGGCGATTTGCCTATGAACCTGTGCCCGGGTCTAGAATCGGGGTTATGCCCCTCGGGGCTGTCCGGCCGGCCTTAGGGCGAAGCGCCGGGCTTGGGGCTTTAGCTCAGTTGGTAGAGCGTTTCGTTCGCAATGAAAAGGTCAGGGGTTCGATTCCCCTAAGCTCCACAGTTTGTTAGCTCGACAGTTTGTTGGGGTCCGCTTCCTATACGGGAAGCGGACCCCTTTGTGTGTGCGGTTTATGTGTCTGCGGCGCAGTGTCTGCCGTCACGTGGCCCTCCTTTCCGTGGCCTATACTCGGGCGACGTGCAATAACCCAAGGAGCAGCCATGAAAGTCCTCATCACCGGAGCCCACGGAAAAGTCGGACGTGCCACAACGCAGGCAATGATCGACGCCGGACATGAAGTCGTCACCACTGACCTCGACCGCCCCTCGTACGAGCGGAAGCCGGAGGGGGCGCCCCGCTACATCATGGCTGACCTCACTGATGCAGGTGCAGCCTACGCGCTGGCCAAGGGAATGGACGCGGTGGTGCATGTCGCCGCGATCCCCGAGCCCACGGGCCACGCCCCCCACGTTGTCTTCCAGAACAACCTCATGGCGACGTTCAATATTTTGGAAGCTGCGGTCAGCTTCGGCGTCAAGCGCTTTGTCTTTATCTCCAGCGAAACCGTGCCCGGCTTCTTCTTTCCGGAGCGCGGTTTCCTTCCGGACTATGCTCCCGTGGACGAAGAGCACCCGATCCACCCGCAGGACCCCTACGCGCTCGCCAAGCATTTCGGCGAGCAGCTCATGGACGCCGCTGTTGCCCGGTCCGACATCCAGTGCATCTCGATCCGGCCCAGCTGGGTGCAGTTCGAGGGCAACTATGAGAACAACCTGGGGCCGCAGATCCGCGACAGCTCGGTCCTCAGCGCCGGACTGTGGAGCTACGTGGACGTCTATGACCTGGCCGATGCGATTGTGCTCGCAACCGAATCGGACCTGCCCGGACACGAAGTCTTCTACATTGCTTCACCGGACAACGTGGGCGGCCATGACTTCGCCGAGGTGCTGACGAAGTACTACGGCGACCAGATCGAACTGCGTGATCTGGACCGCACCGACGCTTCGGGCATCTCCACCGCGAAGGCGCAAAGGATGCTGGGCTGGAAGCCGAAGCGGTCCTGGCGCGATTACTTGGACGCCGAAGGAAAAGCGCTGCAGAAATAGCGCCGGCGCGGCAGCACCGAGGCAGTCGATGACCCGGCTGGGGATGCAGTTCCTCGGCCGGGTCTCGACAAGTCTGGTGGATTTTTCCGATGTGGGGGCAGCTCGAGCCGGGCGGCGCGGGCAGCTAGTCGGTGGGCGGACGCTGCCGCTGCCGCTTGGTGGCGGAGCGCTGCTTCTTGGCGTCGAGGCGCCGATGGTTCGAGCCCCGGGTCGGTTTGGTCTTGCGCCGGGCGGCAGCTTCCGGCGCGAGACCTTCAGCCACCATCTCGGCAAGTTTGGCCAGGGCAATCTCCCGGTTGCGCAGCTGGGAGCGCTGCTCCGAGGCCGTGACAGTGATGGTTCCGGCAATCAGACGCCGCTTGAGGCGCCTCAGCAGTATTTGTTTCTGGGTGTCGGACAGTGCGCCCGAAGCAGCCACATTCCAAGAAAGCGCCGCGCGGCTGTCCGAGGTATTCACATGCTGACCGCCCGGGCCTGAGGAGCGCGAGAAACGCCAGCTCAGTTCCGACGCGGGAATCGTGAGCGCGGGCGATACCGTCAAGTCCATACCACCAGCCTCGCACGGCTTAGTCGGTGCCTCACAGAGAAAACTACTCTTCCTTCGGTAGTGTTCCATTGGTACGGTGCCTGACATGACTACTTCCACCCAGCCTCAGGCCCATGTCAACGCCCGGTCGGTGCTCCTGCCGTACCTTCTGGTTCTGGTTCTCGTTATGACGGCAATACAAGCCGTGATCGCCTTCACCGGAGGAGAGATTACCCTTCTCGCCGGGATCCTCACCGCCCTTGTGGCAGTCGGAATCGTCGTCTGGTTCTGGCACAACTACCGGAAACTCACCATGATCCGTTTTGGGCTGGCCATCGCGCACACCCTGGCGTTTGTCACCGTAACGGCATCCTTCAACCTGCATGCCGTCATCCGTGCGGTTTCCCTCGGTTCGGCCGGCGGAGCCGACGGCGCCGCGGCCCATGAGCTCCTGGCAACCCCCTGGTTCGGCGCCACACTCGTAATGAGTGCCGCCTGGGGCACCGGGCTGCTCATCCATCTCTCCGGCGTCGTGCTGGGCCGCGGATGGGAAGACTGAGCGTGGCCCGTCCCGGCGAGGAACAGGAATGGGTTCAGGCCCGGGTTGAATCCTGGGTGGAGACCTACAAAAAATCTATGCTGACGCCGGTGATTCTGCGGGCGGTCGCCGACAGCCAGCCGGTAACGGTGGCCCACATCGCAGCCGATATTGCCGCAGCCACCGGGTGGCAGATCACCGAGCGCAGTCTGTACCGCACCCTGAAAAGGCTGCAGGACACAGGTTTCCTGCACAGTGCAGAAGTGGATGTTCCGCGCACCGGGGTAAAACGCAAGGAGATCTCCCTGACAGGCTTGGGCTCGCAATTCCTTGCCGGAATCACCGCAAGCCTGCTTGAGTTTCCAGCAGCTGAGTCCTAACCGTCCAGCTCGGTGTCGTCCAAAGCGGCGACGCATTGAGACAACGCCCGACCCAACGCCGCGGCCCCCGGGTTATCGAGGCCGGACAGCATCCGCGGTTCCTCGCTAGGTCCGCTGCCCCGCGTTCAGACCGCCTTCACCACCGGCAGGTCCGACCACTCCGTGGTGTAGCGCGGCGAAGCGAAATTCCGGGCCATGGACCAGTCCGGCTTGGCTGAGGACATTCCCGCCAGGCCCAGCCCGATGCTGGCGGCGCCATACTTGTCCGTCACCTGCGCCAGCAGCGGGCCGATGTCCTTCTGCTCCGGCCCCGCGTCAAACAGGTCGAACGCCGGCTCGACGCCGGCAGGGGAAAGGCCGGAGAGCATGATCCCGGCTTTGGCATACCGGGCGCCCTCCACCACCTGGGGATCCATGGCGGCTATGGCGGCGCGGGTGAGCACCAGCGGATCGGCCGTGGGCCGCTGAAGCCGCACCGTGGCCGAGGGCGAGGAGCCCTCCTTGCCGCTGAACCGCGATGTGGCCGCGAAGACCGTCATGACGGTGGCCAGCTGTCCCTCTTTCGCCAGCCGGATCGCCGCCTTCTGCGCATACAGGCTCATGACCTGGCGCATCGATTCCCGGGTGACCACCGGCGTCGCAAAGCTGCGCGAAAACAGCACCTGCTGCTTGTCCGCGGACTCAGTCTCCATGGGAATGCAGGCGGTGCCGTTCAGTTCCAACACGGTCCGCTGCAGCACCACGGAGAATTTGGCGCGGATGGCGGCGGGATCCGCGGCGCGCAGGTCGGCAACGGTATAGATGCCCAGCGCGTTCAGTCGCGTACCGTTGCGCGCACCCACACCCCATAATCCGGTGACGGGTACGCGGGACATGATGGTGTCGACGACGGCGGGACCCAGGGCGTCGAGGTTGCAGACCCCGCCCATGTGGGGATTCTGCTTGGCGATCCGGTTCGCGAATTTGGCCAGGGTTTTGGTGGGTCCGATCCCCACGCACACCGGCAGGCCGATGTTCCGTGCCACGCCGGCCCGAATCTCGGTGCCCCGGTTCCGCAGTTCTTCATCGGTGCCGTGCAGATGCAGGAAGCACTCGTCAATCGAGTAGATCTCCTGCTCGGAGGAATAGCGTGCCAGCAGCTGCATCACCCGCGAGCTCAGGTCCCCGTACAGTTCGTAGTTGCTGGAGCGCTGCACCAGGCCCAGCTTGGGGGCGGCCTCGGCCAGCTTGAACCACGGCTCGCCCGTCTTAATGCCGAGCGCCTTGGCCTCATCGGAGCGTGCCACCACGCAGCCGTCATTGTTGGAGAGCACCACCACCGGAATGCCGGCCAGCCGGGGATCGAAGACGCGCTCGCAGGAGACGTAGAAACTGTTGACGTCCACCAGGGCGATGCGGTGCCGCTCAGCCATGTCGGAAGCTAAACATCAAGCGCCTCAAACATGGTGCAGGCACCGGGTCACGACGCCCCACACGGACAGTTCCGCCGGATCCGGCACCCGGATGTCCACGGAATCAGGGCTGTCCGCATGCAGGAAAATGCCTTGTCCCGTCAGCAGCAGCCGGCGGATAATCAGCTCTCCGTTGAGGACGGCGACGACGACGGACCCGTCCCTGGGCGTCAGCGAGCGGTCCACGATCAACTCGTCTCCGTCGCTGATGCCCGCTCCGTTCATGGCCTCGCCGGAGACCCGCATGATGAACGTGGAGGTGGCATCACGGATGAGGTGTCTGTTCAGGTCGATTCCGGCGTCGTAATAATCCTGGGCCGGCGATGCGAACCCGGCGGGAAGGGTGGAGCCGCGGGCGGGCTGCTGCTCATTCGCGCCGCCGGAACGCGGGGCGGGAGCGGAAGAAAAGACGGGCACCGCGCAACCTCCCTAGAACACACTTTCGAATGCTCTCAGGTTAGCACCGGCCCGAAATCCCGCCAGCCCCCGCCGCGGCCGGCGTTCGCCGTCGTCGGCACCCCCCCCGGCGTCGTTCCTGGCTAACGGGCGACGCCCAAGGCGCCCTAGGTGTAACTCTTACGGTGGTTGTGAACGGCGTGGCAAGAGTTAAATAGGCGAGGGTCTCCGGTTCGATATGGGTTACCACACTCGTATCGGCCAACGGAGACCCTCGTGACCCACGCTAACGCACCC